>NZ_KB850206.1:1790459-2509746 GCF_000369825.1 Acinetobacter sp. NIPH 542
GTTCAGGTTCAGGTTCAGGTTCAGGTTCAGGTTCAGGTTCAGGTTCAGGTTCAGGTTCAGGTTCAGGTTCAGGTTCAGGTTCAGGTTCAGGTTCAACCATAGCGGGTTGGCTAATAACTTCAACTGGCTGCACAGCACTTACAGGAGCAATATCTTGAGCTATTTGCTGAACTTGCTGATTCACCACAACTTGCTGATTTTGTTGAACAGGCTCTGACACTACAATTTCATTAGGCGCTAAAGGACGGAATGCCAATAAGCGTAAAATGCACATTTCAAAACCTTGTTCTTGCGTCACGGCAAGTTGTAGGTCAGATCGCCCTTTACATGCAATTTGATAATACAGTTGTAAATCTTGAGCAGAAATTAGCTTGGACAGTTGCATGATTTTACGATTGATTTCATCGCTATATTTCAAACTCAAATCAGGCAGATATTGCAAAATTGCCAATTCATGCAATGTCGAAATCAACTGATCAAGTACAAGTGAAACATCGAGCGCTTGATGTCTAAATTGTAATAAAAGCTGACTAACTTTTTCACGTTGGTTCTGATGAATTGCTAGAATCAAATCATAAATAATGGTGCGGTCAATTAGACCGAGCATTTCTTTAACATCTTGATGCTGTACAGCACCCTGACCATAGGCAATTGCCTGATCGGTTAAAGATAATGCATCACGCAATGAACCTTGAGCAGACTCGGCAATTTGCCAAATTGCATCTTGGTCAGAAACAATCTGTTCTTTTTCAAGAATTGCGCCAAGATGCTTTGTAATTTCATCAACAGCTAAAGGGCGCAATGTAAATTGCAAACAACGTGAAATGACCGTAATTGGTAGCTTTTGTGGATCAGTCGTTGCAAATAAAAATTTAACGTGTTCTGGTGGTTCTTCTAATGTTTTTAATAACGCATTAAAGGAATGCGTAGATAACATATGTACTTCGTCAATCAGGTAAACTTTAAAACGACCTTGCGTTGGCGCATAAGGAACGTTGTCTAAAAGTTCACGCGTATCTTCTACTTTTGTTCTTGAAGCAGCATCAATTTCAATCAAATCAATAAAACGGCCTTCGTTTACCGCTTTACAAGTTGCACAGACTTCACATGGTGTAGAGGTCACACCTGTTTCACAGTTTAAACACTTGGCTAAAATACGTGCAATTGTGGTCTTCCCCACACCACGCGTTCCTGTAAATAAATAAGCATGGTGTAGACGACCGCGTTCCAATGCACTGCTTAATGCACGAGAAACATGGTTTTGCCCCACTAACTCATTGAAATTACGTGGACGGTATTTTCTAGCAAGTACTTGATACATGTATGCTCCTTGTTACAGGCATAAGCATACTTTGTTTTTAAAAGAGAGTGAACGCATAAAGCTCATATCCGTACAGATAAACTGCGAACTATACTCTTTTCTCATCGGAACCATTTATTTGACTAAGGGTGATCATGATGTAACTCCTGATCAGTGACTCCATCATCCATCGTCTGTACTAGCCCTACACCATCTTTAACTTCAGCCGAATAATTTCCTTTCTCGGTAAAAATTTGCATGATCGTATAGTGGTCTTTTTGACTTTGGGTGATGGTAAAGAAATTCTGATTTGGATCTCCCTGATCAAATTTCCCTGTCCACCGAACAATATCTTGGTCAACAGGTTCAATCTCTACAATTTTTCCTGTGCGGTTAATTCCATATTCCAACATTTGAAACTTAACAGTATCACCTACTTTTTTGAGTTCAATCACGTTTGGATCATACTTAATCACCATGCCTTGTCCATTTTTAATCAATGGAAAATTAACATTAGAAGGTAGCTGATCCTTTTCTATCTCATTAAAAACAATTTGTTGCTTAGATAATCTTTCTTTCTCTGACGGACTCAGATTCATTGTATTTTGACGAGAAAAACCATTCTGACTTTCAACTTGCTTTAAGCTAACTTCACTTTTCAGGCTATCTGTAGATGATGTTAAAGCAGAAGAACTTTGCTGTGAAAATGCAAGCCAGATGAGAACTGCTAGCGCTAAACAAGCGATAGCAGTTCCTATTAACAATTTATTTTTTTTCATTATTTATAGCTAAGAATAGAGATTAGTTATATAGAGAAATTTTCTGTGCATTTAGGTTAATAACACTCACCGCATCAATTTTTCCTTCCTCACCCAAACGGACACCATATTTAGGGTTGTATAAGTATGGGCTAGAGTAAAAATTAATATTATTACCACCCATCGCAGTACTTCCTAAAGGATGGGCAAAGCCTGAACCAATATTAGTTGAACCATTATGGTATAGGCCAAGATTATGTCCTACCTCATGACGCATCGCAGCAAAAGAACAACCTGCAATATCATTTGCACCAATCATGTTATATGAAGATGCATTAATCCATGCCCAGCCACAACCACCATCGCCTGGTTCATTGCCTTGATAATAGACGCCATCAGCCAATACACGTTTACGCTCATTTTGTACGGTCGTGTCATCACGTCCAAAAGAAATCGCTTCTTTTAAAGTTGCAGCAGGTATTTTATAAGTTAAATAGCCCACATCTCTTAAGTAAAAACGTGCATTCGAATTTTCAGCAGTTAAATTCGTTAAATTTACGCCTTCAATCATTCTCAATTTTGCAGCGCTGTCTCCTAAAATTGAATTTACTTCTGGGCTAGAAACCAACAACATATCAATTGTATAGCTATCTACTGTCCAACCTTGAGCGGTGTAAATAAAACGGCGGTTTTCACCATTTTTAATTGCAGTAGACAAGCCATTAGCAGCATTAATATAGGTGTCGGCCGATGCATTCGACACAATAACCACCTTATCCCCGACTTGAGCTTTAACTGGCAGTTGTAAGGTTGGCTGCCAATTTGTGGTAGAAAATTTTACCTTTAAAGCGGGTTGAGTCATATTCGGTAAAATTGCAGGAATTGTTGCCGATGAATCAATCACCTTCGTTGGTGAAGAGATCAGCTGCCAATATCCTTTATCACTGACATACATAAACTCATATTGATCGCCTGTTTTTAGCGTTAAAGTCGCTTGGCTATTAACATTGGTATTATTAATTTTTGCAGACCAAGTCGCTGTAGACTTGATAATAATTCTATCTCGATCACTTGCACTCGCAGGTAGAGTGAAATTAGAAACCCAATTTCCATCTCCAAATGAAACTTCCGTTAGCGGGCTACTTACCGCAGCTAAAGAAGTTCCAATTTGCTGAACATTTAGCTTCTGAGGTTTTATATATTCTGGCACCCATTTTCCTAAAGCAGAATAATATTTAAACCAATATTCAGAGCCATTTTTTAATGTAAAACTGCTTGGAAATAGTAAATTTGTTTTATCAATCTCCGAGCTTGTACTTGCCGTAGAAACAATTTGTACGGTTGTTCCATCACGTACATCACTCGGTAATGCAATGGTTTGTGCCCATTTGTCATTTTGAATAAGTATTTTTTGCATGGATGCAGTGGTTAATGGAACGACTTCATAAGTCGCACCATTGGTAGGACTCACTGTTGCTAACTGAGCGATCCATTTATTTTGACTGCTATTAAAGATGAATTGATAAACATCCCCACTATTTATCTTCAACACTTCTAAAGGAATATTCGTATTAGAAGTATCTAAATAACTACTATAAGCGGCACTAGAACGAACTGTAATCTTGTCCGAATTATTAGCGCTTACCGGTAAAGAGAGATTTTTGACCCAATTCCCATTTGCTAAAGAAAATTCTAAATCTGAATAACCAGATGGAATTGATCCACTATTATTATTCTGATTTGGTGAAAGTACAGTTGCGGCATATACAAGTGAAGACGCAACAATTGCTCCAATAATGAGTGATGTTTTTAATTTAAAATTCACAGCAGCCTCTTTTATTTGTTTTTAGATTTTCGAATAGCAGATTAACAAACCATTTTTTTACAGTCAATTTTCGATCAACTCATTTTTCATTAAATTTCAATTACATGAATATTGAATCATTTTGAAATAAAAACATGAAACCTATTAAAGAATAATTTATTTATGAGAATTAAATAACCAATTTTTGATATGAAGAAAATATTAAAAAAGATATTTAAGGATAAAAAGAAAGATCATCTCTCTTTTTATCCTCTATTTTGAATTTCTTAATTTACTTTCTTTGGAAAGCTAAACCAGACAAATACAGTTAAAAGGAAGAAACAAATGGCGGAGATTATAAGCACCCAACTATGCGCATAGCTAAAAGCTTGCTGAGCAACTGCTATCAATTGCTCTCCCAAAGGGCTTTCAAGGTTAGAAGCTAATTGCATGGTTTCACCAATCGAGATACTCGCTTTTTCAATTAAGTTCGACGGAAGCTCTGCTGGCAAAATAATTGAGCGACTATAAAACCAAGACAACATTAACCCGAAAATAGCGACACCTAAACCAGCTCCAAGCTCGTAGGCCATACCTTCAATCGCCCCTGCTGCACTTGCCTTTTGAGGTGGGACGGATGACATAATGGCGGCAGTTGAAGCCAATAAGGCAATTTCGATGCTAAAGCCTAAAAAGACCATACACGTCCACGCTAAAAAGTGATCGGTCGAAAAGTTAAGCTGGGCAAGCCCCCATAGACTAAATCCACTTATTAAAATACCAACAGTAGATACAAGTCTTAGTCCCCATTTATTTAAACAGATTCCAGCTAATGGACCACCTAAACTAATCGCGATCATGAATGGAATAATAAACATGGCTGCCTGTAATGGTGAAAACCCATGTACAAACTGCAACTCTTGAGACAAGAGTAATTCAAAACCAACCAAAGCAATCATGGAAACAACAGCCATAACAATGCTGGTAGAAATCACTGGATGTTTAAATAACTCCAAATCAATCATTGGCGTGGTCGTTCTTTTTTGGCTTCGAATGAAATGTATTAATGTACTTACACCCACTACAAACATCACGACTGTAAGTACCGAGAAGTTGTACATCGCCGATTTGATTGAATAGATGAGGCTTAAAATGGCTACAACCAAAATTAAAGCTTGCCCTAAATTAATTGGCTGATCAGTTTTCACTTGTTGTTTTGGAATGATCATCGCGATCATGACTAGAACGACTAAAATAATCGGGATATTGATGAGGAATACTGCTCCCCAATGGAAATGTTCTAGTACAAATCCACCAACCAATGGACCAAAAGCTGCTCCGCCACCACCCACTGTAGACCAAAGACCAAGTGCAAAATTCCTCTGCTTTTCTTCGGTAAAAGCATTACGGATGCCTGATAAAGTGGCAGGAATAAGCATTGCTGCCCCTAGACCTAAAACAGCACGGGAAGCAATTAAGGCGTAAGCTGTTGGAGAAAAAGCCGCAGCTAAGGAACCGACTCCAAAAATTGCAGTTCCAATAAATAATAATTTTTTAAAGCCAATACGATCACCAAGTGCACCCATCGGCAAAATCAAACCCGCCATAATCAGTGAATAAATATCAATGACCCATAAAAGCTGATTGGCAGTTAAATTCAATGCTGCACTTAAAGATGGTGTTGCAACATGCATCACCGTTGCATCAATCGTAACTGGTAAATATATAAGGACGATAATTGTCAGGATTAACCATTTTTTTTGCATAACGCTCTTCAATATCCAAAACTTGGACACGTGTTCAAATCATGGTTATTATATACACAATTGGACACTTGTCCAACTTTTAGTTTTAATGTAATTTGTGTCGAATTCAGTCAGGTGAAAGAAACATGGCCTATCTTAATCGCGATCAACGCAGAGAAATGATTCTGCAAGCAGCCATGCAAGTTGCTTTGGCTGAAGGTTTTACAGCTATGACGGTACGCCGAATCGCAACAGAAGCACAAACATCAACCGGACAAGTTCACCACCACTTTTCTTCGGCATCTCATTTAAAAGCTGAAGCTTTTTTAAAGCTGATGGAACAGCTTGATGAAATTGAACAAACCCTAAAAACGACTAGCCAATTTCAAAGGCTATTCATCTTATTAGGCGCAGAAAATATAGATAGACTTCAGCCCTATTTACGCTTATGGAATGAAGCTGAACTCTTGATTGAACAAGATGTTGAAATACGAAAGGCTTATAACCTTGCCATGCAGAATTGGCATCAAACAATTGTGCAAGCGATTGAATCTGGCAAAAAAGAAGGTGAATTTAAAAATATATCTAATTCAACAGACATAGCTTGGCGGCTCATTGCCTTTGTGTGCGGATTAGAAGGTATTTATCAACTTGGTTTACAAGGTTTAGCTGAAGAAGATTTTAAGCGTCATACTGAAGCGATTATTCGCCTAGAATTATTATAAATATAGAAGCTGGCATTAATTAAAATACCAGCTTTGCAACACTAAAATTAGAACCAGCCTTTACGACCTTTTAAAATTTGGTCAGTGCAACGTAAGGCTTCTTGAGTAAGCCCCCACAAACGATAATCACCCGTGATTGAACCAATCTGGAAGTTATGAGTATAGGCAAAACTCAGGTCGCGCTCAGGATCGCACCACGCCCCTGAACCATTGTAACCAATATGTCCAAAGCCATTTTTAGCGCGTTTACCCATAGTAATAATGCGGTGATATCCTAAACGCCAATTCATTGGAATTGGCATGACTCGATCACGTGCATAACTTTGAATGGTACTGAGTTCTTTAAATACTTCTGGGCGAATGAGTTGCTGCCCTTCCCATTCGCCTTGATTTGCCAGCATCGCATAAATTTTAGCAAGACTATTTGCAGTAAACGTGCCGTTCGCCGCTGGAATGACTGCTTGCAATCCTTCATCACTAAAGAAACTAAAATGCTTCATTCCTTTTGGAATCATAGCATCCTGAAAATCTTGCGGGTCTTGTCCAGTCCATGTAATCATTTTTTCAGAGAGTGAACTCTTGCGTGCTTGAGGCTTTTTAGGTTTTTCAACTTGGGGAGCCGCTGGTTTTTCAGGTTTTGGTTGAATAATTAAACGTGCTACACGGTCTAGCTCACTTGCAGGCGTACCAAAATAAGCGCCGTCTAACTGCAGAGGCTCAACGAGATATTTTTGCATGAGCTGATCTAAAGATTGACCAGTTGCTTTTTCAAGTACTCCACCGACAAGCCAGCCAAATGTTAAAGCTTGATAAGCATTACCCTCTCCTGCAAGGAATCTAGGCTTAGTCGCTGCAATCACATTTAACATATGAGACCAGTCGAGCATTTCCCTCGCACTTTCAAGAATATTTCGAATATCAAACATACCACTTTGATGGCTTAGGACATGACGTAAAGTCATTTGCTCTTTTCCATTTTGAGCAAACTCAGGCCAATAAGTCGCAATCGGTTTGTCGTATTCTAAAAAACCTTCACTTACTAAAATATGCGCTAAAGTTGCAAGTACACCTTTACCTGTAGAATAGCAAACTGCCAAAGTTTCAGGTTGCCAAGCTTCATTTTGTGATTTTAGACCGGTGTAGATATCTACAACTTTCTGGCCTCTAAAATAAACCGCTAATGCAGCTCCACCTTGTCCTGTTCTAGCATCTTGAAGACGGCTAAATTGGTGGGCTAAATCAATAAAACGTTCATCTAAAATACCGTGATAGTTATGGGTATCGGCCAGTAAAATCTCTTTAATCACATGAAGTTCCTTGCATTTTTTGTTATTTTGCTTAAAAGCAGCCCAAACATCTGTTCAGGCTGCTGATATTTTTATAATGCTTTTACAGTTCCTGCAACATGCGGTTTTTGTGATTTCGCATTACGAATCAAGAAATCAGTCTTTTTATCTGCATTGGCAGTTAAAAACTCAACTTTTGATGGTAAGAACATTGGTAGCTTAAACCATACATCTGCTTCATAAGCATTTGGTAATTCGAGGTTCGCTAGTGCTTTAGCTTTACTCCACATACCATGTGCAATTGCTTGCTTAAAGCCAAAAGCTTTTGCAGTAATGGCATGAATATGAATTAAGTTAAAATCACCAGACACTTTCGCATAACGGCGGCCTGTGTTTTCTAAAATATCCCACTCTGCCTTTGGAACATAAGCTGGCGCTTGTTCTTCTTTGGCTTTCTCACCCACTCTTTTCTCGACTTTTTGACGAGATAAATAAGTCGTTAAGCCTTCCATCACCACTTCATTGCCAACTTTAGCCGTGGTAATAAAGTCAAACTGGACACCTTTATCATGCGGCTTTAATTCCCCAAATTTGCATGACAAGGTTAGTTTTTCAGTTACACCAATTGGTCTGGTTTGTTTAATCTGGTTACGAATATGAACTAAACCTAAAATTGGAAATGGAAAGGCTTCTGCTGTCATCATGTGCATTTGCAAACTTTGAGAAAGCACAGCCAAATAAATTGCCGGTACAAAGCCATTATTTTGAAAGCCACATACTTCGTTATAAGCTTTAAGATGACTCTGATCAATTTCTAGAGTATCTACCACATATTCAACTTGCGGTAAGATTTTTGGACCTTTCGGCTTTTTAAAAATTAAACCTTGTACCACTTTTGGGTAAGCTAATGCCGCTTTTGGTAGCTGGCTAAAATGACGAGTATTCATACCTAACCTTTTATAATTTATAGATTCTTGAATAAAAAAGGGATGCACAAGCACCCCTTTTTAGCTAAAAGTGCTTAAGCGCCCAACAAGCTTTGACCACACACACGTACAACGTTGCCGTTTACACCTGTAGAAGCAGTTGATGCAAACCATGCAATTGTTTCTGCTACATCAACAGGTAAACCGCCTTGTTGCATTGAGTTCATACGGCGACCAGCTTCACGAATTGCAAATGGAATCGCAGCAGTCATTTGAGTTTCGATGAAGCCAGGTGCTACTGCGTTAATGGTAATACCATTTTTTAAGATAGGTGCAGTAAATTTCACTAGACCAATCACACCAGCTTTAGATGCAGCATAGTTGGTTTGACCAAGGTTACCAGCAATACCACTAATTGATGATACACAAACAATGCGGCCATTTGCATTTAGACCATCGTTTTCTAACAAGTAGTCATTTACACGTTCAGCAGCAGACAAGTTAATGTTAATTACTAAGTCCCAAAGCTCTGGCTTCATGTTTGCCAAAGTTTTGTCACGAGTAATACCTGCATTATGAACGATAATATCTAAACCGCCTTGTTTTGCCGCAGCAGCCTTAATTTTTTCACCAGCATCAGCAGCAGTAATGTCAATTGCCAATGTAGAACCACCAATGTCAGCCGCTACACGGTCAAGGTCAGCTTGTTGTTGTGGTACGTCTAAACAAATAACATGAGCGCCATCACGTGCAAGCACATGTGCAATTGCTTCACCAATACCACGGCTTGCACCAGTTACTAACGCAGTTTTTCCAGCAAGTGGTTTTGCCCAATCAACATCAACTACATCTGCTTTAGATACACGAATTACTTGACCAGATACATACGCTGAACGTGGAGAAAGCAAGAAACGTAAAGTTGATTCAAGGTTTGCAGCAGCACCTTCGTCAACATAAACAACTTGAGCAGTAATACCCTTTTTAAATTCTTTACCTACAGATTTGATAAAGCCTTCAAGTGCACGCTGAGCAATCGCTTGTTTTACAGTTTTTGCAGTTTCAGGCGTTGTACCAATCACAATCACTCGACCAGAAGTCGCAACTTGACGTGCAATCGGGTTAAAAAATTTATAAAGTTCGTTTAACTGTTCTGAGTTTTGAATACCAGAAGCATCAAATACAACTGCTTTGAATTTTGATTCTTTGTCGCCTGCATTGAATGGTCGTAAATTTAAACCAACTTTTGCAGCTTCTTGTTGTAATGCAACATTATTGCCTACATAGCTGTCAGCATGAATATTGCTAAGTACTTGTGCAATCGCACCAGACAATACACTTGACGGCGCTGCGCCAACCAATACTGCACCATTCACTACTGGCTGAGCACTTTCAAAACGCTCTAATGCAACTGGCGATGGTAAACCCAGATTTTTAACAACAAATTTACCAATAGGAGATTGTGTAAATGCTTGGTATTGATCAGTCATGATTATTATCTCTCAAAGAAATGAATTTTCTACGACAGGCTTCATTATGTTATGAGATGAATAGCAACAATATGAAATCAGTCGTTCATTAGAGTTACTCCAAATCATACTTGAGTTCATCTTTGGATGTCTTGACCTGAATGCTATCTACAATGTCATTCTAGTCAATACAGGTCTATTTGAATTGTGTTAATGTAGCTTATAAGAATATCGTTAATATGCTTGGAAAAGCCTTATGAGCAAGACAACTCAAGAAAATCCAGCAGTCGAGAATTCTGCTGAGGAAAAAGTGTCAAATACATCAAAGCCGGCTTCTAACACGGCTAAGCGTAACAGCACAACTCCTAAAGCAGCAACTAATACTCCAAAAACGACACGTACTCGTTCAACGACTGCACCTGCACGTAGCCCTCGTAATAAGAGCGCTGCTACAGCAACCCCATCTACATCTTCTAATAATGTAGCTGCAGCACCAAAAGCAACAAAAACCAAAACTTCTGTTCAACAGGATAAAACCATGAGCCAAAACACTGTTCGCCGCGTTGCAATTATTGGTGGCAACCGTATTCCATTTGCACGTTCAAATACTGCTTATTTTAAAGCGTCTAATTCTGACATGCTGACAGCAGCATTGAATGGTTTGGTTGAGCGCTTTAACTTACAAGGTAAGCGTATTGGTGAAGTCGTTGCGGGTGCTGTTTTAAAACATAGCCGTGACTTCAACATGACTCGTGAAGTTGTATTGAGCACAGATCTTGCTCCTGAAACTCCTGCTTATGACATTCAAATTGCTTGTGGTACAGGTTTACAAGCAGCTTTTGTTGTTGCAAACAAAATTGCACTTGGTCAAATCGACGTAGGTATTGCAGGTGGTGTAGATACAACTTCTGACGCACCGATTGCTGTAGGTGATGGCTTACGTAAAGTTTTACTTGAGCTCAATGTTGCTAAGACTGGTAAAGACCGTCTTAAAGCATTAACAAAAATTGATTTTAAAAAGCTACTTGATGCGCCAAGCAATGGTGAACCACGTACTGGCCTTTCAATGGGTGAGCACCAAGCAATTACTGCTTTAGAATGGGGTATTACTCGTGAAGCGCAAGACGAGTTAGCTGCAAGCAGCCATCAAAAACTTGCTGCTGCTTATGAACGTGGTTTCTTTGATGACCTAATCACTCCATTCTTAGGTCTTAACCGTGACAACAACTTACGTGCAGACAGTACAGTTGAAAAACTTGCCAAATTAAAACCAGTTTTCGGTAAAGGCGAAACTGCAACAATGACAGCAGGTAACTCAACTCCGTTAACTGACGGTGCTTCTGTTGTATTGCTTGCTTCTGAAGAATGGGCAAAAGAAAACGGTCATGAAGTTTTAGCTTATCTTTCTTTCTCTGAAACAGCGGCTGTGGACTTCATTGGTAAAAATGGCCCTAAAGAAGGCTTACTGATGGCTCCTGCTTATGCAGTCCCTCGTATGCTTAAGCGTGCAAACCTTAAACTTCAAGATTTTGATTTCTACGAAATTCATGAAGCATTTGCATCTCAAGTGTTATCTACATTGAAAGCTTGGGAAGATGAAAAATTCTGTAAAGAACGTCTTGGTTTAGATGCACCTTTAGGTTCAATTGATCGTTCTAAACTGAACGTAAATGGTTCATCTCTAGGTGCAGGCCATCCATTTGCTGCAACTGGTGGTCGTATCTTGGCAACTGCTGCTAAATTGATTAATCAAAAAGGTTCAGGTCGTGCATTAATCTCGATCTGTACAGCAGGTGGTGAAGGCGTTGTAGCAATCGTAGAGAAATAATTTTACGATTCACCTTTAAAAAAAAAGCACCCTGATGGGTGCTTTTTTAGTTTAATAACTTAATTTTTAATGAAGTGATGCTGCTTTAGCATCAGGGAAAAATTTGTCTTCGATATGGTCATAACACCACTGGAAAATAAAGGTATAAACCAAAATACATAAAGTTAAACCAATATCTAAAATAAGTGCATCAATGACACTCATCTGGAGCATATATGCAATCATCGGTACTGTTGCAATCAACAAGCCACCTTCAAAACCAATCGCATGTAAAATCCGTACAGGGATCGTTCTTTCCCAATTATATTTATGCTCTACTTTTTCGAAATAGTGGTTAAAAATCATATTCCAGAAAACAGAAACAACTGCCATAAACACACCGAGTGTACCGGTTACATCCATTGGCATATCAAAAATAAAGCTTAATGCAATCGCAATGATGACCAATAAAATTCCTTCATAACTGATTGCATGAATGAGCCTTCTCTTGGAAATCAACATTTTTAAATACTCAATAATAACTTGGATAATGTGCATTTTATTTTTATAATATTGATTAATCCAATCAGGTTCTTTCAGTTTTTTTGACAGATGAATATTAATCAAGAACAACTACTCATGTTTCAGGCCGTGATTGAAACCGGCTCTTTTTCAGCAGCAGCACGTAAACTTGGAAAAGTTCCTTCGGCTGTAAGCATGTCTATTGCCAACTTAGAAATTGATCTGGACTTAACTTTATTTGACCGTAAAGGTCGTGAACCCGTCCCTACTGACCAAGCACGGGTGTTATACGAAAAGACATCTCAGCTTTTAATTGAGATGAATCAATGGAAACAACATGCTCACGCGTTAAGTACAGGGTTAGAAGCCAATTTAACTCTTGTGATTGTCTCTGAACTTTTACACACCAATTGGACCGACTATATTTGTCTTTTAGAGAGTCGTTTTCCAGACTTACAAATTAATATTGTGTCTGCTCCTCAAGAAGATGCACTTCAAATGTTATTAGATGGCTCTGCCCAACTTGCACTGATGTTTGAACGCGAACACCTAGATAACAGAGAACAATTTGTAGAACTTAAACGTGAGGCTCTAATTCCGGTTATTTCAAATAGCCATCCCCTCGCAAGTCAAAATCAGGTTTCTTATGAACAAATCCTTACTACACGACAAATTGTAGTTGCAAGCCGAGATGAGACTTTAAAACCTGAATTGCTATTTTCGAAACATTATTGGCGTACAGACAACCACCACTCTGCTTGTTTAATGATTTTACGCAATCTAGGTTGGGGTGTTCTTCCTCAAGAAATGTTTAAAGAAAACCCCGAACTAAAAAACAAGCTTAAAGTATTGGATTTATTAGATTTCACCCCAAGATTTGAATATTACGTCGACTTAGTGTGGAGCCGTGAAAGTGAACTCGGTGCGGCTGCCAGATTTCTAATTGAATATATCCGTAAGCAACGAATGCAACAGGTTCCTTAAAATTATTTCAATTGAGATGCAGAACCTAAACGTTTTTCTTTGAAATATAACAATTGATATATCGACAGCATGAATAGACTTTGTGCTATAAAAGAAAACATAAGATTTATTACTGAAGATGTTGAATATCAATGACTCATACAGCACTTGACCAATTAAAAACATTAACGACCGTTGTTGCCGATAGTAGTGACCTTGATGCAATTCGTAAATTTCGTCCATTAGACGCGACGACAAACCCTTCATTGATTACGGCAGCAGCAGAACAACCTGAAAGTAAAGAGCTGATTGAAGATGCTTATTATCAAGCCAAAGAAGAAGGCTATAGCAACGATGAGTTAATCGAAAGAACCATTGATATTTTGACTGTAAAATTTGGCGTAGAAATTTTAAAACTCATTGAAGGCCGAGTTTCTACAGAAGTTGATGCTGCCCTTTCATACAACATTGAAGCCACCATTCAAAAAGCCCATGAATTATGTGAACTTTACAAAGGTTATGGTATTGATCAGTCACGTATTCTGATTAAAATTGCGTCAACTTGGGAAGGTATTCAAGCTGCTAAAGTACTCGAAGCTGAAGGAATTGCTTGTAACCTCACTCTCCTTTTCGGTTTACATCAAGCTCAGGCATGTGCAGATGCAAAAGTTACTTTAATTTCTCCGTTTGTAGGCCGTATTTTAGACTGGTACAAAAAAGCCGAAGGTGTAGACGCTTACCCAATCGAAAAAGACCCGGGTGTGGTTTCAGTTAAGAAAATCTACACTTACTACAAACAGCAAAATATTCCAACTCAAGTGATGGGTGCGAGCTTCCGTAGCATTGATCAAGTGCTTGGACTTGCAGGATGTGATTTGCTAACGATCTCTCCTGGTCTACTTACTCAGCTTGAGCAAGATACACGTACAGTTGATGCAGCTCTTGATGCGACTAAATCAAAGCAAGCAGAGGCTATTGTTAGACCAGCTCAAAATGAACAAAGTTTTAAAGATGAACTTAATCATGACTTAATGGCATTCCAACTTTTACAAGGTGGTGTTGATGGCTTTATTAAAGCCCGTGACCAATTAAGTTTTTTATTACGTCAATCTTTCGGAATTGATGCGGAAATTAAACCTTAAAAAACTGCACTTTTCATACAAAATCACCGATTTTTGTTATCATGGCAAAAATCGGTTTTTTATTGGGTTTCTCGTGTTCGGCATAACAGATATAACAACATATATTATTGGTACATTCCTAATTGTGTTATTGCCAGGGCCCAACTCTCTATATGTGATGTCAATTGCTTCACGTTACGGCATTAAAACTGGATATATGGGCGCATTAGGTATTTTTACTGGCGATCTCATTTTAATGCTGTGTACCGTACTAGGAGCAGCCTCTCTACTTAAAGCATTTCCATGGGTATTTGTTATTCTTAAATTAACAGGTGCACTTTACCTATCTTATTTAGGCTTTAAACTCTTACAAGGCAGTATTCAACGCTGGAAACAACGTAATCAACCACAACCAGAAATGGCTGATTTACCTGCTTTAGATAAAGTTCATCCTTATAAAACAGCACTCAGTATTAGTTTACTCAACCCTAAAGCGATTTTATTTTTCCTATCTTTCTTTGTTCAATTTGTTGAACCCGACTATGCCTACCCCGCTCTAAGCTTTTTAATTTTAGCGGTTATTTTGCAGATGATTAGTTTTAGCTATTTAACGGCATTAATCTTCTCTGGAATTAAACTTTCAGCATTTTTTAAACAAAACCATAAAATTGCAGCGAGTAGTATTTTTTTAGTCGGAATTTTATTCTTCGGATTCGGTCTAAAACTAGCAACCTCAACAATCTAATCATCTTTACCTATCCATTTTTGCACTATAAAGTTAAAACATGATGAGCTGTTAAAATGCCAGCATGCCATCTGTTTTAACTTCATTGAGCACAAAAAATGTTCTGACTTGTCTTACTCCAGGTAAAGCAATAATCTTTTCACTATGGAATCGGTTAAACGCAGCTAAATCTTTAACACGAATTTTTAGAAAATAATCGACTTCTCCCGCCACCAGATAGCACTCTAAAACATTTTCCAAATCACCTGATGCTTGTTCAAATGCCTGAAAGCTGTCTGGGGTTGAGCGGTCTAAAACCACACCAACGAGTACCACCGTATCACGCTGCACCATGCTTGGATTGATCCTAGCGCGTACATCTAAAATTGCCCCAATCTTAAAAAGACGCTGAGTATGATTCCAACAAGATGACGTACTTATGCCTACGAGCTTAGCCAATTCGGCATTACTTAAGCGTCCATTTTCTTGTAATGCACGCATAATTTTCAATTCGAGTGGTGATAAATTTTCAGCTTGCTCTTCCATAAAACAATATTCCAAATTTAGTGTTATTTGTGGAAGGAATAATATCATTATTCAATATTTTAAAAATATTATTTCCATTTTAGACTAAAAATAGAAAGCACCTTCTTTAAAAAAATTGTTAGATTTAGCGAGCTGAAAACAAAGGCAGAAACATATTAATTTTTCAGGGATTTAGAACATTTAGCTATGCAAAAGATTCTTCAAGATTTTTCTATTCCAGCCGTATTCGCGGGTTTCATTACCTTTCTTATTGGTATTAGTGTTTCGGCTATTTTAGTGATTCAGGCTGCCCAAGCTTTAGGTGCTTCACCTGAACAAATCACCTCATGGTTTTGGGCTTTAGGTTTGGGTCTTGGTTTATCAGGACTTATTCTTTCGTGGAAATTTAAATACCCTGTAGCAACTGCATGGTCAACCGCTGGTCTCGCTTTAATTATTGCAACTGGTGGTGGATATAGCATAAATGAAGCAATTGGTGCTTTTTTAGTGGTTGGTGTACTGACAGCGATTTTAGGTTTTTCTGGAATTTTTCAAAAAGCGCTTTCCTATATTCCGCAAAGCTTGACCAGTGCCATGCTTGCAGGCGTTTTACTTAAATTTGGTATTTCACTTTTCGCAAGTTTGCAAAATGATTGGGTATTCGTTTTATCTTTACTCGTCATTTATATCATTACAAAAAGATTATGGCCGCGTTATAGCATCGTGTTCACAGCTCTTGCTGGTGTTGTGCTCTGCCCTGTGTTTTTAGACTTTCATATACCTACGCTTCACTGGTCTTTGGCTAAACCTGTTTGGATTAATCCTGTCTTTAGCTGGTCGGCTCTTTTGGGCTTAGCCTTACCTCTTTTTGTGATTAGTATGGCTTCGCAGTATTTACCCGGTATTGCCATGATTAAAAGTTATGGCTATAAACCACATGTTAACCAACTGATTGGCTGGACTGGTTTAACCCAAGTTTTGCTTGCACCTTTTGGTTGCTATAGCGTTAATATTGCTGCGATTAGTGCAGCTGTATGCCTTGACGATCAGGTTCATCCTGACCCAAGTAAACGCTATATTGCTGGCATAAGCTCTGGTTTTTTCTATGTATTGATGGGACTATTTGCAGCAACACTGACAAGCTTGCTCATGTCTTTTCCTCATATTTTTATTGTAGCTTTAGCTGGCATCGCATTACTTGGTACCATAAGCCATAACATTGCGCTTGCCTTTGGCCCTGTTGAAGACCGTGAAGCTGCATTATTTACCTTCTTATGCAGTGCTTCAGGCATTCAATTTTTTGGTATTGGCTCAGCCTTTTGGGGACTTATTGTCGGTCTTATTGTATTTATCGTACTTAAATTGAAGGTAAAAAAATAGACTTAGAATAAAGACTTTGCTTTTAAGCATTTAGAGAATTTCCTAAACAGTTAAGAGCAAAGTCTAATAATGTTAATTAATTGTATTTTTATCCCAAAAAGCTTGTCGTATTTGTGGCATAGCGTTTAAGTGATTAATGATATGTTGCGCTTCTTCTGCTTCAATTGAAGTCGCAATCAAGGTTACCTCTATTTCGACTTCTTTCTCCCCAAAAGGTGTGACATCAATATCTTTGGCAGGATAATTATGATGCTTCAACGTTAGGTTCAATTCATCCATGACCACTTTGCTCTGAATACGATCACAAATAATATAAATCACATGCAAAACTTCTGAGTCATCATCTAATGGACGGCGGTCAATTATATGTACAATCGGTCTTAATAACGTATTGGCAGATAAAATAAAGGCTGTTGCCAGTATCGCTTCAATAATTAAATCGGAACCCGCGGCAGCGCCCACTGCCGCAGAACACCATAAAGTCGCTGCGGTATTTAAACCATGGATGTTGCCTTCTTGGCGCATAATGACACCTGCACCCAAAAAACCGATACCCGAAACCACATAAGCAATTACTCGAACAGCTCCATCTGCTCCTGTAAGATTAATTGCAATGTCTACAAAAATTGCTGCACCTACAGCGACTAGAACATTTGTTCGAAGGCCAGCCGTACGTTGTCTATACTGACGTTCAAACCCAATTAATGCTCCTAAAACAAAAGCAACTGAGAGACTAATTAAAGTATCAACAATATTAGATAAATCTGCATGTTGTAGAAATTGCAACTTCATCTTGCACCTATTATTTTATTGCCAGCCATAACGGCGGATATAGATTTTTTTTACCCATTGAGTGATACCCATATAAGCAATTAAAATTAAAGGCAAATATAAGAAATAACTTAATGGTAAGGCTTGTAGTTTTAAATAACTTGCTAAAGGCCCCATTGGTAGGAAAATACCAATACACATAATTACGGCAGTCATTACTAACAATGGAGTTGCAGCACGACTCTGAATAAATGGAACCTTAGAAGTACGGATCATATGAACAATTAATGTCTGTGTGAGTAACCCAACAACAAACCAACCTGACTGGAACAAAGTCTGATGTTCAGGGGTATTTGCTGAAAAGACAAACCACATGAGACAAAAAGTAATAATGTCAAAAATTGAGCTAATTGGTCCAAAAACTACCATAAAATGGCCAACTTCTTCAGGCTGCCAACGCTGTGGTTTTGCAATTAACTCGTCATCAACGTTGTCAAAAGGAATTGCAATTTGTGAAACATCATAAAGCAAGTTCTGAATCAGCAAATGAATAGGCAGCATTGGTAAAAATGGAATAAAAGCACTCGCAATTAATACCGAAAAAACATTACCAAAATTTGAGCTAGCCGTCATTTTGATATATTTAAGCATATTGGCAAAAGTTCTACGCCCTTCAATTACACCTTTTTCAAGCACCATCAAACTTTTTTCAAGCAAGATTAAATCAGCCGACTCTTTAGCAATATCCACTGCAGTGTCTACAGAAATACCGATATCAGCAGCACGTATAGCAGCGGCATCATTAATACCATCTCCTAAGAAGCCAACCACATGACCATTTGCTTTTAACTGCTCAACAATACGTTCTTTGTGTACCGGACTTAACTTCACAAAAATGTGGTATTGCTCTACGGCTCTTTTGAGCTGTTCATCAGTTAAGGTTTCAATTACGCCACCCAATAGAACTTGAGCATAATTCAGACCAATTTCTCGGCACACTTTTTGAGTTACAAACTCATTATCACCCGTAAGCACTTTTACGGTTACACCATGAGCATGCAAACTCTCTACCGCTTCTCTAGCAGATTCTTTAGGTGGATCAAGAAAAGTAACATAGCCAATTAAAATCAAATCACTTTCATCAACAACCGAATAATTTTCCTGATTATTATCAAAATCAAACTCACGATACGCTACAGCAACGACTCTTAGACCATCACGATTATAACGTTGAGTTAATGCTTCAATTGCCACTTCACGTTGTTCTGTTAAAGGCTCTACTTTGCCATTCACCTCAACATAACGACAAACTTTTAACATTTCCTCAACCGCGCCTTTGGTAATCATACGAACTTTTTCTTGAGGCGTTTGTACAACAACCGACATACGGCGGCGATCGAAATCAAAAGGAACTTCATCTAACTTCTTGTAACGTAACTTTTGAGTTTTGATCTGATCATCAACAGCTTCTAAAACAGCCACATCAAGCAAATTTTTTAAACCAGTTTGATAGTGACTGTTTAAAAATGCCTGCATAAGTACAAAGTCTGATTTCTCACCATGAACATCAATATGTTGAGATAAAAAGATTTTATCTTGAGTCAGTGTTCCAGTTTTATCCGTACATAGAACATCCATTGCTCCAAAGTTTTGGATGGCATCTAGACGTTTAACAATCACTTTCTTTTTAGATAAGAAAACCGCACCTTTTGCTAATGTTGAAGTGACAATCATCGGTAGCATTTCTGGAGTTAGGCCTACAGCAACTGATAGTGCAAATAGAAATGCCTCTGTCCAGTCACCTTTGGTGAATCCATTAATGAAAAGTACAACAGGTGCCATCACCAGCATAAAACGAATGAGTAACCAACTTACTTTGTTGACACCCATTTGAAATGCTGTAGTACTCCGATCATTAGCAGTAACTCGATGAGCCAATGCACCAAAATATGTTTGGATTCCTGTATTTAAAACGACTGCTTGAGCCGAACCAGAAACAATATTGGTCCCCATAAATACAATGTTATCTAGCTCTAGAGCGCTAGTTTCTCCGAGGTTTTTCTGCAAAGAAAATTTCTCTACGGGCATTGATTCACCAGTCATTGCAGCTTGAGAAACAAATAAGTCTTTAGCATTTAAAATTCTGCAATCGGCAGGAATCATGTCGCCCGCAGATAATAAAATCACATCACCTGGAACCAAATATTGAATTGGCATTTCAAATTGGTGATTGGACTGATTTTGAATGTCAATACCATAGCGCTGCTGCATTAGCTCTAAATCATCAGCACTCACTTGGTGGCGCAGTACCGTGGCTGTATTACTCACCATTGCCTTTAAAGCATCCGCAGCTTGATTTGATTTTGCTTCTTGCCAATAACGAAGTAGTGTTGAAAGAATTACCATGACACTAATAATGGTTGAACCAGTTAAATCATCGGTGAAAAAAGCAATTAGTGCCAAAAGACTAAGCAAAATATTAAATGGATTACGATAGCAATACCAAATATGCTGCCACCAAGTTAATGGTTTTTCATGGGTAATTTCATTTAAACCAACCGCTCTTTGCTGTATGTACGCTTGTTCTTCAGTAAGCCCTGTGAACTGAGTGTCGAATTGTTTTAGTAAATCATTCGTTTCAGCTCTAGAGGCATTAAGTAGGCGCATAGATAAATTTTTGCTAATTTCTTGGGCATAGCTAGATTGATGTAATTCTTTAAAAGATCGATTACGACCAAAAAAACGCATCAAATGAAATCTTTGTAAAAATGCTGTGAAGAGTCGTTGCCAGAATTTCATCACGAAATCCTCCATTTTTTAGGCGTACAAAGCTCTCGACCTTATTGAAAAATAAAGTCTTGTAAAATTTTAAATTTAGAGAGGAATAGGGGTTCGTAGACTTACGATGAAGACGAGAAAATCAATCCAAAGCCAAACCAACGCTGACGGAATGTCACAAGCTTGAACATGGCTCTAATGCTTTGAATAGTATGAGACGAATTGTTTACCAAAATTGAGATCTGGTAGTTATAGCAGTGTGTGGAAGCATATAAGAACATTGGCTTCTCCCCATTTCTAGTGAGAAACTAAACAGATAAGTGCTTGAAGTACTTAATTAAAAATAAAGTATTTTGTATAGGTTTAATCTAATTTTTAACAAAGCTATCTCATTGCAAGATAGCTCCTCCTAAAGGTTATCTTGCTCAGTATTGGCTTTGGTTTAATTGATAATTAAACTCTAACCTCGAACAACTACCCATTTAGGATCTCCATTAAATAAACTCGCGGCAAGTATATGTATTACTTTGCAATGCTCAAGATTTTTTTTGTAATTTTTTTATTTTCATAGCTCTCTCACTACAACTGACTTCGCCATTTTGTCATGCCAGCCTTGTTTTTTAGCATCAAATGCGACCCAAAAAAGACCAATACCAAACACTAAAATTGACGGAATATAGCCAACATATCGAATGATACTCTGCGTGACTGTTAACTTATTACCTGTTTTTTCATCTAAAACTTTTAATCGCATCAATCGTTTACCCGGCGTTCCTGCAAAATACAGCCAACATAAAACTGAATACAATAAAGGAAATGCATAGTTCACAATCAAATCGAACCAATAATTTTGTGGCTTAGTACTTAAACCTGTGGCAAAGACTAAGTCGTAATCCCCTTGATAAAAAATCCATGCTGCAGGAATAACAGCCAAAAAAAGAATAAGAGTATCAATGATCATTGCACCAAATCTTAACCAGAACCCTGCATACTCATACTTATAAGTCATGCTCACCTCGCTTTGTTATTGTTTAATCGCTAAAAACGCTTTTACAATTTTACTTTCATCCTAAATGAAACTTTTTTATTTTTAAATACTTAAATAAATTTAAAATATTCTACTTTTATATTTTATTGTAATAATTCCGATCAAAAAAAACGTTATTGCATAAATATTCATCAAAAAACTAATATTTTTAGAACTGAATTTTTTCATTTCAGTTCTATTGGACAATTTTACAGGAAATTAAAATACAAACTCACATTATATTTATTTCCAAAATAAAATATCTAATTTAAACTCTTTCTTTAATAATAATGCTGCAAATAATAGAGCTAATCCAATAACAATTAAAAAAACACTTAAACTGATTACTCCATAAACAATAGCTACACTGCCTAATATAGCTAAAACATAAAATATAATTACACTGAATGTCGGCATTTCAATTTATTCCACTACTTAAAATAAAAGCAATTTATTCTATCGAGTTTATAAACGATTGCTGTTTTCAAATGTTGGCTACACTATTAATTTGTATCATCATACAATAATCATGTTATTAAACATATTTAGTGTTACTTTGTTTTAATAACAAGTGATGTAGTTCACATAATTTTTTATTTAATTTCAAAGTAATGTTTCTCAGTGACGAGTTTAATTTTTAGATTTTTATATAAGCGTTCTTTTGAATCTTCAAGTGAAGGGACAACTTTTTCTGCAAATTTATCTTCGGTCATCAGTCTGGCATAAGTTTTATAGCCAATAACTAACTTTTCGGGTTCTTTACCTGTTTGACGGAACTCTTCAATAAGTTTATTAACTTTCTTTGCTGTTAAATCAGCCATCTTCCTCACTCTCCCCTTAATTCACTATTTTGTTATACGTTTTCTATATGACAGAAATATGAACAGTAATTTTTTGTAATTTTCATGTAAAAATTATCGATTATTTAGCAATGCCACCTAAACGCCATCTCAACCAATAGAAAAATAAACACAAAACCATGATTTAAAATAAATTTATTTAATTTTTCTTTCCTATGGCCGAATAGATGTTTACCGTGAATGAAATATGTTAATCTTTAATTAATAAATGCTTCATACATATAACAACTGTAAATAAGAGGAATAACATTATGAATTACCAACATATTATTGTACCAGTCGATGGTTCGGAAATTTCGTTAGCGGCAGCAAGACAAGCAGCTCATATTGCAAAAGCTTTTGGGAGCAAATTGACCGCTATTAGCTTAGTTGCGGTAGATCCTTTTAGCGGTGTAGATTTTTATTACATCTCACCTGTTGTAAAAGATTATTTTGTTGAAGCACGAGCAAATGCAGAAAAAACACTCGCAACAGTAAAAGCTTTATGTGCTGAAGAAGGTATTGATGCCGAAACTCAAATCATCCAAGGTGAAATCTCTTCAGACGGTATTTTGAAAGCTGTAGAAGACTTGGGTTCCGATTTGATTGTGATTGGCTCTCATGGTCGCAAAGGCTTCCAAAAACTTATTTTGGGTAGCTTTGCTCAAGATGTTTTAAACAGTACCAAAATTCAGGTATTGGTTGTAAAAGAATAAACTTTTTAGATGCAAAAAACCCAATCCAACGATTGGGTTTTTTAATAAAATAGATTGCATAAATTTTACACTAATCAAAAACCCAGCTAGAATAGTTTCTTATTCTTCCAATTTCGTGAGTCACGCCAATGAAGTAAGTCTTTTTTCTCATCAATTTTTCTTTTTTTTGATGTGCAAAATAGACTATTTTTTTGTGATTTAACGTCTCTGCTTAAAACTACTTTTCCTATTTTGTACATCCTGTATTTATGAGGTTTTTTATGACTCAGCAGGCATGTGTAATATCACAACTCTCTTTAGAATTTCCATCTAAGGACATGTTTCAACAACTAAATTTTAGCCTTGAATCGCATCAAGTATCTGCTTTAATTGGCCGTAATGGTCAAGGTAAATCTTTGCTTATGCAAATGTTAAATCAGACACTTAAATCAGATTCAATTCTGACGTCTGGGCAAATATCTTGGCATGTAAAGCATGCATATTTAGCTCAGTTGCATCGTTTAGCAGCACAGACCATTGCCGAAGCATTAGATATCTTAGATGTTTATCACGCTTTTAAAAGAGTTGAGCAAGGTGTAGCCAACTTCGATGATTATGATTTGTTAGAAGGTAAATGGGACCTCCCCATCTTATGGAATAATTTATTGGAGTCTGCGGGTTTACCAACAGATTTAGACTTTCCAGTGAAAAATCTAAGCGAAGGTCAAAAAACTAAATTGGCATTAAGCTGTTTATTTCTAAAATCAGATCATTACTTGCTGCTTGATGAACCTAGTAATCATCTAGATCAGGAATCTAGAAAATGGTTAATTGATCATTTGAGGAAACACCCAGCAGGTGCGCTTATTATTAGTCATGATCGTAGTTTGCTGAATGAAGTAGATCATATTTATCATTTGAATGAACATGGTTTACATCACACAACTGGAAACTATGAAAAATTTTATGACCAGTACCAAACTCATGTTGCAGCTTTAGAGCAATCTGTTCAACAAGGCCAACGCGACGTTAAACACATGAAGCAAAAGCAGCATGAAGTATTAATGAAAGCTCACAAACGTGAACGTGCTGGAAATAAATTACGCGAATCAAATTCTCAAGCCAAAATTTTGCTCGATTTTAAGAAGGAACAAGCAGGCCAAAGTATTGCTGCCATACAGTCTCAGCACCAACGACAAATTTCGAACAGTCAAAATGATTTAACAGACAAAAAAAAGCGTCTTGAAACCGTCAAGCCACAACAGTTTGTCTTCCCTACTTTTCATAAGAAATCTGGAGAAATCCTTCGCATTAAAAAACTTAAACTGAAATATGGAACGCAAAAACCCATAGATTTAGCTGTACAGGCAGCCGAAAAAATTCACATAACGGGTCAAAATGGTATTGGTAAATCGACACTATTCAAAGCAATTCAAGCTCAAAACAAACAGCCATGTGACAGCATTCACTTATCTGTAGAGTGCTTTTATCTGGACCAAAACTTTAGCTTTTTATGTGATGAAATGACGGTGATTGAAAATCTAAGCCACATGAATAGTGAGCTTTCAGAACTAGAATGGCGAAATCTATTAGGTCAACTTCGAATTCGAGGTGATAAAGGTACACAACTTTTATCTCAGCTCAGTGGTGGTGAAAAACTCAAAGTAGCCTTATTAGCGCTTAGCCAGATACATCCTACCCCTGAACTCTTGTTATTAGATGAACCAGAAAATCATTTAGATATTGAATCTAGAGAACTATTAGCTACTGCTATTCAAAGCTATGAAGGCGCTGTATTGCTCATTTCACATGATCAAACTTTTGTTGAAAGTTGTGCTATTCATGAGTCTTTTTCTTTAGGCGATTAATCTTTATTGATATCTTTTTCAAATTTACTAGTTCTCTTTTGAGAGCTAGTAAATTCTAGCAACCATTATTTTTTTACTTTATTTAATATTTCAATATCTAAACTATATTTCACAGTTTTATTTTTACGAGCACTATTACGCATTTGATAAACCTGAACAATATAATCACCATCGACTGGTAAAGTAAGTTCTCCTTTAGATCCCACAGTTGAACCAATTAATAATGCCTTATCCTTACCGGGCTTTTTACCTGGGGCAAAAATATTAACATAGGCTAAATTACCAAGACTATTAATATTGAATTTCAATATTTGACCATTCTTTGCATAAACTCTATATCGCACATCATCATAACCCTGAAATTTCCCAGTTAATGTGGTATGAGTTGAACCTTGTAAAAAATTAACTTTTTGCTCAACATTTTTAGCTAAAACTGTGAATGATGCAGTTGAAATTAGGGTAGATAATAATAAAGTTTTAATGATTTTTTTCAATTTCTAATCCTCAAAAATATTTTAAATTATTATATTAAAAATATTTTTTATAAAATTTTACTTTATGTATGAGTTTAACAAGTAATAGTTGTTTTTTATAATTAGTAACAAATAAGGTATCTCAAAGTTTAAATATGATTAACTCCGAGATACCCTTCTTTAGAGAATATTAGAATCGATAACCTACCCCTAAATAGGTAATCAGTGGGTCAATATCAACTTTTGTTGTGGCATGTATTAAGCGAGTCCCCGTATTTTGATTGACGACATCAATTTGGGCATTGTTGCTTAACTTTGCATAAGACACAGAAGCTACCGTATACCATGAATCATTAAAATCATAGGTAAAACCAGCAGTAAAAATAGGCGCTATAGCATCATCTGCATCGACATCAACGACCATTTTTCCACTCGATTCTTTTCGGTCTAAAGCCGCTCCAGCTTTGCCATCTAACACATTTTGGATCATATGGCCTGCGGACACTAAATCAGAACGAATTCCATCATTGAGTTTAATATCATTAAAATGAGCATACATTAAACCCACTCCAACATAGGGTCTAAACTTATTTATCCCACTTTTACCAAACTGATATTGTGCTTCTATGGTTGGCGTCCATGCGCGAATAGATGCAGCTTTAGATTTATTGCCTAAGTTAGTAATCGGAATCGCCTGACCTAAAGTAAAGCCATCAGGGAAAAGGTATTTCACTAAGTCATTAGGAGACATTGCGACTCCACTTAATGGCGCTAGGATCTCTCCTTTTCCTTTAACATCAACTTTAGGCGGAATTCCGCCAATAAATTGTAAAGACACATTGTCATTCAGATAATAGTTAAATGTTAAACCTAATGTGTCTACATCATCGACTTCTAGTCCCGCATCTTGCTGTTGCCAATTTTCCAATCCCTCAATTCGTGCTGTACCAGCAACTTCAGCTAGAATATTACCCTTACCATCGGTAAGTTGATCTTGGATTTCGGGTTGGGCTAGAAACTCTGTAAGGGTTTCTTTTAAATTCCAAACCTCTCCCCCCATATCAGTCATAGTGGCATTGGGATCAATAGAATTTAAAAAACTGGTTGTTGAAATAGTGCCGACTTTAGCTTCTGTTCCATTTTTAACAGCGGTATTAATATTAAATGGATTAGCTTTACCCTGTGGCATTACATGTAGCCAACCAGCAGAGACAGAGAATCTTTTAAATTCCTGCGCATAACTCATGCTTGTGATTACAGATAATGAACTCAATATTGCTATTTTTATTACTCTTTTTTTCATTTTTATTCCATCCTAGAAATATATTGCTGATTTTGCAATATAGATATGGAATATAGCCAAGTTGCCTTTTTTATCAATCGGTATAATTTTTAACCGAAATTGATTTAGATAAATCCATCAATTTATCTCATTAATTACATGAAATAGTTATCCAATTTTTCTGACGAATGACATAATAAAAATTAAAAACAATTTAACGAATGGTAAAATAACCACATGGAATTAATCTTATTTGACTAGCTGTTATGCTTGAGTTATTTAAATTAGAATCTAACTAGACATTTATTTTTCGTTCATAGACATTTCAATAAAAACCAACGAAGGGAGCTTATCTAAAAAGTTATATCGTATAGCTAATCAATAAATCTGGAAGAATTTTTAATGAATATTATTATTCGTGATGAACAAGTTGAAGATATAGAAGCCATCGAAAACCTAACTAAAGTAGCTTTTCAAAATGCCGAGCACACGAGTCATACCGAACATTTTATTGTGAATAGTTTAAGAAACCACGGACAACTGACTATTTCTCTCGTGGCAGTTGAAGATGGTTCTATTATTGGACATGTTGCTATTTCTCCAGTTCAAATCAGTTCAGGAGAAATAGGTTGGTATGGTTTAGGCCCTATTTCCGTTCACCCACATAAACAGGGGCTGGGTATTGGTTCCCTTCTGATGAATAAATCACTAGAAAAATTAAAAAACTTAGGTGCAAAAGGATGTGTTTTATTAGGTGATCCCAACTATTACAGCCGCTTTGGTTTTAAAAACTATCCTGAGTTAATTTTACCTGATGTACCGAGCGAGTATTTCCAAGCCTTAAGCTTCTCAGGTCATTTTGCTAAAGGCTATGTAAGCTATCATGAGGCATTTAATTCAACGCAATAATAAAAAGTTATCGTCTTTCAAAAGAAAACTCCTAAAATAGGAGTTTTCTTTTTTGTTTGCTTTGAACAATATTAATATAAATAATCTAGTTTTATTTAATACGCTCAATCTTAAAAACTTCAATATCGGTAGGCTTAACTCGATGTGTATCCACCTCTCCTACAACACGCACTTTATCGCCAGCTTTTAGTTGTAGAGGCTTCCACAAGTCATCATCAATATCAATTACAATCGAACCCGTAGCATCTTTAAACTCGAAATGATCACCAGCAATATGCTTTACGATCGTACCCGTCAAAGTTACTCCAGATTCATCAGCCAAAGTTTTTGCTTTAGACACTGTGACTACATTTTTTGTCGCTTCTTTTATTAATGTAGCATCGGGTTTAGCTAATACCGCATTACTACCCAATAAAGCCAACCCAGTGAAAGTTGCTAAGAATATTTTTTTCATTACCATGACCTAATTTTAATGTTCTTAGTTATATAAACAAATTCTTTTAAAGTTATAGATTTAGGTTTTGTGGTTTTTTGTATCTTATAAGAGAGTTTCTTTAATCATGTCATGTAGAAACACCAAATAATTTCTTTAGGTTCTCTTTTCCATAAACAATTTTATAGTCTTTAGTTTTGTCATGAATTTACTTAAGAAAGCGTGTTTCTTAAGTAAATTAAACTCAGCATTAAAATATCATTTAATTGTTAAGCAACAAGTTGGCCTAAATTCAATAAAATATTTATGGCTTCTGACTCATCCTCTGTTTGCCCAACAATCATTCTGTCATATGAAATTCCACCAATCTCAATATAAATTTTTGGATGAGGAAGCTGAGGGATATAAACTTTGAGTGGTTGATAAAGAGCAAGAAGATAACCAAATGAATCATAAGGATAATGATCATCTTTTAATGTCTTCTTTATCACCATATAAGTGTTCAAAATGTCTAGAATAAAACCATATTCATTTTCAGAATGAAATTTAGCGTCCATACTTACCTCCTTGATTAATTAATATTTTTATAATCAAATTTAAAGGTTAAATTTCTGATCTGATGGTGTAACCAATTCACTTTAAATATAGAGTTATATTTAAAGTGATTCCTGTTGAATTAAATATATTTAAAACCAAGTATATTAGTCAACATATTTTGAACAGTGCCATTAAAAATAAATATTTCGAGTTACAAATCACACTTTAAGTTTAAAATAAAAAGATATAAAAAAACCCATCTTCCGATGGGTTTCGAAATTCATCTGGATTATGAATCTTTGTCCATTGAATGAGGAGTAGTCGTTTTATCTTGCTGCTTTGTGTCATTTTCACCTTGGCAGGCACTCACACTTAAAGAAATAATGGCAGCTAAACCTAAGGTAGCCATAATTTTTGTCATATTTCACCTCATGAATTATTCAGATAGTGAGTTAATAAATACTTTTTATTAGTTTTACGATCAGCATAGGTTTCTAGGCTTTTTTGTAGATTTAACGCAAAAATGTAAAGCGCTTTAGTTTGACCTTGAAATATCGACTTAAGATTTGAACATTAAACATTAACTGAGTGTCTGAGCGTTTTAATGAGTAATTCATATAGGTGGTCTACAGCTTTTGACTCTAAAGAAGATCTACTCCGATAAACAGCAGCCTCCATAGGCTCTAATGGCCCAAGTCCATGATCTGCACCTAATATGGTTAAATGCTCAGGTGCACTGCATTGTGTGAACACAGCGATAGCTAAACCGCTTTCAACTGCTGCAATCTGACCAGCCAAACTTGAACTGTTGTACACAACACGGTAACGGCGTCCTTGTAATGCTAAAGAATGAATAGCACTCTTTTTGGCTTGGCTGGTACTTTCGTAAACTGCAATTGGAAGCGGATCTTCTCGCCAGAGTTCAAATTGTGGAGATCCAACCCATACCATTGGTTCATGAAATAACAGTGTCCCTTGACGAGCGTTATCTCTTGAAATTAATGCCAAGTCTATATCACCACTTTCTACTCGTGGAATTAAAGAAGTCGACTGTTCACAAATCAATTCAATTTCAACCCCTCCGTAACGGGGTGCAAAACGTTTAAGTACGGGCGTTAAATATTTAGCAGCATAGTCATCAGGTACACCAAGACGTATACGGCCCTTTAATTCATCTCCGTGAAATGCCATTTGAGCTTCAGCATGTAAGTCGAGAATTCGGCGTGCATAACCTAAGAGTAACTGTCCTTGCGACGTTAATTCAATTTGTCGATGTGTTCGTATTAAAAGTTGGCAATGCAGCGCTTCTTCTAGTTTTTTCAGTTGCATGCTAACCGCAGACTGAGAGCGATATAACTCAGGTGCTGCATTCGACAATGAGCCTGTATCAACGACTGTGACAAAACACTTTAACCAATCAATCTGTAAGTTTTTTATATTCATTACGATTTATCTATTCGATTTTCAAATAGTATATAAAAGAATTATGCGCTTTTCTTTATCTATTCTCTCTCCCATACTGAAATTAGAAGAAGTTAAAACAATTCATTTTTCTAAAAGAAGCTATCCGTGAATTGATTAATGTCTGAATAACACGTTAATAGCGACGCTGACTAACAATTTCATCACTTCGTATTTCTTAGGTATTACGCACTAGGAGGAGGTTTTATGCGCCTAAATAAACAGATGCTTGCATCACAAAGTGCGACATCTATTTTCGTTTTACTTTGGGGAAGTGCTGCAATTTTTACTCGTTGGGGACTCGATAGTGCCTCACCCATAGCATTATTAATTCTGCGCTTTTCAACTGCTTTAATTGCTCTGTCGCTACTGGCTATTTTTAGAAAACGACTGTTACCCAAGCATGGAACCCGTAAGCAAGTTTTACTGACTGGATTACTCCTGATCGCAGGTTATTCAATCTGCTATTTTAAAGCAATGGCTCATGGGGTCACGCCTGGTTTGATGGCCACAATTATGGGAATACAACCTATTTTAACGCTCTGCCTTTTAGAAAAGAGTTTACAAAAAGAAAGGTTTTTCGGTTTACTCATTGCTTTAGCTGGACTCATTCTTTTAGTCTGGAAAAGCCTAACAATGTCGTTTATTGCGCCAATCGGCATATTCTTTGCCTTGGCTGCCCTGATCTGTATAACCTTTGGGGCCATTATGCAAAAGAACATTCAACAGGCTCCGACAGATGTCTTACCACTACAATATGTAGTTAGCCTTGTAGTTTGCCTATTTATAGTTCCCTTTGAACATTTTGAAATAACGTGGAATTCACAACTGATTATTTCTGTCTTATTTCTAGGAATTTTAATTTCTGTAGTTGCGCAGCTTTTACTTTACCGACTTTTAAGTCAGGGCAATATTGTCAACGTGACAAGCCTGTTCTATTTGGTTCCCATTGTTACTGCGCTCTTAGATTTTCTAATTTTAAAAAATACATTACCTCTGGCAGGTTTAATTGGAATGATTGCAATTTTACTAGGCTTATTGCTTGTATTTAAAAAGAAATAACTCATAGAAATAATATAGAACCCTCAACTGAGGGTTTTATTTTGAATAAAAATTTAATCTAAATTTTTCCAGTCTGTACCAATTTGAGCTAATGCTGGAAGCTCATCACTATTAAAAACATTAGAATTACGGTCAATAGCAAATCGATAGATAGGCATAGAATCAGCTTCAGTTTTCTTAAAGAAACTGAAGTTTTCATTAAGATGATAATTACCCCCTTCTGTAGATTTTGCTGCTGTTCCTGAGGGTATATGAGTATAACTTTCACATTCTACTTCAACATTATTTCCGGCAAGATCTAGGTAGGAAAATTTCATGTTTTAATCCTTTCTAAATTTTTATGATTGAGAAAAACTTAACATGCTATCGGGCTAGATTACTGAAACTTTTTTAACTAATTGTTTAAGTGTGTATATTTGGTTAAAACTAGATTTTTTGTAAAACAGATGCTCATCCTTGTAATGCATTTTTTATAAACGTACCTTAAACCTAATCTAAATAGGATCTTTCCTGCTGAGTAAAACAGCATTACTCGGAATACTTTTAAGTATTTTCTTTTGTTGTTTAAGCCATTTTTTACAAAATTTCTTATCAGATTGTTCCGAAAAGTTATCTCTAGGCTTGTTATAGGAAGCATCACGCATATTTTCAGATCGTACACACGGCCAATTATTTAATTGGGGAGTCAAAACAGCATTACTGATCAATGAAAGCTCTTCTAATCTAATCAAATTCATCTCTACTTCATTACTTCCCTCTAGCGACCTCACTCTTCAATTGATTCATACAAAACTTTATTTCGAATAATCTATAGACGGCTATTGTTTATTCCCTAAACCGATCCAATGAGGGCTACACACAAATAACATGCCTTCAAAAATGCAAAGTGCAAATTTTGTGTATTGATTTATCAAACATGTAAGTTGCTATAGGAATGAATAAATTGAGTTTAAATAGAGTGATGAAGATATTTAGAATGTTTTCTTCTTTGTTACTTCAATTTCAGATATACTAAACTTAGTATGAGATGAGCCTTATATAGTTCATTGCTAGATCAATGAACGACTAAGCCCTTCGCTTTCGAGCAAGGGCTTTTTTAATGCCTAAAATTTGAGAAAACTTATACTTATATGAACTGTCTGGTCGGCCATTGGTTTGCCTTTATAGATCAGGTCTGTTAGATTGGTCTTGTTCATCAACTCCTATTGTCGATGAATACTGAAGCCTGATTCGTAGCATCAGGCTTTTTTTATGCCTAAAATTTGTATAAATGATCCTAACAAAATGATGACATGCGATCTGAAACAACGTAAATCAAACTATAAAATTAACTAGCCTTATCTTACTTTTAGCCAAGTGCCTACTTCTTTTAGCACATCAACTAAACCGTTTAATTTCTTGCCATCTTCGGTTAGTGAGTATTCAACCTTAACAGGAACTTCCGCAAAAACCTCTCTGTTAATAAACCCTTCTTCTTCAAGAAAACGCAACTCTAAAGTTAACATTCTTTGAGAAATATTAGGTATTGCGCGTCTGAGTTCATTAAAGCGCATAGGTCTTTCGATGAGAAATGAAATAATTAACATTCTCCAGCGGCCACCCAATACTGTCATTGCCTCTTCTACAGAACAGCCAGAAATATTATCTTTCATTATTTAATTAGGTATAAAAAATATACCTATATAACAAAATAGTGCCTAATTTACAATCTATACCTAGTGGTAAATAATAGTTTTTTATCACCAAAAGACTGGCCTATATTATGGAATATAAAGAAGTTGCTAAAAAAACGATTAATCATTTGTACTCAGCACATGCATCTATCCGCACCTCAGGCATCGACCCTCAAATCATTGCTTTAGCTGAGTTGTATGTGTCCCAAATCAACGGCTGTGCTTACTGCTGCGCTTTTCATGCTCAGGAATTAAGAGATATGGGAGTAAGCCAAGAAGTGATTGATAAAATTCCGGGCTATAAACATTCGAATGCCTTTTCAAAGAAGCAGCACCTTGCTCTTGAACTTGCGGAGGCAGTCACTTTTCTATCTGACAAAATTGAAACTGTAAAAGCTCATTTAGCTGAATATTTTAGTGAAAGAGAGATTGTAGAGTTAACGACCAGCATTTCGCTCATGGGGGCTTTAAACCGGCTTAGAATCACTTTAGGTGATAAAAGTTAATCTATTTTCTTCCTAACATGAAAAAGCCCTAATTATTTGGGGCTTTTAATGAATTTTTGACAAAGTTTAATAAAAATTGAAAGCACTATTTTGGCGATAAAAATAATTTCTTTTCGATTGCTCGGCGATTCACTAGCCCCTGCAACCGCTTACCACCAGCATTGACCCAGACATCAAACTGGTTTCCAGCCTCTTTATAATCACCTAAATTTAAATTTTTGAGTAAGGTCGAATTTTTAAAAGCCCCAACTCCAATGTTATAAGCTAAAGAGACTAATGCATCGAATTGATTCTGTTTTAAAGGCACTTTTACAACACTATTTACTGCGCGCTCAAATATCTTTAAATCATGCTGCATATAAGCTTTAGCCTGTTCAAGTGTGCATCGGTCTCCTTCACTTACACGCTGGCCATTAGGATATCGCGTCGTGCCATATCCAATAGTCCATACCCCAGTACCATCGTCATAAGCACTAAGTTTTAATCCTTCAAAATTACAAATTAGGTTTACACCTTCTAAACTAAGAGACATCTCATCAACAGCGACACCTATCAATTCATCACCATAATCAGTTGCTGTAGCAATCTGATCCACTGCTGCATCTTGCTGAGGCTTAGCAGTAAAAAATTTGCGGAGATAATCCAATATTTTTTGCATTTAATGCCCTGTTATTTACTTTTTCTCTGTAACCCAAAGCGTAATATACCCTTGAACTACAGGCTGCCCATCCGCTCTATAAGCATTAACTTTTACTTGCATATCTCCAACTTTCCACTCGTCATCAATTGTTGCCACTAACTTAATATCAGAATCTGCCTTCGCTACATAATTTACGTTCATACCTTTAGGTAACCATCTTAAATGTTGAGGTACTGATGCTTCAGCTAATACACCCATGACAAATTCCAGCCCATTACATATGGCAATAACGTGTACAGTCCCGATATGATTTTCGATTGATTTATTTTTTTTGATTGAGGCTTCGCACAGGTTCAAATCTAATTTTTGAATCATTGGATTTACAGTCTGAAAATATGGAGCAACTCGACTAACAATCTTTGATAATAGCTTTAATCCACCCGGTACATTTTTCAAAGTCTTAAATGCGAGCAGAACATCATTGACTGGTGGAACAGCTTTATTTTTGATTTTGTTGGTAAATGTAGAAATATAATTACTCATAGTTTTTCTTCAATTCGAGAATTAATCATTCAATAAATATATATGTACCCACTTCTACACTCATTGCTTAGTTCTCAATTTTTTGAGTCATTAATGATAATAATTAAATAGCCTTGAACGTACCGTGCTGTTTGACTAGAAATTCTAAAATATTAAAAATGCCCAATATTGAATTGGGCTTTAAATTATTCTTCAATTTCGATGGGATCGCCATCTTCAGGGCGAATGTGACGCTCACCATCATCGGCCGGATCTACACTCGAACCATCTTTGGTAATGCTGTTATACAACTCATCCTCTTTTTTATCATCGATAAATTCTTCATCGGCAAAATCAAGAGGCTCTTCATCATCGTCAAAATTTAAAGGTTTTTCTTCATCTATCATGAGATTCATCCTCTACTTAACTTGTGTCATTCCATGCTTAAATAATTAACGGCTACATTCAACACCAAACCATCATCATTTGTGTAACTGACACTTTCGGATACGTTTTAGTTTTTGTTATTTTCAAGATGGTTCAAAATACTACTAATTTTTAAAAGTAAGTAACCAAACAGTAGCCCATTAAATATAATGAAAAGACCGACTGTAACCATTTCTTTAGACCAGACTTGAATAATATCTAGATTATCATTTCTTGTTTCAACTTGCCCATATGACAAAATAAAGGCTATTCCCAAAACAATTCCAAATAAAATTACGCCCCACGCGACAACTGTGGTTGCCTTACTTTCACTATGGAGTTTGTTTGCTTGACTCATACTTTTTCTTGTCACATTTTAGGGTTCATATCATTTTTTTATATTAATTTAATGCCTATTTAAAGTTTTGTTTATGTTATGTTTTGATAGCAATGTAAGTAATCTTTATATTTTGTTTACCTCTCCATCAACTATCTTATTTTCAATTTAAAATGATATGTTTCTTTTACTTTTTTCAAAGAAATCTATATCCCCATTAAACTAACTACCTCCACTTTTTCATAAGGTAAGAGAGCAAATTTATATACATTAAAAGTTTTAAATTTGCCCCCACGCTGAAGAAAAACTTACTTATTTAGCCTGAAATTTCATATTGAATTTTCTTGCTTGCTTTCTTACTTCAGGATTTGAAGGCAAAGCAAATGGGCTTGCACGCCAAATCGCCTTTTCAATACTAGTTTTAAATTTTTGTTCTTCTTTATCTAAAAAGATGATTTGTTCAATTTCTCCACTGTCAGTTAAAAATACTTTAACGCTTGCACTCATACCAGCTGAAGATGCTGGAATATCCCATATTTTATAAATTTTCTTTTGATATTGCTTTTTATATTTTTCAGCTTCTGAAGTAATTTTATTATCGGTCACTTGAACAGGTGTAACCTGTTTATGGCCAGTCGCACACCCAACTAATAAAAATAAAGAAGCAATAATAGTGAAGTTTTTCATTTAAAATACCTTTTTTCAATAATTAAAATTTAACAGTTTAAATTTTAAAAAACCACCCGAAGGCGGTATTAATCACTGATTATCCCTAGTCAGCAAAGGTAGTAGGCCATCCTGATCTACCTTTGTTTAAATTTATTTTTTATTTTTCTTTAAAAAGGGACTTCATAACGAAAATTCATATTTGAATTTTCCGGCACATTATAGACATCTTGATCAGTAAAAATTCCGTGTTCAGGTGTTTTAAAACTATTAAATGCCTTATTAACTGGAACAGTTGGAGCATTATTTAAATAGTTTTCTTGAGAATTATATGGAGATAAAGCACAGCCAATCAGCCCAAAACCCAATAAAGATATAAGTAGAAATGTCTTCATAAATTTTGACTACCGTTATAAAAACCACACAACTTAACAAATTGAACAGCTATTGTCACACCGCAACTATTTAGTAATACTTAATAATAAACCAATAAGACCCGCATTAATAAAATAAGTAACTCTATTTAAATCATATAAAAACCCATACATCTGGACCATATAACTTTTAAAAACTGGATGTATTAGATAAAGCCTACCACTCTTAATCTATCCTCGATTTATCACGAATGATTTATTAATTAACGCTTAGATTTTGAGGACTAACATGCGCCTACATTTTATTGTTCATGAAGATTTTGAAGCACCCGGTGCATATGAAATATGGGCTCAAAATAATGACTTCAAAACTACATATTCAAGAGTATATTTAAATGAAGCTTTGCCATCTTCTGCTGAAGATATAGATTTCCTTATTGTGATGGGTGGTCCACAAGATCCAGATACGACACTAGAGATGTGCCCTCACTTTAATTCATTAGCTGAACAATCAATCATTAGAAAAGCCATTGAAGCAAATAAAGTAGTTATTGGGGTATGTTTAGGATCGCAATTGATAGGTCAAGCTTTAGGGGCCAAATTTGAGCATAGCCCTGAAAGAGAAATTGGCAAATTTCCAATTATGCTTACAGAATATGGCATAACAAACTCTAAGTTTTCACACTTAGGAAAAATGACCGAAGTTGGGCATTGGCATAATGATATGCCGGGTTTAACTCCCAACGCAAAAATCATTGCTTTTAGCGCAGGTTGTCCAAGACAAATTATTCAATATTCAAAATTAGTGTATGGATTGCAATGTCATATGGAATTAACTACAGAAGTTGTTGAATTGCTAATTCAACATTCAGAAGCCGAGTTAAATCAGGCTCAACATTATAAATTCGTGAATGGTCGTGAAGAATTACGAAATCACGATTACCAAGAGATGAATCAAAACCTCTTTATTTTTCTGGATAAATTGAAAGAAGAATACTCAAAACAACATTAAAAAAATGAGTGTAAAAAGCCTTCTCAACTTGGCTTTTACACTCGCCTATACATCTTATTATTTACTAGATGATCAAATCCACTCAAAATTTAATCTCCAAAAAATCAACTTTAATGTTACAATACAGTGATTTACTCAATTTCAATTGGACTTCAAAAGAAATGAATAGATTGTTATTAATTTTTTTATCTTTAAATATTAGTCTTTTTTCTCCCGTAGCTTTTTCTGAAACAAACACATTTCAAATGAAACAAGAATATAACCCTCCTAACTTTAATCAGCATAAGAGCATGCTTGCAGTAAATGCAAATTCCCAAGAACATAAATTTAATGGGCAACCAAAAGAGTTTTCTAATTCTGGTACTAATCATCAAAATGTAGATTTTTTTGAAATTGCAAAACAATATCAAGAAAAGGAAACTAAGCCGTCTTACTCTACTGAAGAAACAGTCAATATGAGTGATCATGAGCGTAGTCTTTACTACATTAGAAATCACGATAATGTTGGCATCCAAAGAGAATTTAATGGTCAGCAGTTTAAATCGCTAAAACAACAGCGCGATAAAGGCGTGATTTCAAATGATGTATATAAAGAAAAGGTCTACAAAATCTTAAGCCAACCTTCTATTAGATAAGTTAGAAGCCCTCACTTGAGGGCTTTTTAATAAAATGATTAGATACAAGCGATGTTTAGTTTTTCTAAAAAAATTAAATAACATTTATAAAATTTTGTTACTTTTTCGCTATAATGATTATAATTATCGTTTAGGATTTCGATACATCAACATGGACCGCTCAACCCGTCGTTCACTCCCAAATTTTAAGTTCAAAGTTTCTACGCTGAGCTATGCAATCGGACTAGCTTGTAGTTATTTAGCACTTCCTGCACATGCCGAAGATACAACTGCCAGTGCATTACCGACCATCACCATTAAGGCACAAGGTAACTGGTTAGAAGAAGCAAATGCTGAAACTGTTCACAAACATGCTGGCGCTCGAACTATTGTTGACCGCAAGCGTTTAGATGAAACAGCGGCAACCTCAATTCGAGAAGCTCTAAAACAAGTTCCCGGAGTTCAGGCGCAAGACAGTAGTGGAACGGGTGGTAGTGATGTGTCTCTCAATATTGGGGTTCGTGGTTTAGCATCTCGCCTATCACCTCGCTCAAATGTTCTTGTTGATGGTGTTCCGCTTTCATTTGCACCTTATGGCCAGCCACAATTATCTTTAGCACCTGTTTCAATTGGTAATATTGAATCAGTCGATGTAGTACGTGGTGCAGGATCTGTCCGTTTTGGGCCTCAAAACGTAGGCGGAATTATTAACTTTGCAACCCGATCAATTCCGCAAGATTTTAGTGGAACTGTTAGCCTAACTTCAGAATATGCATCTGGTACTGACCAAGTAAAGTTCAGCCCTAATCTATTTGTGGGTGGAACTTTAGATAACGGATTAGGCCTTGCTCTCTTGTATTCAGGGACTAAAGGAAACAATTATCGAGAAGCAAATAACAAGATTGATATCGATGATGTAATGTTAAAGTCTGCTTATCAATTTAATGATAAAGATTCAGTTGCTTTAAATCTGCATCATTATGAAGGTCGAGGCGAAATGCCAGAGGGTTTAACTCAAGCCCAATACGCAGAAAATCCGTATCAATCTTCTGGTGAAAAAAACTATTTTGCAGGTCGACGTACTGATGTCTCTTTACGTTATAATCATAAAGATGAAAAAAATAACTTCGAAGTTCTGAGCTATTACATCGACTCTTTCCGCACTAGTAATCTTGAGACCGTGTTAGCGAGTGGTGACAAACGCCTCGACTCTGCTCCACGTGATTATAAAGTCTATGCAATTGAACCGCGTTACTCTCGTATTTATCAACTAGGTAATACTCAAAATGAAGTAACGGTAGGCTATCGCTACTTAAAAGAAGAAAGTTCTGAGTTTGCTGGACGTACTGCATCTTATGGAGCAGATTCATCAGCTCCAGATTTTGCCCCACGTAGCAGCAGCGAAGGTGGTACAAAAGCGCATGCGGTATATATCGACAACCGTATGGAACTGGGCCGTTGGACCATCACACCGGGCGTTCGATTCGAATCAATTGAAACCTATAATAACTTCACAGGTTATAACAAAGGACAACCTAATACTGTTTATCCAAAAATTGATTCAGACGAATTTTTGCCAAGTTTATCTGTGATGTACTCGGCAAATGAAAATTGGAATATATTTGCAAACGCTGGTGTATCTTTCGGTCCACAGCAATACAGCCAATTAGCACGTCTTGAAGGAACAACCGCAACGGCTACAACCGAAGGTTTACATCCTGAAAAATCAAATAACTATGAAATTGGAACCAAATATCTAGGTAATGGTTTAAATGCCGAATTTACTGTGTTCTATCTAGACTTTGATAAAGAGCTTTCATTGGTACGTGATGCTGGTAATAACGGGATCTGGACAGACTTAGGGGCAACCAGCCATAAAGGTGTCGAAACGGGTATTAGCTATGATTTCGGTCAATTATCCGATGCACTGGAAGGCTTAAAAGTATATGGCAACTATACTTTCACCAAAGCAGTAGCTGAAGCTGGGCAGTTTAAAGATAAAGACCTACCGTTTTACTCACGTCATGTCGGTAATGTTGGGTTAGGTTATACAGTAGATAAATGGTCTTTAAATGCTGACATGTTTGCACAATCTAAGCAGCATTCACCAGATCTTCCTGATAGTAATGTCTATCAAACAGAAGAAACTGCTGATGGTAAATATGGAGATATTCCAGGTTATACCACTTTTGCGCTACGTACCTCTTATGACTTAAGTTCACAAGTTAAAGGTTTAAAAATCGCTGGCGGAATCAAAAACGTCTTTGATAAGCAGTATTTTACGCGCTCAACAGACTCTACTGGCGGTAAGTATGTAGGCCTGCCGCGTACTTTCTATCTACAAACCTCTTTTGACTTTTAAAGCCTAATTAAATTAAATAAAAAGCCCTCTTCGGAGGGCTTTTTATTTAAGCGTTAAAGTCTTCGCCAATTTAAGTAAGCATCGACATAAAATATTCTAATAACTTATCTCTTTCATCGACCTTATTTGCACTTAAAAGTTGAACCATTGCCCCATCAATCACGAATAAAAACATGTAGGCGTCTTCAAGTGTAGCGGTAACTTTTACGGTTAAAATCAGCTTATAAATTTCTTTAATGAACCAATTTCGATAGTCACTAACGACCTTATAGGCTGTGGGATAAAGTTTTTCAATTTCAAAAATGGCTTTAAACTGCAAATGGTAAAACCCTTCTAAATCAGCGTGTAAAAAGAAAATTTTCTTTAATTTATCGAAAACCATAAGTTCACGGTACGAATGAATAATAGAAAACACCTCGTCTTTTAACGCATCTTTTTGAAAAGTCAGACACATCTCAATAAGTTTTTCTTTAGATGAAAAGCAGTTATAAAAAGTGGCTTTGGGTATTTTGGCATCGTTAACAATTCGGTCTACACCGACATTATTAAAGCCATATTGATTAAATAAATTTCTTGCCACGTGTAGCACTCGTAGTGCTTTAAATGATGCTTCTAAAGTTGGCATAGACATACCGTTTAAAATAATTTTTTGTTGTATATAAATGAGATAAAAATGCCGTCACTCTTAAATTGAGTGCTAAAAACAGGCACATCAAGGCAGCACAAATCCTGCCTTACATATCTCAGGCTTTATTGTTGATATGATTTTTTAGTCGTAATGATCTAAAGGTTAAAACCTATAGTCGATTAAACTGTTTTAAATGCCAGTGAGGTATAGACGTAAAGACTTTGGCAAGGACTGCCAATGAGAGAGATGAAATAGTACGCATATGCGAACTCCTAGATGAAATAGAAGTTCTGCCAAATCACTGCTAAATGATTATGGTGGCAGAACGAAGAAGGGTTAGCAGACCAGTCATCTAGGAACCGGCACGCCCGAGGGCGTCCCTCCTCCGTCCTACCGCTACGAAGGGAGACGAACGAGTTCGACACCAAAAAATTACTTTTTTGATGTCCTAGATGAAAACGGTCTGCTAAAACCGACTGGCAATGTGGCCAGCAGGCAAAGGATAATCGGAGAGATTTTGGGTGTCAATGTGATATTGACTAGAAAATGGTTAAATAATTATTGTTTTTCATTCTCTTAACTTAATTTTATTTAATGTCATACATAAAGCTTTTTTATCGGCCTCTTTAAGTTGAGGGTGCTGTACAGTCCACATGTAGCTACAGCTATGAGGCGCTTTGTTATTATTTTTCTTGAGTTCATAGGCTATATTTTTTAAAAGCTCAGTATTTAGCATACTAATTTTTAAACGTACTTCGGCTAAATCTTGTAGTTTCCAATTAGTTTCTGGACTCGACAACCAATCTGCACGATATCGATACTGAATTGCTTTGGCAACATTCATTTGAGTCACAATAAATGGCTTCACTGTTTCACTATTTAGGCCAAAAGAATCGGCTTCAGAAAGTGATTGATCAAGAACTTTCTTCTCTTGAGTTAAATCTTCAATCGGTAAATGCTGTTCTGCTTTATAACCCGCGACATCTTTCATATAAGATAAACGCTCGTTAATTAAACGAGCAGCTTGATCATATTGATATGCTTGCGCTAATGAAGAAACACACATGAAAGCTGTCAACGTACAAACCACTTTAACAGCTGGCTGAGCACTCTTAATTTTTGTCATGTAAATACCTATCGAAATTATTGTTCTGTCGTCATTCCAGATCAGTACTGTATTTTAACAACATGCGAAAGTAAAATTTCAAGATAGGCTAAGTTCTTGGCTCCATGCCGAATTAGGCTGCTGATAGATATGTTGGCACACTTGCTTAACAGATGAAATAAAGTGTTGGTTCTGTCCATCCCATTTTTCAACCATGCAATAGCTAATATGAATGCCTTTAGGATGAAACTCTCTTGCTAATGACTGCGCTAAAGCACGAATACCTGCAAACATGCTTTGGCTTAACACATCGTAATGGGTCGAGTTGTTAAATGGTGCGCCAAGAAAAATAACAGTGCCCCGCTGCTGCTTTAACATCGGCTTAATCACAGCTTGCGCTACACTTACTGCACTTAAACCTGTGGTCTGCCAATTGTGCTCAATCTCTTCTAAAGATAAAGCCTCAATATTTGGCGAAGATGAAAAGTTCGGCTGAAACACACAGAGTTCAATTGTATGTCTTTGATTGGAAATATAACGCACCAAGCTTTTTAAATGATCTGCATTTACTAAGTTCAAATGAACTGCTGTCACGCCATCGTTGATGGAGTGAACTTGGATTTTTTGCACAGCTGAATCATGTACAACCTGATAAAGATGTAATGGAAATTGTGCGTTTTTATCTAGAATTACAAAATCACGCTCGATTAGGTGTAAATCATGACCAACAACAACAACAACACAGCCCTGCTTTTTTTGAAATCTCTGACATATTTTTTTTAGCATTTTAGTCTCTCTCAAAATTTTTCTTGGTAAGGGCGTAAATCAAGTTCATGTGTCCAAAGCTTCGGTGTTTGTTGGTAAAGCATCCAATAGTTTTCTGCAATGGCATCAATATTGAGGCCACCCGTGCCACGTGTAAGACGGGCTAACCGCCCCAAACCAAATAACGCTTTATTTACCCTATCGCCATCGACCATTCCATCAATAATTATATGAGCAATATGTATGCCTTGTGATTTATAAATTTGAGCTAGATTGAGTGCATAAGCCCGCAAAGCAGATTTACCCATGGTAAAAGCTGCAAAAAAAGGTTTCCCGCGCAAAGAAGCGCTCGCTCCTGTAAAAATAAGCGTACCGTAGTTTTGATCTTTAAAGATTTTCAGACAGCTTTGAGAAACTAAATAAGCTGATAAAAAAGTGGATTGCCACATTTGCGTAAAAAATAACAGCGGACTTCGTAAAAAGATTGACGGAATATTTCCCCCCACATTATGAATGACAGCAGTAATGCGCTCATTTTGACTGGTGATTGTGTCAAATAAAGCTTGTACTTGTTTTATATCTTCTGCATCCAAACGGAACGCTACAGCATCCCCACCTTTCGAATGAATTTCGGCAGCCACTGCTTCAATTTTCTGGAAAGTGCGCCCAGCGACATAAACTTTTACACCTTCTTTTGCAAAACGATGGCAGACGGCTGCGCCAATACCTTGTGATGCCCCAACGCCAATAACAACTGCACAATCTAATTTTTTATCTGGTGTTGCTAATGTCATGGTCATTTCACCCTGTTTGTTTTTTATACCATAAAGCAATAAACGGACGATCCAAAATTTCTTTACCAAATTTTTTGCTTGTGCGAACCACTTCACCAAGTTGAGCGACCACAGCAATGTCGGCAATTGTCTGAGAGTCTCCAACTAGCCATTCACTTTGCGATAAAACTTGTTCGATACGGTCGAGGTGCCTTATAAACTCTGCTTCAACATTTTCAGCTTTCATTCGGCCTAAACCTTGAAAGAAAAGCTGTGTTTTTAACTCGGCTAAAATAAATCCTTTTACCATTGGTCTTTCATACGCTGGGCGGCCAATACTGCTAATGCGAATTGCTTCTTCTAGCGCATCTGGGTCATTTACGCGTAAATAGACTTCATAAAAATAGAGAGCTTCATCTGCCCAGTCTTCCCACAGCTCTGCAAGTGCTTTTTGACTTGGATCTTCTGGATAAAGCCGAGGTGTATCTGGATAAGTTTCTTCTAGGTAGCGAGCAATTCGGGTACTGTCTTGAATTCGCTGTCCATTATGGTCAATTACAGGTACTTTACCCACTTTACTGAGCAAAGGGACCTTAGCTCCCAGAATGCCGTTATAGTTAACTGTGTCAAATGAGATTCCTTTAAACTTCAAAATTCTTGAAACTTTCTGACAAAATGGGGAAATTTCCCATTGATGCAAAATAATATCCGACATTTATTCACCTTTATTTTAATTGCTTGTTTTGCTCACTAGTTCTTTTTTAGAACTATTCAATAAATATACAGAATGTATTTTTAAGTCAAACTGTTTTTGATGACGAATAAGCTTTAAAAAGCCCAAATCATTTGATTTATATCGTTTTATGTTCAGCCATTTTTAATGAATATAATTAAAATTACGCGGAACCATGCGACTAACATAGAACCGCGTATATTTGATAAATTAATAAGTCACTGTAACAACAACACTATCAGAATAGTTTCCTGGTGTACTTGCAATGGAAGTACCTTGTGGAATTTTTCCATAGACAGGTGTGCTTTGAGCACTACCTGTTCCCGTACCAGACACTCCACCAGTTCCCCCAACATTGGTTACGCCACCTGTAGCATCCCACACCGTGCTATAGTTAGAATCTTTATATAACTGATAGGGAATATATTCATTATTACCATTGGTCATACGCCTGAATCCGCCAGCAATACGGTTATTGCCATCGCCTAAATAAATGCTATATGGCGTTCCATAATTACAGGTCGAATTTACAGCTCCTTGTGCTGTGTAATCCCGCTTAGTCGTACTAATATCATTAATATTGCTGAAATCTACTGTTGAGGTTGAGTTTAATTGGCACATACTTGGTACCACAAAGTTTGCTGTTAGTAATGTATCACCTGAATCCCAGCCACCAAGTAAATCACCACAAGATAAACCCAAAAGATCCATATCCCAATACAACCGAACTGAAGCCGTATATGTTCCTTTAGGATATGCAATGAGTGACCCCGTTCGAGCTGGTACTTTCACATTTACCGAGTAACTCACAATATTATTTGATGCGATTGTTGCTACTGGTCCATACCACACATTGGAGGTTTGATTCGTGGTAGAAGACCCAGCTCCACCTACAGTTGCAGTGACCGTATATGGTAAAGTCACACTATTATTCGCAGTGGTTGCTCCCGTAAATACGGTTTTCATACACATGAAATTAGAAATCTGGGGAAGTCCTAAATTCGTGCAAGTAATTGTGCCTGAAAGGTTTACAGTTGCATCACTATTAATATTTGCTGCCGTGTAGGTAAAAGTACTATTAGTTGTTCCGCTTACTGTACAAGCAGCATGTGCTGGACTAAAAAATGCATAAACAAGATAAAATAAGCAAATGCCTATAAAGTATTTTAAAGACAATGAAAATTTCTTATAGCTCTCTATTTGAGCCTTATTCATAATATTTAATGACATACATAAGGTCCCAATTTCTTAGTTGAGTACTGATTACTGTTATATGTGAAGTCAACTTGGCATGAGCCATGATCCAGAAGATCGACTTCAAGCTTGTTTTGTTTTAATAGATTTTGAATAAATACTTCACCGTCGTAGCCAACTACCCCCTCTTGCTGACCATTAATTCGAACTGTATAACCCGGTAATAAAGGTGAATTGTTGGCATCAACAAGTTTCACTAATCCTGAAATGACCTGATGAGCACCAAAGTCAATAAGACCACCTTGGCGATAACCTACAACTGTTTTCTGATCTGTAGACTTCACGCTCCAATTCAAAGGCAGATACGATGGATCTAAATAAATATGGTTTTCCTTGTATGGCATTAGACTAGGAATCAGAAATCTTCCAGAATTATCGGTTACGCCTAAATTTACCCCGCCATTTATAATCTGACTTTTCGGCCCAGCATTGGTCACAACTGCGTAACCGTCACCAATTTCATTGGCTGCAAAGACCCGTCCTGCTGCTGCAACCAATGATCCTGTTGCTGAAAGTGCAACTTGGTCGTTACCCCCAATTCGGTTGTATCGACCTGTTAGATAAGCTGCCCGAGCACGGTAAGAGCCATAGATCGATGCATTGTTTTGATTCGCATCCTGATCATGTTCAACATAACCTCCCCATCCAAATGAACCGATTTGTGGTTCTGACAAGCCGAATATTTCTTGACGGTAACTCAGCCTACCAGCATCGCTAGATACACTTGTAATCGCATTCACTTTACTGGACGGTGTATAGCGCAGCGCAAAGTAAATGCCATAGTCTTTTTGGTTTTCATAATCTTTATACGCTGAGGCATAAAAGCCCCAGTTATTGTTCAAAGTTCCGCTTAAATTGGCAGATACTAATTTATTCGCGTTATCGATATATTTGATCTGGTTATAACCCAGATAGGCGCTATACCCTTCGTAAAAGTTATAGCTCATTCCTGCCCTAAAAATCTCATCTGCCAGTGCACTGTAGCTCAGGTAGTTCTGCGGCTCAGAAGTCATCTGGTTATCTTTTAAATATCGAACTTGAGACACACGGGCAAGGTCAAAGTAATTATCAAACACTTTGCGGTAACTGGTATTAAACGAAATATTCTTACTAATGCGTCCTTCTAATCCAAGCAAAGCAGAATAACCGTTTTCATCTTTATACTGACTGGCTGCAATATCAGCATTAATCACCCCAAAACCAAACAGATTCTTGGCAAAACCCGTGCCTAAATTTGATAAACCATCTGTTGAAGCCTCTGCACCACCACTTAAGGTCAGCGAGTTGCTGTAACCGTATCGAATCGCACCCGAAGCAAAAGTGGCATCATCATAATTGTTTGAATATAGTCCATAGTTATAGCGTGGAATACCAACATCTACTGAGAATTCATTAATGCCTTTTGCCAAAATTTTGGATGAAAAATAGTAAGCCTGTTTGGTAATGCTCTGCTGACCCGTTGAATCAGTAGTCACAAGCGTGACTTCATTGCCTGAAATAAACGGGAGCTGCTTAATGTCAAATGGGCCTGATGGCACCAGTCCTGAATAAATCTTTTGCTGGTTAACGTATAAATCTAGTGTTGAAGGAAGTGCTGCCGAACCGGAAAATTGCGGTAGTGCCGAGGTAACAATATCACCTCGTTGAGTATAAGCACTCGACCACTGGAAACCTGCCAGACGTACACTACTCCCCCAGTCAGAACTATTGGAAATAAAGTCTCCTAAGGTATATATCCTGACTTTTTCAGGGTCTACATATTGCCACTTACTTTCTAGTCGTACCCATTTTTCATGACTATAACTCGTTTCATTACTACCGTTGTATAAAACACCTGAAGAAAAGTTACCAATTGCGCTGTTAAAGATCCCTTCTGCCGAACCTGAGAAAACATTCTCATCATTGGTTATGGTGTTATACAGACTATAGTTCAGAATAGCCGCGTTTAAGGGCTTCATTTTCAGCAAATGAGGACTGGTGATCTGCTGACCACTTAAGTCGACTGAGTAACCCGTCAACATGTTCGATGGAACCTGTAAATTTAGAGCCTGCTCATTCTCTAAATATTTGAACCGGATTCCTTTTAGTTCATCAATACACACCCATCGGTTATCAGGAATGTGCTCATCCATTTTTATTCTTAAAGTTTTTAATGCACCAGAGCGGATATATAACTTTCCATCCTTAGATTGCTTCACCGCAACTAAGTCTTCAGAAACATTTGAGTTAATCGAAATATTTAAAAATAGATGAATAAAATCAATATCTTGCTCATTTACATTCGCTCCTACTTGTGTATATTCACTCTTGCTACCTACAGATTTAGGAACACTGGGAACTGCAGTATTCGTATGATCTAGTAACTGTTCGGCAAAAGAATATGCAGGAAAATACGCAACACATAAGACACCTATAATATATTTCATATAAGCCTCTTAAAGTGTGGTTTTCTTACCATTAACTGTTAGAGATACGCTGTATTTATGATTTGGTTGGTAGGTAAAGTTACTAATCGAGTAACTTTTCGACTTCTCCGCAAGAATATAACCATTCACAGTATTTACTTTAATGGGATAACTTTTATTCGCAGTTGTATCAACAAGCGTTAGACTATTTAACAGCGCATGTCGGTTACCGATATTGCTAATATTTAAAGAAGGTGTGTTCTGATTAACATCAATTTTCCAACTAAGTTTGGTAATTGCATCTTTATTGACTACAAATACAGGTAATGATGAGCGAAGTAATACATTTACTCCCTGAGCTGCTTTACGGCTATCAATTGGTTTTGGTAACTCATCAATAATAATACGATAGGTTTTTTCACCAGAAACAGGTTCTGGGTTAACTCTAACTACACGTAAATTATAAGAGTCACTAGGTTGTAGTTTTAAAAATGGTGGGCTAACTACAATCTCATCCGTAGGGATTAACTGATCTTGCCCAGCATTTTGTCTCCACTCAAATACACGCACCTGCAAATCAGCACTTTCATTTGACTGGTTATATAAACTAATTGAAGCAGCATTTTGATGACTTAATATTTCTACATTTACAGGTGAAAGACGGATTGTTGCGGCGTTAATAGAGCTAGATAAAGATAAGAATAATCCCGTAATAATAAAAATATTTTTTTTCATGATTTGCTCAAATATAACTTTTTTAATGTATTAGCCCTTTCAAAAGGGCTAACGTATTTCTAATTTATGCAAATTAATAAGTTACCGTTACAGTCACACTGTCAACATAGCTACCTGCACTTGGTAAAGTTGTTCCTGCAGGAATACGACCATACACGTTAACCGTTTGAACATTACCCGTTCCAGTTCCACTGTAGGCTGTCGTTGCAATACCAATTGCTGTAGCACGTCCTGTGTCAGAAAAAAGGTTATAAGGAATATATTCGTTGCTGGTCGCCCCGCCGATCATACGACGTTGGGTTGATAAAACATTCTGACCACCATCAAATGACAAAGTCCATGGCACAGTATTATTACAAAGGACTTTAATTGAGGTACCACCTGTCGTTGTGGTGTCTGCATCGACATTACTGGTGAGCGAACTTAATGTCCCAAAGTCTAAAACTGCATTTGTTGTCGTGCCAGTTGCCGAGGTATTCAATACACAACTATTCGTTACTGTTGCTCTAACAGTTAATGTACCCGTTGCTGTAGCTGCATTTGCTGCATTGATAGAAAATACTCCTGCAACAATTGCTGATAAATAAATAAAAGTCTTTTTCATGGCCAAAACCTTTTAAACTAAATTGTCGAATTAATAGATATAAAAAATTTAACCCTTATTCTTACAATCATTTTTATTTGACTGCTCTTTTAAAGCTTATTTTTTTACCCTACCTTTGCTCATAATACATAAAAACAATTAAAATGCATGATCACATTATTATTTCAATTTCCAATTAACAAAATATAATTACTAGAATTAACCACATAGATACAAAAACCAACATTCAAAAAACGCAAACAATTGATTTAAATAACTTAACCAAAATATTTAGAAAATTTATTAAGTAAAATTTAAATAAATATGTCAAAAAAAAAGCAAATTTTATGACCTTAAATACTAATTACACTGGTGCTTAGCTTATTTTTATTTCTATTTTTTAAATACTCCTTTTATATTTTTGCTTAAAAATACATCTCAAAAAAACTATCAAATATCTTAATTTAAATAAAAGTAAAATGATGAACAGTAGAGCTAAAGATGCTTCCCTATAAGGAAAAATTTATTTCTTTCACACTTTAAATCTCTATAGAAATATAAAAAAATAAAGGCCTCTTACGAGACCTTTATTTAGTAAGTTTAAATAATTAAACGCTCAGCATGCTATTTAAAGTTTCAGAAACATTTTTCGATTTCACTTTAGGCTGCAATGCTTGTAAAGCCTGTTGAACTTGAGTACGTTGCGGTTCAGCAAGTGTGTACCAACGTGACAATACCTGTAACAGACGTGAACCTAAAATTGGGTTCTTTTCATCAAGATATTGTGCAAGATTAATAAAGTGAGCTACACCAAATCCCCAAGTGTTTTCAGGGTTATTTGACAGCCCTCCACTCACCGCACGAATACGGTTTGGAGTTGTTAAATCATAGTCAGGATGTTGAGTCAGGTACTCGATTGTTTCTGCTGTCGCATTTGGGTTTGCTGCCTGAATCATGAACCATTGATCTAAAGACAAGGCTTCATCTTTAAAGCGGTCATAGAAATCAGCAAGTGCATCTTGAGCTTGAGGTGCATTTTGCCAAACCAATACACGTAATGCCCCTAAGCGTTCAGACATATTACCTGTGTTTTGATATTGCACGTGTGCAAGTTCAAATGCAGTTTGATCGCCCTGACGAGCCATCATCATCATCATAATATTCTTTAATGCACGCACACCCATAGCCAACGAAAACTCTTTTTGCAGTTCTGGGTCAAGTGTAAGGTAAGTATCTTTCCAGAATGAACCTAACTCTTGTGCCAAACGATTCAGCAAGGCTTCACGTTTTACATGAATATCAGATGGCGCATAGTTCTGATCGATGCGACTACCCAAATAACCTTCACTTGGCACATCAAATAAACGCGATGCTAAAAGCGGGTCACGACCAACTAGCTCAGGTAAAGTGCTTTGAATAGCTTGAATGTAAGCATCAGCTGAATGGTCTTCTAACAAGATACGCTCAAGCAAGGTTTGGGTGGCTTGCCATTGGTTAAAACCATTCGTTTCGTGCTGAATTAAGAAAGCTAATTCTTCATCAGTATAATCAAATACAAGATTTACAGGAGCTGAGAAATTACGAAGTAGCGATACCACGGGTTGCTCAGTCACGCCAGTAAATTCAATACTTGCCTCATCTTGGTCAAACAAGTACACGCCATCTTTAACATCGTTTACAAATAGGCTGTCACTGTGCAATGTGTATTGCTCGCCTGTTTTAGCATTAAAGAGTGCTAAAGCTACAGGAATCGGAACAGCTTTTAAATTTGGATATTTAGGATGTGCTTTTAGGCTTTGTTTAAAGCTTAAACGGTAAGTTTGTGCTGCTGCATCATATTCACCTTTTGCTTCAAGCTTTGGTGTACCTGGTTGGTTATACCAAGTTAAGAACGCAGATAAATCTACACCAGAACCCGCAGTTAAAGCAGCAACCCAATCTTCTACAGTTACAGCCTGCCCATCATGACGGCGGAAATATTCGTCGGTTCCTCGACGGTATTTTTCTTTGCCAAGTAAAGTCGACATCATGCGGTTAATTTCCGCACCTTTTTCATAAACAGTTGCTGTATAGAAGTTATTAATTTCGACAAAGTGGTCTGGACGTGGCGGATGCGACAATGGACCTGCATCTTCAGGGAACTGATGAGATTTCAGCACAGCGACATCATCAATACGTTGAACCGCAGCAGATTGTAAATCTTCTGAGAAAGATTGATCACGGAATACCGTTAAACCTTCTTTTAAGCAAAGTTGGAACCAGTCACGGCAAGTAATACGGTTCCCTGTCCAGTTATGGAAATATTCATGGGCAATCACAGACTGTACACGCATAATCGCTGCGTCAGTTGTATATTCTTCGTCGGCAAGTACACATGACGTGTTAAAGATATTTAAACCTTTATTTTCCATTGCACCCATGTTGAATTGGCTTACCGCAACAATCATATAGTTGTCGAGGTCATAAGCACGGCCATAGTGTTCTTCATCCCAACGCATTGAATGCTTTAATGCTTCCATCGCGATACGACATTTTGGAATATCTTTCTCAATCGCATAGATTTCTAAAGCAACATCGCGCCCTTCAGAGGTCGTATAACGATCTTTAAGTACAGCTAAATCACCAATGACACAAGCAAACAAATAGCTTGGTTTTTTAGTCGGGTCTTGCCAGATCGCAAAGTGGCGGTTTTCACCAACTTCACCTGTTTCTAGCAAATTACCATTGGCAAGTAACACTGGATATTTTTTGTCTGCTTCTACACGTGTAGTAAAGACTGAAAGTACGTCTGGACGGTCTGGATAGAACGTAATTTTGCGGAAACCTTCAGGTTCGTTTTGGGTTACAAACAACTCATCGGCTTTATATAAACCTTCTAATTGAGTATTAGTTTCAGGATGAATAATGACCTGTGTTTGTAAAATGACTTCAGCTGGTGCGTTAGTGATCACCAATTGCTCACTATCGAGTGAATATTGTGCAGAAGTAAGAATTTGTCCATTTAACTGAACAGATTGCAACTCAAGATCACGACCAAGTAAAACTAGATCGCCGTCAGTTTGGCGCTTCATCACCAACGTTGAATCAACAATCGTTTTATCATCATATACTTGAATATCAAGATTAATTGATTCAACTAAAAACGCAGGTTTTTGATAATCTTTTAAATAAACTGTTTGATCTGCCTGAACTGGAGGCTGCGCCGCAATATTCATCTTTATTCCTTATATACTCGTCTAAAACGGCAGTATGAGTCGCCATGAAATATCATACGCCAAGTCATACATACTGTATTTGCTTACCTTTATAAAATTAATGGGACTTCATTGATACATTTCAAATTAGAATCTGGTTTTATTAGCACAGATTAGACCAAATTTACGATAATCGTTGTTTATATAAGCAATCTATACAATAAAAATAAAACACCTTTAGCTTTTAACATTTTTTAGAGTCAGCTTACATTTTGGGCATGGTTCTTGCCTATTTAAATAGACCAATATGGGTATTTCAATAAGAGCAAGAGGTGTCAATATGGAATTAAAAGCACATTTTCATCGTTTAGAAAATATTAAAGCGATTCATGATTTACACGCAGCAGGACTCGATCACCATGTGATTGCGGTGTTCTTAACTGCGGAAGGTATTTCTATGACGACTCAGGAGGTTAACTCCATTGTGAATACTTACGATGCACTAGGCAAAGTAAAATTACCAAGTAAAAAAGTACAGGCACTTATTAATGCCAAAAAACTTGGACAGAATGATGAGAACTTGCCGTGCCCTGTTTAATCAACAATTTAACTCGAGATGAAGACCTAAAATTCTCACATAGATTTTAGGTCTTTTTATTTTAACAACAAACGCAACTAGCAATCTCAGCCATATACAGTACGGCTGTGTATAATAGCCCCCATCATTTTTTATTTTATGTTCGGAGCAAGATGGTCTTACAAATTCTACAGAAACAACTGGATGAAAGTAGCCATTGTCCTCTCTGCCAAGCTTCAATGTACTGGGTAGATGCCGAGCAATTTGAACAAGACATTCAATTTCATGAATGCAGTCATTGTCAGCACCGCATATTTAAAGATGAAAAAATGACGTGCCACTGTGAGACATGCACAAAACAACGGAAAAAGCTTTTACAGCAAACCCGTTTACAAGAACAACGTCAATTTAAATCAAAAGAACAGCCACAACGCAGTCTGGAACAGCTCAGCTTCTTACATAAACTTTTCTTGCTGAGTCTTTTAGATGAATATGCACGTGAAGAAATCACTCATGATGAATATATTCATTGGGACAAAATTAAATATCATCAGATCACTCCTAACTGGATGTTTCAGAGCTATTTAATTAAACAGCTGTATAAAGATGGCATTTTGAATGCAAATGATCAAACAGAAGATCCACAGTGTTTTTATTTAAATATTCGTTTAGATGGCTACAGCGATCCAAGTTTATTTAGTGTGGCTCAGCAACTACGTAATTGGTTTTATGAAAATTTAAGTTACGGCGTTCCCTTTCATAGTGCAGATGAAGTTAAAGATGTACTTTTTCAGGTGCTCTATCAAGAAATTATTCAGTTCATGCAATTTTATTGTCGAACTTGGGGCATCCAGATTGCTGGGAATTCAAATTTCCAAAGCTTCTGCTACCGCCTAATGGAATCATTGGCGATTGGACAGATCTATTATCTGATTCAGACGGCACTCGAATATCTTTATAAACAAAAAGCTTTACAGCCTCGCAATGAGAAATTTATTAACACCAATTTGTTAAAGAAAACATTAGAGCAATATCGTGAGAGAGCCTTAACTGAAAAGTGGGAAACCTCCATGCTACCGCGTCCGCACAACATTCCTTATAGTAAAATGAGTTATATTTTGCTTAACCGTTTCTTAGGTTATGACGAACAGATATTTGTACAACCTGTATGGAAAGCATGGCGCAAAATTGAACCACGTTTAAATTTTTATTCTGTCAAACGTTGTATGCATTGTGGTTCAAATGATTTAACCGTTGATTATGATGCGGCAGATTATGTTTCTTTGATTTGCCAAAAATGTAAGCATCAAGACCACTATTTTACCCACTAAATCTATATCACTTTAGCTTACTAGGGATAATAATATGACATCGACATCTAGTTTGATTGAACAGGTCATTGAAGCTTGGCAAAGCATGCAGGCAAAAACGCCTCTTGTGCAATGTATTACCAATAGCGTTGCGGCTAACTATACAGCTAATGTGTTACTCGCTTCAGGGGCTTCACCTGCGATGATTGATAATCCTTATGAAGCAGAAAGTTTTACCAAAATTTCATCGGCTTTAAGCATTAATTTAGGCACTCCGACTTCAGAACAAATGCAAGCCATGCAAATTTCTGCAAAAACAGCACAGCTTAATAACATTCCGTGGGTACTTGATCCAGTGGGTTATGGGCCAGTTTTAGCTTGGCGCAGTCAAATGACAGATGAGCTTCTACAGTTTAAGCCTAGCGTTATTCGTGGTAATGCATCAGAAATCAGTACACTTGCAGGTAATCAAGTTCAATCTAAAGGTGTTGATAGTACCCTAAGTAGTGATGATGCCTATCGACAAGCTTACGCGCTATTAGTACATACCGACTGTATCGCAATTTCAGGTGAGTCAGATTACATTTTATCTAAAGAGCTAGATGTCGTTATCCAAGTTAACGGTGGCAGCCCCTTACAACCCAAAATTACAGCAACTGGTTGTGCTTTAGGTGCATTAATTGCTGCATATAGTGCTGTAACGACTCCAACCATTGCAGCGCTTTCAGCCCATGTACATTTTGCAATTGCGGGTAAACTTGCTGCCAATCAGGCACAAACGATGGGAAGTTTTAGTACCATTTTTATGGACTATATCCATATGTTAGATGACAACCTGATTGAGCAATATGCAAATATAAAGCTATTAGGTTTAAAGGCATAACCGCAATTTATGCCTTTATCCCACTACTCTTATTTTAAAAGTAAGTAGATATCTGTAATAAGGTCACACTCTTTCACATCATGCACAAAGTTATGATAGTGAAAGAAAACTGGATATTCCCCTGCTTCTTCGGCTTGCTCAGGTAACCAGTTTCTAAAGATGTAATAAACACTATCTTTAATCTGGTCGTGGCTACCCAAATGTCTTACGGTCGCATAACGACCGGCAGGAATTTCCCCTGTTAGTACGCCGTAACTATTTTCCGGTATAGCCTTTTCAATTGAACCAGCAATATCAAATCGAAACTCGTCAGACGGAGTCTGCTCAGGGTCAGCAAATGGAATACCATAAGTTCTAGACTTGGTCACAGGCGATAGACCTGTTTCTTTGCGCCAAGCAATAAAACGTGCAGCGGTTTCAAAGACTTTATCTGGACTGCCTAAATGAGACAGATAGGCAATCTTTTCAGCAGGACGCTCAACAATATTTACATTCATTTTTAGCTCACTTTTTGGAAGTGTAAAAACAAACTTCTGGTGCCAAGATTCCCAGTCCGGTTTATCTCTAAAAGCCCGAGGAGTTTGATCAAATGAACGCTTAAATGCACGAGTAAATGCCTCTGGACTATCAAACCCTGCTTGCAATGCTATCTCAATAATTTTGAGATCTGGTTCAAAAGCCAATTGAAAAGAGGCCCGCTTTAAACGAGAAAGTTGAATAAACTTCATCACATTTAAACCAATATGAATGGCAAAAATACGATGAAAATGAAACTTAGATAAAGCGGCAATCTGGCTCAATCGGTCAACATCTAAATCTTCATCTAAATGTCTTTGAATATAATCGCAAACCAGTTGCAGCTTTTGTATATATACAGCCATACATTTATGTCTGTTCATTCGATAGCACTACTTTTACATAGTGCCGATCTCTATTCTTGATCGAAATTGCGATTTTTAGTGTTATACAACTTGTTTGAAATAATCTTCTCTTGGCATATCGACAAGCTCAACACACAATTGAATTTCTTTATTAAACTCTTGTTGTAAATAATTTTTATTGCTGAGTGCCGTTAATAGCTGGTCACCCATTAGCTGTTTTTGTTCGTCAGTTCTTCCCGACAAAATATAAACTTTTACATGAATATAAGCTTGATCAGCCCCTAAGCCAATGAGGAAAACCTCGTCTTTACGCGCACGGCTTTTAATGTCTTCTGGACTAAATAGCTCTGTCTCAATCAGTGTGGTATTAATTTCTTCAAGTAATTGTTTTGCGTTTAATCCAGTTAAGTTTTCTGAATAATCAACTACAACGTGCGGCATAGCCACCTCAATTTATGTAATAAGTAATTAAGCTAATTAAACTTTACTCAATAAATAATAAAGCTAATCGAACCTGATCATATCCCATTCGAGGACTGGTTGCTTCAACAATTGGTCTTAGTTTGATCGAACCATCATCAGAAAAATGATCTGGATTTTGACGTTTTTTCAGCTTCTTATAAATTTTACGAATTTCTTCAACCACTTCTTCACCCGGATGGGCAACTGAAATATCTAGCTTTTGTTCTTTATGAAGTCGAGCCAAATGATTAATGATGGTTGCTGGTGTTAGACCACGCTCATGCGCGATGTCTTCAATTTCATAGCCTTCTTCAAACAACGCACGTGTCTCGTCTAGAGTGGCCGTAGCGTAATTTTGTTTTCCACCTTTTGCGAGTTTCTTCTCATTACGAGAAATCTCAGTTTCATTTAAGGTGCCGCCACAGTGACGAATAAAGGCTTTGTGCTGAGCGGTTAAATCTACATCTGCAAAGTTGTCTTCAGCTTCTTTAGAAAGTTCTTGGAAACGACGATCAGCTTTTACAGCTAAACTATCTAACTCTAAAGCTTGCTCGTTAATCCCTAATAACTTAAGACCAGTTAAAGATTTTAAACGCGACAATGCTACATAACCCTGACCTTTTTCGAAGGTATTCGTGAGGTTAATTTCAGCAGCTTCTAAAGTCATGCCTTGGCTTTTATGAATGGTAATTGCCCACGCTAAACGAAGTGGAATTTGCTGAAAACTTGCAATCACCTTGCCTGCTTCATTTTCAACTGACCATGTTTCAGGAGCAACCAGCAAAGTCGTACCATCGGTTAGTTTTACCTTTGGTAATAAGCCATTTTCATCATCTTCTTCAAAGCCAATAACTTCGCCTAAACTCCCGTTGATATACCCCATATCAAAGTTATTTTTTACAAACATAACTTTGGCATGTTTTTTCAGTGTGAGTTCTTCTGGCGCACGAACTGAAGATTTTAAAGTTTCTAATAACTTTTCATTACCATCTAAAACGGCATTGAATTGATGCCCTTCATTATCAATTTCATTTAAGTGCTGATAATTGATATTGTCGACATCCATATTGTGCGTATAAAGACGAGTAAAGGTCTCACCAATATCATGCGAGCGTGATTGACGTAATGCGTGTAAATGATCTGATTGAATATTCTGCGCACGAATGGCATTTAAAATCTGATTAAGAATTTCATCATCTTGACGGTGTTGTTCTGTTAAATAACATACGCGGAATTTGGCTTCGACCCATGCATCAGACATAAAACAGAACTTGTCACGGTTGGCTTCACTATTACGCCCAACGGGTGGCAATTGAAAGAAATCTCCAGCCACAATGACTTGAATGCCACCGAATGCTTCATCACTTTCTTTAAAATATTTTAAAACCTGATTGACCAGATTAAGCTGCTTAGCATGCAGCATCGAGATTTCATCGATGACGAGAACTTGCGCATTTTCAAGGTGTTCCTTGAGATATTTACGCTCTTTCATACGTTTTAGGTCATCGTCAGTTAACTGATCTTTAATACCGATGCCCGCCCATGTATGAATGGTCATGCCGTTCATATGTGTTGCAGCAATACCTGTAGATGCCGTGATTGCCACAGGCACTTTACGTGCTTTTAGGTATTGGATGTACTGATTAAGTGTATAGGTTTTCCCTGCACCAGCCGAACCGGTTAAAAAGACATTTTCACCTGCTTTAAGCAGTTTAAGCGCAGTTTCCTGTTTCATAATCTCATAAGTACATCTTCAACAGCCCATAGCTTAACGACTTTCCCGAAAAAATTAAATGAATGCGCCAGAATTTCTGTAAAATCATTATAAATCAATAATTAACAATAAAATAATATTTGGTAGGTTTTTGGTAGGTAGGAAAATAATCTTCACATCACAATACTAAGGCCATGGTGAGGCTCACCTGTAATAACAAACAATGGATTTATGGAAGAAGGAATCACTCCATGGCTTTTAAAAATATTGCAGATCAAACAAACGGTTTTTATATTCCATGCGTATCACTCTTTGGACCAGGATGTGCCAAAGAAATTGGTACAAAGGCACAAAACCTCGGCGCAAAAAAAGCATTAATTGTGACCGATGAAGGCTTATTTAAATTTGGTGTCGCAGATCTTATCGCAAACTATTTAACTGAAGCAGGCGTTGCGAGCCATATTTTTCCGGGTGCAGAACCTAACCCAACCGATATTAATGTTCATAACGGTGTAAATGCCTATAACGAAAATGGCTGTGACTTTATTGTCTCTCTAGGTGGTGGATCATCTCATGACTGTGCAAAAGGGATTGGTTTAGTCACTGCTGGTGGGGGTCATATTCGTGACTATGAAGGTATTGATAAAAGCAAAGTGCCAATGACACCGCTCATTGCAGTGAATACAACGGCTGGTACTGCATCTGAAATGACCCGTTTTTGTATTATTACCAATACAGACACTCACGTAAAAATGGCGATTGTTGACTGGCGTTGTACCCCACTCATTGCCATTGATGACCCGAAACTCATGATCGCAAAACCAGCTGGTTTAACAGCGGCAACAGGTATGGACGCGTTAACCCATGCAGTTGAAGCATATGTGTCTACAGCAGCAAACCCAATTACCGATGCGTGTGCAGAAAAAGCGATTACGATGATCAGCCAGTGGTTACAACCTGCTGTCGCAAATGGTGAAAATATCGAAGCGCGTGATGCAATGAGCTATGCACAGTACTTGGCTGGTATGGCATTTAACAACGCATCTTTAGGTTATGTTCATGCAATGGCGCACCAGTTAGGCGGTTTTTACAACCTACCTCACGGCGTATGTAATGCAATCTTGTTACCACACGTGTGTGAATTTAACTTAATTGCTTGCCCAGATCGTTACGCAAAAATCGCGGAGTTAATGGGTGTAAGAACTCATGGATTAACAGTGATGGAAGCTGCATATGCTGCTATTGATGCCATTCGTAAACTGTCTTCGTCTATTGGTATTCCATCTGGTTTAACAGAGCTAGGTGTGAAAACTGAAGACCTTGCGGTGATGGCAGATAATGCTCAAAAAGATGCGTGTATGTTGACCAACCCTCGTAAAGCAAACCATGCACAAGTTGTGGAGATTTTTAAAGCAGCACTTTAATACTGATGTAATGGCATATCCCTCTAGTAAGTCAAATCCCTCCGACCGTTGACTTACTTTTTTCGGGAATACTTAGCTCCAGCGGTATTCCCTTTTTTTAGAAACTATATTCCAACCCTCTCTAAACCTGATTGACAATTCGCCCATTTCATTGAAGGATACTCAGCATGTCTTAATTACAATAGCTCGATAAAAATGAATACATCTTCAGCTAATCAAAATTATGTTCCAGATATTTTAGGTACTGGCTACGAACAGCTCACACTCAATTTTTCTAATGATTACGAAGGAAAAGTTGTAGCTACCTTAGTGCGTAAAAAGGCTGCTCAATCAACTCAAAAAGCCGTGCTTTATATTCATGGTTTTTTAGATTATTTCTTTCAAACCGAAATGGCTGAGCAATTCAATGCTCATGGTTATGACTTCTATGCGCTAGATTTAAGAAAATATGGCCGTTCAAAGCTGCCTCATCAAATTTTCTATAATGTGCTTGATTTAAATGAATACGATGCTGAAATTACACAAGCATTAGAGATTATTGGCAAAGAACAGCACACACAAGTCTTGCTTGCAGGGCATTCGACTGGCGGTTTGACAGCGACGCTTTATGCTGCCCATAACCCAAACCACCCTCTGATTAAAGCACTTTGGGCAAACAGCCCGTTTTACGATTTTAATTTAAGCTTGGTCGAGAAAAAATTTGGTATTCCAGTACTCAGTCGAGTAGGAAAATATCTGCCAAAAGTTAAATTCCCAAGTCAATTAAACAAATGGTACACCGCGAGCCTTCACAAACAGCTCAAGGGCGAATGGGACTTTAATCTGGACTGGAAACCTACCTCTGCCCCTACGGTTCAACTCAGCTTTCTACATGCGATTCATACAGCACAAAAAGAGATACATCGCGGGGTCAAACTCAATGTTCCCGCACTAATTATGCATTCTCACCAGACTAAAAACCCTAAAAAATGGGGAACAGATGCGACTCAAAGCGATGTAATTTTAGATGTTAAAGACATTGAAAAATTTGGTAAAAAAATCAAAGGCGATGTCTCTGTTGTCTCTATTCACAATGGGTTGCATGATTTAGTCCTTTCGGCCCAGCCAGTACGAGAACAAGTCTATCAACAATTGTTTCAGTGGCTGGATCAAAAAATCACTTAACTGAGCTTAGGTGAGTCAAGGTATTTCACCAGTAATTGATGCGCAGGATGTTCACTCGGTAAGAGCTCCATAAGACGTTCTACCGCATCGATTGCTTCAGGGAAATGAGCTAAATGCTTAAGTAATAAATCCGTTTCTTGCGTTTTAAAAATTGCATCGCTCAAACGCGATTCAAGGCAATCACGCCATGCGCATAAAAATGGACTTTCCGTTTTTGCCAGAAATACACCTGTGTAAAGCTGCAAAGCCGAGGCTGCATATCCTGCATCCAGTGCTTGCTCCGCTTGTAAAAAATCGGCTTCAACATGTACCAGCAAACGATATGGGCGTGAACCAAGTAAACCGCCCAAAATATCTCGTAGTTGAGACATTTCAGCTTTAAGCGTACCCATACTGACTTTACGTTCACCATAGAGCGCCTGATAAAGATGCTCTAAAGTTAAACCATGTGGACATAACGCCAATATGGTTAAAATTTCAATTTGACGCGGTGTTAATAATAAACTTTTGCCATTAAATTTAACTTGTGGCGTCGAAAATGCACGAATATGTAATTGCTGGCGCTGCTGCTCTAGCAAAGCAGACTGAATAATGGATGCACAACGTTCAGCAGCCAATATTCCTAAACTATTATGGTTCTTCCACGTGGTTGATAAATCAACGACACCAAGGGTTTGTTTTGAGTATGGATCGATAATCGGTGCGGCATAGCACACCCATTCATGAATCGATTCCATGTAATGTTCATTTGAAAAAACACAGCTTGATTGTTGAGTTTTTAAAGATAAAGCCAAGGCATTTGTACCCACAAATTCTTCACGCCACTGACCACCCTTCACAAAATGTACACGTTCAGCAGCACTTTGCATTTGAGGACTTGGTGCCGTCCAGATAATGGTACTACCGATATCACCGACAGCAATCACCATTGAAGATTGCTCTGCAATATGACGTAAATCGTCAGCACACTGACTTAAAGCCATATCTAAAGCATTTTGTGAAGCAGTTTTTTTCTCGACTAATGGAGCAGCAAAACGCTCTTTAGGAATCGCAGCAGAAGCTGACCGTTCCCATGAGCTTGCAATACTTTGGCCGAGTTTGGCAGCATTCTGAGGAGAGAGACTATTTTGCGTGCGCAGTTGATCAATCAACGTCCGTTGCTGCAATAAATCCTTTTTTGTGAACATTTGTAAATTCCTTATATATCCACATTTCTATTCCAACCTTTCTCCAACCTTCTTCTTTATATCCTAATTATACAAAGTACGAAAGTACCTACTGACAGGGTTCTTGTTAGTCTTTAGTCCTAAAAAGCAAAGGAATATTTATATGCGCTATATCGATCCAAATCAACCAGGCTCAAAAGTTCAATTTAAATCACAATACGAAAATTTTATTGGCGGTGAATGGGTAGCACCTGTAAAGGGTGCGTATTTTGACAATGTATCTCCTGTTGACGGAAAAGCTTTTACACGTATTCCACGCTCTAGTGCCGAAGATATTGAACTCGCTCTAGATGCAGCGCACAAAGCGAAAGCAACATGGAATAAAGCATCACCAACAGTACGCTCGAATATCCTTTTAAAAATTGCTGATCGTTTAGAAGCAAATCTTGAAATGCTTGCTGTTGCAGAAACTTGGGATAACGGTAAAGCAGTGCGTGAAACTTTAGCAGCTGACCTTCCACTTGCGATTGACCATTTCCGTTATTTCGCTGGATGTATTCGTGCTCAAGAAGGTGGCATCTCTGAAATTGATGAAGATACCATTGCGTATCATTTCCACGAACCACTCGGTGTAGTTGGTCAAATCATTCCATGGAATTTCCCGATTTTGATGGCAGCATGGAAACTTGCACCTGCTTTAGCAGCTGGTAACTGCGTTGTGATTAAGCCAGCTGAGCAAACCCCAGTGGGTATTTTGTTGGTGGCTGAACTGATCCAAGACATTTTACCGCCGGGTGTCCTTAATATTGTCAATGGTTTCGGTTCAGAAGTCGGCCGTCCTTTAGCGACAAACCCACGTATTGCAAAAATCGCATTCACAGGTTCAACTCAAACTGGACAAATGGTGATGCAATATGCGACTGAAAATATTATTCCAGTTACCTTAGAACTTGGCGGTAAGTCACCAAACCTTTTCTTTGAAGATATCATGGATAAAGAAGATGACTTCTTAGAAAAAACGCTTGAAGGTTTCGCCATGTTTGCCTTAAACCAAGGTGAAGTATGTACTTGCCCTTCTCGCGCTTTAGTACAAGAAAGCATTGCTGATCAGTTCTTAGAAATGGCTGTCGAGCGTGTAAAACGTATTAAAACTGGTCATCCACTTGATACTGAAACGATGATTGGTGCTCAAGCATCTCTACAACAACAAGAGAAAATCTTACGTTGTATTAACACTGGTCGTGAAGAAGGTGCAGAACTCTTACTTGGTGGTAGCGGCCGTAAAGAAGTAGGCGATGGTTACTATGTCGATCCGACTATTTTTAAAGGTCACAATGGCATGCAAGTTTTCCAAGAAGAAATTTTTGGACCTGTACTTGCTGTAACAACGTTCAAAGACTTTGACGATGCAATTAAAATTGCCAATGACACCATGTATGGTTTAGGTGCAGGTGTATGGTCACGTTCAGCTCACATTTCTTATCGTGCTGGTCGTGCTATTGAAGCTGGCCGTGTTTGGACAAACTGCTACAACATCTACCCTGCACATGCTGCATTTGGCGGCTACAAGAAGTCTGGTATTGGCCGTGAAAACCATAAGATGATGCTAGATCATTATCAACAAACTAAAAACTTGTTGGTGAGTTATTCAACTAAACCAATGGGCTTCTTCTAAGTTTCGCACCAAGTTGATACCAAACTATCAACACTAGAAAGAAGTAAGATGACTAATTATATAAGAAGCCAGTAATTTAGATTGCTGGCTTCTTTATTTACGATTGTTAAGCTTGAATTTTTATTTTTTAAAATAAAAAAATTCCATCTACTCTCTAAAGTGCTTCATTTAGGCATTGCTTTTGCATTGATTCATACAAACCCACTCGCAGGAGTATTGTATGAATCAACCAGAAACAGCTTCCGTCATTTCTTCAAGCACAGAAGTCTCATCAGCAGAATATTTTGCTCAGCGTCAACTCAAACAAGGTACGGTTGGTTGGTTACTCCTGATTGGTTTAGGCGTAGCTTATGTGATATCGGGTGATTTTGCTGGCTGGAACTTTGGTATTGCTCAAGGTGGCTGGGGGGGTATGTTTATTGCCACTGCACTCGCTGCGCTTATGTACTTATGTCTATGTCTTTCTATGTCAGAAATGTCCACCATGATGCCGACAGCAGGTGGCGGTTATAGTTTTGCGCGTGCTGCCTTTGGTCCTTTTGGGGGCTATTTAACAGGAACAGCCATTTTAATTGAATATGCGATTGCTCCTGCGGCGATTGCCGTATTTATTGGTGGTTATTGCGAATCTCTATTTGGTATTAATGGCTGGATGATTTATCTCGCCTGCTACGCCATTTTTATGGGCATACATCTGAAAGGTGCTGGCGAAGCCTTAAAAATTATGTTCGCAATTACACTTGTCGCAGCTGTTGCTCTGGTTGTGTTTATTGTCGCAATGATTCCACATTTTAATACACAAAACCTGTTAGATATTCCTGTTGGCACAGCAGCTGGTGCAAGTCGTTTTCTACCTCATGGCTATTTAGGCATCTGGGCCGCAGTTCCCTTTGCAATCTGGTTTTTCCTTGCAGTTGAAGGTGTGCCATTAGCCGCCGAAGAAGCAAAAGATCCAGCGAAATCTCTCCCACGCGGTTTAATCGGTGCAATGCTCATCTTAACGGCGTTTGCCATGCTCATTTTATTCTTGGGTGCGGGCGCAGCAGGTGCAAGTACTTTACAAAACTCAGGTGCTCCCCTCGTCGATGCTCTGGTTAAAGTTTATGGCGCCAACACTTGGCTTGCGACTTTTGTTAACTTTGTTGGTTTAGCAGGTTTAATCGCGAGTTTCTTTTCAATTATCTATGCCTATTCCCGTCAAATTTTTGCACTCTCTCGTGCTGGTTACTTACCTACTTCACTCTCTTTAACCAATAAAAATAAAGCCCCTTATCTCGCAATTATTATTCCGGGCATTATTGGGTTCTTGCTTTCACTGACCAAAGAAGGTGATTCACTGATTTTAATCGCGGTTTTTGGTGCAACCATTTCTTATGTGTTGATTCTTTTATCCCACATCAAACTACGCCTATCTAAACCCGACATGCCTCGTCCTTATAAAACTCCTGGAGGAATCGTTACTTCAAGTATTGCCTTAGTTCTAGCAGTCGCTGCTGTAGTTGCAGGCTTTGTTGTTAATCCAAAAGTTTGGTTTATTGCTGCCGCTATTTATGTCGTATTTATTGCTTACTTTTTATTCTATAGCCGTTATCATTTAGTTAAAGGTACACCAGAAGAAGAGTTTGCAAATATTAAAGCCGCAGAACAAGAACTATAAAAAAGGATGCAACTATGAGTTATCGCAATATTGTCGCCAATCAACAGTATCACTTTGCTGACTTGAAGACCTTGATGGCAAAAGCAACGCCGTTACGTTCTGGCGATGAATTAGCAGGTGTAGCGGCCAGAGATGCAACCGAACATGTTGCGGCACAAATGACTTTGGCCGATGTACCACTTAAAACCTTTTTAAATGAGGTTCTAGTCGATTACGAAACTGATGAAATTACACGACTAATTATTGATGAACATGATCTGGCAGCCTTTGCCCCTATTTCACACTTTACAGTAGGTGATTTTCGAAATTGGTTACTTGGAGAAGAAGCCACTGCCCAAAACTTAAAAGCATTAGCATCAGGTTTAACTCCAGAAATGGTGGCTGCTGTCAGCAAAATTATGCGCAATCAAGATTTAATTTATATCGCCAGTAAATGTGAAGTAATCACCCAATTTCGCAACACGATTGGTTTAAAGGGTCATCTTTCTACCCGTTTACAACCCAATCATCCTACGGATGATGTGCTTGGTATTTCTGCCAGTATTTTAGATGGTTTGATGTATGGTAATGGGGATGCCGTGATTGGTATCAATCCAGCGACGGATAACCTACATAATTTGTCAGAGCTACTAAAACTACTTGACCATGTCATTCAGGAATATCAAATTCCAACACAATCTTGTGTACTTACCCATATCAGCTCAGGCATTCAACTGGCAGAAAAAAATGTGCCCATTGATTTAATGTTTCAATCAATCGCTGGCACCCAACTGGCTAATGAAGGTTTTGGAATTTCACTCGATTTACTACAAGAAGGATATGAAGCCACACTCGCACTTAAACGCGGAACCATTGGGCAAAATGTTATGTACTTTGAAACGGGTCAAGGCAGTGCCTTATCGAGCAATGCACATCACGGCGTTGATCAGCAAACATTAGAAACGCGTGCTTATGCAGTAGCTCGTAAATACAATCCGCTTTTAGTGAATACTGTCGTTGGCTTTATTGGTCCCGAATATCTTTTTAACGGTAAACAAATTATACGTGCAGGACTAGAAGACCACTTCTGCGGCAAGTTACTCGGAGTACCAATGGGCTGCGACATTTGCTATACCAACCATGCCGATGCTGACCAAAATGATATGGATGTTCTCCTTACTCTATTTGGTGCCGCGGGCATTAACTTCATTATGGGAATTCCGGGTTCAGATGATGTCATGCTCAACTATCAAACGACCTCGTTCCATGATGCCCTCTATTTAAGACAACTCCTCGGTTTAAAACCTGCTCCTGAGTTTTCAGCTTGGCTTGAACAGCAAGGTATTTTTAAACAGCAAAACTCTCAAATCTGTTGGGCAGACCATATGCCTGACCAATTCTCTCGTCTGCTCATGAACTAGGGAGAACGCAATGAAACTGAACCGTGATATTCAATATCCATCTTCTACCCATCAAGACCAGTGGGAAAAACTTAAACAGTTTACTGATGCCCGTATTGCTCTGGGCCGTGCGGGTTGTAGTATCCCAACACGAGCCTTACTTGAATTTCAGTTGTCGCATGCTCAAGCAAAAGATGCGGTTTATCAAGACATGGATGTTTCCTATTTATCTGAGCAATTAGCGCAAAGACAGCTGCAAAGTCTTCATGTCCAAAGTAATGCTCCTAATAAGGAAATCTATCTTAAACGTCCTGATTTAGGACGTCAGCTTTCAGATCAATCAAAAGATGTATTAATTAAAAAGTATGCAGAAGAGCCTCAGCAATACGATGTTTGTATTGTGGTCGGTGATGGACTCTCTGCAAGAGCGATTGAAGCGAATGCTATTCCATTCATTACTGCACTAAGTGAACAAGTTCAGCAAGAAAACTGGACTCTTGCACCCATTACACTGGCAACAGGCAGTCGGGTTGCTTTAGGTGATGAAGTTGCTGAGATCTTTAAGGCACCCATGCTAGTGATGCTCATCGGTGAGCGCCCTGGTTTAAGCTCTCCTGACAGTATGGGAATTTACTACACATGGAATGCATACTCAGGCTGTCTTGATGCCAAACGTAATTGTATTTCTAATGTCCGCTCTGCAGGCTTAAGTATTCCTGTTGCGGTACAACGTTTAATGACATTAATGAAAAAATCAAAACAGCTCGGCTTTTCAGGAGTTAATTTAAAAGATGAGCATCAACTTTCAGATATAGGTCTTGAGGGAACTCAAAAGCTATTATTTTAAACAGTAGAATATGTTTAGGGATTTATTCATAAATAGATAATCCTTTGCATAACAACATCATTTTAACGAAAAATATCAATTTTCAGGTATTGACGATTTATACAGATATTTTCTTCTTTATATTTATCGCTATACTCCACCTATTGATCTTCTATGAATCATTTGTATGAGCACAACAAACGCCTTCCCAAAAACTATTTATGCCATTCAGCATCTTGCTTTCGAAGACTTAGGTTCATTAGAAGATGTCTTTTATCAACTCGGATTTCGCGTCCGTTATTTTGAGGCAGGTGTTGATGATTTAACCCCTGCTTTTTCACATGAAGGTTTAACTATTATTTTAGGCGGTCCAATCGGAGTTTATGAAACTGACGATTATCCATTCTTAAAAGATGAAATCACTTTACTCAAACAACGTTTAGCAGCTGACAAGCCTACACTTGGTATTTGCCTAGGCGCACAGCTTATTGCTCATGCACTTGGTGCAAAAGTATATGCAGGACATCAAAAAGAAATTGGATGGGGTCCACTCAGCTTAAGCTTACGTGCTAATCAGGTTTTATCTGGTTTGCTTAACAATGTTCATGTTCTACATTGGCATGGCGACACTTTCGATCTTCCTGAAAATGCGGTGCTATTAGCAAGTTCCGATGTTTATACCAATCAGGCATTTGAAGTCGGTAATAATATTCTTGCCTTGCAGTTCCACATTGAAACGACTGAAGAACATTTTGAAAAATGGCTCATTGGTCATACATGTGAACTTCGCCATGCAAATATTTCAATTCCAAAACTTCGCGAAGAAAATCAGCAATATGCTCAAAACCTCGAACATGCTGCTTTTGATGTTATTCAAAAATTTCTTAAACGAATTGGATATAGTGGTTAATCTTTAATTCAATATATTAGTTAAAGTATATCCATAAAACTAAATGCTTATTTTTCACCCAAAGATGGATTATTAATCTGTCTTTGGGAACCTTTATAATTAATTTCCGTGTATTATTAATTTATTAACTTTGTAACATAAAATAAACGCTGATTTACTATGGAAATCCTGAAATTTCTTAAAAGCTTTAATACAGTGAATACTTATTTAACGCTAGCATCTATTCTTCTTATCATCATTGTTCTTTATTTCTACGTGGTTAATCCAGCTTAGCTTATTTGCAAAAGCACTATAAAGCATAATATATGTAAGAAAATAGATATAAAAAAAAGCCCAACTGAGTTGGGCTTTTTTTTATATCTGCTATTTGCTCAAAAATATTTTACGCGTCTTACTTTTTCTCAGGCTTAAAGCTATCTTTCAAATCGAGAATACGGTTAAACACTGGTTTTTCAGGTGAATGATCATGTTGATCAGCCACAAAATAACCTTCGCGTTCAAATTGGAAACGATCTTCTGGACTCGCTTGTGCCAAAGCAGGTTCAATTACAGCTTCTAACACTTGCAATGAATCTGGATTTAAGTTCGCCAAGAAGTCATCACCTGTTTCAGGATCTGCTTCTGTAAATAAACGATCATAAATACGTACTTCAGCAGGAATACCTTTTGTTGCAGATACCCAGTGAATTACGCCTTTCACTTTACGGCCTTCAGGGTTTTTACCCAAGGTTTCTGGGTCAATTGAACATTTAAGTTCAATGACTTCACCATTAGCATCCTTAATAACTTCATCACATTTAATGACATAAGCATGGCGTAAACGCACTTCACCGTCAGGAACTAAACGCTTGAAGCCTTTTGGTGGTACTTCTTCAAAGTCTTTACGGTCAATATAGATTTCCTTAGTTAAAGGAATTACACGGTCACCCATATCCACGTTTGGATGGCGAGCATGTGTAAGATCCATATCTTCTGGTAAATTAGTTAAAGTCACTTTTAGTGGACTTAAAACAGCCATTCCACGCGCAGCTGTATTTTCCAAAGATTGACGAATACAGAACTCAAGCATTGCAACATCTACAATACCATCAGTTTTAGACACACCTACACGTTTACAAAACTCACGTAAGCCTTCTGGTGTGAAACCGCGACGACGCATACCCACTACAGTCGGCATACGCGGGTCATCCCAACCATTCACATGGCCACCTTCCACTAATTTACGTAATTTACGTTTTGATGTAATGGTGTAGTCCACATTTAAGCGTGAAGATTCATACTGATGTGGAACCGCTGGAGATTTTACCTTTTCTACAATCCAGTCATAAAACGGACGGTGATCTTGGAACTCTAATGTACAAAGTGAATGAGTAATCCCCTCGATCGCATCAGACAATGGATGAGCATAGTCATACATTGGATAGATTTTCCATTTATCACCTGTTTGGTGATGTTCTGAATGCAATACACGATATAAAATTGGATCACGCATATGTACGTTTGGACTTGCCATATCAATTTTGGCACGTAAAACAGCTTCACCCTCTTTAAATTCACCACTACGCATTTTTTCAAAACGCGCAAGGTTCTCTTCAACAGATGCATCACGGTATGGGGAATTTTTACCCGGTTCAACAAAACTACCGCGGTTTAACTTAATTTCTTCTGGAGATTGTAAATCAACATAAGCATCGCCTTGCTCAATGAGTTGAACAGCCCATGCATATAATTGATCAAAATAACCCGATGCATAGCGTGGTTCACCGTTCCAGTTAAAACCAAGCCATTTCACATCATTAGCAATACCGTCAACATACTCTTGTTCTTCAGCATCAGGGTTTGTATCGTCAAAACGTAAATTACATAACCCATCAAATTCTTCAGCCACACCAAAGTTTAAGCAAATTGCTTTTACATGACCAATATGTAAATAGCCATTTGGTTCTGGTGGAAAACGCGTTACGATCTGCTTTGCACGCCCAGCAGCCAAGTCTTCAGTAATGACTTGGCGAACGAAATCTAAGCCAGCCTGTTGTTCTTGCTGCGCAGAATCGACAGAGGCATGAGTATTCGGTGTCGGGTTATTTGGCAGGCTCGAGACAACATCATTAGGCTTCATAGTGTATCAATCACTTCTTTGTAGATAAAATTTCGAAAAATTTAAACGCTATCTTCATTTTTCACAAAGATTTTAACGTTTTTTACTTGCCTTGTAGTTTACAGTTTGCTTATGCTTCTCTCAACCAAAAACCCATGGTCATAAGCCCATGTTTAGGAGATTAATGTAATGAGTTTTCCTCAAGTCGAATTAAACACCAATAAAGGTCGTATTGTTCTTGAACTGAATGCTGAAAAAGCACCTAAAACAGTAGCAAACTTTTTAGAATATGTACGTGACGGTTTTTATGACGGCGTTATTTTCCACCGCGTCATTGATGGTTTCATGATCCAAGGTGGCGGTATGGATGAAAACTTCAAAGAAAAAGCGACACGCGATTCAATTGAAAACGAAGCTGATAACGGTTTAAGCAACGACGAAGGTACGATTGCAATGGCGCGTACTCAAGCTCCTCACTCAGCGTCTGCTCAATTCTTCATCAATGTAAAAAATAACTCTTTCTTGAACCATACTTCTAAAACTGCTCAAGGTTGGGGTTATGCTGTATTTGGTAAAGTTGTTGAAGGTTTAGATGTTGTTGAAGCAATCAAAGGTGTTCGCACTGGCAACCGCGGTTATCACGCTGACGTTCCTTTAGAAAATGTAGTAATCGAATCTGCTAAAATTATTTCTGAATAATTTTAGGATAAAGCTGTGACTTATCTGTTTATCTCAGATTTACATTTGTCACCTGAACACCCTCGACTTGTTCGAGGGTTTTTAGACTTATTGGTGCATTACCAGCATAAAAATACTCAACTCTACATCTTAGGCGATTGGTTTAATGCCTGGATTGGAGATGACTATTCAGCACCATGGCTTGATGAAATTGTTGAGGCCTTAAAAGACTTTAATCAAAAAGGGAATCAGGTTTACTTTCAAGTCGGTAATCGTGATTTTGCGCTTAATCAGGTTTTTCTCAATAAATTTAATGGCGTCTTACTTCCTGACATTTATTCCCTCAATATCTCAGGACATCAATATCGTCTAGAACACGGCGATGCATTATGTACAGATGATATTTCTTATCAAAGATTTAAAAAGATTATTCGAAATCCGCTCTTAGTTGCTCTTTTACGCCGGACTCCTCTCAGTTTTCGCACTAAACTAGTGAATGGCTTTCGCAAAAGAAGCTCCGCTGATAAACAGCAAAAAAGCTATGAAATTATGGATGTAAATGAACAAGCTGTTATTTCTGCTTTAGAAGATGTAGATATACTGATTCATGGGCATACTCACCGCCCTTCAATTCATCAGGTACAAGCGAAACAACGAATTGTTCTTGGCGATTGGCGTGAAGATCAGGCTTATATTTTGGAAATTGATCCATCCTCAAATACGCAACAGCTCGAATTGATTGTCTGGAATTATTAACTAGTAATTAGTCATTTTTTATTTCAACTTTCAATTCTTTAATTTTTTTATTTAAATCAGAATCGTAAATCACACACATGCTGGCAATAAATATAAATCTCCAGCTTATATGTGCATGATCGTGATAATCAATGTATAAAATAAGAAGACTCAATACAAATATAAGAATGATAAAGGCTTTAACAATTCTAATTTCTCGCAGCTTACTCTTTGCATCTGTTGGCAGTAAATCAATCATTTTCAATAAATTACTAAACTTTTATATAAACATTATATTTCTTTATCAAATTACATAGGAAATGTTTTTGAATAAAATAGCGTATGATGGCAAAGATTAAATTCTCTCAATTGCCATAAGATTGATATGGAGCACACCTATGGACCTATTGAATTCTGTTAAAAGTCGCTATACAACAAAAGCGTATGATTCTGAAAAGAAAATTCCTCAAGAAAAATTTAATAAATTATTAGAAATTTTACGTTTTACCCCTTCTTCAGTAAATATTCAGCCTTGGCATTTCGTAGTTGCAGATAATCAAGCAGCTAAAGAACGAATTGCGAAAGCCTTAACAGGTAAATATGCCTACAACGCTCCAAAAGTACTCGAGTCATCACACACACTTATATTTTGCACAAGAACAGATATTTCAACTGAATACTTAAATCAATTGCTTGAACAAGATGATTTGAGCGGTCGTTTTAAAGATGAAAAAGCAAAGCTCGGCCAAAAAGATACTCGCCATGGCTATGTTGAATTCTATCGAAATGAGCAAAAAAATTTATTTGGGTGGATGGAAAATCAAACATTTATTGCTTTAGGGCAACTACTTTTTGCTGCGGGTTTAGAAGGAATTGATGCAACACCAATGGGCGGCTTTGATGAAGATATTTTAAATACTGAGCTTGGGTTAACTGAAAAGGGCCTTCGTAGTTCAGTCATTGTTTCTCTAGGTTATCGCAGTGAAAATGATTTCAATGCCAAACTTCCTAAATCGCGTCTACCAGATGAAGTTATTTTTACCTATTTATAAAATGAAAATAGTTCAAGAGATTCAACTCTCTTGAACTATAAACTCATTGCCCTAGCTAAGCAAAGTACGCCACTGATCCCCAATAAAATACCCAAAGTGGTAGGCCATTTTAATTTTTCTTTATATAAAATAACGCCACTTGCAATTCCTAATAACACAACGAGTATATTCATACTTGCAAAAACAATTGCAGGTGAATCCTTTAAAAAGATATGAGCCTTCACATATAAAGCAATATTTGAAAAATTAAGCACACCTAATACTAATCCAGCTATAGCACTTTTAAGCTGCCATTTTTGGGTTTTCTGCACCAATAAATATGAAATTGATAATATAAAAGATGTAATAAAAATAAGATTCAACGTGAGTGTAAATTGAAGACCTAAACTACTCGTATATTTTAAGAGAATGTCTACCGCGGCATATCCACACCAAACACTTAATAGAGCAACAATTGCTTTTCGAGATTGATGATTCGAAGAAGTATTCATTTGTCCAAATAAGACGAGTAAGACTGCAAAAACTCCTAGACCTATTCCCCACAGCTTTAATGCATTAAATTGCTCATTAAAAATGAAATAAGCTGCGAGTAAAGAAAGTACCACGGAAAGTCGTTGTGCAACCTCAGTTTTAACAATTCCTGCATATTCTAATGATTTAGCTAAACATAGAAAAATACTGGGCAAAATCACTCCTAATGCAACAATTAACCACCAAGGCGTCTTTTGTATTGAAATATGTTGAATATCTGGCTGAAACCACCAAAAGCAAAGAAAACTCGCACTCGCATAATTCCATGCAATCATTTGTAGCGGCTGGTAACCTTTTTTCTTTAAGTTTTTTAATAGGATGGACACCAAAACACTGCTTAAAGCAGCAGCTAATATTAATAGCATCGATTAAAACTCTATTTATTTAGATATATCAGCCATAATGATCAGATTACGACTACTGTTGAATTAAATATTCTAAATTAATTTATAAATAAACATAAAAAAAGCCAGTCATTATCTGACTGGCTTCTTTTTAGATTTCAATTAACGATTATTTTCGTCTTCTTGACCATCTTCAAATTTAGTATCGTTGTCAAAACCACCTTGATGACCACCGAAACCGCCTTGACCACCGAAACCGCCTTGACCGCCGAAGCCACCTTGACCGCCGAAGCCGCCGCCTTGACCACCGAAGCCGCCTTGACCGCCGAAGCCGCCTTGACTACCACCAAAGCCACCGCCTTGACCGCCACCAAAGCCACCGCCTTGACCGCCACCAAAGCCACCAGTAGGTTGACCACCGAAGCCGCCTTGTGCGCCACCTTGTGCTGGGAAGCCAGTACCTTGCGCGCCTGCTGGGCGTGGGTTACGTGCTGGAACAACAGTTGAAATAGCGTGTTTGTAAACCATTTGACTTACTGTATTTTTTAATAAAACAACATATTGGTCAAAAGATTCAATATGACCCTGTAATTTAATACCGTTCACAAGGAAAATAGAAACAGGGATACGTTCTTTACGGAGAGAATTTAAGAACGGATCTTGTAAAGTTTGACCTTTAGACATTTTTAACTCCAAAAAAAAATTTTTAAATCAGCGCAAAAAAACTATCTTTATTTTTCAACTAAAAATTATAAAAAGACAGTGTGCAAATTTTGCTTTATCCATAAGAGTTTCGCAAGTCTTCTTTCGCCTGCTTTATCGTCAAGTAAGTTTTAAAATCGTGTATTTCTTGCAAAGAACGTAACCACGTATATTGACGTTTGGCAAGTTGTCGTGTTGCAAATAAAGCTTTATCCTCCATTTCACGTTTACTTTTGAGACTTAAGTCACTTTTTAATAGAAATTCTAGTGCTTGTCGATAACCCACTGAACGCATTGAGGGTAAATTTTCATCTAAATCGTATTTTTCAATTAGAGCTTCAACTTCACTCAAAAAACCGATATCCCACATTTTGCTTAATCTTTGCTCAATGCGTTGATGTAATTCTACCCGATCTGGAAGTAAAGCATAATTATGAAATATGTATCGATATGGTACGTTTTTTGGTTGTTCTGCCTGCAATTTAGTAATTGGTTCGCCCGTAATCTTATAAACTTCTAATGCTCGAATAATCCTTTGCTTATCAGTCACATTAAATTTTATAGCGGCAGCAGGATCTACAGAAACCAACTCATCATAAACGGCCTGCCACCCTTCATTTAAACCTTTTTCTTCAATTGCTGCACGGACATTTGCATCCGCACTCGGTAAATTACCAGACAACCCTTCTAATAATGCCTTAAAGTACAACATAGTGCCTCCTACCAAAATAGGAGTCTTACCGCGTGAATGCATATCATCAATTAACTTACATGCATCTTCAACAAACTGAGCAGCTGAATAAACTTCAAGAGGCGTAATAATATCAATCAGATGATGAGGATAGAGCGCTTGCTCTTCACGCGTTGGTTTAGCCGTACCAATATCCATATCTTTATAGACGAGTGCAGAATCAACAGAAATTAGCTCAAAATTTCCCCGCTCGTATAATTCACATGCCAAAGCGGTTTTCCCGCTCGCAGTTGGTCCCATTAAATTGATGACGGGCAATTGATTTGACATGTAAAACTACTCTCCTCGAGCAAATAATTTATCTAATTGAGATAATGGAAATGCACGCCAAGTTGGCCGCCCATGGTTACATTGGCTCGCAAATTCAGTTTGTTCCATTTGACGAAGTAAAGCATTCATTTCTGAAAGGCTGAGTTGTCGATGTGCACGCACTGCACCATGGCATGCCATTCCTGCTAATAACTCGTCTCTTTTTTGAAGTAACCCTTGGGCTTCATCATTTGGATCTAAATCATTTAAAAGCTCTGGAATAAGATTTTCAAAATCAGCTTTTTGTAATATGGCAGGCACACCACGAACAATAACTTGCTCATCGCCATATAAATCAATTTCCAAACCTAAGCGCTCAAGTTGAGGTTTTAATTCCTCTACCCTAACGGCCTGCATACGGCTAATAGAAATGACTTTAGGTATAAGTAACTGCTGAGATGTCCAAAATTCAGGTTTATCCCAAGCATTTTTCATTTGTTGTAATAAAATACGCTCATGTGCCGCATGCATATCAACAATAATAAGCCCTTCGGTATTCTGCGCTAGAATATAAATTCCATGAAGTTGAGCAATTGCGATACCTAAAGGAAATTCATCAACTTTAGTTACTGGTTCAATATTTTCATTTACTGAAAAAGTAGCAGGTTGATCACGTAGAGGTGCCAAGTATGTCTTTAACGCATTATTTAATTGAGCAGAACCATTATATTTTGGTGTTTGATCTGCATAGTGAACAGCTTGCGGACGACTAGCATTAAAATCGGTTAATAACTCTGTTGGTGCGTGCTGAGTCTGTGGCTCACTATCTGCATTTAAAGTTTCATTTGCTCTGTGCAATGAAAATTGTTCTTGATATTTAGGCTGCGGCTGTACTGAGTAATCTGATTGTTCATCTACTTTCATCGCTTGAGCTAAATCAGCACTCGCTGTCTGAAATTGCGATAGAGTTTCTTTTGCATAATGCCTTACAAACTCATGCACTTCTCTTTGATTTAAAAAGCGAATTTCATGTTTTGTAGGATGAACATTGACATCAATATTTTCAGGATCGACTTCTAAGAAAAGTAGATAAGATGAATGTTGATGACCATGTAAAATACCGTCATATGCCATGCGTAACGCATGCGAAATTGTTTTATCTTTGACAATACGGCCATTTACATAGACATATTGCATATCAGCCTGCGCACGTGCATCAGAAGGATGGCCAAGCCAACCCGATAAACGCATGCTAATACTTTCAGCATCCATCCAATATGCATTTTGTACGAATTGCGAACCTAATAATTGCTGTACCCGCTGAAAACGCAGCTCGCCGCTATCCGCTATAGGTAAATTAATTCTAATATTATCATTATGCTCAAGCACAAAACGTATATCGAAATGTGTTAGAGCTAGACGGCGAACAATCTCTTCAATATGGCCAAATTCAGTGGTTGGTTTTTTTAGGAATTTACGGCGTGCAGGGACATTAAAAAATAAGTCCTGAACACGTATATGGGTTCCCTTTTGAGCAGCAACAGCTTGTACTTCTTGATGATCAAATGCTGTACCGTTTACTTCAACCTGATGGCCAATACCACTTTCATCTTGGCTACTGGTCAATGTCAATCTTGAAACAGCGGCAATCGAAGCAAGTGCCTCCCCGCGAAATCCTAGACTTACAATAGCGTGTAAATCTTCTGCCGTTTTAATTTTACTTGTGGCATGGCGCATAACCGCTAGTGCTAAATCTTCAGAATGAATACCATGCCCATTATCAATAATTTCTATTAGGGTCGAACCACCTTGAGCAATCCGCACAATCAGCTCAGTTGCACCGGCATCGATAGAGTTTTCTAATAATTCTTTAACAACAGATGAAGGACGCTCAATCACCTCACCAGCAGCAATCTGGTTGGCTAACGCTGCGTCTAATGTATGGATACGACGTTGTGTTAGCTTTTCATCAGTCATGAAGCTGTTCCTGCAAAGTCTGATACAAATGTTCTGTAGGTAAAGTTAGGGTTACTAAACGGCTCAACTCATCATCTGACTTTTGAATATCAATAATGATATCTGCCTCTGGAATTTCATCGCCACCTTTTGATGGCCATTCAAATAAAAATAATGCGTCTGCGATATCTAAATAATCACGGATTCCCATTAATTCAAGTTCGTACGGATCATTCAAACGATATAAGTCAAAATGAAAAATTTCTTTATCATTAATTTTATATGGCTCAACGAGTGTATAAGTTGGACTTTTAACAGAGCCTTTGTGGCCCAAAGCCTGTAAGAAATAGCGCGTAAGTGTGGTTTTACCCGCACCTAGATCCCCAATTAAATAAATTATACCCGACTGAACATGCTGCGCCAAAGCTTGAGCTAAACGCTCAGTATCTTCTTCATGATTTAAGACCAATTTCAATGAATACGACATAGCACACATAACATGATTCGAAATAATCGATATGATAACATTGCCCTGCCTTAAAAGCCTACTTAAGCCCTAGAAGTTGGCTTTTTTTATATCAATTTTCTTACATATTTACATTTTTTTATGTCTAGTCCGAACGATTTTTTGCCACCTATGGTTGATGGTGTAAGCGCAAGCCAAGTCTATCTTCCTGCACAAACAAATACTCAAACTATTTATGAGTATCTATGCCAACATTTCCAACATATTAAAGTGCAAGAGTGGCAACAACGATTTCAAGATGGACTTATTTATGGGGCAAATGGACAAAAACTAACATTAGACAGTCCATACCAAAGTAATACCCATATTTTTTATTATCGCTTTCTTGCATATGAACCACATGTTCCATTTGAACATCGGATTTTATTTGAGAATGATGATTTACTGGTGGTCGATAAACCCCATTTTTTAACAATTAGCCCGACTGGACAATATGTTCAAGAGACACTTTTAGTCCGTCTTAAAAAACAAACAGGCAATGAATTTTTAACCCCTATTCATCGTCTAGATCGTGAAACTGCTGGTGTTGTTCTATTTTGCAAACGGGTTGAGTCGCGTGGTATTTACCAACAATTATTTGCAGAGCGCCAAGTCAATAAAATTTATCACGCTGTTGCACCTTATAAAAAAGATTTAAATTTTCCTCAAACATTACATTTGCATTTAGATAAAGGTCATCCTTTTTACACCATGCGGGTTATAGAAAATGCAAAAACAAATACCGAGACCTATATTGAACTCATCGAACATAACCAGATTTGGGCAAAATATCGCTTAACACCGACAACGGGCAAACAGCACCAACTTCGCGTGCATCTTAATTACTTAGAAATTCCGATTAAAAATGATCCATTTTATCCAGTAGTTCAACACAAGGCTGAAGATGATTTCTCGGAACCATTACAGCTACTCGCTAAGCACATTTCATTTATAGATCCCCTCACAAAAGAGGGAATGTCTTTTAATTCTGAGTTTGAATTGACATTGTAATGTAACCGTAATGACAAAAAGATTATTTTTTATGCCAAAAAGCATTGAAATTACATTGCGATGGTTTAAAATAAATTCCTAAAAATTAAAAATCATTTGGTTTTGTTATTCATGCGAAAAACAGAAGTTTATCAGGTTCGACTTGACTCCCAAGAAAAAAAGCAGGCTTTTGCTGTTTTTAAACAACTGGGAATTACCCCTGCCCAAGCAGTACGACTTTTTTTTAAACAGGTCGTATTAACTAAATCTATTCCTTTTGCTATCGAAAATCAGAATATTAATATGGAACAATTATTAAAGCTGAGAAAAGCAAAAGCATCTTCATTGAACCAAAATCCATCAAATTTAGCTGAAGATGATGACCATGAAGATTTATTTGAAGAACTTAATGCACTTCTTGGTGAAAGCGACAAAACTTAACACTGTTGCATTTATAAACAAGTTTTAACGTCAAAAAGCTGTTTTTTTCGTTATGCTCTCTTTGTAAAAACATAATGATAAGTTACAAGGAGTGCCAAATGATCGTTAGACGAGCGACTTTTGAAGATTTAGAGCAACTCGCCGTTTTATTTGATGAATACCGCCAATTTTATGGGGCCTCTTCTAATTTTAATGAATCACTTCACTTCCTTAAACAACGTTTTGAGAATAGAGAAAGTGTGTTTTTCATTCATATTAAAGACGATAAAATCACGGGTTTTATTTTACTCTATTTAGGTTTTTCTTCAGTTGCTTGTTCAACTTACTATATTTTAGATGATGTATATGTTACGCCCGTTTTCCGCCGTCAAGGTTCTGCTAAACAGCTAATCGATACAGCAATCTTATTTGCAAAACAAGAAAATGCTTTGCGGATTAGTTTGGAAACTCAAAGTAACAACCATGAATCTCATCGTTTATATGAACAAATGGGATTTATTCGAGATAGCGAGTTCCAAACCTTCCATTGTTTTCTCAAATGATATTTTGAGCGCGTTGTTTTTGTTGTTCAGATAAATAAACCCACTCACCATCTTCAAGTTCAGGTAAAACCAATTGCCCTACTTGATGGCGATGTAATGCTTCTACCTTATTTCCTACAGCTGCAATCATTCTTTTTACTTGATGATAAACACCTTGATGAATCGTCATGGTTAATTGATGCGTTTCTAATATCTCCACATCTGTTGCAGCAAAAACACCTTTTTCTTGATGCAAACTCACACCTTGGCTCAGCATTTCAATTTGCTCAGGTGTAACTGGATCTACAGTCGTAACATGATAAACCTTGGGCACATGTTTACGAGGATGAGTTAAAGCTTGAAGATATTTACCGTCATCAGTAAGTAAAAGTAAGCCCGTCGTATCTTGATCTAAACGACCAATAGCCTGCACACCACGTTGAATCATAATTTCTGGTAAAAGGCTAAATACGCTTTGATGATGATGGGGCTGGTGTGAACACTCAAAACCTTTTGGTTTTTTTAGAGCAAGGTAAACTTTTTCTCGATATTGATAAGTTTCCCCAAAAAGAGAAAACTCTAAATTTTCTGGAGAGAATTGCTTTTTGAGATCATCTGCAACCTCTCCATCAATACTTACAGATCCGTTTTTTATTAACTGCTGACAATATTTACGTGAACCAAACCCTTGTGATTGTAAAATTTTTTCCAGCAGCATGAAGTTTTCTCATTAGAACTAAGCTGTTATTTTAACGTAGTTTCCACTTTTTACTAAACGCTACGAGCAGCTCTTTACATTTACTTCATGTAACTCGCACACTATTCTTCGACTACTCGATAAATATTTTCATTCTGTTCACTTTCAAATAATAATTCGGTAGTAGGCAGAATAATTTCATTATCAACAATAATATGTTCAATACGTTGGCTTAGCTTTAACGTTTCATTCTCATGTTCAACTAAATTTTTCTTTAGTTGCGCTTTTGCATCATGAATCTGGTCAAACTGATCTTTGATTTTGATATCTATAATGTCCATAAATCTATCCTGTACTCATGAGTAATGACTATTTTTATATCACAATTTTTAAAAACTAAAATTTTTAACTTGTTAATTTATATAACATTGTTTCCAAGCGTAACCAAAAATTAAAACTCTTTAGGATTGAGAGATATACAATCATTTATTCTTAAAAATAAGATTTAAAATCGGCTATATCTTTTAAAGCGTTCACATTACGAGTCTTAAATATTATACAATTCCATTTATTTACTTCCTCCGCACTCCCCATGCTTGCCCAATTTGATGTTAATTTAGTTGTTCTACTCGTTCTGTTGATCTGCGGCTTATTAAGTCAAAATGCAGCTGTAACGATTGCAGCTGGTGTGCTCATTGTCGTTAAAATTACGCCATTAAATGAGTTTTTCCCCTATATTCAAGCTCACGGTCTTAATTTAGGAATTCTTATTTTAACGATTGGTGTACTTACTCCAATTGCCAGTGGGAAGCTCAGTGGGGAGAGTATTTTAAAGTCCTTTGTTAGTTTTAAATCACTTTTGGCTATTGCAATTGGCTTATTAGTCGCTTGGTTGGGTGGTCGTGGAGTAAAACTAATGTCAAGCCAACCCGATGTGGTTGCAGGTTTACTGATTGGTACGGTTGCTGGTGTTGCTTTACTCCGTGGTGTACCAGTCGGTCCCCTAATTGCGGCAGGCTTACTCTCTTTATTCATTGGCAAATAAGAAATCGACGTGAAAAAGGTGCAATAAAGCACCTTTTTAACACTTAGGCTAAATTTTTATTTTTAGCCAGAATAATAAGCATTCCGTTTCAAAGAGAACTTTTCTAACTGCTTTAAAAATCCTTCAAAATAACTTTTCTCTTTTTCTTCAGTTCGATAACCCGCATATAAAGTTCGTCTTAAACCTGTAGAAGAAACACAATCTAAACGGCGGCTTGTGACCCAACCTTTTTGTTCATATTCATTTACTACCCAATCAGGTAAAGCAGCAATACCTCGTCCACTTGCAACAAGCTGAATAAGCATTTGAGTTAAATCAGTTGTTCGTATTTGTTTAGGCTGAATATTCGCAGGAATGAAAAGTTTAGACATAATATCTAAACGGTGCTTATCAACCGGATAAGTAATTAAAACCTCTTCGGCTAACTCTTGAACTGTAATATTTTCAGCCCGTACCAAAGGATGCGTATTTGATAAGACTAAACGTGATTCGTATTCAAAAATCGGAAAATACTCAATTCCTTTTAAAGCAATTGGGTCAGCTGTAATCAGTAAATCAAATTCTGCATTTTGTAAGAGTTCATGCGGATTGGCTTCAAAACCTGATGCAAAGTCTAAATCTACATCTGGGTATTGCTGGCGATACTGATTTAATAAAGGCATTAACCAGTCAAAACAACTATGGCATTCCGATGAAAAAATAATTCTGCCGGTCTGTCCATGCACAATACGCGTGATATCACTGTGGGTGATCTGAATTTGTGGCAAAACATCATCGGCTAACTTTAATAAGCGCTGACCAACATTAGAAAAACTAACAGGTCTGCTTCGACGATTAACAACCTCTACCCCATACCAATGATCTAATTCTTTTAACTGATGAGAAATAGCCGAAGGCGTTAAGCAAAGGTCATTTGCTGCCGAAACTAATGAACCATGCTCGCGTAAAGCAACTAGAGTTTTAAGGTGGCGTATTTCTAACATGAGCACAAGCCTACAAAAAGAGATTTATCTATAAATTGGGTAAAGCTCATGTTTGCTTTTCCATAAAACTTTCGATAAATCTTCATTAATGAATTTTATTCACTTTAACACAAAATTAGTTAGTTTGCCTCAACATGAATTTTATTTTACTATTTTTGCTTGGGATGAATTTAGGTCTTCAAAAATGAAGGAAAATTAAAGCGATTTTATAAAAATTTTTAAAGTGCTTAAAAAGCATAAGACAAAAATAGACCCTTATCAGGTCTATTTTTATAAAAAACTAAAAACTACTGTGCTAATACATTTAAGCTAATAATCGTATAACTCTGGTTTTTAGGTTTTACTTTCAAGTTTAGGGGAGCTGTTACTTCTACTAAGTACTCTCCAGCCTTTGGAAATCTAAGCTCAACCTGACCATTCTTTTCAGCCTTAAACTGCTGCACTTGTTTGTCAGTTGCACCTTTTTCTCTTACATTAACTTCAGCATAAGCTAAAGGCTGGCCCTTTTCAGTTATAGCTAATTTAACTGGTTGAGCAGCTTTAATCTGGTTTGGATGCACAGAAAAACTAACTTTAATCGGTGTATTAGGAAGCTGAATATCTGAAATTTTTCCCTTAGAAAGATAACTCTGCAATATCCACTCACGTGTTACTTGTTCTGTTTTAATTGTTTTTGTTTTAAGGTCAGTCGGAATCAAATATTCACGTTCTGCTTTCGGTGGAGCTTTATCAGCTGGCATATCAAAAAATAGATGCCATTCTTTTTGGTCAAATACATATTTTAAAGGGTAACTCGTCTGAGTTTGAACAATGTATGTACCTTCTTCAGGTAGATCTATATCAAAAACAGTTACAGACTTATGCACAGCTTCTGAGTTAACGGTTTTAAGCTCATTTTTAGGTGTAATTACAGTAAGCTTGGCATCCTTTAAAGGATATCCACTATTTAATGCTTCTTCAGCATAACCAGCAATTACGGGTACTTGAGTCTGGTCAGTTTTATAAGCTACAGGCGCTACATAAGGTTCATGAGCAAAGCCCGTTGTACATATCAATGCAAGTGACGTCATTAGAAATCTATTCATTATTACAAAATCCTGTTGTATGCAAAGTGAAAAAATCAGACAAAATATAAGCGAATATAGCATACACAAATAAAAATAATTCTTATTATCATTAATAGATTTAATTTTACATCAAAAAAGACCCGAAGGTCTTTTCTTATTTAATTTGATTTTATTGCTGCTTTATCTTTGGAAATGTCTGATCGAAATCAATTAGCTTATAGCTTTTCACTAAATCATCTGGTCCGTAAGATACTTCGTATGAAGTTTCTTTACCATTAAAATATGCTTCTGTCGGAGTCCCAAATACTTCCCAAAGGCCGATTGAAGCCACATCTGCCACACCATGACCAAAAGCTCTGCCGACTTTCACCCACTTTGAATAACCTTGCTGAAAAGTATAGATCTCAACGCGTGTTCCATCACGGTATTCTGAAAGTACAGGCGCACCAAACTCAGCAATCACATAATTACGAGAACTGCCTGGATTTAGAACATTTAAATTTTTTTTACTTGGTTGATTACCCGCCATAAATACTGCGCAACCAGACATAGATAACATAGCCATACCCATAAGGCAGGTAATAAATAATTTTCTCACGTTTTAGCATCTCTTTTTTTAGATATTTATACAACTTGTTGTAATGCTTAAAGTATTACGCGCTAATCATATATAATTTTTAAAAGTTTTTCGATGAATTATTTCATATAAAAATTTAAATTTACCTCATTTAAATACGTAATCATTTTCTCAATATTTTAGTTTTTTATTATTCTGTTCTCTTTTCCCTTATACTTCTCTTTTTTGTGTCTTCCCTTAACTTATTATGGCGTCCCCGCAATCCCCTCTTTCTACACATCAACACTATTCTCTCTTTTTAGCAATTTTCTCACTCGCTGTAGGTGGTTTTTGTATTGGAACTACCGAATTCGTCGCAATGGGACTGATTCAAGAAATTGCAAATAATTTACATATTACAGTTCCTGAAGCTGGCCACTTTATTAGTGCCTATGCATTGGGTGTAGTTATTGGTGCTCCTGTCATTGCTATTCTCGGAGCCAAAGTTCCGAGAAAAACTTTATTGCTTGGCTTAATGCTTTTTTATGGTGTAGCTAATGCCTGTACTGCTTTAGCTCATACACCTGAAACTGTTTTAATCTCACGTTTCATTGCAGGTTTACCACACGGAGCATATTTTGGAGTGGGTGCCTTAGTTGCAGCAGAACTAGCGGGTCCATCAAGAAGAGCTTCTGCGGTTGCCCAAATGATGATGGGTCTTACAGTGGCAACTGTAATTGGTGTTCCTCTCGCAACGTGGTTAGGTCAAAATTTTGGCTGGAGAGCAGGTTTTGAGTTTTCAGCAACCATTGCATTCGTTACTTTAATTGCGGTTGGTTTCTTTGTACCCAATATTCCAGTCCAAGCTACTGCGAGTATAAAAACAGAATTAGCTGGTCTTAAAAATATCAATATGTGGTTAACACTAGCGGTAGGTGCTATCGGTTTTGGAGGCATGTTTTCTGTTTATAGTTATGTCTCACCAATTTTGACTGAATATACTAAAGTTAATATCCAAATTGTCCCTATCGCTTTAGCTATCTGGGGTATCGGTATGGTTATAGGTGGCTTAGCAGCGGGATGGCTTGCTGATAAAAACCTAAACAAAACGATTGTAGGTGTATTAATTAGTTCAGCAATCGCTTTTGTTGTTGCCAGTTTCTTAATGAGTAATATCTATAGTGCTATTGCTTCATTATTTTTGATTGGTCTCACCGTAATGGGATTAGGCGGAGCTTTGCAAACCCGTCTAATGGATGTCGCAGGCGATGCCCAAACATTAGCAGCCTCACTTAACCACTCTGCCTTTAATATGGCCAATGCATTAGGTGCATTTTTAGGTGGATGGGTACTCAGCCACCAAATGGGTTGGATCGCGCCAATCTGGGTAGGTTTTGTTTTGAGTCTAGGTGGTCTTATCATTTTACTTATTGCATTTGCTGTTGAAAAAGCCAGTAAGTAAATTTAATCAAAGAAGACGCTAACTTATTATTTCTAATCAGTTAGCTTTCCACCACAGTGTGGGCAATAACATTTTTTCTCTCTAACAGATTCTTCTTGTTCTAATACTTTTTCTCGCATAATTTGAACAATCAGGTTATGCGCCTGCTCTTTGGGTAGACCAACTTTTTGACGGATTCGTTCTATTTCAACTTCATCATGTAAAATATCAATACCTCGTACTTGAAGTAATTCACGAAATTCTTGCTCTAGACGTTGATTACGCTGGTTAAGTTCATTTGCAAGCCCCGATGCCAAAATACCAGCTGGTAAAGCCGCAATACCCACACCCAAAATTGTAATAAGTGCCCCCAGTAACTTTCCTAAACTGGTCACTGGTGTTACATCGCCATAACCGACTGTAGTTAAAGTAACAACAGCCCACCACATAGATTTAGGTATTGAACTAAAAGCTTCTGGCTGAGCCTTGTTTTCAACCACATAAATTCCAGAAGCAGTCATAATAATCATAATGATTAAAATAAAAATAACAGCCTGAAAAGAACCTTTCTCACGTTTGATCACGCATAACAATATCTGTAGTGAGATAAAATACCGCGTTAATTTTAATAAGCGTAGTAAACGTAAGATTCTGAGCATACGAAGATCAATTCGTACAAAGAAATTGAGATAGGCAGGTAAAATTGCCATCAAATCAATAATTGCTTCCCCGCTTTTCATCCAGTTCAAGCGAATTTTCCATGCAGATTGTGTCGTATCTCGATCTGCAATACTCCACAATCTTAATAAATATTCAATACTAAAAATTGCAATTGAAATAACTTCAAAATAGTCAAACCAAACACGATAGCTTGTGTACAAATCATTTACTGTTTCTAATAAAACGGCAGCAACATTACCAACAATTAAAACAACTAAAAAATAATTAATACATCTACTTACGGTAGTTTCATAGTCATGATTATGAAGATTATTATAGAAAAACTTACGCAATCCCTTCAACGCTGAATTTTGCATATTGATCTGACCACTTGATATTGAAGATATAGTAAGCTCTCACTGCCTATTCACCAATATGGTCTTTAATAAATTTTCCTTAACACGCTTCGGTAATTAAAATTTTATATTTTTCTACTTCAGCTCGCCGCTACACATCGGAATTCATTTTCTTTCCACCACATCACATCATAGATTCCTGGATGTGATTTTAAGATAATATTTATATAATTTTGAAGTACCATAATATGATGGGTAATATCAATTTTTCGAAATAAAAATTTTCTTAAAATAGGTGTATTCGGTGAAATAAAAATTGCGAATCCGTTTCTATATTCTTCATAGACACTTATTCCAAGATACATCGTTATTTCAGGCAATGGAATTTCAATTTGCCATCCCCAATTTTCACTATATAGTTCAACATTTAAATGATATCTATTTCTCAATATACTAAAAATATATTGCGCGATGTCTTCAGTTTTTTGAACTAAAATTCCTCCTTCATTATAGTGTATTTTTTGTTCATATAGTTGATAATCATCAAATTTAAATTCAACTATTGTCTTTAGCATTCTCAAATTCCCTATATAAAATACCCATATTTTTTTTAATTATTTTTAAGTTCGTTTAATTATTTTAAAACAAAAAACCAGTTAATTACTACTACTATATTCAATTTTATATATATTAAATTTTAAAATGATATATTTAACATTTTTAAATAAACTCATGACTCATTTCACGCTTTCAATAAAATTAACAACTCAGAAAGACCAATTTTTACCCAATATTATATCTAAGTTATTTTATTTAATAATTTTTTATACCTATTATACCTTAATTTAGATATATAACTTATTTTTTGATCTTTAATATTTTCTAAAAATTAGTATTAAAATATATTAATTTAATTAGATATCTTTATAGCTTTTTTTAAAATTAACCATACTAAGTACTATTTATTAGACTGATATCTATAAAAAGAATTTATCATTCTGACATCCATTTCAGAGCTAAAAATTCAGTAAAACTTAATAATTTAGGTTTAAATTAAGAAATATTTAACTTAAAAGAATGACGTTTTCATAGAAATGAAAGCTAGTACTTATTGCTTGTGATTTTTTGAATTCTTGAATCATTTAATCGATAATAGAACTTTAATACTTATGTCTTTAGCGATTTACTCATAAAGAACTTTAATTTTGAATCATACGAAAACAAGGGGAAATTATATGGGATTTAAAGCCCTCCCTACACTTATTTCTTTATTTATTACATTGTTAATCTGGTTCATGATTCCTGTACCAAATGGTGTTGATCCTGATGCTTGGCATTTGCTAGCAATGTTTGTCGGTGTAATTGCCGCAATCATCGGTAAAGCGATGCCAATTGGTGCCATTGCCATTATTGCAATAACTTTAGTCGCTATTACTGGTGTGACTAACACGAGCCCAAGCGGTGCAATTCAAGATGCCCTTAGTAGCTTTGCTAACCCACTCATCTGGTTGATTGGTATTTCAATCATGATCTCTAAAGGTTTGCAAAAAACTGGATTGGGTGCAAGGTTAGGCTATTTATTTATCGCAGTTTGGGGCAAGAAAACCATTGGGATTGGCTATAGCATGGTACTTTCAGAACTCATTCTCGCCCCTGTAACGCCAAGTAATACGGCTCGTGGTGGCGGAATAATTCATCCGATTGTACTGGCAATTTCTACTAGTTATGATTCTGATCCTGCTAAAGGTACCGAAGGTCGGATGGGAAAATATCTGTCATTGGTTAACTACCAAGCCAACCCGATTACCTCTGCAATGTTTATTACAGCAACTGCCCCTAACCCATTAGTCGTTGATTTAGTGGCAAAGGCGACTAATAGTGAAATTTCATTAAGTTGGAGCACTTGGGCATTGGCGATGTTATTGCCTGGTTTGATTGCTTTAATTATTATGCCTTTGATTATATATTTGATGTATCCACCCGAAGTCAAAGAAACGCCTAATGCAGCTCAGTTTGCTAAAACTAAATTAAAAGAAATGGGCCCAGTCAGTAAAAATGAAATCATCATGCTTGGTGTATTCGGTATTTTATTGATGCTATGGGCAGGGATTCCTGCCATGATTTTGGGCTCTGCTTGGGCTGTTGACCCAACGACGACTGCCTTTATTGGTTTAGGATTATTGCTACTTACAGGTGTTTTAACTTGGGATGATATTCTGACGCAAAAGAATGCGTGGGATACGATTACTTGGTTCGCAGCATTAGTCATGATGGCAACTTATTTAAATAAGCTTGGTTTAATCACGTGGTTCTCGAGTGTTTTAGAAACTAGTATTGGTCATTTAGGTCTAAGCTGGATGCCAGCTTGTCTATTATTAATGCTCGCCTATTTGTACGCACATTATATGTTTGCTAGTACCACGGCACATATTACTGCAATGTTTGCAGCCTTTTATACGGCAGGACTTGCACTCGGTGCACCGCCAATGCTCTTTGCTTTAATAATGGCAGCAGCTTCTAGCATTATGATGACATTAACCCATTATGCGACTGGCACTTCCCCTGTAGTGTTCGGCTCGGGTTACACCACACTTGGTGAATGGTGGAAAGCTGGCTTTGTCATGAGCGTGGTTAATATCATTATTTTTGTAGTGATTGGCGGACTTTGGTGGAAAGTGTTGGGTTATTGGTAGAATTGTTTTAATTTTAAAAAAGCCCCTTATGATGGGGCTTTTCATATATTTATTTTAAAAAGTACTAAATTATATCTGCTGAATTAATCGGGCTTGATATCATAAACCCAATTTCGTGCTTGTTGGTCTGTTGTTGTTTCACAGACGTAGTAATCTTGATCCCACGAATCTTGATGAAAGATTTCTTTTTTGTGATAGGTTACATGTTTGTCATTTTCAACACAAACAAAGCTGTCCCCTTGGTCTTTAACCGCTGAACCGTTAAGGAATCCACCAATACATAAGAAACGCGATTGTTTAGCCATTTAGTTGAATCAACTTTTTAAGTCACTCATTTTCAATAATTAAATGATGGATTGATTAAATTGTAAAGACAAAATTACTGGACTACACCCATTAAAATTATTAGATATGTATAGTACAGAAATCACTACAATTTTTTGATTTAAAGCTTGGTATCAAATTTTAGATTAATTAGAAATTATTTCAAAAAAGAAGGGCTGATTAATCAGCCCTTCTTTTTAGCTTTTTGCTCAAGCAAATCATAGATTTGCTCTTGCACTAGGGAAAAGCCTTTCGGCTTTTCTTGATCCTAGCCCATTAAGTTAATTGAGCAGCTTGGATTTTCTTAGTATCAACTTGATCAGCTTCTTTAGTATATTCGCTCATCTTGTCGAAGTTTAAGTATTTGTAGATGTCAGCAGAAGCGCTGTCGATTTGCGACGCGTACTGTTGATATTCTTCTGGGCTTGGCAATTTACCAAGAACCGCAGCTACAGATGCAAGCTCAGCAGACGCTAAGTAAACGTTTGCACCTTGGCCTAAACGGTTCGGGAAGTTACGAGTAGATGTCGATACACATGTTGTGTTCGGCGCTACACGTGCTTGGTTACCCATACATAATGAACAGCCTGGCATCTCTGTACGCGCACCAGCACGGCCATAGATGTTATACAAGCCTTCTTCCATTAATTGGTGCTCGTCCATACGAGTTGGTGGAGCCAACCATAAACGAGTAGACAATGAACCACCAGGTACTTTATCAAGTAACTGACCAGCTGCACGGAAGTGACCGATGTTCGTCATACAAGAACCGATGAATACTTCATCAATTTTGTCGCCTTGAACGTCAGAAAGAAGTTTCGCGTCGTCTGGATCGTTCGGGCAGCAAAGAATTGGTTCTTTGATGTCAGCAAGATCGATTTCGTAAACTTTTAAGTATTCTGCGTCAGCATCAGCTTTTAACAAGCTTGGGTTGTCTAACCACTTCTGCATGTTTTCAGCACGGCGCGCCATTGTACGAGCATCGCCATAACCTTCTGCGATCATCCACTTCAACATGGTGATGTTAGAACGCAAGTATTCAGCAACTTTCTCTTCAGAAAGTGTGATTGAACAGCCAGCAGCAGAACGTTCAGCAGATGCATCAGAAAGTTCGAATGCTTGCTCAACAGTCAAGTCATTTTCCATTTCTGACAAATCGATCTCAAGGATACGACCAGAGAAGATGTTTTTCTTACCTTTCTTCTCTACAGTTAAGTCACCCGCTTGAATTGCGTAGTAAGGAATTGCATGTACAAGGTCACGTAAAGTGATACCAGGTTGCATTTTACCTTTGAACTTAACAAGTACAGACTCTGGCATGTCAAGTGGCATAACACCAGTTGCAGCTGCGAACGCAACAAGACCAGAACCCGCTGGGAATGAAATACCGATTGGGAAACGAGTATGTGAGTCACCACCAGTACCTACTGTATCTGGAAGTAACATACGGTTTAACCAAGAGTGGATAATACCGTCACCTGGACGTAAAGATACACCACCACGGTTCATGATGAAGTCAGGTAATGTATGGTGAGTTGTTACGTCAACTGGTTTTGGATACGCAGCAGTGTGACAGAAAGACTGCATTACCAAGTCAGCAGAGAAGCCCAAGCAAGCTAAGTCTTTTAACTCGTCACGAGTCATAGGACCAGTTGTATCTTGAGAACCAACTGTAGTCATCTTAGGTTCACAGTAAGTACCCGGACGGATACCTTGACCTTCAGCTAAACCACATGCACGACCAACCATTTTCTGAGCTTGCGTGAAGCCTTTACCAGTGTCAGCAGGTTGTACAGGTGTACGGAACAATGTAGAAGGTGCAAGACCTAATTCTTCACGTGCTTTAGCAGTTAAACCACGACCAATGATCAAGTTAATACGACCACCAGCACGTACTTCGTCTAAAAGTACTGGAGTTTTAAGTTCTGCTTCTGAAATTTGTACGCCATCTTTAAAAGCAGTAACTTTTGCAGCAGCGTGGTCAATTTTCAATACAACTTCGTCGCCCATATTCATGTTAGCAACGTCGATTTCTACAGGTAATGCACCTGCATCTTCCATTGTATTAAAGAAAATTGGAGCGATTTTAGAACCTAAGCACACACCACCATCTTTTTTGTTTGGAATGTGTGGAAGTTCGTCACCGAAGAACCAAAGTACAGAGTTAGTTGCAGATTTACGAGAAGAACCTGTACCAACAACGTCACCAACATAAGCAACTTGGTTGCCTTTCGCGATGAGTTCTTTGATTTGGCTTAATGGGCCAACTTCACCTGGTTTTTCAGGGTTGATACCATCACGCTCGTTTTTCAACATTGCATTTGCATGTAATGGGATATCTGGACGGCTCCAAGCATCTTGAGCTGGAGACAAGTCATCAGTATTTGTTTCACCAGTTACTTTGAATACAGTGATTTTGATTTCTTCTGGAACATCAGGACGGCTAGTGAACCATTCTGCTTCTGCCCAAGATTGTAAAACAGCTTTAGCCGCAGCGTTACCAGCTTTTGCTTTATCTGCTACGTCATGGAATGCATCAAATACAAGAAGTGTTTTCTTTAATGCTTCAGCAGCTAGGTTTGCAAGTTCAGCATCGTCAAGAAGCTCAACAAGTGGTGCTACGTTGTAACCACCAAGCATTGTGCCTAGTAAGTAAACTGCACGTTCTTTAGAAACGAGTGGTGAAGTTGCTTCGCCTTTTGCAATCGCTGCCAAGAACGCTGCCTTTACGTAAGCTGCTTGGTCAACACCTGCAGGAACACGGTTTTCAAGCAAATCAACCAAGAACGCTTCTTCGCCTGCTGGTGGATTTTTTAATAGTTCAACAAGCTGAGCTGTTTGAGCATCATCAAGTGGCTTCGGTGGGACTCCGAGTGCGGCACGTTCTTCAACGTGTTGGCGGTAAGCTTCTAGCACGGTGTTCATTCCTCTTTTTTTGAAAAATTACTTGCAAATTCCAGCTTTCTTAAAAAGCTTCACAAGTAATATGGACTACAAAAGTTTACTAGAGTTCAAGGTAAAAGTTAATGAAAACGGGGTGTTTCTGCGTGATGCCCATTATTTTGTATCTAAATACCCATGTATAAATAACGAACAAATTAGCCAAATTTGGATTATTTTTGAGCAAAAACACCCCTCAAGAGAGGAAATTCAATAACCTTACACAATTAGAACGATTTATATTTTGGCATTTTGTCATGAGGCGTTATCAAACATTCATCCATCGCTTGCTTTCTAACTTTTTCTTGGAGTGCTTGAGAATCTTGAGTTAATTCTTCTTTTGGAATCGCATAGACTTTATCAATAATATTAAGAATGAACTTTTTGGTAATGTCATCTTCAATTTTATTTGCATGCTCAACAGCCTGAGTTTTTTCAATTGCTTGCTGACGATCAAAAACAATGCTTCTAGCCGCATTTCCTACGCTAGTACAAAAGCCATGCCATTGCTCTTCAGGTGTTAATGGCTTCTTCTCTGAACAACCAACAAAAAATAAACTCACCGCAATCAATAAAATCTTTTTCATCATTTCACTACACTAATTATTGCTGCCCATATCATACGGAAAATCATCATTTTTGCAAAAACAGTCAAAAAACCGAGATGATTTTCCCTCGGTCTTTCTTATATCAAGCATTAAAAATGCTAGTTTGAGTTAATTAAAAAATTTGATATCAGTCGGTGTTGATATTTTTGCTGCATCGCCAACGGGTTTTAAGGTGCCTTTATTGGCATCAAAACGGAACAAGCTAATGTTATTACTATAAACATTGGTTACATACAGATATTTACCCGATGCATCGAATGAGAAAGCACGTGGTTCAATTCCATTGGCTTTATAAACTACTGGTTTAGCTAGCAATCCATTCTGCTGAATTTTAAATACCAAAAGTTTATTGTCTGTCCCTCTGTTAGCAGCAATCACATATTTGCCATTTGGACTGAGGATAATTCCACTCGCGCTCTTAAATTCAGGTGTTTTGTCTTCATGAATTAGTTTTAACTCAGCCACTTTTTTCAAATGACCATCTTGCACATTAAATGTAACAATTTCACTTCGCATTTCTGCGGTAACGTATGCATGTTTGCCATTTGGTGAAAAGACCATATGACGCGGGCCAGAACCATGCCTAAAAGTCACATCTCGGCTATTGTCCGCTTCGAGTGGTTGAGGTTTATTCGGGTTATAGTGAAAAGTATAGACTTTGTCATTTCCAAGATCGCTTGCATATAGATACTTACCATCTGGACTAAATGTGGTCGAATGCGCATGACCACTGTCCTGACGACCTTTGACGTGACCAGAACCCTCGCTAAAAACAATATTTTGTACTTTTTCACCTAAATGGCCGTTTGGCAAAATTGGGAAAACAGCTACCCCACCACGACCTTTATCAAATGCCGAATAGTTCGACACAAACAGGAATTTGCCATCTAAACTGATTGATGCATGTGTTGGATGTCCACCATGGCTATCCACTGTGTTCAACACATCCACATTTCCATTTTGAATTGATAATGCAGTCACCGCCCCTTCATTTTCTTCATTAGTGGTATAGGCAAAGCGGCCATCTTTCGATTTCACAATCCAAGAAGGACTTTTCATTTTCAAGACATTAACAGGAGTTAAGGTTCCATCGCTATTCACTTTAAGCTGATACAAACCTTCACTGGCTTGTTTTGGTTTTTGCGCAAGTGGTGCGTTAGGGATCGATGTCCATGTTCCTACTAAAGCAATTTGTTGTTGTGCAGCATTTACGGTAGAGCCCCATCCAAATGACAAAAGCGTCATCGACAATGTTGCAGTTAACTTTTGAATTAGCCCACGATATTTAATATTTGTATCGCTTTCCTTGTCATATTTAATTTCAACAGAAGTATCTATTTTCACTGGTATATCCTTGGAAAAAACCACCTTATTTGCACTTATCAACAAGGTATTATCAATTTAGTTTCATTTAATGATTCTGAAAACTAATTTATAAAATAGTAATTTTCAAGTGAGTTTTCTTTAATTAAAAGCCTCTGCAAGCTTTGGTTCTTTTTAAGAGAATCGATATTCTATATCGATAAATATTCAATTTTTTAAATCCTATAGAAATGCTTAAAATAAAAGCCCACTAAGAAGTGAGCTTTTATTTCATTATTACTTGAGACTAATCAAATCATTATAGGTACTAGGGTACTTTCTAATGTTTAATTTCCGCCTACTAGAAGCGCCAGTTATAGAATAAATCGATCGCTCTTTCTAAAGACTGACTTGCTTCTAAGTATAAACGTCGATTCATTTGATAACGTAAAGTCAGTTTGTTCACTGGAGTGAATACGCCAACACCATAACGAATAAATAGATCAGGTGTGATATAGCCCGTTAAGCTCACCTGCGTATCTTCACCCGTACCTTGTGCATCTAGAGCTAAGCCACTCAAACCGAAAGTACGTCCAATCTGATTCGTTAAAGCACGTGTACCACCCAAGCCCATACTAATCCCTGCGGCAGCAATGGTGTTATTTACATCGGACTTAAATCCTTCTGCATTACTTAAACCACTTGAACCTTCATTAATACGACCCGTAACAAGTGCGTTCAATGCTTCTTGCTCAGATAGTCCGGCATCATTGTAAACCTGAATGTTTGGCGATGTTGCAGTACCTGTAACACGTACCCCAACCATACTGCCCTGAACATTTTTGTTTGCATCGATATCTAAAGTCGGATTAGCCAATGGGCCATTAAAACGCGCAATTGCTCGATTCAAATCTAAACTTTGTCCGTAGGCTTCGATTTTCACTTTTTGGCTGACACCAATTGCTCCATTCGCTCGCATTGCAGTCTCGTAGCCACGTTGGCTTAAATTTAAACGACCAACTAATGGAATATTACTGTTGAAGCCTTGGAATATCACTTGGTTTCCAATATTAACAGCAATATCAGCTCGAATATCCCAAGGTTTAGCAGCTCGTAAAATTGCAAGCGGATCTTGGCCTTGTCGAACTATGCGGACATCTGATGAGGTGTTAATGACTGGAGCAGTTGTTTCTGGCATTGAAATACGTGCACGAGGAACATCTACCGATCCTTTTAAGCTTAAACGCTTATCGAAAGGATACATATCAAGTGTAAGGTTTGGATTAGCAATTGCAGTAATTAATGGGGCCTGACGTACAAGTAAATTATCACCTTTGAGGTTTAATTGAAGACGCGGCGAATCTTTCCATTCAAAACTACCTTTTAAAAGTCCTACGCCTTGACCACTATTAAACGCGCCATCAATTGTTGCCATGTCCTGACGAATTGATGAGTAAACCTGTACATTCGTTAAATTAACTGGAAGCGAAATCATACTGATTGCGCCATTTTTCAAACGCATTTCACCAGTAAATTGTGGCTGAGTTAATGTCCCGTTAACTTTACCAGCCAAGGCTAAGGTCCCGCTCAGTTTACGGACATCTTGAATAAATGGTTTTAATACTTTTAATTGAACATCATTAAAAGCGACTTCACCATGCATTGGCATTGATGGCTGGAATGGATTGATAATGACGTTCGCATAACCCGTACCAATATCAGGTGTTTTCACATCAACACGGAATAACAGTCCTTCAGATACACTTTTTGCAATAACACCCAGCTCGTCATAAGCCAGCGTGGTTGCAGGATCTTGTGGATCTTCAGCAGCTAAGCCAATTTCACCTTTACGCGTAATTAAACGTGCATCAAGTTTTGGATGTCCACCATTTACCCACGCTGCCTTGGCATAACCATTTAGTTGCCCAGTCATCGCCAAGCCTTCTGGCATAAATGCCGCGAAGTCACTTAAATCCATGTTTTGAGTTACAAACGAAATATTACCGCGAGCCTTACTTACTCGTACTGGCTGATCAAAACAGAGCTGGCTATTCGCACTTTGCCAACAATGTTGACCTACATATAGCTCAGATCTTGCAGAAGAATAAATCACTGGAGCATTTTGATTTTGTGCAAGACGAATGCGTCTTGAATCAAAACTTCCTTTTTGGATTTGCCCTAACCAATCATTGTTCTGGTTAAACCCACCTGCTAACTGAACATAGAACTTAGAAATACTATTATTGCCAAGTACTTTCAATAAATGCGCTTTTCTCGTTCCTGTCAAATTCACTTCAGCGGACTGAATTTGTCTATTTCCACTACGCAAATTATCTAATTTTGCGGTTAATTGAGTTGGCGTTGTTTCCGATGTTGGAAGTTCACCCTGAATACTCAATCTCTTCACACTCACTAAAGTATTAAAAGCAAAATCATCTACGGCGATATTTGCTGTTGCTTTTAAACGTGGCTGTGATTGTACATTCAGATCACCATAAGCTCGACCGCGTAATCCTGGGTATAACTCGTAAAGTGCTGGTGCATTGAGCTTGATTTTTAGATTTTGAGCATTACCTGTCGCTTGTAGCTGATTCTGCCCATAGACTAAAAATAAATTATTTGCTTCAAATTGCTGAGGTAAAAAGCCGTTTTGGTTAGAGTCCATCAATAAAGATAGATTACCCTTACCTCGAACAGGTTTATTATTTATAAAGCCAGCAAGATTCAGTTGTTGAATATTAATTCGTTTTAAATGATCTGCCCAAACCCCTTGAGTTTTCAGATTACCTGAAATTTCACCTTTTACAGCTGAGGTAAAATATTGAGGTTTAAAGCGCACCAACGAACTATTAATATCCCATGCAATGCGATCTTTCAAATTTACAGAACCTGTTGCATAGATTTTCCCAGCGACACCATCATGCTGTAACTGGTTAATTCGAATAAAATCTGGTGTGCCCGCTATAGAAAACTTCAATAAACCATTTGCCTGTTTTAGGGCTTTTAAAGATCCATCATAATTAACTGCAAAACCTTTAAAGCCACCACCAGCTTTTACATCATGGAATAATAATGCTGCAGTACTTTTCCCACCCAAACTAACAGTCTCTTGACCTGCTTGAGCCAGTCGACCAGTTAAATCAATTTTCTCAAATTGAATGATTTGCTGATTTGGTTTAGCAAAACCATTTGCTTTAATCGAACCATTTAAAAGATTGACAGGTGCTGCCGCATGAATACTTTGTGGATTAAAATCTTTTGCATTTAATAATGCATTCCAAACCAACTGACGTTTTTCAGTCGGAAGAAATACTTTAGCCTGACCAGTTAAGCTACCTTTTTCAGCAGCAAAACTAAAATTAGGAACATTTAAAATATTATCTTTAACATTCAAATTCGCTAGATATTGTCCTGCTGGCAATAAAGTTTTTTCATGCTGATATACTTTTGTTGCAACTTTAATATCTTGCTGACCATCACGTAACGTTAAATCGACCTGACCACTGTCACTACTTAACCACCCAATATAAGGCATTGCACGATCTATTTTCGTCCAAGCTACATTCATGAGCATTGGTTGAGGTTTATTATTTTTTTCAGGAGCCTGATTAAACTTAAGCTTCCAAGACTCATAACGGTCGAAATCAACATTAGCAAATACTTCTGTACCTTTTTCCAAAGAACCGGTTGAGGCAACAGCAGCATCTAAACTTGGCGGTAAAAAGTCTTGTACAACCTGAGGAATGGCTTTGTCCTTCGGATTAATATGGTCTAAACGGCCTTTGATATCCCAAGTAACATGATCTTTCCAGCTGACTAAACCTTTCAGGTTAACAGCGCCTTTCATGACTTGGCCATTAAAATCAGTGATATTTAACTGATGAACCAAATCAGTATTCATTAAAGCGTTGTATTGACCTTCAGGTAAATTCTCACCTTTTAAATCTGTATCAACGGCCAAATTAAGTTGTTTAATATCACCTTGAAACTTGATTACACCATTTTTTGCAAATAATTTTTGTTCAACTAATAAAGGTAAGTGATAATTTTTTAGTAGTAACTCACCTTGCATTGGAACTTCATCACGAACAGGATGCAATACCACCCAACCCGTTAATAAATCGGGAGTTGTTGTTGCAACCCCAGCTTTTAAAGTATCTAAACTTCCGCGTGCAACGACTTTAATATTTTGAATATTTAAACTTTTTAAAGATGGGATTCTTAAATCTGCTGTAGCATCTAATGGATATTTACCACTGAAATCCATTTTTCCTGTGGCATTGTGGACTGAAAGATACCCCATATCCATACTGGATTTTTCAAATTCCAGTTTAGTCTCTGACCAAAGTGCATCTTGCAAGTGAACATCATGGAAATTTACATCTGAGGTTGCTAGCTTAATTTCTAAATGATCAACATCAGCTTCATCGACGCGTAGAACAAATGGTAATTTAATTGGCTTAAATTCGAATGCCTTACCAGACGGCGGTGTTTTATTAATAATACGTAAATTACGCACATCTGCATGGCTTAAATGTACTTCTTTTTCTAATAATAAAGAGCGCCAACCTAAGCCTACGTCAGCTCTGTCTAATGAAACATCAACTTCGGTTAATTGCACCAAAACATTCTTAAGAATAATTCCGCGCAGTAAGTTTCCGCCTTCGTATTCATATTTAATTATTTTCTGAGCTTCTAAAACCCGATCTAATAAAAAACGACTTCCACGATCTGTTGACATCATGATGACTAACGAAGACGCTAATAATAAAAATATGATCAATATCGTCAGCAGGAAACTACGCAAAATGCGCCGCTTCTTAGGTGAGCGAGGTGCCGAAGTTGGCTGCTGTTCTACATCCGCCATAAAATAAACCTAATAAAATTTTATTTTTAAAGTTGTGGGCCTATAAAGAAATGTAAACGAATCGGATGGTTTTCATCTGAAATACCCGATGCGACATCTAAACGGATTGGTCCGATTGGAGACTTCCAGCGAATTCCAACCCCAACGCTATAAGCTGCTGGATTATTAAAGTCTTTATCATAGGCATTACCAAAGTCTGAGAAAACAGCGGCACGCCAACCGTCCTTAAACTGATAGTTATATTCTAAAGAACCTACAGCCAAAGCTTGTCCCCCAATTTTATATCCATCTACTTCTGGAGAAAGACTCTTATAGTCAAAACCACGAATTGTCTGGTCACCACCAGTAAAGAATCGAAGATTGTACGGAACTTTGTCAAAATCGTCGGTAAAAATGTAGCTAAGGTCAGATCTTCCAACGAATTGATGATCATCATTTTCACCAAGAGAATAAATAAATCTCCAACCTGCACTTGCAATAGCCATATTGGCATCGGACAGTAAACTCTCACTACCTAATTCTAATTTATAGGTTTGTTTAAAAGCTTTCGTTGGGTTTAACCGTGTATTACTTGAAGTTTTTGAGGTTTCATAACTAAATAATAACGCTTCTTGCTCTGATGCCGCAGTTTTAAAGGCATCTGGTAGCTCAGAAATATCAACATTACCCTGTTGGGTTAAACGGTCTAAACGGTAGCGGACACCAAAAGTATGTTGCCAGTTCCCTAGTGGACGCTTAATTATTCGCTCGCCACCAACAACAGCGGATTCAGTAAGCAAACTTACATCTGGACCAATGTCATCACGAGTTTCACGCTCATAACCGCCCACGATGTTAAAATAGTCATTTAACGGATGTTTATAGGGAATACTATATCGGCCATCAATAGATTGACGAATTTGTGAGACTTCTAAGTTGGCATCAAAAGAATGACCATATTTATTCACAATAGAGCGGCGATACTGACTACGTAAACGTGCCCCTGTATCGGTCCCATAACCAATACCCGTTTCTAAACTATTTAGCTTATCTGCATTTAAAGTCACAATGACTGGAATTCTTTTCGTTTCACGTGCTTGAGCTTGTAAGCGATCTTGTTCAGTTTCTTTGTCATCCTGCTGACTTGGAGCACTTTGCAACATTGCTGTTTGAGGCTCTCCCTCTTTTACTTTTTGTGTTCCAGCAAACTGTTTTTCATCTACTACATTTTGTGTAACTTCTTTATTAGATGTGGCTAATTGACGTGCTTTAGCAAGTTGTCTTTCTTCAGGTGAAAGTAAATTAGACTCATCAACATCGATATTTTGTTCATCGACTAAAGCTTGCAAATCTGGTGGTAGTTCAAGTGGTTTTTCAATTGGATCGGGTTTGATGCTATCAACTAAGGTGTAGTTAAAATAACGAGAGTTAGTTAGGTTATTTGCTAAAGTATTTACACGCCAAAATGCATAGTCATCACCCTCTTTCCAAGGGGCCATACTTTCTAAAATATTTTGATTCAAAGGCAACGGTTTCGATGGATCGCTCATGCGAAACTCAACCTTATCTAATTTATAACGTTCACCTGTTTCGTAGCGCAAATTGATATCGGCCTTGTTTTCTGGCTGACTCACTTTCACATCGTGCAGTCGCCAATAAGCATCAAAATAACCGTTATCAGTGGCTGCGTTAACAATTCGAGTTTTCGTGGTTTCATATAAACCATGGTTAAAGATATCCCCGACATCCTGATCAGGAATTAAGCGAATAACCTGAAACTGAGGGCGTTTTTCACCAGCACCAGTAAATTCGATATTTTGCTCATTAATTCGCACTGGTTCATTTGGGGTAACCTTAACACGAACTCGGCTCGGACTTAATTTTTCAAATTTAAACTCAGCATTATAATAACCAACTGCTTGAGCTGCCTGATTACTTAATGTTCTGAGCTGAGGTAAAGCCGCATTAAAATCTTCAAATGATTCTTGGGTAAATGTTGATAATTTCCCTTTAATATTTTTAGCCAGTGCATCTGAAGCACCGTCCACATCTGCACTAATACGCGGAACTTGTTCCATCGGAATTGCACGTGGTGGGCGCACTTTATTTAATATACGTTTAAAGAAACCAGCCTGCTCAGGTGGCTGCTCAGCCTCCGGAGTTAATTCAGGTAAAGTTTTTCCAGTTTCATTGGCTTCGACTACAATCTGACTATCAGATTTAATCTCTTGCATAAGCTGATCAATATTTACAGGCGCTTGATTAATCTGATTTAACTCAGACTGAGTTGCATCACTGACTGTAACTTCGGGTAGCTTCTGAGTACCATTTTGGAAGTTTTGCGCCTCACTTTTAGCTTCTTCAGCGACTTTATAAATTTCGTTTGCCATGTTTTGATCAACAGGCATGTCCGGTAAATCATCAAGATTATCAAGCGTAATTGGCTTAAATTCATCAATTTGATTTGGAAATTGTTCTTGTTGTTGCAATATAGCCAAGCTATCTTGTTGTTGCTGCGCTTGAGTCACAAGTGTAGCAATATCTGTTATTGGAGCAGTTGTTTGCTGACTCACTGGAACTGATTGTTCAGTTGACGCATCAGACCCCGTTTGATTTAAAGTTGAAGTGTCACTATCAACTGAAGTTTGAGCAAAACTTTGTGTTACACAAACCGTGAACAACAAGCTGCTACAAATAAGTTTAGGAATCCCCTGCATTTTTAAAATTAAATGCATAGAATGAGAGAGAGTTGACTGTTTAAACTTAATTTTAGAAGGCATAGAAAACTCTAGACTTATTTTTTAATAAAACGCACCAAGGTAAGTGTAAAACTCACTCAAAACCATTGATTTTTCATTTAATCAAGCGTTAAAAATATCATACATGGTTTTCGATGCAAATTAACAATCGGTCACATTTTTTTATAAAACACAATGAAGTTTGCACATGATGAAACAAGATGAGCACCTGATGACATCACGTCGGTTCGTACCGATGTTTTTTACCCAGTTTTTTGGCGCATTAAATGATAACGTTTTTAAGCAAGCTTTATTATTAGTGATTACTTATGGCTTGATTCAACAACAATCTGCCCCTGTAAGTACCCTCAATAATTTAGCAGCTCTCTTGTTTATTTTGCCCTATTTCTTTTTTTCGGCCACTGCTGGACAAATTGCAGATAAATATGAGCGCTCACAGCTCGTCCGTGGCATAAAAATTTTAGAAATTATTATTATGCTCATCGGTACTGCGGGTTTCCTGCTGGGGCATTTATGGTTACTTCTTTTTGCCTTATTTTTGATGGGGACACATTCAACGTTCTTTGGTCCTATCAAGTACGCAATTTTGCCTGAAATTTTAAAACCACAAGAATTAATGTCTGGTAATGCTCTGTTTCAGTCGGGCACATCAATGGCAATTTTATTCGGGATGATTTTAGGTGGTGCTGTAATTGCATCATCACATGGGAACTTATTGTGGATTAGTCTTACTGTTGTAATTATTGCTTGCATTGGCTATTTATGTAGTCGCTTCATCTTGCCTCAGAAAGTTGCTGCTCCCGATTTAAAGATTGATTGGAATTTTCTTCGCACAAGTTTTCAAACGATTAAATATGCTAAAAGCTTACCTTTAGTGTTCACCATTTTGTTAGGTAACTCATGGTATTGGTTTTATGGCGCTACTTATTTAACGCAAATTCCACAGCTTACCCAACAAAATCTGCATGCATCAGAAAATGTCGTTAGTCTTCTGCTGACTTTCTTTTCAGTCGGTATTGGCGTCGGGTCTCTTCTTTGCCGTAAAATTGGTGGTTCAGAAATTAATATTAAAATGGTACCAATTGGTGCGATTGGCCTTACCCTTTTTGCGCTTTACCTTGCTGCCAGTTTAGCTTTTGTACCCGAAAGAACTGGCGCATTACTCACGTTAAAAGATATTTTTACCCAAGGTTGGGTTTACTATCACGTCATGTTAGCGGTGACTTTACTTGGGATTAGCGGCGGTTTTTATATTGTTCCTTTATATGCCATGATGCAGGCTTATTCACCACGTTCACATCGTGCTCGTGTTGTAGCAGCAAACAACATTTTAAATGCCGTTTTTATGGTTTCATCTGCAATTTTTTCAATCTTAATCTTAAGTGTTTTAAAAATTGATATTAAAATACTATTTATTATTACAGCTGTACTTAGTGCAATCTTTAGTATTTGGCTTCTAGCGCGTCTAAAACCAATGCTTGCCACAGCACATCTTTCTTTGGAGGACTAATTTATGCGCCACTATACTGGAATTGATCAGCTCATTAACTCTTTTGATCAAGCATTACGTAGTCTTGTTCCGGGTGCAACCGCAGCACAGCGCCAAAATCCGGCCGAATCGGTTGAAGCAAAACTAGGAGTAGAAGATGCTCGCCATGTCGCAGGCTTAATGCGTGTTAACCATAGTGGTGAAGTGTGCGCTCAAGCACTTTATCATGGACAAGCATTAACGGCGAAATTGCCAAATGTACGCAAAGAAATGCAACAAGCAGCAATTGAAGAACAAGATCATTTAGCGTGGTGTGAAGTTCGTTTAAAAGAACTAAATAGTCATACCAGTTTATTAAACCCAATTTGGTATGGGCTTTCATATGGTATGGGCGCACTTGCTGGTATTGCGGGTGATAAATATAGCTTAGGTTTTGTGGCCGAAACTGAACGTCAAGTCAGCCTTCATTTACAAGATCATTTAAACCAGTTACCTGCTCAAGATGATCGTTCTCGTAAAATTTTAGAGCAAATGAATGAAGATGAATTACATCATCGCCATACAGCGCTTGAGGCAGGTGGTGTTGAATTACCATATGCAGTAAAAATTACGATGACTGCCATTTCAAAGTTAATGACAAAAACGAGTTATTACCTTTAAAAAAACAAAGGATTGATCTAATTCGGATCAATCCTTTTTTAAATATTATTTTAAGCCGTGATCATATTTGAAACGTTCAATATCTCGAATTGAGTTCCAATAGTTTCGATTAATACGGTCACGATCATTTTGTAATTCTCTTAAAAGCTTACGATAACGTTCACGCTCTTCTGGCTTTAATTTTTCGTTATAAGCACTGTCAGAATATTGCTTAAACTTTTCGTCATAACGATCATATTCATTTTTTGCATTATAGTAGTCGGAAGCTACCTGATAATACGGTCTTAAACGATTACGCTGCTCGATTGGGCATACATTAATATTACCGTTCCCCTCTAAAGCGTTATAAAAAATGTTTGATGGCTGGCAATAATACCCTAGACCTTCTTTGTAGCCACGTTCATATGACTTTTGATCTGGAACAATATTGGCTTTTCCACATGCTTTGTAATATTGATCTAAACGTGGCGACGAACCTTTTGAACCATCTTTCTCACCCACTAATGACCAATTCGCAGTCTTACATTCTTCTACGCTCATTGCTGCACAACCTGAAAGGCTGATTGCTAGAATGGCTAAACCGATATTTTTCATATTAAGAGAACTCAAAAAATAAATTAAAAAAAACGCAAAATAAAATTCCAGTAAACACCCTAAAAGGTCCTGCTCTATTCAAGACTTCAAAAATAAGTGATTCACTGGATAAGTCTTAAGTTTAAATCAGTTTAACCCTCTCACCAAATTGAAAGGTCATAATTGTTAATATTATTTAATTAAAAAAATCAAATTCACAGAAATTTGCTCACTCTTAAACGACCTTTATACACTAATTTTACTTAAAATAATTACCTCAAAAATTAATTACAAGTTTATGATTATTAAAATAAAAAACTAAAACCACTCATGAATTACTGTTTAATCATTTTACTCTTTTTTTACGCGATTAACTTCCAAGGCTAAGGTAGGATTTTAGCTAAATAACCACCAAGGTTTTTTATAATGAGTACGCATATTTACCCAAGTTTAAACTTACAAAATCCTCACTTTAAGGCATTTAAAATATCAGATGATTTTATTCCTCCAACACAAACTCACATTTTCAATTACGAGCTTTTTTTAAAAGAGGTTGATGAATATTTAAATTTATACCCTCACACTCAACACATTGATATTTGTCTGCACGACTTAAACGGGCATATTCGTGGCAAACGAATTGATGTTAAAAGTTTAAAGAATCTATCCAATGGCTGTTATTTTCCACTTTCTGTATACGCTATGAGCCTAGATGGAAAAGTGATTGAAGAGACAGGTTTAGGAAAATATATTGGTGAACCAGACAGACTTTGCCTACCCATTTTAGGCAGTTTGCAACCCAGTGCATTATCTCCTGAATTGAATGCCCAGCTTTACCTATCCATGCAAGAAGAAGATGGTTCAGATTGTCACTATGAACCACGCAATATATTAAAAAAATTATTAAATCAGTTACAGACTACCAATTATTTTCCTGTCATGGCTGCCGAACTAGAGTTTTATCTTTTCTCACCTCAGCATCAGTCTGAAACCTGCATAGAAAACCAATGTTTCGATATTGATGCACCGAATAACTATCAGCAAGTCCTAGGTGAAGTTGAGAAAGCAGCCCTACTTCAATCTATTGAAATTACCGCTATTGTTGCAGAATCATCACCTGGACAATACGAGTTAAACCTCCAACATAGCCATGATATTTTAAAGCTCTGTGATCAAATTAATGCTTTAAAAAGAATTGTAAAACAAGTCGCAAGAAAGCATGACTTAACTGCTTGTTTCATGGCAAAGCCCAATTTAGCAAAAGCTGGTAGTGGCATGCATTTTCATATGAGTCTACTCAATCAATACCATGAAAATATATTTAGCTCAGAAGAAAAAAAAGATGAGCTTTCCGTCAAATTACTAAACGCGATTAGCGGACTCATTGAGTTAATGCCTGCATCCATGGCGATTTTAGCGCCTAATATTAATTCTTATAGACGTTTTAAAATTGGTCATCATGTGCCATTAGAAGCCAATTGGGATACCAATAACCGTAATGTCGCAATACGAATTCCATGTTCAGATGTACAAAATCAACGTTTAGAATATCGGGTTGCTGGAGCCGACTGTAACCCCTATCTGGTTGCAGCGACTATTTTAGCTGGCGTGTCTTATGGCTTATCTCATAAGTTACCGCTCCCAAAACCTGCACATCTTTTAAAATTTCAAGACGAGCACATTTTATTATCTAATAACCAACCAGAAGCCTTAAAAATATTTAAAGGAAGTCTTATTTTAAAAGGATATTTAGGCGCTGACTTTGTCGAACATTGGTACACAGTGAAACAGGCTGAATATCAAAATATTTACAGCCAAATGACTGAAGCAGAACAACATTGGGATATTTAAATAAAAAAAGCTAAAAGATATAAACCACTTTGCAATCCCTTAGGGAGAAATTCCCTAAGGTTTTTTTTATATCTCATTAATGATTTTTCTGTTGAGCTAAAAAACGTAATCCAACACCAGGTTCAGTAGCAATATAGCGTGGTTGAATCGCGTTATCCCCCAACTTACTACGTAACTTCCCCACTAAAATACGTAAATAATGCGTATCTTCCTGATGGGTTGGCCCCCATAATTCTTTTAAAAGTTGTGGCTGTGTTAAAAGCTGACCTTGATAGCGCATTAATAACGTCAAAAGTTGAAATTCTTTTCGAGTTAACGTAATTGGCTGTTGCTCGATCCACACCAAACGTTGCGTAACATCAACTTTAAGATAACCATCGTCATATACATGTGCATCTTGCTGAATCGGTTGGTTTCTTAAAATGACACGTATGCGCGCTAAAAGCTCTTGCACACTAAAAGGCTTGCTCATGTAGTCATTTGCGCCAGCATCGAGCAAAGCAACTTTTTCATATTCATCGGCACGTACAGATAACACAATAACAGGCACATTCGACCAGCTACGTAATTCTTGGAGTACTTCTTTACCATCTAAATCAGGTAAACCTAGGTCAAGAATAACCAAATCAGCACCTTGGGTCGCCAAAGTTTCTAGGCCTTTGTAACCAGTCTCACAGAGCGTAGTTTTGTATTTTTGTGTTCTTAAAGCGATGTCTAAAAATTTACGGATTTGAGGCTCATCATCAATAATCACAATACGTGTTTCTACAGGAGATGTTTCTGAAGTTATCATGACTTTACAACTTATTCTTTTACTGGATGAATGGGTAATCTGATTTGAATTAAAGTACCTTTATTTTGGCGTCCTGAAAATGCTTCTATTGTACCCATATGAGCACCAATAATTGCCTTAACAATCGTTAGCCCTAAACCTGTACCAAATTTTCCACGGTCTCCACGCTCCATGGTGTAAAACATATCAAAAATGCGGTTTCTTTCGTCTTCAGGAATTCCCGCTCCTCTATCTTCAATTTCTATTTTAACTTCATCTTCTGATGAAAGTTGAGCACGAATCATGACAGATTCATCTGGAGGTGAAAAGTTTGCCGCATTTTCTAAAACATTAAAAATGGCTTGCTCTACCAGTGCTGGGTGTACATATAAACTAATCGCTTGTTCAGGTAATTCAACCGACACTTGAGTATCTGGTTTATAGCGCTTTAAACGGCGGGTTGCAGAACCAATTAATTCATCCACACCAATCCAGTCTCTTTTTAAAGATAGACCTTCATGTCCTAAACGTGTCATATCAAGTAGGTTTTGAATATAACGATCTAAGCGTTCGCCTTCTAAATGAATGGTTTCGAGTAAATCCTGTTGGTCTTGTTCTGACATATCAGCTTTAAAATGGGCAAGTGTGTCTGCTGCACCAATAATAGAAGCAAGCGGTGAACGTAAATCATGCGATACCGAAGATAATAAAGCAGAACGTAATCGCTCTGTTTCACTGGTGACTTTTGCTTGTTCAAGTTCATTGACCAATTGAGTTCGCAGTGCTGCTTGTGCAATATACTCAATTACACTTTCCGTCAGTTTCTTTTGCTCAAAATTTAGAGAAACCACATCATCCTTAAAGTAAATTCCCACTATACCTAGGCTATTTTTCTGTTCTAGAAGAGGTAAAAACCACCAGTTTGACTGACTGAGTGTATCGGTAAAACGTCCGCACGGCTGCCTGTGTTTTAAGCACCAATCTGCAGCGACTTTTTCTTTATCGCTTAGCTCTATATCAGATGAAATGACTCTATCTTGAATAGAAATCCACACCTTCGTTTGAAGTTGGGTTTCTAAAGTCATTCGGCCTGTTTGCATAACTTCTTCAAGGTTTACTGCACTAGAAAGCTTACGCGCTAAATCTTGCATTACCGTAGTGTAAGCATTGGCAGCTTTTAAGGATAAAACCTGCTGACGTAATTGAGAGGCCAAACGCCCAGCAATTAAAGCTGCCGCAAAAAAAGCCACAACAGTAACCACACCTTGGTGTGCTGAAATTTGTAGGGTAAAACGTGGAGCAATAAAGAAAAAATTATAGGCCAAGAAACAAATAAGAGCAGCTACTACCGCAGCAAGCATTCTAGTTTTCGTTGCTACAATTAAAACTGAAATAATAAAAATGACAGAAAAATCTTCAATACCTAAGAGAACTTCGGCAAAGTGAGCGATAAAAATACTGGCACATGTAACAGCTAGAACAAAAATACTTTCTTTTAATGATAAAAATGACGGCTTTTCAATCTGATTGATCTTCTTAGTACCCTGTTCTGGATGCAAAATGGTTAAAGCAATCGAGTTTTCTTGATTTAATAATTGTTGAGCTAAATTTTTCTTAAATAACTTTAACCACCACGGCGAAATACTTTTACCAATGACTAGATTGGAAATACCTCGATCAACGGCGGCATCCATTAATACTGACGCAACTCGATGCCCATATAAAACCTCTGTTCGACCACCGAGTTGCCGAGCCAATTCAAATGCACGATCAATCTCAATATATTCTTTTTTATATGAGTTTCCTGAACTCTGTCCAAAGTTCAAACTTTTAGCAACATTCACTACAGTCCATGTTGCCCCATAGCGTTCAGCTAGCCGACAACCTGCTCGTACTAAATATTCAGAAGAACCTTGTCCGTCTATCGCAATCATTAATTCATTTTGCAACGAGATAGACTTCAAACCTTTAGAGGCATAGCTCTCTTTTAAATCTGAATCGACATGTTCAGCAACGCATTGCATTGCCAGTTCACGTAAGGCAGTTAAGTTTGAAATGCTGAAAAAGCCTTGTAACGCCAGATTTGCTTGCTCTGGCACATAGACTTTTCCTTGATGGAGCCTTTCGATCAGTTCACTGACAGGTAAATCAATTAAGCGAATGTCTCGAATACGATCAAACACTCTATCTGGTACCGTTTCATTTACTCGAATCCCCGTAATCTGGTAAACAACATCATTTAGGCTTTCTAAATGCTGAATATTCATGGTGGTAAATACATCAATACCTGCGTCTAGCAATTCATTGACATCTTGCCACCGTCTTTCATGACGACTATTGGGTATATTGCGATGAGCCAACTCATCAACCAAAACAATTTCTGGATGCCTAAGCAAAATAGCATCGAGGTCCATTTCTTCTAAAGTATGCCCCTGATATTGCATTTCCTTTCTAGAAATTTGGGGCAACCCTTCCAAAATTTTTAGAGTTTCTATTCGTCCATGAGTTTCAACAATACCTACAACAACATCTGTGCCCTGTTGAAATAACTCTTTGGCGCGGGCAAGCATGGCATAGGTTTTTCCAACACCAGGTGCCGCACCTAAAAAGACCGTTAGTCGACCGGCTTGATATCTGTTGACATGATTTAATAAGGCCTCAGCCTGATTTTCGCGATTGCTTTGCACTTGATATCATCCGGTAAACTAACAACTTTATTTTTAAGTTAATGTGTAGATTGTAATTGATCTAAAGCAATATTGAGCTGTAATACATTAACACGAGCTTGCCCCAATACACCAAACTGCTTCGGTTCAATATGCTTTTGCAAAAGCTCTTCCACAATCTTAGGCTCTAAATGACGCGCTTGAGCCACTCGAGCAACCTGTAACTGAGCAGATTCAGGACTAATATGCGGATCAATACCACTCCCCGATTTAGTCACCAAATCGCTTGGAATCGGTGCATTACCTGTGTGATTTTGTTTTTTTACCGCAAGAATCTGAGCATCAATTTGTTGCTGTAGTTCAGGATTAGTACGAGCTAAGTTTGTACCTGCCATAGCCATCGGGTCATAAGCGACTGCTGAAGGACGCGGATGAAAATAAGCCTCTCCCACAAATGGCTGAGCGACTAATTTTGACCCTAAAACTTTATGATCTATTTCAATCAAACTACCATTCGCTTGATTGTTAAATAGCACCTGTCCCGCACCTGTAGCAATCGCACTATAAACAGCACCACAGCCAACTAAAGTAAAAATTAATAATCCCAAAGATGCTCTTAAGGTCTGACCCAAATTTGCTTCTGAATTTTGTACATAAGTTTTCATTTCAAACTCCAGATTACAAACCAAATAGTTGAACAATCACAACATCAATCGCTTTAATGGCAATGAATGGTAGAACCACACCGCCCACCCCATAAATCAACATATTTCGACGTAGTAACTGAGTTGCAGTTGAAGGTTTAAATTTCACGCCTCGGAGTGCAATTGGAATTAATAACGGAATAATAATCGCGTTAAAAATTAATGCAGATAAAATCGCACTGCTTGGACTTGCTAAGTGCATTACATTCAATACTTGCATTTGTGGAATCGCAGCAGCGAACAATGCAGGCAAGATGGCAAAGTATTTAGAGACGTCATTTGCTAAAGAAAACGTTGTTAAAGCACCACGAGTAATCAACTGCTGTTTACCAATTTCAACCACAGCAAGTAGTTTGGTTGGGTCAGAGTCTAAATCGACCATATTGCCAGCTTCTTTTGCAGCTTGTGTCCCCGAGTTCATGGCTAAGCCAATATCGGCTTGTGCTAGTGCTGGTGCATCGTTGGTTCCGTCACCAACCATTGCAACTAAACGACCTTGTTGTTGTTCAGTACGAATACAAGCCAATTTATCTTCTGGTTTTGCTTCGGCAATATAGTCATCTACACCCGCTTCAGCAGCAATCGCAGCAGCAGTTAATGGGTTATCACCTGTGACCATGACGGTTTTGATGCCCATTTCTCTTAAACGGGCAAAACGTTCTTTAATGCCATGTTTAATCACATCGGAGAGTTCAATCACACCCAATACATGATGTTGATTTGCGACAACCAATGGTGTTGCCCCTTTTTTGGCAACTTGTTCAACACGTGCTTTTAACTCTAAATCTTGAGAATAATCTTCATCTACAAACTTTAAGATTGCATCTAAAGCACCCTTACGAATTTGGTCACCACTCGGTAAATTCACACCGGAAATTCGAGTCGAAGCACTAAAAGAGATAAATTCGGCTTGCTCAGGTTCTTGCTGTTTTAGACCTTGCTCTTTTGCTAACTTAACAATCGATTTCCCTTCTGGTGTTGGGTCAGCAAGAGAACTTACCCAAGCAGCGGCTCTCAACTCCGACTCAGTTACCGAAGTTAAAGGATAAAAAGAAGTCGCTTGACGGTCACCATAAGTAATGGTTCCTGTTTTATCAAGTAAAAGCACATCAATGTCACCCGCAACTTCTACAGCTTTACCTGATTTTGCCAAAACATTGGCTTTGAGTGCACGGTTCATCCCCGCAATACCAATCGCAGGTAATAAGCCACCAATCGTTGTTGGAATCAGGCAGACCAATAACGCCACGAGCACAACTGGATCAAGTTCAATATGCAAATACTTGGCAATAAATGGCAGGCTAATCACGACAATTAAAAACGTGATTGTCATCACCATTAATAAGAAGCCAAGCGCAATCTCATTCGGTGTTTTTTGGCGATTTGAGCCTTCAACCAAAGCAATCATACGGTCTAAGAAACTTTGACCAGATTCAGCAGTCACTTGCACAACAATACGATCTGTCAGAACTTTGGTTCCGCCAATAACACCTGAACGGTCTGTTCCAGCTTCACGTAACACAGGTGCTGACTCACCTGTAACAGCTGATTCATTAATAGTTGCAAAGCCTTCTACAATCTCACCGTCGGCTGGAACAAGCTCACCTGCATGTACTTCAATAAAATCATTTAAATGAAGTTCAGTAGCTGCTATTTGGGTGGTTTGACGGTCTGTCAAAGAGTTGAGTCTTCGAGCCGTTAAATTTTCTCTTGCTGCACGTAATGAAGATGCCTGCCCGCGACCTCTGGCTTCTGCAACCGCTTCAGCATAGTTGGCAAATAAAATGGTAATAAACAGAATTGCTGTAACCGCGAAACCAAATAACAGCGTGGTGTAACCCAAGAATGTACTAATTGCAGTAACCACTGTTCCAAGCCATACAATTGCCATCACAGGGTTTTTAACTGCATGCTGCGGTAGCAGTTTCACAAATGCATTTTTCCAAACTTCAAAATTTGGCACTGCCATAGTTTGTTTATGGCTATTTACATGAGTTTGTGTATTCATTTTCACTCGCCTCCTTAGCCTTTAACCAACAAAAGTTGATCGGCAATAGGCCCAAGGACAAGAACTGGCATAAATTGTAATAAGGTAAGCAACACAACAATCGTAATCAGCGTTAAACCAAAGGTTGGAGTTTCAACTTGAAGACTACCTGCTGTTTCGGGTGCTTTTCTTTTTGCTGCTAAACGTGTCGCAATCATTAATGGCAAAATTAATGTCGGAAAACGTCCTAACAGTAGAGCGATACTACAAGTGACATTCCACCATACAGTGTTGTCTCCAAGACCTTCAAAACCTGAACCATTGTTGGCAAATGCAGAAACATATTCGTAGAACACTTGGCTAATACCATGTGGTCCCGGATTACTAATTCCAGATATGCCTGGAATGCTGAGGCTTAATGCGGTAAATGCAAGAATGACTAAAGGTTGAATCAAGATAATAATCGCGAGCAATTTAATTTCTGCTGCTTCAATCTTGCGCCCAAACAATTCAGGGGTACGGCCTGTCATTAAACCTGCAATAAATACTGCAAGTAATAGATAAATCATAAATTGTTGCAGACCACAGCCCACACCACCCCAAATCGCATTAATCAACATATTGATGAGTTCGACTAAACCAGTAAGCGGAGCAGAAGAATCATGCATCATATTGACCGAACCGTTATTCACCTGCGTAGTGATCGCTGCCCAAACTGCTGATGCGACTGGTCCAAAACGTTGTTCTTTACCTTCCATTACGGCAAGTTGAGATGCTGTCGATGACATACTCTCAGACCAGACAGCCGCTGCACCTGAAATAATCGACATGAAAAGCATGCTGCCAAACACAAAGTAGGCAAATTTTTTACGCTGGGTAAAATGTCCCACCATAAAAATCACGGTAAGTGGAATGAGTAATATCGCAATCATTTCTAATAAATTAGAAAGCGGTGTTGGATTTTCTAAAGGCACACTACTATTTGGACCATACCAACCGCCACCATTACTTCCCAATTGCTTAATCGCGACCATTGGTGCAACTGGACCTAATGGAATTTTTTGGGTTTGTATGGTATTCGCTTTATCAATCAGCTGTACTTCAGGCCCGCCTTGGAAAGTCGCTGGTACGCCTTGGCTGTTGAGCAATAACGACCAGACGAAACAGAGCGGAAGCAAGAATCGGACTGTAGGGCGAATTACATCTGCCCAATAATTCCCAATCAAAATTTGATCTGGTTGCTCGGCAACATCGGCTGCAATATGGTTAGGACGTTGATAAAAGAAAGCTCTTAAGGTCGCAACCACCAAAGCTAGCCCCATCATTGGAGTAATGACTTGCAAGCCCACAATACCTGTCATTTGCGACAAATAAGATAATTGAGCTTGCCCAGAATAATGCTGTTGATTGGTATTAGTTAAAAATGAAATAACCGTGTGTAATGCTAAATCCCAACTCATATTTGGTGCATGATTTGGATTTAATGGTAGCCATGCTTGTGTCATAAAAATAGCAAAAACGGCTATAGCTAGAAAAACACAGCTAACAACAAATGCTAGAGAATATTGTTTCCAGTTCATTTGTTGTTGTGAAGATATACCTAACAAGCGATAAACAGGATTTTCAATCCAGCGAAATAATCCATCGCCCGCCATCGGCTGATTTGTCATCACTTTGGATAGATATTTACCGAGGCACCATGCTAGAAAAATAGCAATAAATAAAACAAGTATAAGTTCTAACATGGCTATTCTCCTCTATACCCCTTGGCTTGATTTGCCAAACTGGAAATAAGGAGAGATGAAGAAATATCATTTGTTTTAAGTCCGCATAACACAATGCCAGACTGATGCAAGATGCGCATTTGAGAATTTATAAGCATCTTTATTGTCCTGAAATAACACTAATTTAGTGAATTTCAGTATGGATAAAATGCCCGTAAATTCTCTATTGAGGAAATTAAAGACCGCGTAAAGTTTGCGTAAAATCTAATTTGAAAGCCTTTAAACTTTAAAGTTAACGACTGGATAAAGCATGCTATCAGCCTTTAAGGTTTCACAAGACCAAAGTTCATATAAAGGAATTTTTACATCAAGTGCCAAAGGTAATTTTTTAGAATTAAATTGCATATGGTCCAGATCACTTCCCCATGCAATCAAATCTACATCTAATGAGATATGATGCGATGGACGAACACGCCCCGAATCTAACTCAAGTTTCTTTAAAAAAGATTCAATTTGGTCACACGATAAAGTGCTTTTTAATAGACATGCTGAATTCCAATAATCATCTCCAATACCATCTCGGCATGGAATTTGATAAACAGATGAAAACTGCACTTTCCCCAAAGTTGCTAATTGCGTATACGCAAAAGTAAAGTGCTGATCTGCGTCTAAATTACTCGCTAGGGCGAGCGCAAAAATTGTTTCTGGTGCGTTCAAGACGAATTCCTACAGCATTAGCTTCTGCAATGATGGCGGGCTTACGGATGGTTATGGTAATTTTTTCAACTGTTGGAAAGGTTTCAAACAAACATTTCAAAACAAGATGTGCTGCATGTTCAATTAATTCAGGTTTAGCTTGTTGAATGGTTTGAGCCGATAACTCACAAATCTGGGCATAGTTGAGTGTGTCCTCAAGTTTGTCAGACTCTGCTGCTCGGCTCAAATCATTATGGATGGTTAAATCCAACATTAAAGGTTGAATAATTTGTCTTTCCCAGTTGAAACAGCCAATCACTGTCTCAACCTTCAAGCCTTCAATAATAATGGCATCCATAAATTTAAACTGACCTTAGTGCTTTAACAACGAAGCAGGTTCCATATTTTGAACCATTTTCAAACGTTGGTCTGCATAAATATCAGTATATGGTGCGAGTACGCGCATAAAACGATCGAAATAAAGCATTTGCTTAAATAACAAGGCAAAATCACGTGGGAATTTAATACCGTGGCGCTCACCAACCCCTACCATATCCATCATGATATCGTTTAAATCAGCTGGATTTGAAGCGAGAATTTGTTGAGGGTCAGACATTAATACGCCATTAAATAAGCGCTCCAAATCTTGTGCTAATACATCAACATCAACTTTGTTATGAGTCATACCCATTTTCAGCATATTTTCAGCCATTGCCTGATAATCAGTTTTTTGCAATGCATCCATAAAGGCCATACATGCTGTCCAGACTTCTGGCTTTAACTGACCGACAATACCAAAATCGATAAAACCAATTCGACCATCTTCAAGCAACATTAGGTTTCCAGCATGTAAATCCGCATGGAAACTCTTACATAGCATGAGGCTACCGAACCATGTATTCATGGCAGTAATGAGTACTTGCGATGGATCTTTAGCATATTGTTTTACAACACTAAAGTCTGTCAAAGACACACCGTATAGGCGTTGCATAGTTAAGACACGACGTGTAGAAAACTGATGATAAACTTTAGGCGCAGTCGCAGCTTTGTTTTGTGAAATATTCAGATATTCAATAAAGTCATCTAAGTTTTGTGCTTCTTCAATGAAATCGACTTCACGAACCATACGGCTTTTAATTTCATCAACAATTTCGGAAAGAGCAGCAAATTTGATTTTTGGTACTGCACGTTCAAGTAGCTTGGCAGCCCAATGCACCACACTTAAGTCGGTATATAAAATGGTTTCAACGCCAGGCTTTTGTACTTTAATAACAACATCTTCACCTGTGGTCAGCTTAGCTGCATGAACCTGAGCAATTGAAGCAGAAGCTAATGGCTTTTCATCGATGTAGCTAAAAATTTGGCTTAAATCACGCCCTTCAAATTCAGACGCAAGCACACCTTGAATATAACTAAATGGGAGTGTTGGTGTCTGGTCTAAACAACCTTGAAATTCTTCTACATATTCTCGCGGGAAAAGCGATGGAGTACTCGCAATAAACTGACCAAGCTTAATATAAGTTGAACCAAGTGACTCAAAAGTCTCTCGCATGAGTTTGGCATTACTTGGTTTTTCAGTTGCGTATTTAATTCCAGCTTTGGCCGCAACCACTGCTGTTTCACCAATGCGGGCGACGGAACGTAACCCATCAAACAAAATATTTTTTTTCATATTTCTTCAAAACCAAATCATTCAGGTTGAGTGTAGCAAATTTTGTTTCATTTACTGATTAGCTTGCCTGACAAAGTGGGCAATTTACATCTTTATCAAAACTAACAATACGTTGTGTCATATTTAAACCATCCCACAATAATAGTTTCTGCTTTAAAGATGTACGATTTAACCCTAAATACAGCAAAGTGTGATGTGCTTGTAATGACGCTATCATTACAGGAGTAGTCGCAAGCACCCCTGATTCTGCACAGCGCAGTCCTTCATTGCTATGTTGTTCTTTCGGAAAAAGGCACTCATAACAAGCTGAATCTCCTTCAACCATAAACATTTGTGCCTGAAAACCAATTGCTGAAGCACTAATTAAAGTGACCTGATGCTTCTTACAAGCTGCATTTACTAAATAGCGAGTTGTAAAATTATCACATCCATCTAAAACCACATCTTGGTGTTCAACCAGTCTATCAATGTTATGTTCGTCTAAACGTTCGTTGTAGTATTCAACACAGATATAAGGGTTAATTTTCTGTAAACGTTTAGCCAAAATTTCTGCTTTATAACGTCCGATATCTTCATGACCAAATGCAATTTGACGCTGTAAATTACTTATCTCAATCGTATCTGCATCAATCAGTGTAATTTTTCCAACCCCTGCTCGCGCTAATAGCTCTGCACTGCTACAACCTATTCCACCAGCACCTACAATCAGCACATTAGCAAGTTTGAGTTTTTCCTGAGCTTCAATATCCCATCCATCAAGTAAAATCTGACGGCTATAGAGATGCATTTCTTCATCACTTAACTCTACAAAATCGATATCTTGAAGCTCGGTCACGCGTTAATCCTTTCACTTAGAAGCGAAATGATTTTATGACTAAGTTCGTTATTATGAAAGCTATAAAATAGAAACAACTTTTTTATTCTAATAAAGCTGATTTACCAACATTGCATCTATCAAGCTTTCTGCAACAATAGAAATATCTATTTTCTTTATTACTTAGGCTAAATATGACGCAATCATATATTGCACCTGTAGAGTTAGAAAAAGCTTATCGTTTATTAAATCATGGTCCAACTGTCCTAGTTTCTGCACAACATGGTGATGATCGCAATGTAATGGCTGCCGCTTGGGCATGTGCCTTAGAGTTCAAACCAGCCAAAGTGTCCGTGGTTCTTGATAAAAGTACTAAAACCCGACAGCTCATTGAGCAAAGTGGCTATTTCACATTACAAGTTCCCTGCTATGCACAGCTCGATCTGACTCATCAACTTGGAACCATTAGTAAGTTGGATGATCCACAAAAGCTTGAGCACTGCGGAGTAGAGCTATTCTATCAAGAAGACCTGAGTAGCCCACTTGTATCAGGTTGCATTGCATGGCTTGTCTGTAAACTTATTCCAGAACCTCATAATCAGTCAGCTCATGATTTATTTATTGGTTCTGTTGTGGGTGCATGGGCAGATAGCCGCGTTTTTAGAGATGGTCACTGGCATTTTCAAGATGCACCGAAAGAACTTCGAAGCCTACATTATATTGCTGGAGGAACCTTTTACTTGATTGGTGAAGAAGTCCAAGCTCAGCTTTAATCATCAAAAAGCGAGTTTCATTTAAATTTTGAAGTGTATTGAATTCAACCTAGAAAATTTCTGCTCAATGGCAAAAGACCGCAATTGTTATGCGGTCTTTTGCAGTCAGTGACTATTTTTTAAAATTTCATATTTAAATTTGAGCAACTTCACGAGCAATCACCAAACGTTGAATATCCGAAGCGCCTTCATAAATCTGGCTTACACGAACATCACGATAAATTCTCTCTACAGGGAAGTCACTGACGTAGCCATAACCGCCATGAATCTGGATTGCATCTGAACATACTCGCTCAGCCATAGTTGATGCAAACAGCTTTGCCATTGAGGCTTCTTTTAAACAAGGTAGCCCCACATCTTTTAAAGTTGCCGCGTGCAAAACTAGCTGATGCGCCGCTTCAATCTGAGTTGCCATATCAGCCAAGCGAAAACCGACAGCTTGATGCTGAACAAGTTCTACACCAAAGGCCTTACGTTCATTTGCGTATTGCACAGCTGCATCAAAAGCAGCTCTTGCCATTCCAACAGATTGAGCAGCAATACCAATACGTCCAGCTGCTAAATTAGATAGCGCAATTTTATAACCTTCACCTTGTTGCCCCACCAAATTTTCTAAAGGAATTCGGCAGTCTTCAAGCGTAATGGTCGCTGTATCGGAAGCATGTTGCCCCATTTTGTCTTCAATACGAGTTACCAAGTAACCTTGTGTATTAGTCGGTACAAGAAAGCACGAAATGCCTTTTTTACCAGCTTGTTTATCTGTAACCGCAAACACCAAAGCCACTTGGGCATTTTTACCGCTGGTAATAAATTGTTTTACACCATTGAGTACCCAATGGTCGCCATCTCGCTCGGCTTTACATAGAATTGCGCTCGCATCGGAACCGACATGTGGCTCAGTTAAACAAAAACATCCTAGCCATTCACCAGATGCAAATTTTGGCAAATAGGTTTGTTTTTGCTGCTCTGAACCGTACGCGAGCGTAATACCGCAAATCAATGAATTTTGAACACTTACGATAGTCGAAATAGCACCATCACCTGCGGCAATTTCTTCAATTGCAAGCACTAAGGATACATAGTCCATTCCCGCACCGCCCCATTCATTTGAAACGGTCATGCCCATAGCACCTAGTGCCCCTAAATCTTTTAATTCCTGAGCAGGAAACTCATGAGTTTTATCGCGATGTGCGGCTGTTGGTTTTAACTGATTCTGCGAGTAGTTACGCATCATCTCCTGAACCATACTTTGTTCAGCATTTAGAATCATTCAAATCCCCTTATTTTTATTATTTTGCTGCCATACGAATCGCACCATCTAGACGGATGACTTCACCATTTAAGTAAGAGTTTTCAGCAATATGCCCAACTAAACGAGCAAATTCTTCGGGTTTTCCTAAACGAGATGGATATGGCACCATTTGTCCCAAAGCATCTTGAACATTTTGTGGCATGCCCTTAAGCATTGGCGTTTCCATAATTCCCGGTGCAATGGTCATAATGCGAATAGCATTTCGCGCAAGCTCACGAGCAATCGGCAAAGTCATCGCCACAATAGCGCCTTTAGATGCTGAATACGCAGCCTGACCAATTTGACCATCAAATGCAGCAACAGAAGCAGTGTTAACAATGACGCCACGGTCTTCTTCACCTGCTTCAACCGTGTTTTTACTCATTGCATCTGCTGCAAAACGCAGCATGTTAAATGTACCTGTGACATTAATATTTAAAGTCTTTGCAAATAATGCCAAATCATGAACACCTTCACGGCCAACTACTTTTGCAGAAGGGCCAATACCCGCACAGTTCACTAAGCCATGCAAACGACCATGTTTTACCAAAATATCTTTAAAGAACTGTTCAGCAGCAACTTCATCGGATACATCAAGTTTTACAAAATCAGCTTTTGGTCCTAATTGTTTCGCCTGCTGCTCACCTGCTTCTACATTCATGTCGACCAATGTGACTGAAGCACCTTGCTGGACTAAATACTCAGCTGTAGCAGCTCCTAAACCAGAGCCGCCACCTGTAATCACGAAATGTTTCCCTTGAATTTTCATTATTTACGATCCTATAAAAATGTTCTTTAACTTTAGTTGTGAGAGTAAAAGTTGTTGTTTTCCGATACAATTTCAAAAAGCCTCAATATGCTTGCAGCTTTTGATCAATCCAAATTTTAAATATGAAATATTTCACTTGAAATATATGAAGAAAATATGAGTCTTTGACATGGTTGTCCAATCTTCTTTAAGTAAAGGCACAATTTCGATTGCACTAGTACATGAAGCACTGAGTGCGGCTTATGCCAAAGGCCTAAATACACAAATAATTCTAAATAAAGCAGGCATTCCCGCTGAATTACTAATGTCTCCAAAGGCTCGTGTGCCTGTTACGACATATGCCCAATTATGGATAGAGCTTGCCAACGCCATGAACGATGAGTTTTTTGGTATGGATAGTCATCCCATGCGTCGTGGCAGCTATAAGTTATTGACTAAACTCGTCAGTACGGCCGAAACTTTAGAAAAAGCACTCTACGATATTTTGAAGTTTTTTAACTTTGTGCTTGATGACATGCGCGGAGAATTAATACGAGATCAAGAAAAAGCTTATTTGGTGATTCATGATCGTGAACAACCTAAACGCATGTTTAGCTATGCAACCTTTTTAATATTAGTACACGGACTTATGTGCTGGTTAGTAGACCAACGAATTGGCTTAAATAGTATTAGAGTACGTTGTCCTAAACCGAACGATATTCAGGATTATCTCGTACGTTTTGGTGAAGATATTCAATTTAATGCCGAGATAAATCGAGTTGAATTCGATGCCCACTATTTAGATATTAAAATTAAAAAAGATAAAAAAGCGCTTTATGATTTTTTAGAACAAACCCCACAAAATCTTTTAGTTCGCTTTAAAAATGAAAATGCCTTGAGCGTTCTTATTCGTCGTCATTTATTGAAACTCCACCCCGCCCAATGGCCCGAACTCAAAGATGTTGCAAAACAACTCAATATTTCAGAAGCCACCATTCAGCGCCGCCTCAAACATGAAGGGGTCAGTTATCAACAAATTAAAAATGAAATCCGCTGTGATATTGCCGTTGAACGTTTAAGTAAAACGAATGATTCAATTCAAGATATTAGTGAAGATTTAAGCTTCCAAGACCCTAGCGCCTTTCATCGTGCCTTTAAAAAATGGACTGGCGTCAGTCCAGGTGCGTATCGAGATAATTTAACTGCCCACAAGCAATAAAATACAAACTCAACGAAGCTTGAGATAGAGAAGCTTAAACTTATGATATTTATGTCTTTTAAATTCAATATTTCAGATAAGTGTATTCCTCAAAACTTAATAATCACTATAAAACATCAACTTATAATTTTATCTAAACTTTTATCTTTCAATCTGATTTATAAATCAAAATAACTAAGTTTGTAAGCCATCAAACGCGTGAAAGGATAATCTCTTATTTCATTTCGGTTCTATTTTTATCATGTCTTTAAAATCAAAATTTTCTTTATCAAAGACTTTGTTGGCATCAACATTGGGGTTTGTATTTGCTTCATCTGCTTTTGCAGCAGTTCCGGCTACACTTAAACTTGATTATGCTTACTACGCACCAACCAGTTTAGTCGTCAAAGATCAAAAACTTCTTGAGAAAGCACTCCCAAATACTCAAATTAAATGGGTTTTTAGTCAAGGCAGCAATCGTTCATTAGAATACCTCAATAGTAACAGCATCGATTTTGCGTCTACCGCTGGATTAGCAGCTGTATTAAGCCGAGCAAATGGTAGTCCCATTAAAACTGTGTATGTACAAAGCCAACCTGAATGGACTGCCCTTGTTGTTGCAAAAGACTCACCAATTAAAAGCCTAAAAGACTTAAAAGGTAAGAAAATTGCAGCCACCAAAGGAACTGATCCATTCTTATTTACACTACAAGCGCTAGACACTGTAGGCTTGAGTAAACGCGATGTACAGCTGGTTCATTTACAGCACCCAGATGGAAAAACTGCATTAGAACGCGGTCAAGTAGATGCTTGGGCTGGACTTGATCCTTTAATGGCTTCAGCTCAAATTCAATCGGGCGCGAAATTACTTTATCGTAATGTAGCATTTAATAGTTATAGCGTACTAAGTGTTAAAGAAGACTTTGCAAAGCAAAGCCCTGAAGCGGTTGAAGCCGTTATTAAAGCCTACGAACAAGCCCGAAAATGGGCAAAAGCCAATCCAGATAAAGTGGCAGCACTTTTAGCTCAAGAATCAAAACTCCCTCTACCTGTGGCTAAGTTACAACTGAGTCGAACCAACTTTGATCAAAGCATTCCATCAGCAACTCAAGCACAAGCGCTAAAACGTTCTGGGAAAATTTTGACAGAAGAAGACTTGGTTAGAAAAGGTACCAACGTCAATCAAGTGGTTGATCAGTTACTAGATCCACGTTTTGCTCAAAAAGTCGTGAAATAGTATATGAGTGATTCATTTAACAAAGCTGAGCTAAATCATTTCTTAGCTCAGCAGGCTTTAAAATCTCAGAAAAAGCATCTAAACAACAAATTCACACGGTGGTTTAAAGCGCTACTCATTCCCCTCATCTTTTTAGCGGCTTGTGAATTTTTAGTCAGAAATGGCTATATCGATGCTTATCTACTCCCTGCACCATCTAGTTTATGGCAATCTTTTTTAGATTTAGCTCATAGCGATCTATTTGCCCACATTTATATTAGTACATGGCGTGTTCTGTTGGGCTTTATTATAGGAAGCGGTTTAGGTTTAGTTTTTGCGATTTGGGTGGGATTAAGTAAAGAGGCAGAAGCATATTTAGAACCAACTTTTTCAGCAATTAAATCAATTCCAAGTCTTGCGTGGATCCCACTGCTATTACTTTGGTTAGGAATTGATGAGGGTTCAAAAATTACGCTTATTGCAATTGGAGCATTTTTTCCAACCTATACCAATACAGTTGCAGCAATTCATAATGTAGATAGAAAGCTCATTGAAGTTGGAAAAGTTTATCGGCTTAATGCTTTTCAGCGGATTATATCTATTATTTTACCGGCAGCCTCTCCGGGCATTTTAACGGGTTTACGCAACAGTTTAAGCTTATCTTGGATGTTTATGATTGCAGCTGAACTGATTGCAGCTACTCAAGGGATTGGCTATTTACTCAGTGATGGCCGAGAAACCTCTCGCCCAGATATTGTTATCATTGCAATTATTTTATTAGCCCTATTGGGTAAAGTAACCGATACCTTAATGAAACTTATTGAAAACTGGTTATTACGTTGGCGGGATACACTACAAAAGTAATTTTAAATCCAGCATGCCAAAGTGACTCGATCATTTTGGCCATAGTCTTGAATGGTTTTAATCTCACTAAAACCATGCTCAGCAAATATATTTCGAACAGCTTGCCCCTGATCATAACCATGCTCTAGTGCAATCCAGCCTTGAGGTTTTAACCAGTTTTTTCCTTGAGCAATAATAATTTCAATATCAGCCAGTCCCTGATGATCTGCAACCAATGCACGGCGTGGTTCTGTTGCCAAAGCTTGCATGTGTTCATCTTCAGGGTCGATATACGGCGGATTAGAAACAATTAAATCAAATTTTTGTGGCTCTAGTGCTTCAAACCAAGCGCCGCAAGCGAATTTTACACGTTGCAAATTATGAGCTAGTGCATTTTCTTTTGCGACTTCTAAAGTAGGTGCATAAATATCAGTTGCTGTGACGAACCAATCCGGACGTTCACTCGCTAACGCAAGCGCAATTGCACCTGTCCCCGTTCCTAAATCCACAATATTTGCATTATTTGGCAAATTTAGATTTAAAACGGTTTCAACTAAAATTTCAGTATCAGGTCGCGGCACTAAAGTATCAGATGTTACTTTTAAATCGAGCGTCCAAAATGGCTGTGAACCCGTCACATAAGCTAAAGGTTCACCTTTTTGAATACGTTCAAGACCAGCTACATAGTCTTGCTCTTGTTGGGCTGTTAACTCTTGCTCAAGTCTAAACTTTAATTCAAGCGAATTGATTTTTAGAAAATGCTCAAGCAACCAAGCATTTTCTTGCCGTTCATAACTATCAGGCTCACCACGAATTGCAAGCGCTTGAGCAATATTCATTAGCCGCCATTTTCCTGTGCAAGCATCGCAAGCTGATCTGCCTGATATTCACGATGTAAGCTATCAAGCAATTCAGTTAAATCACCTTCCATAATCGCGTCTAACTTATATAAAGTTAGGTTAATACGGTGGTCAGTCATACGACCTTGCGGGTAGTTATACGTACGGATACGTTCAGAACGGTCACCAGAACCTACTAAATCACGACGCATTTCAGAAGTTGCTGCATCAGCCGCTGCACGTTTCGCATTTTCTAAACGTGATACTAACAAGGCCATCGCTTTAGCTTTGTTTTTATGCTGTGAACGTTCTTCTTGGCACTCAACGACTGTACCTGTTGGAATGTGGGTAATACGTACCGCCGAATCAGTTTTGTTAATATGCTGACCACCTGCACCAGAGGCACGGTAAGTATCAATACGTAAATCTGCCGGATTAATTTCAACGTTGGTATCAACATCAATTTCAGGCAAAATCGCAACTGTACAAGCTGAAGTATGAACACGGCCCTGTGATTCAGTTGCTGGAACACGTTGCACACGATGCGCACCACTTTCAAACTTTAAGCGGCCATACACACCATCGCCATCTACACGGCAAATGACCTCTTTAAAGCCACCATGCTCACCTTCATTTTCAGAAAGTACTTCAATACGCCAATTTTGTGTCTCGGCATATTTACTGTACATGCGGAATAAGTCACCAGAGAAAATTGCAGCCTCGTCACCCCCCGTTCCAGCGCGAATTTCTAAATAAGCTGCATTAGAGTCATTTGGATCTTTTGGAATCATCAAAATATTGAGCTGGCTTTCTAACTCTACAAGCAAATCTTTATTTGCTTGAATTTCTTCTTCTGCCATATCTTTAAAGTCAGGATCAGACTTCATCATTTCAGCAGTTTCAATATCTTCTTCTGCTTGACGGTATTTGCCCCAAACTTCGGTAATTTCAGATAAATCACTATGTTCGCGAGACAATTTACGGAAACGTTTGTTATCGGAGATGACTTCCACATCTGCAAGCAACGCGGTAAGTTCTTCATGTCGATCACAGAGTTGATCAAGTCGTAAACGGAGTGACGCTTTCATAAGAGGAAATATCTCAAAAGTCCAAAAAGCTTATCGAATGCTATATAAATAGAAGATAAGCAAAATCGTAAAAATAGCGCATAGTTTACAGATTATGCCGCTTAAATGACATATATAATCAGCCAATTCATCAACTTTCACTGTAAATAGCGACTTATCAATGTAATGATTTTAGATGAGATTTGCAGGTCACTCACGTCTCTTCTCTTTACTATATGCACAACATAAATATATGTCTTTTGCCACGAGAGCTTTAATCAACTTTCCATGTTCAGATTGTGAGTAATCAACTCATTAAAATTAAATGAGACTCATGTTTATTTATATGGGTATTAAATATTCTATTTTAATAGAAAACATACAAACCAGACACTAAACTACAATAATGAATTGATGGTTCTCCATATTTTGAGAAACGTGTTTTGTTACATTTGCCGTAACAAAAGATATAGCGTCCTGCTGCTAAGGACACGGAGTAGAAAATGAAATTAAATGCTTGGTTATGTAGTGCTGTTTTAGCAACTTCTATGGTTACTGTAGCGCATGCTGACAACACAACACATGTAGCAGCTGCTTCTGCTTTAGGTAGTGTTGCTGGTACTGCAATTGGTAAAAGCATGGGTGGTACATCTGGCGCAACAATTGGTGCTGCTTTAGGTGGTGCTGGTGGTGCAGCAGTTGCAAGTGACCGTCGTCACCGTACAGAATCTGCAATTGGCGGTGGTTTAGGTGGTGGTGCTGGCTATACTGTTGGTAAAAGCATGGGTGGTACAAACGGTGGATACATTGGTGCTGCTTTAGGTGCTGCGGGTGGTTCTGCTTTAGGTAATAAAATTTCTAAAGATCGCGATTATGATCGCTCTTCTAAACACTGGAAGAAAAAACACCGTCGTCATCACTAATCAAATTTGATGAAACGTCTCTAAGCACCTTCGGGTGCTTTTTTATTAAGATCAATAAATATTCATAACCTCTCGCTTGCTCAGGATTTATCCATAAATTAATAGAAACCATACAAACAGACACAAAACTAACGTATCTCCTTTGGGGTTCTCCATAATTATCACGAAATTTTTTATTACATTTATCTCAAGATAAAAATACTGTCCTTCTCAGTAAAAAGGACATGGAGTTGCAAGATGAAAATGAATATTTGGTTAGCTAGTGCATTAATTGCAACATCATCTATGGTGACAGTTGCACATGCAGATAATGGTACTCGTGTTGCTGCAACCTCTGCATTAGGTAGTGTTGTTGGTACAGCAATTGGTAAAAGCATGGGCGGCACAACAGGCGCAACAATTGGTGCTGCTTTAGGTGGTGCTGGTGGTGCAGCGGCAGCGAGTGACCGTCGCAATCGTACCGAAGCTGCCATTGGTGGTGCTTTAGGTGGTGGTGCTGGTTATACCGTCGGTAAAAATATGGGCGGTACCAACGGTGGTTACATCGGTGCAGCGGTAGGTGCTGCGGGTGGTTCAGCGCTAGGTCGTAAAGTTTCTGAAGATCGTAACTACGATGATCGCTATGATCGTGGTAGCCGTTATGATCGAGATGATCGTAGATATGACGATGGTGACCGTCGTTACTATAGTAAAGGTGGCCATCATCGCCGTCATGACAATGGTTTACACCGTGGTTGGTATAAAAATCGCTAATTCACATATAAAACAAAAGAGCACCTTCGGGTGCTTTTTTATTGAGAGATAAAAGTTAATATCGAAAAAAAACGATATACATTACCCCTCATATATCGTAGTATTTCGATATACCCCTATTCGAGAATATCGCATGCGATCACTTCAAGATACCAAGTTTTCAATTTTGGAACTTGCTCCCATTCGTAATGATAAAACCATCGAATTTTCGTTACGTCATGCATTAGAGTTAGCTCAACATGCAGAGAAATTAGGTTATGAACGTTTCTGGCTTGCAGAACATCACAACATGGATGGCATCGCAAGCTCTGCTACAGCGGTCTTACTCGGTTTTATTGCAGCACATACACAGCATATTCGTTTAGGTTCCGGCGGCATTATGCTTCCTAACCATGCTCCTTTAGTTGTCGCAGAACAATTTGGAACACTAGCTACGTTATATCCAAACCGTATTGAACTTGGGTTAGGCCGTGCTCCTGGTACAGATCAACTTACCATGCGAGCTTTACGTCGTGGTCATCAAGAAACAGAAGATCAGTTTCCAAGAGATGTTGTCGAAATCCTAAAATATTTGGATGCCCCTCAGGCAGGACAAAAGATTATTGCAACGCCAGGACAAAATACCCATGTTCCTGTTTGGTTACTTGGGTCTAGTCTTTTTAGTGCGCAACTGGCGGCAAAACTTGGACTTCCCTACTCATTTGCATCTCATTTTGCACCGCGTATGTTAGGTCAAGCGATTCAGCTCTATCGAGAGAACTTTGAGCCTTCTGAGTACTTAGATAAACCTTATGTTTCAATGGGTGTGCCTGTTGTTGTGGCAGATACAGATGAGGAAGCTCAGTTCTTAGCAACGAGTGCGTACCAACGTGTATTAGGTTTAATTCGTGGCGAAAGTTTAAAGCTTAAGCCGCCGGTTGAATCAATGCAGGGATTATGGAATACAGCAGAACAGCTTTCTGTTGAGAACTTCTATGCAATGGCGCAAATTGGTTCTGTAGATACAGTTCGCTCTGGTTTACAAAAACTTTTAGCGACATACGATGTTGATGAATTTATTTTCACATGCGATGTATACGATACCGCTAAACGTTTAGAAAGCTTTACACAACTAATGAGCGTAAAAACAGAACTTTAAACTCCCTTCGCATTCCCATACTTGAATTGATTTCGAGTATGGGATGACCATCTATCTGAAAAGACTTTACCCCGACTTCCTGCTTGGTTATTTATATTAAAACGATAAAAACATCATGATTTAAAAACCAAAAGGACTTTTGGAAAAATGAGTATTAATATTAAAAATAACACTTCAAAATCAGTAATTTTTCAAAATACCTCTCAAGATTTTGAAGACTTTATTGGTCAAGTGATTCCATCAACCTCAATTAAAGAATTTGATTTTTCAGATTCATCTGTCGCGATTGTTGGTACAAATCAAGATACGGTGACCCATCTTGAAAAAATCTGTCAACAAGCAAAATTTGTGACCGTATTTCAAATCATACCTCACTTTATTTTGCCCCACAGTCAAATGGGCACAAATAAGTTAATTACCCATCCTCTCATTATCAAAAACCGGAGATTATTTAACAATCGAGTAAAAAGTCTTTTGGCCTTACGTTTTCTTGATACTCAGGTGAGTGAAACATGGCTTAAGCGCCTTTTAACCCCCAATATGGCAACGGCTAAAAAGGTATTTTTTAAATCTGATAGTTATTATGCGGCACTCCAAAAATCCAACTGTAAATTACAAACTTGGCCCATTGTTAAAGTCAACCATAAGTCAATTCATAGTATGGACGGCATAGAACAACCTGTTGATATCATTATTAGAGCAACCGCATAAAAATAAAAAAAGCATGGTTTTTAAGCCATGCTTTTTTTATTTACTCATACTTTTGCAAATTCCCATGATCATCGTAATGCAAAATGACACGTTGTTTCTTTTGCAGCTCACTTAACATCTCGGAACTAACTGAAAATTGGGCTGCTAACAGTTCAACAGAACTATTAGGCGCCTTAGCTCTTCGGTCCTCGCCACTAAACCTAATCCAGTTATAACTCGCCCATAAAATTAAAATGAGCGCGCTAATTCCGATGAGCAACGCTAAATGTAATAAGGTCTTAACTTCTGATATATGGTCAACCCAGACATAATCATAAATTAAGTGTCCTTCAAAAACCCATAAAAACAGTGAAACCAATGGAAACAACAACCACATTAAACAAAACCAACCAATGGTTTGTAATGTGTAGTTTGCCGTTTTATTTTTGACGTATTCTGGCTGGTCAATATATTCAGGGATATCTAACGTTTCGATATCCTTATTTTCCTCAGGTTTCATGGGTTATCTCCACGGAAGCCTCGGTCTGGGCTTACCCAGCGGGCACGTTTTTTAGTGTTAAATAAAGTCTTGGGTACCGCAACAACACTTGTGAACAAAGTCAGTAGCCAGAAAAATAACGGATACCAAATGACCCAAAAATAATTTCTAAAGAAGCGACTACGGTCATAGCGTTGATCAATCCACAAACTCACCAAAAACTGGATTAAACATGTTCCGCCGAGTATTACACCATACCACTGAGGCATAAGCGTTTTGATCTGCCATTGCAGAGGCAACTCAATAAACAATCCAACAAAAAATAGCGTAAAGATCAGAATCATGACATAAGACCAGATAATACTAACTAGCGCCTCGATCATGACAGGCCACATTCTGCGAACACGCAGTTTGAACATTTGTGGAATATATTCTATAAGAACCTCTACCCCACCTTGTGCCCAACGAAGGCGTTGCTTCCATAACCCTTTAAATGTCTCAGGCATATAGATATAACAAAGCGCTTGTGGAATATACTGAATATCCCAATGGTCGAGCTGTAGCTTCCATGAAATATCAATATCTTCGGTAATTTTATCGTCTGACCAAAAACCGACTCGAACGAGTGCTGTTTTACGAAATGCTGCAATCACACCCGATACTGTAAAAATACGACCATATGTACGCTGTGCACGCTTGATCAAACCAATAATCGAAGAAAACTCACCAACCTGTAATTTTCCTAAAATACTAGATCGGTTTAAAATTCGTGGGTTCCCCGTTACAGCACCAATTCGCGGGAAGTTAATAAATGGCTGCATTAACCAAAGTACGGCATGCGGATGTAACAATGCATCGCCATCGATACAAACAAGATATTCGTATTTACTAACCAATACGCCCGATCTTAAAGCTACCGCCTTACCCTGATTTTCTGCTAAGTGCACAACCCGAAGTCGTGAGTCTTGCGCTGACAATTCATCTAGAATTTCAGCTGTCCTGTCACTACTTCCATCATTAACGGCGATCACTTCAAAATTAGGATATTTGGTTTGCAGTGCATAACGAATTGTTTGGCGTACTTGAGCTTCTTCGTTAAAACACGGAATAATGATACTGCATCCTTCGCTGGTCGGTTCAGGAAGTGCTTGTTCACGGTATTCTCTTTTAAAGAAGAACCAAAGTCCCCCTACCATCCATGTCCAAGCCATCAGTAAGGGATATAAAAAGGCAAAAGCAAATAGAATATCGAGTAATACCCTCATTACTTTTTCCCCTCTACCAATCCAGCAAAAGGCTGATACATCACAGGACTAGCATTCAAACTAATCGGATTATATAAATATTGATGAACATCTTTTGATTTTTCAAAATCATAGCCATCGATACCGAATTTCTGGATTCCTACTCGCTGAATCGAAAAAAGTCCCTGCTGTACTTCTTCCCAAGCCGTTTTTTGCGAGTTTTCTGGTAATTCTAAAGTCAGCATTATTCTTTGCTTATCATTTTCATCAAGTGTATTTAAAAGCATTAACAACTCATTAAATTGCTTTTTCTTACCAATCACATCGAACTTCAAATTGACTAAATCATGTTGTAATAAAAGCGTTTTGATAAGCCCAGGTAGCTTTTCCACATGATCTAAATCAGGTGTAAGCAATAAACTAAACTGCGCCTGATTACTCATGTTTAAATAAGGTTTTACCGCTTTTTTAGTCATTTGACTCAGTTGTGCGAGCTGTTTTGATTGCTCAATACAACTGTTTTCTTGGACTGTTATTTTTTGCATTGCGCAGTTTAAAGCTGTTCCTGCATTGAGCTGAACACCGCTTAAATTACTGTTAAAGCGTGCGATATCTTTAGCCAAATCTACTGTTAAAAATGGCTTATCTTTTTGAGGATAAGCTGGCAACTCTAATATTACCGATTGACCTGCCCGAGTTTGAGCCTGCCATAAACTACGGTTTAAAATATCTTGTTGAACGAGTATTTTATTTGTAGGGAAATAAGCAACATCATATTGCCCATCTCCGTTTTTATCTTCCAAAGGCTTTAAGATTAGAGCATTGTTTTTTAGGCTATATAGTTTTGATAACAACTGCCCTAGTTTTTCATCGGTCTGAGCATTCTGTTGAGCTGCTAATTGCTTTAAATCCATACTCACAAAATGACGAGGTTGCTTAAATAAATCTGACTCTTCGAAATTCAGAATATTTAACATACCTTCGGTGAGCTGTTCGGCTGTAGGGTTACCTATAACCAAGCTACGCTTAAAAGTTGAATCATTCACACGATTCATACCATCACGACCCAAACTGAAAGAAAACTCAAAGCCTGCTTGCTGCGCTAGTTTTTCCAATTGCTCATTCACAGCGCCATAAGGCCAAATAATTGCTTTCGGATTAACACCGACTTCTTTTTTCAAAACGGCGTAGGATTTTTTCAAATCCTGCAAAATACGTTGTTGATATTCTGCATCTGTTTCATAACGTGATTGCGATTTTAAATAAGCATAAGAAGTGGCAGCCGGTTGCTCATTACCCTGAGGATTGGCCAATACACCATGATGTAAATCATCACTATGGCTTGCAAACTCGGCTAACCCCGATGCTTGCATTTCGCGAACTTGAGCCCAGTTCACCAAGTTACCCTGCCCATAAGCTTCATAACCTGCCTGAGTATTGCCATTTAACCAACTGGTTGGAAGAGCAAATACTGCTGGAATTTTATATTGCTTAAGTAAAGGAAATACTCGGCTATAACTACTCAACGCACCATCATCGAAGGTAAGTAGAATAGAGTTATGAGGTAATTCTTTACCTTGCTTACGAGCCTCTTCAATATCTTTCAGACGAATTGGTTTCCAATCAGACTGACTGAGCCAATCGAGAAACTGCGCCAGATTATTGGTCTGAATCGCATAAACATCACGGTCGCCCTCCTTTAGTACGTCATCTCGCACATCATGAAAAGTTAAAGAAACCGTATGATTTTTTGGTAGTTCAGTTTCAATGCGGGCATGAGAAAATTGTACGGGTAATAATGTTGAAGCAAACACACAGCTCAACATTTTTGACTTCATATTATTCATTAAAAACGCCCTTCAAATCCGAAAATACCATAGGTATGTTGTTCATCATGACCATCGTATGGATGGTATTGCCAACCAATTCCATAATTAAGTTGCCAAGTCCGTGAGAGCTGCCATTGATGTTGATATTGCAAAGAATATATTGGTCGAGCTGAGTAATCTGCTTGTTTATAAAGCCCGACTCCAGCTTCAAAATGCTGCTTAAATGAGCGTTCGTATTCTCGCCAAGTGATCCAGTCATGACTTAAATTCAACTCAGCACTGTAGTGATTGCTTGGGCTAAAGTAAGCTGTCTGATCTTGGCTATTGCTGCCATAAAATCCACGAACGGTTCCGTAAGTAATATGGTGAGGCGCATCAAATAATCGCTCGCGCCAAAAAGTAGAAAATTCTTGTTGTTTATTACCGTCGCTTATATCCGTTAAACCATAACTCGCCCCAATCTGACGTGACTCATCTTTTTGCCATGTCAAAGCGGCACGGTAAGCTTGCCCATCCTCACCAGCGTCAATTGCCTGCAATGGAATATTAGCTTGACTGTCATATTGCAATTGATATTGCCAGTGGTCATTTAACCATTGCGACCAATCAAGACGAACCCCTGCTTGTCCACCATCTGTACTTTGCGACAAAATTGCCGACAATGCCTTACGGTTCGCTTGCCACTCAGCACCGACGCCATAACGTTGGTCATGCACATCACCAAAACGATATTCTCCGAAACGGTCTTGATGCCAAGCAAATAGACGATAATTATCTTTAATCCACGGGCTATTAAGACGAGTTTCCATTTCACGGTCTTTTAAACCATTTTGCCCGCTCACAGAATCACTGTTCTCTGCTTTACTTTGGCCCCAAGTTGTTGAGTGCGAGATGGTTGCTCTATCACGATCATCCAACTCCTTTCGACTTTTAACTACGCCGCTATCTTCAGGATAATATTGCAAAAGAGTTTCTGTACTTTTGCGCCATTCCGGAATATCGCCTAAAGCCTGAGCGTTTTGCATCTGGTTAATTCGAGTATCTTTAGCAACTGGTGTTAAGCCATTTAAACGAGCAATTGTTTTTTGGGACTGTAAAGGTTTATCTCTCCAACGCTCAACACGAGCAAGGTTATTAATTAAGCCTTCGTTAGCAGGTGCAAGATCTACTTGTTTCTGGAAGTGTTTTTCTGATTGATCCAAATGATTTGCATAAGCTAAATGCATACCTTGTAAAGCAATATAATCATCACGATCAGGATGGCTTGATTTATCTACTCCTTTCGCTTGACTATATTTATACGTAGGGATTAACCGATCAACATCACTTAAAAGTTGTTCAGCTTGTTTATATTTTTCTTGTTCAATATATGAGTAGTACAGTCCAGTATATACCGTCATATCTGAATAGTTTTTTTCAGCAAGCAAGGTTTTAAAAGCAAGCTCAGCTTGTTGCGGCTGTCTTTCAGCCAAATAACTATCAGCGATCGCATGACGAATATAGGCAGGTAGTTTTTCTAGAGGTACATTTAATTTAGTAAATTGATCTAATACCGTACGGCTACACCCGCGGAAATCTAAGGCATATATATAGTCATAATGGAATCTTAAATAATTAGGATCTGACGGTTGAATCAAAGGCTGCATTTGCTCGCCTTGCTTTAACACAGCATCAAGCTCAGCAAAAGCTTCACTATCTGCCATGCCTTCCCGATTCAAATATTTATAACGAGTAATTGCGTTATTTACACGTTGAGAAAACTCACTCACTTGTAGCCAGTGTTGTAACGATTCAGTTTGTGCATTTTTATCGCTGGCAAGCACTAACTGCTGAGCCTTGTTATACGCCCCTACAGCCGCTAAGTCATAACTGTATTCTTGTAAAACGGCAAAAGACTTCGGCTGCTGCTTATATGCTTGTTCAATTACAGATAAAGCATCTACAGGCGAATTGATAAGTCGATATGCATAGGCGATTTGTACAAGTTGATCAGTCTTCAGATTTTTAGTATTAATCTTTGCTAACTGTGCTTTGCCATTTACAACATCTTTAGCTTCAGCATATAAAACTGCCAGCAAAATCTGTCCATCAGGCGTCTTTTGAATATTAAATTTATTTGACCAAGCAATCGCATCTTTAAAGTGTTTAAAATCACGGAAATTACGTATTAAAGGTAGCTGTCCATATTCTGGAAAAGTAACGAAATTAATATTCGCTAAATGCTGAGAAAAAGTTACTAGATCTTTTTTTTCATTTGACATTACAACTAAATAATCAGCTAGCAATTTTTGATCATGCGGATAGATTTTTAGCAATTGATCCAGTTGAAATATTGCTTGGTGAGTTTGTCCAGTTTTGTAGGTGTGAATAGCCTGCTCTCTCAATTCATCCACTTGAGCAGCATATAAATTGAGAGGCAAGATGTATACCAATGAAAAAACACATTTTTTTAGCATTTTGATAATCGGATAGTCCCATATCGAGGTGGGAAAGTATAATTAAAATCAAAAACCAATCACACAACACAAAAATAATGTGATCTATTTATCATTTTTAAATATTTAATATATTTTTACATGATTTTTAAAAATATTTAGCAAAATTAAATAATTAGAATTTTTAAACTTACTCAAATATATACATTTCTTTTCAATATTCTTATTTTATTTCACAATTGAATTATAAAAACCTTACAGGCTGATAACTAATAAAAACGTTTTAATAACTTTTTGTTTTATATTTAAAACTTTTATTTTTCTCATGTTTTATATTTAAAACCATTCAAATTACCTATAAATTAATATAAAAAATTTGAATGGTTAAAATAAAGATTTGATTAAATTAACCAATACGACGTTTTAATCCTGTCATTTGTAAAACGCGCGTTGAAATTTCTTCAATCGACATTTCAGTCACATTTAAATATTTAATCCCTTCTGAAATATAGATTCCTTCAATTGCTCTGAGTTCCATTTGGCATTGGCTAAAACTTGCATAACGACTATTCGCTTTACGCTCACTGCGAATCGCAACTAATCGCTCAGCATCAATCATTAAACCAAATAATTTACTGCGATGTGGTCTTAGTACTGCCGGCAAACGGTTATCATCCAAATCTTCTTCAGTTAAAGGATAGTTTGCAACACGGATACCAAATTGAAGAGATAAGTAAATAGAAGTTGGTGTTTTACCCGAACGAGAGACGCCAATTAAGATTAAATCCGCTTTATCATAATGACGAGTACGCGCTCCGTCATCATTATCAAGCGCAAAATGAACAGCATCAATACGAGCTTTATAAGATTCAGAATCGGTTACGGCATGTGTCTGCCCAACTAATGTCGTAGGTGGCGTACCTAACTCTTGTTCCAATTTACTGATTAAACCTTCAAACACATCAAGATTAACTGCTTTAGCAGTATTAATGATTTCTCGTACGTGTGGATCAACTAAAGTATCAAAGACTAAAGGTAGACAACCATCTTTGGTTTGACATCTATTAATTTCAATCACAACATCCATTGCCGCCTCTTCAGTTGTAATATACGGCATGATATGAATATCAAAATCAACATTGGGAAATTGTGCTAATAACGAATGTCCAAGAGTCTCGGCAGTAATTGCAGTTCCATCAGAAATAAAAAAAACGCTCCGTCTAAACTGTTTACTTTCTGACATTAAAATTCTCCTTAAACATTTGTCTTAGTGCTATATAATCTTTATAGTAAACTGATCTTACATGACTGTCGCTTAGTATAATTCTCAACTAAGCACTTTATTTTTATAATTTCATGCCAAGATAGACATTAATACTGCAAAAGTGGAGTGAAAACTTTGGAAGCGCGCGTAATCGGTCTAGAAAAATTAGGGAAACACGATGTCGAACTCGTAGGTGGGAAAAACTCATCTTTGGGTGAAATGATCAGCCATTTATCAAATGCTGGTGTATCGGTACCTGGCGGTTTTGCAACTACTGCTGATGCCTATCGTGAGTTCTTAGATCAAAGCGGTCTTAACGCTCGAATTCAAGCAGAACTTGCTCAACTCAATGTTGATGATGTAAATGCCCTTGCTGAAACAGGTGCTAAAATTCGTCAATGGATTGTAGAGACTCCACTCACTGCAAACCTAGAACAAGAAATTCGCGCCGCTTTTACAACACTTTCTAACGGCAACCCAGAAATCGCGGTTGCCGTTCGTTCATCTGCAACTGCTGAAGATTTACCAGATGCTTCATTCGCAGGTCAGCAAGAAACTTTCTTGAATATTCGCGGTATTGATAACGTTCTTATTGCGATTAAAGAAGTATTCGCTTCTTTATATAATGACCGTGCAATTTCTTACCGTGTACATCAAGGTTTTGACCATGACGTCGTTGCACTTTCTGCAGGCGTTCAGCGTATGGTTCGTTCTGAAACTGGTGCTGCGGGTGTAATGTTTACACTTGATACTGAGTCTGGTTTCCGCGACGTTGTATTTATTACAGCATCTTATGGTTTAGGTGAAATGGTTGTACAGGGTGCCGTTAACCCAGACGAATTTTACTTATCTAAACCATTATTAAATGCTGGTAGACATTCAGTTTTACGCCGTAACCTTGGTTCAAAACACCAGAAAATGATTTATGGTGAAGAAGGTTCTGCTGGTAAATCAGTTGTTGTTGTTGATGTTGAGAAACAAGAGCGCCAACAATTTGCTTTAAATGATCATGAGTTACAAGAGCTAGCTAAACAAGCGCTTATTATTGAGCAGCACTACGGTGCGCCAATGGATATCGAATGGGCAAAAGATGGCGATGATGGTCAAATTTACATTGTTCAAGCTCGCCCTGAAACAGTAAAAAGCCGTCAAAATGTAGGCACAATGGAGCGTTACCTTCTTAAACAAAGAGGTACTGTTCTTTGTGAAGGCCGTTCAATTGGTCAACGTATTGGTTCTGGTAAAGTCCGCATCATTAATTCAATTAAAGAAATGGACAAAGTTCAAGAAGGCGACGTTCTTGTATCAGATATGACCGATCCTGATTGGGAACCGGTAATGAAACGTGCTGCGGCAATTATTACTAACCGCGGTGGTCGTACATGTCACGCAGCAATTATTGCACGTGAACTTGGTGTACCTGCTATTGTCGGCTGTGGTAACGCAACAGAAGTATTGACTGATGGTCAAGAAGTAACTGTTTCTTGTGCTGAGGGTGACACTGGTTTCATTTATGAAGGTGCTTTAGATTTCGAAGTTCAACGTAACTCAATTGAATCTATGCCTAAGCTATCGTTCAAAATTATGATGAACGTAGGTAACCCTGACCGCGCGTTTGACTTTGCTCAAATTCCAAATGAAGGTATTGGTCTTGCTCGCCTTGAGTTCATTATTAACCGTATGATCGGCGTGCATCCTAAAGCCCTACTCAACATTGATAGCCTACCGCGTGAAACTCGTGCTGCAGTTCTAACTCGTACTGCGGGTTATGCTTCACCTGTAGATTTCTATGTTGAAAAATTGGTTGAAGGTATTGCGACCCTTGCTGCTGCATTCGGTGACAAGCCAGTTATCGTTCGTATGTCTGACTTCAAATCAAATGAATATGCAAACTTGATTGGCGGTAAGTTATACGAGCCTGAAGAAGAAAACCCGATGCTCGGTTTCCGTGGTGCAAGCCGTTATGTATCTGATAATTTCCGTGACTGTTTCGAATTAGAATGCCGTGCACTTAAAAAAGCTCGTGATGAGATGGGTTTAACCAATATTCAAATCATGATTCCTTTTGTCCGTACTGTATCTGAAGCAAAACGCGTTATTGAGCTACTTGCACAAAATGGTTTGAGACGCGGTGAGAACGGCTTAAAAGTAATCATGATGTGTGAATTACCAACTAACGCTTTACTGGCTGAACAGTTCCTAGAGCATTTTGATGGCTTCTCTATTGGTTCGAATGACTTAACTCAGTTAACGCTCGGTCTTGACCGTGACTCTGGCATTGTTTCACATCTATTTGATGAACGTGATGCAGCAGTTAAAGCCCTTCTTTCAATGGCAATCCATGCCTGCCGTAAAGCAGGTAAATATGTAGGTATCTGTGGTCAAGGTCCTTCAGACCATCCAGATCTTGCAAAATGGTTAATGGAACAAGGTATTGAGTCTGTCTCTCTTAACCCAGACTCAGTTTTAGATACATGGTTCTTCCTTGCTGAAGAAAAAATCAAGCAAATCTAATATGTTATAAAAAAAGGCCCATCCGTGGGTCTTTTTTCATCTTTAGAATAGAGAATTTTTATTTATGCAAATTTACTTGGCACGTAATAATCAACAAGCTGGGCCTTACACCTTAGAGCAAGTAAATCAAATGTTGGCTAGCCAACAAATTTTGTTAACTGATTTAGCTTGGCATGAAGGCATGACAGAATGGAAAGCTTTAGGAGAATTAACCCAAGGTAAACTTGTATATCAACCTATCGGTTATTCTGTACCTGTCATAAACACCAATAGCTCACCTAATGAAACTATTCGTCAAATTCGTGTAGAGCCTAAAATTCACGAACTTGCCTCTATTCAATCTCGAGCTTTGGCAAAAATTATTGATTTATTACTTTGGTTACCCATAGCTGCGATTCCTTCTTTTTTCTTTAATGAATCTCAATATAAGCAATTATTTGAATTGCAAAAACAAATGCAATCAGCTGAAGTTGCTTCAACTAAAGCAGCAGAGCTACAACATCAACTTTTTACTTTAATTCCTATTGAAGCTTGGCATTCTATGCTTGCTTACGTCGTAATCATGCTTGCAATTCAAGCCTTTCTTTTAACAAAATATGGGCAAAGTATAGGTAAGAAAATTGTTGGAATTAAAATCGTAGATGCTGAGAGCAATGGTAAAGTTAATTTAACTCGCATCTTCTTATTAAGAAGTGTTGTTTTCATCATACTCAACTTGTTGTTTATGCCTATTAGTACAATTATTGACTACGCTTTTGCATTAGGGCAAAAGAGACAGGCACTACATGACAAAATTGCAAGAACAAAAGTGATCAAATGATAGTGAATGACTCATTCATTTAAGGTCTAAAAAAAAAGGAGGCACCCCACCTCCTTTTTTCTATAGAGAGTTGATATTTAAATAAAAGCTTCATATTGATTCGATACCCTACAAAAAAAATCGGGTTTTAAAACAATTATTTCAGACTACTTTATGTATAGCTTAGTTTGTCGATATGAGGCATAATGCCCTACAACGTAGCGGTGTCATATAATTGAGAAGTCTAAATTTAAGGATTAGCGTTCTCAATCATGCGACACTTTAATCGCTATCCCATATTTAATTAGGGAATGGGACTCTTCACCGAGGTTGTAAAATGAGACAAACGATTTTAGCTGTATTGTCTTTATCAACGCTTGCCGCACTTTTGACTGGGTGTGGTGGTGATATGGTACTTCTAAACTCTAAAGGTCCAGTTGGTCAAGGTCAAAGTGACCTTATGATGACTGCGATCTATTTAATGTTACTTGTGGTGATTCCTTCAATCATCATGGCATTATGGTTTGGTTGGAAATATCGCGCGTCAAATAAAGATGCAGACTATAAACCTACATGGGCACACTCAACTACAATTGAAGTTGTAGTATGGGGTATCCCTGTCATTATTATTGGTATTTTAGCTTGGTTAACTTGGTGGGGTTCCCACAAGTATGACCCATACCGTCCTTTAGAATCAGATAAAGCTCCTTTAACTATTCAAGTTGTTGCAGAACAGTTTAAGTGGATCTTCATTTATCCTGAACAAAACATTGCAACTGTTAACGAAGTACGTTTCCCTGAAAAAACTCCGTTAAGCTTTAAAATCACCTCTAACTTTACAATGAACTCTTTCTTCATTCCACAGTTAGGCGGCCAGATTTATGCAATGGCAGGTATGCAAACTCACCTTCATTTGTTAGCAAATGAAACTGGCGTATATCGTGGTTTCTCTTCTAACTACTCAGGTTACGGTTTCTCTCAAATGCGTTTCAAGGCGCATAGTGTTACAGAGCAACAGTTCAACGAATGGGTAGCAGCTGTAAAAGCGGGTAATGGTTCTACTATTAACCCAGAAGCAGTTCAAAAAACTACGCTTGACCAAGCTGAATTAGCAACCTTACGTGATGGTGACCGTTCTAAGCACCAGATCGAGCATTTAGTAAATCGTGCTAAAGCTGCTGGTGATCAAGAAGCGCTTGCTAAAGCTGAAGCTATGAAACCGTTCCCGACTAAGCCACACCCTGTGACTTATTACTCTTCAGTTGAACCACAATTGTTTGAAACAATTATCAACCATTATATGAGTAACTATCATGGTGTTGACCACTCTGCTGCGCATGCAACAGCTGAACACGCTGCTCAAGGGGAATAAGACATGGATATGATTTTTGGTAAACTGGGTTGGGACTCTATCCCGACAGAGCCAATCGTGCTTGTCACCATGGTCCTTATGGCACTTGGTGCAATTGTTGTGCTTGGCGGTATCACCTATTTCAAAAAATGGGGATACTTGTGGAATGAGTGGTTTATTACGGTAGACCATAAAAAAATTGGTATCATGTACATTCTTGTATCTGTGGTCATGCTTTTGCGTGGTTTCGCCGATGCAATTATGATGCGTCTACAACTTTTCCTCGCTAAAGGCGGCGGCGAAGGTTATCTACATCCAGACCATTACGACCAGATCTTCACCGCACACGGTGTAATCATGATCTTCTTCGTAGCAATGGGTCTTGTTGTTGGTATGATGAACATCTCTGTACCATTACAGATTGGTGCTCGTGACGTTGCATTCCCATTATTGAACTCTTTAAGCTTCTGGTTATTCGCTGGTGCTGCTGGTTTGATGATGCTTTCACTTGTATTAGGTGAATTTGCTGCGACTGGTTGGATGGCTTACCCTCCTCTGTCTGGCATTCAATATTCTCCTGGTGTAGGTGTTGACTACTATATCTGGGCACTTCAGGTTTCTGGTCTAGGTACGCTTTTATCTGGTGTTAACTTCTTCGTTACCATCATCAAAATGCGTGCACCTGGCATGAAATTAATGGACATGCCTATTTTCACGTGGACTTCACTTTGTACGGCTGTATTAATCATTGCATCGTTCCCTGTATTAACAGGTACACTTGCAATGTTAACTCTAGACCGTTACTTCGGCTTCCATTTCTTCACAAATGAGCTTGGCGGTAGCCCAATGCTTTATGTGAACTTGATCTGGACATGGGGTCACCCTGAAGTATATATCTTAGTATTACCAGCATTTGGTCTATACTCAGAAATCGTTGCAACCTTCTCTCGTAAAGCGTTGTTCGGTTACAAGTCTATGGTGTATGCAACTATCGCGATTACAGTTCTTGCGTTCGTTGTATGGCTTCACCACTTCTTTACCATGGGTGCTGGTGCGAACGTTAACGCGTTCTTCGGTATCATGACCATGGTTATTGCGATTCCTACTGGTGTGAAAATCTTCTCTTGGTTATTCACCATGTATAAAGGTCGCATCACCTTTACTACTCCAATGTTATGGACGCTTGGCTTCCTTATTACATTTGGTATCGGTGGTTTAACTGGTGTACTTATGGCTGTTCCACCTGCGGACTTCCTTGTACACAACTCATTATTCTTGATCGCTCACTTCCATAACGTAATTATCGGTGGTGTGGTGTTTGGTATGTTTGCCGGCATCATTTACTACTGGCCAAAAATGTTTGGTTGGAAGCTCAATGAAGCATGGGGTAAAGCTGCGTTCTGGTTCTGGTTCTTCGGTTTCTATTTTGCATTCATGCCACTTTATATCCTTGGTTTCATGGGTATGACTCGTCGTTTGAATACATATGACAACCCAGAATGGGATCCTTACCTTGCAATTGCATTATTTGGTGCTGTTCTCGTTGCGATTGGTATTGCATGTTTCTTAATGCAAATCATTGTTGGTTTCTTACAACGCAAAGACAACATGGACCTTACAGGCGATCCATGGGATGCACGTACGCTTGAATGGGCGACTTCTTCCCCTGCTCCGTTCTATAACTTTGCGCATGAACCAGATGCAAGCGGTATTGACCGTTTCTGGACTGACAAAGAAAATGGTGTAGCATACGCACGTAACACTAAATATGAAGACATCCACATGCCGACTGATCGTGCTGCTGGTTTTGTCATTGCAATGTTCATTACTCTTCTTGGCTTTGCACTCATCTGGCATATTTGGTGGCTCGTTGTTGTTTCATTCGTTTCAGCTGTTGTTAGCTTGATCGTAAGCTCATTCACTAAGAATGTTGATTACTACGTTCCTGCTGCTGAAGTTGAGCGTATTGAAAACGAACGCTATGCTTTACTTGAAAAACACTTGAAGAAGGACTAAGGAAATGGCTGAAGTACTTCATCACGACAACCACGGCCACGATGGTCATCATGAGCATGATGATACTGACTTAACGGTCTTTGGTTTCTGGACATACTTGATGAGTGACTTGATTCTTTTCGGATCACTCTTCATTGCGTTCGCTGTATTAAGCAGTCATATTCCACCAGGAACTCCAAGTGCATATGACCTGTTCCATGACTCATTGGGCTACGTGTTAACTGAAACATTTGCCTTATTGATTTCATCGGTAACTTTCGGTTTTGCTGTACTTGCATCTTATAAAAAGAATGTAAATCAAGTTATCACTTGGTTATTTATTACATTCCTTTTTGGTGCAACGTTCATTGGAATGGAGCTTTATGAGTTCCATCACCTTGTAGAAGAAGGTCATGGTCCAACTCACAGTGCATTCTTATCATCGTTCTTTACTTTGGTTGGTACACACGGTATCCACGTAACTTCTGGTTTAGTGTGGATGTTGGTATTGATGTATCAAATCAAAACTAAAGGTTTGACATTACCGAATACACGTCGTCTAGCTTGCTTAAGCTTGTTCTGGCACTTCCTTGACATCGTTTGGATCTGTGTATTCAGCGTCGTTTACTTACTGGGAGTTCTCTAATGAGTAGTCATGACCATAATGCTGCAGGTGCGTCACACGGTAACTTTAAGCAATACACTGTTGGATTTATCCTTTCTGTTATCCTCACCATCATCCCGTTCGGGATGGTGATGGCGGGTGGTTTCAGTCGTGGAATTTTAGTTACAGTAATTGCTATCGCTGCTGTTGCTCAGGTTCTTGTACAACTTGTGTACTTCCTACACATGAATACATCATCTGAACAACGCTGGAATATGATTGCATTCATCTACACAATCTTATGTATCGCTGTGCTTTTAATCGGTTCTGTGTGGATTATGAATTACCTTCACTACAATATGATGATCTAAACTGATTGTCATGTTGAAAAAATATTTATTCCTGACTAAACCAGGAATTCTCTTCGGTAATTTCATTACCACCTTGGGCGGCTTTTTCTTAGCCGCCCAAGGCTCTATAGACATCTTATTATTACTACTCACCTTACTTGGAACAACTTTAGTTGTCGCTTCTGGTTGTGTTGTAAATAATGTGATAGACCAAGACATCGACACAAAAATGCAGCGCACGCAAAACCGTGCATTAGTCAAAAAAACCATCTCTCCTACTGTTGCACTTATATATGCATTTGTTCTTGGACTTATCGGTTTTAGTATTTTGTGGTTCGGTGTAAATGCTTACGCTTTCTTGTTTGCAATGATTGGTTTTGTTGTCTATGTCGGTTTTTATAGTTTGTGGACAAAACGCACCTCAATCCATCAAACCGTCATTGGTAGTATTTCCGGAGCGAGCCCTCCTGTTATTGGTTATACAGCAGTAACTCATCATTTTGATGTAGCCGCTTTACTTTTGTTTTTAGCTTACGCGCTATGGCAAATGCCACATTCATGGGCAATTGCTATTTATCGTTTTGACGATTACAAAAATGCGGGAATTCCCATTCTGCCTGTTGCACGTTCTATTTATCGTACGAAAGTAGAGTGTGTCATTTATATTGTGTTGTTTGCAGCCGTATTGAATGGTTTATATTGTTTTGGCTATACCAATATATTTTTTCTAGTAACTTTTAATGCATTAACAGCGTATTGGTTCTATTTATCAATTATTGGCTTTAAAGCTGAAAATGACCAACTTTGGGCTAAACGTTTTTTCCTTTACTCGGTCATATTAATTACCCTGTTAAGTTTGAGCTTTAGCTTTACCTATCAATCCCCTGCTCCAAATCTTCCTCTCTTTTAAATAAGGGAGGATTTCCTCCTCGATAGTAAAGAAGTTTTACTTTTCTCATCAAAAGATTTGTTTTTAGTCGAACTTTTACTTATAATTCAGCCTTCGCAAATTTTGCGACATAACTTTCAAGTTATGACTCCTTGCTTCTAATTTTTTATTTATTAGGGGCTGTTTAAACCGTAAGGAGCTGACAATGCGTCATTACGAAATCGTACTTTTAGTACACCCAGATCAAAGCGATCAAGTTGTAGGTATGGTTGAACGCTATATCTCTCAGATCAAAGAAGCTGAAGGTCAAATTCACCGTTTAGAAGATTGGGGCCGTCGTCAATTGGCTTACCCAATTAACAAAATTCACAAAGCACACTACATTCTTATGAATGTTGAGTGTGGTCAAACTACACTTGATGAGTTAGAAGAATTGTTCCGTTATAATGACGCGATCATTCGTAACCTTATCATTCGTCGTGAACACGCAATCACTGAAGAGTCATTGCTTGCTAAAAGTGCTGAAGAAAAGCGTGCGCGTAAAGCTCAACGTGAAGAAGCACAGCAAGTTGCTCAAGACGCTGAATAAGGAGAACATCAATGGCACGTTTTTACCGTCGTCGCAAGTTCTGCCGCTTTACAGCTGAGAATGTTGTGTACATCGACTACAAAGATATCGATACTTTAAAACAGTACATCACTGAAAACGGCAAGATTGTTCCTAGCCGTATCACTGGTACTAAAGCTCGTTATCAACGTCAATTAGCTCTTGCTATCAAGCAAGCTCGCTACTTGTCTTTGATTCCGTACACTGACAACCATAAGTGAGGTGATCTGTGGACGTTATCTTATTACAACGCATTAAGAACCTTGGTAAATTAGGCGATAAAGTATCAGTTAAAGCTGGTTACGGCCGTAACTTCCTTATCCCTCAAGGTAAAGCAGTTGCAGCTACTGAAGCTAACACTGCTGCTTTCGAAGCTCGTCGCGCTGAACTTGAAAAGCAAGAAGCTGAAATTTTAGCTGCTGCTCAAGCACGTGCTGAACAATTGAATGAAGTTAACATCGTTATCACTGCTAAAGCTGGTGACGAAGGTAAACTCTTCGGTTCTATCGGTACTCGTGACATCGCTGACGCTTTAACGAATGCTGGTCTTACAGTTGACCGTGCAGAAGTTCGTTTACCGAATGGCGCGCTTCGTCACACTGGTGAATTCAACATCGCAATCCAATTGCACCATGATGTTGTTGCAGAAGTTCTCGTTACTATCGTATCTGAGTAATTTCTCATCAAAAAAAGAGCATGCTTCTGCATGCTCTTTTTTTATGTGCCCTATTTTTAAAATAAGATATATTAATTCCTGATCAGTTCTTTAGTTTAATTGGTTTTTTAATTAGGTAGTTTATTTCATTTTGTTTTAAGATAGTTCTCGGCCTCACAGGCTATTTGCGTACATCTTTCTTTATCATCAGGTCTAATTATGTCTCAGGCGAATGCCACTTCTTTAACTCTTTCATCTCCAACAGAAAATAAGACGAGTGAATCAGGCCAACTTAAAGAGTTTCGCACTCCCCCACACAATTTAGCCATTGAACAGGCTGTTCTTGCGGCCTTAATGACAGTTGCCGAATCTTTTGAACAAGTCAGCGACTTATTAAAAGAAAATGATTTTTATGCAACACGTCACAAATATATCTATCGTGCCATTGAGAAACTAGCACAAGAAAACTCTCCTTATGATGCTGTATTAGTAAGTGACTGGCTCTTAAAACAAAATTTACTCGATGCAATTGGTGGCGAAGAATATTTAATGCAGCTTATGGCTGATTCACCATCAAGTTTCTATAACTTAGAAACGTATGCCAGTAAAATTAAAGAATTCTCTACGCTTCGCAGCATGATTAAAGTTAGTACTGAAATTTTACAAAATGCTTATGACACAAAAGGTCGTGGTGTTAGTGAAATTCTAGACTTGGCCGAAACGAGTATTTTCTCTTTAGCAGAACAGCACAATAACAATAAAAAGGATGCAGGCCCCAAATCTATTAGCTCTGTTACCGCCGATGTAATTAGTAAACTTGATGAGCTCTCAAAACTCGATGGCAATATTACAGGTTTAACCACAGGCTTCTTAGAACTTGATAATAAAACATCTGGTATGCAACCTGGTGACTTAATTATTGTTGCTGCACGTCCATCGATGGGTAAAACTACTTTTGCCATGAATTTGGTTGAAAGTGTTTTGCAATATAACAAGTTACCCGCTCTGGTTTTCTCTATGGAGATGCCAGCAGACTCTATTGCGATGCGTCTTATTTCTGCAATGGGTAAAGTTCACCAAGGACATTTACGTTCGGGTAACTTAGATGCAGATGAATGGACCAAGGTGACTGGTACCATTTTACAACTTCAACAAATGCATTTGTATATTGATGACTCATCTGCCCTACCTCCAACGGAACTTCGTGCCCGTGCTCGACGCGTTGCTAAAATGCATGATGGAAAAATTGGTTGTATCATGGTCGATTACTTGCAGCTTATGAAAGTTCCTGGCATGGGTGATAACCGCGTAGGTGAGATTTCAGAAATTTCACGTAGTTTGAAAGCATTAGCAAAAGAAATGCAATGTCCAGTTATCGCACTTTCCCAGCTGAACCGGAGTCTGGAAAACCGTCCAAATAAACGCCCAGTAATGTCCGACTTACGTGAATCTGGTGCGATTGAGCAGGATGCCGACTTAATTATGTTTATTTACCGTGATGAGGTTTATAACAAAGAGTCGAAAGAAGCTGGTACCGCAGAAATTATTATTGGTAAGCAGCGTAACGGTCCAATTGGTTCAGTCCGTCTTGCCTTTGAAGGTCAATATACTCGATTTAGTAATCTCTCTCCTGAGTATTACAGCCAATATGATGATGAAGAATAAACTCTATCTCTAGCCCAAAGGAGTAAATGAGGGTGCGCCAAGCAACAGTTTATATTGATCGCAATGCGCTTCAATATAATTTAAACCGTGTCAAACAACTCGCAGCAAATTCAAAAATTGTAAGTATGGTGAAAGCTAATGCTTATGGACATGGAATCAAAGACTGTTTAGCAGCCTTAAATGCCTCAGATGCCTTTGGTGTCGCCTGCCTACAAGAAGGTTTAGAAATTCGTGAACTCGGATTTCAACAACCTGTTACTTTAATTGAAGGGGTATTTTCTGAAGATGAAATGCCAATTGCAATTGAACAAAAATTTGAATGTGTGATTCACCATCAACAACAATTTGAATGGTTAATTAAACATAAGCAAAAATACATCGCTCAAAGTTTAAAAGTCTGGGTTAAGCTTAATAGCGGCATGAACCGTTTAGGCTTTAAAGTTACTGAAATTATTGAAGTTATTAAAACTTTAAAAGCTGAAGGATTTACATGTGTGCTAGCGATGCATTTCGCAAATGCAGATGTAGAGCACCCGCTTAACGAACAACAAAAGCAACAATTTTTACAAGTTAAACAAGCTTGTGATCCAGTTTTAGCATCTTGCTGTAACTCTGCTGCTATTTATAAATGGCCAGAATTACATTTTGATTATGTTCGTCCGGGTATTATGCTTTACGGCGCTTCACCTTTTGCAGATAAAACAGTCCATGATCTTGACTTAAAACCAGTCATGACTTTTTCAGCAGAAGTCATTGCACTAAACCATATTCAGACTAATGAGCATGTCGGTTATGGCTCTACTTTTTGTGCAAAGCAAGCAATGGATATCGCGATTGTTTCTATAGGCTATGGTGATGGTTACCCACGAGCTTATATTAAACAGAACTATGTCGCTATTAATAAACAGCTCTGCGCAGTTGTAGGCCGAGTGAGCATGGATATGCTTGCAATCGATGTGACAGGTATGCAAGTAAAATTAGGTACGCCAGTCGAACTTTGGGGTGCACACCGTTTAGTGGATGATGTAGCTGATGCAAATGGAACGATAGGATATGAATTACTCTGTCGCTTAAGCAATCGCCCCACTCGTAAAAGCAGTTAAATAATAAAATGTAAAAAAATCCAAGCATGCTTGGATTTTTTTATTTATGTACTCAAAATTTTATCGCCAGTAGTCATCAGTCGGTTTTGGCATTTCCTGTAAGCCGCGACGTAGAGTATCCGACCACTGCCGACTGATTTGTGAAAAATAAGGATCATCTTCTGTAATTCGTTTTCCCATCGGAATTACAAAACTATCTTTCATATAAATCAACGCATCTAGTGGTAAACCAACAGAAACATTTGAACGTAAAGTTGAATCAAAAGAAATTAAACTACAACGTAATGCATCATCTAATGGCATTGCATAATATAAAGCCCGGTCCAGAATTGGTTTGCCGTATTTACTTTCACCAATTTGAAAATAAGGCGTATCCGTCGTTGCGCAAATAAAATTGCCTTGTGGATAGACATTATAAAGTTGCATGTCACCACCTTTAATCTGTCCACCCACCAAAATACTACAGGCATAATTCATTTGTTCTTGGGTGTCCGAACTAATATCCTCTAAAACAGCTTTTAAAGTTTTACCAATGAGTTCTGCTGCCTCGAACATCGTATTAACACTATATAAATTAGGCTCTTGCTGTAAAGTAAGCGCATTTTGCAAATGACCTATAACAGCTTGCGTTGTGGCTAAATTACCGGCTGTTTGCAAAGCAATAAAACGCTCTCCGGTAACACCGAAAGTATGCAATTTTCGGAACACAGAAATATGGTCAACTCCTGCATTAGTCCTCGTGTCACTAATAAACACTAAACCTTGTTCCAATCTTAGCGCACAACAATAAGTCATTTCATTCTCTTTACATTCAACATGCCAACACTTGAACCACGGACATCATGTTCTCAACCCCACCTTGCTCTCTTACACCACGAATAGGTGCCACATCGAGATAGTCACGGCCAACTGCAAGGTAGATATGATGTTTGGGTGTAAACAACTGATTGCTTACATCAAAACAATACCACTGATTTTCTACAAATACTTCCGCCCAAGCGTGACTGGCAAGGTGCGGATAGTTTTGATCAAATAGATAACCAGAGACATAACGTGCTGGTAATTGTAGCGCACGACACATTGCAATTAAAACATGAGCATGATCTTGGCATACACCTTCTCCAGCATGAAAGGCTTCAGTTGCAGTTGTCTGAACTGAAGTACTTTCAGGCTGATAAAGTATTTTCTGTAAAATATATTCACTTAATAATGCAATATGCTGTCGATCTTTGACTACTACAATATTTCTAGCAAAATCCAACATTTCTGGATCACATCGTGTTGCACCTGTCATCTGCAAAAACAAATTTGTAGGTGTAGATAAATTTACACAACCCAGCTCTACATCTTGAAGCTCAACAATCCCTTGAGCCATGAATGTAAGATGTTGGTATTGATAGCGCTGACTAGCCGTCATCCAGACATTGTTAAATATGTCCCTTTTAATCGTTTTCTCACCTGGCACGCTAATTGCCCAATTCATAACATGTTGATGCGGCGATGTTTGAGGCATCATTTTAATATACTGAATACTGTTTTGAGCAGTTTCCGTATAGCTATAATGCGTTTGATGATTAACCATCAATTTCATAATCAGACCTCAAACATATTTTCCAACTGCTGCGTAAAAGTATAATAAGTGTCCCACGTAAGTTGCTGTTTCAGCACTTGCCAATTTTGATCTATATTCTCCCACCCTAAATCAGCAAGCCGCTTCACCAAAATATCTAGCTCCAACACCAGAGCAGATAAATCTTGCCCAAAACGTAACTCAATATCAAATTGCTCTATTTTTTGACCCAAATGCAGAAATAAACAAACATCTTCATTTTCCGCTTCTAGTATTTGAGTACATTGTTCAACTGCATTTCTCAAGATTTCAGGTTGAGCTTCAAGCGTGTTAATAACATGATTTAATTCTGCATAAGCCTTTGATGACAATATACCTCTTAGTTCCTGAATATTATCTTTAGCAATAATGAACTGGTTCAGTAATGAAAATGTTTGCTTCTTGTCTAACATATAGTGATTTAGTAATTCAGCATTTTCTATGACCAAACCAAATGCTGCTGCAAATTTTGTTGCTTTCTCATCTTGTGTAAAGGGTAAATGAGAGGCTGCGAATTTAACTCGCATTAAATATCGACCCAACCAATATATTTGATGCGCACTCGAATTGAGTAAAACCATAAAGTTCCTCTTTAACCCACAATCAGGAATGTAATGTTTCGACAACCCATGTATCTTTTATACCGCCACCTTGGGACGAATTTACGACTAGAGAGCCAGCCTGCATGGCTACACGTGTTAAGCCACCCGGTACTATTTCAGTACGATAAGGTGAACTCAATACAAATGGACGCAAATCAATGTGACGTTCAGCCACCCCTCCTGTCGTTAAAGTCGGAGCAACAGATAAAGCTAAGGTAGGTTGTGCAATGTACATATGAGGCGTGGCGATCAATTTTTTTCTAAAGTCATCAATTTCACACGAGCTGGCTTTAGGCCCAATTAACATGCCATAACCACCTGAACCCTGTGCTTCTTTAACAACCAATTGATCTAAATTAGACAGCACATAATCTAAATGTTCATCTTTACGGCACTGATAAGTAGGTACATTTTTTAGAATTGGAGTTTCACCCAAATAGTATTGAATCATTTGATCTACGTAAGGATAAATAGATTTATCATCAGCCACCCCTGTTCCAGGCGCATTTGCAATCACCACATTTTTTTGCAAATAAGCAGACATAAGACCTGCCACGCCTAATGCACTGTCTGGCCGGAATGCTAAAGGATCTAGAAAATCGTCATCTAAACGGCGGTAAATTACATCTACTTTTTGACGCCCACGAATAGTTTTGACAAAAACTTGATCATTTTCTACAAATAAATCCCGATTTGTAACCAACGGCACATCCATTTCACGTGCCAGAAAAGCATGCTCATAAAAAGCACTGTTAAAACGTCCCGGTGTTAGTACCACCACAAAAGGTTGGTCTGCAGGTGAGTTCTCCTGCAATATTTCTTTTAAAAGTTTTGGATAATGCTCAATTCCCTGTAAATTATTGGCTGCACATAGCTCTGGCATCAATTGTTGGCTAATGTTTCTGCTTTCGATCATATAAGACACACCAGAAGGGGTTCTTAAATTATCCTCCAATACAAAAAACTCTCCCTCACCATCACGGATAATATCAATTCCGCTAATTTGTGAATAAATTTTACCTTTCAAAGCATGTTTGAGCATGTGGGGTTGGAAAGCCTCATTCCCCATGATTTGATCTTCGGGAATCAGTTGTTCTTTTAAAATATGTTGTCCATGATAAATATCATCTAGGAAATAATTTAATGCTTTAACGCGCTGCGCACAGCCCGACGCTATTTTCTCCCACTGTTTTTTTTCAATTACCCGGGGAATTAAATCAAAAGGAATCGTTCGCTCTGTACCTTCTTTATCACCGTATACGTTAAAAGTAATTCCATGATAAAGAAAATGCTGCTTCGCTTGAGCATTTAATTCTTTTAAATCATCTAAAGTACGAATACTCAACCATTGTTCAATTTTTTTAGAAGCCGCTCCATTTGATGTCACATCATCCAGCATCTCATTAAAAAATTCTGATTTTAACTGTTCAAATAGATTGGTTTGTACGGAAATATGTTCTAAAAAAGAGGTTGGGTTAATGAGTGCCGTAGTTGTCTGCTCTTGTATAAAAAAATCATTATCTATATGTAATTCATGCTCTTGTTCTGACATAACCACCTCGTCTTATCATTTATCTATATTTCATTTTTAAATAAGCAATTTCAGTGCCATTTATATATGTTTAATATTTTTACGGTGTTTTGTTATAGCTTTCTTCTTCCAAATCTTAACATCGATTGTAAAAGGTTCAGTAAACCGAATCTGACAAACTTGCTAAATGTGTAAAGATTTTTTATTGTGTTGACACCAAAGCAATTGGATATAGATGTATTACGCTTATGTCTGTAATAGAAAAAGAAACTTCGAATAGTTTATATCGCCAATGGCAGATCTTGTCTCGCCTTCCAACCGGTAAATGGATCGGAACACGGGAATTACAAGAAATGCTTGAACGTGAAGGTATTGATATCAGCTTAAGGACTATTCAGCGTGATTTAAATCAAATTGCTCAGCGCTTTCCGATTGAAAGCAATAAGGCCGTACCTCAAGGCTGGCGGTGGCAATCCGATGCGCCTATTCAAAGCTTACCGCACATGACGAGCTCTCAGGCAGTAACCTTTATGATGGTTGAGGAGCATCTTAAACACTTACTTCCACCTAGTCTGCTTGATGAGATGGGACCTTGGTTTGATTTAGCTAAACGTAGTCTCTCTACACAAAATAATGTGAGACAGTGGATTAACCGAGTACGTATCGTACCTGCAAGCCAACCACTTATTCCACCTGTAGTCGACCGTGCTGCTCAACAAGCAATTTATGAAGGTCTACTTCAAGATAAACAAATTGAATGTGTTTATCAGGCTCGAGTAAATCAAGGTGAAGATAAAACTTATGTTTTAAACCCTTTGGCGTTGGTACAAAAAGGTGCAGTAATTTATTTGATTTGCACACGACATGACAAAACTGAAGTTCAAACGTTTGCCTTGCACCGTTTTAAATCAGCAAAAGTCTTAGATAGTCGAGCACTGCATCCTGTCAATTTTGATATTGATCATTATATTGATTCAGGTGCTTTAGGCTTCAGAGTGGACTATAAACAGCCAACTGAGTCAATCCAGCTCACATTAACTATGACAGAGCAGACTGCTCGAACTTTCTATGAAAGTCAGTTAAGTAAGGACCAAACTATCATTCCACTTGAAGAAAATATTGTAGAAGTTACCGCAACAGTACCTTTTACATCTCAACTGGTGTGGTGGCTACGTAGTTTTGGCAAAAAATTACTGCATATCGAACCTATTCAAGTACACAACGCTGTTCGAGAAATTGAATCTGAGAATAAATAGATATAAAAAAGAGAACCATAAGGTTCTCTTTAGATTTTGAATTATAATTTTCTTAATTTTATATTAGCTCTTATATTTATAGTTGTCTCAGATCAATCTGTTCTCCCCCTACAAAACTGATCTGCTCTTTCTTTTGCGCTATTTTGAACATGAACATTGGCATGCCATTTCATATCCATTGTAGCGAATTGATTTCATTGTCATGGTTAAAGCCCTCTTGTTTGAACGTGAATTTAATATAACTGGCTACCTGAAATATGTGAAATAAGAAAAAAAGGAAGCGAAATCTATTTTCTTCCTTAGGAAGTTTCCATATATTTTTTGAACAGAAAATAAAAAAGCCCAGTCTTAACTGGGCTTTTTGTACACTTAAATGATTAAGCTGTTTTCTTAATCATATTGTTTTTACGAATTGTGATCATTACAAGCTGAACAGCTGCTGGTGTAACACCAGGAATACGGCTTGCTTGAGCTAATGTTTCCGGAAGAACTGTTTTTAATTTCTGGGTAATTTCGCGAGATAAACCAGACACGACGTCATAATCAAAATCGGCAGGAATTTTAGTTTCTTCAAGACGCTTTAACTGTGCCACATCTTCATGCTGACGGTTAATATAACCTTCGTATTTCACAGCAATCTCGATTTGCTCACCAACCTGCTCAGAAACTTCAGAACCTGTAAGTTCTGCAATTTGACCAAAGCTAATATTAGGGCGTTTAAGCAAATCAATTGCGCTACATTCTTTACTTAAGTCAGCACCCGTCATTTCAACGAATTTTTTACCCATAGGGTTATTTGGTGCTGCCCACAAATGTTGTAAACGAGAGGTTTCACGCTCAACCGCTTCCATTTTTTCACAATAAGCAGCCCAACGAACATCATCAACTAAACCAAGTTCACGACCAACAGTCGTTAAACGCTGATCTGCATTGTCTTCACGTAGCATCAAACGGTATTCCGCACGTGAGGTAAACATACGGTACGGTTCTTTGGTTCCTAAAGTGATGAGGTCATCAACCAACACACCCATGTAAGCTTGGTCACGCTTAGGTGTCCATTCTTCTTGCTCCCACGCACGGCGCGCAGCATTTAAGCCAGCAAGTAAACCTTGAGCACCTGCCTCTTCATAACCTGTCGTACCATTAATTTGGCCAGCAAAATATAGACCATTAATCGCTTTAGTTTCGAGGGTGAATTTCAAAGCTTGCGGATTGAAATAATCGTATTCAATCGCATAGCCTGGACGCAAAATATGCGCATTTTCCATACCACGAATAGAGCGAACAAGCTCAAACTGCACATCAAATGGAAGCGAAGTCGAAATACCATTTGGATAAAGCTCGTGTGTATCTAAACCTTCTGGCTCCAAAAATACTTGATGTGAGTCTTTATCAGCGAAACGGTGAATTTTATCTTCGATTGATGGGCAGTAACGTGGACCAACACCTTCAATAACACCGGTATACATTGGTGAACGATCTAGACCACCACGAATAATGTCGTGAGTTTTTTCATTCGTATGCGTGATATAACAATTTACTTGTTCTGGGTGCATAGAAGCATCACCCATGAATGACATGACCGGAGATGGGAAATCACCCGGCTGTGGAATCATGACTGAAAAATCAACCGAACGCGCATCAATACGTGGTGGAGTACCAGTTTTTAAACGACCAACAGGCAGTTTTAATTCACGTAAACGTTGAGCAAGTGCAATAGAAGGTGGATCACCCGCACGACCACCGCTTGATTTTTCTAAACCAACGTGGATTACACCGCCTAAGAATGTACCTGTAGTCAACACAACAGTTTTAGCATCAAAGCGGATACCCATTTGGGTAACTACACCTTTAACTGTATCACCTTCAACAATCAGATCATCAGCTGCTTGCTGGAAAATATCAAGATTTGCTTGATTTTCCAAAGTATCGCGGATGGCAGCTTTATAGCGCACACGGTCAGCTTGAGCACGTGTTGCACGCACTGCTGCACCTTTGCGCGAGTTTAAAATACGGAACTGAATACCACCTTTATCGGCAGCTAAAGCCATTGCGCCACCAAGTGCATCAATTTCACGTACTAAATGCGATTTACCAATACCACCGATTGCTGGGTTACAACTCATTTGGCCCAAAGTCTCAATGTTATGGGTCAAAAGCAAAGTCTGTCGTCCCATACGCGCAGCAGCAAGGGCCGCTTCCGTACCTGCGTGACCGCCGCCGATAACAATAACATCATAAACTTTAGGGTAGTGCATGAGTACAAAACACCAGAAAAAAAAGACGGAACATTATAGCAAAATTATCTGCTTATTGATGTACATAATTACAAAATTGTCTCTACACGGTTTACGGTACTCCACATGTTTTGACATTTTGTTGCATGAATTCAATACAAAGTGAATGTTTTTAAGAATTTTTCATCTTAGAATAAAAAATGTACAGCACTTCTACGACTTTAAAATTAACGCAACGAGAAGGAACACAAAATGAAAACGACTATGTTAAAAATCTTAACCGCATCTCTCCTTTGTTTTTCAAGCGTAACGTTTACCCACGCTGCGACGAATCATACTGCTAAATCGACTCATACGGCTAAATCAAGTAAAACAGCTAGTCATACTGCAGATTCGAGCAAATCAGTTGCGCAAAAAGAACTTAGAGCTTGTGTAAAAAAACAGCAAGGTGAATGGGTATCTTATAGCCATAATGGTGTAACCTTTAATGGTACTTGTGAACCAAACGAAAACGGTAAACTACAATTTAAAGCCCCTGCTCCTTAAGCAGTTTTGAAATAAGGTAGAGAAGAAGTCATTTATTTTCCGCCACATCTCATCAGTATTTTCAAAGACGGCTCATTAAAGATGAGCCGCTTTCTTTTTTAAAATGGTCTAGTCCGCTACAATACGCCTTTAAATAAAATTTTTAGGTCCTTTTCGTGAAGTGGTTACAAATACACATTACCGTTGATCAAGAACAAGTTGAGTTCACAGAAACACTTTTAATGTCTCTAGGTGCGGTAAGCGTAACTCTGGATGATGCTGAAGATCAGGCTTTACTTGAACCATTACCAGGTGAAACACCTTTATGGAACAAAGTAATCGTGACAGGCATCTATCAACAAGACGAACAAGACCCAATTGATGTCGACACTTTAGAAGCTTTCTTAAAAGCTCAACTTCCAGATGCTCCTATACGTCACGAAGAACTTGAAGACCAAGTATGGGAACGCGCATGGATGGATTATTACGAACCAATCCAAATTGGGGAAAAGTTCTGGATCGTACCTGAATGGCTAGAGCCACCAGAAGCAGATGCAACTAATATTAAGTTAGATCCAGGTCTTGCGTTTGGTACAGGTAACCATGCAAGTACCTTCTTATGCTTACAATGGCTAGGTAAAACTGACGTCAAAGATAAGATCGTGATTGATTATGGTTGTGGTTCAGGCATTTTAGGTGTAGCCGCTTTATTATTAGGCGCAAAAAAAGTATATGCCACAGATATTGACCCTCAAGCTGTTTTAGCAACAAAACAAAATGCTGAACTTAATGGGGTATTAGATGGACTATATGTAGGCCTTCCTGAAGAATTCGATCAAGAGTTCAAACCTCAGCAAGCAGATGTTCTAGTTGCAAATATTTTGGCTGGTCCATTAATGGCACTTGCGCCAGAGTTTGCAAATTTAATTAAATCTGAGGGTGAGTTCGCACTCGCAGGTGTAATTGAAGAGCAAGTTGCTGATGTTTCAGGTGTTTATTCTGAATTTTTTGATATATTAGATGTCGAAAAGCGCGAAGAGAACTGGTGTCGCATTTCAGGAAAACGTAAAACAATAAATTGAGACTTTTAACTCATGAATGAAAAACAAACCCGCTGCCCTAAGTGTTTAACAGTTTATAAAGTATCTCTTACTCAATTGACTGTTGCTCAGGGTATGGTTTGTTGCCCTAAATGTGATTCAAGCTTTAATGCACTCACTCATCTGATTAATATTGAAAACCCTGTCATAGTTAACTCATCTACATTAGCCAATGGTTCAATGCAAACGAGATATATGACACATTCACATGTGTTAGATATCTTTGATCAAAAAGTTGAAAATTCCAATATTGATCTTTTAACTTATCTCAACAACTTAAATTATTTTCATAACGAACCTATTAATGCTCTGCCAAATCTTAATTTAGCTGAACAAACTTCCTCGCAAGAACAAGACAATAATAAAAAGCATAGTTGGCTGTACTACACGCTCTGGAGTTCTGCTAACCTTATTTTAATTTTAGTTTTTACTTTTCAAATTCTCTGGTTTAATCCTAAGCTCATGCATGCAAGCCCAACCGTTAGCCATGCATTTAATTACGTTTGCGGAATAATGCACTGCAATAAGTCAGCCGAACAATATCAACTTATTTATATAGAAAAGTTAAAACTTCGCAAAGTTGACACAAGTCATACGCAATTCTCAGGCATATTGCTTAATCAAAATGATAAAAGTATTGAACTTCCAAACCTAAAGTTGAGTTTTGCAACAGAGCCAAACAAAACAGAAGAAATTATATTGACTCCTCAACAATATCTTGTTGAAAACTTACGAGGTATTCAACGCATTCCCTCTGATACCCCTTTCCGATTCCAATTTGAGCTAAACAAAAGCAAAAAAAGCCTATTAAATTATCGATTAGAAATTGTCCACCCCTAAAATGTAAAAAAAGTGAAAAAAAAATAAAAAAAAATGCAGTTAATTTGCTCACTTTTTCCTAGACAATGGTATGATACGCGCCACGAAAGCTTTGACTCATATACTCCTCGCTCTCAATCCAAAAAAAATACTGTTAAGCATGTGTGCTTTTCTACTTTAAGCACATAGCCTAACTTTTTTTGTTTTTGAGGGAGCTGTAACAAATATTTAACTATTGTTACGCTTATTTTTTATTCAATACGAAGAAATATGGCAAGCTAATTGTTCTTATGTTTTAGAGTCACTGTTTTAGGATCTAAAACAGGACTCCGTATTTTTAGACCACATTTATATACTACTTTATCCAAGTTAGTATTTGATTTTCGGATTAACTCGCATGAATAGCAAATCTCCTATTTTTACTGCACAATCTGATGTTGCTCTTCGCATCCACGTGGATCGCGCAGTTCGTCATTATTTTGCACAATTGCAAGGTGAGCAACCATCTCAGGTATATGACATGGTGCTAGCAGAAATGGAGAAACCTCTTTTATCTGTAGTTCTTGAATATACACGTGGTAATCAAACCCGTGCTGCAGAGATTCTTGGACTCAACCGTGGCACTTTACGTAAAAAGTTAAAAGCTCACGGTTTAATGAGTGAATAAATGATAAAATGCTCACGACTTCGTGGGCATTTTTTTATGCTTATTGGTTTTAATCCGTAGACTTGAAATTGTTGAATTAAACATCATGACTATTAAACGTGCTTTGATTTCTGTATCTGATAAGACAGGAATTGTCGAATTTGCTCAAAACCTTGCAGCTTTAGGGGTAGAATTATTATCTACAGGCGGCACATACAAGTTGCTTAAAGATAATAACATCGCAGTTGTTGAAGTATCTGAACATACTGGCTTCCCTGAAATGATGGATGGTCGTGTTAAGACATTACATCCAAAAATTCATGGCGGTATTCTTGCTCGTCGCGGCTTAGACGAAGCAGTAATGGAAGAACACAATATTGATCCGATTGATCTAGTTGTTGTAAACCTTTATCCATTCGCTGCGACAGTTGCAAAACCTGACTGTACTCTTCCTGATGCAATCGAAAATATCGACATCGGTGGTCCTACAATGGTTCGCGCAGCTGCTAAAAACCATGCTTCTGTAGGTATTGTAGTAAATGCTTCAGATTACGACACCGTAATCAATGAATTAAAAACTGCTGGTTCACTTTCTTATGAAACACGTTTTGATTTAGCTGTTAAAGCATTTGAACATACTGCTCAATATGATGGCATGATCGCTTCTTACTTAGGCGCTCGCGTTGGTAAGACCGAAGGTGAAGCTGATTTATTCCCTCGTACGTTCAATACTCAATTGAACAAAGCACAAGATCTACGTTACGGTGAAAACCCACACCAATCTGCTGCATTTTACGTTGAAGCAAATGCAAAAGAAGCATCAGTTTCTACAGCAAAACAGTTACAAGGCAAAGAATTGTCTTATAACAACATTGCTGACACAGATGCTGCACTTGAATGTGTTAAATCATTTGCAAAACCTGCTTGTGTAATTGTAAAACATGCTAACCCTTGTGGTGTTGCTGTTTCTTTAGACGGCATTAAAGCTGCTTACGATTTAGCTTATGCAACAGATCCAGAATCTGCTTTCGGTGGCATTATTGCATTTAACCGTGAGTTAGATGTTGCAACTGCTCAAGCAATCGTTGACCGTCAATTCGTTGAAGTGATTATTGCTCCAAGTATTGCTGATGGTGTGCTTGAAGTTACTGGCGCTAAGAAAAACGTACGTGTTTTAGTATGTGGCGAATTACCTGCGATTGACGCACGTGCACCACAACTTGACTACAAACGCGTTAATGGCGGTTTATTAGTTCAAGATCAAGACTTAGGTATGATTACTAAAGATGATCTTAAAGTAGTAACTAAATGCGCACCAACTGAACAAGAAATTGATGACCTCATCTTTGCTTGGAAAGTTGCGAAATATGTAAAATCAAATGCAATTGTTTATGCGAAAAATCGCCAGACTATTGGTGTTGGTGCAGGTCAAATGAGCCGTGTTAACTCAGCTCGTATTGCTGCCATCAAAGCTGAACATGCAGGTTTGGTTGTTGAAGGTGCTGTGATGGCATCTGATGCATTCTTCCCGTTCCGTGACGGGATTGATAATGCAGCTAAAGCTGGCATTAAATGCATTATTCAACCGGGTGGTTCTATGCGTGATGAAGAAGTAATCGCAGCAGCTGACGAAGCTGGTATTGCAATGGTCTTCACTGGTATGCGCCATTTCCGCCACTAATTTAAATTTAGTCCTCCCTAACCCTCCTTTTATTCAGGAGGGTTTTCCACAATAATGGAGCTAACTCTCCAACTTGAGGGATAGAGGGAGATGAAAAGGATTAAAGTTAAGGAACAAATTAAAAATGAATATTTTAGTTTTAGGTAGTGGTGGTCGTGAACATGCTTTAGCATGGAAAATTGCGCAAGATACCAATGTTACTCAAGTTTTTGTTGCGCCAGGTAATGCTGGAACTGCAACAGAAGACAAATGTGTTAATGTTCAACTTGATATTTTAGACAACTCAGCAATCATTGCTTTTGCTAAAGAAAATAATGTTGATCTTATTATTGTTGGCCCAGAAGCACCATTAGTTAATGGCGTGGTAGATGCTGCACGTGAAGCAGGTTTAAAAATTTGGGGACCTACTCAATATGCAGCGCAGCTTGAAGGTTCAAAAGCATTTGCTAAGCACTTTTTAAAGCGTCACAACATTCCAACTGCGTTCTATGACGTTTTCACTGAAGTAGATGCAGCTAAAGCATATGTTGAAAAAAATGGTGCACCAATTGTAATTAAAGCTGATGGTCTTGCTGCTGGTAAAGGCGTAATCGTTGCAATGACCAACGAAGAAGCTTTTGACGCAATTGATGACATGCTTGCTGGCAACAAATTTGGTGATGCTGGTTCACGCGTTGTGATTGAACAGTTCCTTGCAGGTGAAGAAGCTTCTTTCATTTGTATGATTGATGGTAAAAATATTTTACCAATGGCAACTTCACAAGATCACAAGCGTATTTTTGAAGGCGATCAAGGTCCTAATACCGGTGGTATGGGTGCTTACTCTCCTGCTCCAGTGGTAACTTCTGACATTTTCGAACGCGTTATGACTGAAATCATGCGTCCGACTGTTGATGGTATGGCTGCTGATGGACATGTTTACACTGGTTTCTTATATGCTGGTCTAATGATTGATGAACAAGGCCAACCACGTGTGATCGAGTTTAACTGTCGTTTTGGCGACCCTGAAACTCAACCGATCATGATGCGTTTAAAATCATCTCTTGTGGAATTAGTAGAAGCTGGTATTGCTGGTAATTTACCAAAAGAAGCTGAATGGGATGAACGCAAGTCAATCGGTATTGTACTCGCAGCTGAAGGCTATCCTGATAGCGTACGCAAAGGTGATGTAATTTCTGGTATCGGACAATCACCTGAAGATACTAAAATTTTCCATGCAGGCACTGCAACTCGTGAAGATGGTCACATTGTGACTTCTGGTGGTCGAGTTCTTTGCGTAACAGCATTGGGCGACAGCGTTCTTGAAGCACAAATTAATGCGCTAGAAGTATGTGGTCAAGTTACCTTTACTGGTATGCAATATCGTAATGACATTGGCTACCGCGCAATTGCACGTGAAAAAGCTTAAAAAACCTACAAGTTTAAAATGCTAATAAAAAAGCCTCTATATAGAGGCTTTTTTATTACGTATCACGATATAAGAAAATCGTATAAATCTTTAAAATTTTGCTAAAGATATCAACAAATAAAAAGAAGCCCCCTATATCAAGCATACTTTTATTGATATCATTAGCATACGTTGTAACTGTCATCAGACACTGCTGTTTTAATAATTTCCATAAAGACTTGCTCTACACATTATGACTGTAGAGAGTTTTTTAATATTCTAAATTTATGAATGCTCGTTTGGCTACTGTTGGGGATGAACTGTTTGGGGAAACAGTTTTTGTTTATTAAACAATTACCCTCTGTTATAGCCAAAATATGCAAGCAAATTATGGAACCCCAGAAAAAGATCACAGAGTTTAGACTAGTTGTAATTTCAACTCCTCTCTTTTCATATTGATATAGATCAATCTTTATTGTTCTATATCTTAGGACTTTTTTAAATGAAAAAGCTGATCAGCCTTTTTTTAAGCATGTCAGTAGTATTATTGACAGCATGTAGCAAACAAGAAAATGCTCAACAAGCCGAACAAAACAATGATAGTTCCAAAGTACAAAAGGTAGTAATTGCCTCTACAGGTTCAGATGCTGATATTTGGCGTTATATCGCAACTTTACCTGAAACCCAAGCTGCTGGCTTAAAGTTAGAAGTGAAAAACTTCACAGACTCCGTTTCAATGAATACAGCAATTGCAAATAAAGAAGTAGATTTGAACGCATTCCAAGCTTATTCTTATCTTACTGCATTTAATAATTCAAACCCGGATAAGATTGCAGCGGTTTCTACCACTTATATTGAGCCAATGGGGATTTATTCAAGTAAATACAAAAAAATTGAAGAACTTCCTGAAGGTGCAATTATTTCAATCCCGGATGATGCTGCCAGCGAATCTCGTGCGCTACTCTTGTTACAAACTGCTGGCTTAATCAAGCTTAAAGCTGACTTTAATCCTATTCAAGGCAGTCCAATTGATGTTATCGAAAATCCCAAAAAGATCAACATCAAACCAATCAAAATGGAAACTGCATTACGTCTTAAAAATGAATTTGATGCAGTTGTATTAAATAATACCATAGCACTCGAGGGAGGTTTAAACGTACTCAAAGATTCTATGTTCTATGAACCTATTGATCAAATCTCAAAAATTAGTGTCAACGTTCTAGCAACTGCTGAATCACGTAAAAATGATCCTGTCTTGCAAAAAGTTGGTAAGCTTTACCACAATGCAGCTGTTAAAAAATACATTGAAGAACACTTTGGTGGAACAAAAGTTGACGTAGACAAACCAATCAGCTATCTCTCAGAAGCTAAATAGTAATATAATAGCCCAAACGTGAAACAGGCAAATTCTCTTTGCCTGTTTTTTCTTTCCAGCATAGTTTCTGAAGATATGATTCAATTTAAAAACATTTCAAAGCACTATCAGCTCAAAAGTCAAACCATACGCGCACTCGACGAAATCAATTTAGAGATTCCAGAGGGCAGTATTTTTGGCATCATTGGCTATAGTGGTGCAGGTAAAAGTACCTTAATCCGCCTGATCAACCTACTTGAGCGACCAACAGAAGGTCAAATCATTATTAATCAGAAAGATTTCACCGCTTTGGATGCGCGCTCATTACGTCAGGAACGTGCAAGTATTGGAATGATTTTCCAGCACTTCAATTTGCTACAAACCAAGACAGTTGCTGAAAATATTGAAATGCCAATGCGCCTACTGAATTACAATAAGGTAGAACGTGAAAAACGCCTGAATGAGTTATTGGAGTTCATTGATCTTAAGCATAAAAAAGATGCTTACCCAGATGAACTTTCTGGCGGACAAAAGCAACGTGTCGGTATTGCCCGTGCTTTGGCAAATCATCCAAAAATTCTTTTGTGTGATGAAGCAACTTCTGCTCTAGATCCGCAAACTACCAAATCAGTTTTAGAACTGCTGAAGAAAATTAATCAAGAGCAAAAAATCACGATTGTTATGGTGACCCATGAAATGGATGTCATCGAAACTATTTGTGATCATGTGGCTGTGATGGAAGCAGGTAAAGTCATTGAACAAGGTTCAACGATTGATATCTTTAGTAAACCTCAACATCCAACGACTAAAAACTTCATTCAAACTGTTTTACATCAACAGTTGCCTGTGAACATTTTAAATCAGCTTGAAAACCAGCATCATCATAGTATTTACTGTTTACAGTTTTTAGGGCGTTCTGCTCAAGAACCTGTAATTCAGTCACTGATTAAACAATTCGATATTAGCTTAAATATTTTATTTGCCAACATGACTGAAATTAATGGCACAGTCATTGGTCAAATGTTTGTGCAGCTTTTAGGTGATCCTCAGCTAATTAAGCAGGCTATTGAGTTTTTGGAACAAAATGAAGTAGGTGTAGTTCAATCAGGAGATCAAGTATGAGAGATTTAATCGTACAATGGTTAACTGAACTTACTCAACCTTTCTGGCACAGCTCCCTTTCTATTGATCAATTCGTTACAGCTTTGCAAGAAACCTTTAATATGGTTTTCTTCGCACTTTTGTTTGGTGGTATTTGGGGATTTATTCAGGGAATTATTTTATTAGTTACCCGTCCAGATGGCATTTTACCGAATAAAGTGATTTATCATTTACTTAATCCAATTGTAAATGCTTTACGCTCCCTCCCTTTTATTATTTTACTTATTGCAGTGATTCCTCTTACTAAGCTGTTAGTAGGTACTTCAATTGGTACATGGGCAGCTATTGTTCCATTGACTATTTATGTTGGTCCTTATATGGGACGTCTGATTGAAACTTCATTGCTTGAAGTCAATGAAGGAATTATTGAATCTGCTCAAGCAATGGGTGCTACACCTTGGCAAATTATCTATCGCTTTATTTTGCCTGAAGCACGCAGTTCGCTCATTTTAAACCTTACAACAGCGACAATCAGTCTTATCGGTGCAACCGCTATGGCTGGCGCAGTTGGTGCAGGTGGTATTGGTGATTTAGCGATTTCTTATGGTTATCAACGTTTTGATACCAGCGTTGTTATTTTAACAGTCATTATCCTATTACTATTAGTACAGATCGTACAAACGCTAGGAAACTGGCTCGCTAAACTCCGTTAAGTCATCCATACAAAAAAGCTCTCTTCTAGAGGGCTTTTTTTGTTTTATACAACTCTTTTCTTAAAGATAGTTGAGTACATGGCTCAATACCATTTTCTGGTATGATCAGACTTAGTCATTATTATTCATTTACTCTTTGGATTTAGTTTCAGGATAAAACAATGCGTTATAGAATTCATTTTATTGATGTGCAGAATGCCCTCCAAAACTATATCTGGATTTTAGAAGATACTGAAACCCAAGAAGCTGTAGCAGTTGACCCAACAGAAGCAGAACTAGTCACACAATTTTGTCAGAAGCATCAGTTAAATTTAAAACAAATTTGGCTTACTCATTGGCATAAAGACCATATAGGGGGTGTTGCTGATTTAACGGCCACCCAAAATATTACTGTCTATGGTCCCCGTGATGAGCTCACAAAGATTCCGGGAATTACCCATCCCTTACAACATGACGATCATCTAAAATTTAATGATTTAAAAGTAGAAATTATTGCAACTCCAGGTCATACCTTAGGGCACATTGTATATTTTATTGAAGAATTAGAAGCTGTATTTTGTGGTGATACTTTGTTTGCAATGGGATGTGGTCGATTATTTGAAGGCACGGCTGAACAAATGTATCACTCACTGAGCCGTCTAGCAGCATTACCAACCAACACAAAAGTTTATTGCACACATGAATACACGCTTTCAAATGCCGAATTTGCTTTAACGGTAGAACCGCATAATCTTGCCTTATCAGAACGAGCTCAAGAAGTCCGTGAACTACGTAAACAAGGTTTAATCACGCTACCAAGTACGATTGAACTTGAATTGGCGACCAACCCCTTTCTTCGCGCAGAAAGTGTTGAAGACTTCGCACATATACGTACTCTTAAAGATAATTTCTAAAATTGGGCTTTAAAAAAAAGATACGGTTTCATTTTAAGAACTGTATCTTTTTGCTTATTAGCTGTTGTCTGTAATTATTTTTTACATTTACTCTGTTTTTTATTTACTCACTATTCTAAAAATAACGTTGAGTTTATATTTTCAAAAACACTCAAGAAGACTGCTCTTTAAATAAAAATTTATTATTTTTCATACATATGATGAATTTATTATTTTATAAAAATAAAATCTTTTCTTACTTTTTTACAAGTTGAAAAATAAAAAAAAGTTTTACCCCTTTAAAAAATCCAATTAAAACCCTATTAATAAATAAGATGTAATGCCACGGATAGAAGGAGTTCTCACGTGAAAAAGGTTGTTAAAGCTAAAAATTTGATTGCGTTTCGTATTTGGTTAGAAAAGTTAGGGTATTCAGTTAAAAATCTCGCTGACGGGAAAGGTTTTACTTTTAGTTTTAAAAAAGAATATGGTTTGGTCACTTGTGAGTTAGCAGGTAATTCATTAGCTATGCAATTAGGTGAAGAGTTTGAGGATCACTTAAAAGCATAATTTTTTACGACTTGATTTTAATTACAGTACTGTCTTTCTTGAAAGACAAGTAATGTAATGTTGCAGAACTTTAGAATGGCTTAATTAAAATATATTTTTTAGTTATTAAATAAAAAATCTGTAGCAGGGCTACTCTCCCAAATTACCCTTAGCTACAGATTTTTTTATTTTGTAAGGTTAATCTGCTTTATGGTTCTTTAATGCTTTATCAAGAAGATCTTTATCTAAAGCCTTATCCCAACGTGCCACCACAATTGTTGCACAAGCATTACCAACTAAGTTTGTTAATGCACGGCATTCCGACATAAAACGGTCGATACCAAGAATTAAAGCCATACCTGCGACAGGAACAGCCGGCACAACGGATAGAGTTGCAGCCAGAGTAATAAAGCCTGCACCAGTCACCCCTGCTGCACCTTTAGAACTTACCATTGCAACAAGAAGCAATGCAATTTGTTCACTAATTGATAAATCTACATTACACGCTTGTGCAATAAACAGAGCTGCCATAGTCATGTAGATATTTGTACCATCAAGGTTAAATGAATAACCTGTTGGAATGACTAAACCTACCACTGATTTTTCACAACCTGCTTTTTGCATTTTGTCCATTAAAGATGGCAAAGCTGCTTCTGAAGAACTTGTTCCTAAAACCAACCAAAGTTCATCTTTGATATAACGAATTAAATGAATAATTGAAAAACCGTTGTAACGAGCTACTGCACCTAAGATCACTACGACAAATAACACCGCAGTAATATAGAACGTCATAATTAATAGTAATAAATTACCAATTGATTCGATTCCATAAGCACCGATGGTAAAAGCCATTGCACCAAAAGCACCAATTGGAGCAAGCTTCATTAACATACCGACCAAATAGAAAACTGGAGCTGTTAAGTTATTTAAAAAATCGGTAATTGGGCGCGCTCGGTCGCCTAAAGCAGCTAAAGAAATACCAAATAACACCGCTACAAATAACACCTGCAAAATCTCGCCACCAGCCAGAGGACTGACTAAGGTTTGCGGGATAATATTCATGAAGAAGTCGGTAATATTTGTTGCATGTGCCTTCTCAACGTAAGTATTTACTTTATCGTTGACTAAGGTAGCAGGATCGATGTTAAGGCCTTTACCCGGTTGGATAATATTTGCCACAATCATACCAACCACAAGAGCCAAGCTTGAGAAGGTCAGAAAATAAAGCATCGCTTTACCAGTTACACGACCCACACGGCTCATGTTTGTCATACTGGCAATGCCTGTAACAACTGTTAAAAAGATGACGGGAGCAATAATCATTTTAACGATCTTGATGAATGCATCACCAAGCGGTTTTAAACTTTCGCCAAGTTCTGGGTAAAAATGACCAATTAAAATGCCCAAAATAATTGCAAAAATGACCTGTACATACAAAATTTGGTGAAATTTCTGTTTTTTCTGTACCGTTTCTTGGTCAAGGGTATTGAAATCCATTATCTAAATACCTTTTCGATGGGGATAAAAAAATAAAATATAAAGCTAGCACCACAAGCTGCTTTAACAAGGAAAAGCCATTGTAAAGAATAAAAAACACCCTGTGTTATAAATTTAAAAAATGTCAAATTCAAAAATCATGCATTAATTTGTATAGAATACTTTTTATTTTAAGATTTAAAAAATTATAAAATTTATTAAAAATAAGATTAAATTATTGTTTATATTAAAATTAAACTCTATTTAAGTTAATAAAACCGGCTTTAATAACTTGTTTAACTGATTCAGGACTATCATTTATTAAATAAATGACTTTATTAAAAACATGTAAATTATAAATTATGAAAATTTAATTTAAAAATAATAAGAAAAATTGATATATAATTTTTTAACAAGAGAAAATGCCTATTTCTTGTTAAAAAATTACACTAATAAGCTGTGATAAATTAATTAAAATTAGGGTGGGCCTTAAATAACCGCTCTAATAAAATATGGACATAGTCTAAGCTTAATGTACGATCAGTGAATAAGATGCGGAATAACATAGGTGCAATAACAGCTTCGATAATTTCTTGATTTTCTATAGTTAATTCACTACGTGCCTTAGCTCTGGCTTGAATAATATCAAGTTGTTGAACGATTAAAGTTTCGCACTTTCGAGCGTTTGAAGATTCAGTTGCATATAGCAAATCTCGTAGCAGTGTTTGCCCTACTTCAGAAGAGTACTCTTCAAAATATTGTTCGACCCATGTCGTGATATCAAGCTGAAATGAGCCTAAATCTTTTGGCTCCATATCGGGTTTCAGCTCATTAAGAGCAACATCTGAAAATAACTGATTGATATCTCCCCAACGACGATAAATTGTAGAAGGTGTTACACCTGCTTCATCAGCAATCATGGGTATAGTAATTTGGCTTTGCTCCAGATTTTTTTGAAGCTCTTTTACTGCTTGATGTACCGCAGTTTGAATTCTTTCACTACGACCACCCGGGCGTAACCCAGTAACAACTTTTGCCATTAATTAGCTCTACTTCAATAAAAACGATTAAAATAATATTTGTATATACAAAATACACTAAAGCTAATGATTTGCTTTAGTGTAAAAATCATGTATAAAAGCTAAATATTCGCTTTTATGTTATTCATCTTATATGAACAATTCAAGTTCAAAACGGTCTGGATCAGTTTTTCAGTTAGATTCAACAGTAGCGTTGACCTTAAACACAATCACGCTTATGACCTTTATGGCGGCGTCTAGTGCCCCTACGCCTTTATATCGTTTGTATCAGCAGATATGGCAATTTTCGCCCGTTATCTTAACTTTAATTTTTGCAACCTACGCGTTTACCTTACTTGCTTCTTTACTCATTATTGGCTCTTTATCTGATTATATCGGACGTCGGCCCGTCATTATTTCAGCAATTTTTTTGCAAATCGCTTCAATGAGCTTTTTCCTTTTTGCCTCAGATGTTTCTATGTTATTTATTGCGCGTGGCCTACAAGGTATCGCAACAGGTCTTGCCGTTTCTGCAATTGGAGCTGCAATCTTAGATTTTAGTAAGCATCATGGTTCCTTAATTAATAGTATTGCCCCAATGGTCGGCATGGCAGTAGGCGTTTTTATTACATGTTTTATTCTGCAATTTTCAGCTCAACCCTTACATTTGGTTTTTGAACTCTTATGTGTTTTGTTTGCACTTGAACTTATTTTAAGTTTCTTTAATCCTGAGACTGTACGTAAAAGATCTGGAGCTTTGGCTTCTTTAAAACCCAACATGGCTATTCCTCATCAAGCAAGAGGTGCTCTATTAAGTATTAGCCCTATTAATATTGCACTTTGGATGGTCAGTGGTTTTTTCTTATCACTTATGCCCTCTTTACTGGCAAAAATTTTTCAGACATCTTCAGCTTGGCTAAACGGCAGTATGTTTATGGCGCTCGCTCTTTCAGGTGCTGCAGGGATTCTGACGCTTAGAAAATCTACCAATTTTCGTATTTTGCTCACGGGCACCTTATCCATCATTATTGGTGCAACCGTTTTATTTTTAGCGATCAATTTTACAAGTGCTGTGGTTCTACTTATTGGTTCTATTATTACTGGAGTCGGTTTTGGTACAGCTTTCATGGGAGCAATTCGCACAGTCATGCCGCTCGCTTTACCGGAAGAACGCGCAGGTTTAATGGCTGCATTCTTTGTTGAAAGCTATTTGGCTTTTAGTGTTCCAGCAATTCTGGCAGGCTACTTTGTGGGTAAAATCGGACTTATGAACAGTGCCAATATTTATATGAGTTTAATTATTGCTCTTGCACTGATTGCCCTTCTAATGATTTTTAAAAATATTAAAAGTAAATAAGGATGTGTTAAAAAGTCAGCCTCAAATGAAGCTGACTTAAATAATTTAAAACAAATGATACTTAAATAAATAATTTAACTTCCGATTACTACATTGATGTCTATTGAAATTCGTTAGACTATTTTTAATATCAAAATTCACTCGTGAGCTGAACTTCGATACTAAATAAATAAAATGCTCAAAAGGATTTTCTATTTATCATTATAAAATATAAGGAAATTTATTATGGATAATTTCATTTTGACAACTTTTGACTGGGTTCCAGAATTACCACGAGGTTTTGTAAGAGATATAAGGATAAGATGGGCATTAGAAGAGGCAAAAATGCCCTATCAAATAAATAGCGTATCTTTTTATGAACGAGGAGATGATCATTTTTCTCACCAACCTTTTGGGCAAGTTCCTTGGTTAACAGATGGTGATATTTCAATTTTTGAAAGTGGCGCTATCTTATTTTATTTGGGTGAACGTAGTGATGTACTTTTACCTACAGATCCGAAACAACGTAATGAAGCTATAGAATGGTTATTTGCAGCACTTAATTCAGTAGAAATGGCGAGTCTTCCTTGGGCTTTATTAAGATTTTCTAATGCTCAGACAGATAGTCCCGCACACAAACAATTTGATGCCTTTCTTCAGTCTCGCCTTCAACATATGGAGTCATTTCTTGCAGAGCGTGAATGGTTAGCTCAGTCGTTTTCTATTGCCGATATTGTTATGGCTGACGTATTACGTTTGGTGAATAAATTTGATGGGTTGACAGAATTCCCCCATTGTCTCGCATATGTTCAGAGAGCGACTATACGCCCTTCTTTTCAAAAAGCGTATGCTGACCAAATGGCTCATTTTGCAGTGGCAGATGCCAAGAAGAATGCTTAAACATGTCATCATTTAAGCATTCTACATTTATTAAGCTAAAACTTAAGATTTACTGATCACGCCAAGGCTTCAAAAAACGTTTTACATATTTTTTAAAAGGCCACGTAAACTGTTTTACAAAACTATTTGGGATTTTATAGCCCACGGTTCCATATACACTCGCCAAATGACTAGGCATATATACGCTTTTAAAAATGACATCATAGAGTGGAATAAACGCAGCGTAATTTTTATCAATGGCAGGTTTTTCTGAAGAATGATGCCAATGGTGAAACTCTGGCGTTGCGATAATCCAGCGCAAATATGGAAAACGAAAACGCACATTAGAATGAATAAAAATAGCGTGAAATGAAATAAAAACTAAATAAGCAAAAACTGCTGAAGTATGAAAACCTAACAGAAAAATCGGTAAAGTCGCAATAAAGCGAGTCATTAGCACTTCAATGACATGCAAACGAGAAGATGCTAACCAATCCATATATTCAGTCGAATGATGAATTGCGTGAAAACGCCATAAGAAATTAACTTCATGCATAGCGCGGTGCAACCAATACACCGTAAAGTCGACCACAATTAATAGTTCAATAAATTGCAGCCAAATTGGCTGAGCTTGTACATAAGGCACAATTGGATTATCAGGTAGATGCGTAATCCAATATTGAATCGGCATGACGGTTAAAAAGCTAAATAATTGAATGCCAATATGACTGACCATGAAATATTTCATATCAGTCACCCAGCCTATCCTTAATATTTTCTGTTCAGGATTTTTAGCAAAAAAACCTTCAAGCGGAATAAAAATGAACGCTAAAATGAATAAGGTTAGTACAAAATAATCGATACCTGCATAAAACGGTACACTTGGTAAAACGGGTGCTTCAATTACCCCACACCCCAAAACCGCTGCTAAAAGTGAAAAACATAGTCCGTAAAAGCCATATCGGTTTTGACGGACAATTGCACTAAATGCACCGAAACCAGCGCTAATAATAATGCCCGTAATCAAGCCATAATAAAAAATATGATAATGTTTTGCGTAAAGAGGACGGAGTTCTGGAGTCGTTAATACACTAGGAAATAAAAAGCATAATGCACCAAACAGACAAAGTAAGCTGAGTGACATCGAAATAAAGGCGCTGATTTTCCCTAAACCTGCGTTCAGTTCTAAATTCTCAAATTTTGCTCTTAATTGATCTGTCATAATTCATATACAATTCTTATTCTGTATAACGCGAATGCTATCAAAATTTAATAATAAATTGGAAAGAACTTTAAGTTCTCAAATCAAAGCGCTTAATCTGAAAATGAAATTTTAAATAGCTGTAAATAGTTTTTATAAAACTTCAAATATTTGACCGACAGATTGAATCAGCCATTTTCTAGCAATAATATCATCACTACGATTAAACCAGTTCAAGCTCACTTTAAAAGAATCCATAGCGAAAGTTAATTCAAACATTTGGACATTACCATGTGCTAAATAATGTCGAGCTGCTCGCGATGGTAATGTAACCAACATATCTGAACTCTGCAAAACACCTTGTAAAACACTAAAATGTGGAACCTCTAAACGAATTCGTCGCTTCAAATCCATTGTTTTTAAATATTGCTCAACTTGGATATGCCCTGTCGATGACTTGATGGCAACATGATCTTCTTGCAAATATTGCTCTAACGTCAGTTGCTGTTGTAGCCTTGGATGGTCAGCTCTAGCAATGCATACATATCTTTCTTCAAATAAAGTACGCGTTTCTATTTTGGGCATTATGGTCTGTGTACTATTAAATACGGCTAGATCTAAAAAGCCATCAATAAGCCACTGTTCAACCTTAGACGACTGAATCTCTTCAATCTCAATTTGAATATAGGGCGCTGTTTTCTGCAAAAAGGCCATAAGACTAGGCAATAGGCAAATCTCCCCTGCGTCGGACAGTCCGATTCGGAAAGTTTTATTGGAGTTTTGAGGATGAAACTCCTGTGCTTGAGCAATCGCTGATTCAATATTAAAAATTGCTTGATGAAAAATTGGATAAAGCTCATGTGCAACTTTTGTAGGTTCGACGCCACCTCTGCTTCGGGTGAACAACTCGTCATTTAATTGACGGCGTAAACGGTTCAAATTATAAGTCACAGAAGGCTGACTCAAATTCAATTTATCAGCAGCTTTACTAATATGACGAGACTCATAAATACAAACAAAAACTTTAATCAAACCTAAATCCATGGTTCTGATCCTTTAAATACTCTAAACAAAGACTTTAACTTCTTTGCTTAGAGTTTAGTTCCTTTTACAGGAATGAAAATGCTTAATTCTTATGGAGATATACTTGAATTTAGCATTACACGTTTGGTTCGATTACAAATACTTATGGCAATAACACTTAAGGTTGCCAGCACACAAGGAATGGCTAGCGCGATAAAATTATATTCAATGGGTAAATGCAAACTTAAAAGCCAGCCGCATAAAATCGGACCTAAAATCGCCCCAATACGGCCTACGCCCAAAGCCATACCAATGCCAGTACTGCGAATTGGTGAAGGGTAAAACTGAGCCATATAAGCGAGCAATAAAATTTGCCCGCCGATAGAAGCCGCTCCTGCAATGGCAATACAGAGATATAAAATGACCATGGGTAAAGCATAGCTCAGCAAGTAAAGTGAAATTGCACCCGCTAAGAAGAGTAAACAAATGACTTTGCCTAGGTGAAAACGATCAGCAAAGTAACCACCACCGATTGCACCCAACATCCCACCCAAGTTTAGCGCCAATAAAAAGACCAGACTGGTTGATAAATCATATCCGGCCTCGACCATAAGTTTTGGTATCCAGTTACCGAGCGCATACACCATCAGTAAAGCCATAAATACACTCATCCAGAAAAACACAGTGACTAAAGCACGGTTCTCGGTAAATAGAGCAACCAAAGGACGAGCGGCGGTTTGTTGATTTTCTTGGTGTAATACGATGCTTGTATGATCAGCTATGTTTTGTTCTGGTGCTAGCTGTTGAAGTAAATCATGCACCTCATTCCATTTTTTCTGGCGAACTAGATAATCGATTGATTCGGGTAAAAATTTCCAAATAATAGGTAATGAAATGAGTGGAATACCCGCCAAAATAAACATGATTTGCCAACCAAATTTAGGAACCAACCACATGCCTAAAAGTGCTGAGCTCATGCCACCAATTGCATAGCCACTAAACATGAGCGATACCAAAGTTGATCGTAATTTCTTTGGGGCAAACTCGGTCATTATGGCAATAACATTTGGCATTACGCCGCCCAAACCGAGGCCGGCAATAAAACGATAAATGGCAAACTCTTTAGGACTGTTGGCAAAACCGCATAACACCGTAAAACCGCTAAAAATAAAGACACACAGCATAATTAAACGCTTACGGCTAAAGCCATAGGACTCTAATTTGTCGGCCAAACTACCGAAAATCATTGCACCAAACATCATGCCAAATAATGCAACACTGCCCAGCAATCCAGCAGTCATACTATCTAACTGCCAATGTTGCATGAGCTTAGGCAATGCCACCCCATAAATGACTAAGTCATAGCCATCAAAAATAATAATGAGCGCACTCAGCAAGATCACCCGCCAATGTAATGGTGTTAATCTTGCATCATCAATCAATTGATTTGCATTTAGTTTTTCCATAATTGCTTTCCTTAGCAAATTGTGTGTAAAACAAAAATTTATTTAAATGGTTGCCATTCCTAATTGATGTAATTGTTGCTGTGCTTCTGCAACATCCTTTTCTAGGTCGTGTTGCCATAACCAATCAAAGCGATGCTCAAGATGTTCGCCAATTTCGGCAAACGTTGGGTACTGAGTCGAATAACACTCATAAATTTCGCCAGACTCACGAGAAGTTTGCTGAACACGACAAGCACGTTTTAAACGGAGCTTTTCATATATCGAAGACACATCGTTTAACTGATCTGCTTGTAAGTTTTTTGTCGATAATAAGGCCGCAAGGATTAATGCATCTTCAAGACCTTGGCCTGCTCCTGCACCTTGGTGGGGTAACATGGCATGTGCAGCGTCGCCCATGACAATGACATGACCTGAGGTACTTTGATAAGTCGAAAGTTCTTCAATTTCATGTAAAGCCCAAATGGTAGGCTGTTCAATTAAACCGAGTAATGTTTGGCAGCTTTCACTCCAGTCTGAAAAATCGGAAAGCATTTGAGCTTTATTGACAGGCTTAGTCCACGGTGTATCGGCTGGTAGTACTGTATCTTCGCGGTTTGAGCAGAAAGCAACGATATTAATTTGCTCTCCCTTTCGAATGGGGAACGTTAAAATATGTTTGTCTTTGCCCAATAACATTTGGGGAATATCTGCTAAATCTGTATCGCCATTTATTTGCTGCAAAGCTTCTTTAAATGAAGCGTGAGAAATAATGCCACGATATGCCCAAGTTCCTGAAAAACGTGGATGAACCGGTGGTAAATGATGAGAAGCTAAAACATATTGGCGCGCCACCGAGCGGATACCGTCAGCCCCAATCAAATAGTCAAATTCATGCTGACTACCATCATTAAAATGCAGAATCACGTGATCATCTTGTTCTTCAATCGCCTCTAGGCGTTTAGAAAAGTGGACATTTTGCGTAGGCATGTGAGGAATAATGGCATCAAGAAAGTCAGCACGATGAACAGATGACTGCCCTACACCTGTCGCGATAGATGCCGATAAATAATCATCGGTATAACCATTGCGCCATTGAAACCATACATCTTGAAATGGTGGCGATACTTTATCTGCAATTGCATGATATTCGTTGGCTAAACCTAACAGTTCAATGGCTTTGACAGCATTAGCACCAAAAGAAATCCCTGCCCCAATTTCAGAAAACTGAGGTGCAGATTCAAACATTTGGACATCTAAATGGGGGTGTTTACTTAAATTACTTGCTAAAGCCAGACCAGCAATACCGCCACCGACCACGGCAATTCGAATATGTGTATTCATGTGTTTGTTCCTTAAACATCATTATCGTTTTCACATATTCATTTTTGAGAAGTTGGCTTATAAAGTCCAATTAGTATTTTTTTTGTTCAGTTATTTAAAAATTAAATAATAGCCATTTGGGCGAGCCTCTATAAAGCCTAAAGGCCGCCCATGCTAATAAATGATCGTTAAAACACTTTATGGTGTGCCTGGCGGGGTTCCAATAGCATATTTCATTGGAGCTTCATAAGTTGTCTCTGCAACTGGCGAAACGCGCCAAATCGTATTGCCCACATCATCTGCAACTAACACGGCACCTGAGAAATCAATTGCCACACCCACAGGACGACCATACGCTTTGCCTTTATCACTGAGGAATCCAGTCAAAATATCTTGCGGCGGACCAGAAGGTTGACCACTTCTAAATGGTACAAAAATGACTTTATAACCACTGTGAGGCTTACGGTTCCAAGAACCGTGCTGACCGATCAATGCACCTCCTCTAAATTGCGGCATGAGTTCGGCTGCATAAAATGTGAGGCCTAAAGAAGCCGTATGGTTGCCTAGTGCATAGTCTGGTTTAATTGCACGAGCAACCATTGCTGGATTTTGTGGTTTTACTCGTACATCAACATGTTGACCATAGTAGCTGTAAGGCCAGCCATAAAAAGCGCCATCTTGAACTGACGTCATATAGTCGGGTACTAGGTCACTCCCAATTTCATCGCGCTCATTAACAACCGTCCAGAGTTTTCCACTTTGAGGTTGCCAAGCCATACCATTTGGATTACGCAGGCCTGTTGCAAATGGGCGTGACTGGCCACTTGCGATATCAAACTCTGTAATTTGTGCTCGGCCTTTTTCTTGATCTAAACCATTTTCAGCAACGTTACTGTTAGAACCAACGGTAATGTACAACTTGGTACCAGCTGGATTAGCAATCACATTTTTGGTCCAATGGTGATTTAAAGGGCCACCCGGTAAGTCCAACACTTTGGTTCCACTGGCCGTAATTTGAGTTTCGCCCTCTTGATAAGGAAAACGTACTAGTGCATCTGTATTAGCGACATACAGGTTATTACCTACTAATGCCATACCAAATGGGGAATTCAAGTTTTGAAGGAATACCGTTTTTTGATCAGCAATTCCATCTCCATTAGTGTCTCGAAGCAAACTAATACGGTTGGCACTCGGATGAGATGATCCTGCACGTCTCATCACGAAAGTCATAATTTTACCCTTAATCCCTTTACCGTCTTCTGGTTTAGGTGGGGCATCTGTTTCAGCAACCAATACATCACCATTGGGTAACACATAAAGCCAACGCGGGTGTTCAAGCCCTTTTGCAAATGCTTTTACCTTCAAACCTTCTGCCGGTGTTGGCATAACACCACTCGGCCAGCCTTCTGCTGGAGCTATATTAACGGTTGGTAATAGGCTTGATTTAGGCTCAGGAAGTTTTGGATCTGGCCCATAACTGTCGGTAATTGGATATTGAGAGGATGAAGCGCATCCAGCTAATGTAATTAAAACCGTAGTGCCAAAAATTGGCAGTAAAAAACGTGTCGCCATGGGTTATCTCCATTTATTTTTTGTCGTCATGGAAATAGCGTAATTTATGTTTGCAATTAAACAAGCAACTTTAATGGAGTCTTTTGTTTATGGCTTGAAAAAAACGTTCTTTATCTTTTGGTGAAATCATCACTGAAGTAATTTCTCCATTTTTCATATAATAAATTTTGAGTCGATCTAATGAGAGTGCTGGAGATGAGAGTGGATTATGAGTAGGCTCTATTTGGGTAATATCATCAATATTAATTTTCCATCGGAATACCAAACTCTTAATCATTAAAGTGTTGTTTTCTACCACATAATAAGTATTAAAGATGGGAAGCCAAATAATAAAAATGATTAAACTATAAATGACAAGATGTGGAAAATTTGAAGCTAAAGAATAATGATGATTTGCTTCATAAATCTTCATAAGGATATTGGCAGTGATAACAACAAATATTAATAAAAGCCACCAATCAATTTTTGATCTAAATTTCAAAAGTTATCCTCCACGTCTAAATCTCATTTATAACGAGTCTTTCTATATTTTTTTAATAAAATAATTGAACTAAAAATTAGCTTTAAATGTTAATGATACAAAATCTCGATCATCTATGGTGCTAAATTCATTAGAACCAAAAAAGTTATTATAGGCAATCTCTGTTGTATATTTTTGCTGATAAGTCATAGATAACGCCGCACTTACACTCATTTGCCCTTCTTGAAAGTTTTGGCTATATCCATAAACATCATGTCTAAAACTAAGACTTGGCGTAATCACTGTAGAGGGTAAAATATCTTGATAATTTAATGCACCACGTAATCGGTAGCCAAATGACCATTCATTAAAAAAACCATTTTTATTACAAAAGCGTTCATTTAAATTGTCTATTTCTGCATTTGTAAGATGAGCTGTACCATACGGCGTACATTTAAACTCACCTGTTTCAGGATTATAAGCCCCTGTTGAAAGCTCACTACGGCCAAATGCGCCTGTCCGGCCAATCCGATGATTACCAATATCTGCAATATGGTTTAAGCCAAACTCTGTAGACCATGTCAGCGAATTTGCACCCCAAATATTGAATATGCTATCAGTTGCTCCCACCGAAAATTGTGTTACGGGTAAACGTACATAGCCTTGAATATATTGACCTAATTCAACAGTTTTTCCCGAAGGCGCAAATGGTGTTCCTTCCGATAACACTTGGGCATAGACAATGTCTGTACCGTTTAGTTGTAAAGGTTGATTAGGTTTGTGGGTTAATTCACTAAAAACGGTTGTTGTTCCAACTTTCCCAGTCAGACTTAATCCAAACATTTTGATATTTTCAGGATAGATAGAAAAATAACTCGCGGTATTAAAATGTTCGGGTCCTGCTGCTGTTACAGCGGTTCCATCAAAGTTTGCATTACGGCTATGGTAGTTCGCATAGTAAATACCTAACTCAGCATTATTTAAACTTGGTAATGTCTGTTTTAAAGCAATACCATATTGGCCGTTATCCTTTGCTTTTCTACTTTCTGCACGTGGAATATAGGTACGTAAACGAATTGCGGTATCTGATAATTTATCTCCCCCTCCAGCAATCAGAACTGGACCTGCATTTTCGGGCACAAAGTCTGAAATCTCAAAAAAAGTTCCGTTACCATCAACAACTGAAGGTCTAAATTTAAATTGATAGAACCCTTCTATTTTCAAATTTTTATTAATGCTTGTGTCGAACGAAAACATTTCGGTTGGAATGATTCTTTCTTTTGCATCACCACCCGGTCGGTTAATTGCAGCAAAATCAAAGGCACTCACCGAATTTAAACCGTTTTGAAAAAACTGAGATTTCCCCCAATTTAAAGTCTGTTTGCCTAATTTTAAATTGATGCTTTTTCCATCATCTAATTCAAAATCTTTCCATATATAGGCATTCCATAAATCGATACCTTTGAACTTTGCGAGCCTTGGCCACGCTGAATCATTAAAGGGTTTAAAGTCTCCTTGTCCTGTCTCATAGGCATGGTCATACCAGTATTTAGTGCTAATGACCGCACCTTGTTGTTTTCCATTTAGCTTAACTTCAGTTATGCCTCTAATAATCTGTGAAATGGCATCATATTTACTAAAATTCATACGCCCATCATCACCATTCACATCAATGCTAGCACCTTGTTTCCCTATTTTGTTTGCGTCAGGCCGATAAAGTAATGAAACAGATGGGTCTTGTGTACTCCAACTGGCACCTAGGCTTAATGTCGTTTTTGTCTCGAACTTCCAGTCTTTATCAATATCAAAACTGGCTGCGTTCGCTTTAGACATGAATAAAATTAGGCTTAATGAAACACCTATTTTTTGAATATATAAAACGTGATTATTTCTTTGATTTAAATAGACGTAATGACCCATCATATTATCTCCTTATAAATATGATTTTTTTTATTTATTGCTTATTACTCAAAGCCATCCATTGGCTTTTAAATGGTTTACATAAGCAGGTATTTTTTGCCCTAGGCTGGTTGTTCGACCTGATCTAATTGTTGAATGAATTGTTCAGCTAAAGGCCAATAGCCAAAGCCAGATGCAGGGTTTAAATGTCCCACTTCACCTAAATTTACGAGTTGACTACCCCACTTTTCTGCCATTTCACTTACAGCTTCATAACGAGCTAAATGGTCATTGGTGCTTGCAATCAAAATGCTGGGGAAAGGTAGTGTTTGATTAGGTAAAGGACTCCATCCTTCTTGATGAAGTACGGTTGGGCTTGGATAATTTTCTGGCCAGCTTTCGTTTAAGTCAGGTGGAGCCACAAGTAGAGCTCCTTGAATTGGTCTTTGATATTTTGCTGCCCAGTGTATTGTCATCAGCACGCCTGCGCTGTGTGCAACCAAAATGACAGGCCCTTGTATTTGTTCGAGTTGTGCCTGAATAGCAGCAACTCTATTTTCACAATTGAGTTTATTGATTTGCACAGGTGGTACAGAACGAACCTTTGCTAGCCTTGTTTCTAAAATCGTTTGCCAATGCTCGGGAACATGATCGCGTAACCCCGGAATAATTAAAATTGTTGCTTTGGTTTGTATTTTTTTCATTTCGACGCCTGTGAATTTTGCCATCTAGGATGCATAAGAATTTTTATAAAACTCCATTCACAATAAAGGCTCATTTCAGTTAATGGTGTACATAAGGCGTCACGGACTTTTCATTTGACGACACATCTTTTTAAAAGTTCGTAAATTAATTAAAATAGTATTTGTAATTACAAGTGAATTAAAAGAACAGGTTTAAAATTAAATAGACATCACGATTAGGCTCTTAAATAAAAGCTTTTGTAATGTGGATATTTTAGTTATAACTAGATATGAGCTGTAAGGAATATGGCTGATTAAGAACAGGAGATAATAAAATGGTGCCTCTTGCGCATACCGCCTCTTTAAAAAATTATCTGGCAGTTGCTCAGCAATTAGATCTAAATCCCTACCATTTATTATCACGTGTTGGGCTTAGCCAAACTCAATTGAATGATCTTAAACAACGTATTCCTGTAGATAAAGCCATTACCTTGCTTGAAGACTCAGCCCAAATGAGTAATTGTGATGTTTTCGGTTTACATATGGCTGAGCAACGCGAAATCGCGGATTTTGGTGAACTGAGCTTATTATTAAGTTACCAATATACTTTGAGAGAAGCGCTACAAACGATTGTTCGTTATAGGAATTTACTCAATAACTCACTTGAAATATATATTGAAGAAATTGATGATACGGTTGTTATTCGAGAGGAAGTTGTGACAACAACTTGCGGGTATAGCCGCCAAGCGACGGAACTTGCTTTAGGGATTACTCATCGTTTTTGTGCAGCACTCATGATGCAAAAATGGCGGCCGTTAAGTGTACACTTCACTCATAACCCGCCTAGCGATTTAACTTTACATCGGCGGATTTTTGGCTGTGCGCTCGAGTTTGGTAGTGACTTTAATGGTATTGTTTGTACGGTGGCCGAACTTGATACAACGAACCCTCAAGCAAATCTGGCTATGGCTAACCATGCACAACGTTATTTAGATATTTTGCAGAATAGTAATGAATCGACCATGATTTTTGATATTCGTAAAAGTATTTATCTTCTTTTGCCAATGGGGCGCGCTACGATTGATCAAGTCGCTCAAACACACGGTATGCACGTACGGACTTTACAGCGTCGATTAGAAGAAGCTCAGACGAGTTTTAGTGATTTAATGAATGAAGTACGCAAAGATCTCGTATTTCGTTATTTAAAAAATCTAAATTATTCACTTGCTCAAGTATCTGATATTTTAGGTTACTCAATGCCGAGTTCTTTTACGCGTTGGTTCATTAGCCAATTTGGTATGTCACCGAATACGTGGCGTAGTCACAATAAAGCCCTGCTCAATTAATTTCTCTTTATGTGAAGCCCAATGAAGTCGTTTAAAATATAAGGAAGCTGGGGAACTATTCCATAACTTCCTTAAAAATTTAATTTTTAAAATTAAAACCACAAGCGCATAAGCCCAAGAACTAACACCACTAAAAAGATGCTTTCGCCGATCATTAAAAGAATTGGTTTAATGCCGACAGATGCTAATTCTTTTAACTGAGTTTTCATTCCTAAAGCACTAATTGCGATGACTAAAAACCAGCGTGATAAATCATTAATTCCATTTTGAACCATCGTTGGCACCCATCCTGTACTGTTAATACCAGCCAATATTAAAAAGCCAACAGCAAACCAAGGCAGTAATGGCGGTCGTCCCCCCGTTGAATCTGCTCCTTGCATGCGAGTAATCATAGCCGCACAAACAATTACTGGAAGCAGCATTGCCACACGCATAAGTTTAACTACAGTCGCCGTATCCCCCGTTTGAGTAGACATGCTATAACCAGCGCCGACCACTTGCGCCACATCGTGAATCGTAGCACCAAGAAACACACCAGCAGCTTGTGGTGATAACTCTAACCACTTCGCAATCATGGGATAGACAATCATTGCAAATGTTGAAAGTGCCGATACGCCAATCACGGTAAATAAAGTCGCTTTTTCTTTTTGCGGATGATTTGGAAAAGCAGCCGATAGTGCCAATGCGGCTGAAGCACCACAGATTGCTGTTGATCCACCAGTGAGCATGCCAAATAGTTTTTGGAAACCTAAGATTTTAGCGGCAATAACAGAAACGGCGATTGTGACAATAACTAGAGTGACAACTAACGCAACAGGCTGCCAACCTAGTGCGGTAATTTGCCCCAAAGTTATACGCATGCCGAGTAACGCGATGCCCATTCTGAGCACACTACGTGCAGTAAACTCAATACCTACCTTACATTTACTTTCAGCCGCTAAAAAATTCACGCTCATGCCAAGCAGTAGTGCAAATAGCATGACTGGCGCACCATAATGCTCTGATAAAAAACAGGCAGCCGCAGCAACGACCGAACTGACCACAAAGCCTGGCGCTAATTCTCTTGTACGCTGGGAAAAATTTTTCAGAACTAAACTACTCATGATTTTCCCCACAACGCATCACAATAAATACCTTGTCCTCGGCCACTTCCACGGGATAAGTCGCAACTTTAAGATGCGCAGAATTAACCAAACAGCCATTTGTTAAATCAAAACGTAGACCATGGGCACAACACTGAATCACTCGTCCTTCTAGACGTCCACTAAATAGCGATGCCCCCTGATGAGGACAGCTGTCATCGATTGCATAAAACTGAGCCGCAACGTTAAATAGTGCGAGATTTTTATCTCCAATTTTTAAAAAAGCCCGCTCACCTAAATTGGGAATTTTTTCAAAAGGCACTTCAAATCGGTTGCTCATATCAACTCTCCCTGCCCCGCTAGCGCCTCTTGCATTGCTTGATAAAGTGCATCTGCTGATTGCGCGCCCACTAAAGTAGAAGCCCGATCAAAAATAAAATAAGGCACGCCATTACCTCCTGTACTTGCAGAGATAAAATCTTGATGATCTTGAATAAGTAAATCTTTGATAAGCTCAGGTGAGAAGCCACAACGTTTCGCGATTTTGTATAAAGTGGTGGTATTTCCGATGTCTAACCCATCATAAAAATATGCAGCAAAGAGTTGTTCTAACAACGCATTGCACTGATCAGGAGTTCCTATTTTTAAAGCTTTATCAAATAAGCGATGAGCTTTGGCCGTATTTGGCATCCGTTTAATCTGTTCAAAATCGATCTTGAGCCCAACTTTATGTGCAGCTTTATTGACCTGTTCTTGTCTCATACGAACTGCTGTCAAGCTACCTAACCGTTTCAAATAAAACGTTTGAAACGGTACACCTTCAACAGCTAAATCAGGTATGAGCTGAACACCTCGCCAGTGCACGACAACTTTGACTTTAGGGTAAAGCTGATAAAATCTATTTATAGCGATCAGTAACTGACGTTTTCCGATCAAACACCAAGGACAAATAAAGTCAAAAAATACATCAATGTGTAATTGCCGAATCATCATTTGTTATTCATCCCGCATTTTTGTATTTGGTTACCTGAATGATTTTTAAGCTCAGTTATTCCTTGCTGCTCAAAGCGTGCAATATCTTTGTGATAATGGCGTTTGGCATAAAAAAATACGGCTGCGGCTGCAATACTGACCAATGGCATAAGTTGAAATGCGCTATGTAAACCAATCACATCAGATATTCTGCCGACCACCAAAGGACCAAGCGCTAAACCAAGAAAATTGTTAGCTAAGGTGAGTGTTGCAAATGCAGAACCATGAACTGAGTTATGTGTGAGATTAGCTACCATGGCACTAGATGGCCCATTGGTTCCTAGGGCAATAAACATTCCGAGGCAGATGAGAAGTAACTGGTTACGTCCCGCAGGCACAGCAAAAGCAATTAATAAAAGAACACAACCGAGCAAGCAGTATGTAATCGCTAAACTGACCTTACGATCTGGACAGTTACGGCCCAAATAATCACACAACATGCCGCATAGAATTGTGCCTACTGCACTACATAGCAAAATGACCGCTGCCATCACACCTGCCTTGTCGGTACTCATGCCGTAATACCGATTGAGATAACTCGGCATCCAGACAATCACTGTGCCACCAACAAATAATTGCAGACCACTACCAATGTAAGTGGCAATAACTGAACGACTTGAATATAAAGTTTTTAAAGGGCTTTTAATGTGCTGGGTTTTACTACGATTTTTATTTTGAGGTATTGCGTTTATTCTGTTTTCTTTCACTAAAATTGGATATAGAAAGGCCAAAATGAGACCAAATAAAGCAATGCCTCCAAAAGCCCAACGCCAACCGAAATGCTGTGCGAGTACACCACCTAAAGCCACACCCAAAAATGAGCCAAATACGCCACCCGCCATAAAAGCACTGGCGAGTGTTGCACGCATTTCTCTTGGAAAAACAGCCACAACCACCGCGATTCCCACGCTGCCATAAGCAGCTTCACCCACACCAACCATAAAACGAGCAATAAACATTTGCTCATAATTTTCAGCCAGTGCACATCCTAAAGTCGCCAAACTCCATAAAGCCGCCATAATGGCCAAGCTTTTCACTCTTCCAAAACGGTCTGCCATTAATGACAACGGCAGAGTCAATAAACCCACCATTAAGGCGACAATGCCACTGAGCAAACCTAACTGGCTATCGCTGAGCAACCACTCATTTTTAAGTAAAGGAAAGACTGCGTTTAAGACTTGCCTTGACATGTAATCTGAAATGAGCAAACCAAATGTCAAAGCAAAAACAAGCCATGCATAACGACGAGGTATACTGATTGACGTATCAACATCGCTCATCTGATCTGAATACTGATGTGCATTCATACGACCTCCTTGTATTTTTTATAATTTCTATTTAGCTAGTGCAGCAACGCACTTTTAAAAACAAAGCGAATAAACTGCACTACATTTGAGGTCTAAATTCCGTTAGACCTTGTCACATTAGTTACGCTGCGGCACACCCTTTTGCCCTGCTTTACGATTAGGTGCAATACCATTTGCGATTAGGGTTTCTTCAATACTGTTGTATTGCACCCCAATACGATAAATTTCACGGGCTTCTTTTCCTGAGGCAATTTCACGGCCTAATTCATGGGCAATCCGAACGGTTTGCTTAATTTGCTCTACAGATGAAAAACGGCGCCCGTGATGATCAATGATCGTGTCTTCGTTACCCACACGAGCATGTAAACCCATTGCCATCGACATGGTGTTAAAAGGCAATACATTTTTGAGCAGAGATTCTGATGTCAAAGTACATCCATCAGGTACGCGATGAATAAAATTAAAGAAATTAAATGGGTTTGGACCATCAAAACCACCGCCAATTCCAATCCAAGTTAAGTTTAACGGCCCCATGTACAACCCTTTACGCACCATACGTTCTAGCGTCTCAAGGCCATGCATACCCGTTAACTGAAAGTGCGGTTGAATATTGTTTTTACATAAGCGCTTAATATGTTCGGCAACCCATGCAGGCCCTGCTGGCACAGTCATCTCTGCATATGCTGCCTGAGTCGCTGGATGTGCCAATGAAGTCCCTTCTAAATATTCAGGATAGAGCAATTCCATAATATTCATTTGTGTGGTGTTAATTGCCACCGTGACCTGATCGGGCTTTGGTGTAAGTTCAGCCAACATATGTCGGGTGTCATCACTTAGCCATAAAGCCGCTTCACCTTCACTTTCTGGTGCAAATGAAATCGAACCACCTACCTGAATAATCATGTCAGGCACAGCCTCACGAACACCTGCGATAAGCTCGTTAAATTTTGACAAGCGTTTAGAGCCTTTGCCATCAAGTTCACGGACATGTAAATGCAACACTGTAGCGCCCGCTTCATAACACTCAACCGCTTTTTGTATTTGCTCATCCATGGTCACCGGAATATCTTCGGGAAAATCTTCCGGCATCCATTCGGGTCCATATGGCGCAACCGTGATTACCACTTTTTCCATATTTTCTGGGTGCAATGAGTCGTCAAAGAATTGCATGTGCATCTCCTGATATATTTTTAGAATTTTCAATTAGATAAAATTATTAACCTATAGATTTAATAGGTTGCGTCACCAATAATGCCGGCCCGCTCCATTTTTCGGTGGCAAGGTGGGTAATCCATGACTGCATAATGTTGTGTGCTGCGGTTATCCCAAATGGCAATGCTGTTAGGTTTCCAGCGCCAACGCACTTGAAACTCTGGAATATACGCTTGAGAAATTAAGTAACGCAGTAATTCAGCTGCGCCCGGATTGGCATCTTGTCCAAACCTGACTCGCTCTTTGGTGTGATAGTTACTGAAGTGGGTTGTGAACGCGTTGACGTATAAAATTTTCTCGCCCGTTTCAGGATGGGTACGTACCACAGGATGCTCAGCATCGGGAAATTTTGCTTTTAAGTCCAAGCGTTTTTCAAGTGGCATAGCCGCACCAAAACTCGCTTCTATGCTGTGATAAGCGCGTAAGTCAGCAATCTTATCCTTAATATCGTTGGGTAACGACTCATAGGCCATCACCATGTTGGTCCACATGGTATCGCCACCCACTGGTGGGCATTCAACACAGTGCAGCACACATCCCATCGGTGGAACCTTGCGCCAGCTTGCATCGCTGTGCCAAGCATTTTCATAACGATCGACGGGACTTTCCGGATGTTTATAAATCTGCACCAAACCCGGATGATCAGGATGGCTGCCTACAGCAGGATGATCTTCTAACTGTCCAAATTTTTCTGCAAATGCGACATGATCCTGACGGCTTAAGTGCTGATCTCGCAAGAACAACACACGGTGTTTAAGCAGTTGTGTGCGAATTTCAGCAAATAATCCATCATCATAAATCGCATCAGCAAGTTTGACTCCACTGAGCTCTGCACCAATATTGCAAGTTAACTGTTCAATTTGCATAAGAAATCCCTTCAAATTACAAAGATTGATGAACCTATTGTTTTACGTGCTTCCAAATCACGATGAGCTTGTACGGCATCCTTTAGCTCATAACGCTGATTAATTTCAATTTTGATTCGTCCATGTCGAACATGATCAAATAATTCATTTGCCAGTTCTTTCTTCTCGGCAGGATCTGCAATGTAGTCGGCCAAAGCTGGACGTGTGACAAACAATGAACCTTTCACGGCGAGTAATACCGGATCAAAAGCAGGAATTGGACCAGACGCTGTTCCTACGCAGACCAACAAACCACGGCGTTTGAGTGAGTCTAATGAACTCATGAAAGTGGCTTGACCGACACTATCGAAAACGACATTTACACCAACGCCGCCTGTTAACTCACGTACACGTTGGGCAACATTTTCATGGCTGTAGTTAATGACATGATCACAACCATGAGCTCGCGCTACGGCAGCTTTTTCTTCTGAAGAAGTGGTACCAATAACAGTCAAACCAAGTAATTTAGCCCATTGAGAAACGATCAGCCCAACACCACCTGCGGCTGCATGTAATAAAATTGAATCGCCCGCTTTAAAGTCATAAATGCGGCGCATCAGATAAGCAGCGGTCAGCCCTCGCATGGTCATGGCTGCCGCTGTTTCACAAGAAATTTCTTCGGGTAATTTAATTAAAGCATTTGCTGGAATTAGACGATGGGTACTATATGCACCTAACGTATTTAAAAAACCTGTATAAGTAACTCGATCGCCTACTTTAAGCTGAGTGACTCCTTCGCCTAAAGCTTCAACGATACCTGAAGCTTCGACGCCCATGCCATTAGGCATTGGAATTTGATAGGTTCCATTGCGAAAATATGTATCGGCATAATTTAAACCGACTGCCACATGACGTAGGCGTACTTCTCCAGCTTTTGGATCTCCTACTTCTACATCTTCATAGCGCATTACTTCTGGCGTTCCTGTTCCATAGAAACGTATAGCTTTCGTCAACGTCATGTCCTATTCCATATTTTGGTTTTTTATTGAGTGCCTATAAAAGCAATAACCAAAATTACAACAGTTAGGATATGGGCCACTTTACATTTCACGACACAAGCTTAACGTTTAATGACAAAGGATATTCCAAATATTGCTAAAGAATACTCCCAGCAATTGCAGCAGACTTATGTAGATTGGCGCTATTAGAGTTTTTATTTTCGTTTAAGCTAAAACTTACCGCCTCTTTTGCGTGAATAGTGGTGGTATCAAATAAAGGAACCGAGAATTTAAGCTCACCAATTAACATACAAATTTCGGTACAACCTAAGATAATTCCTTGAGCTCCTTCAGCAATGAGCCTCTCTACAATAGCGATGTACTTTTGCTGTGAATCGGGATTAATCACACCTAAACAAAGTTCTTCATAAATGATGCTATGGACTATTTTTCGGTCGGCTTTATTTGGAATAACAACATCAATTCCATAATCCTGCAATCGAGCTTTATAAAAATCTTGCTCCATTGTAAAAGCTGTGCCCAACAGCGCAACTTTACCAATGTTTTGACTCAAAATTTCTTTTGCCGTTGCATCAGCAATGTGTAAGAACGGAATCGTAATTGAATCTTCAATCTGTGCAGCAACTTTATGCATGGTGTTAGTACACACCAAAATACAATCTGCTCCTGCCTTTTCTAAATTTTGTGCTTGCTCAGCTAAATATGCGCCAGCTTCTTGCCATAAACCCTTCGCTTGCAAGGCTGCTATTTCTTCAAAATCGACACTATTAATAATGACCTTAGCAGAGTGTAATTTTCCTAACTTATGATGAACCATTTTATTGATTTGTTGATAATAAAGTGCTGTAGATTCCCAACTCATTCCGCCTAATAAGCCGATTGTTTTCATTATTGAATCCTTCTATTTATGCAAAACTTATCTATATCTCTTATGGGTAAAGTGCAGCTAGAATAAAATTGCTTTATTAAATTTTTTCTAGCTTATCTTATTTATTAATCTTAAACGCTGTGACATCCAAAGAAACTTCTAAGTTGAATAGACCTAATTGATGAAAATTCCAAAACAGAAAATGCTCTCCATTAAACCCAAATCATAAAACATAAGAATTCACGCAAACTTCACGACCAGCTCTTTAACTTAATCTTATAAAGTTGGTTCGGATATAGACATGAAAATTATAACTACAGCCTTAGGGCTAATTACCTTGGCAGGTTTAACAGCGTGTAAAAGTGTGCCTAGCTACTCAGGTGATTACGGCAAAGCCGAACAAAAAATTACTGGAATAGAATTAAATGACCAACAAGCGCTAGATATTGGCAATCGTTTTATTGCCGCATTTAATACGCTTGGTACCCCTTCTTTTGTGAATAACGCGAGTCATCTTTACGCCGATCAACTTTATATCAACGATACACTCTCGCAGTTCTCTCAGAAAAAAGATTTGATTAAGCATTTTGAAGGCATGAATGCCCGAGTGAGTAATGTCACTGTAAAACTCATTAGTGCAACTCATCACCAAGATACAGCCTATATTCATTGGTACATGACCTATGACTTTAAAATGTTAGGTCGCTCAAAAACCATGGCTTCTTATGGAATTAGTCAAATTAAGATTAATGAGCAACAAAAAATTATTTTCCAGCAAGATTATTGGGATCCGGCGAATGGCCTTTACCGTTCTTTACCAATATTTGGAGGAGTATATAAATGGGTATTACCGTTCAAAAAAGTCGAATCTTGATATTTCTAGGAATCTTAATCGTATCTCAAGCGAACGCGGCTGAACTAAAAAAATGCAGTTCAGCACCTTTAACGGTTACGAGTAAGAAGGTGGGAAATGTCAGTTACTTTGCTGAAGATTGCCTAAAAAATTGGCAAAGCCAAAGCATCAAAATGGAGTTTAGCTATAACCGTGATATTCCCGAGTGGGCATTTAAACGGGCAGCAAGCCACTTTTTGAAGAAAAATGTTAGCGGATTTGATGCAAAATCTCCGCTTAATCATATTAATGAACTATATAGACCAATTAAGAGTGGAGATCTTTACAGTCTTTACTATCAACATGAAAATCAAAAACTAGAACTAAAATTAAACCAGAAGCTGCTCGGTTCTATAGACAATCCGAATGCAAATCAATATTTTAAAATCTGGTTTGGTAGCGAACCGTTTAATGCTAAATTAAAACAACAACTATTAAATTAATGGCTTAATAAAATCTCATGGGTAATCACTTTATCCTCATGGTTGAGGACCATTTTGAACTCGCAGCAACGGTCTGCGAATTTCTTGAAATGCATGGTTATGTCGTCGACCATGCGCGTAATTTAGATGCTGCACGGACTTTTCTTAAATCTCAGCATTATCACCTTTTACTGCTCGACATAAATCTACCTGATGGCTCGGGTTATGACCTGTGCAACTGGCTACGTACCGAACAAGGTGTTGATATTCCAGTTCTTATGCTGACAGCAAGAGATACTTTAGATGACAAACTTAAAGGTTTTACTGCTGGCACAGATGATTATTTAGTCAAACCTTTTGATTTTAACGAATTAGTAATGCGGATTCGTGCATTAATAAAAAGAGCAGCTGGCGAAGTCACTCATCATAAAATTCAAATTCACGACTTAATTCTTGATAGCGCAACTCAAACTGTAGTTCGTGCCGGCAATAATATCGAGTTACCACCTATTCAATTTAAACTATTAAAAATTTTGATGCGCCAGTCTCCAAAAGTGGTGACCAAGCAAGAACTGATGATGGAATTATGGGGCGACGAAGAACCTGAAAGCGATGCGTTACGCAGTCACATCTACAACTTAAGAAAAATGGTTGATAAACCTTTTGACCTTAAACTATTACACACAGTGGCAGGTGTCGGTTTAAAAATTGCTTTAGACAGTTCAGCAAGTTAACTCAAATAGACCACAACAATTAAGCCCGTGGTCGGCTCCAACTTTAGTTCAGGATGAGTTGTTAAATAATATTGTCGATCAAACAACTCGACTCGCCATCCTAATTGTTTACAAAGCTTTTGTACCAATTGCAAACCAATTCCATGACCTTTAGCCTTTAAAGAGAGTTGTGAATCGCTGAGCTCTTGTACTTTCACATCGTTAGGTAAAGAAATTCCAATTCCATTATCTGCAATAATTAGGCTGTTTTTTTGTTGAATGATGTCGATTTGTGAGCCTTGAGAATAGTTCAGCGCATTACGTAAAATATTGCTTAACACCATTTGTGTCATAGAGGGATATAACCAACGCGGCTGTTCAGAAAGATCGGGTTGAATATGAATATGTATCCCCTTACTCTCACTGACCCCCTCTAAACTTTCGACTAAATCCCTCACAATTCTGGATAAAAAATTCTTTTCAGATGGTAAGCTTTTTACTGTATTACGTGCGATTGCCAGTAAGGTGTCGACTAATAACTGCATATCTTCAATTGTATTATGAAGTCGAACTAGGGCTTTATCCTCTCCATACTTCGCCTGACAAAGTTGCACATTACCCTTCAAAATTGTGAGTGGAGTGCGCAACTCATGACTCACATCTCCTGTAAATTCTCTTTCACGTCGAATAAAATCGCTTAAAACCTGATGATATTTTTCCAAGGCTTGTTTGAGATATTCTGCTTCCATATTGCCATTGGTATTAATATCTTTAAAAGGAGAAGCTTGAGTGTCTTGATGTGCCCAATCAATATTTTCCAAAGCATTTGCTAAACGCGTAATTGGGGAAAAATAGCGTCTTGCTCTTCGGTTTGACCACCATAAAAAGCTATATAAAACAGATAAACTGAACATCAGTGGAGCAAGTCCAAATAACCAGATCAGTTTATTGACATTACTTTCGCCAAATACCAATAGAACATGCTGACCGTTATGCTCACCATATACCGTCATCCGTTCTTTACCATCAACAAATACTCGATGCACACCACTTTCTAAACGCATGTCTTTAAAAGGTTGAGGTGCAACCTCTGTATTCCACCGATATCCATATAAATTTTTGGTATCTGGTAAATCTGCATTTGGATTATGTTCGATGCGTAACCAATAGTGTTCCATTTCCTGCTCTAAAGCAGTTTTAAGTAAAGAGCCTTTAATCACCCAAGCACTACACGCCAACCCGACCACGATTGATAATGCAATCAGACCAATCTGCAACCAATAATATCGATTGAACATTTGGGCTAATGGATGACTCGCTTTGCCATCGTTTCGAGTTCTTATCATATCTTTATCGCCGGGATAGGCTGTAGAAATTACAATGCTCTCTTTTTAAATAAAAAGTGACCAATGACCCATTCTTGTCCTTGCTCAAAACCGAATAGCTCAGCACAAGCCATGAAGAAAATACGCCAGCGTTGCCACCAAATATTGGCATCTTTTCCATAGATTTTTTTAAACAGTGGCTTCAGTTCGACTTCTTGGTTATCCATATTCTCAAGCCAAGCATTTGCCGTTCTCATATAATGCTCACCCGACCATTGCCACTGTTGAGCCAACTCTAAATGCTCTTGAAAATGTAAAAAAGTTGAAGTCGACGGCATTAATCCGCCAGTAAAGAAATACTTGGACATCCAATCATAATCTGATTTTACTTCAAAAGGATAATGTAAAAAGCGATGGCAAAAAATATGACACCAAAGTAAGCCGTCTGCTTTTAACCATCCCTGAATTTTCTCAAATAGACGCTGGTAATTACGAACATGTTCAAACATTTCAACCGATACAACACGATCAAACTGGGCTTGGTCTAATTCAAGTACATTCACATCACAGGTGAGCACTTCAATATTGTTTAAACCTCTCAATTCTGCTTGCCCGAGAATATGCTTTTTTTGAGTTGCAGAATTTGAAACAGCTGTAATCTGTGAGCGTGGATAGTTTTCTGCCATCCACAAAGTTAAAGAACCCCAGCCACAGCCTAACTCTAAAATATGTTGACCATTTTTAAGTTGTGCTCTTTCACAATAAAGCTGAAGTGCGAGCTCTTCTGCCTGATCTAAAGTTGTTGTTTTAGTCGGGAAATAACACGCACTATATTTGAGTCTTTTTCCAAGCACTGCCTGAAAAAACTCAGTGGGTAATTCATAGTGCTGCTCGTTTGCCTTGTCCGTTTCAACGGCGATTTCACTCCGTTTTAGCATATTAAGCACATCCATGTATCGCTGCGCCCCTTGTTCAGGGTCATAACGGCCTTCTTGAATTAAGCGTTTTTTGCTTAAAGCACGGATTGCAGCTCGAATTGCATGATCTGGAAGCACACCACTTTCAACAATTCTCAAAGACTGATGAACAATAAAATCCATATGCGCACCTATTTTTTGGGTTTTCGCGGAATAAACATTGATGTTTTTTGCTGATAATCACGATAATTTTGACCACGACTTTTAATTGCTTGTTTTTCACTAAATGGAATACCCGTGACGTAATATAAAAACAGCCACATCAGTAACGGATAAATCCACAATAAATATTGGCCTGCCGCTAAACCAATGATTGGATAGGCAAACCAATGTAACCATTCAAAAAAATAATTGGGGTGACGTGAATAACGCCATAAACCCTGATCCATGGTTTTGCCATGATGATCTGGATTTAATTTAAACCGATATAACTGCTGATCAGCGAGCTGCTCTCCAATCAAGGCAATCGCCATGATGACAGCCGCAATCACTAAAGTGACTTTATATCCACTACTCCATTCAGTTGCTTCTACATTGAGTAGCGTCCACATTGGTAAGAAGAACAAAAGCACTAAAAGTGTTTGAAAGATAAAAAATAAGAAGAAGCCAAAATGCTGAAACTTTCCCATGGCTTGACGCATTCTCGCGTAACGGCCATCTTCTTTTTGTTCAGATTGATAACGTCTTAACAGATGCCAAAATAATCTTAGAAACCATAAGCCGCTAAAAATACCGATAAAAAATCGTACTTCAACAGGAGCAACTGAAATGAGTAAAGAAGACACAATAATGTTTACTGCCAGACAGAAACTCCATGCAGCATCTACAATTCCAGCTCGGCCATTTAGAGTGGCAAGTAGCCAGCTCAGTAACATGATCATTAAATCTAGAATCAGTAAATTCAAAAACATCAGCAGTCTCCTTACTTGAGCTGTTTGAGTTAGTAACTAGCACTCTCAAACAACAAGTGAACATTGCTTATCACGCCTTCTTTAAAACCGCCTTCGCAATAACATAAATAGAAATCCCACATGCGAATGAAGTTTTCATCGAAACCCAGAGCCAATACTTCTTCTCGTGCGGTTAAAAACCGTGCTCGCCAGTGATGAATTGTTTGTGCATAACTTAAACCGATATCATTTAAATACTTTAGCCTTAAACCACTTTCAGAGGCGGTTTGAGTCAATACACTTATGCTAGGAATAAAGCTACCTGGGAAAATATAGCGCTTAATATAATCGACTGTATTTAATGCTTTTTTATATCGAAAATCTTCAATGGTTATGGCCTGAATAAATGCTAGACCTTTTGGTTTTAATAGCGCTTTACATTGATCAAAGTATGTCGATAAATATTGAGCACCAACGGCCTCAACCATTTCAATTGAAACCAGCTTATCGAACTTTCCTTCGAGCAAGCGATAGTCTTTCAGTTGCACATCAATTCGATGAGCTAAGCCTGCGTCATTTACACGAGTAACGGCTTCATCGTATTGAGCTTGTGAAATGGTAATGGTGGTCACTCTACAGCCGTAATGTTGAGCTGCATAAATGGCAAAACCGCCCCAACCACTTCCGATTTCAACCAAATGATCCATTGGTTTTAAATCTAACTTTTTACAGATCAGCTCTTTCTTAAAATCAGATGCGTCTTCGAGTGTCATATTTTCATTTTCAAAAACGGCACTCGAATACATTAAAGACGGATCTAGAAATAATTTAAAAAAGTCATTGCTTAAGTCGTAATGTTCAGCAATATTTTTACGGCTACCGCTTAAAGAATTCTTTCTATTTTTATACCAAGCTTTAAGAAAAAGCTGGCTCGCTTGTGCAATAACATTCTGGTTGAACTGGTCTAGTACATCTCGATTACGTGCCAAGATCTGCACCAACTCTACAAGTTGCTCGCTGCTCCAATCCCCACGTATATAGCCTTCCGCTGCCCCTAAAACCCCATTTTTTAAAATCAGATCCATCAACAAAGGATTGCGGACTTCAATCACAGCATGTAAGTCTGAAACCTCGCCAACCGTACCACTCCACGCGCCCTGAAAAGTAATCTGTCCATGACGTAGCTTAAGAAGACTCTTGAGTAACAATGGTAGTGACTCATCTTCACCATAAAGAAATGTTTTTATCATGTCTTATCTACCTTGATCTTTTTAGGATGGCGATAAAATGGAACTTTTTTTCGCCACAACTTAAATGCCTGTAAATATATTGAAAACAACATTTTAAAAGGCGCTAGGCTGTTTATAAGAGCATAACGATATTGCTGTGAAGGAAATGTGATGGGCACAAGTTCAAAGCGCATAGTGGCATCAAAGAGTTGTTTTTGTTCTTCAAAGAGCTGCATATGAATGACATTTTGCTGATCTGAAAAACTAAACCGCCAGTGATAAGTCAACTGCATGGGCATGAACGGCGAAACATGAAATGATTTTTCAAAATGAAAATCAAAACTCTGATAATCACCCATATTTCTTTGTTGTTTTGAGCAGTCATGTATATAAACTTTTCGTTCATTCCACGGGGTATTGGTAATTTCACTGACAATAAATACGGGTTTTCCAGTTTTATTTAAAACAAAATAAAATACGACCGAATTAAACCTAAAACCCAAACTACGAGGCAAAGCCAAGACTCTGATTTGCCAGTCTGGCCGAAGATGTGAGTTGTTATTTTGCAGTATCGCTTTTTCGACTCGATCCTTTATAGAACCGCGATACATTTTTAAAAAATCATTTTTAGATAATGTTAGTACATTCCAATGATCAGTCGACCACAGTGAGCAATCTTTTGTAATATCATCTAATTGATCTGGATCGAACCATAAATAATTTAGGGTCGATGTGAATTGATGCGGTTTCGGGCTATAGCGTCTGTGACGAATAAGTACAGGAGCGATAGCAAGTTTATTTAATAACATTTGAAAGCTCCTTACCTATTTTTTTTATAACGCTAAGAGTTGCTCTACAACACGTGCTGCACTGCGGGCTCCATCTTCATGAAACCCCCAGCCCCAATACGCTCCACAAAACGAAGTCCGATTTTGCCCATTAATTTCGTGCCAACGAGATTGAGCTTGAATCGCTTTTGCATCAAACACGGGATGACGATATTTACGCTCAACCAAGATGTCTTCGGCTTTAATTTTCATATTCGGATTTAACGTAGAAAAAATCTGAGTAGCACAGGATAAATTCTGCAAATTATTCATCCAGTAGGTAAAACCATAATGTATGTCGGATAATTCGTTTTGAACTTGAGAAGTTGGTGTTACATGTACATGCCAGCTTGCCCACTGCAAACGGCTTTTAGGCATAATTGAAAGATCACGGTGAACCACCATTCGATTATCTTGATAACCAAATTGACTTAATATTTCCTGTTCAAGCAAAGAACTATCTTTTAAGAGACTTAGGCTATCGTCAGCGTGGCTTGCAAAAATCACCCAGTCGTATTGGGCTTGCCCTTCAACGGTTTCAATCAAAACTGTTTCTGGAGAACGGCTCACAGCTTTTACTTCTGCAAACTTCCACTCAATGGATCGGCAATTCTTTTGAATAGCACGAATATAACTTGCTGAGCCATGTTTAACTGTTTGCCATTGCGGCCGCTCTTTTAGCTGCAACATGCGGTGATGTTGAAAAAAGCTCACCACAAATCGATATGGAATTTGGCCTACCTGCTCAACCGGAGCCGACCATAAGGCACCGCACATCGGATAAAGATGCTCATAACGGAACTCATGACTATATTTGTGAAGGTCCAAATACTCTTCAATCGATAAATTTGGATCAATATCTGCCACATCTATATCTTTATTATCATCATAAAAACGTAGCAAATCTGAGAGCATTTGCAGAAATTTTCGGTTTAAAAAGTTCTGCGGACGGGCAAAGAGCGACCATTTTTTTGAAGGATTATATTGAAGTCCACTGACCAGATTATTCACCGAAAAACTCATATCGCTGCTTTGAGTTTCTACACCTAATTTTTTAAGCATGTCGGTAAATAACGGATAGTTGTAGTCATTAAAAACGATAAAACCACTATCTACCGCGACTTTAGTGCCTTCTATCTCTAGCTCGTGAGTGTCAGTATGACCACCAAAATAGTTATTTTTTTCATACACAGTGACTTGATGTTGTTTTGACAATCTCCAAGCTGCGTAAAGTCCAGATATACCTGAACCAATAATGGCAATTTTCATAACACTTCACCGTTTTCAATTTTCTCTATCGATAAGTCTTTAATCTTTTTATATTGATAAACCTTGTCTGGTACGGGCTTTAGCCCCCACACCAAACCAAATAAAGACATCATTTTGAGTACATAAAAGGTGATATCAATCTGCCACCAATAAAAACCTTGACGCACACTGCCAGCGTAAAAGTGATGGTTGTTGTGCCATCCCTCACCCAAGGTAATTAAAGAAAGTAGGAAGTTATTACGACTGTCATCTGGGGTATTAAACTCACGTGAACCATAACGATGAGCGAGTGAATTAATACACAAGGTTGCATGCGTTAATAGAACTGTGGAAATCACAAAACCCCACACTAAAAGCTGTAAACCATTCGTACCCAACTCAGGAAAATGTTGTGCAAGCCACGAACCTAAACCATAAATTGCTAAAGCCGTCAAAATCACAATAGGCAAACTAAATCGGTCCAGCCAAATCAGCTCTGGATATTTCAACCAATCTTTAATGACTTTTTTTCGAGTAGCAAAATTTTGCTCATTTAAAAACCAGCCTACATGCGAATACCAAAAGCCTGCTTTCGCTGAATGCGGGTCCTGATCGGTGTCGGTAAAATGATGGTGATAACGGTGATGTGCTGCCCACCATAAAGGTCCGCGCTGCGCACTCATGGTCCCGATCAGTATAAAAATGAATTGAACAATACGTGATGTCTGAAAAGTTTTATGCGAAAGATAGCGGTGGAAAAAAGCAGTAATTGCAAACATGCGAAGAAAATAAAACCCCAGCATGAAGAACACAGCGAACCAAGATACGCCCACCCAAAACGCTGCTAAACAAGCGATATGTAATAAAATAAAAGGAATAATTCTTAACCATTGAATGTTCTTTTCAATGACATATTCGCTAGAAGCACCCACTTGCGCATTTTCTGAATCTGACCAGCTATCGATCCAGCGCAGAAAAAATTTAGACATTGATTCTTCCTGATCTAAAGCATTTCTTTTGGTTCTAATTTAGAAAATGCGCAATGAATTTTATGTGAAGTTCACTCGGTTACGAGATAAATATAAGAATCTACGCAACCAGCATTTCACTATTTAGACTGTGTTGTCTTAACGAGTTTAGAAACGTCGTAGCCATAGCTTTTTGCGGTTTGCAGATAAGATTGATATGTCGCCTCATCAAGTTGAGGGCTACGAGAAAGAATCCATAAATATTTCTGGCTTGGGCCACCCACTAAAGCGATCTGATAATTTGGGTCAACTCTTAAAACCCAGTAATCGCCTTTTGTAAAAGGAATCCATCTAAGGCCAGAAGGTAAAAAGCTCACCTTTAATTTACTGTTGCCTTCATTTTGCGAATAAGCAACGCCTTCTGATGAGATCGTTTCTCCATTTTTATTCGTACAACTATTTAAAACACCAACGGTTTTGTCTGCGTTAATAGAATAGTTTGCAGTTGTATTGGCTACACAATTACGCTGAAAAAACATAGGTAAATGCGCAATTTCATACCACTTACCCGCGTATTTATTAATATCAATAGAATCAACAGCGACAGGTTTAGTATTGGTGTCGGCAAAGGTGCTCAAAGGAAGCATTAAACTAACCGCTGCAAGACTGCTGCTCATGACCAGTGACTTAAATAATAATTTCATGACTACCCTCTTCTGTTTATTTCATATGATCAAACATACGTCAGAGGGCTGTGAACAAAGTGTGAATTTTAAAAATTAAGGAACATTAATAAGGATTTAATTGTATTTCTTTGCAGCATCTGCAACCAGAAAATCAAGCTCAAAGCACACACCCTCGACCGTGTTATAAACTCGATAGCGGCCATGGTGTAGATCCATAATTGAAGCAACAATCGACAAACCTAACCCACCTGTCTGGTTCTCATCACTTCGACTTGAGTGGCATTGGTAGAATCTTTCAAAAAGATGCTCAAGTTGATGTTCAGCAATTGAAATACCTCCCGTTACCACAGTCAAGCTCACCCATTGCCTATGCTCAATCATTTTATGTTTAGTTGCGATATAAATAATCCGCTTGTCACCACCGTGAACCAGCGCATTTAAAATCAGGTTATAAACAGCTCTTTGAAATAACTCAGGATCTGCAAATAAGGTTTGAGCTTTTAAGTTAAACCTAAAATGACACTCTTGTTCTTCAGCTTGATATTCAAAAATCTGGCATAGGCCATCTATAACGTCTTGGACGTTTATTTCCTGTTTATTTACAAGCACCATTTTCTGATCGGCTCTTGCCAAGAAAAGCATGCTATCAATCATGCGTTTTAATCTGTGGTAGTCGTCTAAATGAGACACCAGCAAATCTTCATATTGCTCAATCGAACGTTCGCCAGTTAAAGCAATCTCGGTTTGCCCAATCAAATTATTTAAAGGTGTACGGAACTCATGAGCGATATCTTCAGAAAAACGGTTGAGCTGTGTATAGCCCTTTTCAATACGCTCAAGCATGTGATTTATATCTTTTGAAAGTAGCTCAACTTCTAATGGTGAATTTGATAGGTTTAATCTTTTCTGGAGCTGATTTACGTTAATAGAATGAGTTTGCTTACGAAGCTGTTGTAGCGATCGTAAACCTAAATGACACGCTAAAATACAAAGCACAAAGATTGCAAACACGCCGCCGACCACATACATCAAGAGACTTTCTTGAAAAGGTAAAAGAATATTGATGCGTTCCGACCACTGTTTACCTGCAATGAGTAGATAAGGCTCGTTATTAATTTTTATGGTTTTCCAAGCAATGCGTGTTGGATATGAGTTGTTAACTAAATCTTGAAATTGAAGACTGTCTCGCTGTGCAAGTTCAGGCAGTTGAATGTGAAGCGGATTGATATTAATTAAAGTTTTATCTTTATGGATGAGCAGAAACAAGTTGTCTTGGTTGCCAAGCATGTTTTGATACAGCTTAGGACGCGCAATGATTTGCTCTACATTTTCGCTATCTTGCAGCAAAATTTCCAAACGGTTAATTCTGTCTGCTAAAGCTTTATCTTGTTGCTTTAATAAAATCTGGTTAATACCCCAATAGGTCATAAAGCCGACTGAACATAAAATTAAGGCAGAACAGAGCGTGACCAGTAATGTAATACGGACTTCAAGAGAACGTAGAAATTTAAAGTTCATAAGCTAACCGAAATTTTATAGCCCAAGCCACGTATGGTATGAATGAGTTTTAACTCATATCCCTCATCAATTTTGCTTCGTAAACGGCGTACTGCAACGTCAATAAAATTGGTATCGGTGTCAAAGTTAATATTCCAAACTTCGGAACCAATTTGTCTGCGCGTCACGATTTGTTCTTTGTTGAGCAACATGTAACGCAACAAATTAAATTCGGTTTTGCTCAGCTCAACTAAGTTTCCGTTACGCCATACTTTATGAGCAACCATATCCATTTTTAGATCACTAATAGATAGCTCGTTTTCTTGCAGATATTGCTGTCGTCTTAACAGACTTTTAATACGTGCCAACAGTTCAATATAGGAAAATGGTTTAGCCAAGTAATCATCTGCACCCAACTCCAACCCTTTCACTCTATCGATCACCTGATCTTTTGCGGTTAAGAAAATCACCGGAATTTTTGAAAACTGACGTAGTACTTGTAATACGCTCCAGCCGTCTATGTCAGGCAACATGACATCAAGAATAAGCAAGTCATATTGATCTCTCTTTAGCATTTCCAAACCTTGAAGCCCTAAGTGAACACACTCCGCTTGATATCCAGATTCTTTTAATCCTTTGACCAAATAAGTGGCGATCTTGATCTCGTCTTCAATAATAAGGATACGCATTTTGTAGAGACTCATTTGAAAGATGACAACTTTGTAATGTGATTGTCACGCTTGAAGTTAAGCAATTTGTTTAAGATTTTCAAAGCGACATAGAGGCAATCAACATGAAAAAATTGAACTGGCTGATGTTAGCAGCCGTGCTATTCGGTAATAGTACTTTTGCACAGCCCCCTGCTTTGAATCAAGTTTATTCGTTAGATCTAAAAACTGCCCATCTGTTAGCCGACAGTGCGAAAGAGGCATGCAAAAAATTAAATCAAAACATTGCGGTCGTTGTTGTAGATCGCGGCGGTAATCCATTAACTGCCGAACGGCATGAGCTGGTGGGCCCGCATAATTTAATTGCTGCTGAAAAAAAGGCCTATACAGCACTATCTACAAAAACATCGACCTTGGTTTTAAGCCAAAACAGTAACCAAAACCCCGATGCAAAAAATTTAACTACCGTAGCGAATTTACTTTTGTTAGGTGGTGGCGTGCCTGTTCGTTTTGAGAACCAAGTGATCGGCGCGATTGGCGTTGCGGGTGCTGGCGGCGCACAAAATGACAATCAATGCGCAAGTAAAGCCATTGAAACCGTTTTTCATTCATAAGGAGTTCAACATGCCTAAATCATTTATTGCTTTATCTTCGTTATTTATAGCTTCAGCTACATTTGCACAAACTAATCCGCTAAGTGTGCATGTGTTAAATCTAGAGACGGGTTTGCCCTCTTCTCAGGTTGAAGTGGTTTTAGAAAAAAATACCAATAACCAGTGGATTAAACTTAATCAGCAAGTGACCGATTCAAATGGTCGTATTACTGCGCTCTATCCAGAAAATAAAAAACTAGAGCAAGGAGTTTATAAAGTTACCTTTAAAACTGAAGACTGGTTTAAAAAGAACAAACAACAAACTTTTTTTGCTGAAGTTCCTGTAATTTTTAAAGTGGATGGAAGCGTAAATCACTACCATATTCCTTTATTACTTAGCCCTTACGGTTACTCAACCTATCGAGGCAACTAAAAATAAAACCCCTTTATCTGTTGTACACAAATAAAGGGGTTGGTTAAAAGCGATATGTTTTACGAACAAACACCATTGCTAATAACCGATTTTTTGTTTGAATCCAACGCCACAATTGAAGAAGAAACCGTATTAATAATTTGAGTCATTGCCTCACTTGAAGCACTCACAATCGCATCCATCTTTTTTGCTTTCTGATCAATCGGCTGCTTAAAAGCAATTCGACAATTTAACTGAGATCCTGCATTCGTGATGACTTTTGCATTATTTGACTCTAATTGACTAGGCGGTATTTGACGCTTCACTACCCAAGACACCGCAATATTAATATAGCTTTTATCTACAATATCAAAATGAGAAAAGTCTGTAGAAACTCGATATAAAGGCTGATTGTTTCCAGCTAGGCCGCTGCTATAACTGTCAATTGCGCCTAATTTTTGTTGCAAACCCGCCGACAAGGTATCGCGTAATTGCGTACTCATGGTTGATGTCCAGCGCTCATTGTTTAACACCGTAGACTTGCCACTACTGTCTTGCAGCACCAAAGGCGCACGGTCTAAACGGTCAGGGAGTCCAACTGGTAAAACTTCAATGACTCGAATACTAGAGCTAACTGCCGGAGTAATTTTAGGGGAAATCGTATAATAGTTTGGCGTTGGCGAACTCGAACATGCCGTCATGGCAACTGCCGTTAAAAACAGGCCGCTCCCAAGCAGCCATTTGGCTGCTTTAGGATGTTGAAAAGATAGAGTGTTTTTATTTTTCATCATCGGCCTCTGGTGTCTTACCACGAATAATTGATTCGGGATGTTGCTCAATATAATCTGCCATTAACTGTAGTGAAGCTGCCGCACGTGTCATTTGCTGCAATGCTTTACGTACGTCTTGTTGTAACGGCGCATCGCTCGACAAAATAGACTCGGACGATCTTACAGTTTTACGAACATCGTCTAAAGTTGCTTGTAAACCAGGGGCAACTTTTCCATCTAACTGTTTAATCAGTTTGTCGGTAGAGGCAATGGCGGTGTTCATATTGTTGAGCGTTTTACGTACATCTTGCCCAATCTCAACTAATGGGAATTTAGTTAACTTGTCAGCAATCTGAGAAACTTGAGCTTGTAAGCCACTCAATTCGGTTGGTGTAGTCGGAATTACTACACGGTCATCACTCAAAATTTGTAATGTCGCTGGTTTAGCTTTAGGGAACTTATCTAATGCAATGTAATTTTGACCCGTGAGCAGATTGCCTGTTCTCATTTGAGCACGCCAGCCATGTTCAACAAAATCTTTGAAAATTTCACTATTTGGATTAAGCGCTTGACCATTTTCAACACGTGAAGGATAGATAACCGCCTCAACACGCATACGAATCTGTTTATAGTGGTCATAAAACTCTGCATTAATCGATTTAACATTACCAATTTCAATACCCATGAAATCAATTGGCGCTCCAACAGAAAGCCCACGCAATGAATGATCAAAATACATAATCACACCACGAGGTTGTCCGTCAGGCTCTTTTAATGCTTCAGATTTTGAGTCCCAAAGATTAAAGCGACTCTGATTCGCTGCCATTGTGGCATGTGAACTTTCGGGGAATCCAAATGCAATACCACCTGCGACAATACTTGCCAAAGATTGAGTATCTAAATTAAAGCCTGAAGCGTTTAAGGTCACATCGATCCCGCTGGCCTGCCAAAAACGTGCATCGGTAGTGACAAACTTGTCATACGGCGCACGAATAAAAGTTTGCAGCTCTACAGATTTACCATCATCAGATAATTTATAGGCTGTAATTTGCCCTACATTAATTCGACGATAATAAATTGGAGAACCTATATCTAAAGATCCTAAATCATCTGCATTTAAGAAAAATACTTTTCCGGGAACGTCTGAAGATATGACTGGTGGCACTTCTAATCCAGTAAATTCAAACTTATCCTCTTCTGATTTACCGCCATCCACTTCAATGTATGAACCCGACAATAAGGTGTCTATTCCTGAAACTCCACTCGTCCCAATACGCGGTCGCACGACCCAAAATCGTGAATCTTTTGCTGCAAAGTTACTGGCGCCTTTACGTAAATCAATTCTAGCAATAACATGCGAACGATCATCTGAAAGATCAATCTGCCTTACTACACCAATATCGACCTGCTTATAACGAACTGTTGTTTTACCGGCAACTAACCCTTCAGCTGTGCGAAAAGACACATCAATGCTAGGACCATGAGACAGTAACGCCTTTATAGCCAACGAAAGCGCGATTAAAAGAGCAATTAATGGAATGAGCCAGATTAATAAAGGCTTCCATCGACTTTTCTTTTCTTGGGGTTCTGGCAAATCATTCATGTTATCCAGTTCAACTTCCGGATCACGATGATCTGAGTTACCAGTGGTTATTTCATTTTCAGACATACTCATTGTTCTTTTATTGACTGGGATTAATGGAATCATTATTCAACGGCGGATGTTCTGCGTGAATAATCTTTGGTTTTTCTGAAGCAAAAGAAGAAGGTTTATTTGTATTTTGAGATACGTAGAAATTATCCCAAATAATACGTGGGTCAAAACTTAACGATGCAAACATGGTTAAGACTACAACCGCGCCAAAAGCTATCGAACCTGGCCCTGCTAAAATGGTAGCAAGCGATTGAATCTGAATGAGTGCTGTTAATAATGCCACAACAAATACATCAATCATTGACCAACGGCCAATAAACTCAACAATTCGATATAATTTTACACATTGCTCGGGTAAAAATTTCCAACCTGCGGATTGTTGAAGATAGACCGCCACTAATAAAAAATACAAAATCAGTAGCTTCAACATGGGAATAAAAATACTGGCCATGAAAATAACCACTGAAACCAGATAGTCCCCACTTTGCCAAAAGTAAATGACCCCACTCATGATGGTATCTTGCTGACTTCCCAAAAGTGAGTCAGTCACCGTCATGGGAAGTACATTGGCCGGAATATAGAGAATAGTCGCAGCCACCACTAAAGCAAAAGTTCGATTTAAACTCGCTGGTTTACGTGAATGCAGCACGCTATTACATCGAATACAACGTAAAACTTGAAGGCTTTGCTTGAGTCCTCTTTTCTCATTTTGAGCAGAATTTACAACACCACAGCAGTGACACACAATTAATGAAAGATCTTTGGCTCTTGGATATTGCTTAAGCACTGACCCTTGCTGCGAGCTTCGGGTTTGGGTCACATTTTTTATCGTTTTCATGGCAGTGACCTATCAATTTCATTCCATATATCACTCACCTTTATGGAAGTAATATAGACCAACAATACACTTAAGATCGCAAACGCCCATAACGCAATCTCAGGAATCACCAAGACCATTCCCATTAACTTTACAAGCGTGACCAAAATTCCGATTAAAAACACCTCAACCATTCCCCACACTCTCATAAAAAAAAGTGTGCGTAAGGCAATCACCAAAAATGTTGGTCTTTTCTTCAATACGCTTACTGTACCTAATACATAAGAAAGTAAGAGAAGATAGGAAAGCGGCACAACAAAGGTAGTGATTAAGATGAGTACGCCAACGAATGCCCGATCATAATGAAACATCACCCAAACTGCTCCAAGTAAGGTGGTTTCAGATATGTTTCCCTGTAATTCAATTTTTACAATCGGAAAGCTATTGGCAATAACAAATACGATTAATGCCGTTAAGATCAAAGCCAATAATGTCGAAAAAGGTTTGGTGTGCCGATAGAGTTCAGCACCGCAGCATACGCAATAAGCTCTTTTTCCATAAGCAAGCGGGGTTCTACGATAGACAGTATCGCACTCCTCACAACCTGCTAATTCTTTAAGCTTCATAGTTATACTCTAAGGTTTATCGTTTTACTGTGTCACACAAAGCTCTTTTTATTACTAAGATAAATTAAAATATAAATCAATCTAAAAGCTATATCAGACAATGGAAATTACCATAAGTACTGTTCAATATATTGTTGAAACTGCTAAATAATCTATACATATTCGGTGATCAAATAAAAATAGTTATATAAAGTCATAAGCTTAAGCTCAGATAACACACTTTTGACCCAAGTAGCTGAGCGTCAAATTAGTAAATCCTAACTATTGCTTAACATCTTTCCCTATTGAAAAGTTCATGATGCTCTAGATCACTTTTATCCCGTGAACGCCGCAACAAGAATCAGGTTTAATGCAGCATGTGACAGAACAGTTCCTGCAAAAATTTAGCATTCCTGAGCAAGATATCATGTTTGTGATTGTGCAAATTAGCACAGAAGATTGGCACTTTGGTCATGCAAACGAGTAGATCTTTTATTAAAAATGTTAGCATCAATAAACTAGCTCTCAAATTTAAAACCACAATAAAGCTCTCTTTTTAATATGATAAATTTATTTAAAGATAAAAATTAAATACCAAAAAAACCCCACTTAAATATAAGCAGAGTTAAAAATTTAAAGATTATTATGAAGATTAAATTAAATATACCCATAAAACACTTAAAACCAAATTATGCGACACAATTAACAAAAATTTAATTTTAAGTAGATTATTTTTTAATTTTTTATAAATTAACATCCCCAATAACAATAAAAAATAATTACATATAAATATCAATACTTTAATAAAAATATTAAATCAAAAATTAGTAAATATGTTCTTTTACATTATGAAACATTCTTTATATTATTGTAATTAAATTTTACTACAAGTTAAAAACAAAAGTTGATTTAATCAGTCAGAATTACCGATATATCTGGATCACAAGCATTTTAAATATATTATTTCTACAATTAAACTTAAGAAAGTCACCAGATTTGAAGGTTTGCTTAAGCAATTTTCATACTGTATTTTAAAAAAGGAAAAATAAATAATTTCATATATTAAAGATAGATCTAATAATAAAAGTGAGATCAAAATGATTGAATGGTTACAAAGTGTCTTAAAGCACAGCCCCGAAATATTATTGTTCTTATCACTCGCAATCGGCTTCTGGATTGGACAGTTCCAGTTTGGAAAATTTCAGTTTGGCGGAGTCGCAGGCTCCTTACTTGTCGCAGTTGTTTTAAGTCTTATTGGCGTACCTGTCGATAATGGCGTTAAAGCAATTTTATTTGCCCTTTTCATTTACGCGGTAGGCTTTGAAAGTGGCCCTCAGTTTTTTAAATCACTAGGACCACAGTCCATAAAAGAAATTCTTTTAGCAGTATTCATGGCGGTTTGTGGTTTAGTCACTGTTTTAGTCATGGCTAAAATTTTTCACCTCGATAAAGGCTTGGCCGCGGGTCTTGCTGCGGGCGGCATGACTCAATCAGCCATTATTGGAACTGCCGGAGATGCAATTTCTAGACTCGATCTTCCACTCGCAGAAATTCAAAGACTTCAAGCCAATGTCGCGATTGGCTATGCAGTGACTTACATTTTCGGATCATTGGGAGCGATTATTGTCTGTGTGAATATCTTGCCTAAATTTATGGGTAAAGAAATTCACGACGATGCATTAAAAGCTCAAAGTGAACGACTCAAAGGTGCTTTCGAACTAGCCCCAGGTCAAGAACTGGCAATGCCGGAAATTGTTGGCCGTATTTATAAAGTCAAGCAAGCCAACGGGCACACTATTGCGGAAATTGAAGCAAAAGAGCCGAGTATTACGATTGAACGTTTAAAACGTAAAGATCAGTTTATTGATGTTGCTCCCGAACTGACCTTACAAACTGACGATGTCGTCTTGTTGGTTGGGCGCCGTGCCAATGTGGTTTCAGTTGCCGAGCAAATCGGGACCGAATTACAGTCATCGCAAGGTATGGAAATGATTATGGATACCAGCGATGTCATCCTAAGAAATTCCAAATACATCAACCGTACCTTAGGAGACATTAAGGCGAATACGCCAGCTTATTTGAAGCACGGTATTTATGTACTTGCGATTAAACATAACGATGAATCACAACCGTTAAGCGATGATACTCTTTTACGACAAGGTGATGTGGTCACTGTATACGGTACAAAAAACGATCTCGAACGTTTAGTGAAAGAGGCCGGTAAAGCCTTACCTGAAAGCTTAAAAACGGACTGGATTTTTCATGGTGCAGGACTTGTGGTCGGTTTAGTGATTGGTCTCTTCGTGATTCGTTTAGGTGATGTGCCATTAACACTCGGAGCGGGTGGCGGAGCTTTACTATCAGGTCTTCTCTTTGGCTGGATACGAAGCAGAAATCAGGTGCATGGCAATATGCCTCTAGCGGCTTCACAGCTTCTTAAAGATTTAGGTCTGGCAGGATTCGTTGCTGCCGTCGGATTACAATCGGGTTTACAGGCCATTCAAACCATTAAAGAAAGTGGCCTTTCACTCTTTATGATTGGAGTTGTCGTAACACTGGTTCCTCTCCTACTTTCTATGCTCTTTGCACGTTATGTTCTGCGTTATAACAACGTTGCAGTGATGGCAGGTGCACTATCTGGTTCACGCAGTGCAAACCCTGCATTTGGGGCAATCTTAGACAAAGCAGGAAACTCAATTCCGACTGTTCCTTTTGCAATCACCTATGCCTTGGCAAATGTGTTCTTGACCTTACTCGGACCACTGATCGTAGGCTTGGCCTGATTTTATACATTGAATTAGAAATTTTATTCATCTCACTATAATTAAGGAGACGTCCCATGGGGAAAGTCGATTATTCTAAATATGCAAAACTCAGCCCATTTGAGCTTAAAGATAATTTAATAGAATTAGCTCAAAGTAGAACTGACCGAATGATGTTAAATGCTGGGCGTGGTAATCCGAACTTTCTTGCGACTATCCCACGTCGTGCATTCTTCCAACTCGGTCTATTTTCAGCGACCGAATCCGAATTTTCATTTTCATATATGCCAGAAGGTCTAGGTGGCTTCCCGCGCCCTGTTGGACTTCAGTCACGTTTTGATAACTTCATTTTGGAAAACCGAGATAAACCCGGTGTGGTCTTTTTAGGTAAGGCCGTGTCTTATGTACGTGACCAGTTAGGTCTCGACCCAGATCTTTTTTTACTTGAAATGGTTGAAGGGATTTTAGGTTGTAACTACCCTGTGCCGGACCGAATGCTTAGAGTCAGTGAAACGATTATTAAAGAGTACGTCTTAAAGGAAATGGGCGTACAAGGCATGCAAAAAAGAGACTTAGATTTGTTCGCTGTTGAAGGCGGAACAGCAGCAATGGCCTACATTTTCAACTCATTAAAAGAAAATAAAATTATTAAAAATGGCGACCGTATTGCTATTGGTAGCCCAATTTTCACGCCATATCTTGAGATTCCAAAACTTAATGACTATCAGCTTGAAGAGGTACTCATTGAGGCAGATCCTAATCTCGGTTGGCAATATCCAGAATCGGAGCTTAGAAAGTTAGAAGATCCGTCTATTAAAGCATTCTTTTTGGTGAACCCAAGTAATCCCCCATCTGTAAAAATGAGTGATGAAGGGCTTGCGATTTTGGCAGATATCGTTAAAAAACGCCCTGATCTAATTATTTTGACAGATGATGTATACGGTACTTTTGCAGATAACTTCAAATCGCTATTTGCAATTTGTCCTGACAATACAATTCTGGTTTACTCATTCTCTAAATACTTCGGTGCAACTGGTTGGCGACTTGGTGTCATTGCACTTTCAAATGACAATGTGCTTGATAAACAAATTGCGAACTTATCAAAAAAAGAAAAGAAAGAGCTTGAAGAGCGCTACTCATCTTTAACCACTGACCCTGCAAGCATTAAATTTATTGATCGCTTAGTTGCAGATAGCCGTAATGTTGCTTTAAACCACACTGCGGGTCTATCTACACCACAACAAGTTCAAATGGTTTTATTTGCCTTGTTTAATTTAATGGACTCACGCCAAAGCTACAAAAAAGCGGTTAAGTCTGTTGTGCGTGAACGCGATGCGGCACTTTACCGACAACTTGGTGTTGAAGTACCAACAGATCCAAATGCTGTTGACTACTACACCCTAGTCAACCTTGAAAACACCTCACGGACTCTCTATGGAGATGAGTTTGCCGACTGGGTCATGAAAAATAAAAATCCGACAGAACTTTTATTTAGAGTAGCTGATGAAACAGGTGTGGTTTTATTACCGGGTTCTGGCTTCGGTGTGCAGCATCCTTCTGCTCGTGCATCTTTAGCTAACCTGAATGAATACCAATATGCTGCAATTGGTGATTCTTTAAGACGCTTTGCGGATGAAGCTTATGCAGAATATTTAAAAACTAAAAAAGGAAAATAAGTACCTATATAAAGTGAGGCTCTAACAGCCTCACTTTTTCCTTTCTGTTCTTTAATTTTCTATTTCAATTTAATAAGTTCAACTTAATAAACCATATTTAAAAAGTAATCCAGTAACCTCTCAGGCTCTTCATTTTTACTTGAACTTAAACGCCCAAGAATTGCGCCATCAATCATAAATACAAAAATATCAGACTCCTCATACGAAGCTGTTTTCTTATTTTCCATAAGCAGGCTGAAAATTTCATTTTTAAGCCATTGTCTATATCTCACCGCACTTTGATAAGCATTGGGATAAAGCTTTTCAATTTCAAAAATCGCTTTAAACAACAAATAATAAGCACTTTTTAAGTCAGCATGTAAAAGATAGATTTGTCTAAGCTTAAGAGACAAATCTGGATATTGGCAAGATTCACACACTGCTCTCACTTTTTCTTTTAACTGGTCTTTTTGAAGAACCAGACACATTTCAATCAGTCTTTCTTTTGAATGAAAGTAGTTATAAAAAGTGGCTTTGGGAATTTTGGTCTCAATCATGATTCGGTCCACCCCGACCTTGTTGAAGCCATATTGTTTAAATAAATCTGCTGCTATGTGAAGCGCTCGCGTCGCTCTAGATGAAGCTTCTAAATTTTTCATATGTACCGCTTAAAATATTTTTTTGTTGTAAGTAAATGAGATAGAAATACCTTCACCAAAATATTAGGCGAGAAAACAGGCATGCCAAGGCAGCATAAAACCGTGCCCTAGCGTATCTCAGACTTTATTGTTGCTATGAGTTTTTAGTCGTAACGAAGTACAGTTTAATCTACAAATATTTAAACCGTTTTAAAGACCAGTTGAGCGGTATGGATAGAGAAAGCTTGGCAAAGGCCAATAAATAAGAAAAATTAGTATGCATAGAGGACTCCTCATGTCTAAAGAAGTTCTACCGAATTACTGTCAAATAATTATGGTGGCAGAACGAGAGAAGGTTGACAGACTGGTTAGACGCCAGCACACCCGAAGGTGTCCCTCTCCCGTCCTACCGCAACGGGAGGAGACGAGAAGCTTACACACAAGAGTATTCCTCAGAAGGAATATCTGATGCGGTCTAAAACAGCCTGTCAAAGCCGGCTGGCAATGTAGGCCAGCAGGCAAAGGATAGTGCTCAACACTATTACAGTCAAGCACACAAAATGACATCTGTTTTAAATTAGATCATTAAAAAAGTAAGGATAAATAATTAAAATTTATTATTAAATTTGGTTTATACAACTATTTAATCATTATCCCCTCTCATAACTAAGATCAGCCTGAGTATTTTTAATGATTTGTTGCATGAACTCATTGCGTTGTTTAGCTTTATATTTACCTAAACGATCAATACCATTAGGTAGAACACGTGCAACTGAAGTGACAACAAAATTCTTAGCAAATGAACCACCGACTAGTGCGATGCCTGTCATTGATTTTTTTGGGAAAGTTAATGAGCTTGCGATCTCTTTACCAAGCATTAAATGAGCAAGAGTACTAATATAATCTTGGGTCATTTTTCTTTGAATACGGTCTATAAGTTTATTTTGATCAATGCGTATTATTTCATCTAAGGATTGCCACAGAGCACCTCCTAACATGGCAGATGTCTCATCAGGGATAAAAACTTGATGTAATTCGATCCAAGTTAAACGCCAAATATCTCGTTCATTCGTTGGAACAAGTGAAGGATGCACCCCAACAACATGTGCTATTAAACGCCACAGGTGAAAAATATCTTCACGCTCCTGTTTCGCATAAAGTACTCCTAAAATATTTGCACCCAAAGTTGCAAGTAAGGCGAATGGTAAAATTGTTGCAGTGTAAATAACTTGATGAATAGGTTCATCCCACTGATCAAAATCCCAGTCATTTTTGGATTTCATAGCTTTGCGCATATGTGCATGGATCATTCTTATTCGTATACATGCCTTATATCCCGGACTAAAACGACTAGACATACCATTCGGAGCAGTGACATCATTAAACCAATTTAATGTTTCTACAGCACGCTTTCCTGCTTTTTTATAAAGATCTCCCGATCTTAATAAAACGTGATTGGCAACTGGAGCGACATAACTCACAGCCAAACCAGGAATAAAAATGGCAAAAGCTTCTTTACCTATTAATTGATAAAAACGAGTAGCACGCTCCAGCCTTTTATGATCTACCCAATATGGGAAGTCATCCACTACAGCAAAAAAATCTATGAGTTCTTGAGGTGGGTTATCGACAGTCTCAATTCCATATTCAAGAGCTTGATTAAACATATGCCTAGATGAAGATCCAACTCTATGCATACATTCAACTAAATTATCTGCTATAGGATCACCAATTTGTCTAAAGCAATTAAAGGATGCTATCTGTGCTTCTGTAGCGTTCGGTGCATCTTTATTAAAAAATCTAGAGGCTACATTGAAAGGAAACTGTTTCATTGCACTTGGATTTTCAACAATTGCATAAGAATATTTATCCAGCATCTGGGAACTCAAAATGATCAAATATTATTTTTATAAGTTATTAAAAAAACTCTTCACACAATAGGTGTAGATATGCCATATTAATGATCAATTTAGGCCAAGACTAAATATATGCAAGATCCTTTTGGATTATTTCATGAGACCATATCCATTTCTTATGCCCGTCTTTTATTAGAGATTTGCGAAAAATATGATATTAGTGCTGCGATTCTTCTAGAAAATACAGGGCTATCCTTATTAGACATCAAGCAATATGATGCAAAGATGAGTGCACATCAATGGTCTAAATTAGTAGCCAATGCACTTCGGCTGACTGGTAACAACCGTCTAGGAATAGAATACGGATCAGCTTTACGACCAACGGCCCATGGCTCATTAGGTTTTGCTTTTTTGAGTTGCGTAGATGTAGAAACAGCTCTAAATCTTTGCCAACATTTTTTCTGTACACGTATTCAAAGTTTCATACCTAATTGGACTTTCGACGAAAAACTTGTATACATTTATCTAGACGATGTTCATCCAGTAAAATTAGGTGATGAACAGCAGTCTCAACAACTAAGAGCTTTTTTAATTGAAAGTCTTTTATTTGGTGGAATTCATTTATTAGAACTACTTATTCAAGAAAATTTAGAGGAATGTGAAATTTTTCTAGATTGGTGTGAATCTTCAGATTATGAAGAGATTTTAAATAAAAATATAAAATATCATTTTAATAGTAAGCGGAATGCTATAGCTTTTCCTTTAAAATATTTAAAACAGTCCAATCCACAAGGTGATTTAGTTGCCTTCCAACAAGCTATTCAATACTGTGAAAAAGATAAAGGTTTAATAGTAAAAGATGCCACACATCATTTGCAAAACTCGATAAAGATGGAACTTTTACATAATTTTAATAAAAACTATCCTTCTCTTCCCGAGATTGCTAAACGTTTAAATATGTCTGAAAGAACGATTAAACGCCATTTACAGACACAAGGAACTAGCTTTCTTCAACTTCTTAATGAGATTCGTTTCAAGGAAGCAAAAAAACTTTTAGCAAAAGAACAATATAATATTCAAGATATTGCAAACTTGATTGGATATGAAGAGTCTACTAACTTTGTTAGGGCTTTTAAAAAATATTCAGGTATAACTCCTCATCAATATAGAAAAAAATTAAAGTCTGAATAGGCTGTACATTCAGAAAACAGAATGCACAGCAAAATTAGCTTCGTCTAGAGTTTCTGGACAATAAATCCCATCCACTGATAAACCTGATCAACTTACCTTGCTTATTTGGCAAGTTAAAAGCAATAAGTTTCTACCTTCGGTCGATATATTCTAAGTAACCCCTTCCCACTAATGGCTGATCATAGAATTCACCTTGCCATGCATATGAAGAAACAAAACCAGCTGCCAATCCGAAACAATACGGGGTATCTACATGTGCTGAAATATCTAAAACCTTTTGATTGTTGTGATAAGCAACCCAGCGAAAAGTATTTGGTACATTCATTGAAAAATTATCGGGAGTAATCTGCGGTTCTTCTTGAAGACTCGTTACTTCAAAAAGTATATCTCCATTATATTGAATTGACGTTCCATCAATATGACGATAGTAAACAGAAGTCAAAATGGGTTGGTCTTCATAGCAAATAAAAGCCAGCAATAACTGCTGTTCGTGGTCAATATTAATAACTTGATAGCTAAAGACTTTTACAGGAAGTTGAATATTCTCAACTAACCATTTGTTTTTGAGCATTGAGGTAGCTACAGCTTTCCAAGACTCCAACGTGCAAAGTCCTTGAACGGTTTCACTATTTCCCTTTTGTTTGATATGACCTTCATATTGCATGAGCACACTAAAGTGCTTATACAGGCCACTATAGGCAAACCATGAAATAGCTTTTGTGGGCTTTAAATAAAGTTCTAGCTCTAAATCTTCTCTTTTAGTAATGAGTAAGAATCCATCGCCTTGCTCATGCATGATAGTTTGATTGTCAAAATTAATCGCAAAAGGATTTTGGCTAAATTTAATATCATTTTTAATTGAATATGTTCTGTAAGCTTCAGAAGTTGTCGATAAGGCTGTTCCATGCACTAACGAAGCTGTATCCCCTTTTCCATCCTTAGACATTTGATAGTTGGTATCTGTAATCGTAAATCCTACATAACCTAAAACTGAAGCCCAAGATAAATATCGAAATGGTTCAGGTAAGTCAGGTACCATGATCCCGTAATGTGTACTCCCAAAGCGTTTATAAAGAGTATGAGGAGTAAGTTCAAACTCTTTTGGCAATACCGATTGCCGCTCTGGTGTAACAGCTCCTAACAATGACCCTGAAAGTTTAGCAACTTTTTGATTGGCTTTGTCTTTAAGACTCTTCGGTAATCTATGGCTTGAGATTAGCATTTTTAAGATCCTTTATTTTTATCTACTTAAAAAATGAAGTTCCATATTAGAACTTGATAATTTGCAATTGAATGTTAATAAAGGACATCTTGATCTAAGCAAATGCACTAAAACAAAAAAGCCAACTCTTTCGAATTAGCTCTAATTACCTCATGACCACGTCTTTAAAAATTGTTTTTAATTTTATTGTTCGCAACAATTTTCATCAATTTTTCTTATGGGTTTAAATTAACCTTTCTTTATGACATTTCAATTAAAAAACATCTGAACTCACCTATTGAATACTACTCCAAAAGAACCAATTGCCCGCCCTACTCGAATAAGAATTGGAATAAGACATTATAAATACTTCAGCCCTACTATTTTTCTAAATATTCTAAATTGTTCTATAGTGAATTACTTCAATACTATATCTGATGAGTTAATATAATAAGCTTGATCTAAAGAAAATTTTAAACTCTTAAAGTAATTTGCATGAAAAATATTAATATCTTCAAATTTATAAACCTTGTGCTGGCCTTTTTATGGATCTATCAAGGACTTGTTCCCAAATTCCTATTTCTTAATTCTGATGAAATTTTTGTATGGCAATGGGTAGGACTATCACTTGAACATGCAAAACTTGCAGGCCATGCGAGTGGTATTGCTGAAATAATTTTTGGTTTATGTTTTCTCTTTACTGCACATAAATATATTCATTATTTAAGCATTTGGGGTTTGCTTGGCTTACTTCTTTTAATTGGTTTTTTAATACCCTCTACCCTGATCTTGCCCTACAACCCTATCGTAATGAATCTTTCGATGATAAGTTTATCTATTGTCTATCTCATCTTATTAAATGAGCTAAATTAACTTACAGCCATTCATGTAACTATTTTTAAAGATTTTATATAGAGAGTGCAATGAGTTTACCCAAAACTGAAGTTTGCAGTGTGGTCATTACAGGCAGTACAAAAGGTATTGGTTTAGCCCTTGCCCATGCTTTTTTAGATCTTGGATGTTCTGTTGTCATTGCTGGACGAAACCCAGAACATCTTAAGCAGGCTCTTTCTCATTTAGAAACTCATTTCAATAAAGAAAAATTCATTGGTCTGTGTTGCGATGTGACTCAAGTGTCAGATGTGCAAACCCTATGGGATGGTGCAATTGAGCGCTTTGGGCAAGTCGATGTGTGGATTAATAACGCAGGAAGCTGCCACCCCACTAAAGACTTTATCGACCTTCAGCCAGAAGAGTTAAACGCGGCTGTTTCAACCAATATTCTAGGCACGATGTTGGGTTCGCAAGTCGCTTTAAAAGGCATGCTCAAACAAGGTTATGGTCAAATCTTTAATATGGAAGGTTGGGGAAGCAACGGCGAATGGAGTGCAGGCATGACGCCTTATGCAACCACAAAACGAGCAGTCAGTTACTTTAGTAAAGCACTTTATAAAGAGACTAAATCGACAGCAATTTTAACTGGCACACTAAGCCCAGGCATGGTGGCAACCGATTTATTAGTTTCGTCTTGGACCAATGGAAACGTCCAAAACTGGAAAAAAATGAAGCGCTTATTTTTCTTTGTGATTGATTCACCAGAAGTCGTTTGTGCCTATTTAGCAAAGCAAATTATGCAAAACAAAAAAGCCAACCGACGCATCGCGTGGATCACGCCATTGAAGCTTTTTCTTAGATTTTTACAACCTTATTACTGGCGTAGAAATCCAGTTAAAGGCACAGCATTAGAGCACTTATAGTCGGGTTTAGCACTTGAAGCTCTTCTTGCCATAAAATTGTTCAGCAGAAGTTCTTCTAAAAAGGCTTCTACTGAACTTCATACTCATCAAGAATCGGTATCTGAGCTATCTTCTTTATTTAAAATCCGCCCTTCCCGTTTTGGTCGAATCAATGGTGCTGTTGGTCTTGGATGATGCGTATGTGTATATTGCATCCCTACTCCCGCATTGACGTCATCTGCTGCGATTTCAGTTTCAAAACGCTCATTATCCAGATCTCGAATTTCCTCGGTAATTCGTTCTACTTCGTCTTCACCTACACCCAGTTCTTGCAAAATCACGCCACCAAACTTAATTGCAGATTCAAACGTTTCACGAATCATAAAGTCCACTTTTTGTTTGACTAAATGCAGTGAATGCTCACGGTCATATGAACGGACTAATAGTTTTGCCAAAGGAAATTCGTGAGTTACAAGTTCCACAATTCTATTTGTGGTTTCTTTACTGTCCACACACACCACAATCGCTTGTGCTGTTGCAGCACCAGAAGCATGCAGAATATCTAGACGGCAGCCATCGCCATAATAAATTTTAAAACCAAATTTTTCAGCGTTTCGAATCATGTCCGTATTATTATCAATAATGGTCACATCGACACCTCTTGCCAACAATAATTGACTGGTGACCTGCCCAAAACGTCCGAATCCGATCATTAAAACACTACCGCTTAAACCCTCGGCAATATTGACGTTTTCTAATGAAACATCCGTTTTAGTTTGAGTGAAACGTTTAAAAAGAATACCAACAATTGGGGTCAACACCATTGAAAGTACCACAATAGCAGTAAGATTAGATTTAACCGTACTATCAATAACTTGTGCACTTAGCGCGGCAGAGAAAAGCACAAAAGCAAATTCTCCACCCTGAGCCATAAGTAAAGCGCGATCCAACGCTTCTGTATGCGAGCTTTTCGTTACTCGGGCGACTATATAAATCATGAGCGCTTTGGCAAGCATCAGGGCAATTACCCCACTCACAATCAGTTGCCAATTCTGAGCGACAACTGATAAATCCAGTGACATGCCCACGCCAAGGAAAAACAGGCCTAACAAGATTCCTCGGAATGGTTCAATATCAGCTTCAATTTGATGTCTAAAGGTCGATTCAGATAAAAGCACACCTGCTAAAAAAGCACCCATTGCCATGGTCAAACCACTGACTTGCATGAGCAGCGCTGCACCCAACACTACCAATAATGCCGCAGCAGTCATGACTTCTCGGGCTTTAGCGGCAGCCAAAAGCCTAAATAATGGGTTCAGCAACCAATACCCTGCTGCAATCAGACCTGCAATTGCGACTAAGCCAATTCCTATATTTTCTAGGCGCACAGATGTGCTTTCGACCACATGATTTGGTGCCATAAAAGCAACAATAGCCAGCAAAGGTACAATTAGTAAATCTTCAAAAAGTAAGATGGCTACAATTTTTTGCCCACGAGGTTGAGTTAAATCTCCCCGATCACCCAACAACTGCATCACAATAGCAGTCGAGGTCAATACGAAACCTGCCGCACCAATAAAAGCCACTTGCCACGTAAACCCAAATAACAGCCCAACGCCAGTCAAAGCCAATGCACAAATGATGATTTGTAGCGTACCAAGGCCAAAAATTTCGCGTCTAAGACTCCATAAATGTGATGGTTGCATTTCCAAACCAATCACAAATAGGTACATCACAATTCCTAACTCGGCAATATGCAAAATTGCGGTGGAATCTTGAAAAAAGGCAAAACCGAATGGGCCAATAATCAGCCCCGCAATTAAATAACCTAGTACAGAACCTAAGCCAATACGTTTAAAAATAGGGACTGCAATGACGGCCGCTGCCAATAAAACTACGGGGGCAACCAAGCTAATTGAATGTGCTTCTGAGCTCATACATTTCTCATTTTATTTATCTGCAATTTATTCTATGTGAAACTAGGTTTAAGGGCGATTATTAGTTTTGAGAAAAAGTATCCTAAAAACAAAATGGCTTAAATCGTCCAAAAATGAAAATTTAGAGTACCCATATGAAAAAAATATATCTCTATTTTAATGTTCATAATTAAGCACTCGTAAAAAAAGCCCTTACGGGCTTTTTTGATTAAACAACGAATTTCAACATGAGCTGAATCACTGTTGCATTAATTAAATCGACAAAGAACGCACCACAAAGCGGAACAATTAAAAATGCCTTATGCGATGGACCATACATGTTGGTAATCGCTTGCATATTTGCTACTGCTGTTGGCGTTGCGCCCATACCAAAACCACAATGCCCTGCTGACAACACCGCTGCATCATAGTTTTTGCCCATTACACGGAACGTCACAAATGCTGCATATAACGCCATCGTAATCGTTTGAGCACCTAAAATCACAACAAGAGGCCCAGCCAAATCTGCAAGTTGCCAAAGCTTTAATGAAAGCAATGCCATTGCTAAATAAAGCGACAAAGACGCATTACCAAAAACATCAATCGCACGGTCAAAAATATCAATTTTCAACACGCTTTCTAAAATATTTCTTAAGATTACACCACCACCGAGCGCCCAAACGAAGGTTGGTAACTCAAACCAAGTTCCCTTACTAAAGCCAGTCATAAATTCAGCAAATGCTAAACACGCTGCAAACATACCCAGCGTGGTAATTGCATTATCAGCAGTAATTAAACGAACTTGATGTGGGTTTTCAAACGGCGCGAGGTCATCCGAATTGTGTTCAACATGACCATCACGCTGTTGTATTTCAGCATTGGTTTTCGGTTGTGCAAGGTTGTAACGATTGATAAGCAATTTCGCTAATGGGCCACCAATTACACCACCAATAATCAATCCAAAAGTCGCACTCGCCATACCCAGTGCTAAAGCACCCTGAATACCATGCTGACTTTCTAAAATTTCACCCCAAGCTCCGGCTGTACCATGACCACCTGTTAAGGTAATTGAACCTGCAATTAAACCAATTAATGGGTCAAGGCCAAGCAAAGTTGCAAGGCTCATGCCGACCGCATTTTGCACAACAATGAACGATGCAACACAGACTAAAAAGATAACCAAAGCCATACCGCCTTCTTTAAGCTTCATAAAATTGGCACTTAAACCAATAGAAGCAAAGAATACAAGCATAAAGCTGGTTTGCAATTCGCTACTAAAAACAATGCTATATCCCCATAGTGTATGGACAAGTAGAGAAATGACCGCGGCCACCAAACCACCTGCTACAGGTTCGGGAATATTGTAGCGTTTTAAAAAATCAATTCGATTAACAAGAAAGCGGCCCAACAATAAAACAATGACCGCCGAAATTAGCGTATAAAAACCATTAAAAACAAATTCCATATAAACTACTTTCTAATTACATTCCTAAAGGATTGTAAAATAATTATATTTTATTTTTTCATATGTAAAAAAAACACAAATAAACTTTACAAAACTATCCTACCAATAGGCTTTTTACTATTCTTAAAAAAAGCTTAAATTTTTAAAGGTTTCATACAAAAATATTAAATAAATTTATTTCATTATTAATTTCAAATATTTATTGCAAATTATTCTTAATGAAAAATAATTATTCCTTGACACCTTAAGCAGAAAATACTGTCTTTTGGGTCACGGAACTTAGAACTCATTCCCTTTAATATCCCTGAAAAGACCAGCTCCTTATTGCTCTGGGCAACATCTTTATAGGTTTTATATTCAATGAGTTTATTGCTTAAAGTTCGTCAGAACATTCCACAGCTACAGTCTATTAAAAAATCTCTTCAGACACGTGCTGGTCAAAAAATACCTCACATGCTGATCAATGCATCGGATCTATTTTTTAGAGGTCCTGAAATTGCCTTGTCAGGAAAAACACCTTTTGACGTGATCTATAAGCATGAAATTATTAGCTTACGCCATTATAGAAACGAAGCCGATATCTCTACACCTAAACACCGTGTTCCTTTAGTGATTGTTCCGCCATTAGCTGTAAACATGCTCATTTATGATTTGTTTCCTACTCGCAGTTTTGTACGCTTCTTTTTGGCACACGGGTTTGATATCTATTTAATTGACTGGGGTGTGCCAACCCGCCACCAAGCAAAATACAATTTCGGCACCTACATTAAAGTCTTTATGCCCGAAATGCTAAAGCAGGTTCGAGAGCACAGTGGTCAGCAACAGTTGTCTTTACATGGCTGGAGTTTAGGTGGCGCACTTTCACTCTGCTATACCTCATTATTTAAAGATAAAGATATTAAGAATCTAATTATTCTCGCTTCCCCTATCGATACCCATAAAGCGGGTTATATGGGGAAACTTTATGGCAGTCTGACTAAACCTGCCGAATGGGTTCGTAAACATACGCCATTTCGTATTCGCCACCACGTGCCCAGTGAAGCATTTCATATTCATGGCTGGCAAAACACGCTGGGCTTTAAATTAACTGACCCGATTGGAAATTTGAAAACATATTGGGAACTTTTTAAGAATCTTGATAACCGAGAGTTTATTGTCGACCATGCAACCTCAAGTTCATTTATCGATAATATGCTCGCCTATCCAGGTGGAGTCATGCGTGACATTATCCTTCGTTTCTGGATTGATAATGAACTATCCAATGGTGTAATTAAATTTGGCGAACTTACAGCTTATCTAAAAGATATTGAATGTTCAGTGCTCGCGGTCGGTGGTAGCACAGATATTATTGTGACCGCTGATGCTGTTAAGCCACTCATGACTTTGATTAGCAGCCAAGACAAAACCTTTAAAGTCGTTCCTGGTGGTCATATGGGTGTCGTTTCTGGAAGCCAAGCCCCTACTGCGGTTTGGCCAGAAATGAGTCATTGGCTAGCTACACGTTCAGATTAACTCACTCACACATCATCAGACCAGTGTAGTCATATCTACACTGGTTAATATTCAAACTTTGCAAAACTATTCTGTTTATCTTTATGTATGTTGAATCGTATTTTTCTAAGAAATTTTAAAAGCAACTTATTTTAAAATATATAGATACTATAAAGGTATATTAGTATTTCAATTCACAAAAAAGTATTTAAATCATCCAAAAATATAAATTTTATTTATAAAGAATATATTTTAAGAATAAAATATTTTATCAATCGTTAAAAATTATTCAAACATAGTATCTGCCATCAAATTAATATTTTTCATTTTTAAAATTATCTTCATCAAGTAGATGTTACTTTTTGTTATTTATGTAAAGCCCACCTTAACAATAAAATCAAATAACTATTTGTTAAATATAATTTTTCTTTAATTTTATTTTGTAAAATTTGTATATTTTTTATACAAATGTAGGCAATTTCTCACAATCATGTAAGCCAAAGAGTACAACACAACCAATTGTTTTTCCTATAATTAATTTCAGTACATATAAGCACTCTTTACTATTAAATAGAAAGCTGAGTATTAATGAAGAGATCTGGAGAAACGGTAACGTTATCTTTATTAATATAAAAACTCTTAATAATAGAAAAAGAATCTCAAAAAATTAATATGTACTATCTTTCCTCTGGAAACAGAGGAAAGATCTTTTTTTAATCATCAGATAGGGTATAGAAAATGTTTATTGCAAAAAATATATTTGTATATTTACTATCAATGTTAGCTTTATGCTTACTGATTATTTTCTTTAACTACCTTGGAATGAATGAGACGACTAACCTTCTGCTCTCTTCAGCACTTTTTGGAATATTTATTACTTGGTATTACAAAGGTAGCGGACTATGTCTCGCATTATTTAGTTTTTTTTACTGGGCAATGTTTGTAATTAGTCAAAGTTTAGAAGTGATATGGATGCTCGCCAGTTCAGTGATTGTCTACCTAGTAATGACTAAAATGATTCCTAAATTTAAGACCATCCATATCAGTGTAATAGCTAAAAAGGGTTCACCCCACGCTTAACCATACCTACTTTCTTAACTGTATTAATTTTGGTTTGTTCAGCACTTAATAATTCATTTAAGAAAATTTTTAAATTTTGCTCATCAAGACGAATGGGATTAAAACTAGTTTCTCCCATCTTTAAAAAGAAAGATTCAATATTTGTATTACGCTGTACATATTTCATTGACCAACGCTGAAAAGAGTTCTTCTCGATGGAATATGTACACAACCATTTAACATTGTAGTGTCTTTGATCATTTTGAATTTTTTCAAATAATCGTTCAACTACCTCCCGTTCACCTTCCAAGCATTGAAAGAAAGCATTATCTGCGTAATAGAGCACCCCACAAATTTGATTCAAATCATTGAAATCTCGTGCTTCTGTCAAAATATCACGTAAATCTTGCAATAAATCTTCATTTTTTTCGTTTCGTTGACTGGCATAACACAAGCGAACGTTCATTAACAATTCCGTGAAATATAAAATTTCTTTATTTAAAGATTTTTTAATCTACCATATCTCTATTACTAATAATTTATATTAACAAGAAAATAAAAAAGCCCTCTCATAGAGGGCTTTTATAGCTTCTAAAAGAACAACGAAATTTCTTTTAAAAGACTAAAATAAAAAAAGCACTAAATAGTGCTTTTTTTCTTACTGAAATATTATTGTGGAATAATATTTACAGCATTTGGGCCTTTTTGACCTTGAGTAACAGTAAACGTTACACGTTGACCTTCGTGCAAAGTTTTGAAACCTGAACCAGAGATCTCTTTGAAGTGTGCAAACACGTCTGGACCATTGTCTTGTTGAATGAAACCGAAACCTTTAGTTTCGTTAAACCATTTTACTGTACCGCTTACTGTATTAGACATGATATATCCTACTGATTTCTAATATTTTAGTATCATTTAATAATGACACTAACATAACTTTGAAAAAAGAATAACAAATTGAGTTAAGATCTTAAAAAACGAAGGATTATGACTAAAACTACGATACTTTAAAGAAGATTTACTAACAAGACTTTTTTCTAGTTAAGAGCATGATACCTGAAATAAATTTCTATTCAAGCTTTTTATGAGAAAAATTTTATAAATTATAATAAAAAACCCAAAAACAATAACTTAATAGTGCAACTAAAACTTAGTACATCCCCTACCTAACCAACAACTTACATCGAATTAGATAAATTGTAGAAGAATAGAAAGATCAGCACTTAGAACGCATGAGATGACTGAATAAAAAAATATAAAAAAGACTTTAAATAATTTGAACTTTAGAAATTCAGGCAATAAAAAAACTCCTAAACAGGAGCTTCATTTTTAAATCATTGGCAGAGGATCAAGGACTCGAACCTTAACGAACGGTTTTGGAGACCGTCATGCTACCATTACACCAATCCTCTATATTTATGATTAAACAACTCATGATTTAATCATAAAAAAAAGCAAGAACATCGTCTTGCTTCTTTTAATGGTGGGGGCGAAGAGACTCGAACTCTTACACCTTGCGGCGCTGGAACCTAAATCCAGTGCGTCTACCAATTTCGCCACGCCCCCATCTGGGACATTTATTTAAAATAAATGTGGCAGAGGATCAAGGACTCGAACCTTGACGAACGGTTTTGGAGACCGTCATGCTACCATTACACCAATCCTCTTCCAAAACATAGATGACTTAACATCTACATTACCTTTAAGTTTTAACTTAAAGTGGTGGGGGCGAAGAGACTCGAACTCTTACACCTTGCGGCGCTGGAACCTAAATCCAGTGCGTCTACCAATTTCGCCACGCCCCCGATGGCTGTGTATATTAGCGATAAGATCTAACAGTGACAAGTGTTTTTTTTCTAAAAAAAACTGACCGTGTAAATTGTATACAGATACTAGATCAATGATTTTTATAAGTTTGAATGTGCTTTTAAATAATTCATCGCTTCAAACACGTTTGCAAACCTATTTTTTTGTTGTTTTTGCAATAAACCCGAAAGTAATGGATAAAAAATCATAAGTTGTGTGGGTAATTGAATGGTTAAATTTTGACAATGCAATACTGCCCAATCATAGTAACTTCCTGCTTCTAAGCGAGTTTGAGTTAACCATTCATATAGAACGATACCAAATGCGTATAAATCGCTTTGTATATCCTTAGAAGCGCCTCTAAACAGCTCTGGAGCCATATATCGTGGTGTAGCATCCATTCTTAAATCTGAGCTCGATATAAGTCGGGTTTTCTCAAAATCAATCAAATAAGGATTTTGCTCAAACTTTCGAAAATGTTCTTTCTTAATATCTCCATGAATCCAACCAAATTCATGGAGTTCTGCGAGCTTATCTAGTGCGGACCAAATCTTATGATATACATCAGTTAAATCCGCTTCATGAGACAATGAACCAAACCACAAATCAGTATTGGGTAAAATTAAAACTTTACCTAAAGAATGGTTTAATTGAGGAATGGCGCCAACTTCGATTAATTTATGAGGTAAAAGCCACGCGGGTTTCTTATGAGTAATTTCTTCGTAAATCAATTGTTCATGAATGAAATCTTGCTCACTTTGAACATCTGTTGCAGGTAAATGATATTTTAACCAATAGTCTTTGTTATCTATGCTGCATGTCCATAGATACCGCCCTAAAGCGGTACTTGCAGGTTTTGTCACACTTTTTAAGTTTTGTATATGCGAAGCAAAATCATGCTTCAGCATAGTAAGACTCTGGCTGTTGTTGCTTTTCTTCAAAACGCAAAACTTCTAAGCAATGTTGAATCGTCTTGCCAATACGAGCATGGGTCTCAATCGAAGAAATTTTTGGCCAAGTCGCACGTTCCCCTTCTCGCTGTAAGCGTTTAAACAAATGTGGCCGTGGGTTTTGCAAAGTATAGGTATAGTGACTCAAGCCATATTTAGCAATGATATTCACATCACCATAATAACGCTGCCCCATTACCCCATAGCCATGATCAAGTAATCGTCTAATCGGAGAAATAGAACCAAGTCTTTGACGTGTAAAGTCCATAAGTCCCATGGATAACACTTTACCTTGACGTCTTAAAATCCGTTCAGGCCAACTTAAAACATCTTTACGAAAGCGGTCTGCATCATTTTGCATAAATGGAACAATATGCGGGTTCACCTGACTGGCGATGGTATAATTTAAATTATAAAGTCGGGCCATTCTTTCTTGCGGAAAATCATTTCTTACACTGCCATCTACCCATTTTGTGTTTGCCATGTAAGGTGTATGTTCACCGTCATAACGTTTGCTGGTTAAACGTACGGGTGGAAATAGCACAGGTACAGCACATGAAGCCAACACAGCACTCCACACTAAAACATTAGGCGTCATAATGGCATTCATGATGCGCGGGTTTTCTGTTGCATCATACGGTGCAACTGCCACATTAATGTTTAAACCAGATTTTTTAAATGCTTCTTCAAATGTGAGATCACCCAGATTTTCAACAAGGAACTTTTTCAAATAGTGCACATCGGCAATTCCACCATTTCCTTTAATGAGTTCACGAAGTTTTCTAAAATGAAAAGCATCACTAAAGAATTGTTCTCCATTTAATAAATTTTGAACATCTTCACTGGCTGAAGTTCCGAGCATGCCTGTCATAATTGCCCCTGCACTTGAGCCAGACAATACTTTAGGCATTAAATCTTGTTCAATTAACGCTTTACATACTCCAGTGTGAAAAAGTCCTAAAGTCGCTCCACCTGAGAACATAAGAGCTGGTTGTCCATATGCTTTTTCACAATTTTCAAAAAACTCAATTTTTTCTTTTCGTTGGAAAGTAATACATTCACTTGAAGCAATATAGGCCAAGCTTTGGCTAACTTCTTCAATATAATCTTCAATTAACTTTTTCGTTCCCACATGCGTTGCAGCAAACAGCATAGGGTGACCAATATTTGCAATATCGTAGGTTAGACCTTCTTTGAGTAAATAAATAAGATCTAGCGTTCGATGTTGCTGGCGATATCTTTTCAGTAAAGTGTATCTATAAGAAATGAGTTCTGCATCGAAGTAAGGCGAACTATTATCAAATTTCCACTCTTGCACCCCTGTTTCTTCATCTAGTTTTAATGCAAAAGACTTCCACTCTTCGTAAGATTCAGCCATGTCTAACTGACGTTGTAATTTTTTGATACGGTAGGCCTGATGCGGATTCATATCACTGCGTATTTTTTCAAACATATTTCGTCCTCATCTTCACAGATGATTTTACTGAATAGACATAACAACACTATGCGCGGTCTGAAGATTTCAATCAATTGCAAAACCGATAAACTGTATAGACAATAACTTTTTTGTCAGCCTGTTAATTTCGGTGTTAGTATCCTAGTAAATTACTGTTTAACATGATTGACTTACCATGGCTACCATTGATTTACCAGATAATTTAGTTCAAACATTATCACTTGTATTAAATCAGTTACAGCAGGTCTTACCTGAACCTAAACAAGAAACAGATTTTAATGCACCTGCTTTTAGATGGGAAAATCAGCAACTTAAAGCCATCTATACACCCAAAAATATTTATCTGGATGACTTGAAAGGTATTGAACGTCAGAAAGAGAAAATCATTCAAAATACTTTGCAGTTTTTAAATGGTCTACCCGCAAATGATGTGCTTTTAACTGGCTCGCGTGGTACAGGAAAGTCATCTATTGTGCGTGCTTTATTAACTGAGTATGCCCCACAAGGATTACGTTTAATTGAAATTGAGCGGGATGACTTGGCAGATTTACCTAAAGTTCAGAAACTCATTCAAAACCGACCTGAAAAATACATCGTGTATTGTGATGACTTAGCTTTCAATGCTGAAGATGAAAATTACCGTAGTTTAAAAAGTGTATTGGATGGTTCATTACAGTCTGGTTCAAGTAATTTTATTATTTATGCAACCAGTAACCGCCGTCATTTGTTACCAGAGTTCATGCATGAGAACACACCTGTAACCAAGGTCGATGTACCACAATACACTGAGTTACACCCACAAGAAGCGATTGAAGAAAAGATCTCTTTGTCAGATCGTTTTGGTTTGTGGTTATCTTTTTACCCAATGGACCAGAATTTATATTTAGAAATCGTAGAGCATTATCTTGATAAAGCAAATATGGCTTTTAATGATGAAGTTCGCGCTGAAAGTTTGCGTTGGTGTCAAATGCGTGGTCAACGCTCAGGACGTGCTGCATATCAGTTTTCTAAGCACTGGATTGGTTTAAATGGCTTAAAAGAGTTGTCTAACAATTAAACAAAATGTCCCGCAAAGCCTTAGCTTTGGCCTGAAAACCGCTTAGTTTTGATAGTTGTTTTTCATAACCTAAAACAAAGATAGTCCTATCCTCATTTAGGTTTATATATGAAAAAACAATTGCCCAAAATTTCTATAGGCAGCAAAGTTTTAGGTCAAAGCTTATTGTTCGCGCAAAGTGTTATAGATAAAGCAGAAAAATACTCAACTCTTCCTTTCTCTCAGTCTCATATTATCCAGCCCAGAGTCGATGAAAAATATTATAGCTGGACTCATTACGGCATCTTTTTCCCACTTTTGCCAGAGCCGCATCGCTATTTAAATATTATGATTTTATTAGGCACACCTAGTGCTCTTGCATTTGATCATGATGACATAATTCATGGAAATCCGCGAAAAACAGCGACTTTCTTTTCAAGTACCGCAGCAGTAGAGAAAGCTTTGCTTAAGGCTTATATCATTCCTGAAGATACAAAAATTAATGAAGATGGAAGCTTAATCGAACTAGGACAGGAAATTTCAATTCAAGGAAAATTCCCAAAAATTCATATTAATGGACACTACGAGGGTCTTAATTTCGACTTTGATATTGATGTTACCTCACATGTTTCATGGTTTATCAAAACACCGATTTATGATCATTTTAGTTTGTTGGCAAAGTTTAAAGGTTTCTTAACCTATCAAGCAGAACGTATTGAAAGTGAGGGGCTCTGCACTTATGAATATGCTCGAGCAGTTGGGGCTCATTCCATCGCAAATAAACTTATTCCTGATGCTTATAAACTGCCGCTTGATTTTTTTACTTATCAAATTATCAATTTAAATGAGACCACTCAACTTCTTCTTACCAAAGCAGATATTGCAGGTCAGACAGCGGCTTATACTTTGCATATTAGGTATCTTGATCGACCCGCAGAAGTTTATACAGATGTCAGTTTTGATATTATTTCTCACCAAGTTGATGATTACATCTCACCGACTGGGCAAAAGATGCGACTTCCTAAATTCTTTTCGTGGATTGCTCGAAATGAAGCCAAACAAATTATTTTAAATATTCAGGCAGAAATTGACTGCCCACTCCGCTACGGTCATGGGCGAGGATATGCAAGTAGTTATATATTTACCGGTAATTATTTCGGCAATGAAGTTCAAGGCCGTGGTTATATCGAATATATAGATATTGAAAACCAACAGGCCTTTGAAGATGAATAGTTTTACTCAGGAATAGACAACTCAGTCATTGGCCAACGTGGTGTTGTGGTTACAGCCAAACCATCATGCTGGCCTGCTTTTAAACGTTGATAACCTGCAAAAGCAATCATTGCCCCATTATCAGTACAAAGAGCAGGTTCTGCGTAATAAACTTGTGCCTTAATTTTAGCCAATGAAGTTTCCAACTGTTCACGTAATCGTAAATTAGCGCTTACTCCACCTGCAATAACTAGACGCTTAAGTCCAGTTTGCTTTAAGGCTTTTACTGATTTTTTTACCAAGGTATCTACAATTGCTTCTTGGAATGACGCAGCAATGTCAGCATCTCTGTTTTCACCATTCAATTTTTTCAATTGCACAGAAACAGCTGTTTTTAAACCACTAAAAGAAAAATCTAGACCTTGGTGAAGCATTGGTCGTGGAAATTCAAACGCTAATGGATTACCACTTAAAGCCAATTTCGCAATATTAGGACCACCCGGGTATGGCAAACTCATCATTTTTGCAACTTTATCAAAGGCTTCTCCAGCTGCATCATCAATAGATTCACCCAAAAGTTCATATTGACCAATACCGTGAGCTGCCATTAATTGTGTATGCCCACCTGAAACCAATAAAGCAACAAATGGAAATTCAGGCGGTTGACTTGAGAGTAAAGGTGCCAACATATGCCCCTCCATATGGTGAACACCAATGGCAGGTTTATTTAAAGAAAAAGCTAAAGTTCTTCCAAATAAAGCCCCTGTCATTAAGGCTCCCATTAAGCCAGGACCACGTGTATAAGCAACAGCATCAATCTCTTGTTTTGTTACACCACTTTGCTCAAGCAATTGATTCATTAAGGGAATTAATTTTCGAACATGGTCTCGAGAAGCAAGTTCAGGTACTACTCCACCATATTCGGCATGAAGTTTAATTTGACTATAAAGAACCTGTCCCCGCAAGCCGAGTTCGCTATCATAAAGTGCCAACCCTGTTTCATCACAAGAAGTTTCCAAGCCTAAAACAATCATCAAAACTGCCTTTTATATGAGTCAAAATATTGCAATCGCTATTATAGACTTGTGATATGAGTTGTAAATGAGTAAAATACTGACCTTCACTTGTGATCCGGCACAATAGTGTGCTTGATCTTATCCATAATCTAGAGGATTTTACATGCCACAAGTTAAGTTGAAAGAAGGCGAACCAGTTGACGTAGCTATCCGTCGTTTCAAACGTTCATGCGAAAAAGCTGGTGTTTTAGCTGACGTTCGTAAACGTGAATTCTACGAAAAACCAACTCAAGAACGTAAGCGCAAAAAAGCTGCTGCAGTTAAACGCTACCAAAAGAAATTGGCTCGCGAATCTGTACGTACTACTCGCCTTTACTAATTAATTTGTGATTGACTGCTGAATTATGACTACTTTAAAAAACCAAATTACTGATGCATTAAAAACTTCTATGCGTGCCAAAGATATGGCAACAGTGACGGTTTTGCGTAGTCTACAAGCAGCAATTAAGCAAATCGAAGTCGATGAGCGCATAGAGCTTGGCGACGCTCAGGTTCTTGCGGTCATTGAAAAGCAAATTAAACAACGTAAAGAATCGATCAAAGCCTTTGAAGGTGCTGGTCGTGATGATTTAGCTAGTAAAGAACAAGCCGAAGCTGAGATTTTATCTCAGTTTCTACCAGAAGCTATGACTGAGGAAGAGCTTGATTCTCTCATTGAGCAAACGATTTCTGCTCAAGAAGCAACTAGCATGAAAGATATGGGTAAGGTGATGAATTCTCTACGTCCGATCATAGCCGGGCGTGCCGATCCTTCTGTAGTTTCAGCAAAAATTAAAGCTAAATTAGCTTAATCTCTTCTCTTAAATTTTATATTCCCTCAAACCAAAGCTTCTTTTAGTTTGGGCGTGTTTATATATTTAAATTTTTTGAAAGATATATTTCAAATTTTCATTCTTCGCTCATCTTGCATTTGTTTCAATCTACTGTCTATTCTAGCCGACATTGCTTGATTGTCTTTTGCTAATCGCTGAGCATGCAACATCGATTTAATCGCATTCTCTTCACTCCCCGACCAATATTCAGCTTCTGCTCGATAGCGTAAAACATTGACTGCTCTCAATGGTCCTGTCTTGTCCAAATTAGCAGCCTGCTGCAAAAATTGCCAACCTTGGATATCTCTTGGGTTTTTATTGATAAACCGTTGAATAAGAGTTTGAACCTGTGAAAATTTTCCTTGCCGCAGCAACACTTCAGCCAACTTATAACTAAAAGCCCTATTTTCAGGCATAGTCATTTGTGTAGAAGCAATTGAAGTATAGGCTTGATCTAACTTGTTTTGCCCCAGATAAATATCGGTCTGCAAGAGTGTAACAAGAGGTTTTCCACTAGATTTGACTTGATCTAAAGTAGACTGCGCCTGTGCATAATCACCTTGTTTTACATAAAAAGCTGCCAAAGCAATAAGACCCGCAATATTTTTTTGTGAGGCTAAACTCTGTAGTTGGTTTTCGGTAGCCTGATTTGAAACTACCATTGTGTACCATTTTAAAATTTCAAAATCAGCATCATATATGCGATTTTTGACTTTAGGCATCTGGTTCGCACGAAGTCGGGCCTCACTCATGCGCTCAGTCGTTAATGGATGGGTCAGCCAGAAATCTGGTAAAAAACTTACCCGACTAGTCGCACGATGCATTGTTTCAAAATAGTCTGCCATACTTTGCGGGTTATAACCCGCTGCATACATATATTGCATGCCAATACGGTCAGCTTCACGCTCCTGATTTCGACTGTATGTTAACTGGCTATCCATTAATGCAGCCTGCGTTCCCAACATCACTGCTGCTCCTGCATCTCCGCCACCCTGTGCAGCTATGGCCACACCTGCTAAAAGCCCAGCTAAACTTAATAACGTTTGTCCCTTAAAGGCTTCCTCTGAACGACTAAAATGTCTTTGTGATACGTGTGCAATTTCATGCGCCATCACCCCAGCAATTTCATCAATATTGCGAGCTGAAGCAATAAGTCCTGTATTAAGCGCAAATAGACCGCCCGGAACAGCAAATGCATTGATTTGTGGATCTTTAATAACAACTAGACCAATAGGTTGACCAAGTTGAGTCTCACTTAAAATACTTGAAAATACTTGAAAAAATTGGTCTTCGAGCCAGATATCTTGGATAACGGGCATTTGTTTATGAACTTCACGGAAAACTTTTTCACCAATAAATTTTTCTTTTTGTTGATCAAGCAAGCCTATTCCACTTCCAATATTTGGAATTTCCACCTGATTCGCAGATGGCTGAGGGTCGAAAGACTGTGCATACGAAGCATTTGCTATAAAAGTCGCACTTAAAATAACTGGCAAAAATCTCAAAAGTTTTTCTCTATTAAAATTAAACCATAAAAAAAGCCTATTGATGTAAACCACAAAAATTGGTTTTCAATCAATAGACTTTTACTATATCACTCGAAATCGACTAGTTTTGCAATGAAGTGTTATTAATCACTTATATAAAGTTTTGGTTTACCAAATATCTAGGTGTTTTATCCTCTAAAGCTTCAACCAAATTTCTATAAGCAAGATTTGCCATTTTTTTACGGGTTTCAGCAGTAGCCGATCCCACATGAGGCAAAGTCACTACATTCGGCAATTTAAAAAGACCCGAATCTTGTAAAGGTTCTTTTTCATACACATCTAAGCCAGCAGCAAAGATCTGATTTTGCTGTAAAGCTTCAATTAAAGCTTGCTCATCAACTACTGAACCACGGGCAATATTAATAAAAATAGCGTGTTTTTGCATAAGCTCAAACTGCGCTTTACCCATTAAGGCTTTCGATTCATTATTTAAATCAACTGCAGTGACTACAAAATCAGACTGCTGTAGCAATTGATCCAGACCAAGATATTCTGCATTTAATGGCTCAGCCAATTCAGGCTTTTCACGACGATTATGGTAAACAATATTCATGTTAAATCCATAAAAACCACGACGTGCAATTGCAGCACCAATATTGCCAAGTCCAATAATACCTAATGTCTTTCCAAAAACATCTAAACCGAACTGCTGAGGCCCTACCGTTCTTTTCCATTCACCTTGTTTAGTCCAATGATCCAGAAAAGGTACTTTTCTAGCAGCACTTAGTAATAATGTAAAAGCAAGATCAGCTGTTGTTTCAGTTAAAACATGGGGGGTATTTGCTAACCAGATTTTTCTTTGGTTTAAATAAGCCACATCATAATTGTCATAGCCTACCGTTACAGATGAAATAATTTTTAGTTTTTGAGCAGGCGCAAGATTTTTTTCATTCAGTACTCGCCCCGCACCAATCATCCCATCAGCATCTACAACGTGTTGTCTTATTTGTTCATTAATATCACCCAATTTTGGGTTAAGAACTACAACATGATAATCCTGTTGTAATCGAGACAAAATTTCTTCATCAATTTGGCTAAAAACTACAACTTTTTTCATGTAAATCCCTACTACTCGTTGTTATCTTGCATTAATTTCCACAACCTTTTTTTAAGGAGTGGTTTCTCCAGCATTTCTTTTAAACTTGCTAAATGGATGATATTGGCATGCTGAATATAAGAACATTCACCAAGACATAAGATCTTTTTATCTGCTGCAACAGCATCCAAGAAGCCTTGTATATATGAACCAGCTCCCCGCTGATCTTGATACGCAGCTAAAGGAAAAGGCCATTTTAGTTCAGCATACTGCCCTATTTTCGCTTTTTGTATGTTATTCCAAAGCTGTTTTTCTTCTTCACTTAAATTTGTAACATCTAAAAAAATAACACATTTTTCAAGAGAAAAAGCCTGCAACTCAAATGATGCAATTTTAATGGCAGGTGCTTGCACATGATTGTGAGGTTCTATAACGGGTTGAGCCTGTATTGAAACAGGCGCCACAATTTCAGGTTCAACTTTTGGAATATCGTTAATTTGTGGCTTTTTAGGCCGCTCAAGAACTATGGGTTCTACAGAGGGTAATATGATCGGTTCTGGTTCTTCTACAACATGATCTCGCCAAAGGCTTTGAGCATTATTTTTTTGGCACGCCTGTGTCTTAGGAATCCATACATCAATTCCTAAAGTCGCCAATATATTTCTTTGCTGCCCAATCATGTTTAAATCAATACCTCTGCTTAAGCTACATTCTAACGGGCTTGAGTTTTTTTTTCAGTGTTTTATTTCGTTCAGCTGTTTTTATAATCGTAGATGTCTTTTAAATAATCATCACACTATTTCTTTTTTGCATTTGCTCAACAATTTCTTCTGTCTCAAAGCCAAATCGCCAATAAAGTAATTCAAGTACATCTAGTTCGTCTTGTGTGATAATACGATCACTCCACAAGCACATTTCTGCAATCGCAAGAATACTAAGACGGTCACGCAATAACAAACCTGCAATGTCATTTAAAATTTCAGCCAAATCTAAAGGCTCGTCTGAAATCTCATCATAGACATACATTTCATCTGGATTAAGTAGCGAACGCAAAATACGTTCACGTACTTCTAACTGATTTGGACTATTAATTTGCTGGACATGAAGCAAGGCATCAATTAAACGAACAATTTGAGGTTTTACTTCTTCAAATGCTGTTGGCAAATGTAACGGCATTAAATTCAACTCATATTTAACCCGCTCCAGCAAAAGCGCATCTAGCAAACCAATCTCACCATCTTCTTGAATAATAAGCGCTAGTTTTGTTAGAAATTGTCGCGCAATACTTGCCGGCATATGCCCAATGTTTTTACAAGCATCATGAAATATCTGAATATGGATACGCCCATCAAGATTTAATAAAGCATCAATAATGGCATGGCTAACTGGTGCATCTTTAGGGATGAATTCTCGATATTGGCGAATCATCAAAATAGCGACCATTACCTCGCGGGAACCCGTAGCAGTTTGTAGTGCACGCTGAATTAGCTCAGGACGCTTTTTATTGCGACGCACATCACTACTAAGAGGCTTAATGGCATCATTTAATGCAAAACTAATGGGTGATAATCTTAATAAAGGCAAAGGCTGTGGAGATGACCATGGAACATAAATTTCTTTTTCAGATTCTTCTAAAAAATGAAATAAACTAAATAACGGACGATTGCGAAGCTTTTTTAAATTTTCTAATTGTAAATCTTGTAGCAAAGTCGGATTTAACTCATAAATACGTTCACGAATACTTGGGTGAATATTCATCCAACTTTGCGGACTCAGTGAGTTAGCAAAACACATATGCGCGATTGATTCAGAATAGGCACTATGAATTTGTGAGCCAGAATGGTGAACATAAATACGCAACAAAGTCTGCGTATTAGCACTATTTTTTAATAATCGTACCGTTTTTTGATCATTACGGAATGTGCGCCCACTTAAAGTTAAATATTTAATAAATCGGGTAATTAATACGCCTAGGCTTCCAGCTAGCCAAATAACACCACCCACTGCAACAAAGACTGTTTCAAATTTATGTTTATAACCTGGACTGTAGCGCTTAAAACCTTGTTTCGCTAATTTACTACCCCACTGACTAAATGTCGTTAATCCACTATATAAAATCTTTAATTTAGTATTCTCAACAGCCTCACCTGATAAAATTTGATTAAACTCATGACCTAACAAACCATATAATTCAAGTTTATCCAGATTTTGCAAAGCTCCCCATGTCAAAATGATCACAATATCTTTAGGGTGAAAACCTGCCGTAAGTGCATTTACGCCTACTTCATCAGGTAAAACATATAAGGTTGGAACTTTAAGTGAAAAATTTTGCGCCAAATATTCAGTAATTTTTAATGCTTCAAGCTCTTCTGGTGTACTTTCTTCTTTTACTAAACGACGCGCTTTCAGTTGTTTTGCTAAAGAATGTCCACCTTTACGCAAGATATAAAGTTCAGTAACTACCGACCAAACCATAATAAAAAGTAATAGCGCGACGAAATAAGGACTTAAGGTGTGCCACCAGATGGGCTGACTATAATCAAAAAAATGAACGAGTAAACCTAAAATTAAATTTAAGATAAAAATAGTAAGCAGCACAGCAACCAAACACATAGTGATGGACCATGCCATATTCTTATTTTCGATTAGATAGTGGCTTACTTCTTTCAATGTAAATATTCCCAATTACATTGTTAGTTTTCATCATAAAAGAAAAAAGCGGGAAACACCCGCTTTTTTCAGCTATTTCTATTCTTCTTTAATGCCTGTTAAATCTACAGAAGCAGCATCAACATTCACATCAATGTAGCCATCTTTTTTCTTTTTAGCAGAATCATTACGCTTCTGCTCCAAATTATTTAGATAAGCACCATCAATATCACCTGTTACATAAACGCCATCAAACACAGAGCAATCAAACTCAGTTAGATCAGGTACCTTGCTAGTACGTACAGCATTTTTCAAGTCTTCCAATTCTTGGAAAACTAAACGATCAGCACCAATAATTTCCTGGATCTCTTCTACACTGCGTTCTGAAGCAATAAGCTCAGCTTTAGCAGGCATATCAATACCATAAACGTTTGGATACATCACTTTTGGTGCTGCTGACGCAAAGTATACTTTTTTTGCACCAGAATCACGTGCCATCTGGATAATTTCATTACAGGTTGTACCACGTACAATTGAGTCATCAACCAGTAAAACATTCTTACCTTTAAACTCAAGTTCTACAGGGTTTAATTTCTGACGTACTGATTTTTTTCGTTGTTGCTGACCTGGCATAATGAAGGTACGACCGATATAACGGTTTTTCATAAAACCTTCACGGAACTTCACACCTAGAATATTTGCAAGTTCTAATGCTGAAGTACGGCTCGTATCCGGAATTGGAATAACCACATCAATATCATGGTCCTCACCCCAGTCACGTAAAATTTTGTGGGCAAGTTTTTCACCCATTTTTAAACGAGCTTTATAAACTGAAATTCCATCAATAATGGCATCAGGACGTGCAAAATAAACATATTCAAAAATACATGGACGGTATTTTGGATTAGCTGCACATTGTCTTGAGAACAATTCACCATCTGAATTGATGAAAATTGCTTCACCTGGTTCAATATCACGCTCAATTTTAAAACCAAGTGCTGTAATAGCAACTGATTCAGAAGCGATGATATATTCCATCTCGCCTTTTTCAGTCATACGTGAACCATAAATCAATGGGCGAATACCGTTTGGATCGCGGAAACCAACCAAACCATGACCAGTAATCATTGCCACTACGCCATATGCACCTAGACAGCGCTCGTGTACACGAGAAACTGTGTGAAAGATATCATCTGGTGTAGGATTTAAAGTACCGTTCTTTTGCAACTCATGCGCGAATACGTTCAAAAGAACTTCTGAGTCAGAGTCCGTATTCATATGACGTAAATCTGTTTTAAACAGGTCATCATGAATATCTTCGGCATTGGTTAAATTACCATTATGTGCAAGCGTAATACCGTAAGGTGAGTTCACATAAAATGGTTGTGCTTCAGCACTGCTAGCAGAACCAGCAGTTGGGTAACGTACATGGCCAATACCATAATTACCAAGTAATGCTCTCATATGACGAGTATGAAAAACATCACGCACCATACCGTTATCCTTACGAAGGAAAAGACGGCCTTCATGGCAGGTTACTATTCCAGCTGCATCTTGCCCACGATGTTGCAACATCGTTAAAGCATCAAACAACATTTGGTTCACTGGCGATTTACCGGCTATACCAACAACTCCACACATAGCAACCTCGCAGACAAGCTAGGAATTAATAAAAAGGATTCTTTGTCGAATGGTCGGATCGGTTTTCTAAATCTTCCGATTCGTCCATTGGTTTTGAAGGGGTGCTTGATGCACTACCTCCAGATGTTATTTGATGAAATGCCTCACTTGCAGCATCTTTGGACAATTCAGTTGCTAAAGGTGCATAAGGCAGTAAAAATTGTATAAGTACGGACTGTTTCCAGCTTGGTGAACTCTCAACCCAAGGCCCAACGCCTTGCATTGTAATCAACACAACCAACAAGCCCTTTAAGGAACCAAAAGCACCACCTGCTAAACGATTTAATGGCCCCAATTTCAGACTTTTCAAGAGGCCATTTAAAAATGCAGTGACGATCCATGTTAAAACAATGATCAGAAGTGCTATAAATGCAAAAGCTGCAATTTTTTGAACAACCGGATCATGACTCAAACCAGACATGGACGGCGCAAGAAGGACAGCATATTTTGCACCCATAATTAATGCAATGATCCATCCTACCAAGTTCGCAAAGGCTTTGATAAATCCTTGTCGCAAACCGTTTAGCCCCCCAATGAGCAAAAGTATCAGAATAATGATATCAATTGTGTTCATATTCACTTAAGTCATGGCTGCAACACATTGTTTTACTAATATAGGACCGGTGTAAATCAATCCGCTATAGATTTGTACTAATGTTGCTCCAGCTTGCTGTTTGACTGCTGCTTGTTCACCCGACAAAATTCCACCCACGCCAATCAACGGGATTTGTCCTTTTAACGTTTGGGCAAACAAACGTAAGCATTCGGTACTTTTTTCAAAAACAGGCGCACCTGATAATCCACCCGATTCGTTACCATTAGGAAGGTTTTCCACACCGTCTCTAGATAAAGTCGTATTGGTAACGATTAAACCATCAATCTTAAATTGCAATAATTGTGCTGCAATAAACTCAACATCTTCAGCTGTTAAATCAGGTGCAACTTTTAAAACCAAAGGAACATAATGGTTATATTGCTCGGCAAGCTCAAGTTGTCTTTCTTTTAATGTTTGCAATAATTCAGTTAATGCATCGCCACTTTGTAAACTTCTTAAGTTCTTAGTATTTGGAGATGAGATATTAACAGTAACATAAGAAGCGTAGTTATAAACTTTCTCAAGACAAATCAGGTAATCATCAACAGCCTTTTCTACAGGCGTATCTGCATTCTTACCAATGTTAATGCCTAGAATTCCTTTAAATTTTGAAGCTTTAACGTTCTCAACAAGCTTATCAACACCATCATTATTAAAACCCATGCGGTTAATAATGGCTTTAGCTTCAGGAATACGGAACAATCGCGGTTGTGGATTACCCGACTGAGGACGCGGTGTAATTGTTCCAATTTCAATAAAACCGAAACCCAGTCCGGCTAAAGAATCAATATGTGCACCATTCTTATCAAGTCCAGCCGCCAAACCTACCGGATTTGGAAATTCAATTCCCATACAGGTTATTGGTTTTGATTCTACGCTTTGACGTAGTAGGCCGAACTTATGTGCTTTATCAAGCATAGATAATGTTAATTCATGGGCACGCTCTGGTGCTAAACTAAACAACATCGGGCGAGCAAGTGAATATAACATACCAATCACAGTCTACTGATTTTAGGTAGGCATATTATAGGCACAGGCAGCACAAAACACCATGCTTAAGAACACCATATTTTAATATGTTATTGAACCGTCGCTGTTAATTTAATCTGTCCGTCAATTGAAACCATTTCCATTTTTTGAATACTTAAGCCCATTTGTGCAAGTTGGGTTAAAAAGTTCGCTAAAATTGCATAATTCTGATGAGTAACAATAATTTGTAACTGCTCACCATTTTGTTGAGAAGTGACCGTTAAGCCTTGCTGCTGAGCTACACGTTGTATTTTTTCCGATTGACCCAACTCAAGTTCATTTGCGGGTTTCATGGTAACCGCATTGCTCTGCATCCATACCATCAAATCTTTTAAATCATTTAATCGTTGCTGTTGCTGCTCTGCCAAAGAATGCATTTTCCAAAGTGATGCTCCTACAATAGCCACAACGACAAAGATTGTAGTAAAGACCACCATAATACGTTCACGTACAGTTAAGCGATCCAAATATTGAACGATCTGTTCAACCCACTGATCAAAGCGGTTTTGCAATTGAGTTATCATTTTCATTATTGTATTTTCACCACACCTATTGCCCCACCGCCATCGGCTTGAACATTACCGAGCTCTGCTTTGAATCCCTGCTGGTTAAGTTGCTGAGTTAAAGCTTGCAAATCATCTGCCGACTTTGCTTTTAATGCCATTGTTAATATTGATGCATCATAATTTAACTGCTGAGCTAAAATTTGTCTTTGCATTAAAATAGGCCCAACACGACTCAATAAAGAAAGTGCTTGTGTATCACCTTGCTTACTCATGCGTAAATGACTTTCAAATTGGCTTTTTATGTTCTGCTCATTCACACGACTAGAAGAACCAAACCAATATTTATATTGCTCTATCGTCTGCTCAGCGGTTTGATTAGCCACATTTTTTAACTTTACCCAGCGCAACAAGTCATAGCTAAACTGAACCACTATAATTGCTAAAATAACGGCAGCACATGCTTTCCAATAACCCGAGACCGTTTGCTCTTGCCCTTTAGCTTTAGGTAGAACATTAAAAGGATGCTGTTTAGGTTTATCTAAAGCCTGGAATTGATAAATAAATTCTGAACGCTGCTCAGCACTTGATGCTGCCATCAAGCTCTCTAATTGCTCTGATGTCAAACCACTATATTGATAATGTGTTTCAACCGGCTGGAACTCTAAAAATAATCCCAGATCATCTAGCGAATTACCGACCCATTTACTTTCACGCACAAGTAATTTCTGGTCAATATTACATAAGACTACTTGCTGATCTTGAGGTTCCGGTAAAATTAAAAAGTCTGGCAATAAAGCAACGAGCTTAATAGGCAGCAAAGCCATTGCATGTTGCCATGTTTCTACTGTTGTTTTTGCTACTCCTAATACGGTCAATTGATCAGCATGAAAATGGTGAACCACTTTCATATGATCAATCGGCAAAGTCACAAATTCTTCAAGCAAATATTTAACACCATCTGCCCCGAGTTGCTTGTAATGAGACTTTGCCATGTGCTGCTGGAGTACCTGAGCATGGCGACTAGGGAAAAAGATGACAGCTTCTTTTCCTTGATGTAGTTGCAGATCTTGTATTAATTGATCAAGACTTGCTGCCTGCAACCAGTTTTCTCCGTTAGACCAATGCCATATTCCATTGGTTTCAGGCATCCATAAATACAGCATAATGGGCTAAATGACCTTTTTAATTATATTGTGGGTACAAAACTATTTTTTTGTGTTGATAAACCAGTAGCAATCACAGCCTGATCATAAATTCGAGCTTCGGCAAGTGCAAATGGATTAAAGTTTTCATGAGTCAGTAGTTCAGCAATATGCCCTACTACATTCATATGACACACGACTACAATTGACTCATACGGAACCTGAGACAACCACTCAACCGCCTCTTTCGCATTATCGTCCGGTTTAATTTTATCGCATAACAGCACGGGAACATCTTTAAAATAAGTTTGAATATGCGCTAATGTTTCTTGAGCACGCAATAATGGACTCACTACAAAAATATCAGGCTTAACAATATCTTTTAAAAATGTTGCTGTCTGTTCAGCTTGAGCATGCCCACGAGCAGTAAGTGGACGTTTAGTATCATTACCATTTACTGGAGGAGCAGCTTCCCCATGACGAACTAATGTCAGTTGCATAAATATTCCTTGTTAATAATTCTTGCATTATAACCGTAATTTATGACATTTCTTCTTCAGACTTCATGATGAGGTAAAACAAACTCAACATCACTACGGTGCCCATTTTTCATGAGAGATAAGGCAATATTTAAAGGAGGCGCCCCCTCAAAGATAACTTCATATAAAGCATTGGTAATTGGCATATATACGTCTAGTTCTTCTGCTTTACCGCGTACCTGAACAATCGTATTAATTCCTTCAGCGGTTTGCCCCAATTCTTTACTCGCTTGGTCAAGTGTTTTACCTGAACCCAAAGCATAACCAATTTGATAATTACGGCTTAATGGACTATTACAGGTTGCAAATAGGTCACCAACGCCAGATAAACCTAAGAACGTTAATGGATTTGCCCCCTGTTTAACTGCAAAACGGCTCATCTCGGCCAAAGCACGCGTTAAAATCATACTCTTGGTGTTTTCACCAATTTTATAAGCTGCACCAATTCCCATTGCAACGGCATAAATATTTTTAAGTGCTCCACCCAGTTCAACACCATGCACATCATCACTACCAAAAACTCGGAATAACGCACTATGCAGAGCATGCTGTACAGCATAACGAACGAGTTCAGAATCACTGGCAATAACAGTACCAGATGGCATTCCCGCCATAATCTCCTTAGCGAGATTTGGTCCAGACAATACCCCATAAGGAACTTCTGGCAATTCTTCACGAATAATATCGCTCATAAAGCTAAAAGTTTTAGCCTCCACACCCTTGGTTAGAGAGACAATCGCTTGTGCAGTAATAAAAGGAGCAATTTGTTTTAAGACATCACGAAATGAATGGCTAGGAATAGCCACTAAAATAATATCTCGATCACATACTGCTTGTTCAAGGTCAGACACAGCACGTAATGAGGACTCTAAAACAAAGTCTGGCAAATAACGTTTATTAATATGGGTTTTATTGATTTCTTCAGCTGTATCAGCATCACGAATCCAGATCATGGTGTCACAGCCATTACGTGCAGCTAAATTCGCCATTGCCGTACCAAAACTGCCTCCACCTAAAACAGTAATACGTAATGCTGTTTTTTTATCGACCGCAACAGGTTCCACTAAATCTGTAAACTTAAATTCAGTCATGCTTTATTATCCTATTTCTTACTTCTACAGACTTTTATGCCTGCCAAACTTTTACGAATTCTTTACTTTCAATATCTGCACGCGGTGCAATCGCTTTAGCTGCTGTACCCACATAAATAATACCTGAGATTAAATCATGCGGTTGCAATCCTAAATGCTGTTTTAACCAGTTTGACTCGACAACAGCCCCACTACGCCACATGGTAGAAAAACCTTGAACCTGTAAAGACAATAAAAGATTTTGTACAGCAGCTCCAGTACTTAAAATCTGTTCAAAATGTGGAACTTTAGGGTGATCTTGCAGCTGCGTAAGCGCCAAAATGAGTAAAGGCGCGCGGAAAGGATGTTGCTTCACTCGCTCAAGCTGTGCTGAGTCGGTTTCACCTAAATCGGCTAAAGCTTTTGCTAAAACTTCACCAAAAGCACCACGTTGGTCAGCTTCGATAACGACAAAACGTGTTGGTTTAAGTCTATGGTGGTCAGGAGCAGTTAACGCAGCTTGAAAAGCCAACTCTAATTGATCTGCATTTGGAGCAGGCTCAATCAATTGACCAATAGATTGACGTTGGTGAATATTCTGATGAATTATCTGTATTGCTGAATCCGCCATTAATATTGATCTAACTCAAAAAATTCAAAATAGATTAGCATAATCTACAGATAATCCACCATTGTATCTAGAACATAAAAATAACGAGTTCGTGCTTTGACATTTTTTTAAGACAAAACATCAAAACTTATACAACGTCTTCAAAATCAATTAGAAAACTTGTGTTCAAATAGTGAGATCTTTTGACGATTAATGATATTAGGTGAAACATGAAAAAAATAATTTTAGCGAGTGCGTTGAGTAGTGTTGTTTTATTGCTAGGTGCTTGTGCCACTACGCCTAAGAACACTTTGGCAGTTCAAAAAGAAAATAATCAATTTGAAGTCACAGGTATTGGTAAAACGAATCTAATTGCAAAAAATAATGCGATTACTGCCGCTCAAAAAACTTGTTCAAAAAGCACCAGCCCTGTTGTAGTAGATGAAAAAACAACATACAACGGTGTATTAAAAGATGTTGTAAGCGAAAAAACTGGCCAAATGGTTGAAGCAGCGGCTGGTGTAATTGGCACTTTAACTGGAAAAAATGCATCACTTGCAAAAGATGATGATTATCAAACAACCCTTACGTTCTATTGTAAAATTAATTAATCAAAAAAAATCCCAATCAGTTGATTGGGATTTTTTTATTAGCAATAACCGTCTAGACGGGTTAATGGTAATTTCTTACCAATTGCTTTTTCAATTTCCGGCAAGTAAAAAGCATCATCTTCAGATAAGAAACTAATACTTACACCTTGTGACCCAGCACGACCTGTACGTCCAATGCGATGTACATAATCATCTGATTGCTCAGGTAAAGTATAGTTGATCACATGAGATACGCCATCAACATGAATACCACGGCCTGCAACATCAGTTGCGATCATGACGTTATTTTTACCTTGCTTAAACTGCTCTAACATTTTTAAACGTTTATCTTGAGCAATTTCACCTGAAAGCATACCGACCCGATATCCATCTCTCTTTAAATGATCATAAAGACGGCGTACTTGATCACGTCGATTCGCAAAAATCATAACTTTATCGATAGGCTCTTCACGTAAAATATCTTGTAGCAAACGATATTTATCTTGTTTAGCAACTACATAAACGCGCTGCTCAACATCGTTGTTAGTTTTTTGCTCAGGCTCAATCTCAACAGTGATTGGTTCAAACAACCATTGTCTTGCCAAATTAAGTACATCATAACTAAAAGTAGCCGAGAACATGAGCGTTTGGCGTTGTTCCTTACGTGGGGAATAACGCACAATACGTTTTACAGAAGGAATAAAACCCATGTCCAATAAGCGGTCAGCTTCATCGATGACTAAAAATTCAATTTGATCGAGCCAAACTTCTTTTTGTTCTACAAAATCAATTAGACGCCCAGGAGTGGCAACGATGATGTCGACAAAATTAGCATCCAACTGTTTCTTTTGCTTATCGAAATCTACGCCACCCAACAGTGTCACGATGTGTAAATCTGAAAATTTTGTGAGTAACTTTGCATCGCTTTCGATTTGCAATGCCAATTCACGCGTAGGCGCCAAAATCAAAGCACGTGGCTCACCACGAAAACGCTGCTCTTGAATTGGGTTATGTAACAAGTCATTAATTACACTAATAAGGAAAGCAGCAGTTTTACCTGTTCCTGTTTGCGCTCTCCCAATCGCATCATGCCCGCCCAACGTATATTTTAAAACCTTTTGCTGAATCGGGGTCATTTGCTTAAACCCTAAAGCATCAATCGCCTTTTTAAGTTGCGGATGTAAATTCAAGGTTTCAAAACCAGATGTCATAAATACGTGCTCTAACAAACAATCTCTCTAATGAGAAGATCATTATAAACAAAAACGCCCCAATTCAAAAATTGGAGCGTCCATGATTCATCAAAAAGATGAATTAGTCTAAAGGCTGAACGTTTTCAGCTTGAAAACCTTTTTGACCTTGTACTACACTAAATTCTACGCGTTGGCCGTCACGTAAAGAACGGTGACCGTCACCAACGATTGCGCGGAAATGAACAAATACGTCATCACCACCGTTACGTTGAATAAAGCCAAAACCTTTAGTGTCGTTAAACCACTTTACTACGCCTTGTTCGCGAGCTGTCATAAGTCAATCCTCAGATGTTGAAAAAAGGACCTTCCGGTGTTGCAAACAGCAGAGCAAACAAGTGTTTAAAATATTTATAATCTTAAAGCTTGTAATCATTCTGTAAAACTATCAACAATTTCCGGTTACATCCATTTGTTATAAGATTTTTAAACCAATTTAAGTGTGTGGTAAATCTTAAAACGGTTCGAGCTTACCACGGGTTTATGACAATTAATAGAATTTTTTTCAATTATTCCCCGTATTTTTAGTCGTTTTTTTAAACAGCTTATTACAATATTTTTTATAGGTAATTGCTTGTTTCTTCTTTTATAAAATGTGCAGCATTTATAAAAAAATTTGTTAGAATAATTTTTTTAGTTGTTTTGATGATGAATGACCAACACTTCTTCTACTACAGCACCCATTGAAATTAATGCTTTGGGCCAACCCTGTCCAATGCCTTTATTAATGCTAAAACGCGAACTCAAAAAAGTATCAGGTAAACAGCTATTCTTATTAAAATCTTCTGACCCTCATAGTGAAATAGATGTAACTCGTTACTGTGGTTTACATCATTTTATGTGTCAGACAACACATATATCTGAAAGAGAATTTCACTATTTAATTGAAACTCAATGATTCTTTGATAAACTAAAAGATTAGAAATTGCATAAAATTTTACATTTCTCTACCCAATTTTCCTTAATTATGAAGCTGATTCAAATTAAGATGAATTTATTGGTTATCCCATCCGATCCTACAAGGAGAAATCATGAGTGACAGCAGCAATCAATTGATGCCCCTGTCATTGTCTGCGCCCGGTGTAAACCTTGGTGCATATATCAGTACTGTCAATCAGATTCCTATTTTAACGGCCGAGCAAGAAAAAGAACTTGCTGAACGTTATTATTATGACCAAGATCTTGATGCCGCAAAAATGCTGGTAATGTCGCATTTACGTTTCGTCGTTCACATTGCGCGCAGCTATGCAGGTTATGGCCTACCACAAGGCGACCTTATTCAAGAAGGTAATTTAGGCTTAATGAAAGCCGTGAAGCGTTTCGACCCAAATATGGGCGTGCGTCTTGTATCTTTTGCCGTCCACTGGATTAAAGCAGAAATTCACGAATACGTTATTCGTAACTGGCGTATTGTCAAAATTGCAACGACCAAAGCACAACGTAAATTATTTTTCAATTTACGTAGTTTAAAAAAATCGAGTAAAAAATTAACGCTCGAAGAAGCTCAATCGATTGCGAATGACTTAAATGTTACTGCAGAACAAGTTCTGGAGATGGAAGGTCGTTTAACCGCTTATGATGCTGCTTTCGAAGCTCAAGGCGACGACGACGATGACACTCCGCATACTGCACCGGCATTATATCTTGAAGATAATCGCTATGATCCAGCTCGTTTAGTTGAAAATGAAGACTGGGAAGAGCAAAGTACATCTGCTTTACATGATGCAATGGATCAGTTAGATGATCGTTCGCGTAATATTTTACAACGTCGTTGGTTAGATGATGACAAGTCTACTCTCCACGAGTTAGCAGCCGAATATAATGTATCAGCAGAGCGTATTCGCCAGCTTGAAAAGAATGCAATGGAAAAAATTAAAATTGCTATGTCTGCAAGCTAAAAAATAAGTTTAAAAATAAAAGGGCGTTTAGCCCTTTTGTTTTATCTGGCTATGTTTAGCCAACCCAATCTATGATAACGTTGCCTTTCATTATTCATTTGCGTTTTTTGTTATGTGGATTGCCATTTCAGCCCTTAATCTTGCCTTTGCAGTCATGTTGGGTGCTTTTGGAGCACATGGTCTTAAAGCTCACGCGAGTCCAGAGCAACTTGTTTGGTGGCATACTGCAACCGACTACTTTTTCTACCATGCTTTAGGCTTACTAGCACTTGGTATTTTAAGCAAAGTCATCCTGACGTTCCCTATTAAGTTGCCATTCATATTGATTCAGATTGGTATTTTATTTTTCTGTGGTTCACTCTATATCATGGCACTTGGATTACCGAGAATTTTAGGGGCAATTACCCCAATTGGTGGAGCATTTATGATAGCTGGATGGCTCGTTTTGGCTTGGAATGCCCTCAAATACGCAAAATAATTGGAATGTGATCATGCAAATTTATTTAAATGGCGAATTAACGGACACGCCTTGTCAAAACCTGTTGCAACTTATTCAGGAAATGGCACTTGAAGGAAAACGCTTTGCTGTCGAACACAATCAGCAAATCGTTTCTAAAAGCAAATTAGAGCAAATCACTATTGCTCAACATGACCGTATCGAAATTATTCACGCTGTTGGCGGCGGCTAAGTCGGAGTTATCCATGCAAGACACCCCTCTCATTATTGGTTCACGTTCTTTTCAATCTCGTTTATTGGTAGGAACTGGCAAATATAAAGACTTAAATGAAACGGATTTAGCTATTCAAGCCAGTGGTGCAGAAATCGTAACTGTCGCAATCCGCCGTGTGAATATTGGACAAAATCCAGATCAACCGAATTTACTGTCTGTCATTCCACCAGAAAAATATACAATTTTGCCAAATACCGCAGGTTGTTTTGATGCTGATAGCGCAGTTCGTACTTGTATGCTAGCGCGTGAGCTACTCGATGGTCATAACCTAGTAAAACTTGAAGTTCTAGGCGACGAAAAAACCTTATATCCAAATGTAACCGAGACTTTAAAAGCAGCTCGAACTTTGATTGATGACGGTTTTGAGATTATGGTCTATACCTCTGATGACCCGATCATTGCGCAAGAACTTGAAAGTATGGGCTGTGTCGCGATTATGCCTTTAGGTAGTCTAATTGGTTCAGGTTTAGGTATTTTAAACCCGCACACTATTTCAATTATTAAAGAAAATGCAAAAGTACCAGTTTTGGTAGATGCAGGTGTTGGTACAGCAAGTGATGCAGCTATTGCTATGGAACTTGGTTGTGATGGTGTGCTGATGAATACAGCAATTGCAGCTGCTCAAAACCCTATTTTGATGGCTTCTGCAATGAAGAAAGCTGTTGAAGCTGGACGTGAAGCATTTTTAGCAGGTCGTATGCCACGTAAACGTATGGCAAATGCAAGCTCACCAGAAACAGGTTATTTCTTTAAATAATCTATTTCTTGCAAGAACACAGCCTTTAATTACCGTTGTAACTTTAGTGCAACTTGTATAGGCATTTTACTTTTCAAAGATGAAAAGTAACAAAAATCTTTTGTTTCGCTGATATTACATCCATGTAATACAGCGAAACGGTGGCATCCATGCCACCTCACGATAGTTACCGCTTACGAGAGTTTAACTTTAGTAAGGCTAAGCCACTTGCTCATCGCGCTTAAATACCAACTCTTTTGCTGATGAACTCTCAACATCAAAGTAGTATCCATCGGTGTTGAACGCTTTAATATCCTCAGCTTTATTTAATTGGTTTTCAATCATAAAACGAGCCATTAAACCACGTGCTTTTTTCGCATAGAAACTAATGACTTTATATTTACCATTTTTCTGATCAAGAAAAACAGGCTTAACAATTTCAGCCTTAATTTTCTTTTCATTGACCGATTTGTAATACTCATCTGAAGCTAAGTTTACAAGTAATTCAGAATTTATTGCTGCCAAATCTTCATTAATCTGGTTTGTGATAATTTCACCCCAGAACTCATACAAATTATGACCACGCGTATTTTTTAATTTAGTGCCCATCTCAAGACGATAAGGCATCATTAAATCTAAAGGACGTAACAAACCATATAGACCAGAGAGCATACGCAAATGCTGCTGTGCAAAATCAATATCTTTATCTTTTAAATGGTACGCATCTAAACCCGTATAGACATCACCTTTAAATGCATAAATTGCCTGACGAGCATTTGAAAAATCAAATTCGGGCTTCCAATCCCTAAATCGGTCTACATTTAATGTGGCAATTTTTTCACTAACACTCATTAAACTCGCAATTTCCGAAGCAGAAAGTTTACGGCTAACATCAATTAATTGTGCTGAGTGTTCTAACAAGCGAGGCTGAGTAAACTCATCTGTAGGTAACGCTGTTTCATAATCCAAAGTTTTTGCAGGAGAAATTAAAGCAAGCATACATAACCTGAAAAAATTATTCTTAATACCAACTATAACAGTAGATATTTTTTAATGCTAACTCGTGTTTTCAATGACGACTATCGGTAAAATAGCATCACGTATTGTTATTTAGCGGTTCTTATATGTCTGAGCAAACTTTCATCCAGGGTCCAGTAGGTAAAATTGAACTTTTCGTTGACCGCCCTGAAGGTGAAATCAAAGGCTTTGCGGTTGTTTGTCATCCGCACCCATTGCAAGGTGGAACCCCTCAACATAAAGTCCCTGCCCTTTTAACCCAAATCTTTAATGAATATGGTTGCATTGTTTACCGCCCAAGTTTCCGCGGCCTAGGTGGCAGTGAAGGCGTTCATGATGAAGGCCATGGTGAAACTGAAGATATCTTAGCTGTCATTGAACATGTTCGTAAGCTTCATGAAGGCCTACCATTTTATGCAGGTGGTTTCAGCTTCGGCTCACATGTTCTAGCAAAATGCTTTGCACAGCTTGATCCAGAATTACGACCTATACAGTTAATTTTATGCGGTTTACCAACGGCTACTGTAGTAGGTTTACGCCACTATAAAACTCCTGAAATTCAAGGTGATATCCTACTCATCCATGGTGAGCAAGATGACATCACCTTACTTTCAGATGCAATTGCATGGGCAAAACCCCAAAAGCATCCGATTACGATTTTACCGGGCGCTAATCACTTCTTTACAGGTTATTTAAAACAGCTTCGTCAAATCATTACACGCTTTATTATCATGAAATAAAGTGTATGTGATGGGCATAGATTGAGTCTATGTCCATCACTTATGAGCACTGTAACTGCTAAAAATTATTCCAACTTAATCCAAAACGGGCCAAATATTTTTTCACTCGGTCGCTATCGTTCGTTGTATTACGTTGTTGACGAGATACTGAAAAGAGTTGTCTTCCCGCCTCTGCCATTGATTTTGAATTTTCACAGACTTTGAGCACACCTCGTAATTGAATCTGATCAAATTCATCTATTTGTTCTAGCTGCTCAGGACTCAAATAGTTCAACAAAATATCTGTATTTTTACCATTGTAAGATTCATCCTGAGTAATCCAAAGTTGCTTTAGGCGTTGAATTTCTTTTTCTACAGCTTCACGACGAATTAACTCACCATGAGATAAAGTTGCCAAACGAGTTACGCTCGCTGCTAAATCTCTAAAATTTCCTTGCCATGATGCATCTACTGATTTAGCAAACTTTAAATATGTTTCTAAAGCATCACGTTGAAAACGTAATTGTCTTTGATGAATTGCAGCAAAACGCTGTAGCTCAAAATCAATATTGGGTGCAATATCTTCTACACGGTCTTTTAAATTGGGTAAAAAGAACGTCCACGTATTCAAACGAGCCCATAAATCTTCACGAAAACGGCCAGCTTGAACCTCATTACGCAAATCACGGTTAGTACCTGCAATCAACTGAAAATCGGCTTGAATTTCTTTATCACTCCCAACAGGAAAAAAGCTTTTATCTTCTAGTGCTTTTAGCAGCATTGCTTGTTCATCAAGCCCTAACTCACCAATTTCATCTAAAAATAAAATGCCTTGGTCAGCACTTTTTAATAAACCAGCGCGAGATGCAGCTGCTCCTGTAAATGCACCTTTTATGTGACCAAATAAGGTCGACATAGCACTATCACCACGTAAGGTTGCACAGTTAACATCGATAAAACGACCGCTTAATTGAAATTTATCTTTCTTTAATTGAAAAATCTGTTTTGCCAAATGAGACTTACCAACACCTGTTGCACCCATAATTAAAATAGGCGCACTAGAGCGGGTTGCAACTAATTCAACTTCCTCAATAAGCTGATTAAACGCTTTATTATGAGTAGAAATATTTGCTTTAAGTTGTTGCCAATTTTGTTTTTGTTCATCATCGAATCGCTGTTTTAAAACATCGTATCGAGACAAATCCAGATCAATAATTCTATATTCACCTTCTGGGGTCTTTGGTTGATTAGGTGAACTTTGGATAAGTTGAGCTGGTAAATAATGCGCATCTATCAATAAATACCAACAAATTTGAGCAACATGCGTTCCCGTTGTGATATGCAATAAATAGTTATTTTTTTCGACATCAAACAGATAGGTTTTTACAAAATCATAGAGTGCACCATAAACTTCAGCAAAATCCCAAGGATCTTTAATACTAACCTTATGTCCAGAAACCTGAGTTTGTGGAGAAATTTCTTTTGTGTCTGCTGCTATAGATTTAACTAAATTATGATGTTGTCGATCATGTAACAGTACCAATTCATCTATAAGCAAATCTTCATGCATTAACAAGCTAATCGTAGGGCGCCAACGTTGCCATCGATCTGGCTTTCTTCCCTGATCAAGTGTAGAACCGACAAAGCCAATAACGACTGTTTTCTTTGCATCCGCCATAATTTCTATAAAATTTTATAAGTGTCTATAATATACAATACGCATTTGACCAAAAAATTCCAAGAATATGCTTCATTTTACTTTTTTAGGCACATCTTCGGGTGTACCTACCCTGACACGTAATGTTTCAGGATTAGCAGTTCGTAACAGCAAAAATAAGGACTGGATTTTAATTGATGCCGGCGAAGGTACACAGCACCGCGTTCAACAAGCCAAACTTTCATTACAACACCTAGTTGCCATTTGTATTACACACGTTCACGGCGACCATTGTTATGGCCTAGTTGGTTTATTGGCAAGTGCAGGCATGAATGCCCGTAGCAAACCATTAATCGTGATTGCACCGAAAGAAATTCAGCAATGGTTTGAAATCACTGCCCAGCTTACTGACTTACACCTACCTTACTCACTGCAATTTATTGATGTAAATGAAGCAATACAACCACAACAGATCACTGATGAATTCATTGTTCAAGCACACCCACTAAGCCATCGTGTTCCAAGTTTTGCTTTTAGCATTTATATCAAATCTATTCAGAAGAAGTTAGATACCCAAGCTCTAACTCAGCTTGGCGTACCTCAAGGCGATATGTGGGGTCATTTAAAACGAGGCTACAATGTTGAATTTGAGGGGCAAACTTTAAAAGCTCAAGACTTTATCAAAGTTCAAAATCAACAAGTTCATGCAATTATAGGTGGTGATAATGACCAACCTGAACTATTAGCTGATGCTTGCAAAGATGCTCAACTCCTTATTCACGAATCGACTTACTTGCAAACGGTTTTAGATAAAGTCGGCAAAGGTCCAATGCATAGCTCAGCAAAAATGGTGGCTGAATTTGCAGAACAGCAATCTTTAAGTAATTTAATTCTGACGCATTTTAGCCCCCGACATCAGGATAAAGCTGGGCAGCAAGCTATTACTGAAGAAGTTCGCCAGCTTTATAAAGGTCATTTTTATTTAGCCAATGATTTTGATGAATTTACTTTAAATGAAGCTGGACAGCTTTTTAAAGTCGATAAAAACGGTAAGGCCTATTAAATACATATATCCAAAAAGATATTTAAATATATTTTTGGATATCTTTTAAATATTAAAATTTCCAAAAGAAATTAGTCAGACTGAGAAACTAATTATTTTTATATATTATTTTCAATGACTTATATTTTAATTATATTATTTTTAAAAAGTTGGCACACTCAGTGCAATAGTACAAAGCACACAACATCATTGGGATCTTGTGAATAACACCTGCCTGCAAACGCTTGGCAGGCAGGCTTTGAAAGGAAAAGAAAATGTCTGTCATTGAAGAAATTAACCAACAAGCTCAATTTGAACAAAAGCAGCAAGAACGTTCTTATCAAGTTCTGCAGAATGAAAAAAGTATGCCAATCAAAATGTGGACTAAAGGCGTGCTTGTTGATGACAACTCAAAACAACAATTATTGCAAACTGCTCAAATGCCTTTTATTTATAAGTGGATGGCTGTAATGCCAGATGTACACTTCGGTTTAGGAGCAACTATTGGTAGCGTGATTCCAACTAAAGGGGCAATTATTCCTGCTGCTGTGGGTGTAGATATTGGTTGTGGAATGATGGCAACCCGTACAAGCTTAACTGCTTCAGATTTACCAGATAACTTACATGCCCTACGTACTGAACTTGAACGTTTAATCCCACATGGAATGACTAAGCGCGGACGTGATCGTGGGTCATGGGAAACTCCACCAGAAATGGTAGATCAAGCTTGGACCGATCTGGTTGCAGATTTTGAATATATTTGCGCAAAACACCCACGTTTAAAAAACACCAACAACCGCAAACATTTGGGAACTTTAGGTACTGGAAACCACTTTGTAGAAATCTGTTTAGATGAACATGATCATGTTTGGATTATGTTGCACTCAGGTTCTCGTGGTGTAGGAAATGCTATCGGTAATCATTTTATCGAACTTGCCCGTAAAGATATGCAGAAGCATTTTATTAATTTACCAAATAAAGATTTAGCATACTTGGTTGAAGGAACTGAACACTTTGATGATTACTGGTTTGCTGTAGGTTGGGCTCAACGCTTTGCGATGAAGAACCGAGAAATCATGATGCAATCTGCGATTAAAGCCTTGGCTACGATTGTACCAAAGCCTTTTCAGGCACGTTTGGAAGCAGTGAACTGTCACCACAACTATGTGGAAAAGGAAGAACACTACGGTGAAGAAGTAATGGTCACTCGTAAAGGTGCAGTCCGTGCGCGTCTAGGTGAATATGGAATTATTCCTGGTTCAATGGGAGCGAAGTCGTTTATTGTCCGTGGGCTTGGAAATCAGGAATCTTTCTGTTCATGTTCGCATGGTGCAGGCCGTGTTATGAGCCGCACTGAAGCAAAACGACGTTTTACCGTGGAAGATCAGATTGCACAAACTGAAGGTGTAGAATGCCGTAAAGATGCTGCTGTTATTGATGAAATTCCATCGGCATATAAACCAATTGAAGATGTAATGAAAGCTCAAAGCGATTTGGTTGAAGTGGTGTATACCTTACGACAAGTGGTGTGTGTTAAGGGTTAATCATGGGAAAAGATAGTTTAGATATTCGAAGTTATAGAATCAGGGCAAATGAAGAAAAGTATCTGATTCTACCTGAGCAACCCTATTACATCATCTTAGTGGTGGAAACCGCTCAAATTCTGCCTGAATGGCGTAATTGGATTTGTGAGCAGATTGTCTATTCCAAACATTGTCTTCAAGCAATGGTTACAGGGTATGAGTGTTCTATTTGGCATGATGTCCTAGATGAAACATATCTAGTTTTTTACAACTATCAACCACCAGCCGATCATTGCTTTATGACAACTTGGCATGAAGATGAAACTTTAGAAGACATTACTGAATGTGCAAAAACTACTATGCAATTAGAAGATATTTCAAACTTAGTGATTGTACATATTGAATAAAAGGTAAATAAAATGAAACTCGCAGAAGCACTTTTACTTCGAAGCGATCAACAAAAAAAGCTTGCTTCGTTAAAACAACGAATTAATGCCAATGTATTGGTACAAGAAGGTGATGAACCTAGTGAAGATCCAAATGAGCTCATCAAACAAGTATTCGCTTTAACTCAGGAAAGCAATCAATTGATTTGTCGTATTCATTTGACCAATGCACAAGCAAAACTGGAAGATGGCAAAGTATTGTTGTCCCTATTAAGCTTGCGCGATAGTTATGCTGAACAGCATAAGATTTTAATAGATGCGATTGCCAATACACATCGAGAACCTGATCGTTATAGCTCACGTGAAATTAAGTGGAAGAAAGTCATTCCTGTTTCTAGCTTACAAAAGCAGGCGGATGATATCAGTGCGAAACTCCGTGACTTAAACGTTAAAATTCAGGCTGCTAATTGGCAAATTGATCTAATCGATTAAACAATAGATTTTGTGAAATCATTTTCACAATCAAAGTTTGGACATACTGGGTGAGTACAAGATCCTGCGTTACTCCGATCTGAGGGATTGAAAATAATTCAGGCGGCTATGGCAGCATGTGAGCCGTGCATCGATATTCACTTATCAGGCTCAGCACTATGCACCTAGTAAACCTTTGTCAAAAGCAAAGTCACACGTTACTTCGCATTACCATGTACTGACAGTATGTTCATTAAATTAGAAAATAAGGAAAACAGAAGTGAATAAAGCTTTGGCAAATATGCCCAAAACCATCCAAATTGATGGTTCACAAGGTGAAGGCGGTGGACAGATTTTAAGAACCGCCCTTGCCCTCTCAATGATTACAGGTCAGCCCTTTGAATTAATTAATATACGTGCAGGACGTAAAAAACCAGGTTTAATGCGCCAGCATTTGGTCTGTGTACAGGCATCTCAACAAATTAGCCAAGCCTATGTGGAAGGTGCTGAATTACATAGCCAACGTTTATATTTCGCACCTCAGCATGTTCAAAGTGGTAAATATCAATTTCAAATCGGTTCTGCGGGTAGTACAACACTGGTTCTACAAACGCTTCTACCTGTTTTGTTATTACAAAATGAAGCTACCGAACTCACCATTTCAGGGGGTACACATAATCCACTTGCACCAACAGCAGATTTTATTGAACACTGCTTTTTACCTGCTCTAGCGAAGATTGGAATTAACGTCGATTTTAGATTAAATAAAGCTGGCTTTTTTCCAATTGGTGCTGGTGAAATTCAGATTACTGTTCAGCCATGGCAAGATCGAAACAGCTTAAATTTATTAGATCGTGGTGCTTTGCAAGGCAATGAAGCTTTTGCAGCTGTATTAAATCTTTCAGAAGAAGCACAGATAGCACAACGTGAATTAACCACATTAAGTAAAAAACTAAACTTAAGCTCTCAGCAGCAATTTCATTTAAATGGAGTTAGCCAAGGCAATACAATGTATGTGAAAGTTGCTCATCAATATCACACTCAACTTTTTACAGCTTTAGGTGAAATGCGCAAAAGTGCGGAGCAAATAGCTGATCACTTAGCAAAAGATGTAAAGCTATATTTATCTTCACAGGCTGTTGTAGATGAGTATTTGGCAGATCAATTGCTTCTACCTTTAGCTTTAGGTCAAGGTGGTGAATTCACCGCACAATGTATTAGCGAACACACTCGTACTCAAGCAACCATGATTGAAAAATTTATTGATTGTGAAATCGAATTTGTCGAGTTAAATCCAGATCATTTTCATGTAAAGGTTAAAGTTCAAGAGGCTCATGACTGAGCTTCTTAAACCTAAAAAATTACTCTACAGATGCCAAAGCTGTCACCAATAACTTCCAGCACTTTTCTACAGTATCTACTTTAACTCGCTCACCCGGGGCATGTGCTCCCTGAATATCCGGTCCAAACGATACCATCTGTAAATCTGGATAATGTTCAGCAATAATCCCGCACTCCAAGCCTGCATGAATCACTTTAAGATTTGGTTCAATGTTAAATGCCTTTTGATAGGCTTGCTGTAAGCACTTTAAAGCCGCTGAATCTGGGTTTGGCGTCCATCCCGAAACCAACGGCGTGAGTGTAGAGCTAATATTAAATTGACTAAAATGTGCCTGAATTTTTTCTGCAAAGTCTTGAGCTTCTTGGTTCACCATTGAGCGAACCATTAAGACAGCTTTTCCGCCCTCCCGATTTAGTTTTACAACCCCAATATTATTTGAAGTCTCAACTACATCGGGTAGAGCTTGACTCATACTTTCAACACCATATGGACTTGTTGCCAAAGCTTGTAACCATTCATTTTGCTGTTGATGAGTAATGACTTCGGTTACTTCAGTGCTATTCAGTTGAATACTTAATTGCAGATTGTCATCAATACCTTGTAGCTGTTCTTTCCATGCTGTTTGATATTCAGCAAGTAATTTTTCTAGTTCATGTAATTGGTTAGGCGAAATTACAATAGTTGCGACTGCTTCTCGAGGTAAAGCATTACGAGCTGTACCACCTGTAAACTCAACAAGTCGTCCACTAAGCTTTGCTAAATACTCATTTAAAAAGCGGGCCAGAATAACGTTGGCATTGCCACGTCCTAAATGAATATCTACACCAGAATGGCCACCTTTAAGGCCAGCAACCTGAATATTCACTACCGTCAAATTTTCAGGAATTGTCTCATATGTGAGTGGCTGTTCTACTTCAACATCAATACTGCCAGCACAACCGAGATATAACTCGCCCCACTCTTCTGTATCAATATTAAATAACCATTTCCCTTTTAACACACCTGCCTGTAAAAGCCGTGCACCACTCATACCCGCTTCTTCATCAACAGTTAGAAGAACTTCAATTGGCCCATGAGCAATATCATTTGAATCTAAAACTGCCAAAGCCAATGCTACCCCAATGCCATTATCAGCACCTAAAGTAGTGTCTTTAGCAATTAACCAGCCGTCTTCAAGAACTGGGCGAATCGGGTCTTTAAAGAAGTCGTGTACTGTGCCAGTGTTGGCTTGTGTGACCATATCTAAATGGCCTTGCAGAATGACTCCAGGTACATGTTCTTTACCCGCAGTCGCATTCTTACGGATTATCAAATTCCCCACTTCATCTACGTAAGTTTCTAAATTTCGACTTTCAGCCCAGTTTTGTAAAAATTCACGAAGCTGCTGTTCATGCTTTGAAGGGCGAGGAATAGTGCAAAGTGTTTGAAAATGCTGCCAAACCACTTGAGGAGATAACGCTGCAATATTGACTTGTGTCATGAAAACCGTACTCTAATTATGTAAATATCTTAATAATTTCAATATACACAATGCATTAAAGATAGGTAGGAATTTCAGGAAAGATTTTGTATTTTTATCTTTAATCTAAAGAGATTGTACGACTTTTCTAAAAAGCCGTACTTCATGAATAAGTCTTAACAGTCGTATGCTTAGTTCTTCCATTCAAATGCTGAAAAGCTATGATCAGCTTTCAAACTATTTTCAACTGCCTGTGCAAGCTGACGAATAATGCTTTGTGTTTCAATCTTTTCAAACCAATCTTGTTCTTCATCTGGATTGGCAGAAATTTCACACATCAAATGCCCTTCATGGTCTGTTTTTTGACAAGTAATAGACAAGGGTAAAAGATGATTATCTATACTGACTTCTACCTTTTCATGCTCATGCACAATGTGCTGTGCATCAAAACCATAATGCCCCAATTGTTTAAATAGTAAAGCTGCTACATATTCTTGAGTGATATGGCATTCATTTGGTGGATGATCAAGCACCCCATGTTGTGGGCAACTGGCAATAAATTGTAATTTTTTCATCCTTTGTCCTAACACTTTTATCATTATCTGCGCTTAGCATAAGCAATAAACAAACAGCAGCCAAGCCTTTAGCCCGCTGCTGCCGTTGCTATTGTGTTAGCAATTATAAAATGTGTTAGGTCAAAAGTTATTGGCTAACTTCGATTGTTAAGCCTGCACGATTCGCCAACTCAGTGAAAGTTGGGAAGCTTGTCGCCACAGTTTCAGTACCCTGAATTGTAATCGGACCAGAATTACGAAGACCCGCCATACTAAAACTCATAGCAATACGGTGGTCATGATGTGATTCAATTTCACCACCAGCAAAGATTGGTGACCAATCACCTGACTTACCCTTACCTTCGATAATGATGCCATCATCAGTTGGCGTGCAGTCAATACCCATGATTTTTAAGCCATCTGCCATAACCTGAATACGATCAGATTCTTTCACACGAAGTTCTGCCGCACCGGTTAGTACCGTTCGGCCTTCGGCACAAGCTGCTGCAATAAATAAAGCTGGGAATTCATCAATTGCTAAAGGTACTTGGTCTTCCGGCATATGAATACCTTTAAGCGTGCGTGAACCTTTAATATGAATATCAGCAATAGGTTCGCCACCAGCAATACGTTCATTTTCAACGGTCAGGTCAGCACCCATCTGTTTTAAAATTTCAATTACGCCAGTACGTGTTGGGTTAATACCTACAGCTTCCAGAACAACATCGGAACCCTCAGTAATTGCAGCACCCACCATAAAGAAAGCAGCTGATGAAATGTCTGATGGAACCTGAATATCAGTACCTACTAATTTACCGCCACCAACGAGTGAAATTTTATTGCCTTCAGTTTTAACGTCATAACCAAATGCACGAAGCATGCGCTCTGTATGGTCACGAGTAGGTTCTGGTTCAGTTACCGAAGTTTCACCTTCAGCCCACAAACCAGCAAGTAAAATACCCGACTTCACTTGAGCAGATGCCATAGGTAAATCGTATTGAATGCCTTTTAATTGCTGGCTACCCGTAATGCTGACAGGTGGTGTACCTTTCTCACCTGTTGTCTGGATTTGCGCACCCATTAAACGTAAGGGCTTAGCAATACGCTCCATTGGACGTTTAGAAAGTGATGCATCACCTGTCATCACTGAATCAAACTTTTGTGCAGATAACATGCCTGAAAGCAAACGCATGCTTGTACCAGAGTTACCCATATACAATGCACTTGCTGGCGCTTTTAAGCCATGCATGCCCACGCCATGAATGGTCACTTCACCATTTTTAGGGCCTTCAATGCTTACGCCCATATCACGGAAAGCTTGTAAAGTTGCTAAAGCATCTTCACCTTCGAGGAAGCCAGTGACATGAGTCGTGCCTTCGGCAATAGCACCAAACATAATGGAGCGATGTGACACAGATTTGTCACCCGGTACGGTAAATTTACCTTTAAAAGCCTTATTTCCCGGTAAGATACTGAATTGCTGTGTCACCTTATTTTTCTCCATTAAAGGTTTTTTGGCTAACATATGATTGAAATGCTGACGTGCTGCCTGAGCATGGCCGAGTAAACCCATTAATGCATGAGAATCTTCGTTTTCAATCAATTTTCTAAGTACGGTAAGTTGCTTTTCGAAGCCATCTACAGCATTTAATATTGCTGTTTTATTGGCAAAGAAAATGTCATGCCACATTTGAGGATCACTAGCCGCAATCCTTGAAAAGTCACGGAAACCACCTGCTGCATAACGGAAAATATCAAGATTATCTTCACGGTTTGCAAGTTGCTCGACCAAATTAAATGCCATCAAATGTGGTAGATGACTCGTATGTGCCAGCACTTCATCATGCTTAGCAACATCCATACAAATGACTTCAGCTTTAGCAGCTGACCAAAGTTGAATCAGTTTATCAACAGCCCATTCTGCACTTGTCGGTAACGGCGTTAAAATTACTTTGTGATTTGCAAATAGATCAACCTTACCTGCATGAACACCCGTGTGTTCACTACCTGCAATAGGGTGTCCCGGTACAAAACCTGCTGGTAAATTTTCACCAAATACAGCTTTTGCTGCATCAACGACATTACCTTTTGTACTTCCCACATCGGTTAAAATTGTGGTTTCTGACAAATAAGGTTTAATCTGCTCAAGCACTTTTTGCGTAGCACGTACTGGCAAGGCTAAAACGACTAAATCTGCCCCTTTCACGGCTTCAACAGGATCAGAAAATCCTTCTTGTATTAAGCCAAGTGATTTTGCATCTTCTAAAGTTTTCTGTGAGCGTGTAGATGCAACAACTGTTGTGGCCAACTTTTCTGCAACAATAACACGAGCTAAACTCGACCCGATGAGTCCTAAACCAATAAATGCAACTTTTTTAAATAGGGGTTGTGACATAACTTCAACTTTGCTTTTGCTCAAAGTTATTTAAATCATTGAGCAATTTGTTTTTAAGCATAATGACATGCTTACCTTGATGCATGTCATTATTCCAACATAAGTGATTACAGAACAGCGGCAGGATAAGAACCTAAAATACGAATCTCTTTCACCATTGGGCGAATATCATTAATCGCAGCAGCAACATTCTCTTGTTCGATATGACCTTCTAAATCGATAAAGAATACGTATGCCCACTTTTCAGGTAATGCTGGACGAGTTTCAATACTTGTTAAGCTAATATTATGTTTTGCAAATGGTGCTAAAATTTCTAATAAAGCACCCGCACGGTCGTGTGCTGAAATCAATAACGATGTTTTGTCATTACCGCTTTGTGGAATTTTTTCACGGCCAATCACTAAGAAACGCGTGGTATTTTCCGGATTATCTTCAATATTGCTATGTAAGATTTCAAGGTTATACATGCCTGCTGCAATATCAGATGCAATTGCTGCTGAATGCCATTCGTTGCGAATACGGCGGGCAGCTTCTGCATTTGAGTTTAAAGCAACACGTTCAACACCCGGATAATGTGCATCTAACCACTGGCGACATTGTGCCAAAGTTTGCTGATGAGCATAAATCTGCTTAATACTGTCTTTACGTGTATTTTCAGAAACAAGAAATTGATGATGAATACGTAATTCAACTTCACCAATCACATTTAAATTCGATGTTTTAAAGCAATCTAAAGTATGGTTTACAACACCTTCAGATGAGTTCTCAACTGGAACTACACCGTAATGTGCACTACCTGCTTCCACTTCACGGAAGACTTCATCAATCGTTGGAAGCGGGCGTACAACCGCATCTTTACCAAAATGCTTAAGCACAGCAGATTGAGTAAAAGTACCTTCTGGCCCTAAAAATGCAATACTTTGCGGCGCTTCTAAAGCAAGGCAAGCAGACATAATTTCACGGAACAAACGTGCCATGGTTACATCAGACAAAGGACCTTGGTTACGCTCCATAACTTTACGTAAGACTTGCGCTTCACGTTCAGGACGATAAAACAAAGGATTCTCTTCGGAAGCAAATTTAGCTTTAGCAACAGCTTCAGCAAGGCTTGCGCGGCGATTTAATAATTCTTGAATCTGTTGATCTACACTATCAATATCTTCACGAATTTGTTCTAAACTAAGAGAAGTCGTTTTGTTTTGATCATCGTTGATCATTAGAATGCAGCCTCAGTAAAATCATCTTTTAAACGAGAGTATAACAATAGTCTGCTTTGATTTGTTAGGCAATATGGCTGTAAGAGCTTTTTTCATTAACCTTTTTGCACACATTCCTTGAATTACTTTATTTGATAATGATTTTCATTTATCATTTGTATAATAAATTTTATTATTCCCCATTATGCATAAATCATTTTTCTTTTTACCTTGCTGTTTCCTTTTGAGCTCATTAATAAGCAGCTCTGTTTTGGCTCAAACTTCTACACAAAATCAATCAAAAATCGTTTTTCAAAATAATCAGGCACAATTTCAAATTAAATCTAAAAATACAGGCCATGATTATCTTATTCAAATTTATAAACCACCCGTTGCCCCACCCCAACATGGTTATCCAGTACTTTATATATTAGATGGCAATGCAACATTCCCAAGTGCTGCCAATATTGCCCAGTCAATTGGTGCAGGTTCAGCAAAATTAGGCCTAGACCCGCTCATGATCGTCGCGGTTGGCTATCCGCAGCAAAAAACTTTTGATGTGCAAAAACGTGCTTATGATTACACACCAAAACCTTCTGCTGAATTTCAGGCACAAGGTAAATATAAATATGGTGGTGCTGACAAATTCATCAACTTTTTAAATGATGAACTCAAACCAGAAATTGCAAAACAGTTTCCAGTTAATAGTCAACAACAGAGCCTATATGGACATTCTTTTGGCGGCTTATTGGTTCTTTATCATTTTTTTCAAAAGCCAGATGCGTTTCAGCGTTACTTTGCTGCAAGCCCTTCTCTTTGGTTTGACCAAGGCATGTTATTTCAAAAGTTAGATCATTGGCAAAGTCAAAAACAAAGCAATTCTACGATGCTTTTGACCACGGTCGGTACACATGAGCAAGGTGGACCTCGTACTCAACTTGATAATAAATTTAACGAAACAGATTTCTTTAAAGCTCTGGAAAATAAACGTTCAGATCAATTTACTTCTTGGCATTTTTATAACCCTGCTGAACAACATATTACCAATTTGTATGCGAGTTTGCCGAAAGCACTTATGTTTGCTGCATGCCAAAACTTAGAAAACTGCAAATCTTTATTTGATGAGCCTACAGAGCAAACAACTAAATAAAACCCATTTAAATTAAAAGAGGAGCATTCCACTCCTCTTAAAGACAAAGCTCTTAATCGAGAGAATTAGTTATACTGTCTGAAGATGTCATAACAACAGTAAAATAGAATGAATAAAATTCTTGTTTTAGGTCTACTGAGTTTTATTAGTGTCAGTCTAACGGCTTGTGGTGGCTGCCCCCTCATCGCGGGGTGCAATGGTACTGATCCGTCCCCGTACTATATGACGACTGCCAGCAATCAAGTTCGTGGTATTCCCGTGCCAGCCCAGACTAAACTCACTTACAAGTCACAACATTTTAGGCAGGAATTTCAGCAAATACATGCCTTAAAAGAGAAAAATTTAACAGCTATTGCGTTACCAGAAAATACAGCAATCATTTGGGGCGGTATGCCAGTAGACATGTTTATACAGTTTTATAATCCCGAAATGAAAGGATTTTCAGTCTATCCTGCGAAAGGATTTAAAACAGAATTATCAAATGAGTTTTTACGTTTATGGAAAAGTTGTGAAAGTGATTTAAACATTAACCTAAAGGATCCTAATGACTGGTCATTTAATCCTAAAAATATGGAAATAACTGGTTGTGGTGTCGTCTTTCAAAAGCGCAGTGAATATACCGAAGACTCATTCCGTCAAGATGAAGCCGATGAGTTTTTAAGAAAGATCAATCATGCATTACAGCAATTACCGAAACAACAAAACTATCCTGTCATTCAGCAGAAGACTAAATAGTTAAAAACAAAACAGCCTGTTCTAAGACAGGCTGTTTTTTCTCTGCTTAATTAGGCTTTGCCAATTAATCCACGGGCTACGATTTCTTTCATAATTTCATTTGTACCACCGTAAATACGTTGGATACGGGCATCTACAAAGAAACGTGAAATTGGATATTCAGTCATATAACCATAACCACCAAAAAGTTGGAGTAAGTTGTCTGCAACCTTCATTTGCATATCACTACTGAAACTTTTCAATGCTGCAGCTGTTTCTACATCTAGTTTGCCTTCTTGATATAAGGCAACGTTTCTTTCATAAAAAGCTGCTGTAGCAAGCTCATCAATTTTTGCTTGTGCTAAAACAAAACGTGTATTTTGGAATTGTGAAATGGGTTGACCAAATGCTTGGCGCTCTTTTACATAAGCTGTTGCCAAATCAATCGCACCGCGAATTGCCCCAATTGCAGTAGATGCAATTGCAGTACGTTCACGAGGTAACTCTTGCATTAAATAAGCAAAACCTTGCCCAGCTTGACCAAGTAATTGGTTTTTAGGTACTTTCACATTGTCAAAAAACAGCTCAGATGTGTCTTGAGAATGTAGGCCGATTTTGTCTAAATTTGTGCCTTTTTTAAAGCCTTCCAAATGTGTATCTGCCAATAATAATGACACACCTTTCGCCCGTGCTTGAGGATCAGTTTTTACTGCAAGCACAACAAGATCAGCATGCTGTCCATTTGAAATAAATGTTTTTGAACCATTTAATAAATAGTGATCGTCTTGCAAAATGGCACTGGTACGCATTGATTGTAAATCCGAACCTGCTCCTGGTTCAGTCATACCAATTGCACCAACAACTTCACCTGTTACCATTTTCGGTAACCAATGCTGTTTTTGCTCTTCTGTCCCAATATGTAAAATATACGGTGCGGCAATTTCAGAGTGGCAAGAAATAGCTGTAGATAATGCACAAAAGCCAGCACGTGCAGATTCTTCAACCAGCATCAATGAATAGTAAGTTGGAACCCCATAACCACCATATTCTTCTGGAACATCTACACATAAATAGCCATTTTCACCCAGTTGATTCCAAACTGAACGAGGCATGATTCCTTCGCGTTCCCATTGCTCGTAGTGAGGCGCAATATGCTCACTCATAAAACGTTTAAAATTATCACGGAATAATTCTAAATCTGCATCGTATGCCAACATAATATTTTCCTTCAGCTTTATTGTTTTATCGAATCTCATTGCTGTGCATGCTAATCATTTTTTTAGCAACTGTCATGGCATAGCTGCTCATTAAAACTGTACTTTTCAGTCAGCCAATAAAAAAGGAAGCTTTAGCTTCCTTTTTTATATAGGTTTCTTTGAATTAATCTAGACCTTCAGCGACTTGAGGACTTTTTGGTTCCATCATTTTTCTGTCGACTTCATCTGGATTATTTAAAGCATCATTAAGCTTATCTTTATCTAAAGCACCGACCCATTTCGCAACAACAATTGTCGCTAAAGAGTTACCAACAAGGTTAGTTAAAGCACGTGCTTCTGACATGAAACGGTCAATACCTAAAATCAATGCCAAACCTGCAACTGGAATATGTCCTACAGCAGACAAAGTTGCCGCCATGACAATAAAGCCAGATCCAGTTACACCCGCCGCACCCTTAGATGAGATTAAGAGTACTAATAACAAAGTGATCTGATGTTGAATATCAAGCTGAGTATTCGTTGCCTGAGCAATAAAGATTGCAGCCATAGTTAAATAAATTGACGTTCCATCTAGGTTAAATGAATAACCTGTTGGAATAACCAAACCAACTACAGACTTTTCACAACCTGCAATTTCGAGTTTACGCAACATGCGAGGTAAAACAGATTCAGAAGAAGATGTACCAAGTACAATTAATAACTCTTCACGAATCATGCGAATCATTTTAAGGATACTGAATCCACTCATACGGCTGATTGTACCCAAAATCAAGAAGATAAAGAGTAGACACGTAACATAGAAGCAGAGAATTAATTGCCCTAATTGTACAAGTGAACCAACGCCATATTTACCAATGGTGAATGCCATTGCACCGAATGCACCAATCGGAGCCAGTTTCATAATCATGTTCACAATGTTAAAGAACACATGTGCAACTTGATCAATAAATTTTAAAACTGGACGTCCTGCATCACCTAACTTATGTAAAGCAAAACCAAAGAGAATCGCAAAAAGAAGGACTTGTAAGATTTCACCATTTGCAAATGCGCCAACAACCGTATCTGGAATGATGTGCATTAAGAAATCAATGGTAGATTGTGACTCACCAGAACTGACGTATTTTTGAATGCCCGAGGTGTCTAGAGTTGTAGGGTCAATATTCATCCCTACACCCGGTTTAGCAATGTTAATTACAACAAGGCCAATGAGAAGTGCAATTGTTGAAACAACTTCAAAGTATAACAACGCGACGCCGCCAGTTTTTCCGACTGACTTCATGCTTTCCATGCCAGCAATACCGCTGACCACGGTACAGAAAATAACTGGAGCGATGATCATCTTGATCAAACGAATAAAGGCATCACCTAATGGCTTGAGTTTCTCACCTAAACCTGGGATATGCTGTTCAACACCATTGACAATTTGCGTTGAGCTTGGGGAAAAATGCCCTACCAAAACACCCGCAATAATCGCAATAATCACCTGAAAATAAAGTGATTTATAAATCGGTTTTTTAGCCATAACTTTACTTCAATCTATATTTCCAAGTCCGTTGGAAATACCAAAATGAAACGTCTATTCTTTACGAATACACAGCCCTAACCTTTCACATGAACACCGCAAAAGGGAAACGGTTCTTTGTAAACAAAAAACCTTCCTACTACCTCAATGAAAACAAAAAAAGTTGTTTTCTAAAACAGGAGAATACCTGAAGTTTCTAACCACTTTGAGTAGTTAGAAATAACCTCTTACTTTTTCAATAAAAAGCTGAAGATATAGGAGAATCACAGAAAATTATGATATGAGTGCTCAAAAAAGCACGAGAAAGTGTACTCGAATTAAATAATGATTCGGTTAAATTTTTAGCTAATACGCGCAAAAAACACTCATGCAGCCTTAAGACTTTAGTATAAGAAACACTTTTGATATTTTTTCGACAGTTTTTTATGTCATATTGATTAAATACTTGTGGACATTTCATTTTGAGCTGCCTACATCCCATCATTTTTATTGTTTTTGAACCACGATGAATACTAAACGTAATATCTATAAAGATGCTGAACACCCATTCGCTCAATATGTCCGTATTTTAGGTAAGGGAAAAAGTGGTTCACGCTCTTTAAGCTATGAAGAAGCTTATCAAGCATTTAGCATGATTTTAAAAGGTGAAGTGCTTGATGTTCAGTTAGGTGCTTTTTTAATGCTACTTCGTGTTAAAGAAGAATCTATTGATGAACTCGCGGGATTTGTTCAAGCCACTAGAGATCAACTCAATTTTCAACCTTTAGACGTTGATTTAGACTGGTCATCTTATGCAGGCAAACGCAAACATTACCCATGGTTTTTGTTAGCAGCTCTCACACTCGCCCAGCATGGCTATAAGATTGTTATGCATGGTGCATCAGGCCACACGCTTAACCGCGTCTATACCGAGCAAGTTTTAGAATATCTGGGTTATCAAATTTGTCATTCTGAACAAGAAGTTCGCACGCAACTAGCAGAGCAAAATTTTGCCTACTTACCACTAGATGTGATTTCACCAGTTTTAAGTGAACTGATTTCTTTAAGAAATGTAATGGGTCTACGCTCACCTATTCATACTTTAGCCCGTTTAATTAATCCTTTTAATGCTAAAGCCACCTTACAAGCTATCTTCCATCCAGCGTATAGAACCTCTCATCAACATAGTGCACTGCGCTTAGGCTATCAAAATAGTGCTGTGATTAAAGGTGAAGGCGGAGAATTTGAGCGAAATCCAGATGCAAAAACACTCATTTGTGGCATTAAAGATGGTGAGCTTTATGAACACGAATTACCAAAACTCACGCCTGAACGTAGTCCAACTGAAGAAGAGTTAGACTTAGCAACTTTTAAAGCAGTATGGTTAGGTCAACAGCACCATGAATACGGTGAAATGGCAGTAACTGAAACAATGGGAATTGCGCTATATACCATGGGCGTTGTTGCTGGTTTTGAAGAAGCAATGCAGAAAGCAAAAGTGTTATGGGAAACAAGAAATTCAAGCAATCTTAATGCGTAGTTAACAGATGCTATCGTGAAAGTCGACATGGATGTCGACCGTATCACTGCGATACATGGAAGTATCGTCAGTGATACAAAGGATTTTTGGTTACTTTTGATCCTTCAAAAGTAATAAAAGCCTATATGCTATAACTCATGAAAAACATGGTATTCAAGGCTATATGGAATAACAAAAAATAAGTTTTCTGTCTTATAAAATTTTAAACAAAACGAATTGGTTTAAATTCTGGCTCATGTTTGTGGTGATCATCTTCACAAACCTCACCCTCTTCTTTTGTACCGCGGTCAATATAGCCACTACGCTGCTCTTCTGGTAAGTTCTTTAACTCCCAAGCAATTACAGCTTGCATACAAGTTTCACGCTGCTCTTTTGTTAAAACAACGCCATTTGGCCATTTACCAATTTCTACTGCTGTTTTTAAACGCTCTACAATCTCAGGGTTTAAAATAGATAGCATTTGTTCAATATTCATGATTCATCTCTTTGGAAAGATTCAAAATCTTGGTTCCAACCAAGTTTGGTACGGCAGGCCATATAAAAATCATAACCTGGTGGATGCAATAAACTTAGTTTAAATGGATGTTTGCGGATGTGTAAACTATCTCCAACATTGAGCGATATGCTATGTTGACCATCTGCACTCACCATTGGTAACACCCGATTTTCGCGAATAACAATCTTAATTTCGCTTTGTCCACCGACTACGATAGGACGTGATGACAATGTATGCGGATGCATGGGAACTAATGCAATTGCATCCATACTTGGATGTAAAATTGGTCCACCACCTGACAACGCATACGCTGTTGAACCAGTTGGAGTCGAAACAATTAAACCATCACTATGTTGGCGATAAACATATTGGCCATCAATGTTGAGTTCAAAGTCAATCATATGGACCGACTTACCCGAATGCAAAACGACATCGTTTAAAGCAATGGCATCATAAATGACTTCGCCATTTGTTCGCACTTCCATTTCAAGCAAGAAACGGCGATCAAGTTGAAAATGCCCTTGAAGCACTTGGTCAAGTTTAAAAATCGCTTCTGACGGTTTGATATCGGTTAGAAAACCTAATCGACCACGGTTGATACCAATAACAGGTGTATTGTAACGAACTAAAGCTCTTGCCGCGTGGAGTAAAGAACCGTCCCCGCCAACTACAATAACTAAATCAGCAACTTCACCTAATAAATGACGGCTTACTACCTGTGCATGATCATAAGGCACTAATTCAGCAGTTTCCTGATCAAAAATGGGGTTTAAACCTAGGTTCAATAAATGATCATGAATTAAACATAGTGTTTCTACAACTGATGATTTATCTGGTCGACCGATTAACCCGACGTTTCTGAAGGACTTATGTGAAATTTGCACGAATGAGTAAGCTCCGCTGCGATACTTGCCTATAATAACATTAACCTGATTAATTTAAAAAAACATAACTACAAGATGCTGTAAAATTCAATCTAAGTTTTCCAATTATTCACAGTTTTATCATTGCAAATTGATGACAAGCTATCGCATCATTACAGGCATTGTTAGGGTTTTATCTCATTTTTATGAAGTTTGAACGTGGTATCGGTTTCTTTGCACTAATCTTTTCCATTTTGGTCATTGGTGCTTTTATTGCTCTTAGTATCTATCTGATTCGTTTAGATAATATTATCCGTGAAAAATTTGAAGGACAACGGTGGGATATTCCTGCCAAAGTGTTTGCACGACCTCTGGAAATTTATAACAACGCGCCTATTTCCCAAGCAAATTTCACTCAAGAATTGAAGCTACTGGGTTACAAAACTTCAAGTAATTATGACAAATCGGGAAGTTATGTTGCTCAAGGCAGCAACATGTATATTCACACACGTGGTTTTGACTACGGCGACAGTGTTGAACCTGAACAAGTCTTAGAGTTAAGTTTTGCAAATGATCAAGTTGTTGAAGTTCGAAGTACTAAACCCTCTTCAACAGGCGTTGCACGCTTAGAACCGTTACTCATTGGAGGAATTTATCCTCAACACAATGAAGACCGTGTACTCATTAAACTGAATAATGTCCCTAAACCACTTATTGAAGCTTTAATTTCTACAGAAGACCGCAATTTTTATCATCATCATGGTATTTCAATTCGCGGTACGGCTCGTGCACTAGTGAGTAATATCACGGGTGGAAAGCGTCAAGGTGGCTCAACCCTGACTCAACAATTAGTTAAAAACTTCTATCTCACACCTGAGCGCACACTAAAACGTAAAGTTAATGAAGCCTTAATGGCCTTGCTCATCGAATTGCATTACAGCAAAGATGAAATTTTAGAAGCCTATTTAAATGAAGTGAATCTGGGCCAAAACGGTAGCTACTCAATTAATGGCTATGGTTTGGCTTCACAATTTTATTTTGGTTTACCATTACGTGAACTTAGCGTTGCACAACAAGCTTATCTAGTAGGTTTGGTACAAGGCCCTTCTTTATATAATCCTTGGAAAAACCCTGAAGGTGCAAAAAAACGCCGCGACACTGTGTTAAATAACATGCGTGTGATGGGTTATTTAACTCAAGCCGAATATGAAGATGAAATTGCACGTCCTTTAAATGTATTAAGTAAACCAAGTTTAGGCCCTGCAAAATTCCCAGACTTTTTAGATATTGTGCGTCGTCAGTTGCGTACAGAATATCAAGAAAGTGATTTAACCAATCAGGGCTTACGTATTTTTACGACCTTAGACCCAATTACTCAAACACAAGTTCAAAATGCGTTTAAAGCTTCAGTAGATCGCTTAGCTAACAGCAACCCAGCACGTTTGAAAAACCTACAAGGTGCTGTACTAATTGCCCATCCTGAAAATGGTGAGCTTGTTGCAGCAGTTGGCTCTACACAAGACTTTACTGGTTTTAACCGTGCTTTAGATGCAAAACGTCAAGTCGGTTCTTTATTGAAACCTGTCATTTATTTAAGTGCGATTGAATCTGGACGTTATAACTGGGCAAGTCAAATTGAAGATGCTCCAATCAGTGTTCCTGTAGACGGCGGTAAAAGCTGGACACCTAAAAACTATAGCGGTGGTGGACATGGTGTAGTAAGTCTGAGCGAAGCATTAGCAAACTCATACAACCTTTCTGCTGTACGTTTGGGTCAAGAGTTTGGTTTATCAACATTTACCAATAATCTAAGAAAGTTTGGTGTTGAATCAACGATTCCTGCCTACCCTTCTATTTTCCTTGGGGCAGTCAATATGTCACCAATGGAAGTGCTCGGAATCTATGAAAACTTCGCCACAGGCGGTTTTAAATATCCAACTCGTGCAATTCGCTCTGTGGTAGATGCGAATGGTCGTTTACTTGACCGTTATGGCCTGAATGTCCAACAAACGATTGATCCAGCTGTTGGCTATATCATGAACTATGGTTTACAACAGGTTATGTCTTCGGGTACTGGTCGTTCAGCCTATAGCAGCTTATCTCCAGCTTTAAAATTGGCGGGTAAATCAGGTACGACTAACGATACACGTGACTCATGGTTTGCAGGTTATTCGGGTAACCATGTCGCTGTAGTATGGTTAGGTTTAGATGACAACAAAGTAACAGGATTAACAGGCTCATCTGGTGCATTGCCAGTATGGACTAACGTAATGAAACAGTTACGCCAAACTCCTGTGAATATACGTCAACCAGACACTGTACAGTGGCAGTGGATTGATCGTGCAACAGGTGATTTATCTGCTCAGGCTTGTGATGGCGCTATGTATATTCCGATGCTAACACATACGGTTCCGCACCGTGCTACACCATGTGGAGCACCTTATTATCAAGTTGATCCAACATATACGCCACAAAGTGATAACACAACGCCTGACTCTCAGGATGATAATACCGACAGTTATATTCGTGAAAGTGAAAGTCAGATGCAACAAGATCTGTCAAATAACTCACGTGTAATTTCAAGTGGTAGTTATAACAACTAAGCGTAAACAGGAAATTAGGATATGTTGAAGAAAGGTGTTTTTTATATTGGTGCTGTTCTTATGGTCGGCTGTACAACTTTGCCTGATCATTCTGACTCCAAAGAGAAAACACCTACTCCTCCAGTCAAAAAGACGGAAACTCCATCGGGTGTAAAAATTACACCTTATGATCATCCGGAAATTCAACGCAAAAATTTACAGGTGATCGTTCCTCAACAGAAAAAGCCTCAACATTTTAGTGATGATGGCAGCCAGTTACCTGCATTTAAAGTCTTAATGCAAAAAACACAGCAGGCTTATAAAAACCAGCAATGGTCAGAAGCTGAACGCTATGCACTTCAGGCACAGCGTTTAGCACCGCAAGCAGCTGAGACCTATTTATTTCTTGCACTTACTGCAAATCATAAACAGCAATATTCTAATGCTGAGTCTTTAGCACGACGTGGTTTAAGCTTTGCTCAGAGCCAAGCAATGAAAAAACAGCTTTGGCTAACTATTTTAAAAGCTGGGCAACAGCGTAATAACCCAAAAACTGTTCAAGAAGCACAACAAGCATTAAAAGCGCTCTAGCTTTTAATGCTTTTATGTCTTATTAAAAATTACGAATACCCGCCAAGCCATAAGCACCGTGTTGCTGTGCTGTGACTAAATCATCAGGACTCATGCCTCCCAAAGCGAATACGGGAATCTGGCATTTTTCAATCAAGTCAGTTAAACGATTCCACCCTAATACGCTCGCATCTGGATGGGTCTCTGTTACTTTGACAGGACTTACAAAAACAGCATCACAGCCAATTTGCTGAGCATGCTGTAAAGAAACTGCATCGTGGCAAGCAGCAATAAAACGTACTCCCACTTCCAACTCGCCTTTATGCAAACTCATTAATTGGGATTGCTTAAGATGTACTGTTTTTATATGAGTTTTTAACTCAGGTTTTAGCTTGTGCCAAACATCAACATTCACGATTAATTTTGAAAGCTGATTGGTATCTAAAAGAGCTAATTTTTCTAGATCTGCCTGATCAAAACTATCTTTTTCACTACGCCAATACACTAAAGTATCATCATTTTCGACTGGTGCCAGTGTAGGAGTAATTTTAATAAAATGCGGCCAATACAATCTTTTTATGATGTCTTTATTTGCTTTTGGAAAGTTTAAGTGAAGTAATTGTTCACGTGTGTACCATGCCCATGGTTGATGAATAAGATTTAATAGTTCTTCAGGCACATAACTATGGAATAAATGTAAATTGACAATAATGTCATCATATTCATGATGAATATAATCAAATTGATGCCAATCTTTTAAACCAATACCCACTTCCTCATAAATTTCACGGCGACAGGCTTCTTCGGGTGTTTCACCTTGCTCAACTTTCCCGCCCGGAAACTCATGCTTTCCACCTTGATGCTGCTGCTCTTCGCGCCATCCAACTAGTATTTTTCCACGATGGATCAAGATTGCTATAGCGACATCGACGATTGGTTTGGGCATTTTTTTACTCTCTAAAACTTTTCTCAAGTGTAAGCAAATTTTATCATTTTATAAAATCTTAAAAATCTCATTGACAGATCTATTCGATAATGATTATCATTTAAATCGTTCAAGAACATACCACGGAGCACAACAAATGAACGCACCTTTTAGCTTATTTACTCGTAACAATGAAACAGCTCATGCCTTACCAATGTTACATTCTAACAACCTCTTTGCATTAGGCCGTGAAATCCGCATTATGCATGCTGGCGAGGAATATCGTTTACGCCTCACTCGCAACAATCGTCTAATTTTAACTAAATAAAAAATACACTCGCGTTTCAATAATATTCGTGGGAAAACAAAAAATGGATAGCATGGGTAACCATGCTATTTTTTTATAATGGAAGATTAACCTCTACCCTCAAACCACCCTGTTTAGCATGCATAAAACGCAATTCACCATTATGCAATTCAATAATTTTTCGTGTAATTGAAATTCCCAACCCTGAACCTTGCTGCTGAGTACCTAATACTCGAAAAAAACGCTGTCCTAAACGTTGCAATACCTCATCATCTACACCATTTCCTGTATCTTCTATAGTGACCTTAATTTGCTGTTCGTCCTGATTAATCTCGACATGAATAGAACCTAAATTCGGGCTATAACGAATGGCATTATCAAATAAATTTCTAAAAGCAATAAACAGTAATTCTTCATTTGCAAAAGTTTTAGTTTCTGTCGATAAGGTATTTGTCTCTATCAACATCTGTTTAGCATTCGCATCTAAAGTTACAGTTTCAATGACTCTAGCCAATAAATAATTTAAATCGATAACTGTTTTAGGAAGTTGTGGCTGCTCTGCTTCATTGGGTTCTAGGCGAGCCAGAAGGAGTAAGTTTTCAAGAACTTTTGTACTTCTTGAAACGTCTTCTTGTATGCGCTCAAAGTCCTGATGAAGTTCTGGAACATGTTGATATTTACGCTGTAAAACTTGAAGGCGCATTTGTATGGCAGACAACGGAGAACGTAGTTCATGGGAAGCATCTGCTGTAAAACGCTGCTCAGCCACTAATGCTCTTTGCAATCTTGCAAGTAATTGGTTTAGAGCATCAATCACAGGTTGAATTTCTGTAATGACATCTGGTTCTTGAATTGGCTCTAAATTTGATGCAGTTTTTTGAGCAATTCGTCTAGAAAGTAAATTTAGTGCAGCCAATTGATGCTCGGTACGCCAACTTACAATGACCCATTGCAGCAACCAGAACAAAACCATAAGACCGCTATAGCCTGCAAGTGCTTTGAGTACTTCTTCAATGCGTGTACTCATTGGCTGGAAGACTTCAACTTCTAGTTGAGAGTCTTCTTGTTGTGCAGCCAGACTACGCCATAATTGACCATCAAACCAAAAATATGAAAAACCTTCAGATAACTTTCCTTGTTCAAAAAGTTCATGCTGATAACTATGAGAATGAGTAAGTAATTGCCCAGAGCTTAATAACTCATACTGAATATCAAATTCATCACTGAGCTGATCAAACTGTTTCATAGAATGTTTTGACAGATCAGAAACCAGTAAAGTGTCTGAAATTTCATCCATGATTTCGTCTTGAACTGACATGTTGTGATAAACAGAAAATATGGTAAGTAAGCTTAAAGCCACCAAGCCCACCACCACACTACTCCACATGGTGGTTTTAACCAGTTGCGACTGCAAAGATGAGCGATTCGATTTCATTTTAAATCTCCCATACGGTAACCTAGCCCCCGTATGGTTTTAATGCAGCTACTTCCGATTTTTTTTCGAAGCTGATAAATAAATACTTCGATGGCGTTACTTTCAATTTCTTCACCCCATGCATAGAGTGCTTCTTCTAATTGATCACGGGTAATAATATGTTCAGGATGAACCATCAGCTTACGCAATATTTGGAATTCTTTGGCTGTTAAATCAATAGACTTGCCAGCGCTTAATACAACTTTCGCTTGTGTATCAAGTTGCAAATCACCCCACGTTAAAATCGATTGCTGACTTAAAGTTTGTTTACGCAATTGAGCGCGAATTCGGGCAGAGAGTTCTTCTAAACTAAAAGGCTTAACCAAATAATCATTTGCGCCTAAATCTAGTCCTTCTACGCGATCATGAATGCTGTCACGTGCGGTAATAAAAATAACAGGAACATTTTTTTGTTTATAACGGATCGTTGTTAGAACTTTCTCACCCGCTAATTGCGGCAGTCCCCGATCAAGTAAAATACAGTCATAGTCATGCTGTTCGATTGCCGTAAGCGCATAATCACCTCTTTCCACCCAATCGACCTGATAACCATCTAACTCTAACCATGATTGAATACTTTCAGCTTGAGAGCGATCATCTTCTGCAAGCAAAATTCTCATCTATTTTTCCTGTTATATGCTGTTTTAATCTTGCCAAGCCTTTATAAAAAAAGCAAAGCCGCATCATTTAAATGCGGCTAAAAGTAGTAGATTCAGAGATCAATGAATTAGAACTGAACTTGATCGACCTCAATTTCTACACGTTTTAAAGGTTTATAGTCGATGTCTACTTCACCAATTAGAGTGACATTTGTATTTGCTGAAATAGGACGACCCTGCCAAAGCTCATCATCTACATCCACTGTAATGCTACCTGTCTTGTCACGAAATTGATATTTTTCATCACCTAAAGATTTTACAACCTGCCCATGTAATTTGACTGGTGTATTATCTTTTGCCGTTAATGCATGCTTAACAGTTGTTAGCGTTGCTGGAGCAATTGCTGCCTGATTCACAGGTGTATTTGCCATAGCTACGCCAGTAACAGTTAGACCCGTAGTCATTAGTATCGCTTTAAGCATTTTCATAAGATCACCTTTTTAACCACATCTTCGAATAGCGTAAGTACAACAGGCATAGATGAGGTGAATCTTAAGAAAAAGTTAATTTAATGGCACAACCCGCAATACCTCTTCTAATGTTGTAAGACCATCAATGACCTTACGAGCACCCGCAATTCTTAAGGGTTCTATACCTTCTTTTTTAGTTTGCGTTCTCAAATCATTTAAGGTCATATGGCTACTAATAAGATGCTTAAGCTCAAGACTGACTGGCATAAATTCATAAATACCAACTCGCCCTTTATAGCCTGTATGACGACATTGTTCACACCCAACTGCCTGATAAACTTTTTCTGGCATGTCCATAATGTAGTCGAATGTTAAATGTTGCCATTCATCCTCATTAATATGAGTTTGCTGTTTGCAGTGTGGACAAAGTTGTCGTACTAAACGCTGTGCCAATACACCCAAAATAGTTGCTGCCGTTAAAAATGGTTGCACACCTAAATCATGCAAGCGAGTCAAACTGGACGGCGCATCATTGGTGTGTAAAGTTGATAACACCAAATGACCTGTGAGTGCCGCCTGAATGGCCATATTTGCTGTATCTTGATCGCGAATCTCCCCAATCATAATAATATCTGGGTCTTGTCGCATAAGTGCACGAACACCATCTGCAAAACCTAATTCAATTGCATTATTGACCTGCATTTGGTTAAAACTAGGCTCTAGCATTTCAATCGGATCTTCAATGGTACAGACATTAACCTGATCTGTTGCGAGCTGCTTTAAAGATGAATATAACGTTGTGGTTTTACCTGAACCTGTGGGGCCAGTGACCAAAATAATCCCATGGCTATTTTTTGTTAATTGCTGCCACTGTTGTAATAAACTCTCTTCAAAACCAAGTTGATGAAAAGAACGTACCAACACATCTGGATCAAAAATACGCATGACCAGTTTCTCACCAAACGCTGTTGGTAGGGTTGATAAACGGAGTTCTGTTTCTTGACCTTTATGTGTTCGTGTTTTTAATCGACCATCTTGCGGTTTACGTTTTTCCGCTACATTTAAACGCCCTAAAATTTTAATTCGGGAAATTACGGCAGTCAGTGTATTTGATGGCATGTTATAAATGGTGTGCAACACACCATCAATACGGAACCTGACTTTACCATTGTCTTTACGCGGTTCCATGTGAATATCACTGGCACTCTGCTCGAATGCAAATTGTAAAATCCAGTCAACCAATTTCACAATATGCTGATCATTCGCATCTGGGTTCTGACTATCGCCAAGCTGCAAAAGCGCTTCAACATTTTTAGTGTCACGTTCATGAGCTGCATCTTTTTGAGCTGAGTTCACCGCACGACTGACCTGATAATATTCACGCAAATAGCGTTGCAACTGTTCAGGGTTAAGTAATACCCGCTCAATTTTTTTAGGCGCTAGACTTCGCTCTAAATTGTTTAGCCAATCTGTTTGAAATGGTTGATCTGTTCCAATCACAATTCGGTCAGAATGAATTTCAACAGCTAAAATATGATTGCGAATAGCAAACTCTTGTGACATTACTTGCGTTAAAGCACTGACATCTGCCTTTAAAGGATCTATCACAAATAAAGGAAGTTGAACCCGATCTGCAAACCATAAACACAACCGGTTTAAACTTAAATGAGCGTGTGTGTGCTGCTGATCTTTTAAATTAAAATGTGCAATCCACTGTAATGGATGCCACTTTAGCTGGTCTTTTTGGCGGTGGCTTGACTGTACCAGTAATTTATCTCGTTCTGTAATACGGCCTTCTTGTAATAGTTGTTCTAGACACCAATACGTATCTATTTGTACATGTGCATTCATGCGTTATCCCCAATATATTTTTATAATATAACAGAGATATTTTTGATTTAGCTCACCACAAAATTACTAAACCAAAATTTTAAATATTCTTTAACTTCAAATAATTAATCCAATTCTCAACTTAATATTTTTTTGCGTCATAGTTCATATTTATAAAAAAACTGTGTATGTGGTTTTGTCTAAAAAAGACACTATGCTCACTATAATAAAAAGCATAAACTGAACGTGAATATATGATTTTTAAAACGATTAAAATCTACTTATAACAATAAACCAAAGAGGAAGTAACATGGAGCTTCCAATGACAATGTCATTACAAACAACTACATTCGAAGAATTCATTACCGTCATTGCTGCGGCGCTTGGTTGTGGCTTATTAATTGGTTTAGAACGTGAGCGAAGTAAGCTTAAACATGAATACAAAACGTTTGCTGGATTTCGTTCTTTTGCAATTAGTTCATTATTAGGCGCTATCTGTTTTTTATTCGGCACTGAAATTGGAATTGTAGGTGCCCTTCTCATTGGGGCAATTAGTATTGTATCTCTTAAAAATCAGCCTAATGACCCCGGTGTGACCACCGAACTTGCCTTTATTATGACTTACTTTATTGGGGCACTTTGCATTTGGAATATATCATTGGCCGCTGGACTCGCCGTAATCATGACCATTATTTTATTGGCAAAGCAGTCTATGCATGGCATTGCCAGTCAGTGGATTACTGAATCGGAATTACGTGATGGTATTTTTCTACTTGCCTTACTGTTAATAGCGCTGCCTTTAGTACCCAATAAACCCTTTTGGGGTCCAGTTTTAAATCCGCATGTGATTTTAAAATTACTCACTTTGATCTTATTTGTACAAGCACTTGCCCATATTGCGAAGCGGTTACTCTCATCTAAAAACGCTTTATTACTCTCTTCTTTAGCTTCGGGATTTGTTTCCAGTACAGCGACCATTGCCAGTTTAGGTTTAGAAGTACGCTCTGGCAGAGCCAATGCAACTACAAATGCAGGCGCTGCATTAATGTCGTGTGTTTCAACACTCATTCAAACTTTAATTATTGTAATTGGGATTAGCTTTGCTTGGTTTAAGCTGATTATATTTCCTACACTTATTGCATTAGCAGTTTTAGCAATCTGGGCTTTTATTTTATTACGTAAAGCAGAGCCCAGTACAACTTCGCCCGAACTCGATTCAAGAATGTTCAGCTTAAAAGAAGCCATTATTATTGCAGGCACACTCACCCTCATTCAGGCAGGTGTTTATGGCTTAAGTATCTCTTTAGGCGATGCTGGATTAATTGCAGGTACTCTGCTCGCATCTTTATTTGAAATACATGCAGCTATTGCGGCAGTCATTGTGCAAGGTGAACCTGATAGCACCCATCTGACGCCTTTATTAATTGCATTTTTAGGAGGCTTTGCAGTTCATGCGCTTGCCAAAAGTGTGAACTCTGCAATTTCGGGCGGGCTACACTATGCCCTTGCTTTCGTTCCCGCCCAACTCATTCATATGGCTATATTTATTAGTTTACTTTGGCTCAACATTCATTGGTTTTAAAGATTTCTACTGTACAAGTTAAGAAGTCTTCACCACATCAATGACCGTAACTATAAATTGATCGACTTTAAAATGAATATCAAAGTCTGAAAATTTCATTTTATAGATTCGTTCAGCATCTTCTTGATAGGCAGGCCGAGGATCTAAAGCTAAAACTTGCTCAAGCTCATCAATGTACTGTGAATTCATTTCATTATTTTGCAGAAAATATTTTTGCGCTGTTAACGCAGCTTCTGACCAAACGACTGACTTACGTTCAGGTTCTGCATGTGCATAACCACTTTCTGCATCAATAATTGCATCAGAATATTGAATATAAGGTTTGATATCTAAAATTGGAGTGCCATTTAATAAATCACTTCCTGTGATATAGACTCGAACAGACTTACCGACTTTTTCCACTTTATTAAGTTTTACAACTGAAAGCCCGATTGGAGAGGGTCGATACATGCTACGTGTAGCAAACACCCCAATTTTCTCATTACCGCCTAAACGTGGTGGACGAACCTGTGGACGGAATTTATCGGCACTCCCCTGATTTTTGTTTTCATGAAACTGCCAAACTAGCCAGAGATGACTGAACTGCTCAATTCCCTCAAATGCCAGTAAGTCATTATAAGGTTCTACCATATCAATATAAGACTCAATATTTACCAAATTAGGCTGGCGTGGAATACCAAATTTTTCACGATATGGGGAACACATGTGGCCAATTATGGGGAAGGTGACAGAATTGTTCATCACTTTTTCTTATAAACACAATTAAATATATTCAGTTTATCGGGAATGAAATTAGATTAGAATAGCTATCTGTTTTCTTTTAATCGTGATCGAGACCTTTAATGGCTGCTTTTAACGTCGAACGCATTACTCATGTTCACCACTGGAATGACACACTTTTCAGTTTTAAAACTACACGCGATACTAGCTTACGTTTTAAAAATGGTCAGTTCGTAATGATCGGACTAGAAGTGAATGGCAAACCGTTAATGCGTGCGTATTCGATTGCAAGTGCAAACTATGAAGAAGAGTTAGAATTTTTCTCAATTAAAGTACAAGATGGTCCTTTAACTTCAATTTTGCAAAAAGTACAAGTTGGCGATGAAATCTTAATTTCTAAAAAACCGACAGGTACTTTGGTTCATGATGACCTTTTACCGGGTAAAAACTTGTACCTTTTATCTTCTGGTACTGGCCTTGCACCATTCTTATCAATTATTCGTGACCCTGAAACTTACGAACGTTTTGAAAAAGTAATTGTTGTTCATGGTACACGCTATATTTCTGAATTAGCTTACCAAGATTTAATTTTGGATGAACTTCCAAAAAATGAATTCTTTGAAGAGTTAGGTATTAAAGACAAACTTGTTTACTACCCTACAGTAACTCGTGAACCTTTCCACACTCAAGGCCGTGTAACAACTGCAATTGAAACTGGTGCTTTATTTGAAAAAATCGGTTTACCACGTTTTAACCGTGAAACTGACCGCGCAATGCTTTGCGGTAGCCCTGCATTCTTAAAAGACGTTGCTGCGTTACTTGACCAACACGGTTTAGTTGAATCACCTCGTATGGGTGAAATGGGCGACTACGTGATTGAGCGTGCGTTCGTAGAAAAATAAGATTTTTCTAATAAAAAAACCGAGGCAAAGTCCTCGGTTTTTTTATATCTGTTTTATAACTTGATTGTGCCATCAATACAGGTAACAGCCGTTCCACCGACTAAAATTTTATCCTGATACAATTCAAGTTGAAGCTGTCCGTCACGACCTAAAGCCTGCCCCTGTGAAGAAAGAACGACATCATTTTGTGCTGGTAAAATACCATAGTGACGAATGAAAGATGCCACACTGCCATTACCACTACCACAAACTGGATCTTCATTTATTCCACAAGCAGGTCCAAATGAACGAACTTCTATGTGTTTTTGCTCATCATTACTTTCATAAAAACCAAAAACTGTCGCACCCGTAACTTTCATTTCTAAATCATGTTGTTTTAAGGCTGCAAAGTCTGGTTGAGTCGCTAAAACAGCTTCAGCATTCACCGCTTGTAATACTATCCAACGTGCGCCTACATCAACCAATGTGGCATTCCATTGAGTATTAATTTTACATTTTAAAATTTCTGCTAATTTCTCAGTGTGCATTGCATCAAGTGGAGTAATTTTAGGCTTAGGGAGTTCAAATGAAATATGCCCTGAGTCACTCACGGTAAGCGTTACCAAACCCGCAGCACATTGCTGTACCAGCTTACCTTTTTGAGCTGTCACGAGGCCTGCTTCAAGCAAAGCATAGGCAGTACCAATTGTAGGATGTCCTGCAAATGGCAACTCACTTTGTGGAGTAAAAATTCGAACCTGATAATCAGCTTGCGAATCGGTCGCAGGGAGCACAAATGTCGTTTCAGAAAGATTCGTCCAATTCGCAATTTCCTGCATCTGTTCAGATGTTAAGGTACTGGCGTCCATAATGACTGCGACAGGATTACCTTTAAATGCTTGTGAAGTAAAAACATCAACTTGTTTAAATGCAACAACAGACATAGACCACTCCTACTGATTTTAAAATTAAAAAATATGGCTTTTAAGTCCTTACCATTTTTTGATCTTACTGATTTATTTTTAATGGTCACAGTATCAGTTAATATGAAAAATAATAGACACAGTTTTTAAGTTTAGATTTGTGTTAAATGAACTAATCAAAAGCGATCACAATATTTGAGTTAAATAAAAGATCACGATAAAGTGTATCCATTGCTTTGGCTTTTTAATGAATTGATATGTACAAATATAAAAAAGTGAGTGATGACCTCACCCTGCAAATTCAGAATGGCAGGCAGCCTATTGGTTCACGCTTACCATCAATTCGCGACTGCGCAAATCATTATCAGGTCAGCATTAACACCGTAAAAGAAGCTTATCGTCAGCTTGAAGATCAAGGTTTAATTTCAGTTCGTCCACAGTCTGGTTACTATGTTTGTCATGCACCTTCAAACTTACTAGAGCTCGAAGAGCGTTATGTCAGTGAAGAAAAAGTATCACTTTCAGGAATTAGTTGTTTTCTCGCACAAATTGTTAAAAAGCAGATGGATCCCCACTATGTCAATTTGGCTCTGGCTTGCCCTACAGGTGAAAATTTCTACCCAATTGAACGCTTAAAACGCTTAACTGCTCAAGTTTTACGGACGCAGCCAGACATTTTTAAAAACTATACTTTACCGCCCGGCTCTATACGTTTACGTACACAAATTGCGAGGCGAAGTTTACAGCTTGGTATGTTTCTTTCAGCAGATGATATTGTGCTCACTCATGGCACCATGGAAGCTTTAAGTCTCGCGATTATGGCAACAACTCAAGCGGGTGACAGCATTGCACTTGAGATCCCTACATTTCACAATCTGTACCCACTCTTTCATAATTTAGGTCGAAAAATCATAGAAGTGCCGACTTCGCCACATACAGGTATGTGCCTAGATGCTCTTGAAGAACTCTTAAAATCTAAAAGTGTACAAGCCATATTAACTATTCCAACAGGACACAATCCTCTCGGTTTTAGCATGCCTGAAAGCAACCGCCGTCGCTTAGCAGAGCTTGCTAATCAATTTCAAGTTCCCGTCATTGAAGATGCAATGTACGCCGAATTGCAACTGACTGAACCACTCTTACCCAACATTAAGGCATTTGACCAAAATGGATGGGTTTTGGTGTGTGGTAGCTATACCAAGACTGTAGCACCTGACTATCGAATTGGTTGGTTAGAAGCTGGACGCTTCCGTAATATTGTGCAGCAGCTTAAATTTACAACCACTGTTGCCGAACCAGCTTTACTCACAGAAACGTTGGGACTTTTTTTAGAAAATGGCGGATATGATCTGCACTTAAGGCATCTTAAAAAACGCTATCAACAACAAATTGACACCATCAAATCTTATATATGTCGTTATTTTCCACTCGGTACTCGAGTCAGTCGTCCGCAAGCAGGATTTATTTTATGGTTAGAGCTCCCCGAATCCATTGATGCACTAGAACTGTTTCATCAGGCAATGGATGAAAAAATCTTATGCATGCCGGGAATTTTATGTTCGGCTGATAAACGTTTTAGTCATTGTTTACGTATAGCTGCGTGTTTCGAATTAAATCCTAAAATGCTAAATGCTTTGATGCGCTTAGGAGAACTAGCAAAAAATATGCTACCCGTACAAAGAGATATAGGCCAAATCCCTACTAATTCAGTAGGTTGAATCCAAAATATAGAGTTAATAAAATAAAACCATATATTTTTTATGCCTTTTATTTTATGAAAACTGAACTCCTCTCTCCCGCAGGTTCACTAAAAAACATGCGCTATGCATTTGCCTATGGAGCAGATGCCGTATATGCAGGCCAACCACGTTACAGTTTACGTGTGCGTAATAATGCTTTTGATCATGACAACTTAAAAATTGGAATTGATGAAGCGCATGCTTTGGGTAAAAAGTTTTATGTTGTGGTGAATATTCAGCCTCATAACAGCAAATTAAAGAACTTTATTCGTGATCTTGAGCCGATTATAGCAATGCAGCCAGATGCGCTCATTATGTCTGACCCAGGCTTAATTATGATGGTACGTGAGCATTTCCCAGATATGCAAATTCATTTATCTGTTCAAGCCAACGCCATTAACTGGGCCACTGTTAAATTTTGGAAAGATTACGGTTTAAGCCGTGTGATTTTATCTCGTGAGTTGTCATTAGAAGAAATAGAAGAAATCCAACAACACGTACCAGATATTGAACTCGAAGTTTTTGTACATGGCGCACTATGCATGGCCTACTCAGGCCGTTGCCTACTTTCAGGATATATGAACAAACGTGATGCCAACCAAGGTGCATGTACCAATGCTTGTCGTTGGGACTATAAGTTGCATGAAACTCAAGAAGATGCAAACGGCGATGTGATTCCCGTCACTCAGCTCAACACCTCAGAAAAGTCTTGCTGCTCATCAGCACAATCAGAAACAACTTCAGCTCAAACTTTGCTTGTACAACGTAATGATGAAGAAATGTTTGCTGCCGAAGAAGATGAACACGGCACCTATTTTATGAACTCTAAAGATTTACGTGCGGTACAACATGTAGATCGTTTAACAAAAATGGGCATCACCTCACTGAAAATTGAAGGCCGTACTAAATCCTATTTTTATTGTGCCCGTACTGCTCAAATTTATCGAAAAGCCATTGATGATGCATTAGCAGGTAAACCATTTGACTCAAGCTTAATGAGCCAACTTGAAGGTTTGGCAAACCGAGGTTACACCGAGGGCTTTTTAAGACGACATGTGCATAGCGAATATCAAAACTATGCTGATGGTTCATCACATTTTGACTATCAACAATTTTGTGGAGAGGTTTTAGAACGTCACGGTGATTATATTCGCATTGAAGTTAAAAACCGTTTTGTTGTTGGCGACTCACTAGAACTCATGACACCTCAAGGCAATATCACCTTTACTTTAACCGAAATGCGCGATTTAAAAGGTAACCCAATTACAGACGCTAAAGGTTCTGGGCATTTTATTGAAATTCCACTCTCACAAGATGTTGACATCAGTTATGCCCTACTCGTACGCAATTTGCCGCATGCGAAAGAAAGTATTACTGCATCTACATTGGCTTATTCAGCGAGTTAAACATGGCGCTTTTGATTACGAGTGAATGCATCAATTGTGATATGTGCTTACCCGAATGCCCCAACATCGCTATTTTTGAAGGGAGCAAAATTTATGAAATTGATCCACTTCGTTGTACTGAGTGTGTAGGCTTTTACGATGCGCCTACGTGTAAGGCGGTTTGCCCTATCGATTGCATAAAAACAGACCCTGCGCATATTGAAAATAAAGAGCAACTGCTAGAGAAATTTAAAGGGTTAAATTTACTCGGCGAATCTATTTCTTAAAAAGACTATCGAGGATCAGGCTAAAGTTACTGATCCTCTTAAATGACTATACAGATCAATGATTAAATAAGTGAATAAATAGCTGAGAACACTTTGCTAATGATAAAATCAAATGATCAGTTTGGTTTAACGGTGTCTTGGTACCAAAAAAATTGAATAATCGTTAAAGCTGATCTAACCATTTCAACATTTCATGTAGATTGATTAAAACTCATTCTGGCGCAGCTCCCCATGTCTTATCTTTATTTAGCAATTGCGATTGCTTGTGAAGTCATTGCAACTTCAGCCTTAAAAGCATCTCAAGGTTTTACTGTTCCTATTCCATCCATCGTTACAGTTGTGGGTTATGCGATCGCTTTTTATTTATTGTCTCTTACGCTAAAAACGATTCCGATCGGAATTGCATACGCCATTTGGTCGGGCGCGGGTATTATTTTAATTTCTGCAATTGGCTGGATATTTTACAAACAGCATTTAGATTTGGCGGCCTGTATTGGTCTTACTTTAATGATTGCAGGTATTGTGATTATTAATGTGTTTTCTAAAAATACTCATCTATAAAATATAATTTAAAAGTAACCGAGTAAGATGAAAATTCTTTTATAAAAATTTCACCTTACTCGGTATAAACAGCTTATTTCAAACTGCCCGTCAAAAATTGCTTTAAACGCTCACTTTTCGGATTGTTGAGTACTTCATCAGGATGGCCCTGTTCCTCAATTTTCCCTTGATGCAAGAAAATCACCTGATTAGACACATGACGTGCAAAGCCCATTTCATGTGTCACCACAATCATGGTACGGCCTTCTTCAGCCAAACTCTGCATAACCTTGAGTACTTCACCCACCAACTCTGGATCAAGTGCACTGGTTGGTTCATCAAATAGCATCACTTCCGGTTCCATCGCCAAAGCACGAGCAATTGCTACACGTTGCTGCTGACCACCAGATAAAAATGCGGGATATTTACTTTCAACGCTTTCAGGCAATCCAACTTTACGTAGATATTTCCGTGCACACTCTTCTGCTTCAGCACGTTTTACCCCAAGCACATGAATTGGCCCTTCAATGACATTTTCAAGCACTGTCATGTGAGACCATAAATTAAAGTGCTGGAACACCATCATCAGTTGAGTACGCATTTTTTGTAGTTGCTTTGGATCAACCACTTTTAAATTGCCTTTTTTATCAAAGACTGTGCGTAGTTTTTCACCATTGAGTTTAATGGTGCCATTGCTCGGTTGTTCTAAAAAGTTGATACAACGCAGCAAGGTACTTTTACCTGAACCGGATGAACCAATAATACTAATCACATCGCCAGCATTTGCATCAAGTGATATCCCTTTCAGTACTTCATGATCACCAAATGTTTTGTGTAAATCACGAATCACTAGTTTTGCAACGTGTTCCATTTATATCTCCTAATGATTCGATGGCTTTAAAAATGCCAACCAACGTTTTTCCAACTTACGAAATATCCAAATCAAAATAAATGCCAACATCGCATATAACACCGCTGCAATTCCAAAAGCATTGAAGGTGTCATAAGTTGCCGCATTTACATCACGCGCAATTTTTAAAATATCTGGAACAGTTGCTGTAAATGCAATGGTTGTCGCATGCAACATCAAAATGACTTCGTTACCGTAAAATGGCAAAGCACGGCGTAACATCGATGGAATGATAATACGTGTGTAGAGTTTCCATTTTGACATTCCAAAAGCTTGGGCAGCTTCAATCTCGCCATGTGGAATAGAACGAATCGCTCCTGCGAAGATTTCAGTCGTATATGCACCAGTATTGAGCGCGAATGCCAAAATGGTGCAATTTATGCCCTCTCGAAAAAATGCATCGAGCGTCTGATGTTCATGGACGTAATCAAAGCTGTAAATACCTGAATAAATAATCAGCAATTGGATGTACAGTGGTGTGCCACGAAAAACGTAGGTAAACAACCAAACTGGACCACGCAACCAAAGATTTTCTGATACTCTTGCAAGTGATAAAGGCACAGCAAGCACAAAGCCAATACCAATAGAAAGCACCAATAACCAAGCAGTCATCGCGACACCGGTCATTTGTAAGCCATCGGTCCAAAGGTATGCCTGCCAATATTGTTGAAGGATTTCAATCATAATTGTCCCTTCCTCACACCAGCAGAATAACGACTTTCAAGCCACATTAAAATCAGGTTCGAGACGGTGGTAATTGCCAAATAAATCGCAGCAGCCACGATGCTGAAAAAGAACAATTGCATGGTACTTCTACCCGCATCTTGCGTAATTTTTACGATGTCAGTCAGGCCAATAATGGAAACAAGTGCGGTTGCCTTAATCAAAACCTGCCAGTTGTTACCAATACCCGGCAATGCAAAACGCATCATTTGAGGGAATAAAACACGTCGAAAAACCTGCCAAGGGGTCATACCATAGGCCTTTGCTGCTTCAATTTGACCCGTTGGAACCGATTGAAATGCACCACGAAAGGTCTCGGTAAAATATGCACCATAAATGAACGCTAAAGTAATCACACCAGCCACGAATGGATTGATATCAATCTGGTCCATTTGCAGTGCTTCAGTAATTTGGTTTAAACCTAACTGCAAGCTATAAAATAACAGCAGCATAATTACTAAATCAGGCACACTACGAATGAGCGTGGTATATGCAGTCGCAATATAGCGTAAAGCTTTAATATTAGAGAGTTTTGAACTCGCACCAATTAAGCCAATAATGACAGAAAGCAAAAGTGACAACAGCGCAAGCTGTATGGTCATCCATGTTCCGCTGAGAAGGAGTGGCCCATAGCCAGATAAAAACATGACTCATCTTCTCCTTAAAAACAATATCTAATATTGATGAGATGAGAATAGATTTTAAAATGTCGGCACTAAGCCGACATTTTTCACATCATTAGTAAATGTTAAAGGAGAAATATTTTTTCTCGAGTTTCTTGTATGTGCCATCCGCAATGATTGCTGCGAGAGCTTTGTCAATATTCGCTTTCAAATCTGCATCTTCTTTGCGTAAACCAATCGCTGCGCCTACACCCAGTGTTTTTGCATCAACCACATTGCTGCCGACAAAAGTAAAATTTTTGCCTTTTGGTTGTTTTAAGAAAGCACCATCAACCATGATTGCATCTTGTAAAGTTGCATCTAAACGACCAGACATCATGTCTTGGTAAATCAAATCTTGGACTGGATAAGGTACAACGGTTACACCTTTTGTTGCCCAATAGGTTTTAGCATAAGTTTCTTGAATTGTGCCCTGTTGTACCCCTACACGCTTACCTTTCAATGATGCAGCTGTTGGTAATAACGGTGAGCCTTTTTTTGCAACCATACGCGTTGGCGTGTTGTAGATTTTGCTACTAAACAAAATTTGTTTCGCACGTTCATCAGTCACCGTCATTGATGAAAGAATACCATCAAATTTTTTCGCTTTAAGTGCTGGAATCATCCCATCAAAAGAGTTTTCAACCCAAACACATTTGGCTTTGAGTTTTGCACAAATAGCATTACCCAAATCAACGTCAAAACCAGTTAACTTGCCATCTGGTGTTTTATATTCAAATGGTGCATAAGAGGACTCAGTACCAAAACGAATCACCTTCCAATCCTTTGCTTGAACATTCGTCGCAACAGCAGCCAAAACTAAGGTTGTTGAAACGAACATTTTTTTCATAAAGCTTGCCATCTTGAAGCTTCTCCTTAAAATCCAAATAAGGTGATAAAAACTTGAGTAATTAAATTACTCTTCTGCCGAAATAATTGCAATTTCTATACCAGTAAATTAAGGATTTATGAAGATATCAAAACAGCGGATCGTATTACCTCATTAAATGTTGAAAAATCACTCAAATTTTAAGTTAGTTTTTGAGTGTGTAAGCCTCTGCCATATTTTCATTTTGAACCAATGTCCGAATGGTGTATTCATGGTTATGCTCTTTGGCACTGGCAAATTCACATTTTTGATCTAATGACATTGAGCAACCACTCAGCAATGGACAACCTGCAAATAATTCGGCTACCCAGTCAACAAAAACACGGACTTTAGGCGATAAATGACGGTTTTGTAGATAAACGACTGATATTGGCATAGGTGCAGGCAACCATTCAGTCAATACCTCCCTAAGCGCACCAGACTCTAAATGTTTTGCCACCATATAATATGGACATTGAATTAACCCAAAGCCCTGTACTGCCAAATCAATATATGAATCACCATCATTGACAGAAACGCGCCCTTTCACGCCAACGCTGTGAATTTCCCCATCAACCATAAAATCCCAGTCGATATTGCGTCCGGTACGACTATTAAAGTAATGCACGACTTGGTGTTTTTGTAGATCATTAATAGTTTTTGGTTCGCCATGTTCCGCCAAGTAACGTGGTGCAGCAACCGTCACACACTGAATTGTTCCGATACGACGTGCCACCAAACTTGAATCTTTCAACTGACCAATACGAATGACACAGTCCACAGCATCTTGCACCAGATCTACGGGGCGATCACTCATTCCAATCACCAAATCAATATCAGGATATTTAGAATGAAAATCACACAGCATCGGAATCAGAATCAACCGCCCGATTGAAGCTTTAACATCAATGCGCAGTCGTCCTCGAGGTCCACGTTCTGAATCATGAAAAGTCGATTCAACGTCTTCGACATCGGCTAAAATTCGTGCAGTACGTTCATAATAAACCGCACCATCTGGCGTCAAACTGAGTTTACGGGTGGTTCGGTTTAATAAACGAACCTGTAAATGTTTTTCTAAACCCTGAATGGTTGTAGTCACAGAAGCACGCGGTAGGCCTAAACTGTCAGCCGCTAAACTGAAACTATTTGTTTCGACAACTTTGTTAAATACTTTCATGGCATGAAATAGATCCACACGCACACTCCTATCAATTAATGCATTTTTTCATTCAAACACATCAATTGTTATAAAAATACGAATAGTGTTATCAAATTTAATATATTTATTCGTGATTGACAAACTTTTATGCTCCGTCCATTCCATAAACCCTGTTTCTCCCATACGGACCATAATTAAAAGTCTGAAAACAGGTATCCAAATAAGTAGGAGCACCTCATGTCATTTTCCCGCAAACAGTTTGCGCTGTCTGCCATCTTTGTCGCCATTTTGGCAACGGGTGGCAGTTTTATGTTTTTACATGAACATGCCGATGCAAAAGCTGCACCGACCACAGCTCAACAAGCTGCTACTGTTGATATTTCTAATGTCATCAGCAAAACCATTACCGATTGGCAAGAATATTCCGGTCGCTTAGAAGCCATTGATCAAGTCGATATTCGGCCACAGGTTTCAGGTAAACTCACTTCCGTACACTTCAAAGATGGCAGTCTGGTTAGAAAAGGCGAATTACTTTTTACCATTGATCCGCGTCCTTTCGAAGCAGAACTCAATCGTGCCCAAGCTCAACTCGCTTCAGCAGAAGCACAAGTGACTTATACAGGTTCTAATCTTTCTCGTATTCAACGCTTAATTCAAAGTAATGCTGTATCACGTCAAGAGCTAGATCTAGCTGAAAATGATGCACGCTCAGCCAGTGCCAACCTGCAAGCCGCTAGAGCAGCTGTTCAATCTGCACGTTTAAATCTTGAATACACGCGCATTACTGCACCAGTCAGTGGTCGAATTTCTCGTGCCGAAGTGACTGTGGGCAACGTGGTCTCTGCTGGCAACGGAGCACAGGTTTTAACAAGTTTGGTGTCTGTATCTCGCCTTTACGCATCTTTCGATGTTGATGAACAAACTTACCTGAAATACATCAGTAATCAACGTAATTCAGCACAAGTTCCTGTCTATATGGGACTTGCCAATGAAACTGGGTTTTCTCGTGAAGGAGTCATCAACTCAATCGACAATAACCTAGATACAACCTCAGGTACGATTCGTGTCCGCGCAACTTTCGACAATCCAAACGGAGTTTTATTACCGGGTTTATATGCTCGAATCCGTCTGGGTGGTGGTCAACCTCGTTCAGCAATTTTGATTAGTCCAACCGCGGTCGGGGTCGATCAAGATAAGCGTTTTGTTGTGGTAGTCGACGCTAAAAATCAGACCGCTTACCGTGAAGTAAAACTTGGCACACAACAAGATGGCTTGCAAATCGTAAATAGCGGATTACAAGCGGGTGACCGTATTGTTGTAAATGGTTTACAGCGGATTCGTCCGGGTGACCCTGTTACCCCGCATCTTGTTCCAATGCCAAATGCACAAATCACTGCGAGCAGCACTACTCCTCAACCTCAGCCAACAGAAAAAACATCAACTCCGGCAAAAGGTTAATCACATATGAATATTTCTAAATTTTTTATTGATCGGCCGATCTTTGCTGGTGTGTTATCAGTATTGATTCTACTTGCCGGTTTACTGTCGGTATTTAAATTACCTATTTCAGAATATCCGGAAGTTGTTCCACCATCTGTGGTGGTACGTGCTCAATATCCGGGTGCAAACCCGAAAGTAATTGCTGAAACTGTTGCTTCTCCGCTTGAAGAATCCATCAACGGCGTTGAAGACATGCTGTATATGCAATCTCAGGCAAACAGTGACGGTAACTTAACCATTACGGTGAACTTTAAGCTTGGTATTGACCCAGACAAAGCTCAGCAATTGGTTCAAAACCGTGTATCTCAGGCCATGCCTCGCTTACCTGAAGACGTACAGCGTTTAGGTGTCACTACGTTAAAAAGCTCACCTACTTTAACTATGGTTGTACATCTGACTTCACCAGATAATCGCTATGACATGACCTACTTACGTAACTACGCGGTGCTCAACGTAAAAGACCGTTTGGCACGCTTACAAGGTGTAGGTGAAGTCGGTTTATTTGGTTCGGGTGACTACGCAATGCGTGTATGGCTCGACCCACAAAAAGTAGCGCAACGTAATCTCACAGCAACTGAAATTGTGAGTGCAATCCGTGAACAAAACATTCAAGTTGCAGCAGGTACCATTGGTGCATCGCCAACAAATTCTCCTGTACAACTTTCAGTGAACGCTCAAGGGCGTTTAACGACTGAGCAAGAATTCTCAGATATCATTTTAAAAACTGCTCCTGATGGCGCTGTTACCCGCTTAGGTGATGTTGCACGCGTTGAACTTGCAGCTTCACAATATGGCTTGCGTTCATTACTCGATAATAAACAAGCGGTTGCTATTCCAATTTTCCAAGCGCCAGGCGCTAATGCTTTGCAAGTTTCGGATCAAGTGCGTAGCACGATGAAAGAACTTTCAAAAGATTTTCCATCTTCAATTAAATACGACATTGTTTACGATCCAACCCAGTTCGTACGTGCCAGTATTAAAGCGGTTGTTCATACCTTGCTTGAAGCGATTGCACTAGTTGTTGTGGTTGTGATTTTATTCTTACAAACATGGCGTGCTTCAATCATTCCATTACTTGCTGTACCAGTTTCAATTATTGGTACATTCGCGCTCATGCTTGCTTTTGGTTACTCGATCAATGCGCTTTCTCTGTTCGGGATGGTACTTGCCATCGGGATTGTGGTCGATGACGCCATTGTCGTCGTCGAAAATGTCGAGAGGAATATTGAAGCAGGCTTAAGCCCAAGAGATGCAACTTATCGCGCGATGAGAGAAGTGAGCGGACCGATTATTGCCATTGCTTTAACGCTTGTTGCCGTGTTCGTTCCACTTGCCTTTATGACAGGCTTAACAGGGCAATTTTATAAACAATTTGCCATGACTATTGCCATTTCAACTGTTATTTCGGCATTTAACTCTCTTACACTATCTCCTGCTTTAGCCGCCATGTTACTGAAAGGACATGACGCTAAACCTGATGCATTAACACGCCTTATGAACCGTGTATTCGGACGTTTCTTTGCGCTGTTTAACCGCGTATTTACCCGTGCGTCAGACAACTATGGTAAAGGCGTAAGTCGTGTTATCTCTCATAAAGCATCGGCAATGGGTGTATATGCTGCTCTTCTGGGCTTAACTGTTGGTATTTCTTATATTGTTCCGGGTGGCTTCGTACCCGCTCAAGACAAACAATATTTGATTAGCTTTGCTCAATTACCAAACGGCGCTTCATTAGATCGTACCGAAGCAGTCATTCGTAAAATGAGTGACACCGCACTTAAACAACCTGGTGTAGAAAGTGCAGTTGCCTTCCCTGGTCTATCAATTAACGGTTTTACCAACAGCTCAAGCGCTGGTATTGTCTTTGTGACCTTAAAGCCATTCGATGAACGTAAGGCCAAAGACTTATCTGCAAATGCAATTGCTGGTGCTCTCAACCAGAAATATTCAGCCATTCAAGATGCCTATATTGCGGTTTTCCCACCACCACCCGTGATGGGCTTAGGAACCATGGGCGGCTTTAAACTCCAACTCGAAGACCGAGGTGCCTTAGGCTATTCAGCCTTGAACGATGCTGCACAAAACTTTATGAAAGCAGCACAATCAGCCCCTGAGCTTGGTCCAATGTTCTCAAGTTACCAAATTAACGTACCTCAACTAAACGTAGATCTGGACCGTGTAAAAGCCAAACAGCAAGGTGTTGCAGTAACAGATGTTTTCAACACCATGCAAATTTATTTAGGTTCTCAGTACGTTAACGACTTTAACCGCTTTGGACGTGTTTATCAGGTTCGAGCCCAGGCAGATGCCCCTTTCCGTGCTAACCCTGAAGATATTTTGCAGCTTAAAACTCGCAACAGTGCTGGACAAATGGTGCCGTTATCTTCATTGGTGAATGTAACTCAAACTTATGGCCCAGAAATGGTAGTGCGTTACAACGGCTACACATCAGCCGATATTAACGGTGGCCCTGCACCGGGTTATTCATCTAGCCAAGCAGAAGCTGCGGTTGAACGTATTGCTGCTCAAACTCTACCACGTGGTATCAAGTTTGAATGGACAGATTTAACTTACCAAAAAATCTTGGCTGGTAATGCAGGACTCTGGGTATTCCCAATTAGTGTATTGCTCGTGTTCTTGGTACTGGCTGCTCAATATGAAAGTCTAACTTTGCCTTTAGCTGTAATTTTAATTGTACCAATGGGGATTTTGGCAGCTCTGACGGGTGTTTGGCTAACAGGTGGAGATAACAACATCTTTACCCAAATTGGTCTGATGGTGCTGGTCGGGCTGGCCTGTAAGAATGCCATATTAATTGTCGAATTTGCACGGGAACTCGAAATGCAAGGTGCAACTGCCTTTAAAGCAGCTGTTGAAGCAAGTCGTCTACGTTTACGTCCAATTTTAATGACTTCTATTGCATTCATTATGGGTGTAGTCCCACTTGTTACCTCAACTGGTGCAGGTTCTGAAATGCGTCATGCCATGGGTATTGCGGTGTTCTTCGGCATGATCGGTGTAACGCTGTTTGGTTTGTTCCTGACCCCTGCCTTTTATGTCCTGATTCGCACATTGAACAGTAAACATAAATTGCATTCGGCAGCAGTTCATGAAGCACCTTTATCTACCCCACATGATCATTAAGGAGGATATTTGATGGCTACAACAAAACAAAGCTTATTATTGTCCTCACTCATGGGAAGCCTGCTGCTTGCAGGCTGCTCTTTGGCTCCAGAATATCAACCTGCAAAAGTGATAGTTCCAGTCAAATTTAAAGAGTCTGACCCAAAACTTGAAGACAATAATTGGAAAATTGCCCAACCTGCCGATCAGCAGATTCGAGGTGAGTGGTGGCGTGTTTTTAATGATGCTAAATTGAATGAGCTAGAACAACAAGCCATTTCTGGAAATCAGAGTCTTAAAGCGGCAGCGGCCAATATTCAGGCTTCACGTGCATTACGTTCCGCAGCACAAGCTGAACGTTTACCAAGTATTGGTGCTGGCTTTGGCCCAACTCGTCAAAAACCCTCTCCTGCTTCATTGGGTTTAGATGATAACGCTCATACATCTGCACAAACCTTATGGCGTGCTCAAGCGAATGTTTCATATGAGCTCGATTTATTTGGTCGTATCGCCAGTAGTGTCAATGCAGCAACAGCTGATGTACAGCAACAAGAAGCTTTATATCAGTCGGCACTTTTAGCTTTACAAGCAGATGTTGCCCAAGGTTACTTTCTCATTCGTCAGCTTGATGCTGAACAAGCAATTTATAATCGCACTATTAAATTGCTTGGCGAGACACGTGACTTAGTTCAAACACGTTTTAGAAATGGCTTAGTCAGTGAATTAGATGTTTCTCGCGCACAGACTGAACTGGCTACCGCCCAAACCAATGCACTGAACATTGCTCGTAATCGAGCTAATGCAGAGCATGCACTTGCAGTATTGTTAGGCAAAACACCTGCTGATTTTAGCTTGGCAATTGAACCTTTAACTGCAAACAGCCTCCGTTTGCCAGCCGGTTTACCTTCAGCTTTACTTGAAAGAAGACCTGACATTGCTGCTGCCGAGCGTGCGATGGCAGCAGATAATGCGCGTATTGGAATTGCACGTGCTGCTTTCTTCCCAAAACTAGACCTGACAGGGGCACTCGGTTATGAATCATCAACTTTAGGTGATTTAGGTAAATGGTCGAGCCGTACATTCTTACTTGGTCCAGTCGCAGGCACTATTTTATCTTTGCCATTATTTAACGGCGGACAACGTAAAGCAGGAGTCACTCAAGCGCGAGCTGCCTATGAAGAAAGCGTCGCAAACTATCGCCAAACTGTACTGAACGCATTTCGCGAAGTTGAAAATGGTTTATCTGACCAAAGAATTCTCGATCAGCAAATTCAGGCTCAAAGCCAAGCGCTATCTTCTTCTCGTCATGCAAATCAGCTTTCTCATCTACGTTATCGAGAAGGTGCTATTAGCTATCTTGATGTGATTGACTCGGATCGGACTATTTTGCAACAAGAGCAACTTTCTGCACAGCTTAACGGCGCTAGAATGATGGCTAGTGTAAATTTAATCCGCGCATTAGGTGGTGGCTGGCATAGTTTCGCGTCATCGGTAAAATCTGAAAGTTAATTCTTATCTAATTAACTTGATATAAAAAAAGCGCCATACGGCGCTTTTTTTATATTTACAACTTATTGTGCGTATACAGGGAATTTTGCACAAACAGTTTCAACTTTCGCTTTTACATCAGCAATAACTTTTTCGTCACCTTTGCTGTCAATCACGTCAGCGATCCAATCAGCAAGTTCGCGAACTTCAGCTTCACCGAAACCACGAGTTGTTACCGCTGGAGTACCGATACGGATACCAGAAGTCACGAATGGAGAACGTGGGTCATTTGGAACTGAGTTTTTGTTCACAGTAATGTGAGCAGCACCTAACCAAGCATCAGCCTCTTTACCAGTTACATCTTGCTTGATTAAAGATAACAAGAATAAGTGGTTTTCTGTACCACCAGAAACAACGTCATAACCACGAGCAATTAACACTTCAGCCATAGCTTGAGCATTTTTCACAACTTGTTGTTGGTAAGCTTTAAACTCATCAGACATTGCTTCTTTGAAGCAGATTGCTTTAGCAGCAATCGCATGCATCAATGGACCACCTTGGTTACCAGGGAATACAGCTGATTGAAGTTTTTTCTCGATTTCTTCATTCGCTTTCGCAAGGATTAAACCAGAACGTGGACCACGAAGTGTTTTGTGAGTCGTAGTTGTAGTTACGTCAGCAATTTGAACTGGGTTTGGATATACGCCAGCAGCTACAAGACCTGCAACGTGAGCCATATCAACAAAAAGGTAAGCGCCAACTTTATCCGCGATGTCACGGAAACGTTGCCAATCTACAACACGGCTGTAAGCAGAGAAACCAGCAACGATCATACGTGGCTTGTGCTCTAATGCTAAGCGTTCAACTTCTTCATAATCGATCTCGCCAGTTTCAGCGTTTAGACCATATTGAACTGCATTATAAGTTTTACCAGAGAAGCTTACTTTAGCACCGTGAGTCAAGTGACCACCGTGAGCCAAGCTCATACCTAAAACAGTATCGCCTGGGTTAAGAAGTGCTAGATAAACAGCAGAGTTAGCTTGTGAGCCAGCGTGTGGTTGAACGTTTGCGTAATCTGCACCAAAAAGTTCTTTAGCACGATCAATCGCCATTTGCTCAATGATATCCACATATTCGCAACCGCCATAATAGCGTTTACCTGGATAACCTTCTGCATATTTATTCGTAAGTTTTGATCCTTGCGCTTCCATCACAGCAGGAGAGCAATAGTTTTCAGAAGCAATTAACTCGATATGTGCTTCTTGACGCTCACCTTCAGAAGCAATTGCTTGAGCTAATTCTGGATCAAATTCAGAAATGGAAATATTGGCAAACATTAGCGGGGGTCCTATAAAATTAGGGCTTTTAAGCCGTGCTAAGATTGCGACATATTGTAGCATGAACTTTATAATTAAACAGAATGAAGTTAGCTCAGTTTTAAATAAAAATGGCTCAAGTTTTATAAAAAATGAGCCATTGTTTATAAATCAATAAAAAAGCTGCTTTAAAGCTTATATTTTAAACTTTTTCATCATTCACTTTAGCTTACAAGAAGGTTAAAAATACTTTAAATATCAATAACTCTATTGTGCTGTTAGCAAAGTCTGAACATTCCCAACAATGTTGTCTACATTACTACTCATCGCCGTATTATGGTCCCAGTTACCAGTCACATAACTATTAATTTTAGTACCTACGACAGTGGCATTAGATATCAAAATATCTGTAGCTACTTTAGGAACTGTTGTATCTGCTAGCCCCTGATAAATGATGACTGGTGTAGATACTTTTGCCTGTAAAGGTTGAGAATCTTTATCTAAGAATGTTTTAACCAAGGGTACTGCCATAAAGTTAGGTTGCGTACGTGTGTAACCATCAAGTGTCCCACCATTAGCTTTTTTATAATCATCCATAGCTTTTTTAAAAACATCTTCCAAAGGCCCAGCACAAATTGTTTCTGCTTGTGCGGCAATACCTGAAATTTGTGAAGTAAATACTTGTCCATAATCAAAGCTCGGCTGTGTGTTGCGAATACCTGCGGTAACCAAAGCCGTATAGGTATCAAGCTGTGCATAGGTTCCAATTTTAACCCCTATTGGTTGATTCGCAACTTGTGCCTCTCCAGCCACTAAAATAAAACCTAAATTAGAAGCAGGTGCTACCGCTACTGTACCTTTATAGTCTAGCTGAGCACGACTTGCATATTGTGCAGCGCTCAACGCAGCATGTCCCCCTTGTGAATGTCCGACTGTCAGCCATTTTTTTGAAGTTAATAAATTACGCTGTGATAAATAGTTACGTGTTGCAACCACGGCATCAGTAATTGAATAAGCTTCACTTTTAACATTTAAAAATGGATGTATACCTGCTGTGCCTAAACCTTCATAGTCAGGTGCAACAACAACATAACCAGCTGCAAGTAACTTACTAATTAAATCTTTTGTACTGTCTGTTAAAGCTGCTTTACTTGGTGCACAAGCATCTGCAACACCCGTAGTGCCATGTGCCCAAACGACAATTGGCCAACCGCCTGCTGGTGCTGGTGTATTTGGTGTGAATACCAAACTAGTTGCCTGTACTTCCTGGCCACTTTGACCTAACATTTTATAGGTCAAAATACTACTTTCAGCAGCAACTGATCCTAGGTTGGTGCTCGTGTAAGCATCTACTTTAACCACTGGGTTTTGAATATTATTGGTTGGAGTACCAGATGGATTAGTACTTACTGGGCTGTCATCGCTACTTCCTCCACCACATGCCGTCAACAATAAACTTGTGCTAAGAACACTGGTCATGAACAGTTTCATTTTCATTGGTATATCTTCCCTTAAATTCCATTTTTGTTTTGCTTTAGTTTTTTAATCAACATTTTCTAATGTCTTAAAAACAATTACGCCTAATCTTTATTTTTCGCAAGTTCTATTGGATGAAATTAATCTATGAAAACTTTATTTTTAATATAAATTGACGTTCTCGCTACTTTATAGCCTCACTTCATGTTTTAAAGTAGATAGCCAACTGTTACCATTCATAGCTACTTGTTATTGTTTAAAGGGCCAGTTATGCAAACCATTATTTTAGATACAGAAACACATACACTAAATGGTTTGCCTATTGAAATTGCATATGCCCCGATCGAAATTAATGAAGGCAAGCTCACCTTAGATAAAAGCAAATTGTTTGATCAGCTCTATCAAGTCGGTGCCCCTATTTCCTACGCCGCTATGGCAGTTCACCATATATTAGAGTCAGATTTAGAAAACCAGCCTCACTATAAAACGTTTAAATTACCAGAGAGCACGACTTATATTATTGGTCACAATATTGATTACGATATTGCCGCAATTGCGCGTTGCGGTGTAGATGTATCGAATATTAAACCGATTTGTACTTTAGCTTTAGCGCGTAAAGTTTGGCCTGAAGCAGAAGCACATAATATCTCCGCCCTCATCTATATGATTTCTCAAGGCAGCAGTAAAGCTCGTGAATTACTCAAAGGTGCACACCGTGCCGATGCAGATATTATTTTGACTGCTAATATTTTGATGCATATTGTCTATCATTTAAATATTCAAGATATTGAAGAGCTATACCGAGTTTCTGAAGAAGCACGTATCCCCACAACGGTTAACTTTGGTAAGCATAAAGGCACAGCAATTGCTGAACTTCCTAAAGACTATATTCAATGGTTATTACGCCAAGATGAGCTTGATATTTACCTTCGCAAAGCATTAGAAAGTGTACTTTAATGACTTAAATAGATGATATTCATCAATTCTTCATCATATTGTCATTTTTGAGTTTTATGGTTAACCCCATTTATATTTTATTAAAAACAGCACTGTTCAACTCAGAAAATTGAACAGTCTGATTTATGTATATATTGGGGAAACATAATGGCTGGTTTTTATAGAACCAATTTAGGAAGAGTTGCACTTCAACAACGCAATATTGTTTTAAATGCAAAACAAAGGCGTTTATTACTCTTGATAGACCATGAGGATTTTCAAAACTTAAATGGTGAATTTAAAAAACGCATTGCTTCTCCGGAATTGATTCAACAACTTGTCGACTTAGAACTTATTGCCCCAGCTGCCTCTACAGAAACATTAACTGATGAAGAAATTATTTTAAAAACCTCACAAATAAATAAAGTAGAAGAAAATCAAAAAGAATCTATTGGTAGCTCCATAGCACATTCCCCGAATCTTGTTGGAGAAATCCAGCTTTCCGAGCAAAAAACTTTAGATCAGTCCAGTACTACATATTTTCAACCAGTAATATCTTCTAAGGCTCTTTCTTTCGAAGAAATACAACTATTAATGATGAAAACGCTTAGCAGTTATTGCGGACTAATGACTAAACCACTTGTTCAAAGAATAGAGAAAACGACTACAATACAAGAACTTAAATTATATCAGATACACTGGATTACAAATTTACAAGAATCACGCATTCCCCCTCAGGAACTTGCAAGTGCTTTACGTACAATTAACTATTCAATTCAGCTTCTTCAAGAAAGTATATAAAATATTGAACAACTTGCTGTTTAATTAAGCATTAAAGTCACTTGGCACGTATTTCGTGCTTTACCTGCCAGTGTTTTTTTCCTATGATGTGCCCCACGCATGCGCTCGTAGCTCAGTTGGATAGAGTACAGGTTTCCGAAACCTGGGGTCGTGGGTTCGATCCCCGCCGGGCGCACCAGCTTTTATATAATAACTTCATAAATTTATCTCAATTTTATAAAATTCCGACTATTTTACTTGGTTTATTAATCATTATCGCTCAAAATATACCCCTCTTTCATAATGTGAGAATTTCATGACTGATGCTTTGGTTTTAAGAGATTTGTCCAAAACATATCGTAATGGTTTTCAGGCGTTAAAAGGTATTAACCTCACTGTGCCTGAAGGTGAATTTTATGCGTTGTTAGGCCCAAATGGTGCCGGCAAATCAACAACCATTGGTATTATCAGCTCCCTCACGAAAAAAACCTCAGGAACAGTTGAGATTTTTGGGCACAATCTCGATACCCATCCATCTCTGGCAAAACAGCAGCTTGGCGTCGTTCCTCAAGAATTTAACTTTGGACAGTTTGAAAAAACATTCGATATTTTAGTCACTCAAGCTGGCTATTATGGCATCCACAAAAAGATTGCTGAAAAACGTGCTGAACATTATTTAGAAAAGCTTGGCCTGTGGGAAAAACGTAATATACAAGCACGTATGCTGTCTGGTGGTATGAAGCGTCGTCTGATGATTGCCCGTGCCATGATGCATGAGCCTAAGCTTCTTATTCTAGATGAACCTACTGCTGGTGTAGATATTGAATTACGCCGTTCTATGTGGGATTTTCTGACTGAAATGAACGAAAGCGGTACTTCTATTATTTTAACGACCCACTATTTAGAAGAAGCAGAAATGTTGTGTCGTCAAATTGCGATTATTGACCGCGGTGTAATTAAAGAAGATACCAGCATGAAGAACTTCCTTAATCAGCTCAATGAAGAATCATTTATCTTCGATTTAGCAGAACCAATTGGGCCGCTTCAGTTAAATATTATTGGTGTAAAGTTTAACTTAATCGATAGCAATACATTAGAAGTAACGATGGATAGAGCGCATACATTAAATGACCTATTCCAGCTATTAGAATCTCAAGGTATTCGTGTTCGTAGTATGCGTAATAAATCGAACCGTTTAGAAGAGTTATTTGTCAAAATGGTCGAGAAAAATCTTGAAGGAGAGGCAAAATGAATTTTAGCCAACTGCAAATTGCTCTCTGGACCATAGTTCGTAAAGAAGTACGCCGTTTTCTACGCATTTGGCCACAAACCTTATTACCACCTGCAATTACAATGAGTTTGTACTTTGTGATTTTCGGTAATTTGGTAGGTTCACGCATTGGACAAATGGGTGGCGTGAGCTATATGCAATTTATTGTGCCCGGTTTAATTATGATGGCGGTCATTACCAATAGTTATGCCAACGTTTCTTCAAGTTTCTTTAGTGTGAAATTCCAAAAAAGTATTGAAGAACTCATTATGAGTCCCGTGCCACTCCATATCATTTTATGGGGCTATGTAATTGGCGGTATTTGCCGTGGTGTATTAGTAGGTGCAATTGTGACTGCAATGAGCATGTTCTTTACTGACCTTTTCATACACAACTGGTTCGTAACTATATATACAGTCTTAATTACATCGGTTCTTTTCTCATTAGGTGGTTTTATTAATGCAGTCTATGCAAAATCATTTGATGATATTTCTATTATTCCCACCTTTGTTCTTACACCCTTAACTTATTTAGGTGGTGTGTTTTATGCCATTAGTGCACTTGGTCCTTTTTGGCAAAAACTTTCTTTAATTAACCCTATTGTTTATATGGTTAATGCTTTCCGTTTCGGCATTTTAGGTCATAGTGATGTGAATGTTTCATTCTCTTTAATCATTGTGACATCATGCTGTGTTGTACTTTACGGAATTGCTTACTATTTACTTGCTCGTGGTTCAGGAATGCGTGAATGAGTGTCGAACAGTCTTTATTGGGTAAAGAAACCCAATATCCAACTAATTATCAACCTGATGTTTTATTTCCAATTGCCCGTGCTCAGTCTCGTGAAAGCTATTCACATATTGAAGGCATTACTCAAGGTAAAGATTGGTGGCATGTTTTTGAAATCTCATGGTTAAACGCTCATGGTATTCCACAAGTTGCGATTGGCAGAATTACACTGCCCGCTTCTTCACCGAATTTGATTGAGTCAAAGTCATTAAAACTTTACTTCAATAGTCTTAATTTCACTCAATTTGATTCGAAAGAGTCATTCATTGAAACGGTTGAAAAAGATCTCTCAGATGCTGCGGGTGCAAAAGTTGAATTAGCCTTATTTCAGGTTGATGATTTAGAGATTTCTAAACCTCAAGGCATTTGTATTGATGACCTTGCGCCAGAACGTTTAGAACAACATCCTGATGCGACTCTTTTAAAACGAGATGAGTCTGGTGAAGAAGTTGAAATTGAGCTGTATTCTCATCTTTTGAGAAGTAACTGCCCAGTCACGGGACAGCCGGATTGGGGTACAGTTTTTATTCGTTTTAAAGGCAAAAAACCTTGTTATCGTAGTGTTTTAGCTTATATTATCTCGTACCGTCAGCATAACGGCTTTCACGAACAGTGTGTTGAACAGATCTTTGCCGATATTTGGCAAAATCTAGAGCCTGAAAAACTGATGGTTTATGCAACTTATACTCGTCGCGGCGGACTTGATATTAACCCTTGCCGAGTATCGGATCTTTCATGGATGCCAAAACCGATTCGATTGGCACGACAATAAAACGAATAATTTGAGGATACACCCATGCCGTTTTTTGGTTTTACCCCTTCTGAAGGCTTATTGAACGATATACAAACTGGAATTGCGAATAAAAATTCTAGCGAACCTTTATATCCACTTCGCGATAAGATTGCTTTACAACTTAATGAAGAGATTATCGATAATGTCTTAATTCAGTTAGTTCAACATTTTCCAGCAAGTGAAAAGCGCGATACTGCCGAAAAACTAGCAGGCTATGTCAAATCAACTGTTGCTGTTCTTTTAAAGCAATTGTTAAGCAAAGCACCAAATGATGTTGTTAAACAATCAGTAGAGTTTTCTGAAAAAAGCTTATTTAAAGACCCACAAGGCCAATATAAAGTAGGCGTAAATTTAGATGCAGGTTTAGTAACTAACCTTAAGCATAACTTTACTGAACTTGAAGCAGGCAATGACATTAATAAAGCTGCTTTAGCCGAGTTATATAAACAATTCGGCGATGCCATGATTAAACACTTCATGTCTGATTTTAATAAAACATTAGACCTTGGCATGATTAAGCGTAAAGCAGCCGATATTGGTGCAGCAGCTGTAACAAAAGCTGTTCACATTGCAATCGACAAATTGATTCCAAGCTTAAATCGTACTGAACTAAAAGCGATGGCTGAATATCATGATGGTTTATTCTTTAACTAATGAAAAATAGACTATCGGAAACCTAGCGAAAGCTAGGTTTTTTTATTGCAAAATATTGATATACATTGCCATTAACCAAGTTTATGTTAGCATGCGCCAAGCACTGATTGACCTTAGTTAACGCCGCATGTCTCCTAGTCCGCAATATAAATTTTTACGCCAAGCTCCTCGAGATGGTCTTAGCACTGCTATGCAACCTTCAAAGTGGCAACAACTCCATGTTGACCCTTGGCTATGCCTATTTCTGCTCTTAAATGCGCTATTAGGTTTAACCGTACTATATAGTGCTTCTGCACAAGATGTGGGGTTAGTGAGTAAACAAGCCATGAGTTTTGGTATTGGCTTTTTAGTGATGTTTGGTCTAGCCCAAATTCCGCCAAAGGTCTATCAAGCTTTTTCACCCTATTTTTATTTATTTGGCTTATTTTCACTTTTGGCAGTCATGATATTTGGTGAAGTCCGAATGGGTGCTCAGCGCTGGATTGATATTCCCGGTTTCGGAAGTGTCCAACCCAGTGAATTCATGAAAATCGGCATGCCCATGATGATTGCCTGGTTTTTAGCACGTAAACCACTTCCCCCTAGTTTTTCACAAGTTGTTTTATCATTAATGTTAATTGGTATTCCTTTTTTACTGATTGCAGAACAACCTGACTTAGGGACATCACTTTTAGTATTAGCAAGCGGTATATTTGTTTTATTTTTAAGTGGACTATCGTGGCGTATGATCGGTGCTGCAGGAGCCTGTGCTGCGGTGGTCATTCCGATTGCTTGGGAATTTCTTTTACACGACTATCAACGTCAAAGGGTTTTAACTTTACTTGATCCAGAGGCAGATGCGCTCGGTACAGGTTGGAATATTATTCAATCTAAAACTGCAATTGGTTCTGGTGGTTTTTCAGGTAAAGGATTTCTTGAAGGTACCCAATCACATTTGCACTTTTTACCTGAAGGTCATACCGACTTTATTATTGCTGCGTACTCCGAAGAGTTTGGGCTCATCGGTGTACTTATTTTAGTGATTCTTTATTTTGCTATTATTTTTAGAACATTCCAAATCGGTTTACAAAGCTTCCATAACTATGGACGTTTAGTTGCTGGCGCCTTTGGTTTGTCTTTTTTTGTTTATGTATTTGTAAATGCGGGAATGGTCAGTGGTATTTTACCTGTAGTAGGTGTTCCCTTACCTTTTATGAGTTATGGTGGAACAGCTATTATTACTTTAATGGCCACCTTTGGTTTAGTCATGTCCATTCATACACATCGATAATCTGGAATTTTAAAACGATATGTTGTCTCAACACTTAAATAAAACTTTAAAAATGCTTGCTTTATGTACTGGTTTAATCAGTACAAGTCACTTCGCTCAGGCCAACGATTTTGCAACACATCCTGATTATGTAAATTTTAAACAAAAAACGATGAGCGCTTATGGGTTAAGTGGCGATCAAGTTGATGCAGCTATGAATGGTGCAAAAAATTTACCAAACATTCTAAATATTATGACTCGTCCAGGTGAAAGCAAACCTTGGTATGACTATCGCTCTATGTTTTTGGTTGAAGGGACAATTCAACGTGGTGTCCGTTTTAAAAACCAATATGCAGATGCTTTAAACCGTGCTGAACAACAATATGGTGTATCTCAAGCTGTTATTTTGGGTATCTTGGGTGTTGAGACAGGTTATGGCGCAAATAAAGGTTCATTTATTACACGTGATGCATTAGCCACACTTGCTTTTGGCTACCCTCGCCGTGCTGAATATTTTGGTGATGAACTTGCTGCTCTTATTGCATGGACCTATAAAGAAGGTTACCCAACAAGTAGTATTGTAGGTTCCTATGCAGGTGCAATTGGCTATCCACAATTTATGCCGAGTAATATTAGTAAATATGGGGTCGATTATGATGGTAATGGACACATCGATTTAAGAAACTCTGCAGAAGATGCAATCGGTTCAATCGCAAACTACTTAGCAAAACAAGGATGGCAACGCGATCAACCTATCGGGTTTATGGCACGTTACACAGGGTCAAATCCAGACAGTGTTATTGCTAAAGATTTAACTCAACCTTTTCCATATGGTGCATTAAAGACACTCGGGGTTTCACCTTTAAATCCTTTAGTTAAAATTGATGATCTGGATATGGTGAATGTTATTCAATTACAAGACTATAATGGTCCAATTTACTATTTGACTTATCCAAATTTTCAAGTAATTACGACCTATAATAAGAGCCGTATGTATGCTACTGCTGTATGGTTATTAGGCACTGAAGTGGCTAGCCGATAGGCTAGCTTTTTTATAAGTTATGTAAAAGTCAATAAATATTTTTGTTAAATAGATCACAATACGCACAAATTTAATATCTTGTTACACTTTTGATCATTTTTTAACCCATAACTGTAAGTTTTTGCCCTTTTTGTAACTATTTCTCGTTAAAGACTAGACACTCTCCGTAAGCGATGAATATTATCCACCCCAATGTAGCAATTGCAAAAGTGAATAATAAGACATGTTCACTTTAAATTTCAGTCAATCGCTGAAAGAAAAAAGTACATGTTCTCAGGAGTTTATACAAATGCAGTTATCGCTGAAATACGTTCTTGCACTGACGGCTAGTTTAAGCATAGCCCCATTGCACGCTGAAATGGTGCAATCTTCATCATTAAATAGTGATGTAGATGGTTCTAATTTAGCAGCTCGTGTATTGAGTAAAGATACTCAAAATTTTAATTCTCGTTTTTCTAACATTAACAGTCTTTCAATCACTGAACGTTCTGGCGATCAAATCCGTCGTCAAGCTATCGCAGCAAAAATTGAAATCCCTGAAGATGAGCCTTCAGTGATTGAAAAACTTAACACAGTAGCTTCAAACACTGTTCGTAAGTTTAGCCAAACTGGCATGGCTTCATGGTATGGTCGTCAATTCCATGGACGCAAAACAGCAAGTGGTGACACATTCGATATGAATGCCCTTACTGCTGCTCACCGTAGCCTACCGTTGAACTGTTACATCCGAGTAACGAATAAAGACAATGGTAAAAGTGTGGTTGTAAAAGTAAATGACCGTGGTCCTTTCCATGGCAATCGTGTACTTGACCTCTCTTACGGTGCAGCTAAGCGTCTTGGTATTACCAATGCTGGAACTGCAAAAGTTAATATTGAGCGCGTTGATGGTCCAACTTCATAAGTTATAGACTCTAGAGCTCATGTAAAAAGCCGCAATTTTTTCTGCGGCTTTTTTATTTTTTCAACTATGAAAATAATTCCCAGCTTAAGGTAAAAAAATTATCTTTTTTAACCCTTCTCCAACCCCAGTTTTGAATGTTTTTTAAACAAAAAATTGCATTTATTTTATCAAAGTCTATTTCGCTTCTAAATTGCGCTTAGAGCGACTTTAATAAATTTGCGCTACCCTAGTACCATTTTTCTAAAATCAGGGCTATTTATGGCGTTTTTAGAGTAGATGAGTAGAGCTTTTTCACACAATTTTCCCACCCATCTCAAAATTACACTTTTTTTGATGTTTTCATCATTGAGCAACACAGAAAAAATATTATGAAATATTGCATTCTTTTTTGAGTTCAAATGGACTCTTTTTTCAATCATCGCCACATTATTTTTTCTTCTACCCCTTCCTCAGTTTTTACTGCCAAGTTGCTATAGTTGAATAGTGTTGGTTTCTTGTCGAACTCCTCCAGAACAGGCTAAAATATATCCAGAAAAAATAAATCAAAGTTAAAACAAGGAGTGTGCCATTAATGAAATCCCTTACAGAATGGTTTGACGAATATAGCGAAAGCCATCAAAACCCAACCAATAAACAAATTCACTGGCTCTGCGTTCCTGCCATTTTATTCTCTATTATTGGAATCATTGCCCATTTCAGCACCTTGCTCACTGCTCTACTACTTGTACTCTCTTTAGTATTTTATGCTCGTTTAGATCTTGTACTTGCTGTTGCAATGGCAGCTTTACTTGTTGTTATGGCATGGCTCATTTACACCCTACCTGTAGGAGTAGGATTTTATATTGCTATTTTTGTGATTGCTTGGATCGGACAGTTCTATGGTCATAAAATTGAGGGCAAAAAGCCATCGTTCTTTAAAGATTTACAATTTTTACTCATTGGCCCCGTCTGGTGCATGGATGCTTATCTAGGAAAAATCTTACCTAAATGGAAAAGTAGACAAAAACACGCTATATCCTAATTATTGAATTAAAGCTGGATCAGCTCAATTCAGCTTTTACATTTTAGTAATTTATTAGAAAATTTATAAAATAGAAAAAAACCAAACTAGCGATAACACTTAAAAGCACTTTCTTCAGATAAAAGGCAATCACAATACAAAAGATTGCTGCATAAATATAAGGATTATCAATAATTCCTTTTAAATTATCGCCATCAAAAAAAACAACTGGAATACAAATTGCTGTTAATAAACAAGGTGCAGAATAATTAAGCATCTTATTCATAATAAGCGGCAATTTAATTTTAACAGTGGGTTCCAAAAAATAATAACGATTAAAAAAGACGATTGCTGCCAAACCTAAAATCATAAACCAAGACATATTATTGCTCCTTACTTATTTTTTCAGTTAACACAGCAACCAACATCCCGATTAACCCTGAAAGTAAAATCGCTCCTTCCACTTGATAAAATTTAAAGAAAAATCCGCTTAAACAAGTCATTAGCACACCAGTAACTACAGGCACCCCCTTACATAGCGGCACGATCATGGCAATAAAAATAGCCACAATTGAAAAATCTAAATGATAATTTAATAAATCTGGAATCACTCTTGCTAAAAGTATTCCAACCAAGCTAAAAATTACCCAGAATAAATAAAAAGACAGGCCTGCACCCAACAGATATTCTGGCTGTCTTTTTTCACCGGATGCACATACCGCAAATAATTCATCCGTTAATAAAAAACCCAAACTTAACCGTTTCGAAAGAGACAAAGCAGAAATGTCATTTCTTAAAGTTAATGCATAAATAAAATGCTGAGCCGTTAAAAAGAAAATCGTCACATAAATTGTAAAAGTAGATGCCCCTTCCATTACCATGCTTAAACTAACTAATTGAGCTGCTCCAGCAAAAACAATTCCCGACATCGCAAGGGCTTTATAAAAAGATAAACCTGCATGAATTGCCATAGAGCCTGCCAAAATTGCCCACGGAATAACAGAAATTGACAAGGGCAAAATATCCATTGCACCACGTAAAAAAAGATAGGGTGGCTTATTTTTTGGAAACCTCACCAACTCATGAAGCTGAATATTCATATATAAAATCCAAGATAAAAGATCTCTCTACAAAATGCGTAATGAGAGTTGATTTATATTGAATAAAATTGCTGTAAATAAATTTTTAATAATCTAGTTATTTAGGCTAGCTACATATTGAGTAGGTGTCACTCCCATTGCTTTTTTAAAGTGACGATTAAAATGGCTTTGATCAGAAAAACCACATTGCTGTGCCACCATCGCAATTTGGTCACCCTGTTTTAATAATTGTCTTGCTTTTTGTAAGCGTGCTTGAACAAGCCAAGCATGAGGTGGCAAGCCCACATATTTTTTAAATTGTCTTAAGAAATGCCATGCACTTAGACCTACCATGTCAGCCAGATCTTGCAAAGAAAAGTTTGTTTCAGGCATTTCTACCAGTAATTCTTTAACTCTTAATATTTTTGAATATGCTTCAGGCAACTCACAAAAAGTATGATTTGATTTACTATGTCGCTTCATTAAACAGGCTAAAGTCGATAAATACATCGTTTCTTTAAGTAAAAAATTATCTTTTTGTTCTAATAAATCAAAGAGTAAACATAGTTGTTGAGCCAAACCCAAGTCACGAATGACAGCTTGAGGAAACCATGGCGCGCCACGTGAATTTTCAAAAAAATCGTGACTGACTTCTGCCAACATTTCAGGTGTAGGATAAATTGCTCGATATCGCCAACCTGACTCTACCGCAGATGAGCCGGTATGAATTTCGTCAGCGTTTACTAAAATAATGTCGCCTTTAGGAGCTACATGCAGCTGGCCCGTCCTAAAAAAAGACTGTGCTCCCTCTTCAATCACACCAATACAGTACCCTTCATGAGTATGCTTCGAAAATTGTGTTTGGTGATAATGTGCTTTTAGTAACTCTAAACCGCCCAGCTCTCGCACATGCAGATAATCGGCTTGCTCCCGCTGCATAAATACGTCTCATCTATTCAATAAAAAAACCATAGCATGTTTTAAGAAACTGAATAGAATAAAATTGCTCTATAAAAACAATCTCTTTATTTGTTTATTCGGCTTTATTGGTAGATTTGCCCATCATGTTTGAGCCAACCGCTTTCATGACGATTTTGTGGATCACGATGAGTCCAGTGCAATACACCACCTTTTGGGTTATATTCATATTCACCGTAAAACTCTACGACATCACCTTTTTTCAAATTAGGAATTTTAGGTGCTAAATCAATATTATGTGCGACTAAAATTGAAAGGCCATTTTTTAGTACAAGAATAAATTTCTGGTGTCTCGACCCATCATTATCATCTCTTAAAATTGCTTTTACTCGGCCACTTCCCTGCACTTGAACATTACTTTGTCTCTGCTCATAAGCAGCTTTTATTGTATCAACCCCAGCATTTGAAAGTGTAGTTTCAGTATGCTGAGCTTCGGGTATAACTGATGATGGCGATTGATTTTGCTTATGCCCAGATAAATCCAGACCAAAATATGCAGCAATCAATAAAATGATGACACCACCAATACTGAGATTTTTTTTATTTGTCATTGTCTACCCTTAATTTAACTGAGATAAAAAAAGCCCCAATGGGGCTTTTTTTATTGTGATACGAATTACTTCGCAGCAGCTTGAGCAGCAGCAACTTCTTCAGCGAAGCTCATTTCTGCTTTTTTCTCAATACCTTCACCAACTTCGAAACGTACGAAGTTAGCAACAGTAGTACCAGTTGCTTTTAATACATCAGCAACTTTTTTGTCGTTGTCGATTACGTACATTTGACGATCAAGAGCAACTTCGTTCAAGTATTTATCAACTGAACCAGTTACCATTTTCTCAACGATGTTAGCTGGCTTACCAGATTCTAACGCTTTCGCTTCAGCAATTTCTTTTTCTTTAGCGATAAGGTCAGCAGGAACAGCTTCAGCATTTACAGCTACTGGGTTGAATGCAGCAACGTGCATTGCAATACCTTTACCAGTATCCGCATCACCAGTATAAGAAACTACAACACCGATTTTTAAACCGTGTTTGTAGATAGCCAAGTTTTCGCCTTCAACGATTTTCGCACGACGAACTTGGATGTTTTCACCGATTTTTTGAACAAGCGCAATACGAGCTTCTTCAACTGTTTGACCGTCTGCTAATTTTAATTCAGCGATTTTAGCAGCATCAGTTTCACCAGCAGCTAAAGCAGCAGTAGCAACAGCTTTAGAGAAGTTAGAGAAGTTTTCGTCTTTAGCAACGAAGTCAGTTTGACAGTTAACTTCAACTAGAATTGCTTTGTTGCCTTCTTGAACGATTGTGATTGCACCGTCAGCAGCAATGTTACCAGCTTTTTTAGCAGCTTTAGCTTGACCAGATTTACGAAGGTTATCAATAGCAAGCTCGATGTCACCGTTCGCTTCTGTTAATGCTTTTTTGCATTCCATCATTGCAAGACCAGTACGGTCACGTAATTCTTTTACCATGCTTGCAGTAATTGCAGTCATGTTGATCTCCTAAAATCGGTAGAAAATAAATCTTTTCAACAAAAACGGCCCAAAGAAACTCTGGGCCGTTTGCACTCTCGACGCTTAATTTGCCACCATTACATGTCGCAAAAATGACAAGCCTGCGTCAAAACGCATTAAGCCTCAGAAGCGTCTTTCGCAGCGTCATCGCCTTTTGCTTGAGCGTTCGCTTGAGATTGAGCGTATTCTTTACCAGCAAGAATTGCGTCAGCCATAGCTGAAGCATATAGAGTTACTGCACGGATCGCATCGTCGTTACCCGGAATAACGTAATCAACGTTGTCTGGGTTAGAGTTTGTATCAACGATACCGATAACAGGAATACCTAAGTTCTTCGCTTCTTTGATTGCAATCGCTTCGTGATCAACGTCGATTACAAATAATGCGTCAGGTAAACCACCCATGTTTTTAACGCCGCCTAAAGAACGCTCAAGTTTTTCCATCTCACGAGCACGTTCTAAAGCTTCACGTTTAGTAAGCTTAGCAAAAGTACCGTCTTGAGATTGAGTTTGAAGATCTTTTAAACGGTTGATAGATTGGCGAAGTGTTTTCCAGTTCGTCAACATACCACCTAACCAACGGTGATCTACATATGGTTGACCAGCGCGTTGAGCTTGTTCACGGATGATGTTAGAAGCAGCACGTTTTGTACCAACGAACAAAACTTTGTTCTTTTTGCTTGCTAATTGGTTAGCGAAGTTCAAAGCATCATTTAACGCAGGAACAGTGTGCTCAAGGTTGATGATGTGAATTTTGTTACGCGCGCCAAAAATGTATTGACGCATTTTTGGGTTCCAGAAACGAGTTTGGTGACCAAAGTGCGCGCCTGCTTGAAGAAGGTCACGCATGCTTACGTTGTAATCTGCCATTTTCTTTACCTTAAAAGTTGGGTTAGGCCTCCATATATCCGCATTCTCCACCCTTTTACAGGCACCCAGAGTAATGTGACGATATATGTGCGGATTTTTTACTCCACCTATCAAATTTGTTCGTAAAAGATATTCACGAAAAGCATTTGATAAAATGGGCGGCTATTTATACCATAGACACTTGTAAATTACCAAAAGTTTTTAGAGATCATGAACAGTACTTATACAGCTCCACGTCGATTAATCAAAACTCCAGATGAAATTGAAAAAATGCGCATTGCAGGACGACTGGCGGCTGAAGTTCTAGAGATGATCAAGCCGTATATCAAGGCGGGTGTAAGTACACTTGAACTTGATACCATTTGCCGTAATCACATTGAAAATGTACAACATGCTATTCCTGCCTGTGTCGGCTATGGTGGCGCTCCTGGACGCCCTGCTTTTCAGCACTCTATTTGTACTTCGGTTAACCATGTTGTCTGCCATGGCATTCCTTCTGAAAATAAAACGTTAAAAAACGGCGATATTTTAAATATTGATGTGACTGTAATTAAAGATGGTTATCACGGCGATACAAACATGATGTATATCGTCGGTGGTGAGACGTCTATTTTAGCCAACCGTCTATGTAAAGTTGCCCAAGAAGCGATGTATCGTGGAATGGCAACTGTTAAAGATGGTTCATATTTAGGTGATATTGGCCATGCAATCCAGAAATATGTCGAATCAGAGCGTTTTAGTGTAGTACGTGAATATTGTGGCCACGGTATTGGTACTGTATTCCATGATGAACCTCAAGTATTACATTATGGTCAAGCGGGTACAGGTATGCGTCTGGAAGCTGGTATGACTTTTACGATTGAACCTATGGTAAATGCTGGCGTATGGCAAACTAAACTATTAGGCGATAAATGGACTGTTGTAACGAAAGACCATAAACTTTCAGCTCAATATGAACATACTATTTTAGTGACTCAAACAGGCATTGAAGTTTTAACTGCACGCCCTGAAGAGGACTTATCTCGCTTCAACTGATAGTTAAAAAAACTTAAATAATAGGCTACTTTATGTAGCCTTTTATTATTTATTATGTATTTTTTATTAATAAATCTTTCCAAATATAAACAATTATTTCAAAAAAATTACAATTATTAATTTTTAATAAACAATTATTTTAATAAAACGCGGTATGGTTGGCTCAATAAAAATCAGTAAACAAATGTTCGGACATGGAGTCCTTTTATGATGAAAAAGTCATTATTTTGTATGACAGCTGCCTTTTTTGCCCTGCCAACAATCACTAACGCCGCTTCGCCATATTTTAGTTTAAAGGATGGTGATGGTTTCAAACGTTTTTCAGTCTCTGCTGGTTGGTTACATGCAATGCCTCAAGGCTCAGGAAACCCTGTCAATATCAATACTAGCGTTGCAGAAGGTACACAATCTAAAGTTGGAGATGTATCTACAAAAGCCGTTTTAGAAGCAATCGACCAAAGCAAAACTTCAGGAAAATTCTGGTATAGCACTATTGGTCTTCTTGATAAGTTTACAGATACTCTTCCCTCTTCACTTGCAGGTACAGCAGAAGTTAATGGTCTTTCTCAATGGCAACAACAAGGTTCTGGCTTAGAAGCTAGTGATGTTGATACTGTTGGTCTTATGTTTAACTACAATTTTACGGACAATTTATCTTTAGAAATTAAAGGTGGTATTCCCCCTAAAGTAGATATTAATGGAAAAGGTAATATTTACGCTCCCCTTTCTGGAAAAGCGACTCCACTAAAAGATGGATCTTCAATTGGAGAAATCATAGGAGGTGGAATTTCCGGGGCGGGTGGAGATATTCCTTTAAAACAAGACCTTCATATTACTGATCTTTCTCAGGGAGGCAAGGCTGCGACCGCACGCGCATGGTTACCAGCCGTTGAACTACATTATCAATTTGGTAAAACAGGTGTAAATAAGTTCCGTCCTTATATCGGAGCTGGCGTGATGTATGCATACTTTAATGATTTAAAAATGAATTCTGGTATTGAGGCTGATTTAATTCAAGCAGGACACATGATCCAGAATATCCATGATGGTAAAGCTGGTGCAGCATTAGATCGCAAGACATCATCAGCAAATCCTATCGTGAAACTAGAAGCGACCGATACTTTTGCACCTATTGTAACTTTAGGCGCAACTTACGACTTCAACCCAAATTGGTTTGCTGTTGGTTCAGTTTCGTATTCAAAAATGAATAGTGAAGCAAAAATTTATGTAACTGACCAAAATACAGGTAAAGAGCTAATTAAAGCGAATACCAAAATTGATATTGACCCACTCATTTCATATGTTGGTGTTGGTTACCGCTTCTAACCCCGCATAAAGCTATAAAGACTTATATAAGTTTTTATAGCTTTCTTTCACTCTATTTCGCCTAAAAATTGCTTCTTTTTAAATCAAAATGCTAAAAAAATGAGCATTTTTTATAAAAAATACAGCTGTAGAAACCTTTTCAAATTCTTATTAATACCCTCTTATTTTTTATTATTTTTCTATTCACAAACTAACTTAATAAAATTAGAAAGTAATTTTTCCTTTTTAGTAAAATTCATTTTTTGGCACAAGCTTTGCTTTATTCAGAGCATGATGAATCAATGATGATTCAATGAATAAACAAAGACGGCCAACGATGTCCGCTCTGATCGGTCTGCAGATAGGCAATAAATTGCCATGCAAATTAAATTTCGTTCAGTTCAGAGGGACGGCGTATGTCTTCAAATATCCAATTAGATGCAAAAAAAGCAACTGAAATTAAATTATTCAGTTTTTCAACTCCAGCAATGCGTGCCTTCCATATGACATGGCTCGCTTTCTTTGTATGTTTCTTTGCATGGTTTGCGTGTGCACCATTAATGCCCGTGATTAAAGGTGAGTTTGGCTTAACAAAAGATCAAATTGCTAATATTAATATTGCTGCTGTTGCTATTACTATTTTAGTTCGGCTTATTGTCGGACCACTCTGCGACAAATATGGCCCCCGTATTACGTACACCACTCTCCTATTAGTTGGCAGCATTCCAGTATTTGGTGTAGCTGCTGCCAATAGTTATGAATCTTTTCTATTCTTTCGCTTACTTATTGGTGCGATTGGCGCAAGCTTCGTCATTACTCAATATCATACAAGTGTCATGTTTGCACCTAACGTTGTAGGAACAGCAAATGCGGCAACGGCTGGCTGGGGAAATGCTGGCGGTGGAGCAACACAAGCTTTAATGCCTTTATTGCTCGGTGCAATTGTGATGTTTGGTGTTGAACAAACCATGGGATGGCGCGTGGCATTAATCGTACCTGGCGTAATGATGGTTATTGTTGGCATTCTTTATTGGAAATTAACTCAAGATTGCCCTCAAGGAAACTTTAAAGAAGTTCGCGCGCAAGGTATTGAGGTCGGAAGTGGTAAAAAAGGTGGTACTGCCATTTTAATGCAAGCCGCTCGCAACTATCGTGTCTGGATTTTATTTTTGGCATATGGTGCAAGTTTTGGAATTGAGATTTTTATCCATAACGTTGCAGCAATGTATTATGTCGATCAATTTAAAATGGATTTAAAAACGGCTGGACTAACTGCCGGAATCTTTGGTCTTTTAGCATTATTCGCTCGAGCGCTAGGCGGTATCATTTCCGATAAAGTTGCACTCAAAAAAGGTTTAGATGGCCGCACGAAAGTACTTGTGCTCATGATTTTAGGTGAAGGTTTATTCTTAATCCTCTTCTCGCAAATGAATGCTGTTGCGCTCGCTATTATTTCCATGACTATTTTTGCATTGTTTACGCATATGGCATGTGGAGCAACTTACGCTCTCGTACCCTTTATCGATCGCACTGCATTAGGTGGAGTTGCAGGGATTATTGGTGCGGGTGGCAATGTTGGTGCTGTTGCAGCAGGTTTCTTACTTAAAGGCTTACTCGATGTTCAAACTTGCCTGTTTATTTTAGGCGGTCTGGTTATGGTCGCAGGCTGTAGTGTAATTTTGATTCGCTTCACCACTGAACATAAAGAAAAAGAACAAGTTCTTTTTGAACAAGCATTACTTGAACGTAATTCAACAGCTTAATTTTTATAAGAAGCAGAGATCAAAATGATGTCTGCTTCTTCAAATTTCTTATCATAAAATATTTACATTACTCACTTTTTAATTCTTCTTAAATATTCTTGTTATCTATATCGATATTTCTCGATATATCTTCTACAATAAATGACCACATTATTATAATTTTCCATTAACGATGACTAAAACTGCTCACAACTTTTCCCAGCCACTTATCTATATGCTGATTGGTAGTGCACTTATTTTGGCTCTTTCTTTAGGCGTTAGGCATGGTTTTGGACTTTATTTGGTTCCAATGAGCCATGAGTTTGGCTGGGGCCAACATGTTTTTAGTCTTGCAATCGCCATGCAGAACCTGATTTGGGGTGCCGTTCAACCTTTTACTGGCGCAATCGCAGATAAATATGGCAGTAAAATTGTGGTTGCTGTTGGCGGATTACTTTACGCCCTTGGCTTACTGTTAATGGCTTTTAGTTCAAGTGTACTCATTTTGAATTTAAGCCTAGGTCTTATTATTGGTTTAGCTTTATCAGCAACCTCTTTTACAGTTTTACTTAGTGCAGTAGGCCGAGCGGCCCCTCCAGAAAAAAGAAGTATGGCAATGGGGATTGCAAGTGCAGCAGGTTCTTTCGGTCAGTTTATTATGCTGCCATCTACCCTCCTTTTACTTAAAAATGTTGGATGGTCAGCAGCCCTAATGGTCAGTGCGCTGTTAATTGCTCTTATTATTCCGCTTGCATGGATGTTAAAAGGACCAAGCAATCAAACACCAAAAGCAATTGCACAACCTCAGCTCACATTTAAACAAGTACTGAATATTGCCAGAAAACATAAACCCTTTTGGTGGTTAGCTTTGGGTTTCTTAGTATGTGGATTCCAAGTTGTTTTCTTAGGTGTACATTTACCCGGCTATTTAAACGACCACGGCTTTGATGCAGCTACAGGAACTGTGTTTCTGGCCCTAGTTGGACTATTTAATATTGTGGGGACTTATGGTGCTGGTTGGTTAGGAGATCGCTTCTCAAAACCTAAATTATTAATGGCGCTTTACGGCAGCCGTGGCATCGCGATCATTGCCTTCTTGTTATTACCTTTAAGCATTTATACGGTATATGCTTTTGGAATTATTATGGGCCTTTTATGGCTCTCAACAGTTCCGCTCACGAACGGTATTGTGGCAAATATGTTTGGTGTTAAATACCTTTCAATGCTGAGCGGCATTGTATTTTTCACCCATCAAGTCGGTTCTTTCTTTGGCGGTTGGCTTGGCGGTGTTAACCATGACTTAACAGGTAATTACAATGCGATTTGGCTATGTTCAATAGCATTGAGTATATTAGGGGTAATCGTACATTTCTTTGTAAATGAGGAGGCTGTTATTCATGACGCATAATGCCTTACTTTTGAAAACAATTATGACTTTTATCCTAGTCACGCTTTTGGTGCTTTCTATAATTTTATGGAAACAAACACCGGATTTATTTGAATATTTTAACCAAGCATTTTGTCCACACTAGTATGATGAAAAGCTGAAATCATATTTTGGATTGTCATAAAAATATAAAAAACCTGTGGTGTAATGAAAATAAAAAAGCCCGCAAATTTGCAGGCTTTTTTATTGAAAACTTATTTAAAATCAAAACAAGCGATTCATACCGTTAAGTGCAGCTACACGATATGCTTCAGCCATTGTTGGATAGTTAAACGTCGTTTCAACAAAATATTTCAAGGTATTGTTTGGGCTGTGCATAACTGCTTGCCCAATGTGGATAATTTCGGCAGCGTTATTACCAAAACAATGAATACCTAAAATTTCCATAGTGTCACGGTGGAAAAGAATTTTTAACTCACCTACTGTATCACCAGTAATTTGTGCACGAGCTAAATGACGGAAAGAAGCTTGACCCACTTCATACGGAATTTTTTCTTCCGTTAATTCCTGTTCATTTTTACCAATTGATGAGATTTCAGGAATGGTATAGATACCAGTTGGGATATCACGTACTGGTTTCGCATCTTCACCACTCATGTTTGCGCCAGCACAGCGCCCTTGGTCATAAGCAGCAGAAGCAAGTGATGGCCAACCAATTACATCACCAGCAGCATAGATGTTTTCAACTTCAGTTTGATATTGATCATTTACTGAAAGCTGGCCGCGGTTGTTTGGAACTAATCCAACGTTCTCAAGACCTAAGCCCTCTGTGTTACCTGAACGGCCGTTACACCAAAGAATGGCATCGGCTTTAATCTTTTTACCACTTTGTAAGTGTAAAACAACATGGTCATCAAACGTTTCAAGATGATCCATTTGTTCGTTGTGACGAATTAACACACCTTGTTCACGTAAGTGATATGACAAAGCATCAGCAATTTCATCATCTAGATAACTTAATAGTTTTTGCTGAGTATTAATCAAGTCAACTTTATGATCTAGACCAATAAAGATTGAGGCATATTCACAGCCAATAACGCCCGCGCCGTAAATAATAATTTTTTGAATTGAATAATCAAGATCAAGAATCTTGTCCGAATCAAACACGCGAGGATGATCAAAGTCGAGACCTTGCGGATGATAAGGACGACTACCTGTCGCAATCACGATTTGCTTACAGATAATTGTCTCTTTAATACCTTCATGGCTAAAAACTAGAACTGTATTTTTATCTTGAATATATGCACGACCGTGGAAGACACCAATCTTGTTACGGTCATAAAAACGTGTATGTGTATCAACCTGTTGTTGAATCACTTTGTGTGCATTACGCAGAACCTGTTTCATGGTGAACTGTTTCCATTCACCTACTTTTTGAAACATTGGATCACGCTGATAGCGAATAATACTAGAAACTGTTTGACGTAATGCTTTACTTGGAATCGTTCCCACGTGTGCACAGTTACCACCAAGTTGATCACGCACATCTACAATTGCAACACGCTTACCAGCTTTTGAAAGCTTCATTGCCGCGCCTTCACCCGCAGGTCCAGAACCGAGAACTACCGCATCGTATTTAACGAAATTCCCACTAACGACCTCTTTTTTACGTGGCATTGAAAGCTCCTTCCTCTCTTGAATGACCATATTTTATAATAGATTATGACTAATATGCGGTGAATTTATGTATTTCTCAACCCTATATTTCTGAATAGCCACATTTATTATATGAATAGTTATTTTCCGCTATTAACTGAAGAACTTCGCTATAATACAATGTCAATGTCTCTATAAACGAGTGGAAAAGTTAGATATGTCAGAACACCGTAAACCTGAACAGGGTGTAAAACTTCGTGGCGCAGAAAAAGTCGCAAGAATTCCTGTAAAAGTTGTACCTACGGTTGAAGTGCCGCGTAAACCTGACTGGATTCGTGTCAAGATGACGGCACCAGAAGAAGTTCAGCGTATTAAAACGACTTTACGTGCTCAAAAACTCCATACCGTTTGTGAAGAAGCCGCTTGTCCTAACCTACCAGAATGTTTTGGTGGTGGTACGGCAACATTCATGATTATGGGCGATATTTGTACACGCCGTTGTCCTTTCTGTGATGTAGCACATGGTCGTCCAAATGCGCTCGATGCTGACGAACCTCGTCACATGGCAGAGACAATTGCTAATCTTAAGCTCAAATATGCGGTAATTACTTCGGTTGACCGTGATGACTTACTTGACGGCGGTGCACAACACTTTGTGGACTGTATCAAAGAAGCTCGCGCGCTTAGCCCTACGACATTGCTTGAGATTTTAGTACCAGATTTCCGTGGACGTATGGATATTGCTTTACGCATTATGACTGAATGTCCGCCAGACGTATTTAATCACAACATTGAGACTGTGCCTCGCTTATATAAAGCAATGCGTCCAGGTTCAGACTATCAACATTCTTTAACCTTATTAAAAATGTTTAAAGAATACTGCCCAGATATCCCAACAAAATGTGGTTTGATGGTCGGTATTGGTGAAACTGAAGAAGAAGTAATTGCATTACTCGATGATTTACGTGCTCACGATGTTGACTATGTGACGATTGGTCAATATTTACAGCCATCTAAACAACACGCGCCAATTGACCGCTTTGTAACGCCAGAAGAGTTTGAACGTTATGCAGAGCATGGTCGTAAACTTGGCTTTAGAAATATTTGGTCTGCACCAATGGTTCGTTCAAGTTACTTTGCTGATCGTCAATACCACGGCGAACCAGTACCAGAAGTTCGTCGTAAAGTAGATCCAGCTAAGAAAATCGCTGTACAGGTTGTCGAAGCTTAATAAATTAAATTTCTATAAAAGCCCTCTAACACAGAGGGCTTTTTATTTGTATAAGAAAATCAATAACATTTCTTGACAAATCGATAAAACAAGCCATTACACTTTCACTGAAAAATATCTTATACCTAAAAGTACGATATATCCCTGCTCTAGCATATACATCAATTGCGATATAAAAAATTAAATTTAAACAGCATTAAAAATTAGCTAGTTAAGCCTTAAATCTCTCCTCGCTTTTTTCGTAACTTCTAATTTGAGGGCTTATCTAGCAAGGAGCAAGTATGATTTTTCTACTCTTTGTTTTAAGCATTGTCATTCAGCTTTTTGCAATATGGGCAATTTTCTTTTTTAACCTGAATCGAATCATTGGCAGTGTAATTACGATTGCGGTAGCTATATTTACTGCACTTATATTAACGCCATGGGCTCTCATTTTAGGTATCCCTCTCATTGCTCTTAGTATCATTATTTTATTTGCACCATTACGCTTTAACCTGATTACTAAACCTGCATATAAAACATTAGCAAACTCAATGCCGAGTATCAGTACGACTGAACAAGAGGCTTTAGAGGCAGGTACCAGTTGGTGGGAAAAAGAGTTATTTATGGGATCACCTGATTGGTCTCAATTTGAGAAATATCCCTACCCAACGTTGTCAGAAGAAGAACAAAGTTTTATCGACAATGAAGTTGAACTACTTTGTAGCATGCTCAATGAGTGGGAAATTCATCATCACTTAAAAGATCTTCCACCAGAGGTTTGGCAATTTATTAAAGACAAAGGTTTTTTAGGCCTCATTATTCCAAAATCCTTTGGCGGCAAAGAATTTAGCTCATTTGCGCAAAGCCGTATTATGAGCAAAATTGCTTCACGCTCACTCACCACTGCAGTAAGTTGTATGGTTCCAAACTCGTTGGGACCGGGTGAGCTACTCATGCACTACGGTACTGATGCTCAAAAGCAACAATATTTACCGGGCCTTGCTAAAGGTGAGGAAATTCCATGCTTTGGTTTAACCAGCCCAGAAGCAGGTTCAGACGCTGGTGCCATTCCAGATTCAGGCGTTGTTTGTTACGGCGAATATGAAGGTGCTCAAGTTCTTGGTTTGCGCATGAATTTCTCTAAACGCTGGATTACCCTTGCTCCAATTGCCACAGTCGTAGGTCTTGCATTTAAACTATATGACCCTGAAGGGTTACTCGGCGATAAAAATAAAACAGAATACGGAATTACCTGTGCCCTCATTCCTGCCAGTCATGCAGGCGTGAAAATAGGAGCACGTCATTTTCCAGGTTCTCCATTTATGAATGGAACCGTAGAAGGAGAAGATGTTTTCATTCCTATTGACTGGATTATTGGTGGACAAGAAAATGCTGGTAAAGGCTGGCGAATGCTAATGGAGTGCTTAGGCGTTGGCCGTGGTATTTCCCTTCCAGCTTTAGCAACAGCAGCAGGTGAAATGAGCTATTTAACCGTTGGTGCTTTTGCAAAAATTCGTCAACAGTTCAATATTTCAGTAGGTAAATTTGAAGGCGTACAAGAAGCGACCAGTGAAATTGCCAGCGATGCCTATATGCTTGAAGCATTCCGTTATTTAGTGACATGTGGCCTAAACCAAGGTGGAACACCTGCTGTAATGACTGCCATGGCAAAATATTATGCAACTGAAACGATGCGTAAAGTCGTCAATCACGGAATGGATATTGCTGGAGGACGTGCAATTCAACTTGGACCACGTAACTTCCTTGCCCTTACCTATCAAGCGATTCCAATTGCAATTACGGTAGAAGGCGCAAATATTTTGACCCGTTCATTGATGATTTTTGGTCAAGGCTCAATGCGTTGTCACCCTTATCTTTTTGAAGAATTACAACTCCTTCAATCTGAAGATAAAGCTAATGCAGTTCAAAAATTCGATGATTTATTATTTAAACATTTAGCTTATACCTTTAACCGTGGGGCAAAATCATTTGCTTATGGTTGGAGTGGTGGCTCAAACGATGCCCCTCAATCAGTAGATCAATTTACTGCCAGTTACTATAAGACAATTAACCGTTTTAGTGCCAACTTCGCGCTTGTTTCGGATATGTCACTTGGTTTACTTGCAGGAGACTTAAAACGCAAAGAAATGTTATCAGGACGGTTAGCAGATATTCACGCGCACCTCTTTATTTCTACTGCGATTTTAAAATTTTATGAAGCTGGCCAAAAAACTGAAGCCGAACAACTTCACGCTAAATTAGCTCTACAAAAAGCGTTCTTGAATATTCAGGAAGCATTTTGGGGATTATTTAAAAACTTCCCAGCTAAACTTCCAGCGGCATTTGTAAAATGGATCTGTTTCCCTCTTGGCCGTGTCATTTCAAAACCTGACGATGAGTTAAAACAGCAAGTCGCTGAACTTATGATGCAAGAGCATCCTTTTAGAGAGCAGCTTAAGCATCACGTATTTTATTCAACCAAAGCCGATGATGTGACTGGACGTTTAGAGCATACTTTTCAAATTCTACGAACCCTTGAACCACTTTGGGATAAGTTCAAAAAAGCTGAATCTAAAGGCAAATTTACAGGACTGACTTTCGAAGAGAATATTGCACAAGCAATAAAAGAAGGTTTTATTACTGAAAGTGAAGCTCAACAATTATTGCAATACAACGCAATTCGATTCGATAGCATGCTTACAGATGTATTTGATGAAGATTTAAATAAAGATCTTCCTTTATCAAACCCTCATCAAATTTAGTGACTGATACCTCCACTAATTCACTATTGCAATCACACTTGATTCACATTAATTAATAAACAGCCATAAAAGCGTCAATCGACGCTTTTATTTTTAGGAGAAATTAATGTCTAAGCAAGATTACGAAAATGGATTAAAAGTTCGCACAGAAGTGATGGGAGAAGCTTTTGTAAAACGCGCCCAAGAAAACACCGTACCCTTTACTCAGCCTTTACAAGACTGGATTAACGAGCATGCATGGGGATCGACTTGGCAGCGTGAAGGCGTATTACCACGTAAATATCGTTCATTAATTACTTTGGCAATGTTAACTGCACTTAAGTCACCCACAGAACTCAAAGGCCATGTTCGTGGTGCACTTAACAATGGCTGTACAGTTGAAGAGATTCAAGAAACTTTATTGCACAGCCTTCCATATTGTGGCGCACCTGCTACACAAGAAGCTTTTCGTGCTGCTTTAGAAGTGATTCAAGAATATCAACAAAAATAATTTCAATATGAGCCAGCAGCCTACTGGCTCTTTTTAATCTAATTTAATTTAGTCGAATGCATCTGAAAATTACGGTCGTCAATCACGATAGCCTGACGACAAATCCCTTCTACTTGACGTTGCTTTTCAAAAACTGCTGCTGACATCGGTTCAAAGCTATCAAAGAAACAGATATTTTTTTCATCTATTGAATACACAAGTGACTGGTTCCCCACTCCAGCTAGAGTATCGTAATAGACAATCACCATTTTGCCATTTTGAATTTCAGCTTGAATATCTTGATAGCTCAAGGCAGACCCTGTCGGTATTTTCAATACCTTTGCTTCTTTATAGCTCATTCGTTCACTTGGGCTAATATTAGGATCTTCATCTGAATGAAATGACACTTGAAATCCTAGTTTCTTTAATGCAACAGCTAAGGCAATAGTATAGGTGCCCCCTTCGTCGTATCGGCAAACTTTAATCAACTCAGCAACATCAATTTGTACTCCATGATGTTGAAGCACCATCCAAACCGCAAAAACACCACAGTTTGCTTCGAGGTTTGCTAGAGCTTGGGGAATATTTACTGCCATAATTTGAATCTATAAGGATAATTAGGCAGATAATAAACAAAACTGGATTGGCACTAAAAGCTTTTCCAAGTACAATGTTTCGCTAGTCGAGGGATGCTGCGACAAATGATCGGCACTAAAGATCAATTTGCCAGGCTCGACAATCGGTTAAACACTCGTTTTAACCAACAACGGCATCCGCGAACAGAACGATCCATACTATTTTTTCCCTAGGAGATCCTGATGAACGCGGTTAATGCTTCATTTACAGATTATAAAGTTGCTGACATCTCTCTTGCTGACTACGGTCGTAAAGAAATCAAACTTGCTGAAGCAGAAATGCCTGCTTTAATTGGTTTACGTAAACGTTATGCAGCGTCTAAACCACTTGCTGGTGCAAAAATCCTTGGTTGTATTCACATGACCATTCAAACAGCGGTTCTTATTGAAACGCTTGTTGAATTAGGTGCTGAAGTTCGTTGGACTTCATGTAACATTTTCTCGACTCAAGACCATGCTGCTGCTGCAATTGCTGCTCGCGGTATTCCTGTTTTTGCTTGGAAAGGCGAAACTGAAGAAGAATATGTATGGTGTCTTGAACAACAAGTGAATGTTAATGGTCAGCCTTGGGATGCCAACATGATCTTGGATGATGGCGGTGACTTAACTGCTCTTGTTCATGAAAAATACCCTGCTCTTTTAGAACGTATTCACGGAATTACTGAAGAAACGACTACAGGTGTTCAACGTCTTATCGAAATGTGGAAAGACGGTTCTTTGAAAGTACCTGCAATTAACGTAAATGACTCAGTTACTAAATCTAAAAACGACAACAAATATGGTTGCCGTCACTCATTAAATGATGCAATCAAACGCGCAACTGACATGCTTTTGTCTGGTCGTCGTGCGCTTGTGATCGGTTATGGTGACGTTGGTAAAGGCTCTGCTCAATCTTTACGTCAAGAAGGGATGATCGTTCGTGTAACTGAAGTTGATCCAATTTGTGCAATGCAAGCATGTATGGATGGCTATGAAGTTGTATCTCCATACAAAAACGGCGTACAAACAGGCAAAAAAGAAGATATTAACCACGACTTACTTGGCAACACTGACCTTGTTGTAACGACTACTGGTAACTACCACGTATGTGATGCTGCAATGTTAGATAGCTTAAAAGCTGGTGCAGTTGTATGTAACATCGGTCACTTCGACACAGAAATCGACACAGCTTATTTACGTGGTTACAAGTGGGTTGAAGTTAAGCCACAAGTTCACCAAGTTTATCGTTCTGAAGATGAAAATAACTACCTCATTCTTCTTTCTGAAGGTCGCCTTGTAAACCTAGGTAATGCAACTGGTCACCCATCACGCGTGATGGACGGTTCTTTTGCTAACCAAGTGCTAGGTCAAATTCACTTATTCCAAGAGAAATTTGCTGACCTTCCTGCAAGTGAAAAAGCTGCAAAAATTCGTGTAGAAGTTCTTCCGAAGAAACTTGACGAAGAAGTTGCTGCGGCAATGGTTGCAGGTTTTGGCGGTGTACTTACTCAGTTAACTCAAGAGCAAGCTGGCTATTTAGGTGTTGCTGTTGAGGGACCATTCAAGTCTGACGCTTACAAATACTAAGAACTTAAGGGCAGACGGTGAACCGACTGCCCTTTTTTCTAAAAATATTGTTTCGCTGTTTACAAGGATTTGACATGACTAAACGTATACCCATTTCTTTTGAGTTTTTCCCACCGAAAACTGATGCCGGTGCTGAAAAACTTCGTATTGTTCATCAAGAATTACAACTATTAAATCCAGATTTCTTCTCGATTACATATGGTGCTGGTGGTTCTACTCGCGAACGTACTCTTGCTGCTATTGACGATTTCAATGGTAAAGGTACACCAGTTGCACCTCACCTTTCATGCATTGGTGATGATAAAGCGCGTATTGCTGAGTTACTAGATTTATATAAAACCCAAGGCATTAACCGTATTGTCGCTTTACGCGGTGACTTACCTTCTGGTCAAGTCGGGCTTGGCGAACTTCCTTATGCTCAAGATTTAGTACGTTTTATTCGTGAGCATTCAGGTGATCATTTTCATATAGAAGTTGCAGCTTATCCTGAAATGCACCCTCAAGCTGAAAACCTTGATTCAGATATCCAACGTTTTATTGAAAAAGTACAAGCTGGCGCTAATGCAGGAATTACACAATTCTTCTTTAATCCAGACTCATACTTTTATTTTATTGAGCGTCTGGAAAAAGCTGGAATCAATATTCCGGTGGCTCCTGGCATTATGCCTATTACCAATGCTAGCAATTTAATTCGCTTTGCTGATGGTACTGGCGCAGAGATTCCTCGTTGGATCCGTAAACAATTACAAGCCTATGGCGATGACAGCGAGAGTATTAAAGCTTTTGGTCATGAAGTTGTTGTGAAGCTATGTGAACACCTGATCGCAGGTGGTGCACCAAGCTTACATTTCTATTCAATGAATCAAGTCGAACCAACTCGTCAACTCGTTGTTGATCTTGGTTTAAATTAATTTTGTAAGGCGTACCCAATGAATCGTTTTTTTATCGAAACTGAACTTACAGTTGGTTCAACTATTCAACTAACTGAATCAGTATTTCATCATTGGGTGCGTGTCTTACGTGCACAATTACAAGAACAAGCGACTCTATTTAATGGCCAAGGTGGCGAATATCTCGCGACATTAAGCGAAATTAATAAAAAAAATGCGTTTGTCACAATTGAGAATTTCAACCCTAATAACCGTAATGCCCCATTTAAAGCAGTTCTTGGTCAGGTCATGAGTAAAGGTGACCGAATGGATTATGCCATTCAGAAAGCCACTGAACTTGGCGTAAGCAAGATTCAGCTTTTAACCAGTGACCGCTGTGAAATGCGTTTAAAGTATGACCGAGATCAAAAAAAATTAGATCACTGGCAAGCTGTTGCAATTGCAGCCTGTGAGCAATGTGGCTTGAACTTGGTCCCAGAAGTATTAGCCCCTATTTCTCTTAATGAATGGTTAAGTTCTTCAGAACTTCCTCAATCTAAATTTGTTTTAGCGCCAGAAAAAGAACAAAAAGATGTATTAGCAGGCATACAACCTGAACTTGCCTTGTTAATTGGACCAGAAGGCGGTTTAAGCGAGAATGAAATTACTCAAGCCAATCAAGCTGGTTTTATGAACTGGTGTATTGGTGATCGTGTTTTACGTACAGAAACTGCGCCAGTCGTCGCCTTATCTATTTTAAATTATCGGTTTTTATCCACCTAAGTTCTTTGAACATTGATTAAATCGCTATTTAAAGTTAATTTACTTTTATTGTATGAATAAAATTTCAAATTCTTTATCACTGATAAATCAGATTCTTTCTGTATATATGTAAAAAAATAGGATAGAAAAATCTTATGTCTGGGCTTCAGGAAGAATATTTACAGCATCAAACAAAAATTGAGCAGCTAAAACTTTCAATTCAATATATACGCTGGTATTTGGTTAGCTTAATACTGCTATGTCTCATTTCATACGCTATTTTTTCTTATTATTTTTTATCTTCAATAACAATATTTAACTGGTCTATGGGCCTCACTATTGCATCTCTTATCTGCCTATTATTTGTTCCAAATATTTTAACGCACTATCGTACTATTAATTTTATTAAAAAAGCTGATCTTATCTTACAAAGTATTTGTTTTATTTCAGGAATTTTATTAGGGGCAACCGTTACGGTTATTCACTTTTATCTTCCTCAAGAGCTTGTCACCCTACCAGATGCTCATATTTTAATTGCTTTGTTTATCACTTCTGCCCATATCATTGGACTGACTTTTTTAACGCAACAACCTCGATACTTTTATCTCTTATTTATTCCAAGTACATTACCCCTATTAATTGCTCAATTTACACATACACCCATTACTCAGCTGCCTTTTTATTTCGCCTATAACATCGCTTTCATAGCTACCATACTCTGTGCATACGCAACTCAACGTAACTATCAAAAAATTTCTCAACTATTATTTAGAAATAAACAGCTCATTCAAATTTCAGAACAACATACCCAGTGGGCTGAAGAGTTATGTGTACAACTTCAACAAGAAGTGAATAAATCGAAAGATATTGAAGCCCAGCTCCAATTTAATAACCATTTACTAGAACAAAAGGTACGTGAACGCACATACGATCTCACTAAAATGAATGAGCAACTCGAAAGCCACCACTACAATTTAGCTTTTGCAAATGAAACGGCAGGCATTCGACCTTGGGACTGGGATATTGAAAATCAAAAATTAGAAATTACGTTTTTTGATCAACAAAAGCAGACACAAACGACCGTTATTCATCTCAATACTATTTTAGACCGCGTACATCCAAGTGATAAAAAACTGTTTAACGAGCGCTTAAAGCAACATCTGGAAGGAATTACAGATCATTTTAATATCAATTTCAGGATTTTACGTCGAGATGGTTCATGGCGATGGATTCATGATGTAGGTCGTGTCATTACCAGAGATCCCAAAACACAAAAAGCGCTTCGTATGGTTGGGATGACCCGAGATATACATCAAGAGAAAAAAGACCAAGAACACTTAAGACTATCGGCAATTGTGCTTGAACAAGCAGCAGAAGGCATATTCATTTTAGATGAACACCTGAACTATATTGATATTAACCCTTACTACGAAAAATTAACTGGATTTTCTAAATCAGAACTTCTAAATAAAGAATTATTTAGCATTGCGATTAATCAAAAAGAATTACAACAACAATTTCATACCTCAATTACCCAACAACTCCTCGAAACTGGGGAATATATGGGCCAATTTGATGAAAAGTTTAGTTCTGGCAAAAGCGTCTATTTGTGGTTACACATCAATGTGGTCAAAGATGAGTTCCATCAAATTACAAATTATATTGGATTTGCACGTGACCTCACTGAGCAAAAACGTCAAGAACAACATCTATCCTATTTAAAAAATTACGATAGTCTCACCCACTTGCCTAATCGTCTTTACTATTACAATCAATTACATCAATATCTTGTAAACCCTTCATATAACATTAAAAATTTAGCACTAATACGAGTAAATATTGACCGCTTTCGCGCTTTTAATGAATTTTTAAATAATGATAGTGGTGATGAACTCCTTAAACAGTTCGCACAACGATTACGCTTAATCAATATTAATGCAATTTTGGTTGCCTATTTAAATAGTGACGATTTTGCAATTATTTATGAAATTTCTCCAATTCATCCAAATATTGAGCAATATTGCCAAAACATCCTGCAAGCGCTCAACGCACCTTTTTATATTGATAATCACGAATATTTTATTACAGCATCTATCGGTGTGGCATGCTTTCCTGAGCATGGCCGGCAAATTGACCATCTTAATAACCATGCAGAACAAGCACTTTCAGAAGCAAAGCGCTTAGGGGGCAACACCATTTCTTACTATTGCAATAAAGCAGAGCATCCATATAAAACTGCTGATTTAGAACAAGAGTTACGTAAAGCCATTCAAAATGATGAATTTGTCATTTATTACCAACCCAAAATTAATCTACTAGATCAATCTATTATAGGTTTTGAAGCATTAATTCGTTGGCAACATCCTGAAAAAGGATTAGTCATGCCAAATATGTTTATACCTTTTGCTGAGCGTAGTAGCCTGATTTCAGATATTGGTAAAGTCGTTTTAGATAAAGTTGGAAAACAATTACAAGAATGGAAAAACGCGGGCTACACAAACGCTCAAGTCTCTGTAAATATTGTTGCTCAGCAAATACATCGTGGCTTATTACTTAATGATCTAGATGAAGTTTTGCAAAAATATAATATTCAAGGTTCTGATCTTGAACTTGAAATTACTGAGTCGGCTTTATTAGACAATACGGATAACGTCAAAACGCTATTACACGCGATAAAACAACGAGATATTTCAATTGCTCTAGATGACTTCGGTACAGGTTATTCCTCTTTGGCTTACCTGACAGAGTATCCAATTGATGTACTAAAAATTGACCGTGCTTTCATTTCGAAAATTGGTGATCACAAACAAGAAGCGATTGTAAATGCCATGATTGCAATGGGTAAAAGTATGGGTCTTAAATTGGTTGCCGAAGGTGTAGAAACAGAAGAACAAGTTGCCTATCTGCAAAAACAGCAATGTGATTTTTTACAAGGCTATTTCTTTAGCCGCCCTATCCCAGCTGAGCAGATTATTCCTTATCTACAAACAGATTCGCATATTTATTAATTGTTCCAACTCTCTATTTTTACATATGCTGCTTTTTCCAAAAATGAGCGTTTTTGACTGTGAGAAATAAAGAAGTAGTGTTATATTCTTTAGCATTTAGCTCACTACAGGGCTATTGGCAATTCGTCTACTATTCTCTTAATTGGTAAAAATTAAAGCATAGTAAAAGAACTGAGTTGCCTTCTCCCTGAATGAGTGATTTGACTAGTTTGCTTTTTTGTATCAAATAGAGACTCAGATGGACGATCAATCTTTAAAACAGGCCGCTTTAAATTACCATGAATATCCAAACCCAGGGAAAATCAGCGTTACCCCAAGTAAGCAACTTGTCAACCAACGAGATTTGGCTTTAGCCTACTCACCCGGAGTTGCTGCGCCATGTTTAGAGATTGAACGTGATCCTTCAACTGCTGCTAAATATACAGCTCGCGGAAACTTGGTTGCTGTAGTAACTAACGGTACAGCTGTTCTTGGTTTAGGTAATATTGGCCCATTGGCTTCTAAACCTGTAATGGAAGGTAAAGGCGTTCTCTTCAAAAAGTTTGCTGGTGTAGATGTTTTTGACATCGAAATTGCAGAAAACGATCCAGATAAAATTGTAGATATCGTTGCCTCTCTTGAGCCAACTTTCGGTGGTATCAACCTCGAAGATATTAAAGCGCCTGAATGTTTCTATATTGAAAAGAAACTTCGTGAACGTATGAAGATTCCTGTATTCCATGACGATCAACATGGTACAAGTATTATTGTAGGTTCTGCTTTGCTCAATGCATTGCAACTTGTAAATAAGAAAATTGAAGAAATCAAAATTGTAGCTTCAGGTGCAGGTGCAGCAGCACTTTCATGTTTAGACTTGCTTTGTGCGCTTGGTGCTAAAAAAGAAAATATCATTGTTGCCGACTCTCGTGGTCTATTAACCACTTCACGTGAAGGCTTAGACGAATCTAAAAAACGTTATGTTCAAGATATTTCAGCATCTCAGCTTCATGAAGTAATGGCTGGCGCTGATATGTTCTTGGGTCTTTCTGCTGCTGGTATTCTCACCAAAGAAATGGTGAAACAGATGGCTGAGAACCCTATTATTTTTGCTTTGGCAAACCCAGATCCAGAAATTTTACCTGAACATGCACATGAAGTACGTTCTGACGTCATTATGGCAACTGGTCGTTCTGACTATCCAAACCAAGTAAACAACGCATTATGTTTCCCATACATTTTCCGTGGTGCACTTGACGTTGGCGCAACTACGATTAATGAAGACATGAAAATTGCATGTGTACATGCAATTGCGCGTATGGCTCATGTTGAAGCTGATGCAGCAACATATGGTGAAAAATCTGCTTCATTTGGCCGTGACTATTTAATTCCACGCCCACTTGATCAACGTTTAATTTTAGAAATTGCACCAGCAGTTGCTAAAGCTGCAATGGACTCAGGTGTAGCAACTCGTCCTATCGAAGATTTCGCGGTGTATCGTCAAAAATTGTCTGAGTTTGTATATAACTCTGCATTCTTGATGAAACCAATTTTTGCTCAAGCAAAAGCTGATCCAAAGCGTATTGCATATGCGGAAGGTGAAGACGAGCGCGTATTACGTGCAGTACAAATTGCTGTTGATGAAGATTTAGCTAAACCAATTTTAGTAGGTCGTACTGCTGTAATTGAAGCAAATATCAAAAAATTAGGCCTACGTTTACAACATGGCGTAAATATTGAGATTGTTGATCAAGAACAAAACCCGATGTATGAAGAGTTTTGGAAAGATTACTATCAAACAATGCAACGCAAAGGCATCACTGTTGAATATGCTCAACGTGAAGCTCGCCGCCGTTCAACGTTAATTGCATCTCTACTGGTTAAATTCGGTAAAGCAGATGGTATGTTATGTGGTACTTACAGTAGCTATAACATTCACCTTGACTTTGTACGCAATGTTATCGGTCTTAAAGAAGGCATGAATAACTTCTTCACATTAAATGCATTAATGCTTGAAGATCGTAATTTGTTCATTGCAGATACTTATGTAAATACTAACCCGACTGCTGAACAACTTGCTGAAATGACTATTTTGGCAGCTGAAGAAGTACGTCGCTTTGGTATTACTCCACGCGTAGCACTTCTTTCTCATTCAAGTTTTGGTAGCGATCAAACTGATTCAAGTGCTCAAAAAATGCGTGAAGTTTATCGTATTTTATCTGAGCAAGCTCCTGAGCTTGAAGTTGAAGGTGAAATGCATGGTGATGCAGCATTAGACGAAAGCATTCGCCAATTTGCATTCCCTGGTTCACGTTTTAAAGGTTCTGCAAACTTGCTCATTATGCCAAACCTAGATGCAGCAAATATTTCATTTAACTTGTTGAAAGCGACTTCTGGTAACAACGTTACTATTGGTCCAATTTTGCTTGGCGCAGCAAAACCTGTTCATATTTTGACACCGACAGCAACGACTCGTCGTCTTATCAATATGACTGCTTTAACTGTTGCGGAAATCCAACAACAAGAAAAGTAATTTAGAAAGAGCTTTTTACGAAAAGCCTGTCTAATGACTTGAGAAAACCTCTATTCTGTAGCATGATTGCTTGAAGAATAGAGGTTTTTTCATGCAAGTGTATTTAGTAGGCGGTGCCGTCCGAGATTCTCTACTTGGGCATCCCTATCAAGAAAAAGACTATGTTGTGGTCGGAGCAACACCTGAACATATGCTCGCCCAAGGTTTTCAACCTGTAGGCAAAGATTTTCCTGTGTTTCTTCATCCTGAAACGAAAGAAGAATATGCACTTGCACGTACTGAGCGAAAGTCCGGTAAGGGTTATCACGGTTTTCAGTTTTTTACTGATACCACGGTAAGTTTAGAAGAAGATTTAATTCGCCGTGATTTAACCATCAATGCCATAGCAATGGATCAAGATGGCAAATTATATGACCCCTATGGCGGTCAAACTGATTTAGAAAATAAAACCTTACGACATGTTTCAGAAGCTTTTGCTGAAGACCCTTTACGTGTTTTACGTGTCGCACGCTTTGCAGCTCGATATTCTGCATATGGCTTTCATATTGCACCTGAAACCTTACAACTCATGCAAACGATGGCCGAGTCAGGTGAACTTGATGCATTAACACCAGAACGTGTGTGGAAAGAAACTTCACGTGCACTCTTAGAAGATCATGCAGATATTTATTTTCAGACATTACGAGATTGCGGTGCGTTAAAACATCTTTTCCCTGAAATTGACGCATTGTTTGGTGTACCACAACGCCCTGAATATCATCCTGAAGTAGACTGCGGCATACATACCCTAATGTCTTTACAACAAGCATGTAAATCAAACTACTCGCTTGATGTTCGATTTGCTGTTTTAGTACATGATTTAGGTAAAGCATTAACGCCAGTTAATGAACTTCCGCGCCATATCATGCATGAAGAACGTGGCGTGAAACCCGTTACCGAACTATGCGAACGTTTAAAAGTTCCAACTCAAACTCGACAGTTGGCATTATCGGTGTGTAAAGAGCATTTAAAATGTCATCAGATTATGTCTTTAAAACCAGGAACGGTATGGCGTTTATTACAACGCCTTGATGTATTACGCCGTCCTGAAAGAGTCGAGGCTTTTGTACAGGCGTGTGAGTGCGATGCTAGAGGAAGACTAGGTCTAGAAGATCGCCCCTATCCTCAAGCTCAATATATGTTAGATGCAATGCAAGTGGTTCGTTCTATTAAAGTTCAGGATTTACCTGAAAACATTAAAGGTGCTGAAATTGGAGAAATGTTAATTCAGTACCGCATTGATGCTTTAACTGAGTTCAAACATCAACATCAGACACCGACACATTCTTAATTTAAGCTAATAAAAAAAGCCTCATTACGAGGCTTTTTTTTATTTTACTGTTTAGGTAACGGTATATATTGAGATTGACTATTTTGGTTTTTTCTTTCGCCAACTGTTACTACAAAGTTTTCTTGCTTCCCAGCTCGCTCAACCACTACATTAATTTCGCTATTAGGCGCTTGTAATGCAACGTAATTAATCAAATGAGATGCCGAAGTGATTGGTTCATTATTTACTTGAACAATCTTATCACCAACTTTTATACCTGCTGAAGCCGCTGGACCACTTTTTAATACATCAGCAACAACTACACCAATTTGCTGTTTTGGTGCCAAGACATCGTCTTGTGTAGGTGGTACTAAACTAATGCCTAACCATCCACGAACTACACGACCATCTTTCAAAATCGAGTTTAATACTTGTTGGCAAATTTTAGCTGGAATTGCGAAGCCAATACCTAAAGAACCACCTGACTGAGAGAAAATAGCTGTGTTTACTCCAATTAAATTACCAGCAACATCAATTAATGCACCACCTGAGTTACCTGGATTAATTGCGGCGTCGGTTTGAATAAAGTCTTCATAGGTATTAATGCCTAAATCAGAGCGCTCAGTGGCAGAAATAATACCTTGAGTTACCGTTTGCCCTACACCAAATGGGTTACCAATCGCCAAGACAACATCACCCACTTCGTTACCGCTGAGCTTAAATGGCAACACAGGTAATTTATCTAAATCGATTTTAATGACTGCTAAATCTGTATCTGGATCCGTTCCAACAATCGTTGCTTCCGCACGACGTCCGTCACGTAATGCAACTACAATTTGATCAGCTTGAGCAATCACATGATTATTGGTAAGAATATAACCATCAGCACGTACAATAACCCCAGAGCCTAAACTATTTTCATTTTGCTGTTGTTGTTCAGGAACCTGATTTCCAAAAAATTCGCGGAATACTGGATCGCTTAACAATGGATGATTTTTTTTAACTTTTTGGGTCGTAAAAATATTAACAACTGCCGGCGCTGCAACTTTTACCGCAGCACTATAAGACACCACCCCGCCCGTTCGTGAAGTATCAACCAATGGCTCAACTTTCTCGGCAGGCATTTGTACCCCATCAACTGCAACAGTTGGTTTCGGTTGATGGTATTTTTGCCATGCAATAAAACTGGCAATTACAATAATAAGTAACACCCAAGGTAACCATGTAAAGGTGCGGCGCACGTTTAGATCCTCTACGAAAAGAAGTTTTTAATTAAATTAATATATTGAACAAAAAGAGTTTTCAGTTAAGCATTTTAAATTAAATATGTCGATATACACAAAAAACTCAAAAAAGATTTGTCTAGCTTTAGTTACACAACAAAATATGTTTCTATAGCTTTAGCAATTATTTACTACTCAATTCAGGAAATATCATGGCGAATTTGCATGAAATTATTCAGTGGTGCGACCAAACCTTAAAAGCAGCAGAATTTAAAGATTACGCACCAAATGGCCTGCAAATTGAAGGTTCAACTGAAGTAAAACGTATCGTTTGTGCGGTTACTGCTTCCGAAGGCGCGATTGATGCAGCAATTGCTCAAAATGCGGATCTATTACTTGTACATCATGGTTATTTTTGGAAAGGCGAACCGTACCCAATTACAGGAATGCGCGGTAACCGCATTAAAAAACTTATTCAAAATAATATTTCATTAGTCGCTTACCATCTGCCGTTAGATGCCCACCCAACTTTGGGCAACAATGTAGCCATTGCAGAGAAATTAAATTTACAGAATTTAGAACCACTTGATTTAACCGAGAAACATCCGATTGGTAATATTGGGTATTTAGAGCAAGCACTTTCTGTGGACGAATTTAAAGCAAAACTACAAAACAGTTTTGATTTTAAGGTGATTCATTTACCAGCAGGAAAACAAAGCATTCAAAAAGTAGGTTTCTGTACAGGCGGCGCTCAAGATTTTATTGCTAAAGCAGCTTTGCAAAATTGTGATGCTTATATTTCAGGCGAAGTCAGTGAACGAACTTTCTATGAAGCAAAAGAATTAGGTGTTCACTATTTTGCTTGTGGTCATCATGCAACTGAACGTTATGGAGTTCAGCGATTGGCACAAGCAATTTCACAGCAGTTCGCTATTGAAAGTGAATATTTTGAATTGAATAATCCGATTTAATTAAGTCTTTTTTTCAATCTGTGTTATGCGTATTAATTAGATCTTTATTGTGTATAGTTCTTTAAAACGATGCCCTATTGTGAACAGAATCATTTACAATAGAGCCACTTAATATTGTATAACCCAGCAAATGCAAGGAATAGGAACATGACAACCATTACTTTACCTGCACTTCCATATGGCTATGATGATTTAGCGCCACATATCAGTAAAGAAACTTTAGAATACCATCACGATAAACACCACAATACCTATGTTGTTAACTTAAACAACTTAATCAAAGGAACTGACCTTGAAGGTAAAACTTTAGAAGAAATCATCAAAGCAACTGCTGGTGATGCATCTAAAGCTGGTATTTTCAACAACGCTGCTCAAGTTTGGAACCATACATTCTACTGGAATTCTATGAAGCCAAATGGTGGTGGTAAACCTACTGGCGCAATCGCTGCTAAAATTGAAGAAGCTTTTGGTAGCTACGAAAAATTTGCAGAAGAATTTGCTGCTGCGGCAACAACTCAATTCGGTTCAGGTTGGGCTTGGTTAGTTGCTGATGAAGTAAACGGTAAATTATCTATTACTAAAACTTCTAATGCAGACACTCCACTTGCACATGGTCAAATTGCTGTATTAACAATTGACGTATGGGAACATGCTTACTACATCGATTTCCGTAACTTACGTCCTAAATACATCGCAACTTTCTTAGAAAGCCTAGTGAACTGGGACTATGCAAATGCAAAACTTGCAGGCCAACCAGCAGGCGTAGAGAAATAATTTTATTTCTTTATAAAAACCACCCTATTTTGGGTGGTTTTTTTATTTTTAATACGACAAAAGCATATTAATCAAGCAAACGATTCATTTTCTTTAATATTCTTATTGACGCTTTTAGATTTCATCCATAAAATGCGCATCAGATTCTCCAATAGCTCAGTCGGTAGAGCGACGGACTGTTAATCCGCAGGTCCCTGGTTCGAGCCCAGGTTGGAGAGCCATCTACTAATCTCCCATAGCTCAGTCGGTAGAGCGACGGACTGTTAATCCGCAGGTCCCTGGTTCGAGCCCAGGTGGGAGAGCCAAGATTCTAAAAGCCCGCATCTATTGCGGGCTTTTTCTTATCTAATCATTTAATAATTTTCTATTATTTTTAATAAAATCAATGTTTCGAATATTTTTAAACCAAACGATTAGATATTCTGACTAATTCCGTTATTAAGACTTGACCCAGCCCTCTTTCCTCCCTAAAATCCTTTTCCAGATTCTCCAATAGCTCAGTCGGTAGAGCGACGGACTGTTAATCCGCAGGTCCCTGGTTCGAGCCCAGGTTGGAGAGCCAAGATTCTTAAAAACCCACTCATCATGAGTGGGTTTTTATTTGTATGATGCCTTCACATGTTCGAATCGAGTCACTTATTTTTTATTGTTTTAGGTTGCTTAAGCACCTGCATTTTTCTTGTTGTTTGTTTACGCCCCTATTTATTTCCAAAACAAAAATTCTTTGCTCGTCCTGTCATTACGAACTTTGAAACTCAGATGTTTATTCGTTTAAAACAAAGTTTTCCAAGTTATCATGTTTTAGCACAAGTGGCTTTTAGTGCTTTGATTACCAGCAATGACTATAAAATTCGTAGTCAGTTCAACCGTAAAGTTACCGATTTCGTTGTGCTTAACGACAAGATGGAAGTAATTGCCATTATTGAGCTAGATGACCCTACTCATCTTGAAAAAGCAGAAGAAGACCGTATTCGTGATCAAATGCTCACAGAAGCAGGTTATCTAGTAAGACGTTATACAAACATCCCAAGTGTACGTCAGCTACAAAAGGATATTCATTAAAAGCATTGTTATTATTTCTTTTCAGAACTTACTGCTTCTTTTTCAGCTATTCTTTTTTCCATCTCTAAACGTTGCTGTTCATATTGTTTTTTAGTCTTAGCATCACTCTTTGCAGCCAAGAAAAGTATTCCAATAATAAAAAAAGGAATAAGCAAACCTAATCCCATTAATAACCAAGGAACAGATTTTTTTTCAACAGGTTGCTGGCTCATGACTAACTTCAAACTCAAACGATATCAATTTTAATATGCGTGACAATATAACAAAAAGAGCCGCTATAAAGTGGCTCTTTTTTAAAGCTAATTTTTTAATTAGATAATTAAATCTTAGAATTTACCTGTGCAGTGAGGACTTTGGCTAGCATCCTTCTGAGCATCTGTTAGTACAATACCCGTACCAGCTGACATATTTGCTTGAATGAAATCTACAGCATTGGCATTTTGACATATGATTGCTTGTGTATGGGTTGCATTCGGTACAATAGTTAGCTTATAGCCTTTATCATAGGCTGCTTGTGGGAAAAATTTCAAAGCATTCGCTTTCATATTCGCGAATAAACCTTGTGTGACTACAGGCAATACAGCTTGATCTTTTTCACCTTGAATAATAAATACAGGTGTTTTAATGACTTTCTCGACTGTAGCATTCGTCGCAGGTTGGGTTGCTGTCAAAAAGTTTTGAACAACTTGATCTGCCTTAAATTTATTCAGATCAATACCATACTGTGTAATTTGATGTGTAGGATCAGCCAAGAAAGTTAAGATTCCTGCTTTAAATTTCTCTTGCAAGCCATTTGCACTATCAGGTGCAGGATAACTTAAACATGCACCATCATCACCTGTACGCCCATAAGCCAATTCTGCAACGTCAGCCGCTCCTGATGTAAAAATTGTCTTAAAGTCATAGTTTGGTTGCTGTGCTTTAATCCCTGCACTTGCGAATGCTGCATATGCTAACAACTCAGCATAACCCTCTGCAGTTTTATCAATTGTAGGTACAGCAAGTGCTAGTGGATCATTGGGAGACATTTGACCTGCAGCAATCGCTGCATCAATCTGTCTACGTGCTGTAATTGCCTGATCTAATTTACTAAGCTTATAACCACTGTCTTGATTCATTGCAGGATCAATATAAATTTGAATAATTGTTCCCAAGCTTGAAGCAGGTGCTCCAGCTACAGCACCCTTATAACTTGCATCCGTATTGGCAAATTCAGCAGTACCTAAAGATGCATGCCCACCTTGTGACTGACCAATCGACATCCAGTCACCCTTTAACTGGGCACCATAATGCTCTTTTACCGCTTTAACTGCAGCAAGCGCTGATTTTGCTTCACTAGATAAGTTTAAGTACGGATGCACTCCTGGTGTACCTAAACCCTCATAATCTGGTGCCACAATCACATAACCAGCCGCCAATAAAGTCTCAGCTAGGATTTTAAATCGTGGATTAATTGTATTCTTACTTGGCGCACAACCATCACCCACCCCAACAGTTCCATGCTCCCACACGACCACGCGGTAACCATCTTTAGGCTGAGTCGCTTTGGGGAACAATACCAGTGCTGTGGCAGTTGCTGTTTTTCCTTGAACATTTGCCATGTTATAAGTCATTACTTTAATCGTTGAAGCATTATCAACTTGATCTATAGCGTAATTACTTTCAGACAGATAGGTTTTATCAGGGTTTACGCCAACATAGTCATCATCATTGTCATTACATGCTGCAAGAAATAATGTTGAAACCGATAATGTTATAGCTAAAGCAATTTTTGACCGTTTCATAGAATATCCTTTTTTATGTATTATTTATTCCGCATATTTTTTTATGCACGAATATTAAGACATAAAAAAAGTGCCCTGCATAGAACACTTTTCAACCTTGCGGTCATTTTTACTATATGAAATTTAAAAATATTCCTAGAAAAATGATTAATCCAACCCAGCGATTGTGACGGAATGCCCAAAAACATGCTTGGGGGTTGCGGTCTTTGGTTTTAATTGTTTGATATACAAAATCAAATGCAACAACAATTAAAGCAATGATCGCCCATGGAAATAAGATATTTTCTAAATACAGTGCAGTGCCAATCAAAACAAGACTAGTTGCTTGTAAAAGCGCAATAATCTGGATGTCATATCGACCAAAAAGAATAGCGGTAGATTTCACACCAATTTTTAAATCATATTCACGGTCTGTAATTGCATATTGAGTGTCAAAAGCCACTGTCCAAGCCAGATTACCAAAATAAATTAGCCAACACGTTATATCTAAAGGCTTACCCATTGCAGTAAATGACATTGGAATACCCCAAGAAAATGCCATACCTAACACGACTTGCGGTAAATGGGTATAACGTTTCATGAAAGGATATACAAATGCTAAAGCCAAGCCCCCTAATGCACAGTAGAACGTCGCGATAGGTAAAAAGAACAACGTACAAGCACTGGCAAATACTAATGCTAAGAATACATACACCGCCTCTCTTGGACGGATTACCCCTGTTGCCAAAGGACGTGTTTTCGTACGCTCTACATGACCATCCACTTTTCGATCAGCAAAGTCATTAATTGCACAGCCAGCGGCACGCATAAAAATTGTACCCAATACCATCGCCAAAAGAATATGTAGAGGTGGCATTCCCTCTGCTGCAATCCAAAGTGCCCACATGGTTGGCCAAAAGACGAGCTCTGTTCCAACGGGCTTATCAAATCGGCAGAGATAATAATAAGCCTCTAAACGCTGACGCCATGTGATGCTTGTTGCAGTCGTCATAGTAATTCCTTGTCGTGCTGCTGATTTAAAAAAGCTTCAAAAGCCGGTAAGAATGTTTCTTGAACAATAAATTTACATCCATGCCAAGTATAGCAACTTTGTCGTGTCCAGCCCTCAGGCAAACGAATGACACGGCGGTCACAAAGTGGTGTTGTTCTTTGAAATAGAAAAAAGCCAATTGGCTTAGAACCAATGTGCTGAAATATACGGGCTTTTTTTTGTAAACTTTGAATTGGAAAAATACTTTTTGCTTTCACCCATGGCTCTGCTTCACAGCCATATAAATAGGTTTCCCTCACCCACGAAGTGTGAGCATGAGACATCTTCATCCACTGACTATCTGCAAAAGTTAAACGCTGAAAATGTTCTTGAAAAGGCTTTACACTAAACTGACCACCGCCAAGTTCAGTCAATTGTTGGGTCAGTGAACCAGACGCATACAACCATGTTTTCAATTCAGGATTTAAAGTCTTTTCCTGTTTAAGTACTGGTTGTCGTTTACGCATAATCTGCTCACATGAAAACTCGCACCTAGTTTACCCCAATTTTTTGATAAAAAACGTAGAGAATTCAATCAACATTCCAAGCAATAAAAAAGCCTGCATAAGCAGGCTTTTTTATGAAAATATGTATTACAAGCTGTAGTACATATCGAATTCAACTGGGTGAGTAGTCGTGTTAAGACGACGTACATCTTCAGTTTTAAGTTCAATGTATGCATCAAGCATTTCTTTAGTGAACACGCCACCTTTTAACAAGAATTCGTGATCTGCTTGAAGTGCTTCAAGAGCCATATCTAAGCTATGAGCAACTGTTGGGATTTTTGCTTCTTCTTCTGGAGGAAGATCGTACAAGTTCTTATCAGCAGCTTCGCCCGGATGGATCTTGTTTTGGATACCGTCGATACCAGCCATTAACAATGCAGCGAAACCTAAGTACGGGTTCATCATTGGGTCTGGGAAACGAGCTTCGATACGCTTACCTTTAGGGCTAGAAACGTATGGAATACGGATAGAAGCGGAACGGTTACGTGCTGAGTAAGCAAGCATGATTGGCGCTTCGAAGTGAGGAACCAAACGCTTGTATGAGTTTGTAGATGGGTTTGTGATTGCATTCAATGCACGAGCGTGCTTGATAACACCACCGATGAAGTACAATGCCATTTCTGAAAGGCCTGCATATTCATCACCAGCAAACAAGTTCTTGCCATCTTTAGAGATAGACATGTGAACATGCATACCAGAACCGTTATCACCTACCATTGGTTTAGGCATAAAGGTTGCAGTTTTTGCATATTGGTGAGCAACGTTCCAAACAGCATATTTGAACTGTTGAACTTCGTCAGCTTTACGTACAAGTGTATTGAAGCTCACACCAATTTCTAACTGGCAAGAAGCAACTTCGTGGTGATGTACTTCTACACGGCCTGGGCCCATGATGTCTTCGATTTTTGCACACATTTCTGCACGCATATCTTGTGAAGAATCAACTGGAGGAACTGGGAAGTAACCGCCTTTAACACGTGGACGGTGACCAGAGTTACCAGACTCGTAATCTTTACCAGTAGACCAAGCAGCTTCTTCAGCGATTAATGTATGACGAGCGCCAGACATATCGATGTCCCACTTCACTTCGTCAAATACAAAGAATTCTGGTTCTGGACCAAAGAATGCAGTATCACCGATACCTGTAGATTTTAAGTATTCTTCTGCACGGCGAGCAATCGAACGTGGGTCACGCTCATAACCTTGACCAGTTGAAGGTTCAATAACGTCACAAGTCACAACTACAGTTGGTTCAGCAAAGAACGGGTCGATGAAACCAGTTTCTGCATCTGGACGTAAGATCATGTCAGATGCTTCAATGCCTTTCCAACCAGCGATTGAAGAACCATCAAACATTTTACCGTCTTCAAAAGTATCTTCATCAATAGAATCAGCTGGGTAAGTTACGTGCTGTTCTTTACCCTTAGTATCAGTAAAGCGAAAATCGACCCATTTTGCGCCACTTTCTTGTATGAGTTGAAGGACCTTGTTCGCCATGCTCATTTTGCTCCAATGAAATTTTGTTGCACTTGTTAAGTGCGTGTTAATTGCTGGTATTTATATAGCAATTCTCATACCAACTTTATAAGACTTACCTAAAACATTGAATTGCTTATAACTATCCATGATTTAGGTCCCTTGTCTTGAACCCATTATACTGTTTGCATAGTTAAATGCACCATATTCAGACATTTTCAAATTATGGCATACAAGAATAGCTCGCAATCGCCCTAATTTAGTGCAAAATTGTTGCGCCAATATGAATCATCGCATCAATATCTAACAGTCATTCATGATCATAATACTTTCTAATATATAAAGCTGACTTTCTTATTACAATGAATGAAAATAATAAAAGATGACTTATAAAATTTTAACCTTTAGCTGCCTCTTCTATATCTATTCATGCCTTTGCCAAAAGTTCTAATGCAAATATCTCTTCAAAAAATACTTCTCAAAAATTTAAAAAATTCACCGATCGAATCATTCCTTACCTCAATAAATACTGAAGTTTTATAAAATTAGTTTTCTTTCGCTTATCAAGTTCTCTGCCGTGAAATAGGTTTTGGTCAGCTTTGGTGCAGTAAGAAACCAAAGTTTTTTTACCATTTGTTATATACCTTTTTTATACATGACCAACTTGCTTTTCAATTTAAAAAAATCTAAAAAATAAAACATAACTTTTTTTTATAACTAAACAAACTAAAAGTTTGGCTTATTAAACTACAAATATCTTCAAAGGATTTGAAATGAAGCATGAACTCGAACAATGTGACACCGCTTTTTTCGGCCATCCAAAACCCTTAAAAACTTTATTTTTTACAGAGCTATGGGAACGCTTTTCTTACTATGGAATTCGCCCCTTACTCGTTCTTTATATGGTCGCGATGGTCAATGATGGGGGTTTAGGTCTTGATCGTCCTACTGCCGCCGCAATTGTTGGGTTATTTGCAGGCTCTATGTATTTAATGACCGTTTTAGGTGGTTGGATTGCCGACAACTGGTTAGGTCAAGCACGATCCGTCTGGTATGGTTCCCTCATTATTGCATTCGGTCATTTATCAATTGCGCTTACACCCATCTTCGATCAATTCTTTTTTTATTTCGGTTTAGTCCTTATTGTTCTTGGATCAGGTTTATTTAAAACCTGTATTTCAGTGATTGTCGGAACATTATATAAAGCTCAGGATAGTAGACGAGATGCCGGCTTCTCCATTTTTTATATGGGGATTAATATGGGGTCGTTTATTGCCCCGCTTATTACAGGTATATTGGCTCGCGATCATGGCTGGCACTTAGGTTTTGGGATTGGCGGCCTTGGAATGTTGATTGCATTACTTCTCTTCCGTGCATTAGCCATTCCTCAGCTACAATCATTCAACCAATTGCGTCAGCAAACTGACAATTGGAATAAACCTGTCGTAGAAAATAGAAATGCGCCAAAAATTGCTTTCTCCTTTTTACTATCTGTTGCATTCGTTATTGCTCTTACTTTCTTTGGCGTTATTCATATCAATCCAGTCGCGGTAGCAACTTATTTAACAGTCGGAATCGGCGTTGGAATTATCGCTTATTTTATCTATTTATTATTTTTCCTTGGTTTAGAAAAACATGAAAAATTTAAAATTATTATCTGCTTTGTCTTATTAGCAACATCAGCTCTTTTTTGGTCTGCCTTTGAGCAAAAACCAACATCTTTTAACCTATTTGCGCAAGATTACACAGACCGTATTGTTTTCGGATTTGAGATTCCAGCAGTATGGTTTCAATCAATTAATGCTCTGTTTATTATTATTTTTGCCCCAATTGCAGCATGGCTTTGGGCTAAACTTGGTAAGTCAAATAAAGACCCAAGTTATATCAGTAAATTTATTATTGCACTTTTACTGGCAGCAGGCGGTTTCTTGTTGATGTCATTTGCAAGCCGTTTTGCTATTGCAGGTGGATTAGTTTCACCATTTTGGTTAGTAGGTACTTTATTTCTACTTACTATCGGCGAACTTTGCTTAAGCCCGATTGGCCTATCTACCATGACTAAACTTGCACCTGATGTTATACGTGGTCAAATTATGGGTCTATGGTTCACAGGTTCAGCTTTAGGTAATCTTATCGCTGGTTTAATTGGCGGGCATGTATCGGCAGATGGCATTAATCATTTACCTACCTTATTTATGCGATGTGTTTTAGCGTTAGTGATTGGCGCAATCGTGTTATTTTTATTAAAGAAACCTATCAATAGATTAATGAACAAAAGTACCAGTAAAGTTCAACCTGAGTTGGAAACTATATGAGCGTTTTAACTGTTCCAGAAAAACTTGAGAAACTTCGTGAACTCATGCGCAATCAGCATGTAGATGCTTTGATTGTGATGAGTGCCGATCCACATATGTCAGAATATTTACCAGACTACTGGAAAGCAAGGCAGTGGTTAAGCGGTTTTAGTGGTTCGGTTGGTACGCTCGTCGTGACCCAAAACTTTGCTGGCCTCTGGGCAGATGGTCGCTATTGGGTACAAGCTGAGCAACAACTTGTTGGAACTGGCTTTGATCTTCAAAAATTAACAAGTGATGAATCTTCAACACATCTCGCTTGGATTGAAAAAAATCTACAACCAGAATCAGTCATTGTGGTAAATGGGCATACTTTATCAATTCAGCAATTTAAGGCACTCGAACATACTGCACGAGTTAATAATTATAAACTCGAAACCCAGCAAGATTTAGTCGGAGAGATTTGGTTAAACCGCCCAGAACTTCCATCAAAGAAAATTCATTTCATGCCTGAAGGGCTAAATGCCCTATCTCGTAAAGAAAAAATTCAGGCTATTCGTGAAACTTTACATAGCAAGAATATTGCGGGTCATTTCATTTCATCTTTAGATGATATTGCATGGATCTTAAATGCACGTGGGCAAGATGTAGAATATAACCCTGTGTTCCTTTCACATTTATATATCAGTGCAAAACAAACTGTTCTTTTTATTGATGCTGAAAAAGTTGATGTAAGCATTCAGCAAGCTTTGGCAACCGATGGTATTGAAATTCGTAACTACGAAGATACAGCTAAGTTTTTAGCAAATATTTCAGATGCCTCGGTACTGTTAGATCCAGCCAAAGTCTCGATTTTTCATGAACAAACCATCGCAAAAGATATTCGGGTTATATATGACATCAACCCGAGTACGCTTTTTAAATCGCGTAAACATGAAAGTGAAATTACTCATATCCGTCATGCAATGGTTAAAGATGGAGTCGCGCTTTGCCACTTTTTCCATTGGTTAGAGAAAGCACTTCATCACGGTGAAAGTATTTCAGAACTTAGCATTGATGAAAAGATTACAGCTTTCCGTGCTCAGCAAGAGGGTTTTATAGGGCCAAGTTTTTCAACGATTGCTGGCTTTAATGCTAATGGTGCTCTACCCCACTACCGTGCAACTGAAGAGCACTACTCATTCATTGAAGGTGATGGTCTATTACTCATTGACTCAGGTGGGCAATATGTAGATGGAACAACGGATATTACTCGTGTTATTCCTGTAGGCACGCCAACAGTGCAACAAAAACGTGACTACACCTTGGTTTTAAAATGTCACATTGCTTTGGCAAAAACGATTTATCCAGAAGGTTTAGCTGCTCCTCTACTCGATTCAATTTGTCGTAATACTTTATGGCAATATGGTTTAGATTATCGACATGGAACAGGCCACGGCGTAGGCTTTGCGCTTAACGTTCATGAAGGTCCGCAAGTTCTTTCTTATTACGCGCCTATACATGCTTATAGTAAGTTGCGTGAAGGAATGATTATTTCTAACGAGCCGGGCTTATACCATGAGGGACAATATGGTATTCGCATTGAAAATCTGGTTGCAAACAAACTTCACTCTGGATTTGAAAAAACTTACGGTGAATTCTTGGAATTTGAAACGCTGACCCTTTGCCCGATTCATTTAGATTGTATCGTTGTTGATATGCTAACGAATGAAGAGAAAGATTGGTTAAATCGTTACCATCAAACTGTTCAAGAAAGACTAGTTGAACACTTGTCTGGCGATGTTTTAGACTGGCTGATTTATAACACTAGAGCGATTTAATCTTCTTTTTTAACTCAGGCAGAATAATTTTCTATTTCTAATAACAATCTTATTTTGCCTGAGTTGTAGTTATCTTTATTTTCCAACAAATTAAGATGTATCAAAGCTGATTGAGTTAAATAAAGTTCTAATAAGAAAGTGCCGTTTTTTTCTAAAAAATAAAGTGAAGCGAAATTTTTCATCAATAGCCCTTCAACTATTAGCCATCAAGCAATTTTTAATTTTTATTAGTGATTACGAAACATAATGGTAACTATAAAGAGGTAGTTTGAAGAAAACTTTGTAAGCACTATGCTATTTTTAACCGTATTCAATGTTTCTTTGAATTAAAGGGTTTCCCTATGCAGGTATCCAATTTCGCAGTCACACGTGATGATCATTATACTGTTTCTACAGATCCTTCTAAGCTAGACATAGAAGTGATTCATTCTTTTTTATACCATTCAAAATGGGCAAAAGGGATTGATTTAGAAACAATACAAACCGCCATACAAAACAGTTTATGCTTTGGGTTATATGATCCGAACAACCAACAAATTGGTCTTGCTCGAATCATTACAGATTATGCAACCTTTGCTTATGTAAAAGATGTTTTTGTGATCGATGAATTTCAAAAAATGGGCTTAGGGCTATGGTTAATGGAATGCTGCTTAGAACACTTGCAAACACTTAAACTTCGCAGAATTATGTTACTTACCAGTACAGCCTCAGGTTTCTATAAACAAATGGGCTTTACTCCACTGAATCAAGAAAATTTTGTGTGGCAACTTTTGCCTGATAACACGGAGGCAGTTTCAAATTAAATTATCGATTTTCCCTACTCTTTTTTAGTTTAAGAAATACATCAACTTATAATTATTAATATGCTTTTGCTAGCAATAGAGCATGAAGTTATTACAAGACAAGGAAATTCTGGTACATTAGCCGCTTAGATAGCGGCTTTATTTTTACCCAAAATTTTAGTGAGATACTAAAAGCGGGTAATTAAACGGGTAAAAATTTAAACTGTTATTTAAATAAATACCATATATCAAGAGGTTAGACTCAAAATGCTTCTAATGATCGACAATTACGACTCTTTTACCTACAACATCGTCCAGTATTTTGGCGAGTTGGATCAGGAAGTAAAAGTTGTTCGCAATGATCAAGTCACATTAGAGGATATTGAACGATGGCAACCAAAATACCTCGTGATTGGTCCTGGTCCTTGCTCTCCAAGCGAAGCAGGTATTTCAATTCCTGCAATTAATCACTTTGCCGGAAAAATTCCTTTGCTTGGCGTGTGTTTAGGACATCAAAGTATCGGGCAAGCTTTTGGCGGAAAAATTGTAAGAGCCAAAACGGTGATGCACGGACGTTTATCTGATATGTACCACAGCAATAAAGGTATTTTCAGTAATCTGCCTAGTCCATTCTCGGCAACTCGTTATCATTCATTGGTGATTGATCAGCAAACACTGCCTGATTGCCTTGAAGTAACGTGCTGGACCAATGAAGCAGATGGCTCAATGGAAGAAATCATGGGTGTTAAACATAAAACACTACCTGTTGAAGGTGTGCAGTTCCATCCCGAGTCGATCTTGAGTCAACATGGCCATCAAATCTTTAAAAACTTTTTAGATATTTATGCATAAGACAGCCGTAAATAGATTATTTTAAAAGTAATTTGATAAGAACCCTGAATAAAAAAAGCCAACTGCGATCAGTTGGCTTTTTTCATGGCTGAATCAATTACAACTTTAACTGTTGCACAATTGATCCATCTTGTTTAGCCACCAAAGATTCGCAGAGTTGAATACGTTCTTTGGTTTGTTTCAATCCTCTTTCTACCCCAACCAATTCTTTAGTTCGTGGTGCAAAAAAGTCATTTAACTGTACTGCCTGTTGTTGGGTACATGCTGCCCCACTGAACATTGCAGGAAAACGCCCAGCCGAAGATTTACCTAAACGATCAAATACGGCGTCATGATTTACCTTAAACCAAGACCATAAGCCACCTTGTTCATCTCCATAATTATTGATGGAGTTAACCACAGTACGAACTTCACCGACTTTAACACGCGGGTTCAAAATCAACTGTCGTGCTTGTTGGCGTGTTGCTTCTTGATTTGCTGAACCTAGGGCTGTAAGAATCGCAAGACGTTGTGTCGGTTGAGTCACGCGTTGTAACTCTCCCGATAAACGATCAAAAGCAGCTTGGCCTTTTTCTTGTACACGAACAGCTAAAATGGTTGGTAATAATTCAGGTGTTACTTGCGCAAAGTTAAGCTGCTTTTGAGCAAAGAGTGCATCTGACTGTTTTAACAGTTGTGTACGGACTTCGGGAACTTGAATATCTAAAGCAAGAAACTTAACTAACTCGCTACGCCATAAACTGTCTTCGGCTGATTCATCTTTTTTGTTTACATAACCCAACTGATTTAATTTTGGTAAATATAAATTGGCCAAGACTTTTCTAAAATGTTCACGTTCAGCTTCCGTTTTCAACACATGACGATGAATGGTACTTAACTGAGAAAACAGCGCTGTACTAATTTGTCGGCTATTTGAATTGGCAAATTTCTTGGCAGCATCTACGACAGCCAATAAATTAATATCGCCATGGTTAAATGCCGCTGAAATCGCGTAGGCGTAGGCCAACTGTTCACTGTTAGAAAGCTTCTCTGTAGCGGCAGTTAGACGAGTAAACTCTTTTTGAGGCAAACTGAATTGGTAATACCCTGCCGCATCTGCATTTGGAATATACCAACTGCCAAGGCTAGCACCTTTGAGTTCAATCTTAGCTTCTGCTTGGTCTACCAGCTCACACTGGACCTTACTGGCTGCATTTGGAACTTCATAACGTACACATAACGGTACGCCCCAGAGGCTTCTTGCATCACCTTTTGAGCCCACAGGTAAATAACGAGTTTGCTTCACATTTAAAAAGACTTTATTGCCTTCTTGCTGTAGTGAAGTATTAATTAAAGGTACACCCGGTTGATCAAGGAAACTTTTCATCGCTTTGGCAAAGCGCTCACCTTGCTCAGACTGCTCTGCTAAAGCGCTAATTAAATCATTGGCTGTCGCATTACCATATTGGTGCTTATTAATATAATTGCGTACGCCTTGTTTGAATTTTTCTTCGCCCAAATAGCTTTCAAACATATTTAAAACAGCCGCACCTTTTTGGTATGTAATGCCATCAAAAGCAGTTTGAATATCGGCATTGCTTAAAATAGGCTGACGAATACGACGTACACTCACTAAACTATCACTTTTCATCGCATCAGCAGTATCTGCAATACGTTCTAGGTCAGCATTAAATTCGGGATGTAGTTTTTGAGTGATTTTACTTTGCATCCATGTGGCAAAGGATTCATTGAGCCACAGATCATCCCACCACGGCATCGTGACCACATCACCGAACCATTGATGTGCCAGCTCATGTGCATTGACATTAAATGAATTCTGTACAAAAGAGACTGGTGAGTCCTTATCTAATAACATTAGATAGTCTCTAAAAGTAATTAGCCCCGGGTTCTCCATGGCTCCAGCTGCAAAGTCTGGTGCTGCAAGTAAATCTAACTTGTCAAATGGATAACCAAAGGCAAAATAATCTTCTAAAGTTTTTAAAATGGCTGGCGTTTCAGATAAGGCATGCTGCATTTTTTCAGCTTTAGCATCAGGCGCAATACCACGTAACTGGATTGGCTGCTTACGCCATGAGGTCGCCCCAATATCTGGCCCTTTTTGTAATTGCCACGGTCCAACAGCCAGTGCAAGTAAATACGTTGGTAGTGGTTTGGTTTGTGCAAAACTGAGTGTTTTCCAACCCGACTTTTCTGCTTGCTCTGACGTTTGTTGGGTATTGGCAAAACCTGAATATTTGCTTGGAATCGTCAAACGAATATTAAACGGCGTTTTAAAACGTGGCTCATCAAATGACGGAAATGACTGGCGTGCACTAATTGCTTCCATTTGTGTCATCACATAAGGCTTGCCTTCAAACTCGATTTTATAAATACCGTCGAGCTGTTGGTCATACGCCGCATTAAAATCTAGAACGAGTTGATACTGGCCTGCTGGCAAGGTCTTGGCAAATTTAATTTTACTCACCCCATCAACCTCGGAGGCTTGCTCATATTTTGCTTTGGTTTTAGCACCCTCTGCCGATGTGATATTCACATCTTTCACCGTCAAAGATTTACCATGAATCCAGATGTGATCTGTGGCTTGAGCCAGCTTTAAATGGATAGTGGTTTTACCGGTATAGCCTTTTTGTGCGGGATCAATCTTAAAATCTAAATCATAAGATTCGGGTATAACCCACTCGGGTAATTTACCAATCGGGATTTGTTCACTGTTATTCGATGCAAAAATCTGTGTTGCCGATAAAGATAATAATGTTGTAAGTAGTAATCTTTTTTTAAATGAAGGCTTGACCAACATAAGGGGTTTTATCCTCTGTAGTTTTAAATAAAAAGATGCAGCAATTGCTGTACCACTTCGCTGCATCCATACATCATTCTTAGAATTTATAGTTAAACTCCAACCAACCTTGACGGCCGAATGGCGAATATGATCCTACCGGATAATACGGCCAACCGCCTGTGTCATCTCGTTTCACTTTGTCAAACAAGTTATTAATAATGATTGAAGCAGAAGCTTTTGGAGAGATTTGATAAGTACCGCTCCAGTTCACCAAATACGTTGGGCTTAAGTAAACAGTTTGGTCGCCGTTTGGAATTTTGCCATAACGATTAACTAATACTGTTGATGCCCAATCACCAAAGCTCCAGCTGAGACTGGTATTAAAACGGTCACGCCAATCCGGAATAGTTAAATCTTTTAAGTAATCATCTTTCTCGCCATCTTTTGATTGTTGATATTCATGTTCTAGTACACGGCTATAATTGATTGTCCAGAGAAAGTTACCAAAGCTGTCTGTTTTCCAGCGCCATCTGCTAGTGAAATCAATCCCACGGGTATGGTCTGATGCAGCATTAATCGGAACGATATTTATATTCTTAATCACATTTGGGTCGACAACTGCATTTGCAGGGTTACGCTCCACACGTGCTAATGCATCAATACAGGCTGCAGAGTTAATATCTTGGTTGCCTAAACGACAATCTGCTTCTAAGCGTAGAATTTTGTCCTCACTTAAGTTGGTCACAAGATTATCAATTTTGATATCCCAGTAATCGACGCTGATATCAAATTTATTGGTTGGTGACCAAACAAAGCCTGCACCATAAGATTTACCCTCTTCAGGTTTTAGCTCTTTGTTTCCGGTTAAAGTGTAGTTCGCCCCAGGTGCGTAATCTTTAAAGCTACATTTATCTAAAGGTTGTCCCGTTTGGCTACAACGTAAATAATCGGTCGTACTTGGGAAATAACCTTTTTGCTTATTTAAAAACAAATAGTTCATATCTGGTGCACGAAAGCTGGTCGCGTAGTTACCACGCACCAATAAAGTCGGATGTGGTCTAAACTCGAGACCCGAACCGAAAGTTAGCTTATCAATACTGTTATCTGACAAAGCATAACGGTCATAGCGTCCAGACAGGGTTAAATTTAACGGTTTTGCTAAGGGTAAGAATAATTCTGCGCCAAGTGCTTGGCGGGTACGTGTACCGCCATATTCGCCACTAGAGCTTAAATTATAATATTCACCATTTTCGATCGCCTCATCTGGCTTAATCGAGAAGCCTTGACGCCCAATTTCAGCCACAGCCGCAAGTTTGGCAGTTCCTGCAGGTAGCTTAAATACGTCACCATTCGCGCTTAAGGTTAAACTTTGTGCCCACGACTTATCTTTTTCTTTTGTTGTGCCCGAAATACTTTCAAATTCACTTGCTGTGAGTGGTCGACTTAAACGATCTAAATGAGGTGAATAAATAGGAATGCCATCTGCATCTGTACCAAGTTGCTGACCTAAGAAATATTCATCAACATTCGAGCGTAATAAGCCTTGACGGCGTAGCTGACTGGTATAAATAGAACCATTATAGGCTGCTTCATAACTCCAGCTCGTCTCTCCAATATCGCCTCGAATTCCAAAATTTAAGTTAGAAGAAAGTTCTTTCCATTTTTTATTTATTCGTTCTACCCCACCTAATTCTTCAGGTGCAAAACGGCGATTCCAAATTTCATAATTTCCCGAATCTTGATTTAGGAAATAACCACTCGTTGCAGCTAAAGAAGTCCATGTCGGACTACGGGTATTGTTTTCAATTTGATTTGCCCCAATCAAAAAATCTGCAAATAATTGAGTTTTATCATTTAACTCATAATCTAAACCGAGATAACCATTTTGACTGCGATTTTGAGTTTGAACAGTCCAATAAGTCGGTCGAGCCAAACCACTGGCACAATTGTCTGCCCCTGCTTGTCCAATATTATTGACTGATCCGTTAAATAAACCATTAAAGGCCTGACACCCACCAATTGAAAGATATTTACCAGTATCAGCATTTTTACGACCCACAATAGTGTCTGGTTTTTCTCCTAAACGAGTTCGGCTCTTCATAAAATCTCGATCGGCTGCCCATATCGGTTCACGGCCGCTGAGTTCAATCCCATATACGAGACTAAGCTTGTCTAAAGTTTTACTACCACTCAGTTGTAAACGTAAATTTTCACCGCCTTCTTTGGTTCCGCCTGCCTTGATATTAAATTGTGTGCCGTCTGTTTTCTTTTTCAGAATAATATTCACCACGCCTGCAATCGCATCTGAACCATAAATTGCAGAAGCGCCACCGTTTAATATTTCAATACGATCAATAATCGCAGTTGGAATATTGGCTAAATTTACGAAATTGACAGAGCCATCATAAGGTACAGGATAGTCTGCAACCCGATGTCCATTAATCAAAGTTAAAGTATGATTAGGCCCTAAGCCTCGTAAACTAATGGCATTAGCCGCAGGTGTAAAAGTATTTCCATAATCGGCACCTTGTACAAAACCCGTGTTCTGCGTCAAATTATTGAGTGCATCAAATGCATTACTAAAACCTTGTTTTTCAATATCGGCTGCGGTAATTACGGTGACACTGGTCGGGCCATCTTTTTGTGCTTTTGAAATCCTTGAGCCTGTTACTGCAACACGAACTACTTTATCTGGTTTAGCTTGGTTTTGTGGTTGCTCTACAGTTTCTTGTGCATAGCTTTCTAATGGATGAAAAAGTGCAATAAATACAAAAATAAATGAGCGCTTATTTTTTAACGTCCCTAGATATTTCAAGTTATTTAAATACATATTTATTAGTAGACAAAATAAAGATTGCCCTAATATATCCACTTTAATTTGATTGATTTATACACATTTTTCCTAGGTATATTTGCGTTTAAGATATACCAAATGGTTAATTATTTATCATAAAAACTCACAATAAACTAAAACCTTTTTCCATAAATAAATTCTGTTTATTAATCAAACTAAAGTAAGAAACGAGCAAAATTTTTAAAACTATGATCGAACAACAAAAATCTTTGATTATTTTCTGCTAACATAGCTCCCCGTAGCTAGTGAATCATGGAACGCAACAAGCCGAACCTTCCACTCTTGATCAACTTCACCTAAAAATTTCAATCATTAATGCTGTAAATCATGACTATGAATATCCAACAGGCGCTCAACCACATTACCAAAAACATTCATTTGACTCAGCCTCAAATGGAAGACATCATGCGCAGCATCATGCAAGGTGAGGCAACTGAAGCACAAATTGGTGCTTTAATGATGGGCTTACGCATGAAGGGTGAAAGTATTGATGAAATGACTGCAGCTGCACGTGTCATGCGTGAATTTGCGATTAAAATTGATGTCAGTGATATCAAACATTTAGTTGATATTGTGGGGACTGGCGGCGATGGGCAAAACTTATTTAATGTCTCTACGGCTTCAAGCTTTGTGATTGCGGCAGCCGGTGCAACCATTGCAAAACATGGTAACCGTGGTGTTTCGAGTAAATCAGGCTCATCAGACCTACTTGAACAAGCAGGTATTCATCTTGATTTAGATATGCAACAAACCGAACGCTGTATCCGTGAAATGGGTATAGGTTTCTTGTTTGCACCAAACCATCATAAAGCAATGAAATACGCTGCTGGGCCACGTCGTGAGCTTGGTGTCCGCAGTATTTTCAATTTACTGGGGCCGCTTACGAATCCAGCGGGCGTGAAACGCTTTGTGATTGGTGTATTTTCAGATGAACTTTGCCGCCCAATTGCTGAAGTTATGAAGCAACTCGGTGCTGAACACGTGATGGTCGTTCATTCAAAAGATGGTCTTGATGAAATCAGTCTTGCTGCTCCTACTGCTGTTGCCGAACTGAAAGATGGTGAAGTTACTGAATGGACGCTTAATCCTGAAGATGTCGGAATTGAGTCACAAACCTTAAGTGGTTTGGTGGTTGCTGATGCATCGGCAAGTCTAAAATTGATTAAAGATGCTTTAAGCAAAAATAAATCCGATATTGGTGAAAAAGCAGCAAACATGATTGCGCTTAATGCAGGTGCAGGTATTTATGTAGCTGGCATTACCAAGACTTATGCTCAGGCTGTTACATTCGCGCAAGATATTATTTATGGCGGACAAGCTTTAGAAAAAATGAGTGTTTTGGCTGAATTTACCAAAACATTAAAACAATGTCAGGCAGATTAAGGACTTCTCATGATTAATATTCAAAATACCATTTTAGGTAAAATTGTTGACCGTAAACATGAGGAACTTGCTGCGCGTTTAAAACAACGTAATTTGCAAGATGTTGAAGAATTAGCAAAAGCTGCGACTCCAGTGCGTGGCTTTGCAAATGCTTTAAAACATAAACGTCCGGGTGTGATTGCTGAAATTAAAAAAGCGTCTCCATCAAAAGGAATTATTCGCGCAGATTTTAATCCTGCTGAAATTGCAGAGCAATATGAACAAGCTGGAGCAGCATGTTTATCGGTATTGACCGATGTTGATTTCTTTCAAGGTGCAGATGAAAATATTGCGATTGCCCGTAATCATTGTGCCCTACCTGCTTTACGTAAAGACTTTCTGATTGACCCATATAATGTAGTTGAAGCACGTGCTTTGCATGCTGACTGTATTTTATTAATTGTTGCATGTTTGTCTGACCAGCAACTCGAAGAAATGTCTAAAACTGCGTTTGAACATCAACTCGATGTATTAGTTGAAGTTCATGACGAAGAAGAAATGGAACGCGCTTTAAAGCTTTCTGAGCAATGTTTATTAGGTGTGAATAACCGTAATTTAAAAACGTTTGATGTGGATTTAAATACATCCATTCGATTGAAAAAATTACTTCCGGCCTCACGTTTATTAATCACTGAAAGCGGTATTGCGACACCAGATGATGTGCGCATGATGCAAGAGCATGATATTCATAGCTTCTTGGTCGGCGAAAGTTTTATGAAACAACCACGTCCAGATCAAGCTTTTACTGCCCTTTTTGGACAACCTCAAACGGTTTAATGAAGATATATGAGTAATAAAGATTCATCGCTTTCTAAAGAGCAACAAAAGTTATTGAAGCAATTTAAAAAGCAAATCTCCAATCCTCATTCAAGCAAAATCGCAAGTCAGCCTGAGACCAAACAACCTCAGGCTGAGTCTGAAGAATTGGAAAATGCAAATCTGTTTCAAAGCGCTGTAGCAGGTGTTAAGCCCATCAATAATAGTAATATTGCTGATGTTAGAGTTCCTCGCGCCAGAAAAGTTGATGCTCAAACATTAGCTAAACGTGCAGCTGCCGAAGGTGGTCGTGACACTGAGCATGCCGAACTATCTGATACACAAGCTGCTTTAAATCCTGTGGCAAGCCAAGCAACGTTAAGTTATCGCATTGCGACTCTTCAACATAAGGTTTTTGAAGACTTAAAAGCAGGCAAGATGCGTTGGTTTGAAGCTGTAGATTTACACGGCTGTACCATTGAGCAAGCACGTGACGCAGTTTTACAAATTATTCAGATGGCAAAAGATGAAAATCAAAATGTCATCAAAATCGTGCATGGCAAAGGCCCAGAAGCAGTCTTAAAAACCTATGTCAACGGATGGTTACGTCAACACCGCGATGTTTTGGCTTTTGTAAGTGCGCCAGAAAATCAAGGTGGCACAGGTGCCGTTCTCGTTCTGCTTAAACGTGCAGAAAAAAATCCAAAATTCGAACAAAAGAAATGATCTTAAAAGATCATTTCTTTACATCAAACACCTGCAATAATTGAGCAACTACTGCAACAGCAATCATTGCAGGTTGTTTCGCTGAAATTCCTTCTATCCCGATCGGGCAAACCAAACGTTGTAATGTTTCCTGAGTATAACCACGTATTTGCATACGCTTTTCAAAAATAGCCCTTTTACTTTTTGAGCCAATCATCCCAACATAAGCAAATGGTTTTGCCTCAGGTTTCAAGGCTGTAAAACACAGTTGCAAATCTAATTGATGATCATGAGTTAAAATTAAAACTGCACCTGAACGGTCAAAATGCTCAATTTCGGCTTCAAGCGTATCAGTCGTTAAACATTGCACCTGTTCCAGTAAGTCTGATGGGAAAATATCATCCCTCGAATCAATCCATTTCACCCGAACACCAATAGGCAATAAACAACGGACAATTGCTTCCCCCACATGCCCTGCTCCACAAATCAGTACTTGCATGGCATAAGGTTGAATCTGCTGCCCAAATTGCCATTCTTCACTACTGCCAGAATGAAACTCGAAACTTAGGTGTTGTTCTATATTCATAGTCTGCCAAGTGGACGCATATTGATGCGAGACCGTACGCCATACATGCTTTCCGGCTCGCCATGCTTGCAAACTCACAGATAAATCCGATGCGATCTCAGCGGATGATATTTTTTCAAACAATAACCACATTACTCCGCCACAACACTGTCCCAGCCGAGCACTGAGGTTAAAGCGTTCAATACGCCTCACATAAGTTTCCGTTTCTTTTAACATTGCTTTAGCAATATCAATAGCCTGAAATTCTAAATGCCCACCACCAATCGTATCGGACTGCTGCCATTGCTGTTGCAAATTAAACCGTAATAACATGGTTGCACCAACTTCTCGTGGTGTTGAACCATCAGCGCGGACCACTGTGACCAATACCATAGGTAGAGCATCGACTTGCCACGCTACAAAATCAGTCCACCATTGTAAATGTTGCATAATCTTCTACATTTTAGCTTGTGGGCGAGCAGCCAAAGCTTGTCCCCGTCCAATCGCAATTGCACGTAAAATTTCTTCGGCAGTTGCTGGAGCATTGAGTACGAGCGGCGCATTTTCTGGAATAGCTGCCTGTACCGCCTGACGAATTGCAGAAAAAACAGATAATGCCAACATAAATGGAGGTTCACCTACCGCTTTGGAACGGTAGATAGTGTCTGCCTGATTTTGATTATTAAACAGTTTGATATTAAAAATATGAGGAATATCCACACTGGTTGGGATTTTATAAGTTGAAGGTGCATGGGTAAACAAGCGGCCTGCGTGTGGTCCTTGTGGCTGCCAATATAGCTCTTCTGTCGTGAGCCACCCTATCCCTTGTACAAAACCACCTTCAATTTGCCCAATATCAATTGCAGGGTTAATTGACCGTCCGACGTCATGCAAAATGTCGGCACGTAATACTTTCATTTCGCCAGTTAGCGTATCTATTGCGACCTCACTGACCGCTGCACCATAGGCATAATAGAAAAATGGACGCCCTAAATGGTTGACCTGATCATAGTGAATTTCTGGCGTTTTATAAAAACCGCTGTCCCATAGTTGTACACGCGCCATATATGCCCGTTGAACCAAATCAGGAAAGGTCCATGAATGACCATTCGCTGTTGAAACCATACTATCTTCAAACTGGACTTGGTCAGCATCACTGTCACTTATTTCAGCTGCAAGTTTTGCCAGACGCTCACGAATTTTAATACAGGCATTTTGAACCGCTTTACCATTTAAATCTGCTCCACTCGATGCTGCAGTTGCCGAAGTATTTGGCACACGAGAAGTATCGGTTGCAATTAAGCGAACACTATCGATTGGTAGACCCAGCTCATGCGCAGCAACCTGACGTACTTTGGTATATAAACCCTGTCCCATTTCTGTACCGCCATGGGTAATAGAAACAGTACCATCCATATATACATAGACCAGTGCACCCGCCTGATTGTAATGCACGGCGTTAAACGAAATACCGAACATTAATGGGGTTAACGCAATACCACGCTTAATGATGTCATTGCTCTGATTAAAGGCATGAATGCTCTGTTTGCGTTTCGCATAATCACTACTTTGCAATAATTCGGCTACCAATTTTGGCGCAACATTATCACGGACTTCTGCCCCATAGTGCATACGGTCACGTCCAGAACCGGACTGCTCGGCAAAGAAATTACGCTGCCGAATTTCAACTGGGTCACAACCTAAATAACGAGCAATATCATCAATAATATTTTCAATCACAAACATGCCTTGCGGTCCACCAAAACCACGGTATGCGGTATTGGACACAGTGTTGGTTTTACAACGTAAGTTACGTAGCTCAACTGCATTTAAATAATAGGCGTTGCCAATATGGCAAATCGCACGTTCATTTACTGGCCCAGAAAGATCAGCCGAAAACCCACAGTTTGAAGCCAGTTGTACCTTTAAGCCTTGTAAAACACCACTGTCATCAAAGGCCACAGACCACTCATAAGCAAAACCATGACGTTTTCCTGTAGCACTCATGTCATCATCACGATCTAAACGTAATTTACAAGGACAGCCTGTTTTTTGTGCTGCCAAAGATGCAATGCATGCCCACTGCGCCGACTGTGATTCTTTACCGCCAAAACCACCACCCATACGGCGACTTTCCACACTGACCTGATGCATATTCATGCCTAATGCATGACAAATCAGCAGCTGCATTTCGGTTGGATGTTGTGTCGAGCAATAGACTTTTAAGCTCTGATTTTCTTGTGGAATCGCATAGGAAATCTGACCTTCTAAATAAAAATGCTCTTGGCCGCCAAGCTCAATCGCACCTGAAAGTTGATGGGCTGCATTTTGAAATGCCTGTTCAACTTCACCATGACTAAATTCAACAGGCGGTAACACCCACGATTCTTTTTCAATCGCATCATGAATCGTTAAAATTGGAGTTTCAGGCACATACTCAATTTTTGCTAAGCGAACTGCCTGACGGGCTTGCTGATAACTCTCAGCCACAACCACAAACAAGGCTTGGCCATAAAACTCAACCTGCTCTTCGGCAAAAATTGGATCATCTTTTACAATGGGTCCCCAATTATTTTCAACCTCAATATCCTTTGCCGAAAAAACTGCATGGACACCGTCAGCCTGACGTACTGCATCCAAATCAAACTTACTGATTTTACCTTTAGCACAATTTGAAAATCCGACCGCCAGATGCAGGGTATTCTCAAGCTCTGGTAAATCATCGATATAGGTCGCCTGCCCAGTCACATGTAAATGGGCGCTCTCGTGTGGAATCGAGTCGCCTGCTTTAGCGGATTTTTTAGAAACTCTTAAGTCAATGGTTTGGTTCATGTTAGATCTCCACCATAGCAATCAAGTCATTCACACGAGTAATCGTTTTAGACAGGACTTTTTCTACATAAAAACGCTGTAAACAGTTTTTCGCGACGTGTAACCGATATGCCGAGCTAGCACGTCCATCATCTAAAGGTTGATAGTCTTGCGATAATGCCTCTTGAGCCTGAACGATCAATTCTGCTGTAAGTTGCTGACCTTCCAATATGGCTTCTGCATATTTTGCACGTTTGGGAATAGCAGCCATGCCACCAAAAGCAATTCTGATATTGTGAGCGACATGATAAGTATCTAACTCACATGAAATGGCCGCACATACCGCAGAAATATCTTGCTCAAAACGTTTAGCAATTTTATAGCTAGCAAATTTAAAACGCGTCTGTCCTTCGCGAAGCGGAATAACAACTGCTTCAACAAACTCACCAAGCTGTAATGCTGATTTTTGATAATCTAAATAAAAGTCTTCCAGTCCAATTTCACGAGTCTGTTCACCTACGCGCAAAATTAAGTGTGTACCTAGCGTAATTAATGCTGGCATTGAGTCACCAATAGGCGAACCATTGGCAATATTTCCACCTAGGGTTCCTGCATTTTTAATAGGCATTGAGGCAAAACGACGCTGTAATTCTTGAAAGTCAGGATAAAACTCTGAAATTTTGATGAGTGCATCACTCAAACTGACATTTGCCCCAATCGTTAAAGTATGGTCTGTGACTACAATCTTTTTCAGCTCTTCCACCTGACCAATATAAAGCATATCGCCCAAATCACGGCCCTGCTTTGTTACCCACAAACCGACATCTGTACTACCTGCAACAATTCGTGCTTGCGGTAACTGCAAACGTAATGCGGCAAAATCCAGCAAAGTCTTTGGTGCAAAGAATTGTTGACCATGATCATTTAAATGTAATGCAGGTAATATTTTGATCTCTTTTAATACATCAATTATTTTTTGGCGTTCTAATACAACACGTGGATAGTCATAAGCTTTTTGTGCTGCATCTAAAATAGGACGATAGCCTGTACAGCGACATAAATTTCCAGAAAGATAATCACTGATTTTATCTTTGCTTGGAGAATGTTGTTCATTTTCGTACATTGACCATAGCGACATGATAAAACCGGGCGTACAAAAACCACATTGTGAACCATGCATATCCACCATTGCCTGTTGTACCGGGTGAAGTGTTCCATCTTGTGCAGGCAATAAATTATGCAGATCTTCTACTGTAAATAGGGCTTTACCATCTAAAGTCGGTAAAAACTGAATACACGCATTCACACTGCGCAATTGCAGATTGTCATTGACCAACTCACCAATCACTACGGTACATGCACCACAATCGCCCTCAGCACAGCCCTCTTTTGTACCAGTCTGCCGAGTCTTACCCGATTGAGTATATTCTCGCAAGAATTGTAAGACTGTCATTGTGGGTAATACATTTTCTACTTGTTGCTGACTACCACGAAAAAAAAAGGTGATTGGACGTTCTGACATGTTTTATCCTTATGCTCTATAGTACGGCATATTTGCAAATATGATGCCATCAGGCGATCATTTATAACTTACCCATATTAGTTGCACATTTCATGCTCAAATAATTGACTATTAACGATAAAAAACATGAAATTTATTCACCATTTATCTAATGTGCGCCGAACAGGATAAATATAGTGCGACGAGTTATGAACATCAGGGCATGTTTCTGATACAATGCCGAGCTTGTCTAATAGAGTAAATTTATACGCCTTATGTCAATGCAGCAATCGTACGCAAACATTCTGACTGCCGTCGGTGAAGACCTTAATCGTCCCGGCCTTAAAGATACGCCTGTGCGTGCGGCTAAAGCTTTTTCATATTTAACTTCTGGCTATAGTAAAACTTTAGAAGAAGTCACCAATAATGCGGTTTTCCCATCAGATAACCATGAAATGGTATTGGTGAAGAATATTGAATTCTATTCGCTTTGCGAACATCATCTCCTCCCGTTCTATGGCCGTGTTCATGTTGCCTATTTACCAGAAGGCAAAGTTCTTGGCTTATCTAAATTTGCACGTATTACCGAGATGTTTGCTCGTCGTTTGCAAATTCAAGAAAATTTAACTCAGCAAATTGCTGAAGCTGTCGCTGAAGTGACTGGCGCACGTGGTGTTGCTGTCGTGATCGATTCAGCACATATGTGTATGATGATGCGTGGTGTAGGTAAACAGGAATCTACAACTCGTACAGTTTCTTTTGTCGGAGATTTTAAAACTGACAAAGAAGCACGCCGTGAATTTTTAAGTGCAGTACCAGAAAGCTATTAATCTGGTAACTACTGCAAAAAAGCCCGACTCAGTTGGGCTTTTTTTATATTTAGATAAAGCACTTACTCTATAAAACATAACAATCAAATTATGTGATTTTTGTTATAAAAGTACACATCTTTAATTTTAAATAATTTATGAGTTAATCATGCAATTTAACAAAATTTCTTGCTTACTTTTATCCCCTCTTTTTATTTTTAATACCTCAATTTATGCAGGGAATACACCAAAAGAGCAAGAAATTAAGAAACTGGTTGATCAAAATTTTAAACCGTTATTAGAAAAATATGATGTGCCTGGGATGGCTGTTGGCATCATCCAAAATAATAAAAAGTATGAAACGTATTATGGTCTACAATCCGTTCAAGATAAAAAAGCCGTAAATAGCAGTACCATTTTTGAGCTCGGTTCAGTTAGTAAATTATTTACTGCTACAGCTGGTGGATATGCCAAAACAAAAGGAACAATTTCTTTTAAAGACACACCCGGAAAATATTGGAAAGAATTAAAAAACACACCGATTGACCAAGTTAACTTACTTCAACTTGCTACTTATACAAGTGGCAACCTTGGCTTACAGTTTCCAGATGAAGTCCAAACAGATCAGCAAGTTTTAACTTTTTTCAAAGACTGGAAGCCTAAAAACTCAATCGGTGAATATCGACAATATTCAAATCCAAGCATTGGTTTATTTGGAAAAGTTGTTGCTTTGTCTATGAATAAACCTTTTGACCAAGTCTTAGAAAAAACCATTTTTCCAGATCTTGGCTTAAAACATAGCTATGTAAATGTGCCTAAAACTCAAATGCAAAACTATGCATTTGGCTATAACCAAGAAAATCAGCCGATTCGAGTTAACCCCGGCCCGCTAGATGCACCTGCGTACGGCGTTAAATCGACCTTACCTGATATGCTGAGTTTCGTTAATGCCAACCTCAACCCACAAAAATATCCGGCAGATATTCAACACGCAATTAATGAAACACATAAAGGTTTCTACCAAGTAGGTACGATGTATCAAGCATTAGGTTGGGAAGAGTTCTCTTATCCAGCACCGTTACAGACTTTATTAGACAGTAATTCAGAACAAATCGTGATGAAGCCTAATAAAGTGACAGCTATTTCAAATGAACCTTCAGTTAAGATGTTCCACAAAACTGGTTCAACCAACGGTTTTGGAACCTATGTCGTGTTTATTCCAAAAGAAAATATTGGTTTAGTCATGTTAACCAATAAACGTATTCCCAATGAAGAACGCATTAAAGCAGCGTATGCAGTGTTAAATGCAATAAAGAAATAATCTTTTGCTAAAACAAAAAAGGGAGAAATGATTTCATTCATTTTTCCCTCTTTTTATTCGTAATGCTATTTAAAAGAACCAAACGTAGCCTAAACTAGATTTCATCCAGTCTTGATGATTTTGTTGTTCATAATCCCAGTTTAATCGAACGGCATTATTGCTATTAATCACATATTGCCATTGAGTATTTACTCTCAAATTCCATTGATTTTGGTCTTCCCAATAGGGCAATTCAATTTGCACTACAGAGTTGAAGTGTTCAAACCATTGATTCATACAACCTAAAGTTGGCCCCATTCCTACGCGCCATCCTTTATCTAGATTTGAGCCTGCTTGTAGGTAGGTTTGTAGTTGCCCATAGCAAATATGTTTGCGCTCATAGTCAGCAAAGCTATATCCAACCTGAGCATTAAAATTCGCTACGCCATGCTGTTTTTCTTCACTAAAAGTACCATCATGAATCGCTTCCTGACGCCAACCTAAATTAAATCCCCAACTCAGCGGCGTTTTAAAAGGTTGAATCGGGTTATAAGAATTTACTTCTAGCAGATCAAGATGTTCTAGCTTTAAATGATCATCTCGCCACTGTGCATTACCATTTAAAAAGAGTAATTGAGTTCCCGCACGATATCCGCCTTGAGGATCTATCAAGTCATGATAGGCTTGGCGATGACCAAGTTCGATAAACTTGTCTCCTTGCACCTCACCTGCTTTGACTGAAATATTACGTGCATTGTGACCTTGAGTTGGCTCTTTTGTTGGTCTTTTAGGTTCTTGACGCTGTTTGTCTAAATCAATCTGGCTTCTGAGTGCTAAAAGCTGGCGCAACTGTGGCTGAGCAACGCTTTCTTCTATTTTACGGCTCGTAAATTGAAGATATAAATCATCATAAGCCATCTCTAAAATTTTAGCCTGATCTTGCTCACTAAATGATTTTAAAATCTGAGAAGACTGCTGAGTGGGCATCATCGCAATTTGATGGGCCACTTTTGCTAATGAGGCACCATGCTGATGAGCTTGTGCCAATAATTGGGTTTCCAAAGCTGGTCGATATACAGGAGCTTTGGTGAGCCCTTGCTGCTGCATCGATTTAATGGTTTCCATCGGGATGGAAGCATGAGTGAATTTCTCTTGCAGGTGAGACTCAGGTTTTACTAAATCAACCAACCCTAACAATCGATAGGCGCAGTTATCACTCACAAAGTAATAAGGAAAGCTCACATGTTGCATTTCCCAAATATGGCTTACTAAAAACCGTGTTTCTTCAGGTGTTAAATTTAGCTCATATTCCCATAAATCACGGCTTTCAAAATCGCCGTACTCTTTTACTTTACGGTAATAAGGCATCAGTGAATATTCACCCGGATATTGCCCTGTTAAGCCTTTCCATGCATATGACCAGTTGTCGTTTCCAGCCACAGTTGCTGCATAATTTACAGCGTAGGAAACTAAATTTAATTGTTGCTGATCTTTCGGGTCTAAACGCAATAAAGTATGCCCAAACATGGAGCTCGGATTCCCCATAAAATCTGTCGCATAAATTAATGTCGCTTTATGAGGCTTAATCTGTCCAATCCAGTTTTCAAGTTCTAAGCACTTCACTTGAGGCAATTCACTTTCTTGAATGCCTACTTTTTGTATGAGCCATTGACTGCGTGCTGGAAATTTACAGCGAATCGACTGATTATCTTGAGCAGGCATGAATAATGCCGAGATGTCAGCTTTCAGTTCTTCTTTTAAATTATTTTTCCCATTTTCTGCCATGAAATAGCCAGAATAAGTGACATCACTTTTATGGTCTTTATTGGCATACATGAGCCGTTGCCATGTAATGTCTTGATCTAAGTTTTTCTGTTCTGCAATTGACCAATATTTTTGAATAGATGGATTTATATCTGCTGAATATGCAGTATTCACTGCCAAAGAGGCAAAAACTAAAACAACTGACTTCATTAAGCTCATCAATTTTTATCATTAAATATAAGAAAAACCCTGCCAGACGACAGGGTTTTCAGTTTCAAACTTATACGTAAGCTTTTAAAACGTCGTCTTTAGCCATTACAGTTTGCAGTGATGCTAAAACTTGAAGGGTATTTTGGTTATTTGCAGAATAGATTTCACCAAAGTTTGCTTTTGAAACTTTAAAGAAACGGTCTTTGTCTTGAGGTTTGATTTGCATTAACTCAGCAAGTACGTTCAGGCTTTCACCTTGGCCTACAGCCATATCACGTGCTAAAGCTTCTGCATTTTCATTTGTGAATGTTACAACTTGCGCTGTTACTGTCCCGCCTTGACGGCAGCCTAAAGTACCGAAAGTGATCCCTAATAATTGGTTAGTAAAAATACCGTTTGTTGTTGCAGCAAGAATTTTAGGCGCTACTCCTTTTTTACCAGCCCATATTTGTGTACCTGCACCACAACCCACATCGTTGTCAGCCATTGCAACACTTGAACCAGCTGCTAATAACGCAGCTAAAGCTAATTTTTTTAACATAGATGTAAATCTCCAAAAATCATTATTGATTGTTTCTTATGTGTTGTATTGTTATGTGTAATTCTTATTACACGATATTAAAGATAACGAGAAGGCTGTGATTTAGCAATTAAAAAATAAACAATATGATAAAAAGTGCAAAAGAAAAATTATCTTAAATTCCAGTTACCTTGATTATCCCTGTTGCCTAGTATTTTAAGCACCAGTACTAAACTTAAAAGTAATAATAAATACCACGACCCTAGCTTGCCCCAACCGACCATATGCCAAGCATCGACCTGACTTGGATAAAGCCAGATTTTATAAAATGTACTTATATTTTCAGCAATCCAGATCAGAAACGCGAGTGTAAACAAAACAGGTAACATCGGGATTTTAAATTTATGTTCATTTAACTGGAAATAAAGTTTTGTTTTCCAAAAAATAAAAATACTAATCGCGAATAAAATATAGCGAATGTCTGGAACAAAAAATTTACTCATAAAATTTATATATGAGAAAAATGCCAGTAACAGCATAGCTCCAAAACTTGGAAGTTTTTCAAAAGACACTTGAAACAGTCGTATTGAACGTGCAAAAAAACTACCTACAGCCGAATACATAAAACCTGCAAATAAAGGCACAGTTAAAATTTTAAATACGGCGGGCTGTGGATATTGCCACGATGCAATCGCAGGATGCGTTAGAAATATTTCCATAACCATCGCCATAACGTGGAATAAAGCGATGACCTTGGCTTCTTCCCATGACTCCAGTTTTAAATAGAGTAAGCAAATCTGAATTAAAAGTGCATAAGTCAGTAAATAATCATAACGATAGAACCCCATGTATTCATGGCTTCCCATCGGTGCTGTTAAAGCAAAAGCAATTAAAAGCAAAATACCAAACAAGGCTGCCGAAACAGCCTTGCCGATAAATTGAAACGGTAAAGTTAGATATTGCACAAAAACTATCCTAGATATTTAGCACTATACTCATGCACTGTATCTACAAAGATTTTTGGTTGTGCAGGATCTACCCATTGAGTAATCCCATGGCCCAAGTTAGCAATGTAACCGGTCTTTTCGCCATTTGCGTAGGCATCGTCTATCATCAATTTCACTGCTTTCTCAATTGAAGCAGCTGAACCGTATAAAACAGCCGGATCAAGATTCCCTTGCAGAGCGACACGTCCAGCCACAGTAGTTCGAGCCGTATTTAATGGTGTCGTCCAATCTAAACCTAAAGCATCTGCACCTGTGGTAATCATTGGCTCTAACCATTGACCACCACCTTTCGTGAACACGATGATAGGAATACGTCGACCATCTTTCTCACGTTGTAAACCTGCAATGATTTTATTCATGTAGTTTAAAGAGAATTCGACATATTCACGGTGTGCTAATGCCCCGCCCCAGCTATCAAAGATCTGGATGGCCTGAGCACCTGCATCAATTTGAGCATTTAAATAGTCAATGACTGAGTCTGCTAAATGATCAAGCAAAGCATGCAAAACTTCTGGTTGAGCGTACATCATCTGCTTGGTAAAACGGAATTCTTTACTTGAACCACCTTCAACCATATAAGTTGCTAGCGTCCAAGGGCTACCAGAGAAACCAATCAGTGGAACTTGACCACCTAAAGCAGAACGAATTGTGCTTACCGCATTCATCACATAATCAAGATCTGATTTTGCATTTAACTTTGGTAAATTTGCGACATCTTGTTCAGTACGTACAGTCTTTTGAAACTTAGGGCCTTCGCCAGTTTCAAAATAAAGTCCTAAACCGAGTGCATCTGGAATAGTTAAAATATCTGAAAATAAAATTGCTGCATCTAAATCATAGCGACGCAAAGGTTGTAAAGTCACTTCACAGGCAAAATCTGTATTTTTACATAAAGATAGGAAATCACCTGCTTGTGAACGTGTTTCGCGATATTCAGGCAAATAACGCCCTGCTTGACGCATCATCCACACTGGTGTGGTATCTACAGGTTCGCGTAACAAAGCACGGAGGAAACGATCATTTTTCAAAGTCGTCATTACCAATCTCTATCTTCTTTATGTGGCAGCATCATATCAAAAACAGAGACATTTTTATAATTTCAATTTCACACAAAAAACTCGTCAATCTACTAAAAAATGCATATTTACACAAAAGTCTACTGCAAGCCTTGGGGTTTTCTGCAATACTTGCAACATGTTACATTGGGGTCATTGGATATTCTTTTAATCACTAAATTACCAATCTTGGGCTCATAGAAATGAGTTATTGGTAATTTTATGCACTTTGAGATTAGATCAATCCCCTATTGCTTATATGAAAATTCTTAAGGTTGAATTACATGTTTGTTCGCTCATTACTCGCTATGAGTTTAAGTTGTATTATTGCTAATGTTGCTTTTGCTGCTTCAACAACTGAGCAACCCCTGAACCCTAAAAAGGTATCAGCTCCTGTAGAAGATCCGATTGATCCTTTAGCAGTAGATGCAGCTTCAACTGTAAAAGCTCAAGCTTCGACACAAATTACCGCTCAAGAACAAAACGACTTAAATCGAGCGTCAACAACATTACAAAATTTACAGAAAACTGAAGATCCAAATGCTGAATCAGGCATCGCGGCGTCTACTCCAGCTGTTGCTAAAAGCACTGCTGCGTCTACGGCTCCTGCGACAACCGCTGCATCATGGACTTTAGATAGCTTAAATTCGGCAGAATGGTCTGAAAATATTGGTAAAGGCCAACTTCCAGTTTATGCGCGTGCACATGTAATGCTCAATAATGCACATGCTTCGCCAGGTGCAATTGACGGCATGAGCGGTAAAAATACATTAAAAGCAATTTCTTCATTCCAACAAATGAATGGTTTATCACCTACTGGTGACCTGACCAAAGAGACTTGGGATGCATTGGTTGCTAAACAAACCAAGCCAGCATTTATTGAATACACGATTTCTGATGCTGACTTAAAAGGCCCATATGCTGAGTCGATTCCTTCTGACTACGCATTACAAGCTAAAATGAAAGGTCTGTACTACACACGTGTAACCGAAATGTTGGGCGAGAAGTTTCATATTGATGAAACTTTCTTAAAGAAAATTAACCCAACTGCGACATTCAAAAAAGCGGGTGAAAAAATCATTGTTCCAAACGTACGCAATGATTTACCAGAAGATATTCATTTGATTATTGCCCATAAAGGTGCAAAACAATTGTATCTCTTCAATAGCCGGAACCAAATGATTGCCTCATTTCCTGCAACAATTGGCAGTACTGATACGCCTTCTCCGGCCGGTACTTACAAGGTAGTTGGTGTGGCTCGTAACCCTTGGTACAGCTACTCACCTTCGAACTTCGTACAAGGTAAAAACTTAAAACCTCTTTCTTTACCACCTGGCCCGAATGCTCCAGTAGGTAATATCTGGATTGGTTTAAGTAAAAAATCTTTCGGTATTCACGGAACACCAAATCCATCTTTAATTTCTAAAACAGCATCACACGGTTGTATCCGTTTAACAAACTGGGATGCAAACGATTTAGGAAATAAAGTACGCTCTGGCGTAACTGTTAAATTCCTTGAGTAATCCATATATTCTTTAAAAGACCTGCCTTCATGGCAGGTTTTTTTATTCTTAAAAATATTGATCAATAAAAAACTTTACAACCATATCAATTATGCAACGACATGTTGCAGTTAGCCTATTTTTCTAGTCTCCATAGAACATTAATATATTTCTCAAGAGATAAATAAAAAATTTGGGAGATTAAATCATGAATACTTATCTACATCGTGGTGAAGATCGAGGACATGTAAAAGCGGGTTGGTTAGAGTCTTATCACAGCTTTTCATTTGGTAGCTGGTACGATCCTAAATATATGGGTGTTAGTGCATTACGTGTGATCAATGATGACAGAATTGATGCACATAATGGTTTCGGTACGCACTCGCATGACAACATGGAAATCTTAACCTGTGTGCTAGATGGTGCTATTTCACACCGTGACACCATGGGAAATGAAGGCCAAATTAAAGCAGGTGAATGGCAACTCATGAGTGCCGGCACAGGTGTTGCCCACAGTGAAATCAACAACACTGATACGCCTGTACATTTATTACAGATCTGGATTATTCCAGACGTAAAAGAAGCTGAGCCAAATTACCAGCAAATTAGCCTTGACCCACGTAATGATCCAAACAAATGGCATTTAATCGCAGGGCCTGATGCAAATGCACCGATGCATATTCGCCAAAATACAGAGATAAAGTCAGCTGTATTGGAAAAAGGACATGAGTTAAACGTTGAACCAGTTAAAAAAGTGAACTATGTTCACGTGATTTCAGGCGTAATCCTTATTGGTGATCAAGAAGTCAAAGCTGGCGATGCTTTCGTGTTTGAAGGTAAAGCGACAATTCAAGCAACTGAAGATAGTCAATTTATCTGGTTCGATTTACCTTAAATCATTAAAAGCCCTTTGCATAAAAGGGCTTTTTTAATCTCCACCGCCGCCGCTATCGCAGCTACCTGAATCTGAAGATGATGAACAATCATTTGAATAGCTTGAGCTATGATGACTAGAACTATTATCGTGAAAATGATGTGTTGAAGAAGATGAATGATCGTGTTCGCCAGATGACGAATTGTTTTTTAGATTTTTGAGTAGAGCAATTAAGCAGATCAGTCCAATACTAGAAAAAATTGCAATAAATATAATTATAAATAACTTCAAATAACGACCTCCTACTAAAGCAACATAGATGTGTGTTGTGTTCCTATTTCATTATTTAAATGAGTCATGCTGAAGAAACAAGTTATTTTTTGATAAGTTAAAATATTAGCTATAAAAAACTTTGGCAAAAGACGCGATATATTGCTCAGCCTTCGCCTCATAATTTTGAAAACCCGCATCAAAAACCCATCTTTCAATTTCAGATTTTTTGACTAAATTTTGCAAATAAAGCTGATGATGTTTGTCTAATTCTTCTTTTAAACTTCTTAACATCAGTTCATTTAAACCAGCGGGAGGATTCAGACCTGTATCTAAAATACTCGGCGCAAATGCCACACTTTTGAGTTCCAATTGATGCGCTGTTCTTACAACAGTTTTTATCGCAATCTCGATTCGCTCTAAGGTAAACTCTTCTGGTGCCCCCATGCCTATAAGCAAAACTTTAGTTGCCTGTATGGTTGAAGGAGTTTGATTTATTAAAAGAGCATCATTCAATTTCGCACTGAACCAGTTATTTTTTCGTATTTCATTTAGTCTGCCATTTAGTGCTTCATCTAAATGTGCCAAACCGCCCGAAAAAGAAAGGTTATTCATTTCATGTTCAAAAATACAAGCACAGGAAAGTTCAACCTCGGCCGAAGCACAGTCCCAAGTCACTAGTTCGATGTCTAGATTTTGGTAACGTCCAATTTTAGTTTGCTTTAAATCTGTGCTCATATTTTTTCTCTTCTATTTTTACCAGCCATATTTAAGTTCAAGGCCTAAATAGTTTGCGTCTTTACCACCTGCTTTCTTAATGGTATCTCCGACTTCAAAGTGCACTCCTTCGGCAGCAACAGACAAATTAGAATTTATTTTCTGATCTGCTCTCAGTTGAATATATGCCCCTGTCCAGCTTGAACCTTGGCCTGCTGTGTTTGCCATGCTGTTATTACCTTGGAAATAAACTGCATCATTGGTGGTTTCACGCCATTGAAAACCTAATGCACTTAACAGAGTAAGTTTATCCGAAGGCTTAAGTGTCAGAGATGGTTTTATGTGAATAATATTGCTGTAGCCACTGTAACCCGCCAAAGTAAAGTATGAGCCGTTTGCAAAGAGCTGGTTAAAAGTATTGAGTTCATTATCGTTGGCGTTTTTATCACCTGTGGCAATATCAAACTGGACGCCTAAACGTGGTGACCAAGCTTGCTCTGCAAACGTGTAGCCTGTAATGCTACTGAGTCCCCATGCTTGAATAGTTTGTCCGCCAATCCTTCCATGCTGAAACATGCCTTCAACATCCCAGTCGATATTATCCTTTTTACCCATATGGCGAACGTCATATAAGTCTCGAATTTCATTACCCTTAACACTTGTAAAAGATGCATTATCCCGTTCATAACGTGAGTAATAACCAGATAACTCACCTCCCCACACATTTTGTTTATCTACGCGAAAGCCACTAAAACTTAAATTGCTTTTCGAGTGATCGTTAAAAGTTGAATCTTTTTCAATTTGAACAGGTCTGGTGAGATATCCTAAAACTCTCCAATCGCCATATTCATAATTCGACCAAATGCCATCAAAGGCTTGCCTAACATTTGGCCCCTCACGATTTGAAATAAAGCGCTGTAAGTCAAAAGCCATCTCTTGACGACCTACTCTAAATTTAAAAGTTCCATTATTTAAAGGACTCACCCACGCAATAAAAGCTTGCTCTACATCGAGTCTATTTTGATCGGTACTGCTAATATTCTTTTTATCAAACGCTCGTGCATCACTGAGCTGAGTAAATAATTGTAAATGATCGCCAAAACGGGCATCGGCATGAACCTGTAATCTTTGAATTAAATAGCGGTCGGCTTGATTATTTCCGCTGCCAAATCTCGCATTATTATTGACTTCAAAACGCTCACGAATATTCGCACCCAATGACAAATAATTATTATCGCCAAAGGGTATATATTTGAAATCATCGCCTATTTTCTTTGGCACACACGGATTTTTTAAAACGTCCCAATTTTCTTGCCAACGATTGGTTGAGATTTTTGGGCGAGTTGGACATGCATTTGTGTTTGAAGCCTCATTTTCTGCATGCGCAAATTCATAAAAAAATAAACTCCCCGTAAGCAAGACGCTCATTTTTATAATTTTGAGATAATTTTCTGAGGTCTTAATGCGATATTTTCTATCATTAGAAATAGGCTGAGCCATATGGTTATCCACGGTAATAAACAGGTCATTGCAGAGACTTAGTCTTTTACACTCACACCGCCCTTAGGCCATATGAGTGTCGGTTTCTCACAATCATTAAGCGAATAAATTACTTTGTAGCGGCATGAATTTCGGCAATATAACCACCCGGGAATTGTACCATCGCTGCCTCACGACCCTCTGATTTATAGGTATTCACCAATACAGATACACCCGCTTTTGTGGCTTTATCTAAAGTTTCAGATAAATTTTTGACTTCATAACCCGTCATATCGTGTCCATATGGATATGGAAGATGACCATCTGTGACTAACACTGTCATTTTGCCGAAATCAGATTCAACGCGAATACGTCTATACGTTTCATTTGGGCGTCCAATCTCTACACCAGCTGCTTTAGGATTATCTGAAACCACTTTACCGTGCGAGAAATTAACGAACTTTTTAACAAAAGAATCGGCACTTTGTTTTGAAACATAAATACGATTTTCTGGAACGGTTTCTAATTTGTTATAGCTCGGTTTAGTCGTGTGCCAATAGAGCTGCATATTTACACCACCCGGCCATTGAATGACTGCATCACGCCCGATTGGGTCAGGAAATGCATCAACAATCACATCTGCGCCATTTGCTTTGGCAGACTGGACGGCTGCATCCATATCTTTGACTAAATAGCCTGTTCTTTCTAAACCAAACGGATATGGAATTGGCGTTTTAAAACCAAATACAGACAGTGTTCCTACTGGAGTCAGTACAAGCTGGGAAATGGTCTGGCTTGGTGTTGGTGTCACCTGAAAAACGCCCTGTTTAGATTTGGTCCCGCCAAAAGTCGCGACTAAGCTGTCGGTAAATTTATCGAAGTCTTCGGGGTTAACATATACATGCGTTGTATCGTATTGAGGAGCTACACCGGGCGCCTCACTTTTTACACTGGTTGTTGTTTTGGCAAAAACTTGAGGAACAATGGCAACATTGGTGCCCACTAGCATTGTGCTTAAAAACAAGGCTGATAATGATTTACGCATAAAAGACTCCGTAAGAATTAAGTGCTACAACTTATTGTGACTTTGTTTGTTGATTAGAAAGAATGGTGACCATCACTAGAGCTGCAATGAGACCGAGATGTTCAAAGAAACTATTAAACGTGCTAAAAAATGCTGGACCTGTATGATTCCAAAAATCGTTGGCAACCAGCATCGCTATTGCGGTTAGACAGCCTAAAGCTCCGGCTCCTAACCAGACAAAACGATTAAAAATAACCAAGAGTGAACCCACAATTTCAATCGCAATCGCTGTAGATGCCCAGAGCCAAGCAGGCTGTAAACCGAAACTCGCTTGTTCCTGAATCGCCGCATGAAATCCAATTAATTTATTCATTCCACCGACTAAATAGGCGGAAACTAATGCAAGTCGAAGAAGTGGGAGCAATCCATGAATTGATAAGATCTTTTTTACCCACACAGGATTATTATTAATTAAGTCACTCATCTATTTACCTCATTGGCATTTCGATTTTTTAACAACCCTACAAAGTTATAAAAATATTAATATTTATAAGAACCATGATTTTAATTTAGATATTTAAAATGATTATTTATATGATCCACCAAAAAAATTAATAAGCAGACTATATAAAATCAAAAATAAGCGTAAACTACTAGACACCTATTTAAATACAAACTGTATCCTTAAAAGATACAATGATTGATAAGTAAAAATTCATAATATAGTTTAGCGAAACACCAACTTAGCCTTTCAAAATTTAATGGATAAACTAGACTGTATTTATACTTTCATTAGCGTTGTTGAAAGTGGAAACTTCAGTAATGCCTCTAGAAAATTAGGTATTACTCGAGATCAAGTTTCTAAAAGAATTTTTTATTTAGAAAGTCTATTTGGTACATCATTGTTTATTCGTAACACTAGAAAGATGGACCTCACCCGCTCAGGGGAAAAGTTTTATCAACGGTGTAAAGTTATTGTTAAAGAGCTAGATTTAGCTGCTATTGACTTCATCTATGATCAAAAATATCCTGAAGGTATATTAAAAATCAACGTTCCAGATGCTTTTATTCAGACATGCTTTTCAGAAATTATTTCCAATTTTCTAAACCAATATCCTAACATCGAAATTGACCTATTATTTTCAGAGAAATCAATAGACATTAATGAAAATAAATTTGATATTGTTTTAAAAGTTGAAGAAGAAATTAAAGACGTAAATAGTTTTACTCTAAACCGCTATAAAAGAAACTTCTATGCAACTCCTGCATTTTTAAATAAATATGGAAAACCTAAAAGTATAGAAGAATTAAGAAAACATAATATATACTTATATTCAAGATCAGACTTACAAAATAAAATTATTAATTCAGCTCCTCAGTTAATCTGTAATAATATAGAAATCCTTTTAGAGCTATGTAAGAAAAACAAAGGTATTTTATTTATTCCCGATTTTTTAGCAAAAAAATATGAAGATGATGGCGTTATTATTAATTGCTCACAAGACATCTTTTCATTAGAACTTCATTTTTATGCGACTACACCTTATGGCTCAAAAATTCCAAAAAAGGTTGAACTTTTCTTAGAGTCGTTGAGGCAACATTTTTCAAACTTAGAGCATTTTCAGTCATACAAAGCTATCTCTCAGTAGATCGCTTTTTTTCTTATAAGTATATAAAAAAAGCTCTAATCACGATTAACACTAGTTAAATATTTTTGTTATATACTCAACAAAATATGTTGAGTATATAACATGAATATATCATTACTCATATCTTCACTCCCTACTCAGAACTCAACCGCTCGTATGAGAGTCTGGCGTTCACTCAAAGCAAGCGGAGCCGCAACTATTCGTGATGGAGTGTATCTATTACCCATTACGCATTCTGAAAAGTTTGAAGCTATCGCGCAGGATGTAATTTCCGAGCAAGGTTCAGCTTATATCTTTCAAGCAGAAGCGCCATTAAACCTTGAAATTGTTTCTCTTTTTAATCGTAATGAAGAATATGAAGCTATACGTAAACAGCTTGTTGATTTAAATCAGAATCAAAATGAAAGTGAAAAAAAAGAATTACTTAAACAAGTCCGAAAATTAAGAAAGAGCTTTGATGCCCTTGTAGAAATTGATTATTTCCCTAGCGAAATCCAAGGGCAAACGCTTAATGAACTGGTTTCACTCGAACATTCTATTGCTCGACTTGGTGAAATCAATGAACCCGTTTTTACTCAAGCAAAGATAAAGAGACTTCTAAAAAAAGATTATCAAAATCGAGTCTGGGCTACCCGCAAGCATCCATGGATAGACAGATTAGCGTCAGCTTGGCTCATTAAAAATTTTATTGATGAATCCCCTCAGCTTATATGGCTAGAGTCTCCTTCTGAGTGCCCCGCACATGCGCTTGGTTATGATTTTGATGGGGCAGCTTTCACGCATATTGATAACTTCGTTACGTTTGAAGTTCTCTTGCATAGTTTTGAACTTGAAACACCTGTATTAAAAAAGATTGCGGAAATTGTGCACTATCTTGATGTAGGTGGTTTTGAACCACCAGAAGCAATAGGCATAGAAAAAGTAATTCAAGGTTTACGTAGTCAGATCAGCAACGACGACCAATTATTCGAATTGGCCAATTATATTTTTGATGGCTTATATGCCGACTTAAAAAGAGAATGCTCATGATACAAGAAAAAGAAAATTCACTGGATTCGCCCGTTGAACCTGTCAGCTTCTGGCGTGCATTTCTGTTTTGGCTCAAATTAGGATTTATCAGCTTTGGCGGGCCAGCAGGACAAATCGCAGTTATGCATCAAGAGCTTGTTGAACAAAAGCGCTGGATTTCAGAAAAACGTTTTTTACATGCGCTTAACTATTGCATGCTCTTGCCCGGCCCAGAAGCACAGCAGTTAGCGACCTATATTGGTTGGCTTATGCACCGTACCGTTGGAGGTATAGTAGCGGGTGTTTTATTTGTACTTCCATCGCTGTTTATCTTGATTGGACTATCATGGATCTACATTAAATTCGGTGATGTTCCCGTCATTGCTGGCCTGTTTTATGGAATTAAACCCGCAGTAGTCGCTATTGTTTTTCATGCGACTTATCGAATTGGTAGTAAATCACTTAAAAATAAATTTTTGTGGTTAATTGCTGCTCTCGCTTTCCTTGCCATCTTTGTTTTAAATCTACCATTTCCACTTATTGTTTTGGCAGCAGGACTCACAGGTTATTTTACTAGTAAGAAGTATCCTGAGCTATTTTCAAACAATGCTGGACATAAAAATAGCCAGAAAGATTATGGTATTGCTTTAATTGATGACGACACTCCAACACCAGATCATGCAAAGTTCAGATGGTCGCATCTGACTAAAATTCTGATTATTGCAGCGCTTCTTTGGTTTATTCCCGTGCTTGGGCTTGGCCTTTGTTTCGGTTGGGATCACGCATATACCCAAATGGCATGGTTCTTTACTAAAGCTGCTTTACTTACTTTTGGTGGTGCATATGCGGTACTGCCCTATGTCTATCAAGGTGCTGTGAACTATTATGGATGGTTAAGCCCAACACAAATGATTGATGGTTTAGCACTTGGTGAAAGTACACCAGGCCCATTAATTATGGTCGTTGCTTTTGTCGGTTTTCTTGGTGGCTTTAACCATGCCTTATTAGGTTCAGAACACTTATTTTTAGCAGGCGCAATCGGCGCGACTATTGTTACTTGGTTTACCTTTCTATTCTCATTTGTTTTTATTTTGGCAGGTGCGCCTGTTATCGAATCAACGCATAACGAGCTTAAATTTACTGCTCCATTAACTGCAATTACTGCTGCCGTAGTTGGCGTGATTTTAAATTTGGCACTGTTCTTTAGTTACCATGTTTTATGGCCTCATGGATTTGGTCAAGCTTTCAATTATGAAGCGGCTTTAATTGCAATTGCTGCATTCATTGCCCTATTCCACTTTGAAGTAAAAGTGATGTATGTCATTTTAGCAGCAGCTATTTTCGGTCTATTTTTATACATTGGAATATAAAAACTTTGTGATATAAAAAGAGTAATCATTAGGCTTACTCTTTTTTATGTTGCTGCTTAAGAACATGGTGAAAGTATCTGAATGCCTTGTTTAATCTGAGCAGTTTCATATTAAAAACCACTCCAACACCATATCTCTTTCATCCAAACTGTTTGAACTTAAAGTCTGTAGCATCAAACCATCTATCAGGTTTAGAACCATATTTGCATCGGGTTTGAGTGCTCTGCTTTCCAGACTAAAGACCAGATCAAAAAGTTCTCTAAGCAGCCATTTTCGATATTCAACTGCCATGCCGTAGGCTCTTGGATAAAGCTGTTTTATTTCAAAAATGGCTTTAAATAAAAGATGGTAAAAGCTATTCACATCGACATGTAAGCAGACAATTTCTTTGATTTTATCGACAGTCTTTGGGTAACAGTGTGAATAGACAATTGCCAGCACTTCTTCTTTCAGTCGGCTTTTTTGAAGGGTTAAGCATGTTTCAACAAGGCGTTCTTTTGAGTGAAAGTAGTTATAAAAAGTGGCTTTGGGAACTTTAGATTTTTTGACAATTAGGTCTACGCCTGTATTGTGAAATCCATTGATATTAAATAGATCTACTGCTGTATGTAGCACTTTTAATTTTTTTGAAGATGTTTCTAAATTTGGCATAGTTTTACCGTTATAAATTCTTGTTGTTTCTAAACGAGATACTTTTTTGGGAGAAAAAAAGGCATAGCAAAGCCCATAAAGACTGTGCTTGGCACATCTCAAGTTTTATTGTTGATTAAGTTTTTGAGCCGTAATGACTTAAAGCCTGAAAACCCTAAAGGTTATCAAGCTGCTTTAAATTTTTAAGTTGTGTCGTTATAGCTTTTGGCAAAGACTGCCAAGAAATTAAGAATGTGCAAAGCCAACTCCTTTTTATTGGGAGTTCTGCCAGACATTTATAGAATTATGGTGGCAGAACGAAAGAGGGTTGACAGACTGGCTTCAAGAACCCAGCACGCACGAAGGCGTCCCCCTTCCGTCCTACCGCAACAAAAGGGAGACGAACGGGTCTACATTAAAAAAACGAGTTTTTTCAATGTACTTGAAGAACAGCCTGTCAAAGCCGGCTGGCAATGTGGCCAGCAGGCAAAGGATAGTGCTCTGCCCTTTAGCAGTCAAGCACACAAAATGACATTTGTTTTAAATTAGATCATTAAAAAGTAAGGATAAATAATAAGATAGTTATTGTTTAAGAGGGGTTTATAAAGTTGGGGAATTTTGAGATATAGCGGTTTAGGAAACTAGAAATGCGCTAGTGCGGCTTCCGCCACCTGCGCTTTATTATTAAAGTTATTGTTTAATTGAGTATTTGCAATATGCCCTAAAGCTATGAGGTTTTTCAATTTTTAAAAGAACGCTATCCTGCAACGTTAAATGTACTGCGTGGATAGATTAATTTATTTTATCAATTTTAAAAATTTTACCACTTAGAGTACTTTGAAAAAACATTTCAAAACCCGGTCGTATATCTTCACCTTCAACTGTAATGTATTTTAAATTAGAAAAACATTGAGTATTGGCGAAATAATTATCTACTGTTGCCTGAATGACGTATTTAATTCCAAACTGGTCTTTAACACTGATATTTTGTTTAAGCATGACGATATCCTAATAAAATTATGGCAGAAATAATGGACCCGCCTAAATATCCAATAGCAAACTGAGTTTTAACTAACTCTATAATCTAATTTAAATAGTTGATTTATAGACGCATAAAAGGTGCGACCATCTAAATTTAAATCAACTTCAATTCCAGAGGAAAGAAGAACTCTTTTACCAACTTCAACAGTTTTAAAACCTTGACGTGTATTTTGTATTCTATTTAGAGGAATTAAAGACACTAAAATTTCTGTACCATTTTTAGATTTTGCAATTAAATCATTTATTTTTAACAATTTATATCCTAAATTAAAATTTACTTATAATCTTAAAATAATTTTAAAATTAATTTAAAGTGAAAAGCACTCATTAGTGCTTTTCATTTATGACTGCTTATAATTATTTATAGAGCAACAATATTGACAGCATTTGGGCCTTTTTGGCCTTGTGCAACACTGAATTCAACACGTTGACCTTCAGCAAGAGTTCTGAAACCTGAGTTAGCGATTTCGCTAAAATGAGCAAAAACGTCTGGTCCTGATTCTGGTTGGATAAAACCGAAACCTTTAGCTTCGTTAAACCACTTAACAGTACCTTTCATGATATTTGAATTAGACATAATACATCCTAGTTTTTTTAAAAATTTAAACCATTTTATTGGTTATGAGTAACATCGAAATAATAAAGAATGGAGCTGAAAATCTGAAAAAAACGAAGGATTATGACTAATACTGCGGTACTTAGAGAAGATTTACCAAACATGACTTTTTCTAGTTATGTTCATTGTATACGAAAAATAAAATTAATCAAGTTTTCTAATATATATATTTATTTTATTTATAAAATAAGGTGAAGTTGTGGATTCTAGGTGTTTATAAGGGGGGTGCTCAATGCAGGCAGGCAAAGGACTGTGCTCTACCCTTTTGCAATCAAGCAAATGACATTTGTTTTAAAATAGATCATTAAAAAGTAAGGATAAATAATGAGTTGGTTATTGTTAAGTGGGGGTTTATAAAGGTGGGGGTTCTGGGAGTTACAGCTTTATAGAGCAAAGTTTTGAGGGTGTAACCTTTTTAGAAAGTACAAAGGTTACAGATTTCTGAGGTTACACCGCCCAATTAACTTATAAATAGAAATTAGACTTAATCTATTTTCATAAAATATAAATCGGTGCCTTTTGCAATGACCTGCTCTTGAAACGGAACCATCACAATACAGTTCGCTTTGACAAACGGTTCAATTTGATATGGCTGCTGTTGCTCAATAATTTCTAATAAATATTCACCATTTTCTTGAGCCTTATAACTTCCCCATAACAATTTTCTGTTTGTCGTATCAGGAACAATCTCTATGTCAGCTTTACCTTTAAAGTAAGCATGATCAAAAAAGTCTGAGATGTGCTTATTCAAAATATATTTCACAAAAGCATGCATCAGAATTGCAATATCTTGGATATCACCCGGTAAATTAATAATAGTCGCTTTATCTTCTGTAACAACTACTCGCATACCTTTATGATTACCGCTTTCATCATATATCTGCACTGTCTCACGACTAGGTGGAGTCCTATCTTTGCCTTTTAGAATTTTAATTTCATTCGCTGGTATACAACGAGTATTCAAAGCCGATGACATGCTGCTTTGATCAAAGATAGGAAGTTTTTCAAGCTGAAATAAAGCAGAATGGTTATTTTGATATGTGCAGCAAAGAATGACATCAAAATTCGAGGTTTGTTCTTCAAAGAACTTTATATAATCGTCCCTGCTTGTCGTTAATGAGTCATCTAAAGCTGGGTCATTATCTTTTTTAAGATTATTAAATGCTGCATCGAAACGTTCAGGTTTAAGCAATTTTATTTCTACGTGTTCATATCCCCATGTTTTCAAGACATCTTTAACATAGAGACTTTCCTCACTCATTTCATCTTTATCAAAAGAATGCATACTTACAATGAGAATTTTAGGATTCTTATATATAGATAATTCTTTGATTCCAGCCCGTCTTAAGGCAATTAATTTTTCAGGAGTTAGCTTTTCATCTTTTTTTAAAATCACATCGCCTTGTTTAAATATACTGCCCTTAGGAATAACACCATGCATAGCAGGAATGGAGCCAGTAATTTTTTTAGCATCGGTATCAGAAAGATCTAATCTTTCATCTTGTTCAGCAATGACTGCATCTAAAGACTCTGGTAATTTTGTATAGGCAGGAATCTCTAACAAACTTGGAGCTTTTAGGTCTAATTTATATGGATTAATAGATCGATAAAGTTGTTGTCCCCAATAGTACCAATGAGTAATTAATAAAGGGCTTTCTTTACTTGCAGTTTGAGTTATTTCTGAATTAATAGCCCATCCTGCATATCCTGATAAATTATGTAGAGGATAGTCCTGTAAAGCATACACATCACTTGCATTAACTTGATTTATTGCGTCATCCAGCTCTACAGTTTCTTTTAAATCGCCTTTTGGCAAATTTATATTGATGTGATAAAAAATGTCCGTTAAATGATTTGGTAAGTTATCGGGTACTGGAAGTTTTTTTTGCATAAATATAATTCCTGGAAGTACCTCAAATAGGAGGTACTTCGCTAATTTTAATTATTAATCAACATTAATAAAGAACTTATCGCCATCTAAAACGCGTTCAGTATTAAAGAAAGATCCTAAGCGACTACCAGCTCTACGGTTGTCAGATGCATCAATTTTTTTCACTGAGGCCCCACTACCACCTTGGTGAGTAGCAGCAAATGGGAACTCATCACAATCACAATCAGTTGCGACTTCATCTGAATCACCAGTAAAGAAACATTTTGAACCCACCGTTGGTCCATATTTAACTTTGCACATTTTTACAGATTCGGCACGATTATCTTTACGTGTTTGAGCATCTCGCAAGCGAGTTAAAGCCGATGCACTTGAACTAGGAAAAACCGAGTTGGCTGAGCCTGCAATAAATTTACCTGGCTGTCCAGCGGCAAATGCTTCTTTAATATGCTTTGCAGACTCATCTACATCTGGATCAGTAATTTTAATTGTAGTAAGAACAGGAGGTACATCCGGATATACACATCCTTTCGTATTTGCCTTAGCTTTACCTATATCACAGCGAACACCCGGACTATAAATACCTGGATCATAACTTGCAGCATCATTAAATGACGCGTTTGCTTTAACAACTTGAAAAGACACACTAGGAGATAATGATAACGGGTTTGAAGAAGCTAACTCTGTATTAGACGGCGTGAAAGTTGTTGTAGATTCTAAAGATAACCCATTTACTAAATTAATTGGATTGCCATAGACAGTCTTTGCTGTGCAGTTATAACAGTACAACTCAGGTCGTACTTTTAGAGAATCGCCAGGTTGCCCTATAATTTGTGTGCGCAGTTTATATTTAAAAGTCCAAGTTAATGCATTTTTTGGATTATCAGAATAAACATATGCAACCACTTTCGCAGTACCTACATTTAATCCTTTTGCATCAGTCAATGGAATTTCAAATGGTTCGGACTCTAAACAATGCGCCCCTCTGTTTATATAGCTATCTAGATCTTTTCCAACTTTTTTACAAATTGGTGATACATCCAAAGCACTAGCAGCATGGCTAGTTGTTACTATGAATACTGAAGCTAAAGCTATTATATATTTAGTTATATTTAACATGAAGTTTCCAATTTTATAAATTTAAAAAATCACTCCAATAAGCCATTTTGGCTTACCAAAATGAGGGAAAATAATATCACAATTAAAAAATAAGTAAATTTATTGATTAAAATTGATATGTTACATTTACCAATTGGTATTTTTAAAATTTTAGAGCATAAAAAAATAAAACACTATTCACGTAATTATTATTCACAGACTTATCTAAACACCTTTTGTTTAAACTATTTTATTAAGCTTTATTTCAATGCATTTAAATAAAAATTATATCCAAACGCTTAGACATCATTGTTTTGAGCCGCTCCTATCTTGGTCTTCAAAAGAAATTTTTAATTATTTTCTGCTTAAGGATTAATCAGCTGTATGAATTTATGAAAAGCAATAAAAAAAGCCCTAAACCATTACAGTTTAGGGCTTTTTAAGTCATGTAAAGCTATTCGAGTTTATATGACTTTAATGTCTTGGTAGGTATATCCAGACTCGAACTGGAGACCTCTACGATGTCAACGTAGCGCTCTAACCAACTGAGCTATACACCTAGAATGGAAAGCATCATATTCATTTTTCAGAAGCAAAACAAGTGATTTTCAATTGAAAAAAATACAAATGAGCAGACTTTAAGCAACCTTTTTTCATTTTCCAAAAAAAGAAAAACGGTACATGGTTTAACCACATACCGTTTTGTTTAGCTGAATATCAAGCTCAACTTAACAAGGACATTTCTTTAAAGTACCGCCTGCCGATGGATAACGGGCATCGACACAATGACGATAGAAAGTCTTTGCATCCATTGGTGTTAAATCAGGATGATGAGCTTTCATGTGCTCCACATAAGTCTGATAGTCTGGCACGCCAACCATCAGTCGAAAGCTTTGCTGCAAACGCTGCCACAAGGTTGCAATACGCGACCAGTTCTTTGGAGAAAGCAACAGCTCTTTTTGTGAGAGCACTGTCATTTTGATAATTTTCGCAATAATGACAGTTCCATTTTTTGCAAATTTAAAATTCATCACTACTCTCCTCGTGGGGTGACCACTTCCGGATCAGCATATACGGCAGGCGCTTCATTTACAGTTGGTTTCGGGCTTGCTAAAGCACGGCGTATAATACCAATTGAAGCAATTACCATCACAATCGCAACGATCATAAAGAAACCACAAAGCACAGCATTAATCTGATTCGACATCACAATGTTTTGCATTTCAGCAATACTTTTAGCTGGTTTAATAATTTCACCACGAGCAATCGCATCAGAGACCTTATGTGCTTGCGCTAAGAAACCAATCTTAGGATTTTCGTGGAAAATCTTTTGCCAACCCGCAGTCATACAGGTCACGAATAAGAAAATTGTTGGGATGATTGTCACCCAAACATATTTTTCTTTTTTCATTTTAAACAAAATGACTGTACCCAAAATGAGTGCCATTGAAGCCAACATTTGGTTACCAACACCAAATAAAGGCCATAAGGAGTTAACACCACCGAGTGGATCAATCACACCTTGATAGACGAAGAAGCCCCATCCACCGACTGCAACCGCAGTACCGACCAAGTTACCAAAGAATGAACCTGATGCTTTAACCGCAGGAATAACAATACCAACCGTGTCTTGCACCATGAAACGGCAAGCACGTGTACCCGCATCTACAGCAGTTAAAATGAATAACGCTTCAAATAAAATCGCAAAGTGATACCAGAACGCCATCATTGAACGGCTATTGAAAATTTCCGAAATGATATGTGCCATACCAATCGCAAAGGTAGGTGCACCACCCGTACGCGATAAAATCGAAGATTCTCCGACTTCCTGTGCCAACACAGTTAACATTTCAGGAGTAACGACAAAGCCTAAATTACGCACAGCTTCTGCCGCAGTTTCTACAGTTGTACCCAGTACAGCTGCAGGTGCATTAATTGCAAAGTACACACCTGGGTCTAAGACAGTTGCACAGATCATCGCCATAATACCGACGAATGATTCCATGAGCATACCGCCATAACCAATCACACGAATATCCGCTTCGTTATCGACGAGTTTTGGTGTTGTACCACTTGATACAAGCGCATGGAAACCAGAAATCGCACCACAGGCAATGGTAATAAATAGGAATGGGAATAAGCTACCCGAGAAAACAGGGCCAGTACCGTCAATAAAATGAGTCACTGCTGGCATTTTCAGTTCAGGTAATGCAATGATAATACCGACTGCTAAACCGAGAATTACACCAATTTTAAGGAATGTTGATAGATAATCACGTGGCGCTAACAATAACCAGACAGGTAAGACTGAGGCGATAAAACCATAAATGATTAAGCACCATGTAAGCTGTGTTCCTGTTAAGGTGAAAAACTCACCCCAGTAAGGATCTGCTGCAACATGTCCACCGTAAACAATTGCAAGCATCATTAAGACGAAGCCAATAATCGAAACTTCAGCAATACGTCCCGGACGAATAAAACGCATGTAAACGCCCATAAATAATGCAATTGGAATAGTTGCTGCAATCGTGAAAACACCCCATGGACTATGGGCAAGTGCTTTAACCACAACTAAAGCCAATACCGCTAGGATAATAATCATTACCCCAAGCGCACCAAGCATTACAACGATACCAGCAAAAGAACCCAGTTCCTGTTTTGCCATTTCACCAAGCGAACGACCGTCTCGACGCGTTGAAATAAATAAAACTAAGAAGTCTTGTACTGCACCCGCGACAACCACACCGACCAGTAGCCAGATTGTCCCTGGTAAAAAACCCATTTGTGCAGCCAAAATTGGCCCGACTAATGGCCCCGCTCCCGCAATTGCAGCGAAGTGGTGACCAAAAAGTACATATTTATTGGTGGGAACATAATCCAGACCATCGGCTAAACGGTGGGCTGGGGTTAAACGTCTTGGGTTTAATTCAAATACTTTAGTTGCAATAAATAGACTATAAAATCGATATGCGATGCTATATACACATGCTGCAGCCAGTACAAGCCAAACCGCATTAACATGTTCACCACGACTGAGTGCCAGCATCCCAAAAGAAATTGCACCTATAATTGCCACTAGGCTCCAGACCAGCTTGGAGGGAAGCGTAGATTTCGCTTGCATTGTGTCCATTCTTAACCTCTCAATAAATAACTACAGCATTTTTATATTGTTATGTACTGTTCTATCAAATCCTTGTGACTGTACTCCTCCTTTAATTTTTTTCCTCTTATACTTTCGCATAAAAAAAGGGATGATTTACATCATCCCTTCGATAATAGTGTATTTTTTAACTATTATGCACGCTCTAAATAATCGCCAGTACGAGTATCTACACGAACGCTTTCTTCTTGCTGAACAAATAACGGAACACGAACAACCGCACCTGTTTCAAGCTTAGCTGGTTTACCGCCACCGCCAGATGTATCACCGCGTACGCCTGGATCAGTTTCAACAATTTTTAATACAACGAAGTTCGGTGGGTTTACTGTTAAAGGTACGCCGTTGAACAACATAATCGTACATTTTTCATTTGAATCGTCTTTTAACCATTTTGCAGCATCGCCCATTGCAGTTTTGTCTGCAGCGATTTGCTCAAAAGATACAGGATCCATGAAATTCCACATTTCACCATCGTTGTATAGGTATTCCATTTCAACTTCAACAATATCAGCAGCTTCTAAAGAGTCACCTGATTTGAAAGTTTTTTCTAATACTTTACCAGTTTTAAGGTTACGTAATTTTACACGGTTGAACGCTTGACCTTTACCTGGTTTTACATATTCGTTTTCCATGATTGAACATGGGTTACCATCAAGCATAACCTTAAGGCCTGCTTTAAAATCATTTGTAGAATAATAGGCCATGAAAGGCACACTCCAAACTTAACAAGTCAACTATGCGATATAATGCGTTGTTGCATTATCTTAATCGTGTCAAATGATAAACTATTTATACCAAGAGCAAAACTGGCAATCACAACTGAGTGACCTTATTACTGATCCGTCGGAGTTGCTAAGCCTACTCGAGTTATCCTCTGATCAGCTATTATCAGGTGCGATTCTGGCTTCTGAACAGTTTAAATTGCGTGTTCCTCGCGCGTTCGTCGGAAAAATGAACGCTAAAAACCCTTTTGACCCGCTTTTGCTACAGGTTTTACCTCATCATTTAGAACTTGAAGAACATCCTGAATTTGTAACAGACCCTTTGGGTGAAGAAGCAGCAAATCAATTACCCGGTGTATTACATAAATATAAATCACGTTTTTTACTGACTTTGACGGGTGCTTGTGCCGTACATTGCCGTTATTGTTTCCGTCGTCATTTCCCCTATCAAGAAAATTTACCGAAAAATGATGATTGGCTAAATATTAAAAATTACATTGAAGCGAATCCGCACATTAATGAAATCATTTTAAGTGGTGGAGACCCTCTTACGCTTTCTAACCGTAAATTCGCACTTTGGCTAGAACGTTTATCATCTCTCAAACAAATTAAGATTCTGAGAATTCATTCACGAGTTCCAATTGTGATTCCAAACCGGATCGACGAAGAGCTGATTTCTTTATTAAAAAACAGTAGGCTGCGTATAGTTCTGGTGGTACACTCAAACCACGCTTCTGAACTCGATGACTTTACCTGTTCAAAATTGTTGCAGTTATCTGCCGAGCACATTACTGTACTTAATCAGGCAGTATTGCTTAAAGGCGTTAATGATTCTGCACAGACATTAATTGATTTAAGTTATCGTTTATTTGAAGCTCGCGTTATGCCTTATTACTTACATGTTTTAGATAAAGTAAAAGGTGCACAACATTTTGATTTAATACCATCTGAGATAGATGATATATATCGTGATGTGTTAGCGAACCTACCGGGGTATTTGGTTCCTAAACTCGTCAGGGAAATTGCGGGCGAAAAGAATAAAACACCGCTTTTTGGGGCAACAACATTTTGAGTTATATAATAAGTGATGATGAATAATGCACTATCGGACATTTTTCACAATCAAACCGAACTCACTCGTGAGCGGTTAAGCTTTTGTGAAGCCAATATTAAAGATCTTAATGAATGGGTCACTACCCTTTCTATTATGCAACTCGGCGATACGTCAAAAGCATTATTCACCGCCATTTTAGAACTCAATGAATTAAAATGTAGTGAAACCTTACGTTTTGATCTTATACAAACGCTTCATCCCACCATTAATAACGTTCTTGCGAGTCTAGAAAAAAACTTTTTTAACCAAGGTGTGATTAGTACAGACCGTAACGAACATATTATTGAGTTAGCGATGTTGATGCGTTGCTATTTCGCCAGTATTTATTTAAATATTGCACAAAATAGCCATGGGCAATTACAGCATCAAAAGTTTTCTCTATTTGCCTATAAGCAAAAAAAGAATTTGCAAACGGCACGTACCTTATCAACTTTTCATGCACTGCAACAATTAACGAGTCTCTTATATCAGCAGCATATGCTCTATAGTGAGCCTCTTAAAGGACAGTGGCTGATTGCACATCAGCTCTACGAAACCGCTGTTCAACATAAATATCATCTCATCAATATTAATCATATTCAGGGTATCCACCACCCTCTAGCAAATATTACCCAAGCTTATGCTCAGCTAATTTTGCTCGATATTTTAAATACGAACCAGATTCGCCAATCAGAAATTCAAGCCTTATTTCAATGTAGTTTTGACTGGGCAAGAATGATTCAAATTTTGCCGAAAGATACTGCCTTAACTAAATATGTGGTTGACCCAAGTAAAGACCATCCGCCAGTCTATAACACCAAACGTAGTTCTAACTTTAGCCCAAGCATTTTTATAGGCACACAAGCTTTACTTGAGCATGTCACTGCAACCATGCATAAAAATGCGCAATATATTTCTAAAAATGAAAAGTTTTATTTAAGCCCAGCTTTAAAGTTTCATGTTCAAACAATTTTGGGTACGACGGCTCAACGCCGTCATGAACGTTATGAGTACAATGCCGAACTACAAATTTGCTTTGGTTTAAGTACGGCTCATTTCTATCTAGCGAAAGCAAAAAACTTTGAAGAAACGCTACAACTTAACAATAATTACAACTTACAAAGTGAGTCTAAAGTTTTATCCAATTTAGAGAAAAAAGAACAACAAACCACATCCTATCAACGCCTAAGTCGTGAAAGCAAAACCATTTATCAAACCACTGTTCTCGATATTAGTGTCAATGGATATCGTATTAAATGGTCTGGGGAAGCACCGAAAAATCTAAGAACCGGTGAATATATTTTAGTTAAAGAAACTTTGCATGGACAATGGCGCGGTGGCGTAATCCGCTGGATTAAACAGTCGACAGAAAAATCTCTAGAGTTAGGTCTAGAAATTTTGTCACAGGCGATGTTCCCTTGTGCAGTGCATATTCAAGCTGAGCGTCATACACGCAATTATCATCCTGCACTATTACTACAAACACAAAATCTAGAAGAAATACAAAATACGTTGATTTTACCGGGGTCACAAATTTTTAGAGAGCAACAAACAATTCATTTACGATTGGGGACAGAAGAAATCAAAGTGTATCTACTCAAAGCACAACTCATTACTCAAAGTTTTATTCAATTTCATTTCGAGCTTCTGAATGAGCAGCAACAAAATCTGCTTGATCAGTTCATGATGAAAAAGAATAGCAACTCTAGCAGTCAAGATTTATGGGAAGCACTAAAGTGAGAAACTCTTTATTATCTAAAAAGTTAAAACGTACTGAAACACGTTTACTCATTATTGATGACAACCAGCTACGTTATAACCAGATTTTAAATTTATTATTGGGGAATAATTATCAAGTTCATGCGTTATTACTTGATGATCTAAAAAGTTTCGAAAAACAGTTAAATACGCCTTGGGATGCTATTATTTTTGGTCGTGCTTATGACCTAAAAATTGAACAAACACTCTCCCTTATTCAAGCATCTGAGCAGCCAGATTTACCTGTTTTATTATTGCAACCTGAAGATTATCAACCTCAGCAATATCAAGCCTATATTCATAAAGGTATCTATGACGTAGTTCCATTAGAGCCATTAGATTATTTTTATATCACGCTTATTCGGACCTTGTCGTATAGCCACTTATTGCAAACTGAACAACGCCTGACCAATGAATTGGAAACTATTCATTCTCATACACAAACATTGGTTAATAACAGTCATAAAGCAGTTGCCCTCTTTCAAGAAGGCATGCACGTTAAGGCAAATACAGAATACCTCAACCTTTTTGGCTTTAAGCAAGAAGAAGAGATTATCGGCCTGCCCATCTTAGATGTTTTACAACCCAATGATTTAAATATTTTTAAACAAAGATTTAAGAAGATTTCATTAGGTCAATTTGATCAGGCCCGTTTTGAAATCCAGAGTCAACATGCAGCAATTTCAGGTAATAATGCTTTAAAACTTGAATTTATTCCGAGTCAAGAAGAAGACGCCGTACAGTTAACCATTGACTATCAACTGGATTTACAAACACCTGCAAATACAGCATTTTCTGAAAAAAGTTACGGGTCCACTGCGCCTTGGCAACAAATTAATCGACAACTATCAACACACCCTGCTCAAGCAAATGCATTGGTTTTATTCAGACTAAATCAGTGCCCAGAACGAGTGTTTCAACTAGACTGGCAAACACCAGGGCAATATTTTAATCAGCTGCAAAGTTTTCTGAAAGAACAGGCTCAAATGCCGATTTTCAATCTTGAACTTGGAGCCTATCTTGGCGTTTTGCAAGCCGAAAACAGTACAGTCCTTAACTCCCAATTGGCTAGTCTGCAAAGTTTGCAAAAAGAGCATTTATTAACAGTTAATGAACTTAATTACTCAGTACAATTCAAACTGAGTTATGTGCAAATTACAGAACCATTAAATGAAGCTAGCTTTGCAAAGCTTCTTGATCACACAAATCAGCAAGCCTTACCTAAAGCCAAGCCAGAAATTGAGATAACGCCAACAATCGATCTTATCCCTTCTGAACCTATCAGCTCGTCTCTGTCACTTGATTTAAGCCTTCATGATGTTGATGCTCCAATGCCCTCACCGTTATTGCAGCAGTTAAAGCAACAGCTAGCACGGGGTGAAATTCATTTAAAATATCAGCAGATTTATGATAAGCATGATCAAGAAACCCATAACTACGAAGTGACGAGTGGTTTTATTGCAGATGAACAGTGGCATGATTTAAATGATTTAGCCGCTTTGCGAGATGATAGTGAACTTTCGATTCAATTAGACCGTTGGATTTTGGTCGAGGCTTGCAAGCAGCTACATAATTTCATTACGCAGTACCCGAAAGCCAAGCTGATTATTAACTTGAATATTGATATCTTACTCAAAGATAAATCAGCCCCTGAACTCATTTCGAAATTACTCACCATTATTGGTAGTAAGCAAGAAAGCCCGTTGATTTTACAATTTTCAGAGCAAGCGATTCAGCCACATCTTGCAATTGCACAGCAACTTATAGCCCGCCTACGTCAACACGGCGCAGAAATTTCAATTCGGGATTTCACATCTTCTATGTATAGTGAATCGATATTGCAACAACTTGATGTTCAATATTTAAAATTGCAATCGAAGAAGACAGAGCTATTAAATTCAGATGCTGGTTTAGCGCAATTACAAGAAAAGATTCTAAACTATTTGACTGTAAAACCTGTTGGGATTTTACTTGCCGATCTTAATGATATGAACTTATTTGCTAACGCTTGGAATGTGGAAGCACGTTTCTTACAAGGTCGTTATTTCCAGAAACGACTTGATCGATTAACAGACGTACAAGACCAATAATGCTCTTGTCGTTCATAAACAAAAAACGGGCATAAAGCCCGTTTTTTGTTTCGTTTTTCAGTATTAACGCTTGATAGAGCGAGACATACCAGAGAAACGTTGTTTGAATTTGTCGATACGACCACCAGTGTCTACATTCTTTTGCTTACCAGTGTAGAAAGGGTGGCAAGCTGAACATACGTCAAGGTAGATAGTTTCTTTACCTAAAGCAGAACGAGTTTCGATTACGTTACCGCAAGAACAAGTTGCAACTAATTTTTCATATTTTGGGTGAATATCGGCGCGCATCGTCGATTACTCCTAATTGTAGAAAGGCTTAAGCTGCCATCGCAATTGATCACTCTCAATATAAATCGAGGAAAGCTCAAAATGAGCAGATCAACACCACAACAGACCATTCTTTTGGCCCACCGAAACCTCTAGGGTTAGAGCTAAGCACAACAAGTGGACAAGATTATACGCCAAATATTTTTTATTTGCGAATTAATCTTTAGATTTAGCCCAGTAATTTGCAATTACCCCACAAACCATTAATTGGATTTGGTGAAAGATCATAATAGGCAACACAATCATGCCTAAAGGCTGACCAATAAATAAGATTTGCGCCATCGGCACACCACTTGCCAACGTCTTTTTTGAGCTACAAAAGAAAACCGTGACTTGATCTGCTCGGTTAAATCCAAAAGCACGAGGTAGATACAGTGCTAATAACATAATAACCGTTAAAAGAACTGAACAAGCAACCACTAAAATAAGCAAGGTTTTCCAGTTTACCTGATGCCAAAGACCTGCAACCACTGCCCCACTGAACGCGCCATACACCACCATCAAAATCGAGCCTTGATCGAATGCTTTAACAATACTTGGAACTTTTGCCATATAAGGAAAAATATAAGGACGTAATATTTGCCCTAAAATAAATGGCACTAACAGCAACAATGTAATTTGTATAATTGAAGCAGTCGGATCGAACCCATGTTGACTTTGGCCTAAAATAAAAAAGCTCACCAACACTGGTGTAATAAACATACCAATCAAATTGGAAAAAGATGCGCTACAGACCGCGCCAGCGACATTCCCTTTTGCAACTGATGTAAATGCAATAGAAGATTGAACTGTAGAGGGTAAAAAGCACATAAACAGAAAACCCCAGTACAGCTGCTGGCCGAGTAGAGGTAACAGAATCGGTTTAGCTAACAAACCAAGCACGGGGAAAATAAAAAAAGTAAATGCGAAAACAAGTAAATGCATTTTCCAATGCAAAACGCCTTCAATTACAGCCTCACGGGACAGCTTTGCACCATGCAAAAAGAATAAAATTGCAATCGCGACAGTAGTCAGTGTATTGAAATATTGCGCTGCTTGACCACTGACTGGAAAAAATGTTGCTAGCAGTACCATTCCAACTAACAAAATTGTAAATCGATCAAGTGCCAATAACTTCAACATAGCCACATCCTATGATTATTTTAGATAATAAAAAACCCAGTTGATAAATTGACCATCTGGTCAAGCGTTCATCATACTGGGCTAAAAAAATAAAGCTAGACTTTTAAGACCTAAATCTTAAAGTGTCATAGTCAATTTTTAGTTATTTGTCGCATTAGCATCTTGTTGAATCAACTCTATTTTATAACCATCTGGATCTTCAACAAATGCAATAACGGTAACACCACCTTTCATTGGGCCCGCTTCACGCACAACTTTGCCACCACGTGCTTTAATTTCTTCACACGCTTTATAGGCATCGTCAACACCAATCGCAATATGACCATAGGCATTGCCTAACTCATAACTTGATGTATCCCAGTTGTGGGTAAGCTCAAGCACAGTATTGGTTTCTTCATCACCGTAACCAACAAATGCCAGTGTAAAGCGCCCTTCTTCATAATCACGCTTACGAAGTAACTTCATTCCTAATACTTCGGTATAGAACTTTAAAGATTGTTCTAAATTGCCTACTCGCAACATTGTATGAAGCATTCGCATATATTATCTCCTAGGAAACTTTTATTTTGATGATTGATTAGCCAACAACTTACCTACCCAAATCACGAGTAATAAAATTGGTAATCCCATCAAAAATGTAGCCGTAAAAAAGCCTGAATAACCGATATGATTCACTATTGTACCTGAGTAACCACCAATCGTTTTTGGTAACAACAGCATTAGCGAGCTAAAAATAGCATATTGCATGGCAGTAAATGACACACTCGTTAAACTAGAAAGAAATGCAATAAAAACTGCCCCAGCTAATCCAGAGGCTAAGTTATCAAATATGATGCCCATTACTAACCAAACTTTGCTATAAGGAACAACTACTTTTCCTTTCAATTCAATATCAATATTTTTATCAATCGGAATCGCAGGAATATCAGATAAACTCATACGATAACGAGGCTGATTCTTTTCTAGTTGCTTTTGATAAGAATGATTTAAAGTTAAAGTATGCAATTGCTTATTAGCTTCATAATTTGCTACTACTTGTATTGAATTAAGTTTAGCAAGATCATTTCCAGGAATAATAACACTCCAATCATTATCTTTAATCTTACCTTCTATTTTATCTTTTGAATTCAATAAAATACCAACCGATTTTAGTTCACTATTTTTAGGCAGATTCAATAAACTACCATGAAGAATTACATCTTTTTTCAGCTCATCTTTATATAAAAGATTATCTCCACCAATTGCTTGAATATAAATATCTGGTTGTGATTCTGAGCTAAATAGTTTTAATGGAAGGTTTATCTTTAAGGGTTCAGTATATCCCACAGGCTGAGAATCAATTGAGACTTTATTCTGAGCTGTTGTTAATGTATTACTTGGGAATTTTAATGACCAATTTCCTACTTCATCAGGGCTTGTAGTATAAGTTTGATCCCCAATATGAACCTGAACATTTTGCATAGTGGCACCAGACTTAACTAATCCAACAAAAATCAAGTTAGTAGTGCTTGCTAAAATTGCTCCTAAGAACATCATTTTCATCACATTATAGCGTTGTGCTAACATTCCTCCGAGGAAACCACCCAATATGACAAAGAAAATTGCAAAAAACTTATTAAACCAAGCAATTTCTTCTTTATCAAAATTTAAGTCTAAATAGAATAAATTAGCCATTACACCAGCAACGACATCTGAAATACGATAAAACCCTATTAACAATAAAATTGCTAAAGCAACTTTTAATCCATATCGTTTAAAGAAATCTAATAAAGGTGACAACCATGTTTCTACAACAATTTTTTTATTAATTAGACCAAATTTAATTAAACCTAGAATTACAACAACAGCAATTAATATACTAATTAAAAATTTAACAACTAAAAGTAAAAAACTTAAAAAAGCATCTTCGATAGAAAATGAATCAAAAATTAAACCGATTTGATAAAAACTAATTCCAAAAACGATGGTTGAAATAACAAAAACCGCAAATAACTGAAAATAATCTTTAGCTTGATAGTGATGTTGAATACGCTTAACTTGAGGCTCATGAATAAATAATGTTGTAATTATTCCTATACCCATTAGGCAGGCCATTAATAAATATGTAGTTCTCCATGCTTCATATATATAGTTACCAACTGCGGTACCTAGAGAAGCCGCAAATAATAATGCACCTAATTGCGTGATGATTGTAGCAGTACGATATCCAGCATTATAAGTTGAGGCTAAAACAGTTTGTACATTAGGATCTTCAGTTAATTCAATACGGTAAGCATCCACAATAATATCTTGCGTAGCTGAAGAGAAGCCAAGAAAAATAGCCGCTCCTGCCATAATAGTTAGATTTGAAAATGAACCAAAGCCAGAAGTGTTCGGTAATGGATTTGTAAATGCCATTAAACAAATTGCGCAGATAACCAAAATCTGTGCAATTAACAACCAACTACGCCTTAATCCCATTTTTTTTGTTAAATAAGGAAGTGGTAATTTATCTATTAATGGAGCCCAAATAAACTTGAATGAGTAAGCTAACGCTGCCCAAGAGAACATCGTAATAGTACTTCTGTTAATTCCCGCTTCAGTCAACCAGAATGATAAGGTTGAAAAAATTAGAAATATGGGAATTCCTGAGGAAAAGCCTAAAAACAACATAATAATTGCTCGGCGATCCAAGAAGGCCATAAAAGAACTTTTCCACCCTTTTGATTCAGCACTCATTCGTTTTTTATTTTCCATAAATTATAAATGTGCCTATTCAAACCCTTCTTACAATTGCTTTCAAGATTCTTTATGCAAACATTTTTGTTTTGGCGATAAAAACCGCAAGTTTGCTTGATATTTTATGCTAAACCTGTATACCTTTAGGCTTCAACCTTCGTTTTCTTTTGCTGGATATCAACAGTGACACAAAAACTTGATCAAGTGACTATTTCAACTTTATCACTCGCTAAAACAACCACCACAAACGTCACAGTAAATGCATTTCCTTCAGCTTTTGAGCAACCTGATATAAAAATGACCTTAGATAAAACCGTTTTAAAACCTGAACAACTTACACATATCCCCGATTTTGAAAAAATTCCAGCTTCAACTAAACGCATCAAACCTCTTAATAATTTTTTAGGTCAAGATCGTGCCAAAGCATCTGTAGAGGCGGGAATTTCTTTACCCTACTCAGGCTATAACATTTTTGCAGTAGGAACTGCTGGTTTAGGCAAACGTACTATGATTAAACGTTTGTTACAGCAACACGCCAAAACAATGCCAACGCCTGATGACTGGGTGTATGTCTATAATTTCAAACAAGCACGTCAACCTATTGCTCTACGCTTTCCAGCAGGTCAAGGAACTAAGTTTCAACAAGCACATGATCAAACTTGGCAAATTATTTTAAAGCAACTTGAACGCCGTTTCAGTGCAGAGACTTATCACAATCGTATTGAACGTATCCGTCAGGAAACAGGTGATGTACAACAACAAGCGCTTGTTGAACTAACCAAAGAAGGCGAAGAGCTTGATTTAAAACTCATTTCTCGTAATGAGAAACATGGTTTTGTTCCCGTACAAGTCAAAGATGATCAGGTTCAAGAACTTACCCAAACAGATATTGATGCATTAAATAGTAAGCAACGTGCTGAAATTGCGGCCAATATTCGCTATATGGATAAAAAGCTGGATCGCCTTGGTCTACATTTAGGTGATTTAGAAGATGATGCACGCGACAAAGTGTCTGTATTAAATCGGGATATTGCAACGCAAGTTGTTATGCCAAGAATGGAGCTTATTTTAAATAAATATGGTCAAGTGAAAGGACTTGAAGATTATTTAAAACAATATGCCCAAGATATTATTGATAATGTTGAACTGATCTTAGAACAAGATGAAGATGATTTTACTCCATCAATGTTCAATCGTGTTCCAGCACGTTATCAAGCCAATGTGATTGTTTCAAATAAACCAAATAGTGGCGCTCCTGTTATTTTTGAAGACTTCCCAACGCACTATAATTTACTCGGCCACGTTGAACAGCTCACCCATAATGGCACAATTACTACAGATTTCACGCTCATTCGTCCAGGTGCTCTACATCAAGCGAATGGTGGTTTTTTAATGCTTGAGGCCGAGCAATTACTCGAACAGCCTTATGCATGGCAAGGTTTAAAGCGTGCCTTAAAATCAGGCCAACTCAAGTTATCTTCTCTTGAACATATGCTGACGTTAACAGGCTCTATCTCGATAGAACCTGCCGCGGTTCCGCTTGATATTAAAGTGGTTCTTATGGCAGAACCTGAAATTTATTATGAAATTTTAGAAGTAGAACCAGAGCTTGGTAGTGTATTTAAAATTCGTGCAGATTTTACTGATACATTACAACGTAATGACGAAAATGAACAAGCCTACATGCAGCTCATTGCTGACTATGTACAAGCGGATAAATTGCTTCCGTTTGATCGTAGTGCTTTAGCAGCTTTACTTACTGATTCAAGCCGTCAGGCTGAAGACCAAAGTTCACTGTCTTTACATGCTTCAACCCTAGGTGACCTGATTCGCGAAGCACATCATCATGCATTTAAAGCAAATGAGAAGCTAGTAACCGACCAGCACATTAATCTCGCTCTACAACATCGCCAATACCGCTTAGGCTATTTAAGAGAGCTTTACTGGCAAGATCTTTCACGTGGTACACAATTAATCGAAACGTCGGGATACCGTTTAGGTCAAATCAATGCCCTCTCCGTCATTCATTATGCAGATGTTGAGTTTGGTTTACCTTCACGTTTAACGGCATCTGTTTATCAAGGTGGCGGTGATATTCTTGATATTGAACGTAGTGTAGAACTTGGTGGCTCACTCCATGCCAAAGGCGTGCTGCTGATGTCTAGCTTCTTGAAAGCTCACTTTGGTCGTGAACAGATTTTACACTTCTCCGCTGCGCTTGCATTTGAGCAGAGCTATGGTCAAGTTGATGGCGATAGTGCAACTGTTGCCGAGCTTTCCGCGTTGATTTCTGCGATTAGCCAGATACCAATTGATCAATCATGGGCAATTACCGGCTCAATGAACCAATTAGGGCAAGTTCAACCTATTGGCGGCGTAAATGCAAAAATTGAAGGATTCTATGATGCATGTAAGCTACAAGGTCTGACAGGTAAGCAAGGTGTCATTATTCCTCGCCAAAACATGCAGCATTTGATGTTACGTCAAGATGTTATTGATGCTGTTCGCAGCGGTCAATTCCATATACATGCCATTGATACGATTGATCAGGCACTTGAAATTTTGATGGCTCGTCCAGTCGGTACACTCGATAAGAAGGGTAAATACAGCAAAAATTCAATCTATGCGGCAGTAATGGAACAACTTGAATATTGGCAAGCCATTGAAGATGGTGCTGAAATTGAAGAAGAGCCAAAAAAGAAAAAGAAAAATAAGAAAAAAATTAAGAAGCATGAAGAACTTACTGCTGATGATCTGCCACAAGAAAATGCAGAAGAAGTTGCTACATTAAAACAGAAGTAATAAAAAAGGGCCTGTAAATACAGGCCCTTTTTACGTTTAGACTGGCAAAATTAACGAACGATCTGAATCGCTCGTCCTCCTGCTAACTGGCTAAAATATTGTTTAAGTGCTTCAACACAACGTTGAATTTTCATTGGTTGTTGATCATGCTTGGCAACCTCTGCATACAATGTAAACGTTGGTAATTTCCAATCTGGCATGAGTTCAATCAAAGAACCATTTTTTAGTTCTTTCTGAGCATCTAAATATAAAATTCGTGCAATACCATGCCCTTGCTGACATAACGCTTTTGCAACTTGTAAATTATTACTCTGCAAACGGCTTTGCATTTCAATATTGAGCGTTTCACCTGTTTTTACATGTTGAAAATTAAAATGGCGCGAGTCATTCATGACATTAATCGACAACAATTCATGATCTCTTAAATCATTAGGATGCACAATTGGACTAGACTGATTCAGATAACTAGGAGAAGCAATCAAAATTTGATCTACAAAAGCCATCGGAATGATCGAGCTGCTCTCTTCTACAGGAGTAGAGCTCATGCGAACCGCAATATCAATTCGCTCTTCAATTAAATCGATATAACGATGTCCAACTTCGAAATGCACAGATAAACCGCGATGAGCCGACATCCAGTGAGATAATGCAGGAATGAGGTGTTGAACTGCCAAATCAGGAGTTGTCGCAATACGCAAATCCCCGATTAAGTCATCCCTCAATTCATTAATTCTGATTTTTCCCCTTTCAGCCGCCGCCAACATCTCTTGACAGCTTGAAAAAAAAGCCTGTCCGGCTTCTGTCAAACTAAGTTTACGAGTGGAGCGATGTAATAGAGTTACATCCATTTCATGCTCAAGCGAGCGTATCTGCTGACTCACCGCACTTGTTGTAATTCCTAATTCACGTGCCGCACCACTAAATGAACTTTTTTCAACCACACAAGCGAAAACACCCATCGCACGAAGCTGATCTAACATAGGTTTCCTCGAATCTAATTTTAAATTTATAAAAAATGCTTATTGTTGTAATGAAAGCAACCAATTACATTATACGAGGAAACCTAAGTTTTTTGCATTAGCTATTTTGGTAAAAGATTTATAGGATTAATCGGTTTTCCATCCAAACGAATCTGGAACTCGAGCATGACTTGAGATGCACCAGTAGAGCCCATTTCGGCAATTTTTTGTCCAGCAGTTATATTGTCACCGCTTTTTACAAACATCTTGCTATTGTGGGCATACGCACTGATATATCCGTCAATATGCTTAATTAAAACCAGATTTCCGTATTCTTTTAAGCCATCAGCTGCATAGACAACTTGACCATCAGCTGCGGCATAAATAGGGTCACCCTGATTTCCACCATAACGGATTCCTTTGACATTATTTGCCAAATTAAACCCTTGAATCACTGGTCCATTGGTCGGTTTTATCCAACGTAAGCTCGAATTTGGTGCAACTGATGCCACTGTCGTATTCGTTGACGGTACAGTAGACGGCTGAGTTACCGGTGTAACTGGTTGTGTGGTTGGTAGAGCAATGGTTTGACGTTTGATTTGCTCAGGTTGTGCCATGACTTGCGTAGATACTGTTCTTGGTGAAGAACCTTTCTTCAAACGTAATGATTGATTGACATAAATACGATATGGCGCAGGAATATCATTCATTTCGGCAATACTGATATAGTCCAGACCATAACGCATTGCGATACCACTTAAAGTATCACCTGAACGAACTGTGTAATAGTTAGGAGCCATTGCATAGCGAGAACTATTATTAATTTGTGGTTTAGAAGCACAGCCTGCCATAGCTACGGTAAAACCTACAGCCACAGACAACAACATAATTTTCATTATTTTGTCTTTTTGGATATGCACTCTGTTTTGTTGCCCAATTAAATGCATTGATCTCCCTCACTAAATGCTACAAATCATTTCGGCTAAGAGTACCAAAAAAGTAAGAGGAAACACGTTCCTCTTTTTCTTTATTCACAAAGTTATAACATTCGAGCTCAATTATTGACTCAAACTGACCTGAAGGTCTTCTAAAACGGCGTAATTTGTAGCATCCATTTGAATAGGTGTAACACTGACATAACCGTTTGCTACCGCAAAGAAATCCGATTGAATCTGGCTTGAAACACGCTCCGGATCTGTAACCGCCTCGCCTGCTAATCCAATCCAGTAAACTTGGCGTCCTCTTGGGTCGACATGGCTGGTAATAGGTTTAGATTGAGCACGGCGTCCCTGATACGTAATTTGTGCTCCTTTTAACTTCGGTACATCAGGAATATTGATATTAAAGATGTGTCGCGGAGGCAAAGCTGGCAATCCGCTTGCAATAAAATCATGTACCCACTGTGCAGCCTGAGCATAATCTTCTTTAACATTATAAGCGCGTACATCAGGACCAGCTAAAGAAACAGCAATTGCAGGTTGCTTCATTAAACGTCCTTCAAATGCAGCACCGACTGTTCCAGAATATAAAACATCATCACCTAAATTAGCGCCACTATTGATTCCACTTACGACTAAGTCAAATTCGAAATCAAACAAACCATTCATAGACAAATACACACAATCTGCTGGCGTACCATTCACAGCCCATACATCTTCGGCAATTTGAATTGGGCGCAATGGTCGATCTAGTGTTAATGCACTTGAAAAACCACTTCTTTCACTTTCTGGTGCAACCACAACCACACGTCCAAGCGGTTTTAATGCTTCAGCTAAAGCCTGTATACCTGGCGCAAAAACACCGTCATCATTCGCTATCAAAATATTCACTAAAATCTTTCTCTACAAATAAACCTAAAGGTTTTCACAATTGAATTATTTGTTGAATTATATATATTTATGCCTCCATAGCATTATAAAATTGTGAAAAAATGAAAACTTTTGCTCCTTTTTTTCAGGTATTGGGGATCAGTATCACATTGTGTACGCAAGCGGTTTTTGCAGATGAGGATATCTCAACACAAGAAGCTGATAGCTTAATTAAAGATGATATTGCGGCAACGCAAGTCTTACAGGAAATTTGTCCAGCATTCGTAGGGACAAATAAAAAACTTGAGTCAAATACTCAAAAAATTATCACAACGTATCTTCAAGGGTATTCGAATAAATCAATTACCCTCTCTGCTCTACAAAATGATGCAGAGTTTAAAACCCTGTTAAATGAAGCACGTCAAGCTTCAAAACAAATGGACCATCATGAGCAACACGAACTCTGTGAAGAGATCGTCAACTATAAAGAATAGGTTTTTACTCGTTTAGGGTAGAAGTTTATTTACTGAGGTTTTCTGCTTGGTATTAAGCAGAAAACCAACATAACAATACATTTTTTCCATTTTTTTAACCTGTAAATTGGTTAAGCTATCGACATATTTAAAAATTTTATTTTGGGTTATCGATGTTTATGAAGAAAAGCTTAGTTCAATCGCTCTCTTTGGTTTTACTTATGAGCATGGCAACAGTTGGTTTTGCTGCTGATAAGAAGAAAACAGCTGAAAAGAAAACCGAAAATGAAAATGTTGTTGAAGTAACTCCACAGCAAACTATAACTCCTGAAGAATTAGCTGCAATTCAAGTACTTTCTGAAATTTGCCCAAGCCTTATTGGGAAAAAAGATGCTGATTTTGCTCAAGGTTATGAACGTTTAGTAAAAGACTATTTACCAAATGAAGCCGACCCAGTTGCAGCTTTAGAGAAACGTGCTAAAGACAAAAGCTTCAAGAAAGTCTTAAAAGAAGCGCGTAATGATGCAAAAGCTGCTGGTAACGAGCAAAACACATTAGTTTGTCAAGACGTGAAAGCTTATCAATCGCAAAACTAAATTAGTAAAAAACTCTTGAGTTACAATACTGTTTGAAAAAGCCGACTTCCCCCATAGAAGTCGGCTTTGCTTTATCCTAAAATGCTAGGTTCTTCTGCTTCATACAAGATATTGGAATTACCTAGAATGACTCGAAAAAGCGCTATTGCTGCACTCCTCCTCTTACCAAGTTTTTCTTATGCAGCAACTGTCTTATCAGCTCCGCCAGAATTAAATAATAAGTCTTATGTATTAATGGATTATGAGACAGGACAAATTCTCGCTTCTAAAAATGAAAACGAAAAGCTTGCACCTGCTTCAATGACAAAAATGATGACAAGCTACATCATTGAACAAAAATTATTAAAAGGTGAACTGACTGAAAATGAGCAGGTTCGTATGAACGAGTCTGCATGGTGTAAAGGAAGCAGCTCTGAATCATGTATGTATGTTCCTTTAAATGGCACAGCAACTGTTCTAGAAATGCTGCGCGGTATCATTATCCAGTCAGGTAATGATGCATCAAAAGCAATGGCTGAACATATTGCCGGAAATGAAGGCACGTTTGCTCACATGATGAATCAGGAAGCAAAACGTATCGGTATGACAAATACCCAGTTCATTAACTCAACTGGTTTACCGGCAGAAGGTCATTATTCAACAGCTAAAGATATGGCTGTTTTAGCGCAACATATTATTAAAGACAGCTCAAGATATTACCCAATCTACTCTGAAAAAGAATTTACGTTTAACGGCATTAAACAAGGTAACCGTAATGCCTTGCTTTACACAGACCCAAGCGTAGATGGTTTAAAAACAGGTCATACAGATGAAGCGGGTTACTGCTTAACAACTTCAAGCAAACGTGGTCCGATGCGTCTCATTTCCGTTATTTTCGGAACGGATAGCGTTAATGAACGTGCTAACCAAACGCGTACATTATTGTCTTGGGGCTTTGCAAACTTTGAAACTGCAAATATTCAACCAGCCAATCAAGTTCTTGCAAAAGCAAAAGTGTGGTTTGGTAAAGAAGACGAAGTTCAAATTGGTCTGGCTGAAAACTTTAGTGTGACTATGCCTAAAGGCAAAGCTAACGGCATTAAAACACAGTTAGTTGTTCAACCTAACTTAAATGCACCGCTTCAAAAAGGCCAAGTTGTGGGCAAACTTGTTGCTAGCCTTGACGGCAAAGTAATTGCTGAAAAGCCATTAGTTGCATTAAAACCAGTTGAAGAAGCAGGATTCTTTGCACGCTTAATCGACCACGTTAAACAATTCTTCAGCAACTTATTCTAATTTTTGAATAGTTGAATTAAGCACTCATGCTATTTAGCCTGAGTGCTTTTTTATTTTATAATTCATCTAAATTTTATTTTGATACTACTCATGGCAAAGAACATACGTCCTTATCTTGAACACCGTCCTCAAGTTGATCCAACATGTTATGTTGATGACATGGCCGTTGTAGTCGGTGAAGTCAGCTTAGCCGAAAATGTTTCTGTCTGGCCTTTTGCCGTCATTCGTGGTGACGTAAATAGTATTCAAATTGGTAAAAACAGTAATGTACAAGACCATTGTATGTTGCACGTTAGCCATAAAAATGATGCAAAACCTAATGGCTCACCTCTTATTATTGGTGAAGATGTGACGGTTGGACATCATGTGACTTTGCATGGCTGCACCATCGGCAACCGAGTTTTAATCGGAATCAATACTGTTATTTTAGATGATGTGATTATTGAAGATGATGTAATGATTGGTGCTGGAAGTTTGGTTCCACCGCGTAAAGTCTTAAAAAGTGGTTACCTATATGTAGGAAGCCCTGTACAACAAGTGCGACCACTAACCGAAAAAGAATTAGCATTTCTTCCTTATTCGGCAAGACATTATGTAAAAGTACAAAATAATCATAAAGCGGCTCAAGCCGAGCAAGATTAATTAGCTCTATGAAATATCAGCAATAAAATTCTGATTTTTTAAACGATATGGTTTTGTAGTATTGCTCATATCGTTTAGCAGATCACCATAGCCAAAAACCCCTAAATTTCGTATCATACGTCTTTTAAATCATGGTGCTTTTTTATGGCCGCATGGACTCCTCATGTCACTGTTGCTACAGTCGTAGAAAAAGACGGACGCTATCTTTTTGTAGAAGAACATAGCGAAGGTTTTGTACACACAGTATTTAACCAACCTGCTGGTCATGTGGAATGCGGTGAGTCATTAACTCAAGCAGCCATTCGAGAAACACTTGAAGAAACAGGTCATCATGTTGAAATTGATGCCTTGCTTGGTATTTATACTTATACCCCGCCTATGTTTCCGGATCGTACCTATTACCGCTTCTGTTTTCTAGCACATGTGACTCAAGTTGAAAATAATCCTCAACTCGATACAGGTATTGTAGCTGCTGTGTGGATGACACCAGATGAGCTCAAAGAATCTGCTCGTGCCCGTAGTCCACTCGTACTCAAAGCAGTTGAAGATGCCATGAAAGGTCACCATTATCCTTTATCGCTTATTTATGAGCACCCTTTCTCTCCCTCATTAACTTCTCATTTGGATGCCTAGTCCTATGCAACAACGTGTCATCGTCGGTATGTCTGGTGGTGTAGACTCTTCTGTTTCTGCAGCACTTTTACTTCAACAAGGATATCAAGTTGAAGGTCTTTTCATGAAGAACTGGGAGGAAGACGACGGCACGGAATACTGTACGGCAATGGAAGATTTAGCCGATGCTCAAGCAGTAGCAGATAAAATCGGCATTAAACTCCACACAGCAAACTTTGCTATGGAATATTGGGACCGCGTATTTGAACTTTTCTTAGCTGAATATGCAGCTGGACGCACCCCAAACCCTGACATTTTATGTAATAAAGAAATTAAGTTCCGTGCATTTTTAGATCATGCCATGACTTTAGGTGCAGACTTTATCGCGACTGGTCATTATGCTCGCCGTGGTGAAACTGCTTACAACTCGAAAGGCGAAGCATACGCACCGTTATTACGTGGTGTAGACAATAACAAAGACCAAACTTATTTCTTGCATGCTGTTCATGGTAAAGAAATTAACAAAACCCTATTTCCAGTAGGTGAGATTGAAAAGCCAGAAGTCCGCAGAATTGCTGAAGAACTTGATCTTGCTACAGCCAAGAAAAAAGACTCTACAGGAATCTGTTTTATTGGCGAACGTCGATTTAATGACTTCCTTAAACAATATTTGCCCGCTCAACCTGGAAAAATTGTGCTTGATACAGGTAAAGAAGTTGGTGAACATCACGGTCTGATGTACTATACGCTCGGTCAACGTGGCGGAATTGGTCTAGGTGGTTTGAAAGGTGCAGCTGAAGGTGCATGGTTCGTACTACATAAAGATATTGCCAATAATCGCCTCGTTATTGGTCAGGGACATGAACACCCTCTCATGCAAAGCACGCAGCTTTGGAGTGAGTCAATTGACTGGGTGGCTGGTGAACAGAATATTCCTGTTGAAGGTTTACGCTGTACAGCTAAAACACGCTATCGCCAACCTGATCAGGCATGTACAGTTTTTATTGATGAAAATAGTGAACACGGTGTACGAGTTGAGTTTGATGAACCTCAACGCGCTGTTACACCGGGTCAAAGCGTTGTATTTTATTCAGATGAAGTTTGCTTAGGCGGGGGTGTCATTCACCATACAAATGCCCCTACACCAAATTTTATTTAAGGGAATGAATGACATGGTGGAGTTACCATTTCAACAATCACAAGCCTTGAATGTTCGCCAAAACCGTGCCCTTGCCTTGGCTGGGGTATTTCAGGCTACCCAGCTCACACACATGACAGCTTTAACTGGTCAGCAGAGTATTGGTGAAAGTGGTAACTTCTATTTTGAGCTGTTAATCAAAGCGAGTTTAAATATTCGCCCTACAGTCAACAATGGTGTCCAAACATTAGATTTTTTTAATCAGTTGGCAGATATTTCTTTGGGGCTTAAAACCCTCGAAAATTGTATTACTCAACCTTTTACAAATATGCCCAAATCTCGCCTTCCAAAAATGGGCACTGCCAAGCTTCCAATGTCATATGCGATGTCCCTTTTGCAATTAGAAAAGAAGGTCTATAGCAACCCTGAATACGTCGCAATCATTGAAAAAGCTCAGCAAAAGATTTTAAAACAGCTTTCTTTTTTTGATAATAACTACTTACACCCAAGCATTTTAGCCAATTTGGCCCAAACTTATGTTGATACTGCTGGGCAGATTAACCCTCGCATTCTCGTTCGTGGTAATGCAGAAGCATTTAAAGATACCAACCATACTAACCGCATCCGTGCTTGTCTGTTTACTGGCTTGCAAATGGCCCATTTATGGCGACAACTCGGTGGTAGTTCGTGGAACATGATTTTTAGCAAACGTAAATTGCTACAGGATATTCAGGCACTTGCTCGTTTACAGTACCAAGTCATCTAAGGCTGTAAAGAGATTATTTTTTGTTTTATGTTTATTCCAACATTAAGGAATCGTTATGAACGCTTTAACCGCACTATCACCATTAGATGGACGTTATGCCAGCAAATGTGATGCGCTACGCCCTTTTCTTTCTGAGTTTGGTTTAATTCATGCTCGTGTCACTGTAGAAGTGCGTTGGTTACAAGCACTTTCTAACCGTCCAGAAATTGTTGAAGTTGCTCCTTTTTCAAATGAAACAAATGCAGCTTTAGATGCAATTGTTAGCAACTTTTCTGAAGAAGATGCTAACCGCATTAAAGAAATTGAGCGTACAACTAACCATGATGTAAAAGCTGTTGAATATTTCTTAAAAGAGAAAATCGCAGGTATCGCTGAATTACAAAATGCAGGTGAATTTATTCACTTTGCATGTACTTCAGAAGACATCAATAACTTGTCTCATGCACTTATGCTTAAAAACGGCCGCGAAGTTTTAGTATCAAGCATGAAGCAAATTTTAAATGCGATCTCTACTTTAGCAACAGCTCACGCTGAACAACCAATGTTGTCTCGTACACACGGTCAAACTGCAAGCCCAACAACTTTGGGTAAAGAAATGGCGAACGTTGCATACCGTTTAGCTCGCCAAATTAAACAATTTGAAAATGTTGAGCTACTAGGCAAAATCAATGGTGCTGTAGGTAACTACAATGCTCACCTTTCTGCTTACCCAGATGTTGACTGGGCTGCACATGCTCAAGCATTTGTTGAATCTTTAGGTTTAGCATTCAACCCGTACACGACACAAATCGAACCACATGACTACATGGCAGAGTTGTTTGATGCGTTACGTCGCTTTAATACGATTTTAATCGACTTTAACCGTGACGTATGGGGTTACATTTCTTTAGGTTACTTCAAACAAAGATTGAAAGATGGTGAAGTTGGTTCTTCAACTATGCCACACAAAGTTAACCCAATTGACTTTGAAAACTCTGAAGGTAACTTAGGTATTGCGAATGCTGTATTGGCACACTTAGGCGAAAAATTACCAATTTCTCGCTGGCAGCGTGACTTAACTGACTCAACTGTACTTCGTAATATGGGTGTTGGTTTTGCACAAAGTTTAATTGCTTTTGATGCGTGTTTAAAAGGTGTTGGTAAACTTGAGCTCAATGCAAACCGCTTACTTGAAGATCTTGATCAAGCTCAAGAAGTTTTAGCAGAGCCAATTCAAACTGTTATGCGTCGTTATAACGTTGAAAAACCATATGAAAAGTTAAAAGCATTAACTCGTGGTCAAGCAATGACTCGCGACATGATGGTTAACTTCGTAAATGGCGATGAACTTTCTCAAGTACCAAGCGAAGAGCGCGCACGTTTAGCTGAACTTACTCCTGCAACTTACACAGGTAATGCAGCTGAACAAGCTAAACAAATTAACGATTTAATTAGCAAAATCTAATTAAAAACTTCATAAAAAGCGGAGCTTCGGCTTCGCTTTTTTATTACACTAATATAAAGCACAATAAAGTTATATTTCTAAAATGATCGAAAAACAATTCAAACTTAAACACTATATTGCTCTTGGCATTATTTTTATTGCCATCATATTGTCTGGCATTCAGCCCCTTGAATTTGAAGCTTATTTACTTCATCAGGTGGGTACAATTTTTATGTTAGTCCTCTTATTTATTATTTTTAAAAAGATTGGTCTCGATTATTTAAGTTTTACTTTCTATTTAGGTTTTTTGCTCATCCATATTATCGGTGCACACTACCTGTACTCATATGTTCCGTACAATGACTGGATTCAACACATATTCAATTTTAATCTAGATCAATACATGGGGTGGTCCCGTAACATGTATGATCGTTTAGTTCATCTTGCCTATGGTGTTTTACTCTACCCCCTTATTTATCGAGTTTTTCAGGTTTGGTTACCGACAGCTCGACCTTTTACTCTGTTTTTACTTGTGATCCAATTCGTCATGGCCTCTAGTGTTTTTTATGAACTCATTGAATGGGTAATTGCGATTGGCTTATCGCCAGAGCAAGCTGAGAATTATAATGGTCAACAAGGCGACATGTGGGATGCCCATAAAGATATGTTATTAGCAACGATCGGTGCAATTCTCTATGGACTGGCAGCTCTTATAAAAACACCTAAAATAAATAATTCATAAATAAAAAAAGCGCTCAATGAGCGCTTTTTTAAGAGTTCTTTAGACGACTGAATAAGTTTGATCTAACAGATTTGATAAAGCCGAAGAAGTCGTATTTGGTAGAAGCTGTTCTAGATTCGTTGTGACATCACTCGCTGTATTATTTACTTCGCTCTGCTCATTCACTACAGGTTTAGAATCTGTTGCAGATAAAATTTTTGCGATTGGGTCAGAAGCATCCGTTGAAGAACTTTTCAATAAATCATCTAATGACACAGATTTTTGCTGCTGACTAGTCGTTTCATTGGTTGTAGTTTGCGCTAACTTTAATGTATTTAACCCAACGCTATCCGCAACCGAAGGAACAACTTCATTTACATCACTACTGACAACTTCACTCGTACTCGCCACTTTTGGTGCGACGACATAAAAGGTAAATGGTGAACTCACTTCACTCGTCAGCCCAGCTACATCTGTTTGCACGAAAGTAATCGTATGTTTACCAACGGCTAAATCTTTATCAAGCATAAATGACCAATATTTATTTGCATCTACTTGACCAACTTTAAGAATGGAAATTGCGACTCCATTATCATAAATAGTTAAGGTTGCGTTAGCTTCAACTTGAACAGTAAATTTTGGTTTAGCATCATCGGTTTCAGAACCTGCTGTAATTGCTCCTTTTAGAGGCCCTACATCATCATCTAAACCTCTTAACACAGGCTTAGCAGGTGGAATCGTATCTTTATCACTCCCAACAATTTCCAGCGCAGTAGATTTATTTCCAGAACTATCGGTTGCTATTACTGAACCTTTTAAGCTATCGGTTAAAGCAGGAGAAATCGCGATTGTAAATTTTCCATTCGCATCTGCTGTTCCAGTACCAATAACCTTATCTGCTGAGTTTTTGATTTCTATTTTTGCATTGGGTTCAGCTGTACCAGTAACTGAAGTTCCGTCTGCATTCACTTGAGCTGTAGGTTTATCTGGCGCTATGGTGTCATAGCCAGAAGTGACTTCTAAAGGCTTAGATTTATTCCCTGCTGCATCTTCAACAATGATTGTCGCCTTTTGTGATTCTTTTAAGGCAGAAGAAAGCGTAATTTGAAACTCACCTTGCGCATTTGCCGTACCAGTTCCAATGACTTTACCATCAGCATCTTTTATCTGAACTTTTGCATTAGCCTCTGTTTTTCCTTCAACCACTGTTCCTTCTTTATTTACTTCAATTAAAGGAGCTGCTGGCGGAATAGTATCTTTACCTGCAAAAATGGGTGTTGCTTCAGATTTATTTCCGGCAGCATCCTGAGCAATCACTTTACCACCAGCTTCACTCGTCAAAGGTGGAGTTAGCTTTAAAGAAAAGATTCCTTCTGAGTTTGCTTTTACAGTTCCTAATAATGTTCCGCTAGCATCATAGACATTTACAGTAGCATTCGCCTCAGTTTTACCATCTAAGATCGAACCATCTTCATTTAATTGAGCCTGAGGAGCATCTGGCGCAATTGTGTCTTTAGTACCAGTTACAAGACCTGGTTTAGAAATATTACCCGCAGCATCTTCAGCTAAAATATTTAATTTATTTCCATTTGCTAAAGGCTTATCGAGTTTAATTGTAAAATTACCACTTGCATCTGCAACACCCGTTGCGACCGTATTACCAGCAGCATCTTTAATATAAATTTTTGCATTTGCTTCTGCTTTACCAGTAACCGTAACGGTATCATCGGCAACAGTAGCAGTCGGTGCAGCAGGTGCCAAGATATCTACAGGTCCTGAAGAATCATCTTTGTCATCTTTATCAAAAGCCCACAAATATAAACCTTCAGCAGCTAAAACTGCTAAACCTGCTTTTAAAACATTGCCCATTGAAAAAGTTGGAGAATCATCAACCGCTATTGTTGAAGCTGGTTGACTAGTACTTGTATAGGCTAAATCTGTGACATGGTTTAGACCGGTGTAGTCGATCACCTTACCTTGTGCGTCGAATTGGGCTTCAACAAATTTTCCGTGTTCAGTCGGAAAAACAAGTGAATGGTCTGTTGTATTTGTTGCTTCATTAAAGAAATTTTCTAAAACAAGGGTTTCACCATTTTTTAAATGGATGATAAGACTTCCACCTTGCTTTTCCATCGATGCTATATCTTTTTGACTTACACCAATTTGAATGATTGCTGGTTGGTTTAAAACCACTTTATTGAGCTGACCATCTTGTAGAACGTCCAAACCCTCTTTGGATGCCACAATTATTCTTGTCATTATTTCCTATCCTGAATTTCAGTTATATTTTTAAATGTCTAACTTTTTAAATGATTCATCTAAAAGCTATTTTATTGCTGTTTAAAATATCAAAACCATGTGTTTATCACAATTCAAAAAGCATGTTTATCAATAATTATTTTTGACTTTTAATTAAAATATCTTTTTCTCATAAAACTCATATCAACCTTAAATATCGCCCTGTTCGAGTATTTACTAAAATTCTCATATATTAATTCCATCATTTACATTCGTAAGTAAAAGAAGCTAAAAGTGCCTATTACAATCAAAAGACATAAAGCAGCGAATTTAGTTATTTTCGCATCTGACAAGGTCATTTTTAGCATACTCCAGCCCTGAAAACGTTTTGCAAAAAAGCTATTTAGAATAAGAGTTGAAACATGCAATAAAACCAAAGCTAAAAATAAGTTTGCAAAAAATTCGTGTAGGTCTTTCAAAGAAAAATTAACATGCTCAGTCGCATACCCTAACCCCACCACAATTGGAATCACAAGAAATATAAGTACAATTGAAGTTTGAAAAAGTGCAATGCTGATTGAATGAATTGAATTTTTAGAAAAAATACTCTTAAAGTTTGAATGACTGAAGGATTTTTTGACCGCATTTATTGCTATGTTACTTCGCTTTTTAATACCGAACGGTGTTGTACTTGAAATACGTGGACTCAAAAAATGCCAGATCACTCGCGCAGTAATACTAATAAGAAGTACGTAACCAAACATCATATGGACTTGGTGTAGATCTTCATTATCTCCTGTGAAATAAGCACCAATAAAGCCAAGTATAATAAAGATATGTAAAATACGTATGAGAATATCAATGTGTGGCCATGTTTTTGACATCACAAAAACTCAGAAGTGAAAAGTTAACTATAACTTTTACAATTGAAACTTAAACAAATATTAATCAAATTTCTTTCATCACTCACATAAAAAAAGAGCACCCTTACAAGCACTCTCTATTTCAAAATTTAGCTTAATTAAAATCTAGTATCACGCATTTGTACTAAGGTTGAATTGGCTTTGGCCAACGTGTCTGCAACTTTATTCATTACAGCCGGAATCAAGCTATCTGCCATTTGAGCCGCTTGCAAACCTAACTTTTCACCTAATGTCGCTTTCTTACGTGTATTAATCACATAAACATCATGTTGTGGTAATAACGCCAATAGATACTCATCAGATGTTTGTAATTTATCAACAAGGTTTAGCTCTAGCGCATCTTCACCATACCAATGCTCACCTGTAGCGACTTTATCAACATTAAGTTGTGGACGGTACTTTTCTACAAAGTGTTTAAATAACACATGCGTTTGTTGAAGCTCTTCTTCGAACTTCGCTTTACCTTCTGGGGTATTTTCACCAAACATCGTGACAGTACGCTTATATTGCCCTGCTGTGTATAGCTCGAAATCCACATTGTGTTGTTTTAAAAGACGGTTAAAGTTTGGAACTTGAGCAACCACACCAATTGAACCAACAATAGCAAACGGCGCTGCAATAATTTCATTTGCAATACATGCCATCATATAGCCGCCACTTGCTGCTACTTTGTCTACGCAAATCGTCAAATGGAAGCCTGCATCGCGTAAGCGTACCAATTGAGCTGCTGCTAGACCATAACCATGTACCATGCCTCCTGGGCTTTCAAGGCGAACCACAACACGGTCACGACCTGCTTTAGCAGTTGCTAAAATGAGGGTTATTTCTTCTCGTATATTTTCAACTGCTGAAGCTTGAATATCACCTTTAAAATCTAAAACAAAGATTTTCTGGTTATTTTTGCGGCGAATTTTAGCTTCTTTAGCAAGTTGTTGAGCCAATTGTAAAAGTTCTAAACGGCTTGCAGTTGTTTGTGCAATTTTTTTTCGCTGTTCATTTACACGTGCATTTAAGTGACTCACACGTATTTCTGCAGGGAGTTTAGGCAAATGGAATAACATAAAATTCTAAGCTCATAAGTTATCTTTTATAGCCTTAAGATGTGGTCGTTTTGATTAAAATTCAATAGCGTTTTTGCAAAATAGAGTCATTTTCATTTATAAAATAAAAAAAGAGCACATGGCTCTTTTTTTATATGGATGACTAACTAACCGAATCGTCCAGTAATATAAGCTTCCGTCAACTGGTGGTCAGGTTGAGTAAAGACTTTTTCAGTTGAGTTAACTTCAATCAAATCACCTAAATGGAAATAAGCAGTACGATCAGACACGCGTGCCGCCTGTTGCATTGAGTGAGTCACAATAACAATTGTATATTGCGTTGATAATTCAGAAATTAATTCTTCGATTTTTGCTGTTGCGATTGGGTCAAGCGCAGAACATGGCTCATCCATCAAAATCACTTCAGGACTTACTGCAATCGTACGAGCAATACATAAACGTTGTTGCTGACCACCCGATAAACCAGTACCCGGTTGATTCAAACGGTCTTTCACTTCGTCCCATAGACCCGCTTTACGTAAGCTATTTTCAACAATTTCTTCAAGATCATATTTATCGCGCGCTAGACCGTGAAGTTTAGGGCCGTAAGCCACGTTATCAAAAATAGTTTTAGGGAACGGGTTTGGCTTTTGGAATACCATACCAACCTGAGCACGTAATAATACGACATCAAGGTTTGGATCATAAATATTGTGGTTATCGAGTGTAATTTTACCTGTCACACGGCAACCATCAATGGTGTCATTCATACGATTTATCGTACGAAGAAAGGTAGATTTACCACAACCTGACGGTCCAATAAAAGCAATAACTTCGTTCTTGTAAATATCGAGGTCAATACCTTTAATCGCTTCAAAATCACCATAATAAACATGGGCATCTTGTGCACTAATTTTGATTTCGGTTGAGTTCTGCTTTTTTGAAGTTTGTGGTTCAAAATGCGAAACATACGAAGTGCCATGATTCTGCGATTTATCTGTAAATTGAGATTGTTCAGTGTTCACTAACTTATCCTTTTCTAAGGAATTCGTAATATCAATAGTATTCATTATTTATCCTCTATTACCAACGCACTTCGAACTTTTTACGTAACCAAATTGCAAGACTGTTTAGACCAATCATTAATGCAAGTAGTACGATAATCGCAGCGGCAGTACGGCCTTCGAAGAAGTTACGCAACTCATTACCTTGCCATAAGTAAACTTGAACAGGTAATGCAGTTGATTGATCAAATGGTGTTGCTGGAATACTTGCAACGAATGCACTCATTCCAATTAAAAGTAAAGGTGCAGTTTCACCAAGCGCATGAGCAACACCAATAATTGAGCCGGTCATAATGCCTGGTAAAGCTAATGGTAAAACGTGGTGGAAAATGGTCTGGAACTTAGAAGCTCCTAACCCAAGTGCGGCTTGTCGAATAGAAGGTGGCACTGCTTTTAATGAAGCACGTGTAGTAATAATGACTGTTGGTAATGTCATCAAACTTAAAACTAAACCACCGACTAACGGAGCTGATAAAGGTAAATGCATCCAGCCAATAAAAATTGCTGCACCGAGTAAACCAAACACAATTGAAGGAACAGCAGCAAGGTTATTGATGTTAACTTCAATAATGTCTGTAACAATATTCTTTGGAGCAAATTCTTCAAGATAGATTGCGCTGGCAACACCAATTGGAATCGCAATAATGATTACAATCAGCATCATGAATAATGAACCCATAAATGCGCCAGCAAGACCACTAATTGCTGGTGAACTACGAGAGTCCGGATTCTTAAACAAGTTCAAATTGAACGTATTTTCAAGAACACCTTTTGCTTTTAGTTCATCCGCAAGTTTACGTACTTCTGGTTCAAGTTGTTGCTGATCATCTGGCAATGAACGGTCAATATTACCTTTTAACCAGACATCAACATTGGCATCGCCCAAGAAATTAATATTTTCTTTTTTACCAATGAGTGATGGGTCTGCAAAAACCATGTCACGTAAACGATAAGCCTCTGAACTTGCATAAAGACTACTTAAGTAATCACGTTCACTAGCAAGTGCAGGATCTTTGGCAATCATTCCATTTACAATAATGCCATCCCAATCCACCATACCCATTTTAGTTTGCCAATCGACATAACGCTCTTGGTAATGAGCAGGTGTTTCACCTTGAGTACGTACAGGTACTGGACCTGCATCAATTACTTTCGGATCGAAGTAAATTGGAACATTCATGCTCGTTTGCCAAAAAGCAGGTAAACCTTTTGCCAAAATACTGCTGAACAATAGCGCTACGAATGCAAGACCAATAACAACTGCCGATAAACCAGCAAAACGGAAAGCTTTTTCTTTACGGTGACGTTTAGCCAATGACTTTTCAATCACTTTTTTACGGCGATCACGTGCTTGAGCAGCAGCTTGTGGATCAAATACGTTCTGATCCATAGGAGACGATGTATTTGATGTACTCATTCGTATTGCTCACGGTATTTACGCACAATGTACAGTGCAACAATGTTTAAACATAAGGTAATCACAAAGAGTGTCAGACCTAACGCGAATGCAACCAAAGCTTGTGGGCTGGCAAAGTCAGTATCACCAGTTAACTGTTTTACGATCGTAACGGTCACTGTCGAAACAGCTTCAAATGGATTTGCATGTAAAAGTGGACTGTTCCCTGCTGCCAAAACCACAATCATGGTTTCCCCTACGGCACGAGAGACAGCTAATAAAAAGGCGCCAGTAATACCCGGTAACGCAGCAGGTAAAACGACTTGGCGAATTGTTTCTGACTTAGTTGCTCCAAGTCCTAAAGAACCGTCACGTAGTGCACGAGGTACTTGGGTAATAATGTCGTCTGATAAAGAAGAAACAAACGGAATAATCATAATCCCCATCACGAAACCAGCAGTTAAAGCACTGGTCGCGTTAATTTCAAGACCAACGTAAGCACCAGCTGTCTTGAAAAATGGTCCAATAATCATCATGGCAAACACACCATAAACAATTGTTGGAATACCCGCTAAAACTTCAATTGTTGGTTTTGCCCACGAGCGTAACCAAGGAGAAGCATATTCAGCTAAATAAATGGCAATCATTAATCCAATGGGTACGGCAACTAATAAAGCAATGCCGCTGACCATGAGTGTGCCCCAGAGTAACGGCAATAAACCATAACTACCTTCTGCATTACCCGAAGTACTAAAGCCTGGATTCCACTCTGTTCCGAAGAAGAAATCAAGCGGGCTTACAAAACGGAAGAAGTGCATTGCTTCGCCAAACATCGACATCACAATACCGATGGTTGTTAAAATCGCAACACCCGAACATAAAATCAAAGCAACATTAATGGCACGTTCAACTTGGTTACGTGCACGATATTGTTGATTAATCTTTTTCTTTGCCCACACTAAACCTAATAAAGCTGCACAAACTACAACAGCAAATTTGGCAAAAGAGCCAATGGTTTGAAATTTTGCAAACTGTTGTGCAGCAGCTAATTCATAAGCTGCTGGCTTATCACTTACCCCAAAACCTGAAGCAATCGCTTGAACACGATCAATCAAGACACTTCTGCCAGCTTCATCAAGTGATGCACTTACAGATGCAGGAATATTATTAAAGATAATGTGATTTAAAATACTTGGTTCAACCAAGCTCCAAATGATCAAAATTAAAAAAGCAGGGATACCGCACCAAAGACCAACCAGTGCACCATAATAACCAGGACGAGAATGTAATGTCGCCGAGTTGCTTCCCTTACCTGCTAGGCTACGGCTCTTTCTCAGCCCAAGTTGATATGCGATTGCCACAAGGGCTAACAACACACCGATAAGTAGCAGATTCATGTACTCTCCACTGTTTTCTCAATTGTCATAATTTGGAAAAACAAGTTAGACAAAAAGGCTGATGAACTCTCAAGATCACCAGCCCCTATTCAAACTAACTTATTTAACAGTTTTACCTGCTTTAAAGTCAGCCAATACTTTTGCACGTTCAGCATCAGACATTGCGATTAAGCCATCACGTTCAGCTTTAGAGCCTTTACCTGTTGCTTTTTTGCTTACGAAATATTCTACATATTGTGGTAAGCCTTTAACTGATTTTAAATGTTCGCCTTTCACGTAGAAGAATAATGGACGAGACACAGGATATGTACCGTTCAATACAGTTTTCTCAGATGGAAGAACGTTATTTACAGTTGCTACACGTAACTTGTCACGGTTCATATCATAGAAACTTAAACCAAACACGCCTACTGCACTTGGAGAAGTCTTTAAGCGAGCTAGAGTTTCTGTATAGTCACCAGCAATTTCAATTACACGGCCATCTTTACGGAAAGTAGAACATGCTTTCTTCTGAGCATCTTTATCTAAGCTCTTGAAGTATTCATACGCTTCACAACCAGCATCAACCATTTTCTCTTGGAAAACTTCACGAGTACCGTGGTTAGATGCAGGAATTACAAGAGTAATTGGTTCATTTGGAAGTGATTTATCAATCTGGTTCCAGTTTGTATATGGGTTTGGAACCAATTTACCATTTGAAGGTAATTGTGCAGCTAAAGCAGCAAACACATGGTAAGGTTTTAATTTATAAGCTGCTTTGTGTGAGTTAGACGCAAATACGATACCGTCGTAACCAATTTTGATTTCTTGAATTTGTTTTACACCAGCTTTGTTACAAGCTTCAATTTCAGTGCTTTTAATTTTACGAGAAGCATTAGCAACGTCGATTGTGTTATCGCCAACACCTTGACAGAATTGTTTCAAACCAGCAGAAGAACCGCCAGAACCAACTACAGGAGTTTTAAATTGAGGAAATGTATTACCAAACTCTTCAGCTACAACGCTGGCAAATGGTAGTACAGTTGAAGAACCAGCAATTTGAATCGTATCACGAGCTGCATTTGCAGTCGTTGTTACAGCTGCCCCAGTTACTGCTAACGCAATTGCGATTTGACGTGGATTTAAGCGCATTCTGTTCTCTCTCATTAATGCAATAGGTTGTACGTCACTTTTTGTTGAGTGCTTGTACGCTCTTCGATAGCTGCATTGTGAATAGAAAATATGACAATTAAGTTACAGTATGATGACGCTTTAATGATTTCGATATTGTTAATTGTCACATTATTATTTTTTATCTGTTATCAAATATTTAATTCAACTTAAGCAGATATTTTACTCTGTATATTCGTCTCTATTATGACACTGATTAAAAATATAGATTTTAAGTATTCATAAAATATAAAACCAAAAGATATTATAATTATTTTAAAAATCGATAATTTAACTGTATTTTTACTTTTACTACTAAAAATAATTTTATTACTAAAATTCTGATCAAAAATTGCGGTAGATAATAATTTCTTTGTAACATGAAAATAATATGACAAAAGATAAAGGGTTACCTACCGTATGTAAGGTAACCGCAATATCATTGTAAATTTAGTGGATTAATTCGATTGCACTTCTGGCATTGCGACCATTTTTCTGCGGTATTTGAAGAAATACATCAGCGCTAAAACAGCAAGCCAGATTGGACCCAAAATAACGGCCAATCTCATATCAGGCGTCATTGCCATAATAATAAGAATAAAGCATACAAAGCTAATGGTTAAGTAATTACTCCATGGACTCATAATACTTTGGAACTTAGTTTGACGCTTTTGCAATTTCATTGCTTTGGTAAATTTCAAATGCGTGACTGAAATCATAAGCCAGTTAATAACAAGTGCAGCCACAACAAGCATCATAAAGAGCTGAAAGGCTTGTCCAGGAATTAGGTAATTTACGACCACACATATTGCTGTGATTGATGCAGAAACAACCGCTGCTGGAACTGGAATACCACGGCTGTTTACTTTTTTCAAAATTGCAGGAGCATTGCCCTGCTCTGCTAAACCATGCAACATACGGCTATTACAATAGATACAGCTGTTATAAACCGAAATAGCAGCAATTAAAACTACAAAGTTAAGAACATTCGCAACGCCATTACTGTTTAATGACTGGAAAATCATAACAAATGGGCTACCGCCTTCTGCCACCATATTCCAAGGGTAAAGGCACAGTAAGATCCCAATAGCACCGATGTAAAAAATTAAAATACGATAAACAATTTGGTTCACTGCTTTTGGAATAGTGGTTTCAGGTTTTTTCGTTTCAGCAGCAGCAATACCAATAAGTTCTAGACCACCAAATGCAAACATAATAACGGCTAAAGCCATGACAAAACCGTGAATCCCATGCGGGAAGAAACCACCGTGTTGCCATAAATTTGCAATACCTGCTTGCGGACCAGCCGAACCTGTAAATAAGAGATAAGTACCAAAACCAATCATGCTTAAAATTGCAACAATCTTAATGCAGGAAAATAAGAATTCGGATTCCCCAAAAAAGCGGACATTCACCAAGTTAATGCCGTTAATTAAAATAAAGAAAAATAAAGCAGTCAGCCATGTCGGAATTTCAGGCCACCAAAACTGAATGAAGGTTCCAATTGCACTGAGTTCAGCCATACTTACCAGCACATACAACACCCAGTAATTCCAGCCAGACATAAAACCAGCCATTTTGCCCCAATACTTGTTCGCAAAATAACTAAAAGAACCACTTACTGGTTCCTCAACAACCATTTCACCTAAATGACGCATAATTAAGAAAGCGATAATTCCAGCAATTGCATATCCTAATAAAATTGAAGGACCTGCCAGTTTAATCGTTTGAGAAAGACCTAAGAATAACCCTGTTCCGATCGCACCTCCTAACGCGATGAGTTGAATATGCCGATTGGATAAGCCTTGTTTTAACTCGTGCTTATTGTTTGCATCCATAACATTATCTCCAATGTTGGTGTCACTTCCTGTACACCTTTATTCAGCACCATATCCGAAGGCCAGAAACCGACCTTCGGAAATACGTTTGCTTTAATATGAGTCCATTTAATTTTAAGAAGACTTGTCCTATCTTCTATTTAAAACGAGCTTGCATCCTTACATTTAATAGGCTGGGAACGCTCCTTTAAAATTTCGTAGCCACGATCGCCGTAATCAAAACGCGCGATGACTGAAGCAAATTTTTTCAAACTTACTGGCGCATCCATTGCTGGTAGTTTTAATTCAATAAAAGTTAACTGATCATTTAAATGAACATTCTCTAAAACACTTCTAAGCTGTCCGGCAGTTTCAACCACATAGGTGGTATGGCCTTTTTTACCGTTAAATACCGCAGGAATTTCGGTGTATTTCCAGTTTTGCACGTCGTTATAGGTTGCGTTTTCACCCATAATTAAGCGCTCAATGGTGTAGCCGCCATTGTTCAGTAAGAAAATAATAGGTTTTAAACCGTGACGAATAATTGTAGAAAGCTCTTGTACCGTAAGCTGGAAAGAACCATCGCCAATAAACAAAATTTGACGGCGTTCTGGAGCAGCCAACAAGCTACCAAGTAAAGCTGGCAAGGTATAACCGATTGAACCCCAAAGCGGCTGAGCAATATATTTAGCTGTAGCAGGAAGTTTTAAACCGGACAAAGCTGAGTTTGAAGTTCCTACCTCACCAATAATCACATCATCTTCTTTTAAGAAACCTGCAATATAGTTCCAAAGCACATCTTGGCTTAGCTTTTGTTGAGCTGGGGCTTCAATTATTTTCTGTGGCTGTTTTTCAAGAAGAGGCATTGACGATTTACGTGGTGCAACTTTTTTATTTAGCTCAACAAGTAACTGTCCAATTTCAATACCCGGAAAATCTTGCCCGAAAATGTTCAAACCATAAGATTTAATTTCGATGTAATTCTTGGTCTCAATTTGATGAGTAAATACAGCTGAACCAACATCTGTAAAACGTGCGCCAATACCAATCAGGCAGTCAGATTGCTCAATAATATTTTTCACATGCGGTTGGCTTGCCCCACCTACATAAGTTCCAATATAACGAGGTGAGCCTTCATCCATAATATTTTTTGCAGTATTCATACCCGCAAATGGAATTGAGCATTTTTGAGATAAATCATTTAAAAGCGAAGTTACACCAAAAACTGAAGCTTCATTATCAATAAGAAGTGCTGGGCTTTTTGCATTGTTCAAAATATCGCAAAGTTTGCTTACCACACTTTGCAATAAGTCTGGTTCAACAGATGGATAACTTAAATCAAGTGGGCGGTCAGTAACTTCAATTTTAACGTGAGTAATATCTCCCGCTAACTGGATGTGCACAGGACGGCGTTCAAGAAAACACTGACGTAATACACGATCAATTTCAAAAGCTGCATTTGCAGGAGTTAAACGTGTTTGAGCAACTGTGAACTCTTTCATACAGTTCATAATATTGTCGTAGTTACCATCGACAAGCGTATGGTGAATTAAAGTGCCCTTTTGAACTGCATGTAAAGGTGGAATACCTGAGATATGAATAAGAGGTACATTTTCTGCATATGCACCTGCAATGCCATTAATCGCGCTTAAATCACCTACACCATAAGTGGTTGCCAAGGCAGAAAAACCGTTAATTCGTGCATAACCATCAGCTGCATAGGCAGCATTTAATTCATTACAATTTCCGATAAATTCGAGTTCCGGATCTGCTTCAACTTGTTCGAGATATGAGAGGTTAAAATCACCAGGTACACCAAACAGATGTTGGATACCCATTTGTTTTAAACGAAGATTTAAAAAGTCACCGATTTCTATGAACATTGCTCTATATCCTTTGAGACCAATTTTTATTCCATAGAAAAATAATATTTCATCTACCTTTTAGATTTCGTGCATAATGAAAACGCATTTTAATAAAAATACATGATTTGTGTATCATAAAAGGATTTTATGCAATGGATAAGTTCGACTGGCAAATCATTCAGGCACTACAAAAGAATGGACGGCTCACCAATCAGGAAGTTGGAGATTTAATCGGTTTATCTGCTTCTCAATGTTCTAGAAGAAGACAGCTACTTGAGCAAAAAGGCATAATTTTAGGTTACACGGCCCGTATCCAGCAACAAGCGCTAGGACTGGAAGTTACAGCGATGATTCACATTAATTTAAGAACACATGAGGCAAAATCTCAGCAGGCTTTTCAAGAGTTAATTGAAGCAGAAGATAACATTCAAGATGCATTTTCAATTAGTGGCGATGCGGATTTTATTTTAAAAGTCGTTGCGGAAAACTTAGAACAGCTTTCTCAATTTGTAACCGAAAGATTGCTTTCTTATAATTTTATTGGCCACATAAAGTCTTACATTGTTCTGAAAAAAATTAAAGAACAGAATCATTTTTTAATCAAACCTAAAGGTCACGGTTACCATCACACGACTTAAGCAGGTTAGTATTTAATAAGATAATTTAAAATAAAAAGGCGGATCTATGATCCGCCTTAGAATTAATATTTAGACTTTACTGATATGAACCGTTTGCCCAATCGTATTTTCAAGTAAACCTTCTAAACCAAACTCTGCACCTAAGCCTGACATTTTCCAGCCACCAAAAGGGGCATGAGGTAGTACTTCTGCATGGGTATTAATCCAAACAGTACCGCATTGCAGCTGAGTCGCATAAGTTTGAGCAGCTTGAATATCAGAAGACCAGATTGAACCACCTAAACCAAATTCACTGTCATTGGCACGAGCAATTGCATCATTGATATCTGTGTATTTTAAAACAGGCAACACTGGACCAAATTGCTCTTCTTGAACCACGCGGCAAGAGTCAGAAACTTCAGTCAAAATAGTTGGCGCAATAAAGTAGCCTTGCTCTGGTAACGGCTGCTGACCAGAAAGCGCTTTTGCACCCTGCTCTATGGCTTCAGCAATAAGAGTTTTCACTTTGTTATATTGCATTTGGTTTTGTACCGGACCAAACGTTGTAGAAGACTCCATTCCACCACCCACAACTTGAGCGTTGGCAATGTCAGCTAACTTTTGAGATAAAGCCTCATATTGGCTTTCATGCACGTATAGACGCTTTAAGGCTGCACATGTTTGACCAGCGTTTAAGAACGCCATATTAAAAATCTTAGCTGCAATTTCATCTATATTTGCATCTGGCAATACAATACCCGCGTCATTACCGCCGAGCTCTAATGTTAAATGTTTTAATTGTTGAGCTGCACCAGCCATAATATGTTGACCAGTTCGAGTTGAACCCGTAAACACGACTTTTTGCACATCTGGATGAGAAGAGAGTGCTTCGCCAATCTCACCAGCACCTACCACAATTGAAATAACACCTGCTGGAACTTCTTGCTGAATGATTTCACATAGACGCAAAGTTGATAGCGGTGTGTATTCAGAAGGTTTACTAATCACAACGTTACCCGCGCGTAAAGCAGGCATGATATGCCAAACAGCAATCATGAGAGGCCAGTTCCACGGAGTAATTGAAGCCACTACACCTAATGGCTGACGATGACGCTCAATACGCTTGGTTTCACTGTCTTCAATCACTTCAACAGGTAAATCCATAGCAGCGGCATAGCGAGTCCAACCAATTGCACCCTGCACTTCCATTTGCGCAAGTGCTAGTGGTTTACCTTGTTCAAGCACAACCAGCTCTGCAAGCATTTCAGCGTGCTTTTCAATACCATCTGCAATTTTGTTTAAAATTGATTTACGTTCATCATGTGAAACTTGTTGCCAAGCTTTAGAGGCTTGTTTAGCTGCACTCACTGCTTGATTTACTTGCTCAACCGATGCTTTTGCACAACGCGCAGCTGTTAAACCTGTAGCAGGGTTAATAACTTCTAGTTCACCTTGTTCACCTGAACAAGATTGACCGTTAATAATCAGTTTAAATTCATTAAGCACATTAACTTGTTGCATTTCTTCTTCCTTGTCTTAATTGTAATTACAGCCACTTACTTTTTTCAGTTAAAACGGGATTATTTAAAGTAAGTACGATATTGATATATCAATGTGACCAAAAATATTGGGGACATACCAATACAATAAGAAATTTGCATAAGATAGATCATGCATAATTATTTTTGTTTTTGAAAAATATGCATGGTTTGTGCATATTTCTATTTACTCATACACATTTTGAATAAAAGAATCTGTAATAAAAAAGCCCAGCAAGAAGCCAGGCTTTTTTTGTTATCAACTCAATTAGTCGATTGGTGGTACATAGTTACCAGAAGCAATCGCATCTTTAATACGTTCAGCTTCAGCCAATACTTGACCTAAAAGGTTTTTAACATTTTCGAATGTCACAACAGGGCTTAATGTTGTCATCTTCAATGACTGTACATTACCAACTTTTGTTACACCGATATTTGCTTCACCACGTGCAAACAATTCGTCCGCTACGTTTTGGTTCAAGCTGTCGATAAACTCAACTGGGTAGCCTTGTGGCACAACACGGAACAATACTGAAGCAAATTGTGGTTCAACTAAAAGCTCTAGACCATCAGTTGCCTTGATGTAATCTGCAACTTCACGAGTAAGTTTTACACCATGGTCAATCATTGAACCGTAAAGATCTTCACCAAGCGACTCAATTGTCATCCACAATTTCAATGCATCAAAACGACGAGTCGTTTGTAATGACTTAGAAACAAGGTTTGGTACACCATGTTCTTCGTCATAAGCAGAGTTCAAGTATTCAGCTTCGTAGTGCATGAAACGGTAGTTCGCTTCGTCTTTTAACAAGAACGCGCCACAGCTAATGCTTTGGAAGTAATGCTTATGGAAGTCGAGGGTAATCGAGTCAGACAACTCAATACCATCAAGCATTGCACGGTAGTCATTTGACAGAATTAATGCACCGCCCCATGCCGCATCAATGTGCATCCATGAACCATATTTCGTCGTGATTTCACGAATTTTCTTCAATGGATCAATTGCACCAGCATCAGTTGTACCTGCTGTCGCAACAACACAAGCAACCACTTTGCCTTCTGATTGCAAATGCGCCATCGTTTTTTCGAGAGCATCTACATCCATCTGTGCATTTTCATTCACAGGAACAGTCACAACTGACTGGAAGCCCATGCCCATCATTGCCATGTTCTTTTGCACAGAGAAATGTGCATTTTCAGAACAAATAACTTTGACGTTTTTCATTGCTTCAGCTGGAATACCATCACGCTGTACAGACCACGGATTACCGTTTTCGTCTTTCCAGTTTTTCGAAATGCACCAGTCACGAGCAAGTAACACACCCATTAAGTTAGATTGAGTACCGCCAGAAGTGAAAACACCTGCCTGACCAGAACCATAACCAACTTTTTGACGCAACCAATCAATGAGCTGAACTTCCATTAATGAACCGGCTGGGCTTTGATCCCATGAGTCCATAGACTGGTTAGTTGCATTGATTAACACTTCCGCAATCTGGCTCATCACCATGGTTGGGCAGTGTAAATGTGCTAATGAATGTGGATGATGTACTTTTAAGCTTTTATTTAAGAAAAGCTCAATCATACGTTGAAGTGATTCTTGTACACCCATACCTTCTTTTGAAGGTTGGAAAGAAATTGCTGAACGCAATTCTTTAATGCTACCGCCTGTGTACATCTTTTCATTTTGCAACCATGCTGAAACGGCTTTTACCGCTTCGCCCATTGCTGACTCATAGTCAGCAATGGATTGTGCATCATTGCAGAGTAACGCTTTACGATGTTCTGCAAAATCCACCATACTTATGCGCCTCGTACTGCAACCAATGCTTCTGCAATTGCTTTCTTAAAGCGAGCAACTACTTCAACACACTCTTCTTGAGTGATGATAAGCGGGCAAAGTAAACGAATTACTGTACCGTTACGGCCGCCTTTTTCAAGCAATAGTTTATTGTTGAAACAAGCAGTTTGAATCGCAGCAGCTAATTGTGAATCAGCAGGATGTGAACCAATACGATCAGCTGGTTTACGCTCGTCAACAATCTCAACACCGATCATTAAACCGCGACCACGTACGTTACCGATACATGGGAATTCTTGAGCTAATTTTTTAAATTCAGCTTGTAGATAATCACCACGTTCTTGCGCATTTTGAGCAAGATTTTGTTCAGTAATCGTTTTTAATACGACAAGGCCTGTACCCATAGCAAGTTGGTTACCACGGAAAGTACCAGTGTGACCAGCAGGCTGCCAAGCATCAAATTTACGTTTAATACCTAATACTGCAAGTGGTAAACCACCACCTACTGCTTTAGACATTACAACAACATCAGGTTCAATACCTGCATGTTCAAATGCAAACATTTTGCCTGAACGTGCAAAGCCAGCTTGAACTTCGTCTAAAATTAAAACGATGTTGTGCTTTTCAGTCACTTCACGGATTTTTTGCAACCATTTTACTGGAGCTGTAACTACGCCGCCTTCACCTTGAATTGCTTCAAGAATAACAGCAGCCGGTTTTGTTACACCGCTTTCAACATCTTCGATAAAGTTTTCAAAGAAGTAAGTTAAAGCGTCAACACCAGCTTCACCACCTAAACCAAGTGGGCAGCGGTATTCATGCGGATATGGCATGAATTGCACGCCTGGCATTAAACCGTTAACTGCATTTTTTGCACTTAAGTTACCAGTCATAGCAAGTGCACCATGGGTCATACCATGATAACCGCCAGAGAAACTGATCACTGAACTACGGCCAGTGTAAGTCTTAGCAAGTTTAATTGCTGCTTCAGTTGCGTCTGCACCAGCAGGACCACAGAACTGCAAGCAGTATTCTTCTTTACCACCAGGTAAATATGCTAACAATGCTTCAGTGAATGCATCTTTTAAAGGTGTGGTTAAGTCTAAAGTATGCAATGGCAAACCACTTGCCAATGTATCTTGAATACTTTGAATCACCGCAGGATGATTATGACCTAAAGCCAATGTACCTGCCCCAGCTAAACAATCAAGGTACTCTGTACCTTCAACATCAGTAACCCAGCATCCTTGTGCTTTCGCTATCGCTAACGGTAATTTACGTGGATAGCTACGAACATTTGATTCCATTTGACTTTGGCGAGTCAAATAATATTCGTTAGTAGCATTAGTGGCAGGGTTAACGGAAGTAACGCTCATATCGGATTACCATCTCTGATAGGGGTAGAAAGAAATAAGTCTGGTGACTTTTGGTCCTTTGACTCGGTGCTTTATAGAACTAGTAAAGACACTTATTTTATATCTTGTAACTAGGAGCGCGATGATACCTAATTTTACAAGAAAAAAAACGTCTTTTATGTACTTTACTCATCTAATCTTATTGAAAAAATGTATCATCCCAATAGTTAAGATGAATTATCATCATACTATGTGACAACCTAAAGAAAATATTCTTTTTTTATATTACTTTGATTTTTTAAGTTACATTGACATACTTTATTTTTAAGTATTTATTTTTTAAAGATTTTATATTTACCAAAATTTAAAAAAACTGATCTAAATATTACAAATACGCCACAAAATCTGCAAAAGTTATGCATAACTTATGTTTAACATTTCTTAATGAAAAAAATTAAATTTATATTAATTTTTAAAGGAAAAAATTATGCGTACTTTAGCTGTCTCAACCTTTCTTTTAGGTTCTCTCCTCAGCCCTTTAGTTTTTGCTCAGGATGATAATGCTTTGAACTATAATATTGTGAATGTACAAGCTGAAGCTTCTCGTCAAGTTTCTAATGATGAAATGCATGCAACTTTATATATTGAAAAAAGTAACAAACAACCAGCCGAACTTTCAAATCAGATTAATCAATTGATGAATCAGGCACTCGCTGTTTCTCGTAAATATCCGCAAGTAAAAGTGGAAACTGGTGCTCAAAGCACTTACCCAATTTACGATAACGACAGTAATAAGCTAAAAGAATGGCGTGGCCGCGCTGAAATTCGTCTTGAAAGTAAAGACTTTAAAGCAGCAAGCCAGTTAGTCAATGAATTGCAACAAAGCTTCCAAACTCAATCGATTAATTTTACAGTTTCAGATGAGCAACGTAAAAAAGTTGAAAATGATTTGATGGTCGAAGCTTCTAAAAACTTTCAACAACGTGCTCAAATGTTGACTCAAGCGTGGAATAAAAGCCAATACACGCTCGTTAACTTAAACTTAAATACCAACAACTATTTCCCTCAGCCTGTAATGCGAGCGAGTATGGCTAAGTTTGCTATGGCCGAAGCTGCACCAGCTCAAGACATGGCGGCTGGTGAATCTAAAATTACTGTAAATGCAAACGGTTCAATTCAATTTAAATAATTTCTTGATCTAAAAAAGCCGCATGAAATATGCGGCTTTTTTTATTACTGATCAAAATATTCAACTCAAATTTTGCAAAGAATCCCAAGCAGCTTTCGCCAAAATATCTTTATAAATTTTAGGGTTGGAAGAAACACGTTGTGATAACCATGCACGGCAGTAATTTTCTGTAGATCCAATCACTAATGAGAGTAATAGCTCATGAGGTATAGATTTTAAAAACTCAGAATCTGCATAATTTGAAATTTCATTAAAGATCTTTTGATTTCTTAATTTATTTTTCTGAACAAGACGTTCTTGGTCTTCACCTTGCATCACATTAAAACGAGCAGATATTAAAAATTTAGCAAACTCTGGCTGTTCACTTACCCAATCAATGTAACTATGAATGAAAGCATATAAAACCTCTTGAAGGGATTCTGTGCCCTCCAGATAGTCATCTCTTCTTGCCGCTTGGTCATCTAAAGCTGCAAAAAATAAAGTCGCGACAATCCCTTCTTTATTTTTAAAGTGGTGATAAATAGCCCCTACACTGCTGTCCGATTTCGAACGAATCATTTCAATGCTTGTGGTTTCAATTCCATTTTCTAAGAAACAAGACAAGGCATCTAATAAAATTTGTCTTTTTAAAACGGCTCTTCTGCCTGGATATAAACGTTCTAATAGTTCTTGTGCAGACTTCATCGTTTGTTCCCTAACCAGTTATCGGAGATATTCTGAATGACTTGACTCACTTTTGTAAACAGAATTATATTCCTTAACAGAATAATATTCTGTTTTATTAATAATGGAGCTTTAAACTATGGCAACCACTTTAGAACTTTGGAACAAAATATCTGCTTTTCCTAAAGGAAAATGGACTTTCTCACGCATGCTATGTTTAAAAGCACCTTATTTCGGCAGTATTTCACCGCTCTTTATCGATTTAAAACCTAATTATTGTGAAATAGCGATTAAGAAAAAGCGTTCTGTTCTCAACCATATTGGAACAGTTCATGCGATTGCGATGTGTAATATGGCTGAACTCGCAGGTGGCACAATGACAGAAGTTACAGTGCCTTCCACACATCGCTGGATTCCCAAAGGTATGACTGTCGAATATTTAAAAAAGGCAGCAACAGACTTAATTGCAGTTGCAACGCCTGTAGAAAAAAATTATGACTGGGATAAAGCTGGCGAATATTTGGTAAATGTAGAAGTCTATGATTCTCAGAAAGAGAAAGTCTTCCAAGCTACGATTACCATGTGGATTTCTAAAAAGAAGTAATAAAAAAGCCCTGAACTGATCAGGGCTTTTTTTATTTATTTTTTAAATGGTAAGGCATATTTCAAGATACGACCTACCACCTGACCAAACTGTTTGGTCAAACTCGCGTTGTTATAGTTCAGACCATATTTTTTACATACAGCTTCAACTTTTGGAGCCATTTGGCGATAACGGCGCGCTGGAACATCAGGATATAAATGATGCTCAATCTGATGGCTCAAATGTCCACTTAAGATATGTAGTGCTTCTGAACCTTTTAAGTTTGAAGAACCACGAATCTGGCGCATATACCAGTGGCCACGGCTTTCGTCCTGTAAAACAGACTTTGGAAATACTTCTGCATCTTTTGTAAAGTGACCACAGAAAATAATCGTAAATGTCCAAATATTACGAAGACCATTCGCAACCAGATTTCCCGTAAATACAGGCAAAGCTGCTGGGCCTGCAATTAATGGGAAAAAAACGTAATCTTTGAAGAGCTGAGTACCAATCTTTTTATTCACTGGTTTTAACTCTTCCAAGAATTTTGCCATGCTTTTACGTTTATAAAGGACACGTCCAATTTCAAGGTTCTGAATGGCTACGCCCCATTGGAACAATAAGCAAAATGGAATGCTATAAACCGGTTGAAGCAAGAAACCTGGTTTCCAACGTTGCTCTGGGAATAAGCGAAGCAAACCATAACCAATATCATCATCTATACCTTTAATGTTGGTATAAGTGTGATGTTTATAGTTATGAGTTTGACGCCAGTTATCAGAAGTACCAACGGTATCCCATTCGTAAGTTTGACCATTAAATTTAGGGTCGTTCATCCAGTCGTATTGGCCATGCATAACGTTATGACCAAGTTCCATGTTTTCCATAATTTTAGAAAAGCCTAACAGACCTGTTCCTAAAACCCATGCTGGTGGGAACCAACCTGCAAACAAACATGCTCGGCCTAAAAAGCTACTGTAACGAATTGCAGCATAGACACGGCGGATATATTTAGCATCTTTCTCACCCAAATCATCCAATACTTCTTGCTTGATCTGATCGAGCTCTTTTGCAAATGCGTCAAGTTCTGCAGGCGTCAAATCTCGATTTTTAGGATTTTTAAAATATTCGACTTTCACTGGCATATTCATAAGAGTTCTCTCTTAAAGATCAATAACTAGATCGGATTGTGCTGAGTTCACACAAATTTTGAGTAATTGGCTTGGCTCTGTATTTTCACTACCATTGAGTAAGTTACGAGTAAAACCTTGAGCTTTGCTACAAACACACTTATTACAAATTCCCATACGGCAGCCATGTGTTGGCTTAAGGCCTTCATGTTCAAGACTGACCAAAATTGATTGGCCTTTTGGAATTGCAATGACCTTATTAGACTGGGTTAATGTGACATTTACATAACCAACTTCAGCCGTACTATCTTGAGTTAAGCTAAAAGCTTCTGTTAATACAGCGGGCGCTTTTTCAAAAAGTTGTTCCACTGTCGAAACAAAACCTGAAGGCCCACAAGCATATACGGTGCTGTTTTCTAAATCATCTACTAATGCCAAATGCTCTGCATTTAAACGCTCATCATTTGGTGTTTCTTGTGTATAAAAAATCTGATAACTAAAATTTGAAAATTGCTGTGCAACTTGTTCAAAATATTCAATAAAAGCTGCATCTGAGCGTTGCTTTACCCAATATAAAAGTTGTACTTGAACTTTATCTAACTGCTGGCTTTGTTTAATTGCAGTGATTAAGCTCAACATTGGGGTAATACCACTACCCGCAGCCAGCATAATTAATTTTGGCGTATTGATATTTTGTTGCATGTCTCCATAAGGTTGACCAAGCTCAAAAACATCGCCAATTTGGCTTTCAGTCATAAACCAGTTACTGACGATACCATCAGCCACTTTTTTAATCGTTAAACGTAAATGTTGTTCGTCAATTTGCGTCAAGCTATACGTACGTTCATAACGACGACCAGCAATTTCAACAATGACAGGATGATGCTGACCAGCAACACCTATTTTCACTAAACGGTTACATTTTAGTGTAAGACTCACCATGTCATGAGCGACAAATTCTTTTTTTACAATTTGAACAAGCCCATGTTTTACAGACCATAAAGGATTAACTTTTTGTAGCCAGAAGTTAGCCGTATCTCTATCAAAGATGGCTTGTGTCAATGAATTGAATAGAGAATTTCTCTTTTCGATTACTTGCATAGCTGGAGGCTCTGTCGCTCTTTTTTAATTATTATACACATGTATATATATTTGTATATACACCTGTACTTTTAATTACAATTTCACAAGTTCAGCTTCTAAGGCTATAATCCTGACAGTTTACAAATATATTGAACAGCATGACCCAATCTTCACTTTCTCAGAACCTGAATGACACGCCTCGACAACAAGATGTCATTGAAATTAAAACAGCTACGCGTTCTGTGGGAAGAAAAGCGACAATTACTAAAGAAGAACTTTTTCAGGCTGCTCTAAATCTGATTGGCCCACAAAAGAGTATTGCTTCATTAAGTTTACGTGAAGTAGCAAGAGAAGCTGGTATTGCGCCAAACAGTTTCTATCGACATTTTAAAGATATTGATGAGTTAGCGATTTCTTTAATTGACCGTGCTGGTATTGTCTTACGTAAAATTATTCGCCACGCTCGCCTACGCGCATCCTTACAAGAAAGTATTATTCGTAGTTCTGTCGATATTTTTCTTCAGCAGCTCGATGCTGATGAGGGTAACTTAAGTTTATTACTACGTGAAGGCTTTACAGGCTCTGCCTCTTATAAAGCCGCAGTTGAACGTCAATTAAATTTCTTTCAACAAGAGCTACAAGAAGATTTAATTCGGCTGGAGCGCTTAAATAACAATCACCTCTACCACCCTGAACTTGTTGCAAAAGCAATTACTCAACTTGTGTTTCACATGGGGGCAAAAGCGATTGACCTTCCTATTGAGCAAAGGTCAGAACTTGCCGAACAGACCATGATCATGATTCGAATGATTTTAGAGGGTGCACGTCATTTGGATGAAGCAAAAATTCGTTAAAATTATCTAAAGAATGGCTTGTTGATGAACAGGCCATTTTTACATCTAACTCCTCTATTTTCCAATAAAAATATAATTCATCGATTGAAGCGAATAGCTTGCGAGAGTATAAATAATTATTCCATTTGCTCTTTCTCCTATATTCCCAACGATCTCAGGGATCAACATGCAAAATTTGAATAATCGTCAAAGTCTGATTGCAAGCTACATTCTTATGGGCATCTTTTTGCTTTCGGTTATCCCATTACACCTATTAGCAAGTTTTTTTGCAGGCTTTCTTATTTATGAAATTATTATTAGCTTAAGCTCGGTTGTAGAACGTTATATTGATGGTCAAAGAGCCCGTATTTTTATTAGTATTTTACTAAGTATTGTCACTATTTCACTTATTGGTTTTTTCATTACGAGTCTGATTAGCTTTGTTGTATATGATTTAAAAGGCGTCGGATTACATAGTATTAATACAAAAGTTGATCAAACCCTACTGCATTTACAAGCTGAAATTAGCAAATATCTTCCAGGTTATATTCCCGATAGCGTGACAGATTTAAAAGACGAAATCTTTGCATTTATGAAGAACAACGTGACCACATTAAAAAATGCCAGTTCAGATATTTTGCATAACTTCGTGACTATGGTTATGGGCCTCATTATCGGTATTTTGGTCGCTATACATGGTTTTCACCACCGTAGGCCCCAGCCTGTTTTTAAATCTCTTCTGATTCAACGCATTCAAAAATTATCAATTTCATTTAAAAACGTTGTTTTTGCACAAATACAAATTTCAGCCATTAATACCCTGCTCTTTATTTTATTCGCTTTTATTTTATTACCGCTTTGGGGAGTCCATCTTCCTTTTGCCAAAACTCTCACTATTTTGACCTTTATGTTTGGACTGATTCCAATTTTAGGTAATCTTATTTCCAACACATTAACGTTCATTGCCGCTCTTACTGTTTCACTCGGACTAGCAGGAGCAGCATTACTTTATCTCGTTCTGGTTCATAAACTTGAATATTTTGTTAACGCTAAAATTATTGGCCATAAAATCAATGCAAATGCATGGGAAATTTTATTGGCAATGCTAGTATTTGAGTCAATTTTTGGCTTAGGTGGTTTAATCGCGGCTCCAATTTTTTATGCATATTTAAAATTAGAACTAAAAGATGCTGGTCTGATCTAATTCAAAATCGATCTATAAAAAAAGCGCCCTCTAGGCGCTTTTTTTACTTTGAGTTAATTATGGCTTAACCACAACTAATACTTGAATTGCTTCTGGTGTAACAGTTAAACCATCAAGCAAGCTCAAGCCTTCTTTTTGCAACTTTTGTAAGCGTTCAATTTCATCTTGACGAATACTTGGGTTGAACTGTTTTAAATAGGTTAAACGGTCAATTTCATATTGCCATTTATTACCATAGTGTTCTTTTGCTTGCTGCTGAAGCTGTGGCAAATCAACTTTCGCGATATCTAACGCTTGTTTATAACGTTCCTCAATGATATCACGGCGAGCTTTAACCACCTGACGACAGCTATTGCCATCTAAATGGTGTAAATATGGTTTTAAGATAGTCGGATCAATTTTCTCAGACAAATCTTGACCATTTTCGCTTAATAGCACACGAATTAATTGCTTAGGTAAGCTCGATGGTAGATTTAATGCCTTAGGTGCCACCACATCGACTTTAAACCACACTTCGATTAATACTGAACCCTGCTTTAACGCATTAGATTTGAGTACAGCAACATTAGTACTACCAAATGATTGTGTACGGATCATTTCCATTACACTTTCAATGAATGGATGCTCTAAAGTTAAATATTGGGCATCTTCACGAAGCTGTGCTTGATCGCGATAGAACGTTGCCGTCATGCCTTCTTCGTCTAACGCCAAACCTTGCACTTGCATCTGATCTGTTGGACGAATAATTACCGTACCGTTACTTTGCTCATCAAAGTCGATATTGGTTGATGACATGAAACGCTTCACAAACATTGGGAGCGTTGTGTTGTCATCATAATCTTCTAAGGCCTGAACAATCTCTTGCGCCACGATTGGACGACATGAGTTATATTCAAGTAAACGATCTCGGCCTGCTTGAAGTTCAGCTTCTAAAGCTTGACGTTGAACATTCACTTCTTCAAGCAAATCTTCAAATGTTTGACCTTGGTCTGCAAGCAAACAGTCTTTCAATTCAACAATAAAATTCTCTTGCAGCGTTTGCGCTGTTGGCGAAATATTGCTGAAAATATTAAGTGCTTCATTGTACCAACGGAACATACGCTCTTGAGCTGTTCCCACAAGATATGGCACATGAATCTGAATACGGTTTTCTTGGCCAATACGGTCTAGACGTCCGATACGTTGCTCTAAAACATCTGGATTAGCTGGCAGATCAAATAAAATTAGATCACTGGCAAATTGGAAGTTACGGCCTTCCGAACCAATTTCCGAACACAGTAAAATTTGTGCACCATAGCTTTCTTCAGCAAAATAAGCAGCCGCTTGGTCACGTTCAAGTAAGCTCATGCCTTCATGGAACATGGCAGTACGGATGCCTGCATGCAAACGCAACACATTTTCTAAAGCTTCAACAACTGGCCCACTACGCGCAATTAAAAGCACTTTTTTATGCTTGAGATCTTTGCGTAGAACTTCCATTACCCATAACACACGTGGGTCATTTTGCATCCATGAACCATCAATTTGTGCTTCTTCAGGCCACATCTGCTCACGCAGTTTTCCATCTTTTGACCAATCTTCTGGTGCTGGTAATGGTGCTGGCTGACAATCACGCCCAGGGAAGCCTTGAATTGCTTCACGTGTATTACGGAATAAAATACGACCTGTACCGTGACGGTCTAATAATTCGTGAATTGCTCTAAAGCGCTGTTCAGGCTGGTCTTCAATACTATGCCCTAACAAGCCCTCTAAAGCAGATAAATGCTCAGGAGCTAAAGGTTGATCAGACATCAGCACTTCAGCAATTTTTGCAGTCTGCTGGTACTGAGTTTCTTCATCTAAGAAGCGCTCTAAACTGCTAAAACGCTGCGGATCAAGTAAACGTAAACGTGCGAAATGACTTTCCACACCAAGCTGTTCAGGTGTTGCAGTAAGCAACAATACCCCAGCCGTATTTTCAGCTAGCTCTTCAATTAAATCGTAGCGATCATTACCGCCTTCTTCTTCGCTCCACATCAAATGATGTGCTTCATCGACCACGAGCAAATCAAACCCAGCTTCGATGGCTTGCTCACGCAAATCATCATGGTCAACCATTAAGTCAACACTCGCAATAATACATTGCTCAGTTAAGAATGGATTGAGTTCTGGGTCATGTTCTTTAATAGATGCGGTACGTGTTAAATCAAACAGAGAGAATTGCAAGTTAAAACGACGGCGCATTTCAATCATCCACTGATACTGTAGAGAATCAGGGACTAAAATAAGAATTCGTTCTGAGCGACCGGTTTTAAGCTGTTGGTGGATAATTAAGCCAGCTTCAATTGTTTTACCCAAGCCCACTTCATCGGCAAGTAAAACACGAGGTGCAAAACGCTTACCAACTTCGTGTGCAATATAAAGCTGATGCGGAATTAAACCAACTCGCGCACCAATCATACCGCGTAGAGGACTATTCTGCATTTGTGCTTGCATAAGCATCGCTTCAATACGCAGGTCATACCACTCTTTATAGTCGACCTGACTTGCAAGCAAACGATCTAAAGGTTTCGACAACTGAATTTGCGCACCGATACGTGTTTCGTTCAACGCTTTACGATCTTGCTCGCCATTTTCTAATGTACGAACAACGTTGTAACGCAAAACACCATGTCGGTCTTCAACAGATTCAACAATCCACTTCTTGCCTTCTTGATCTTGAACTTCATCATTTGTGTTAAAGATGATACGAGATAGTGGAGCGTTATTACGTGCATATACACGTGTCTCATCACTTTTGGGGAATAAAATGCTGACAGATCTTTCATCTACATCAATAAGTACACCTAAACCGAGCTCAGTCTCTGTGTCTGATAGCCAACGTTGACCAATAGCATACTGCTGCAATTTTTCCACCTTTCTCTCAAGTTCGCACTACATATTGTACGATGCAAATTAGCTTATTTTTGCATCTTTTTATGTAGTCTTTAAAGCAAAATTTTGAAGCAAAAACCAATTAAATCGTTTTGCTACAAAAAATCACGCATTAAAATTTTTACATTAAAACGGTACAGGACAGTCAAAAGTTAATGTTTCTGCTGTGACAGGATGATTAAAACTTAACTGTTTGGCATGCAAACACAAACGCGGAACAAGTTGCTGCTCCGGTGTTGCATACAGCGTGTCACCTACAATTGGATGCCCAAGATATTGCATGTGTACACGGAGTTGATGGGATCGACCCGTAATTGGTGTTAATTTCACACGCGTTACAGGCTGTCCCTGAATCTGAAAATGTTCTATTGCCTGCCAATGTGTTAAGGCAGGTTTGTTGTGAGAAGCGTCGACAATATGTAAAGGTGGTCGGCTTGGATCATAGATGACAGGAATATCTACAGTCCCTTCACCCTCTAAATGACCTGCGACAAGCGCTTCATATATTTTTGAAGTCTGACGATCTTGAAATTGACGCGCAATCGCACTTTGACCGCGCTTAGATAAACCAAATACCAAAATACCTGAAGTGTCTCGATCTAGACGGTGAATAAGCAAAGTTTTAGGCTCAATCGCAACCAACCTTGTCAAAACGCTATCATGTAAATCACCCTTACCCGGAACACTCAAGATGTCCGAAGGTTTATGAATCACCATAAAATCATCATCACGATAGATCAGATGTTCACTTAGAAAATCACTCAAAGTTGTATTCCCAAGGTAAGATGAAAAACAAGCGGGCAATAATAAAAAGCTTACGTCCGAATTACAATGCCGTTCGGGTAAATTAACAGCATAATTTGCAAATATTATGGCGCACGTTGGGTCTATGGTGAGTCAATGCTTCAATAACTGCATAATATGTTGCAAGGTAGGTGCTTGCATCACCTCTTCAGCGCTCAGGCTTGCACCGTTCGCACGCCAGAGGTCGACTAGATAATTCACAGCAGATTGATTTAATCCGTAGTTTCTTAGATCAATTTCAGGGTGAACTTCCATAGGATGTCGCCCAACCTGTTCAGCAATCGCCAATAAAATTCCTTTATCCGACAAGATATATTCAGACGGTGCACTTAAAGACCATAGGCGCATTAAGGTCTGTGTATTTAAATGTTTTATATGGTCAAAACTGAGCTTTTCAACCCATTGAATATGCTGCTCTAGATTAGCCGCCAAGATCGCATCATTTACAATAGCTACATAATCGGTAATAGATAAAACAAGCTGCATGACCTGTTTAAAAAGAGGTGATAAATCACCAGCCATCACAACTTGGGCTTTACTATTTGATGACAGTCGCTGACCAAGCTGCAACATGGTTTGCTGAAGCTGAGATGCATCAATAAAAATGACTGGAATTTCGAGCGCCTGCGCTCTTTTACTTAGCAATTCTAAATGATCGGCTAATGGTTGGTGCGCCCAGTCAGGTGCATTTTCCAGTTCATTTAGTCCAATCATGAGCAAAATACTTTGTGTAGACTCAATCGGCCAATTTGAAGTATTTGCTGCTAATTGGATTTTTCGAGGTAAAGGATAAAACATTGTTCTCTACAAATAAAAAAATAGCTCAAATTAAAAAGCCCGTTTTAAACGGGCCTTTTGCTTACTTCATTTCAGCGAATGTTTCTTTTGCAGCCTGAATCGTATATTCGATATCTTCATCAGAATGAGCAGATGAAATAAAGCCTGCTTCAAATGCTGACGGTGCCAAGTTTACCCCGCGCTTTAGCATGCCATGGAAGAACTTTTTGAAAGCTTCAATATCACATGCCAGCATAGAGTCGAAACTTGTAATGTCTTCTTGATCGGTAAAGTAAAGACCGAACATTGCACCAGCTTGCTGAGTTTTAAATGGAATCCCCGCTTCATCAGCCGCCGCTTGTAAACCTGCAAGTAACTTTTCAAGTTGAGCTGATAAGTTGCTGTAAAAGTCTGGTTGACGTAAATGTTTGAACATCTCGATACCAGCACGCATAGCGAGTGGATTCCCAGATAAAGTACCTGCTTGGTATACGCCACCTAAAGGTGCGATACATTCCATGATTTCACGCTTACCACCAAACGCACCAACGGGTAAGCCCGCACCAATAATTTTACCTAAGGTCGTTAAGTCTGGTTTAACGTTATAAACTGATTGAGCGCCACCTAATGCAACACGGAAACCTGTCATGACTTCATCAATAATAAAGACAGATTTATATTCATCACACACATCACGAATGGCTTGTAAGAAACCATCAATTGGTTTCACCATATTCATGTTACCTGCGACAGGTTCAATGATTACACCCGCAATCTCATGACCAAATTTAGCAAAACATTCTTTTAGTGCGGCAATATCGTTGTAAGGCAGCGTTAAAGTGTGTTTAGCAAAGTCAACTGGAACACCTTTTGAAGTTGGTTCACCTTCACCTAAAGTGAGTAAGCCCGAACCTGCTTTTACTAACAGCGAGTCAGAATGCCCATGGTAGCAACCTTCAAACTTCACAATTTTGTCACGGCCAGTATAACCACGCGCTAAACGAATAGCCGTCATGGTCGCTTCTGTGCCAGAGTTAGTCATACGTACCAATTCAATTGATGGCATGATTTCACAGATAATATCTGCCAAAGTCGTTTCGTGTACGGTTGGTGCACCAAAACTTAAACCATCTTCTGCTGCTGTTTGTACCGCTTTAATAATTTCTGGATGAGCATGACCCAAAATCATTGGTCCCCAAGAACCAACGTAGTCAACATAGCGCTTGCCATCGACATCCCACAAATAAGCACCTTTAGCTTTCTCAATGAAAACTGGTGTTCCTCCAACGCCATTAAAGGCACGTACCGGAGAGTTCACACCACCAGGAATGTGTTTGCTGGCTTGTTTAAATAACTGTTCTTGCTTTGGAGATAAACTCATGGAAATGCTCGTCTTAAATATCTAAAAAATAATTTTGAAAGCTTAAGAAAATAATTGTGCCCAGGCCTTTACACGGGCAGGAATTTCAGCAGTTGATCGGCCTAATATATCACTAATGACTGCACAGAGGTCAGCCCCAGCCTCAATCACAGGTTTTGAGTTTTCAACAGTTAAACCACCAATCGCACAAATGGGTAAATCATATTGAGCTGCTGCTTGCTTAATCACTTCGATGCCCACATTACCTGCTTCAGGTTTTGTAGAGGTCGCGTAGACTGCACCAAATGCAATATAAGTCGCGCCATCTGCAATTGCTTTTTGTGCAAGCTCTAATGAGTTTAGGCAAGTACGACCAATAATTACATTTTCTGGTAATTGCGATTTTGCATCGGTAATTTCACCGTCACTTTGCCCTAAATGCACACCTAATCCAAATTGAGCGGCCAGTTTTAGGTCATCATTAATTACAAATGGAACTTGATATTTTTCACACAATAGTTTGATTTGTTCGACTTCTGCGGGTTGGTCGACTTTTTCTACTTTCTTACGGCGGTACTGTAAAATTGCGACCTGACGAGTTGCGAGTGCGGCGTCTAGTTTTTCTAATAATAATTGGATTGGGTCATCATTGGTAATGAGATATAAACCGCGCATACTCTACTCTCGCTTTAAAAAACTTCGCTAGTATAACGGATTTATAGGACATCATAAGTACCGATTGATATAGGCTTACCAGTACCAATCGGTATATTTAGAATAGAAAGTAAAAATTAACTTGGTATTTTATCAAACTTGCGATCAGTCAAACTCAAACGACCACGTGCAACATCAGATAGCATTCGCCAATCAGAAATAAAGCTATAGAAAGGTTGTTTAAAACTGGCAGGCTTATTTTTTTCAAACACAAAATGTCCAACCCATGCGTTTGCGTAACCCACTACCAAACCATAAAGCACATATTTGGCTTGTTTCTTACGAATTGCTTTTGAAAAAAAGTATATGCCAATACTGCTACCCACCACATGCAAGCGTCTGCTCATGATGTTACGGTGTTCGGTTAAATAAAAACGATAAAATTCCTGATAGTTTTTAATCGGCAATTCAAACTCTGGCTGAGCTTCATGGCTAAAGTTTACTGGTGCATTCACGATCATCTTCCTGATTTTTATTTGATCAAAACGTCACCTGATTGTACACCTAAATAAAAGCCTAGCGTCATATGTTTGATTGTAACTTTCTCTATCAAAAGCATTACTTTTAGGACTAAGCTATTATACTTATTCAAGATAGTTTAAATACCTGATTCAGGGAGATATATTATGGTCGAAGTCGAACTAAAGTTTCAGTTACCTGAATCGAAGAAAAAAACTGTCCAGCAATACTTAAAAAAACATAAAGCGAAATATATTCACTTACAGGCAAAATATTACGATACCCCTGATCGATTACTCGCAAAAAATGGCATGGCCCTACGTTTACGTAAAGAAGATGATCAATGGGTACAAACATTTAAAGCCGCAGGTCAAAGCCACCTGCACCGTGTTGAAGAAGAAATTCATTTAGGTGCTTGTGACCAAGAACCGGACTTAAACCTTGAGTTATATCAAAATAATAAAGTCGTAACTGATTTAATTAACGCAGTTTTAGGAACGCAAGCTGAAAAACTAAGTTTGCAGTTTGAGACTGATGTACAGCGCACCTATCATGTGTTTGAAGCAGATAATACGGCTATTGAAGTTTGCTTAGATGATGGGGTCGTAAAAACAGCAGATACACAAAGTATAATTTGTGAAGTCGAATTTGAACTTAAGCAAGGCGCAGTAAAAACGCTAATTCAATTTGCACAGCAATGGATTAATCGTTATGCCCTTTGGCTTGATGTCAGAAGTAAAGCCGAGCGTGGGAATTTATTAGCACTGGGGCAAGCAGCCTCACCCGCTGTACATGCCAAAGCGCTGACATTAAATAAAGATATTACTGCTGAACAGGCTCTAAAAAAGATTATCGAAAACTGTTTAGGACAATTCTTACCCAATATGGCTGTAATTGCCGATGGAGTTGCCGAACCTGAGCATATTCATCAGGCACGTGTAAGTTTACGTCGTTTACGCAGTGCACTAAAACACTTCTCTGGCTGGTCAAGCGAGCTAAACCCTGTTTGGGAAGAACAAATTGCCGAGCTTTTCCGTAAGCTTGGAGACACTCGTGATGAAGATGCTATCCGTACCGAGGTGTTACCTGTCATTCAACAACATGGCTCACCAGAACTTTTACTACCTGTTTCAGTTCAGCCCTCAAAAGAACTCTCAACAATCTTTACCTCTGCGGACACGATTAAGCTATTACTCGATTTATTAGCATTTGCGTATTCAGAAGAAGATTCAAAGAACAAAACAGGTGGATTAAAAAAACATATTAAAAAGAGTTTAGATAAATTACATCATAAAGTGATTAGCAATGCTGAACACTTCTCTGAGCTTGAAGTTTCTGAACAGCACAAAATACGAAAGACAGCTAAGCAGTTACGTTATTGTGTTGAGTTTATTTCAAGTCTTTATCCTGACAAGAAAGTACAGCAATATTTAAAACATCTACAACCTGTACAAAACACCTTAGGTCAATATAACGACTTATTTATTGCGGAAGGTATTTTCAATAAAGTTGTCGAAAATGACTCATCTTTCTGGTTTGCCTTAGGCTGGGTAAAAGCCAAACAACCGCACCTACAAAAGCGCTCAGCAAAAACTTTACAAACTTTTAGCCAAGCTGAAACTTTCTGGTAATTTATAAAAAGTCGCTGTAAACAGGCAGCGACTTTTTATCGGTATTTACCAAATACTTTCCACACACCGTTATCTGCTAACGGGTCATTATAGCTATCACTACGTTGCTTTCTTGGCTTATCACGGGCATCGACCAATTTAAAATGTGGTTCTACCCCTAACACAATACCATTGGTATAAAACCGTGAACGGGTATATTCACTTTGTCCATGTTGAAATACATACGTTCTTAAATCGATAAATTCACGGTGAGCAACTAGAGCCGCAGTATCATCGCTTTGCAACCATTCTTGCATTGTAAAAATCTGATCAGTTTCGAACTGCCCGCATTTTTCAATAAGACTTGCCACACCACGGAAAGTTTTCGATTCTTTTGCGCGTGTTTTATTAATCCGAATTCGATCTACATGAAAAAAGAATAGCGGTAAATTTAAATGACTTGGCAAATGAATGGCATCTGGTAATTCATCTTCCATAAATGGCTGAAAAAGTTCTTGTGCCCTTTCAATTAGGTCCTGCCATTGGTGATAATAATTTTCGACTTCTTCTTGCAAGCCATAATAAATCGGCAGCCCTTCGACATGCTCTAAATATTGAGGTGGGAAAACATGCTGGCGCAATAAAGCAATATCTGTTTTTAAACTTTGAATAGCAATCGCATCTTGCATATTAAACTCTCCAACCAATACTTAGGCTATTTACAGACTAAGTCAAAGGTTTTGTTTCCGCAAGCGTTTGCCTATAATAAGCAGCTCTATTTTTGCGGGAATAAGTCATGTCTCAAAAGATTAATGCAACAGATATTACTGAAGAAGAAGCATTAAATGCTGTTTTCTTTGAGCGTGCGGATGAATTCATTAAACAAGCTAATGATTTTTGTCGCCCGCCAAAAGGTGAAAAGCCAGATCCAGCTGAACTACGTGGTCAAGTAAGTGCAGCAATGTTGTTTGCTAGTGCCCGTTTTAACACGTGGGTAGCAGCAAATAATTTTAAAGATGGCGAAGAAATGCGCGCTGCTAAAGATCAAGTGATGTCTTATCTTGTGCAACAATTTCAAATGATGCTTGAAGATAACTTTGATGAGTACTGCGAACAGTTCGAAAATTATTTACGTTTCCGTAAAAATGAAGATTTTCATGCGCATAAACATGACCATTAAGATGATTTAAACATCCAAATAAAAAGCCACAATTTAGTGGCTTTTTATTTGCGATAAGACTTTATTTTTTTGCTGCCTGTCCATATTGATCAGCCATTACTTCGACCAAATGCTCAGGTTTAATATACTTTTTAATTACTGCATTTACGTCTGCAACAGTCAGTTTAGTCAAGTTTTGATCATGTCGAATACGGTCTTGTAATGTTTTATCTGTTTCAAGCTGTAGATTTAACATCCCATGAATATTACGTTCATCTTCTAAGGCCGTAACGCGTTTCTTCATGATATCTGCTTTAGCAGCTTCAAGCTCTTGCTCAGTCACACCATTTTTCAACAAGTCATTCAACACTTTATGTATTGATGCAGACACTTGTGCTGAGCGACCAGAAGTATAATTTGCACTAATGCTTAAGGCCCCTACATTCGTATCACGGTCAAGTTGCAGCCCACTTCCAAAACCATAGACTAGCGCATTTTTCTCACGAAGCTCTTGAGCCAAACGTGATGAAATTTGAGACTCACCTAAAATATAGTTAAGTAAAATTAATGCAGATGCATCTGGATGGTTTTTCCCAACTGGAATTGAAAGCACACTTTGGTAACTACCAAATTCGCGCTGCTCAGATAAAACATGAACTTGCTGAGCTGGAAAATCAACATGATTAATCAAGATTTTTTGATAAGGCTGTTTACCATTCCAACGACCAAATTCCTGATTAAGTAATTTCTGCATTTTTTTCGCATCAAATTTACCCGTAATGGCAATTTGAGCATGGTTCATTGCAAAGAAACGCTCATACAACTCTTTCACTTGCTCTTGAGTTGCATTTTTCAATTGCTGTTTTGCCAGTTCAGGTTCAAAGTGATAACGCAAATCACCCGGTTGATATTCTTCGAGTAAACGTGAAAGTGTTAAGCCAGCTACTACATCTGGCTCGGTATAAGGACGATCAAGACTTGATAAACTTTGCGATTTAATTAAATCAAATTGAGATTGCTCAAATTTTGGATTTTTCATCACATCAAGAACAAACTCGAAAAACTCATCAAATTTTTCTGATTTAGACTGAATATTAATAGTCATGCCATTGCCGTCAGCACTTGCATAAGCCGCGCCGCCCGCATCAATCGATTTATCGGCAATATCTTGCAAACTGTATTTATCAGAACCACGAAGCAATAAGTATGAAGTTAAATCAACGACCGTACCTTTATTAAATAAAGATTTTTCTGTTCCGAAGTCCATCGTAATCGTTGCATAAGTACGATCATCACGTGTTTCAACTGGGAATAAAGCGTACTTCATTCCATTTTTCAGTTTTCCACGGATAATCTTTTTCTCATTGCTTTCAACATATTGCTTAGAAGTTTTTAAAAACTCCGCGACTTCTTGTTGATATACCTTCGGATCTTTTAAAGGCTCTGCCTTTGCTTCTACCTGATCTAGAGTTTTAGGTGCGTCTTTTGCATTTTGCTGTTGAGCTTTTTTCTGATCTTCAGGTGTTGGCAAAATATCACCGTCAATACGATGCTCTGCAACAAGGAATTGTTTTAAAGTTTGATTCACTTGGTCTAACTTAACGTTTTCTACTGAATCTAAATCTTTAAAATATTGATCCCATTGACCGCCAGCAACCGTGTAATCACTCAAACGTGACCCAAGTGCTACCGCATCTTTAGTAATTAAATCACCTTGAGTTTTCATTAAACTCTTAACACGATTTAATTCAACTTCAGTAAAAGGCTTTCCTTTCTCGATACCCGCTAGCAAAGAGCTTTCAACTTTTTTAGGGTCATTACTTGGTGCATAAATGGCACCCAGAAACACCACATTAAAATCTTGGTCTAACCACGTACTCGCATCAACATTTGTGGTAATGCCTGTTTCAACCATGTTCTGGTATAGGTGACCACTTGGCTGCATGGTATACAACAACGGCGCTAAAGCGAGCGTTGGCTGAATTTTGGTATTTTTACCATTCATATAGATATGGAATTTAGCGAGATCGCTCCCCTTTTTCACCACAAACTGACGATTTTTTATTTTTGTAGAGTCGAGCACAGGAATCTGTACAGGTTTAGGAACATCACGCGCCGCAATTGGGCTAAAGTATTGATCAATGGTTTTTAAGACATCTGTCTTATCGAACTTACCTGAAATTACCATGACTGCATTATTAGGCGCATACCAGCTACGATAGAACTGATTCAGTTCAGGCATTTTAATCGATTTAAGCTCAGGTAAATCGCCAATCGGTAAACGACCTAAATATTGGTTACCATAAGCTGACTTCCACATTTGATCCATCAGGACAGCAAAAGGCTGATCCATACGGACTTCACGTTCGCGTTTTACGATTTCAATTTCAGAAGGAACAAATTTTTCTTGTAGAACTAATTTATCCATACGTTCCGATTCAAGATATAGCACTTCATTGAGTGCAGTCTTTTCCGGACGAACGATATTGGTATATTTGGTCGAGTAATAATCTGTGCTGGCGTTCGTCATCAATGTATATTGATCTAGACGACGCTGGAATTCTTCCCCTTTAACATTTTTTGTCCCCTTAAAAGCCAAGTGTTCAAGCAAATGAGCTAAACCGCTTTTACCTTGCGGGTCGTTTAATGAACCAGTTAAATAAATGGTATTAATAAAGATTTTATTTTCTTTGTCGTTCGGTGCAAGTACAACCCGAAAACCATTATCTAATTTATATTCCTCAATATTTTGCTTGCTTTTTACTAGTGTGGTTTGTGCAAAAGACGCAGCACTTAAACCAAGAATACATAGGGAGAGAGTCAGTTGTTTAAACTGCATAAACATATAAATACCAATTAATTTGAATAATAAAAAATCAATAGTTCTGGGACTATAGTAGGAAATTTAAGCTGACATTAATAGTAAAGATTTGAAAAAAAAGCCGTTTATTTAAACGGCCTTATATTTTAAAGAAAAATTTCAGCTTGCATATAAAGTTTTCCATACCCTGAAATTTCAATACGCTCTTCAGACAGGATATTGCAATATAAAACGCCTCCACGGCTAGAAGCCTGATAAGCCAAAATATTATTTTTGCCCAGCTTTTCTGCCCATAACGGCGCTATTGCGGTGTGAACTGAACCTGTAACAGGGTCCTCATTAATACCCGCGACAGGTGCAAAATAACGCGATACACAATCGTATTGCTGGTCTGCTTTTGAGGTTATTGCAACATCCATGTCTTTTGCTGTAATAGCAGTACGTAACTTACCTAAAGTTTTGAGCAAACTCATATCAGGCTGCTCATCCAATACATCTTGCACTGACTCATATTCTACAATGTAAGCTTGAACATTTTGATAAACCGCTTTAAAGGGTTTGGTTAATGCCTCACGTAAAACCACTGGGTAATCTTCGACTTGATGAGCTTTACGAATTGGAAAATTCATTCTGATTTTACCATCATCATCTTGATGAACGATAAAAAGCCCTAAGTTTCGGACATGAAAATTAATGGTCTTCTTGTCAGTAAAATCTTTAAATAATACAAAAGCACTGGCAAGAGTGGCATGCCCACAAAAATCAGCTTCAACTGTTGGCGTAAACCAACGGATTTCATAATTTTCAGCGTCTATGATTTTTACAAAAGCAGTCTCAGATAAGTTATTTTCGAGTGCTATCTTTTGCATTAAATCTGCATCTAGCCATTCTTTTTCAACAATCACAGCAGCTGGATTGCCACGAAATAACTCTTTTGTAAAAGCATCGACTTGATACATTTTCATGATAGTGCTCTCTTTTGTAATAGGTTCATTTTCGAAAATTATTTAAAAGAAAAACAGATACAGTTTTTTAAAAATTAACATCACAGTGGCAATTTAAGCATATAAAAAAACGGCTCATCCAAAGTGGATGAGCCGTTTAATACTCATTCTTAATGATGTTGAGTTAACTCAATTTCATCTTCACTATTTAATATGTCTTTATCAGTCTGACCCATAAATTGGCTCGTAACTACACCCGCAGTCATTGAACCATTTACGTTTAATGCAGTACGTCCCATATCAATGAGTGGTTCAATTGAAATAAGAAGTGCAACTAAAGTCACAGGTAAACCCATAGCTGGAAGAACAATCAGTGCAGCAAAAGTCGCACCACCACCTACTCCGGCAACCCCAATTGAACTTAAAGTCACAATACCCACTAACGATGCAATCCACATTGGATCTAGCGTGTTAATTCCCATGGTTGGCGCAACCATGACTGCCAACATTGCTGGGTACAAACCCGCGCAACCATTTTGACCAATGGTCGCACCAAAAGAAGCAGAAAAACTTGCAATAGATTCAGGAATACCTAAACGGCGAGTTTGCGTCTCAATGCTCAGTGGAATACTGGCAGCACTTGAACGGCTGGTAAATGCGAAAGTCAGAACAGGAGCAACTTTTTTGAAGAACTTAACTGGAGAAACACCTGTCAGGGTCAAAATAATGGCATGCACGACAAACATGATGGCTAAACCTAAATAAGATGCCACCAAGAAACCGCCTAGATTTAAGATATCTGCCACATTCGAACTTGCCACAACTTTGGTCATGAGGGCAAAAACACCATACGGTGTAAGTGTCATCACTAAACGAACCAACTTCATTACCCAAGACTGTAAAGTCTGAATTGCAGTCAGAATACGCTGGCCTTTCTCTGCATCATCTTTCATTAGGTTAAGCGCAGCTATACCTAAAAAGACAGCAAAAATAACCACACTAATAATTGAAGTTGGGTTTGCACCAGTTAATTCAGCAAATGGATTACTTGGAATAAAGGAAAGAATAAATTGCGGTACACTTAAATCAGTAACTTTGCCTACATAATCTGTATTAATGGCAGTTAAGCGTGCAGTTTCAGCAGCACCTTGCACTAAACCTTTCGCCGTTAAGCCAAATAGGTTAGTAACAAATACACCTACGAGTGCAGCAATCAGCGTTGTAAAAAGTAAAGTGCCGATCGTATAAAAACTGATTTTGCCTAAAGATGAGGCTTGGTGTAATTTTGCAACCGCTCCCAAAATAGACACAAATACCAAAGGCATAACGACCATTTGTAAAAGTTTTACATAACCGTTTCCAACGATATTAAACCAGCTAATAGATTCAGCAAGAATCGGATGGCCACCGCCATAAATCAAATGTAGTCCTAAACCAAACACAACACCTAGAACTAAGCCAGCCAGAACTTTTTTCGATAAGCTCCAGTCTGTTTTACGTGTTTGGGCGAGTAAAAATATTAACCCGACAAAAACCACAATATTGATGATTAAGGGTATATTCATTCCCAAACTCCAAATTATTGCTTGTGTCATCTTTCAAGGGGGCATATTTGACCATAGCCGGCCTATATAAACTACCCTTTTCAACAATTTTATAGCATCAAGATGATTACAAACTTGCGTGAGAATATAAAATGACTTTTAAATACATATATATCACTTTTAATTTATAAATTAAGTGAGATATTTATGTATAAAAACCAGCCTCTACTTAAGCAACCTTTAATTCAAATTGCTGCTCAATAAAATGAATAAATTGCTTTAAATTGGTCCCCCATGTTTCCGGTAACTGGGCAACTAAATAGGTAGTGAAAAAAGCAGATTCTGTATTTAGTCCAAAACAATTAACTGAAACTTTATCTGCAACTTTTGTGAGATATGATTTCGGTAATAAAGCAAAACCAACACCCAACTCTACACAGCTCACGATTCCGTCAAGACTACCCATTTCCATAATTTGCGAAGGCGGAATACTAAAGTCATTCAAGAAAAGCTCTATGGCATGTCGATATGAACAACCTTGCCGAAATGCAATAAATCTGGTCTTTGCAAGGGTTGCCTTGTCTGGAAAACTCTGTTGTTGCTTAGGGCAAACCAAAACCAGCTCTTCATGCCACACAGGAAAACTATATAACTCAGGAATCGAATGTTTAGATGCCACAAAAGCACAGTCCAATTCCCCCTGATGTACCGCATTTAATAAATAACGGGTCGGATGAGTTTGAAGCTCAATAGGCAAAGTAGGATATTGCTGCATAGATTGATTGAGCAACTGTGGCAAACGTATTGCTGCGGTTGTTTCCATGCTGCCCAAGCGAATAGTTTCATTCGGGTCAATATCACCTTCTTGAAAGATCTTTTTAGCTTTATCGTGCAATGCAATCATTTGAACAGCGTAACTATGTAGCTGTTGTCCTGCATTCGTTAAAGTCACAGGATTATTACGATTGAATAAAATAACCCCTAACTCTTCTTCAAGTTTTTTTATATGGCTCGTGATATTCGATTGAACCGTATACATTTTTTGTGCAGCCAATGAAAAACTTCCACTCTCTGCAACCGCTAAAAAAAACTCTAAAGACTTAAGTAACATTTCACTATCTCAAAATAAGATAACTTCCATCATATTAAATCATTTTTAATGATTGATAAACTCGCTTTTAATAATAAAAAAATTGAGCGTCTTCTCATGTCTACATTTTATCGAATGAGCTTAATTGTCTTTTTGGCAACTTGTTTAGGAATTGGTGTTTTTAGATTTTCCTATACCGCACTCATGCCCATCATGATCGAGCAGTACCACTGGACTCATGATTTTGCCAGTTACCTAGGCAGCGCAAATTTATTGGGATATCTCATAGGTGCCTTATTAGCACTATTGAGTATTAAAGAAAAGTACGTCCCATCCATGATCGTACTTTCGACTATAGCTGGTAGCGTTAGCCTACTATGCTGTTCATTCATCGATATGCCTTTGGTGTGGTTCATTTTCTGGCGCACAATTTCAGGTATTGCTGGCGGCTTACTTATGATTTTGGCACCTAGCTTTGCAATGAAATACATTCCCACCACGCAAAGATTAAAAGTTAACTTTTTAGGATTTAGCGGGATTGGTGTAGGGGTTTTATCTGCCACGATTATTATTCCCCTACTTAAAAATATGCCCGTGCATTATGTTTGGGATATTTTTGCAGGTATTTCTTTATTAGGAAGCTTAACTCTTTATTGCTTATTAAGTAGCAATACTGCCCAGATGATTAAACCGCAATCTACTACTTTACAAGCCTCACAAAAATCACGTTTGGGTCTGGTCATTATTATTGCCTATATGTGTAGTGCCTTTGCCTATATTCCACATTCTTTGTTTTGGATGGATTATTTATCTGGAACTCTGCATTTTCCCCTACAGCAAAGGAATTTATTTTGGGTTCTCTATGGATTGGGAAGCTGCATTGGCGCATTTGTCGCTTATTGCTTAAGCCGACTGGTGGGATATATACAGGCCATTAAATGGCTCTATGGCATTTACTGCCTAGCCGTTGTTTTGCCTTTCCTTTCACAGACCACTTCTTTACTAGCTTTGTCTTCACTTCTTACAGGCTTATTGACTCCTGCAACCGTATTTATTAGTTCTTATAGTCTGCTACAGATTTATGAGCAACGTTATCAAAAACTTTGGAGCCTTGCCACTATTGGGTTTGCTAGCACTCAGCTTTTAGGTGGAGTTGTCATTAGTACTTTGCATCATTTGCATTGGTCTTATGCCCATCTCTTTCTTTTGGGTGGAATCGTTCTTCTTTTTGCGGTTTGCCTTTTATTTCCTATACGCCCTTCTTTCACCTCAACTCTCGGAGAAACAAAATCGTGAAAACTCTGCTCTTTCCTTTATTTCTAGTTGCTTTCGTTCTTGTTATCCAGGCCCTAGACCAGAGTTATCAAAAGAAAACTGGTTTTATTAAAACTCCGAAGCATCCCGAATTTATGCAATAAAAAAAGCCCTCAATCGAGGGCTTTCTTATGCAAAACTTATTTAATCTTCCATGTGTTTGATAATCGCATCACCAAATTCAGAACAACGTAATAAGGTTGCACCCGGCATTAGGCGTTCAAAATCGTAAGTTACGGTTTTAGCAGCAATCGCTCCAGCAATTCCTTTAATGATCAGGTCAGCTGCTTCTGTCCAGCCCATATCACGTAGCATCATTTCCGCGGAAAGAATAATAGAACCAGGGTTTACTTTATCCTGACCTGCATATTTAGGTGCAGTACCATGAGTTGCTTCATAAACTGCAATTGCACCACCAATATTCGCACCAGGTGCAATACCAATACCGCCTACTTCTGCTGCCAAAGCATCAGAAATATAATCACCATTTAAATTTAAAGTAGCAATAACAGAGTAATCTGCTGGACGCATGAGGATCTGTTGTAAAAATGCATCTGCAATGACATCTTTAATAATGATGTCTTTACCAGTTCTAGGATTTTTAATTTTAACCCATGGACCGCCATCAATTAGTTCTCCACCGAAACGATCTAGAGCCAATTCATAGCCCCACTCTTTAAATGCCCCTTCGGTGTATTTCATAATATTACCCTTGTGAACAAGGGTCACAGAAGGCTTGTCATTTTCAATTGCAAACTGAATGGCTTTACGGACTAAACGCTGTGAACCTTCTTTCGATACAGGTTTAATTCCAATCCCACATCCTTCAGGGAAACGGATTTTTGTGACACCCATTTCTTCTTGAAGAAACCTAATCACTTTTTTAGCTTCTTCAGAATCAGCTTTCCATTCAATACCTGCGTAAATATCTTCCGAGTTCTCACGGAAAATCACCATATCTGTTAATTCTGGGTGCTGAACAGGTGAAGGAACGCCTTCAAACCAACGTACTGGACGTACGCAAACATATAAATCCAATTCTTGGCGTAAGGCAACGTTGAGTGAACGAATACCACCACCCACCGGAGTCGTTAACGGACCTTTGATTGATACAACGAATTCTCGAAGTGCTTCAAAAGTTTCTTCTGGCATGTAGTTGCCATAAATTTTATTGGCTTTTTCACCGCAATACACTTCCATCCATTCGATTGAGCGCTTGCCACCGTAAGCTTTTAAAATAGCAGCATCTACAACTGTTTTCATGGTTGGCGTAATATCCACACCAATACCATCACCTTCAATGAAAGGAATAATTGGATGGTTTGGTACGTTCAGTGACAGGTCTGCATTTACTTTAATTTTGTCGCCGTCAGCAGGAACTACGATCTTCTGATAACCCATTGTGTAAATTCTCCCTTTTATAATACTTAATTAACTAAAAATAATTATCGATAAACAATACTTTCAACTTTTATTAACGCATAATAGCTTAATCGAATTTAATTCTTTTTGAGATTTATGTGGGAAATAAGCAAATTTCACACTTAAATATAGCTCAATGTTTTCTCTAGTTATTTGAAAGAAGAAGCCATTTTTTATGAAAATTGTCATTCTCAACAAGCCTTATGACGTTCTCTCCCAGTTTCGTAAAGACGAAGCGCATATGACCGTCTCGGACTTTGTTGATGACCCGACTTTGCGCTTGGCAGGCCGTCTTGACATGGACTCTGAGGGTTTAGTCTTTTTAACCGATCATGGTGGTCTTAACCAGTTCATTACCAATCCTGCAAATAAAAAATACAAAACGTATTTAGTTCAAGTTGATGGCGATGTAACTGAAGAAGCGCTTGAGCAGCTTCGTAAAGGTGTAGAACTTAATGATGGTATGACGCTTCCGGCTACTGCCATTAAAATAAGTGAACCTGAGTGGTTATGGGAGCGTAACCCACCTGTACGCTATCGTGCAAATATTCCAACATCTTGGATTGAAATCTCTATTTGTGAAGGTCGTAACCGTCAAGTTCGTCGTATGACTTCTGCGGTAGGTTTTCCAACTTTACGTTTAATTCGTACTAAAATTGGTTCAATTGATTTAGTTCAACTCGGTTTAAGACCTGGGGATGTGAAAGAAATCGAACCTTTGCTTTATCCTGACTTTAAAGATGTTCCTGCGGAAGAGCCTTATCGTTCACGTTCATATGTGAAAAAACCAGGTGGTACTGGCGGCAAACCGATGGTTCGTAAAAACAAAGATGGTTCTGCGAAAAAATCAGGTACAAAACGTATCTGGCAAATGGATGAAAGTGAAAAGCCACGTCGTAAGACCAATGGTACAACTCGTCCAAATACAAAAGCACCACGTGGTCGTGGACGTAATAGTCGTTAAGATCTAAATTTTCAAAGCTCACTTCGGTGGGCTTTTTTAATACCATTTATTTTTATAAAAATAAAAAAGCCGGTGTTTATCACCGGCTTTTGAGCTATTCACTAACGAGTTAGTAATTAAGCACCAACAGTTGCAAGAGCTGCATTAAATGTAGCACTTGGACGCATTACAGCATCTACTTTTGCTTTATCAATTGCATAGTAACCACCGATATCAGCTGGCTTACCTTGTACTTGAGCAAGTTCAGCAACAATCTTCGGTTCTTCTTCAGCTAATGTTTTTGCAAGTGAAGCAAATTTAGCTTTTAACTCAGCATCTTCGTTCTGTGCAGCAAGTGCTTCTGCCCAGTAAAGTGACAAGTAGAAATGGCTACCACGGTTGTCAATCTCACCTGTACGGCGTGATGGAGACTTACCATTATCAAGTAACTTGTCAGTCGCTTCATCAAGCGTCTTCGCAAGTAACTTAGCACGAGCATTATTTTCTTTAATGCCCATTTCTTCTAAAGAAGCTGCTAAAGCAAGGAACTCACCAAGCGAATCCCAACGTAAGTGGTTTTCTTCAACAAGCTGTTGTACGTGTTTTGGCGCTGAACCACCCGCACCAGTCTCGTACATACCACCACCCGCCATAAGCGGAACGATAGATAACATTTTCGCAGACGTACCAAGTTCCATAATTGGGAACAAGTCAGTTAAGTAGTCACGTAAGATGTTACCAGTCACAGAAATAGTATCTAGACCACGTACTACACGCTCAAGTGTGTAACGCATTGCACGAACTTGAGACATAATCTGGATATCAAGGCCAGTCGTGTCATGATCTTTTAAATACGTTTGTACTTTCTTGATCAATTCATTTTCGTGTGGACGGTACGGGTCAAGCCAGAAGATCGCAGGCATGCCTGAGTTACGTGCACGAGTTACTGCAAGTTTTACCCAGTCACGAATCGGAGCGTCTTTAACCTGACACATACGCCAGATATCGCCTTCTTCAACATTTTGAGTCAATAACACTTCACCAGTGTCAAGATCGGTAATGTTTGCAATACCAGCTTCTGAAATTTCAAAAGTCTTGTCGTGAGAACCGTATTCTTCAGCTTTTTGAGCCATCAAGCCAACGTTCGGAACAGTACCCATAGTCTTCGGATCGAAGTTACCATGCCACTTACAGAAGTTGATCATTTCTTGGTAAATACGGGCAAATGTTGATTCTGGCATAACAGCTTTAGCATCATATTGCTTACCATCAGCACCCCACATTTTACCACCGGCACGGATCATTGCTGGCATAGAAGCATCAACGATAATGTCGTTTGGTGAATGGAAGTTTGTGATGCCTTTTGCTGAGTCAACCATTGCAAGTGCAGGACGGTGTTCTTGACAAGCATGTAAGTCTTCAATGATTTCTTCACGTAATGAAGTAGGAAGAGTTTCGATTTTCTCGTATAACCCAGCCATACCGTTATTAACGTTAATGCCTAATTCGTCAAATAACTTACCGTGTTTTTCGAAAGCTTCTTTGTAATAAATTTTCACACAGTGACCGAAAACGATCGGGTGTGAAACTTTCATCATTGTCGCTTTTACGTGTAGAGAGAATAAAATTCCCGCTTCTTTACAATCATCAAGTTCTTTTTCATAGAAATCACAAAGTGCTTTCTTGCTCATGAACATTGAGTCAATGATTTCGCCTTCTTGAAGCGCAACTTTTGGCTTAAGAACAATGCTCTTACCACTGGTCGTGATAAGTTCCATTTTCACATTACGTGCGCGATCAAGTGTCATTGATTTTTCACCATGGTAGAAGTCACCTTCTTCCATATGTGAAACGTGAGTTTGTGACCACTGTTTCCACTCGCTCATTGAATGAGGGTGTTTTTTCGCATAGTTTTTAACTGCTGCTGGAGCACGGCGGTCAGAGTTACCTTCACGAAGGACAGGGTTTACTGCTGAACCAAGGCACTTACCATAACGAGCTTTGATTGATTTTTCTTCTTCGGTTGCAGGATTTTCCGGATAATCAGGAATTGCATAACCTTTTGATTGAAGCTCTTTGATACATGCAGTTAATTGCGCAACAGACGCACTAATGTTCGGGAGTTTGATAATGTTAGTATCTGGATCTTGTGTAAGACGACCAAGCTCTGCAAGGTTGTCGGATACCTTTTGCTCTTCACTTAGGTAATCAGCGAATTCTGCGAGCACACGTGCAGCTACAGAGATGTCACTTTTAATAATCTCGATGCCAGCTGGCTTAGTAAAGGTCTCAATGATCGGCAGTAGCGAATAGGTCGCCAATAGTGGCGCCTCGTCAGTCAGTGTGTAAATAATAGTTGACTTTTCACCAGCCATATATAGCCCCTTCCGTTTGATTGAGTGTTGAGGACCGAGCTTTTGGCCCAGTGCCTACGAACCGATATGCTTAAATAAAACCCTGAGAGTATCGGCTCTCATTGCCTTCCAGTCAACGAAATATCCAGTGATAACGACATTTCGCAGCGAAATAATACATAATTCAAATATATAGATAATTTTCTGATATCTAAGTCATTGCAATACGCACATTCAGATCACTTTTCAGGCATTAAACATCATTAAATTACATGAGATATCTTTCAGTGTTCTGACAATTATTATACTTTTCATTCAAAATAAACTCAAAGGTAAAACGGATTTCACCATTTGGGCGTACTTAAAAGTAAAAACCGATGTGCAAAACATCGGTTTTTTATAAACTATTTAGCTTTAATCTAAGCTTTTAACCATTTTTCAGCTTTAGCTTGATCTTCAACGATGAGTTCAACTTCGGTTAATTCAGATGTAGTGCAATCGACTTCAAAAGATATTAACTCATCACGACGGAAAGCAAAGACTCTATAAGCACCACCCTGCTTTGCATACTTCTCGACAAGCTTAGTGGAGGCTTTTAAACCGTCAATTGCAATAATCACATCATTGGCAGAAATACCTGCTTTCGCTGCTGCACTATCACGACGGGCACTTTGCACAAGCACACCTTCTGGCTTATCGACAAGTTTTAAGCCTAATGGCAAAGATTTATCGGTTTTAACTCTATAGCTTAAGCCAAACTCAGGAAACAATTGATCAAGCGGTAATTCATCAGTCGTGTTAATCAGATGATTAATTTGTTCAATCCAATTATCACCCGTCAGTTCTTTACATAAATCAAAAATGGTTCTTTCGTTTACTTGTATACCATTTTGAGTATTTTCATATAATCGACGCATTAAAGCATCAAGACTAGAACCACGTAGACGTAAACCTAAATCTAGGCACAACGCAACTAAAGCACCCTTATTGTAGTAACTAGTACCCGCGTTATTTGAGTTTTCATCTTGACGATAAAATTTAATCCACGCATCAAAACTTGATTCGGCCACTGTTTGAACAAAACGGCCTGGGTTTTGTAAATAGCGATCAATTTGTGCTTTGAGTAAATCAAGATAAGACTTCTGAGAAATTACGCCACTACGCAGTAAAATCAGATCGTCGTAATATGAAGTAAAGCCTTCAAATATCCAAAGTAAAGAGGTATAGCCTTCTTGGTGCAAATTATAATTTGCAAAGTTTTCTGGACGGATGAACTTTACTAACCATGAATGAAAATATTCGTGACTACATAAGCCTAAAAAGCGTTGATAGTCTTTAGAAGGTTCAGCAGGTTCATTTGATTTTGGCAAATCGTCACGCGGTGTAATCAAACTTGTGCTATTGCAATGTTCTAATCCGCCATAACTATTCCCTGTTGCCATCGTCATAAAGGTATAGTTTTTAAATGGCGCTGAACCGAACATATTTATTTCAGTTGCACAAATCTTTTCAATGTCAGCTTTTAAGCGATCAACATTGGCATTATGTGGGCCAGAAATTACAAACTCATGTTCAATATCATGTGTTTCAAAACTAAAACGTGTTTGATCAGCCAATTCAAACGGGCTATCAATCAATTGATCATAATGATCGGCTTTTAAAGTAAAGCGGCCTTTGACTAGACTTTTTGAAGCTAAGCCCGTTGCTAACTGAAAATGTTTTAACTCATCGGGTAAGAACACTTCGACTTCACAAGCAGACTGTTCTTGGCCTTCTAAAGCTAAACATACGCATGCTGGATTAATATATAAGCGTGTCTGATCGACATATGCACCACGTACAGACAAATCATATGCATAAACATCATATTCAATCGTCATTAACTCATGATCGGTATTAAATAAACGCCAACGATTCTTGCTCGTTTTTTTAATATCCAACAGACGTCCAGCTTCATCATAAGCTTTAACGGCTTCAATATGTTTTGAGAACTCTCGAATTAAATAACTACCTGGAATCCACGTTGGCAGCCAAAGTTCCTGATTCGGATTGGCTAAAAAACGAATTGTCACGTGAACAAGGTGTTGTTTGTAATCATCGAACTCAATTTGATAATGCAACATAAATTCTTCAATTTAAAAATAAGAACGGCTTCGCATTAGATTATCACTTTTTTGTATCGTCTTGCGTACATGTATTTTTTGGCAACAATTTCCACTAGCCTTCCATTAAAAAAAGGCATAGCATGCTGTGCATCTGTGTCCCGTATTTGCCAGTAAAAGTTAAGGTCATCCGTGAAATTTTTTCTATCTCTTTTTACCCTATTCAGTCTTTTCTGCACCACCCTAACCAATGCTGCGCTACTCAATATTGCACCTGAAAGTGTTGAAGCCGCCGCATGGACTATTGTAGATACTCAATCGGGTCAAATCATTGCCGAGCATAATAGCCACGTGCAACGTGCGCCAGCATCTTTAACCAAAATGATGGTTGCCTATATTGCTTTAAAAGAGATTAAAGCCGGAAAGCTGAAAAAAGAAGAAATCATTACTGCAACACCAGTGGTTGGTGTCGTGCAGTGGGATGAATCACAAATGTATCTTAAAGCTGGTGAACAAATTTCTGTTGATCAGTTATTGGCAGGTTTAATTGTTATGTCTGCGAATGATGCAGCCGTGACTCTAGCTGAAAAAATTTCTGGTGATGTTCCCCATTTTGTACAACGTATGAATCAGGAAGCTCAAGCTTTGGGTATGAAAGATACCCATTTCAGCAACCCTCCTGGAATTACGATGCCGGATCATTACACTACGGCACATGATTTAAGCTTATTAGGTCAGGCCGTAATTAAAGAAACGCCTGAATATTTGCATTATTCAAAAATGCCAAGCTTTAGCTTCAATCAACGTTTTCATCATGCGACTAACCTTGCTTTGAAATATGACCCATCTGTTGATGGTCTGAAAACTGGTTACACTAAAGCAGCGGGTTATAATTTGGCATTAACAGCTTCACGTCCTTCATTTTCATCAGACTTAGCTCAAAGACGTTTATTGGTCATCGTTTTAGGTACACCGAGTGCGGTGAAACGTGCTGAGATTGCAGATAAATTAATGAATCTTGCTTATACGTATACACGTGATGAAGTCATTATTCCTGAGCAAAAATTAATCGCAGAGCTACCTGTTGTAAAATCGACTTTAAAAATGTTTAAGGTAGCGACAAAGCAACCTACGATTGTAACGACTTCTTTATATGCTGACCCAGCACCAATTGACTTAAATAATTTTGATAATATCACTCAGCGCGTTCAAGTACTTGATAGTAACCTTCAGCCAAAGGTTATTGCTCCTCTCGAAACGACTCAAACACATGTAAACATTGAACTCAATGAAAAAAAATTAACTGCGCCTTTAATGAAAGTCATGAGTTTGGCAACAGTATCGATTTATCAAAATAATCAACTGATCCGTAGTCTTCAAATCGAAGATAATGTACATATTGAAGAAGCTAATATTTTCCAAAAAATTGCAATGTGGTTTTCTAGCCTCTTCTCTATTTTTTCATCAAGTGAACATAGTGCTGCAAAACTCTACCCTGTAGATTCGCACTAAAAACATCAAATTGTGCACAGACGCACAATAAATTTTATAAATAAAAGATGGCATAATTTAGCCATCTTTTTTTATAGAAAAATAATTAGGTGAAAAAAATGGCCCAAAATTTACATCATATTGTAATTGTTGGTGGTGGTGCTGGTGGCTTAGAACTGGCAACACAACTCGGTGAAACTTTTGGGAAAAATCGTAAAGCAAAGATTACATTGGTTGATCAAAACCTCACCCATATTTGGAAACCCCTGCTTCACGAAATCGCTGCTGGCTCTTTAAATCCACACGAAGAACAAACTAACTATTTCGCACACTCAGAAAAACATCATTATGAATTTGTGCTTGGAACATTAGTTGGGGTCAATAAAGATAAAAAATTAATTGAACTAATGCCCCCTCAAATGTCTAAGGATCAACAGAATCATCCGCAAGAGCTCAGTTATGACACACTTATTTTAGCGCTTGGCTCAGTATCAAATGACTTTAATACCACGGGTGTACGTGAAAACTGCCATTTCCTCGACAGCAGAAAACAAGCCGATGTTTTCCAGCAAGATTTATTACATCTTTATATTGAAGCTCAAAATCAACCTAATCAGCGAACTTTAAACATCGGAATCGTTGGTGCGGGGGCAACAGGTGTAGAGCTTGCAGCCGAGTTAATTGAAACAACCAAAAACTTTTATCGATATGGCTTAAAGAAAATTCACCCCAACCAAGTCAAAATTACACTCATTGAAGCCTCTGAGCGCATTTTACCTGCTCTGACGGATAAAACTGCTGAACACAGTGCCGAGCAACTCAGAAAAATGGGTGTTGAAATTTTAACTCAACACCGCGTTGAAAAAATTGATAAGCATTGCATCTACTTTAGTAATGGCAACCAACTCAAAAGTGATATTACCGTTTGGGCAGCAGGCGTAAAAGCACCTAAGGTATTAGAAAGTTTTACAGACTTTAAACGCGATAACATTAACCGCTTAATGGTCTATGCAACGTTGCAAACCTATTCTGACCCAAATGTATTTGCGTTTGGTGATTGTGCCCATTGCCAACTTGATGCACGAAACCCTCCTCTTGGACCACGTGCTCAAGTTGCCAGCCAGCAAGCAAGCTTTTTAGTCGATGCTATGGCTGCCAGACTTAATGGCCGTTCACAGCCAATGTTCACGTTTAACGACAAAGGTTCACTTGTGTCTTTAAGTCGTAATAAAGCCGTTGGAGAATTACTTGGCGATGTAAGTGTGCAAGGTTATATTGCAAAAACCATGTACGTATCTTTGTATCGTTTACATCAAGCAACGATTCATGGATACACTCAAGCTGGACTACTCACAATGAAAGATTTACTTACAAGACGTGTACGTCCAAAAATTAAGCTGTATTAAGTTGAATTTTTTAAGTTCGTCCCTATTTATATAAAAACGCATTAGAAAAAGTGCCAAAGATTAAGATTTTGTAGTCTACAAAATTTATTTTTCACTTTATGATGTACGCTTTAATTGATTGAATGGATCAAAAACATGACTGCTATTGCAAATAACCACGTGGTTTCATTCCACTACAAATTAACAAACGCTGAGGGTGAAACACTTGATCAATCTCAAGGCGAACCACTTGCCTATTTGCACGGTGCAGGCAATATCATTCCTGGTCTTGAAAATGCATTAGAAGGTAAAACTGTTGGTGACAAATTTACTGTTAATGTACCAGCAGCTGAAGGTTATGGCGAATACAACCCAGACCTAGTACAAGAAGTTCCAGCTCAAATGTTCCAAGGTGTTGAAAACATTCAACCTGGTATGCAGTTCCAAGCACAAACAGATGACGGCGTTCAGATCGTAACTGTTAAAGCTGTTGAAGGCGACAACGTTGTTGTAGATGCTAACTTCCCACTTGCTGGTCAAGATTTAACTTTTGAAGTTGAAATCGTAGAAATCCGTGAAGCTTCTGAAGAAGAATTAGATCACGGTCACGTACACGGTGCAGGTGGTCACCACCACTAATTCATCTTTAGATGAAGATAAAAGCAAAGCTTCGGCTTTGCTTTTTTTATGTATTTATTTTTATATAATATCTTGATAATAAACCTCTAACTCACTCAACTTTATAAGGGTATCTTTCATGTCAAACGTAAATCAGCTGATTTGGTTTCGTCAGGATTTGAGAGTTCGAGACCATGCTGCTTTATGGCATGCTTGCCAGCAAGGACCTTCAATTGGGTTAGTTATTTTGTCGCCTGAACAATGGAAAATACATCACGATGCACCTATAAAAATTAATTTCTATTTACGTCAGCTTCAACAACTTAAAAAAGAATTAGAGAAGCTTAATATCCCACTGATTATTCAAGTCATTCCCTACTGGAAAGATATTGCAGATTATATTTGCGAACTCACACATCAACTTCATATCGAAAATGTTTACTCAAATATAGAAGTAGGTGTGAATGAGTTAAAAAGAGATAAAACTGTACAGCAGGCTTTAAATCAACAAGGTAAAGAACTTTTTTTATTTCATGACCGTACGATTTTTCCTTTACGTTCTATTCGCAACCAGTCACAGCAACCATATCAAGTTTTCGGCGCATTTAAAAAAGCATGTTATTCGAAACTAGATATCAGTGGTTTGCCTCAGTGCTATCCAATTCCTGAAAAGCAAAAATCTATCCCAGAGTCTGATTCAAATATAAAAAGTTTAAGTCTAGAAGATATCGAAGCTTTTTTTGACTCATCTATTTCTAAAGACCAACAAAACTTGTGGCCGACTGGAGAAGATTTTGCTCTGGAGCAGCTCGACATATTTATTGAAGATCATTTATCTGATTATAAATTAGAACGTGACTTTCCAAATGTAAAAGGAACTAGCCAACTTTCCCCCTATTTAAATCTTGGAATTTTGTCTATTCGTCAATGTTTACAAACCCTTTTCCGAACTGAACATGGCAACTTCCATATTGCAAATGAAGGTCAGCAGACTTGGTTAGATGAACTGCTTTGGCGAGAGTTTTATCAGCATATTTTATTTGATTTTCCACATGTGTCTAAACATATTCCGTTTAAAAAAGATACTCAGAAAATTAAGTGGAATCATAATCCAGAGCACCTAACCGCATGGCAAACTGGCCAAACAGGTATACCAATTATTGATGCGGGCATGCGTCAACTTCTAAAAACGGGCTGGATGCATAATCGAGTCCGTATGATTACCGCTATGTTTTTATGTAAAAACCTACTCATCGATTGGCGAATCGGTGAACAATGGTTTATGGAACACTTAATTGATGGTGATTTAGCAGCGAATAATGGTGGTTGGCAATGGTGTGCATCAACCGGAACTGATGCAGTACCCTATTTCCGAATTTTTAACCCTATTGCTCAGTCTAAGAAGTTTGATCCAAACGGAGACTATATTCGTCAATGGGTGGATGAGTTAGCCCATCTAGACAATAAAGTGATTCATGAACCCTACTCAAGTAAGACTCCACTTCAATTGAATTATCCGAAACCAATTGTTGATTTGAAAGAAACTCGTATGAAAGCAATTGAAACTTTCAAGAGTATTTAGATAAGACTTGCGTCTTATCTGTTTATTTTTGATTAAAAAAATACGAGAAATTTGACTATATTGTGACTTTACTCTAAAAATAATACTAAAAGGATTTATAAAAGGACAAACACAACAATAAATTCAAAAAGCATCACAGCTCATTATAAAAGTATAAAAATTAACATTACAAAAAAGGTAGCCAGAGGTCGCATGCAGCAAAAGAACCCAGGAAGAACACTCGTCTTATGGATTATCGCAGCTCATCTATTTATGGGGATGGTGGCATATGAGTGGCTGCCTGTAAGTTTTAGAGGAAGTTGGATTTTTATTCTTATTCTTTTAATTTCTGGGGCTTTTTTAGAAGTCGGCGCATCTCTAATTGTTGGTTTACTCGCTTTTATTGGTGTTGCAGTATATTTTCTGCTTGACCTAGGCGCGCAAACACATATTGAACGTCAGCTCCTTTTACTTTTTATTATCCCTCTCATTCCTCTTTTTCTTAGTGCTGTACGCCATAATATTGAAATTAACGTCCAAAAATACCGTGATATACAAAGTTATGACCGAAATTATCGCCGTGATATTTTTCCGCTTAGCGCACTTAAATATTTTCAACGTAGTTTCTTTAAACTTCTTGATCATCACCACATACAAGATTATGAAGTCTTTGAAATCAGGATTCTCAACCGAAGCTTAATTAAAGAAATGTTAGGTGATGATGTATGGAAAACAACTCAAAATGAAATGATTAAAATTTTGAGCCAGCATCACCCACAAGAAATTGTTTTCCAGTTTGCTGATGATGATCTAGAAACGATATACAGTATTGTTATTCGTAAACAAAAAACAGAAGAAGAACCTGAATTTATTAAAAAGCTAAGAGAAATTATGACTTTGCGGCTTGAAGTCGAATATAAAGTTATTCAGATTCCACCTGAAGAGGAGATTACTTAATGTCTAATCTTCTTAATATTTGTGGAATTATTATCGCCTCTAGTCAATATCCAGATGGCACTTTGCAGCAGTTCTATCGTCAATATTATCATTGTGAGATTAAATCTGAACAAACAAAAACTGAAGTTCAGAGCATGAATGACCTTTCCATGTTTTTCCCATCACAGGACACATGGTGGCCTATTTTTACAATTGACCAAATCAGTTCCGATAGCTTTCAAGGTCTTATTCATAAAGGAATAAAGCCAGGCATCATATTACCAGATGAGGTTTTTAGCTTTTCTCACTACTTCTTATTAAAAGAAGCAGTGAGCCAAGGTGCTATTCCGATTGTACTTTTTAAATCTGAACAACCCCAATATTTTGCCGCCAAAGCTACATTTTCAACTGCAATTGGTTTACGGCCTATGGCTGCTTTTGTTTCAACAGGTTGGGATGAAAATTTAATTTCCCAGACGGCTGGCAGCTATATTGTTCAGTTTAATCCAAAGGAACTTCCGCTACCCTCCAGAGAGATTAAACAAAAGCAGCACTTATTTTATTCAGCCAAAAATTTTAATGGTCATGTTTCTGGTTATGAAATTATTATTAATCCTCCTGCCGATCTACCGACCACAAATATTCGATATCCTCAACTCGGCATTTCATGGAAATTTAATAATATTAAATACATAAGCACCCCAGAACATGTAAACACTAGTTTTATTGGGTATATTTTTATTGGTTTAAGCACAGTCGTAGTTCCACTCGATCTTATTTTAACCACAACCTATCCTGACCTACTTGGTACTTTCGGCAGCTATATTTCTTGGATCTCCTTGGTCGTCGGGGTGGTTTTATTGTTATTGCTGATCTCATCTATTATTAGGAGGGTTAAATCAAATGGCTCCCATTGATATTCTCTTCCTATTTGGTTTTTTAGGCATCTGGATTCCTCAAGCTTTTTGGGCATGGCTAAGTTATCAGGCTTGGAAATACTCAAAAACAGCAGAAAAAGAATTGCAGAACTTACCCGTACCCGATAGATGGCCCGTTTTGAGTGTTTTGATTCCTGCCTATAATGAAGGCGTAGTCATTGAAGATACTTTACATGCAATCGCGCAACAGGATTATCCAGCCGAAGCATACGAAGTTTTGCTGATTAATGACGGTTCTAAAGATAACACCCTAGAAATCGCCGAAAATCTAGCACAGATTTATCCTTGCATAAAAATTGTCAACGTTCCTAAAGGGATGGGAGGCAAAGGTAAATCTAGAACACTAAATAATGGCCTACCCCATGCCAAAGGTGAACTCATTGTTGTTTATGACGCAGATAGTACACCTGAACCTGACTGCGTAAGGTTATTAGCTCAAACACTACTTGCAGATAAAAAATTAGTAGCTGTAAATGGCAAAGTAAGAACCCGTAATTGGCAAGATAGTATTTTGACTCGATTTATTGCCATTGAATTCATCTTTTTCCAATGGATTTTCCAAGGCGGTCGTTGGCAACGTTTTGAGCTATCGACATTAATGGGTACCAACTACGTCATTTGGCGTGATGCATTAGAAACCTTAGGTGGTTTTGATGAGAAGTCATTGGTCGATGACACTGAAATGAGCTTCCGAATTTTTATCGGTCAAAAACGAATTAAATGGGTTCCCTACGCAATTGGTTGGCAACAAGATCCGCCATCATTAAGTGTGTTTGTTAAGCAGCGCTCACGTTGGACTCAGGGTAATTTTTATGTGACTCGTAAATATTTACCCGTAGCGTTAAGAACCCCATTTCCTATTGGAATTGAAATTCTAAATAACATTATGTGCTACATACTTTTCGTACCTGCTTTATTCTGGAGTCATATTACCTTGACGCTTGGGTTACTAGGTATCGCAGGCATTTCAGTTCCAGGCCCCTTTACATTACTGTGGGGCCTCTCGTTTTGCCTATATGTCGCACAAATGTGGTTTACCCTTTCACTCGAAAAAGTTAAACCAGAACTCTATTTTTACTCTGTTTTATCTTATGTAAGTTACTCACAAATATTTCTATTTATTGTTTTTAAAGCCGCATATGACATGCTTAAAAATAAAATACAGGGCAACTCCCTTCAATGGTACAAAACGGAACGTAGCAAGGAGAAAAAATAAATGAAAAAGACTTTTGATCTCTACAAAACAGCTCAAGTGCTCCTTGCCAGCACCAGTCTTATGCTCGCCATGTCTGCTCATGCGTACATATGGAAACTCGACGATATTAGTACTTCAACTAAATATACGGTCGAGCCTCATTTTTTCTATATTGGAAAAGGTGCCCAGTGGCAAAACATTCAATTTTCAAGTGATTATTCCACTGAAAGTGATACAACTTTACTCGTAAAATATGATGATAAACTCATTTATAACACTACGCTGAGTGGTGATGGTCAATTCAAATTTGATATCCCAGCAAGTCAGAGTGGCTTTCATCGTTTAGATTTTATTATTCAACAATATGCTAAGCCGACTACGTTGAATCAAACCAAAGAAACATTCTGTACAGAAGATATTGATCACTTAACTTATTTAAGCAATTCCCAACTCGACTTTACGCCTATCCGTAATATATACCGTTTAAAAGACTTGCCAGATGCTTTGGCTAATCCACAAGCGAGACGGCCTACTCCGTTTGTTGGTATTTTAAAATATAACCGTAAAGAGATTATAGAAGCTTCTATGCTCGCTAGATTAGCAAGCTCATGGACTTCAATCACACCAATTGAATGGGTTGATTCAGGACAAACTAACTTAAATGATGAAACAAATTTCATTATTGAAGTGATTCGCTCAGCTACGCCACTCAAAGGGGGTGCTTTAGTACAAATTGCAAAACCAGCAGATGGAGTGGCCACTCTTTCAATTACTTATCACACACCACAAGAACTTACTGCTGCCATAAATGGACTAATCAATCCCTCGTATGTAGAGCAACTTGATACAGGAAGCGCAGTTTTCCCTACAACGATCTCTACCCCAACTTGGGCACAGTTTAAAAAAATCAATACACTTGCAGACTTAGGCATTGAGGACTTCAGATTAAATCACGCGGAAAAGAACTTATTCCTTGATTTCCCAGCAGTATGGCAACCAACCGATATCTTGCAAGGGCAAATTGCACTACGTATTCAAAGTGGTTTATTGCAAGGTTCAAATATTACGGCTTGGATTGATGGTGGACTTGCAGGCAGCATGAAAACAGCCGACCTTGCTTCCGATCCCGTCAACCGACAATTTAACATTTTTGCAAAAGCTATTTCTAATACCACCAATTTTAATTTAAAGCTAGAAAACTCAGTCATTGCTAATTCACAGTGTCTACCCACTGCACATGGTTCGCTCTGGATTGATACAGCCAAATCTACCCTAAAGCTACCCCATAAACTCAAAAATGGTGTAGCCGCAATTTCAATGACTTTAGCAACGACTCCAACAATTGCAATTGATGACCAATCTGGTGCCTTAAATATCGCGATTGTATTAGGCCAAACTGCGAAAAAAATGCTTTTAACACAAGGACCAATGCCACTTAACCTAGTCCGTTATTCGCCAAGTGCTCCACAAGCAATAAATGTTCGTGTGAATAAAGATATTTATCAACAACAGGTATTAATGCATCAAGATATTATTTATGCGCCTGCTGCTGTTAATGGTTTTATTGTGAGTTATAACAATAATCGCTTTGATGTGATTACCGACTCACAAGGCGGTGCACAAGCTTTCATGCACCTTTGGGAAAAAATACAACATAAAATTCCAAATAACGTGACAAAAATGCTCGTTTCAGAAAATGGAAATATTTATGTTTTACAAAAACTTATTGTCGGAAATCAAAAAGCACCTTTAGTTCAACAATCTTCTTTCTTCTTATTAGTTGTGATTATCTCTGCAATCATGATAATAATTATCTTCTTGTGGTACTGGTTAAGACGAAATAATGAAAAAACAGATACCAATTAAAATAGCTGCTTTTATTATTTTAATTATTTGTAGTGTTATCGCTTATGCGGGGTTGTTCAAACATCAAGGACAAGCCCCACATATTGAAGGAATTTTCTGGCAGCCCGACAATAACACGACTCCACCAGAGGGAAACTGGCACTATTTAGGTGTTGATACATTTGTTCCCCAATGGTCTGTTGTTGAGTCTAAATCATGGTGGAAAGAATCAAATTTTCCTCAATGGGAAAAAGCAATTAATTTAGAAAAAATTAAACAAGAGCCTTGGGCTAAAAATCTAATATTGGGTTTAGCCGGCGAATATAATGAACCTAAAGCTCGGGCAAATGTCACTGAGTTAGGGGAAAAATCTGCTGAAATTATAAAAGAGCAAAAAACTGCACCTAAAGGTTATTATTTCCCAGTGGAAGCAGATCCGACTTGGTTAAGAGTAAGTGCTTTAGGTCAGGTTTTAACTAAACTTCCAGTACCAGTTTGGGTGAGTATTTATAGTGGTGAAACCGAACCCGAACATTACGATTTATGGGTTAAAAGCTGGTTACCAGAACATAACGGCGTTTTCTTCCAAGACGGAGTTGGCGTAGGTGTACGTTCTCCTCAGCAAGCTAAACATATTTTAGATCAACTTGAACAAAAGCTTGGAAAAGATAAAGTAATTATAGTACTCGAAGCCTTTAGAGTTAAAAAGAATGGGCAATTTAGAGCCGCATATCCTTGGGAAATTATTTCTCAGCTAAAAGCATATGAAGGAAAAACTGTCTATATTTTTGATGGTCCTCATTACATGAGCCGCTGGTGCGTCAATATAGTGAGCTTGTGGTATCGCCTCACTTATGGTGGTGTTAATAAAGCCATAAGTGAGAAGAAATTCTTAACTCATCATTATGCCAATTCATAAGATTTAGCAATTTGATCTAGAATACGTTGAGCTGCTTGCCCGTCACCAAATGGGTTTTCTACATGTGCCATTTTTTCATAGTGCTGTCGGTCGGTGAGTAACTTTTCAGCTTCTTCAATAATTTTTTGTTGATTCGTTCCCACCAAAACGCCTGCTCCCACTTCAACAACTTCAGGTCGTTCTGTGGTATCTCGTAAGATTAAAACTGGCTTATTAAATGATGGACTCTCTTCTTGTAAACCACCTGAGTCCGTCAAAATAAAAGTAGATCGGTCTATGACTGCCAATAAACTAGGATAGTCTAATGGTTTAACTAGATGGATTTGCGGATGGTCTTTAAACTTATCATGAACCACATCATGTACTGCTGGGTTTAAATGGACTGGCCAAATAAAATGTAAATCAGGATGGTCATGGGCTAAGTGCTCAACGGCATTACAAATATTTTGAATTCCCCCGCCAAAGTTTTCACGACGATGCGCAGTAATAAGCACAACTTTATCATCTTGCTTTAATTGAATTCCATAAGGTTCAAGCTGGTTCTTCAAATCAGATTTTTCAGAAATTAATTTACGTCCTAAATACACTGCATCAACAACTGTATTACCTGTAACTGTAATGAGTTCTAATGGAATTTGCTCATTGAGTAAATTTCTTTTTGATTGTTCTGTCGGAGCAAAATGCCATTTGGTAATACGTGACACTAACTGACGATTTCCCTCTTCTGGAAAAGGATGATCCAAATCATAAGAACGTAAACCAGCTTCGACATGTGCCACAGGAACTTTCATTGAAAACGCGACTAAGCCAGCTGCTAAAACAGTTGTTGTATCTCCTTGAATAACAATTGCATCTCTTTTTTGCCCATCAGTGTATACATTCTCGATTTGGCTCAAACCGTGTATGAGTAGCTGATTTAAACTTTGTCCCGCATTCATAATTTTAAGACGATGGTCAATTTCAACCCCAAAGAAATCTATCGCATCTCTTACTAATTCATCGTGTTGTCCAGTAAAAATCACCTCAACTTGAAAACGAGGATCTTGCTTTGCCAATAAAATAACAGGGGCAAGTTTGATTAATTCAGGACGAGTTCCAAATACAATAGATATAAAAATTTTCTTCATTTTAGAAATCCTTATAAAAGACGAGTTCCACTCGGGTATTGTTGTAATGATCTTTTGTATTTACTGGCACATCTTTAAAGTAATTGCCATATAGTCGTTCAACACGTAGTTTTATTGGTTGATAATTAAAAGGCTGCCATGAAATGCCGGGGCCATATTCAAATAAATTATTGTAATACTCATCTTTACTGTCAGCTAAGCCATGCAATTTCAAATAAGCTTGTACAGTTCCGTTTTCGTCTTTATAGACATTCAAACCCGTACGTAAGCGTAAATCGCCAATAACGTTATAATCTTCTCTAGAATAAGTCGCTGCATTGCCATATAAGTCAGTGAAGTAATCATTAAAGCAAAGTGAATGATTACAATTATTTTGAGAATACCATTCTTGATAACCTGTCACCCCACCGACAACACTTTCACGAAATTTATCTCTATTTCGATCAATCAGATCATAACTTCCCCCCACTTCTAAATACATGCGCACAGGTATAGATGTCCAAGGTTGGTAATTAGCGCCAACACCTAGAGTTACTGCATTTTCGTCAATAATTTCAGGTCGTACCCCGCCCTGAGATTGGGTATCACGGTTTAGGTTTAAAAAGCCATACACTTGTGCTCGACCATTATCAAGATTCTTACCATAGCGAGCTTTAAGTGGAAAAATCACATCGTCGTAACGTGACTCATATGAAGGTGCAAAATACACATCACGGAAATAAGTTTTGACTTCCCCTCCACTTAAATTCTTTACGGCCTGTGTCGCTTTATTGGCAATATCGGCATCTTTAGATTGTGTAAGCTCCTTAAAAACTACCAAAGCTTCTTTATTATTTTTTTGAGAGTTAAGCAGATAGGCTTCTTGGAGTTTTAAATTATCGTCTGCTGGATCTAATGCCTCTGCTTTTCTTAAACTTTGCAAAGCTGCTTCTTGTTTGCCTATTCTAATCTGCAAATAAGTTAAACTTTTCCATACTTTAATATCTTGAGGTGTCATTTCGCCGAGCTCTAATAATAACTTCTCGGCATTTTCAGGTTGAGTTTTCTCAATTTTATAAAATTGGTCCCATTTATCATAAATCGGATTACCTGGTTTATATTCTTGATTCACAATCTCTTGGGCGAATGTAGTCTCCATGCTTAAGAGGCCTAAAGCTGGACAGATCGAACCAATAACGATAAGGGAACGGGTTAGAGATTTTATTGTTTTGTTATTCATTGAGACCTCTAGAGTAAAGTGGATAGAATGTTTGCGTAGAAGTAAGATTAAAATTTAATCAATAAATATTATAATTAAACTTATAAATTACACTATTTGGTAAGTAGGCTAGGTTCCATAAATCGTTCATTTTATCTCCTTTTATATTATGTTTTGAAAAGTAGTTATCTGATTGTTTTTCCTATAATGACACATTTTTTAATCGTATTATTGTAAATAATCTTATAGGATAAGATAAAAATTTATAACTAAAAAAGGTAAAGTCATGTCCTTTTCCCAACATCCAGAACATCATTTTATTCACCGCTCAGGTTGGTTAAGGGCAGCCGTTTTAGGCGCTAATGACGGAATTATTTCTGTTACTAGTCTAATCATGGGAATGGCTGCAAGTGGAGCCACTGCTCATACGCTTCTTATTACCTGTATTGCTGGTTTAATTTCTGGCGCAACCTCTATGGCGGCCGGAGAGTATATTTCTGTAAAATCACAAGAAGATATTGAAAAAGCTGACTTAAAATTTGAAGCACAAGAACTCAAAAAGCATCCGCAACGTGAATTGGATGAGCTCACCCAAATTTATATAGCCAGAGGCTTAGCACCAGATTTAGCTCGACAAGTTGCGACTGAACTTACAAATCATGATGCCTTGGGTGCTCACGCACGTGATGAAATTGGTATTCATGAAAATACAGCAGCAAATCCTGTTCAAGCCGCATTAGCTTCAGCTGGCTCATTTTCATTTGGGGCATTGTTTCCTATGCTCGCTATTTTACTCAGTCCTGATATATGGATCGAAAAAACAGTTCTAATATTTGGCATTATTTCATTAGCTTTTTTAGGGGCACTATCAAGTCATTTCGCAGGTACTTCTAAGTTGAAAGGAAGTTTACGCATTACCTTGTGGGGAATTTTAGCGATGGCTTTTTCAAGCTGGATCGGATCTTTGTTTCATGTTACTCCACTTTAAAAAACCAGAACTTTTAACTATTTAAGAAATAAATATTTAAAAACTAAATGCCCAATATTATTTGCTCTTGGTTCTGATTTCACGTTATGGTGAAGAGAAAGAAATGAGGTGAATAAAATGACCCTGTTACAACAACTTGAAATTAAACATCCGATTTTTCTTGCCCCTATGGCGGGTGTGTCTACCCCTGAACTTGCTGCAGAAGTTTCTAATCAAGGGGGTCTTGGGTCATTAGGGCTCGGAGCAAATACGGCACAAAGTGCTCGAGAACAAATTTTAAAAACCCAAACACTTACAGAAAAATCATTTCAGGTTAATTTTTTCTGCCATCAGCCCGAACAACTTAATCCTCAAACCTCAGCACAATGGATTGAATATTTACGACCACAGTTTGAAAAGTTCGGAGAACAGCCTCCTCAAAACTTAAACTGTATTTATCCAAGTTTTCTTGATAACGATGATTTTCTAAATGTCGTATTAGAAACTAAACCTAAAGCTGTAAGTTTTCATTTTGGCATTCCCCATCCCCATCAAATTCAGGCATTAAAAGATGCCGGAATTATCACTATGGTTTCTGCTACTAATTTAGTTGAAGCACAAGCCATTGAAGCGGCTGGTATTGATATTATTATTGCTCAAGGGATTGAAGCAGGCGGACACCGAGGAATCTTTAATAAGACTTTTGATGCAGCAATTAAAACAAGTGATTTAGTACATCTTATTGTCAAACATTGCAAACGACCTGTGGTAGCCGCTGGTGGTATTATGAACGGTGCACAAGCACGACATATGTTGAGCTTGGGAGCTACAGCTGTTCAACTCGGAACTGCTTTCGTTCAATGTCCATCTTCAAATGCATCTGCCGAGTACCGTAAAGCTTTATTTAATGAGCCTGTGACGCAAATTAGTGCCAGTCTTTCTGGACGTCCGGCCCGTGGATTGCTCAACCATTGGCATACACAAATTGATTTACCTAATCGCCCTCCTCAACCAGAATATCCATATACTTATGATTTGGCTAAGCAACTCAATGCAATTGCAAGCAAAAATAAAGACTATGGCTTCGGTGCTTTTTGGGCGGGTAGTAATGTCTCACAAATACGTGAATTAGCTGCTGCCGATTTAGTTAATCAGTTAGTGGTAGAAATGCTAGAAGATGAGTAAATTTAAAAAAGCCAGTAAACATTTACTGGCTTTTTCTTTAATGAGTTTCTAATAAGTTAACCTGTTCAACTTGCACATCACTCATCAAATTGCCTTCAGCTAATAACTGATTAAAATAGTTTTCGACCACTAATGCTTGTTCAGCAGTACTTTCAACTTTATACATATTTTGGCGAAATTCGTTACTTGAGCGTAATCCTTTTGTGTACCAAGCAATATGTTTACGGGCAATACGACATCCAGAATATTCACCATAAAATTGATAAAGTTCTGATAAATGCCCAAGTAGCACATGCTGCACCTCTTCAATATTAGGTGCAGCTAAGTGCTCTCCAGTTTTTAAATAATGAGCAATTTCACGGAAAATCCATGGTCGACCTTGAGCAGCACGACCAATCATGATTGCATCAGCACCTGTATAATCGAGCACATATTTTGCCTTTTCAGGACTATCAATATCACCGTTTGCAATAAGTGGAATATTGATTAACTCTTTGACATGTTTGATCAAATCATAACGTGCTGTATTTAAATACATGTCTTCACGGGTGCGACCATGTAAAGCCAATGCAGCAATTCCCGCTTCTTCTGCTCTTTTTGCGACTCTTAAAATATTTTCTTGACCATTTAAAAAGCCCAAACGGGTTTTTAATGTCACAGGAACCTCAACAGCAGTAACCACTGCATCAAGAATTCGTGCCACTAAATCTTCATCTTGTAATAATGCTGAACCAGCAAGTTTGTTACATACTTTTTTGGCAGGACATCCCATATTGATATCAACAATTTGTGCGCCATTTGCCACTTGATAACGTGCAGCTTCTGCTAATTGCTCAGGATCAGAACCTGCAATTTGAGCAGAAATTGGAGCGAGTTCACCATCAAAATTTGCACGGTAGAGGCTCTTTTTGCTCATCCGCAAAGTCTTATCGGCAGTCATCATTTCACTGACTGCATGGCCTGCGCCAAAATACTTGCAGAGCGTTCTAAATGGACGGTCAGTGACCCCAGCCATAGGAGCAACGATTAAATTATTTGACAGTTGATAGGGACCAATATACATATATATTCATACAATTGATGATCAACATAGTATACTTCATCCGCTTAATCGGCTCATCTTTTTATGCAGGTGCTTTCCTCGCCATGAACAAACCGTTGTCTTCCCGTTTTTTATTAAAATCATTCGGTATGGTTGCCGTGTGCATGAGTTTAGCTGCTTGTGGTGATAAAGCTTGGTGGTCAAATAATGATGAGCCTGAATTAGAAAGCCAGCAAATTAAAAAGTTAATTCCATCGCGTGTGCATGATCGTGAATCATGGGCTAAAGATATTGACGACATTATGAAAGACTTGGATATTCCTAAAACCAAGAAAAATGTCTGTAGTATTGTAGCTGTAGTAGATCAAGAATCTAACTTTGTTGCCAACCCTCAAGTACCGGGATTAGGCCAAAAAGCAGTTGAAGAAGTTAGCACACGTTTAAATGAAAAGTTTGAAGATAAGCTTGGCAAAACCATTGGTGGAACAATTGCCGGTTATTTTGAAGAAGTGCTAAGAACTCAGCCTTCTCCCGATAACAACTATATGAGCCAAATGCGTAAGGTTAAAACCGAGAAAGACCTCGATTTACTTTACCGAGAAATTTTCGATTTTATGGCTAAGCATTACCATGTGAGTGCATTAACAGGTGCGGCCAAATTAGTTGGACAAGATATTGGTGAGAAAATGAACCCTATTACGACTTTGGGTTCTATGCAAGTTCATATTAACTATGCGAAAGCTAATAAACGCTCAAGCATGAATACTGCTGCACTTCGTGATGACTTATATACTGAATATGGCGGTTTATATTATGGTATTCATCGTTTAATGGTTTATCCAGCAAACTATGATAAAGCCATTTATCGATTTGCAGACTATAACTCAGGTATGTATTCTAGCCGTAATGCTGCTTTTCAAAGCATGTTAAATGACCTAACAGATACTGAAATCAGTCTTGATGGAGATCTGCTTCTTTACACAAAAGATGGTGATCCACGCCCGACTCAAAGCCAGTCAGAAAAAGAACTGATTACTGTATTTGCAAAAAATAATGTATTGGTTACCCCACGACAAATTCGTGATGATCTTAAATTAGAAAAAGAGAAAAAGTTTGAAAGTACTCAAACCTATATTGCTCTGACGAAACTTTATAAAGCAAAGACAGGTAAAGAACCTATCTATGCAATGATGCCACAAGTGGTCATTTCTGGGCCAAAATTAAGTCGTGACTATAATACCAACTGGTATGCAACCCGCGTAAACGGACGATATGAATCATGTATGCAACGAGCGAAACGCATAAGACTATAAAAAGTCTCGCCCTGTTCGATTTTGATGGAACCTTGTGTAGTAAAGATAGTTTTACAGGGTTCATCTTTTATGCTTTGTCTAAGCGCCATATTGTTAAACAAGGTTTGAAAATCCTGCCATGGATTCAAGCCTACTATCTTAACTTTTATCCAGCCCATGCTATGCGTGCCAAGTTATTTCGTAGCATGTTCAAAAATACCCCTGCAATTGAGCTGCAAAGATTAGGTGAAGAATATGCCCAAGAGTTAGTCTCTTCGCTTTCACCTGAACTTTTCGCACAGTTACAACATCATCAGTTACGTGGTGATCGAGTGGTACTGGTTTCCGCTTCAATTGATGTCTACCTTGCCCCACTTTGCAAACTACTGAATATCGAATTAATTTGTACTGAAACTCAAATTAAAAACGGCATGATGACAGGTTACTACTCCACCCCAGATTGTAGTAGTGAACAAAAGAAGTTAAGAATACATCAGCAATATACGCTCCAGCATTACCATCAAGTTTATGCGTATGGTAATAGCTCAGAAGACCTAGATATGCTCAGTCTCGCGACACATCCCTATATGGTGGGTGAAGACCGTGTACTACCTAATTTAACACCAGAAAAAAAGCTCGCATAAAGCGAGCTTTTTTATTTAGACATAACTTAATAAATTGCCATATGATCACGATGAATCATTTCAAGTGAACGAGCTTCACCTAACACTTGATAAACCTTATCTGAGGCTAAGCCTTTAATAATTTCAGCAGATCGTGAACTGAAATTCACTCGACCCACTGCAATACGTTTACCTTGTTTATCTACACATTCAACCACATCACCACGATCAAAATGTCCTTCAACAGTTTTAACCCCAACTGGGAGCAAACTGCGATGTTTTAATTTAATCGCTTCAACAGCACCATCATCAATTACAAGACGGCCTGCCGTTTGTAAATGAGCAGCGAGCCATTGTTGATGAGCAGTCATACGGTCTTTATCTGTAGTAAACAGCGTACCTAGCATTTCACCTGCCATGGCACGTGACAAGACATTATCACTTTCACCACTCGCAATGAGCGTTGGACAGCCCGACTTAGCAGCTAAACGTGCGGCACGAACCTTAGTCACCATACCACCTCTGCCGAGCACACCACCACCGCCAGCCATTTCGAATAAAACATCATCCATGGCACGAACAGTAGATAGTAATTTCGCATCGGGGTTGTGACGCGGATCTGAGTCAAACATACCCTGCTGATCAGTTAAAATGATCAACAATTCTGCATGAACCTGACCTGCAACCATCGCGGCTAAAGTATCGTTATCACCAAAGCGAATCTCGTCGGTAGATACCGTGTCATTTTCATTAATAACCGGAATCACACGCCAATCAATCAAGTTTTGCAAAGCATCACATGAATTTAAATAACGACGGCGGTCCGCTAGATCATCATGAGTGAGTAAAACCTGAGCAGTACGAATGCCATGTTCTTCAAGCACACTAGACCAAGTATGAATTAAACCCATCTGCCCAATCGCAGCACAGGCTTGTAGACTGGGTAGATCGGTGGGTCGACTTGCAAGCTTCATACGAACCATACCTTCAGCCACAGCTCCAGAAGACACTAAAATAATTTCGTGTCCGGCATTGTGTAGATCTGCAATCTGTTTCGCCCAATGCGAAATAGCATTCAAATCTAAACCTTGCCCATTGGCTGTGAGTAAAGATGATCCGATTTTAACAACGATTCGTTTACACTCACTGAGCTGACGTTGCCCATCGACCACTTCTATCATGTTTTCCTCGGTTTTTTAGTCACGAACGTAGATGCTTTCTACATCATTGTCGTCTTCATCATCGTCAAAATCATCGTCATCGCCCAACATGCCTTCAAGACGTTGTGCTCGACGCATAGCGCGATATGCTTCTTTTGCCGCAATGGTTTGTTCACGTGTTTCAACTTCTAGTTGTTCACGGAAAGCTCTTACTTCTGCTGCATATTCAGGATCTTCAACTTCGCGTTCACGTTGTTGTTCAATCTGATCCATGAGGTAATACACAACGTCTTTTGTACCTTCACTTAATAGACCTGATGTCTTAAAGACAGGCCCAGTCCACTCTAGTTCATCTAGAATATGCTGACACCACTCTTCACGACTTTCTTCAGCAATCTGATCAAGTTTATTCAGCACTAAAACAATCGGAAGTTTAGCCAAAGTAGGAGAAAACTTAGCTAACTCATTCATAATTGCTTTTGCATTATGCGCAGGATCCGAACCGTCAATTGGTTGCACATCAATAATGTGTAAAAGTATACGCGTACGTGCCAAATGTTTAAGGAAACGAATTCCCAAACCAGCACCTTCCGCTGCACCTTCAATCAAACCAGGAATATCGGCCATTACAAATGAACGATGACGGTCAGCATCTACAACGCCAAGGTTTGGAACCATGGTTGTAAATGGATAATCTGCTACTTTTGGTTTTGCAGCACTTACAGCACGAATAAAGGTTGATTTACCAGCATTTGGCATACCCAATAAACCAACATCTGCCAATACTTTTAATTCAAGACGAATTTCACGAAATTCACCTTTGATGCCTGTCGTACATTTACGCGGAGCACGGTTAGTTGACGATTTAAAGTGGGTATTCCCCAAACCACCGTCACCACCACCTGCAACCAGAATTCTTTGGCCATCTTCAACCAAATCGCCAATAATATCGCCTGAATCTGTATCAACAATTGTTGTACCAACGGGTACTTTTAAAACCACATCTTCACCACCACGTCCGGTACAGTTAGCGCCTGCACCATTCTTTCCGCGCTCAGCACGGAACTTACGTGTGTAACGGTAATCGACTAGCGTACTTGTATCATCATCAGCTTGAATATAGATACTTCCACCACGTCCGCCATCACCACCATCTGGGCCACCAAATGGTACAAATTTTTCACGGCGAAAACTGGCTACGCCATTGCCACCGTCGCCAGCCTCTACGGTAATGACTGCTTCATCAACAAAGCGCATCTGCCAATCCTCTAAAAACTCTAAAACCGCCTATTCTGCCATATTTTCATAAAATTCTCGAATAGAAAATGGGACAATTCCCATTTATAACGATCTGTTTTTATCTTTAAGTCATCAAAAGCAATTTAGATTTACAAATGCGGGCTTTACCCAACATAAAATGCAAAATGACTATTTAATTTTTAAGGATGCACATTGCGAAGCGGTAAGGTCATTTGCATATCAAGATTTGCTTTTGTTTTTGGAACCGAATTATACATGATGGCATTAAATGAAGAGACATTCCCCATTTCCATAGGGTCATTCACTTGTAGACTTGGGTTAAACCGATGCTTAACCGATAAATTTACTGGCTCATCAAATTCAAAATAAACAGGACCATCAAAAACAATTTTAACTGGAATGGTATAACTACGTTTTAAATTAAAAGGAACATCCAGCTTGATGGGAATATCGAGTTTAAGTGGAAATTTTGGCAAAAATTTACTTTGATAGACGAGGTCTGTCGTAGTTTCAAGAGGCATAACCTGATCAATTTTTAAAGTTGTCGAATAGTCAACGCTCACTGTAATTGGCGTCTCTACAGCAAAACTTAAATCTGCCAGATATTTCCCTTTTAAAGGTAAAGTTAGTTGGCGGTCTATATCTAATGTTGTATCAAGTTTACCAATAGATTGAACCTGTAAAGTATTGCCAACCTGAATCTTTGTTTCTAAAGAGTCAGGCAAACTAATATCGGCATTATGAGCCGAAACAACTAAATTAGCTTGAATATTGAGATATACCCAAAACATAACAGCAGCAAGGATCATCATTAAGAAAAAACTGATCAACATACTCTTGAGTGAACGAAACATTACTATTCACCCTATTGCTCAGTTGTTGTCTGCGATGTTTCTGAACCCACTACCCGATTTAATCGCATAGTGGACAGAGGAATTTTTAACTCACCATTTGCAATCTTCACAGGCAATGTGTTTTTCACATCGACCGAAGCATTTAGTGCTGTTTTAACAGGGACATTCAAATTACCCTCAATTGGAATATTAGTATCCAATCTTGCTTTTAGAGGAATATGTAAATTTTCTTTTAATACGGTCCGTACAGGCGCATCAAATTTCAAATGAACCTTTTGCTCAAGCGGAACATTAATATCAATCGGAACATCAAGTTTTAATGGAATTGTTCCTTTTAATGGTAACGTAATATCACGTCCCAAAACCCTCACCTGAACCTTCGTATCGATTGGTAAATTCTGCTCAACTTTTAATGTTTCTTTGACAGGAATTGTAGTGCTAATCGGCACCATATTATCGAAGTAAACACGTGGAGTTAATGTCTGTGTTAATGGAATATTCAGTTTCTCATCAATTGGAATACTGGCATTTACCCGCCCTTTTACATCCACGTTTAAAGCATCTTGTACTTTAACCTTAACTTGTAGAGGTTCTTGCAAGTCAATAGCAACTGCTTGATTCTTCAAAGGAATGTAAATATTAAAATGCTTAAACACCCATATTGCAATGAGTACACCACATAAATTGGCAATAATGATGAATATAAAAACGACCAACAAACGTTTAAACTGCGACAATTCCTATCCCTTACTATTTTCTTTTTTTCCTTAATTCCTATTCTCATTTATTTACAAAAAATAGTCAGCATATATTTTGTACGGTTGTAAAAAAACCCAGCCTAAACTGGGTCTTTTTGTGAAAATCTTTTATAGATCGTTAAATGATCTTAAGCATTCAATTCTGCTGGAATTTTTTTGTAGCTTACGCCGCACATTTGTTCAGCGATACGTAATACCTGACAGCTATAACCAACTTCGTTATCGTACCAAACATAAGCAGTTAAACGGTTACCAGAAGTAATCGTTGCTTGAGCATCATATACACCAGCAGTACGAGAACCGATAAAGTCACTCGATACAACTTCAGTCGAGTTGGTATAACCAATTTGACCTTGAAGACTAGAGTTAATCGAAATTTGACGAATGTATTCGTTCACTTCTTCACGATCAACTTCTTTATCAAGCGTCAAGTTCAAGATAGCAAGAGATACGTTTGGCGTAGGAACACGTACAGAGTTACCAGTTAACTTACCTTTCAATGCAGGTAATGCTTTAGCAACAGCTTTAGCAGCACCAGTTTCAGTAATAACCATGTTCAATGTAGCTGCACGACCACGACGATCTGCTTTATGGTAGTTATCAATTAAGTTCTGGTCATTTGTAAATGAGTGAACAGTTTCAACGTGACCGTTAAGAACTTTATATTTGTCATCCAATACTTTAAGAATTGGAGTAATTGCATTTGTTGTACAACTTGCAGCAGAGATGATTTTGTCTTCATCTAAGATGTCTGTGTTGTTTACACCAAATACAACGTTTTTCATTTCGCCTTTACTTGGTGCAGTCAATACAACACGTGCAACGCCTGGGCATTTCAAGTGTTGGCTTAGACCTTCAGCATCACGCCATTTACCAGTGTTATCGATTAAAAGCGCGTTTTGAATACCGTATTCAGTATAGTCAACTTCACTTGGGCTTGATGCATAAATCACTTTAATGAAGTTACCATTCGCAATGATTGCTTCGTTTTCTTCATCAACAGCGATTGTACCAGCGAAAGTGCCATGAATAGAGTCACGACGAAGTAAAGAAGCACGTTTTGCTAAATCGCCATCAGAAGATTTACGCACAACAATTGCTTTAAGGCTTAAGCCACGACCTAAACCTGATTGGCTAATGATTAAACGAGCTAAGATACGGCCAATACGACCAAAACCATAAAGAACTACATCTTTAGGTTGTTCAGAAGTTGCACTACCTTTAATTGACTCAACTGCTTGAGCAACAAAAGCGTCAACATCACCGCCTTTTTCTTTATATTCAACTGCAAGTTTACCGATATCAACTTCTGCAGAACCAATGTTTTCAACTTTTGCTAAAGCTTCTAAAATTGGAAATGTATTTACAACAGAAAGCTCAACATCTACAACACGTGTACGACGGTGAGTTTTCAAGATTTGAATAACAGAACGGTTAATTAAAGAGCGACCGTAAACAGATACGACAATATTTTTTTCACGGTATAATTGACCGATTACGGCAATCATACGTTCCGCGATTTCTTCACGGTTTTTCCAACGGCCTTGGTGTTCAGCATGCAGGGCGATGATAGTGTCTTTGCTCACAGATACGTCCTCTAATTAATTATATCTAGGCGTGATTTTTTAAACCCCGTAATTGTAATGGAATTATCGACAAGAATGAATCAAAAGCTGACGTTAGTGGCTAGATTTTCCTAAAATTCATCATAAATTCATAAAATACCTATAATTATTTTTTATTATCTTATTGTTTAAAGCAGCTAAATTTTTGCTTTTTCTTACTTTTTAGATTCTGATGCTCTAATCGTGAGCATCATTTTTTAATCTTTTTTGATATTTTGCGACGTTTAGCTGCAAATTTTTGGCTTTTTGACGTTGCTGATAAAGGTGAACCGCACCTTCTAAAACGAGTACAAATACTGCACACCAGATCGGAATATAAGTAAACCATTCTTCTTGGCCAATGCTCTCCCCTAAAACTAGAGAAGCTAAAGCAAGCAAAACTGGTTCCAAATACCCTAAAAGTCCAAACACAACTAAGGGTAAAAAGCGACTTGCCAGAATATAACTTCCTAAACCAATAGCACTTAAAATTCCAAGCCCAATAATGATCAAAGCAAGGCTCGGTTGATCTATAAATTTACTATAAGGGAGTAAACCTGTATGGGTTAAATAAATCGCAATCGGCAAAATAATGACTAAGTCCCACCAAAAGCCGCCTAAATTGTCTGTTTTAATTTTTTTACGCAATAAAAAGTAGGCAGAATAACCAACCGCAACTAATGCAGTTTCCCAAGCAATACTTCCTAAACGCCAGATTTCATGGCCCACGCCAATGACAGCAAGAATAATTGCGACCCATTGAAATTTTGATATTTTTTCGCCATATAGCACACTTCCAGCCAATACTAAAACAAGTGGCAACAGAAAATATCCTAAAGATACTTGTAGACCCCGCCCATGCATAGGTCCCCATAAAAACAGCCAAAGTTGGACTGAAGTTAAAACGGAGGTTGTGATTAACAACAATAATAAAGATGGCTTAGCCAAAATACGCTGGTAGATATTTTTGATATACGCTAAATCGCCACTCCACCACATAAACAAAGTTAGAAATGGGATTGTTGCAATAATCCGCCATCCGAAAGTTTGTTCACTATCAAGCTGGCCTAACAATTGAGTATAAAAATAAAGTACACCAAAAGTGACAGATGCCATGACAGACAAGCTCACGCCCTTAAACATCACCACCCTCTTAGACTTTAGTAAAAACAGCTCACCACAATACTTGATTTATCCACTATAAAAAAGAAAAAACCATGTGAAAACATGGTTTTTTCTTAATCAGACATTTACATTTATTCTTTATGTTCTGTACGGATAATATCGCGAATATCAAAACCCAATGTTTTTGCATAATTTAGATATTCATCCACCACTTCTTGTTCAGGATGAGGAGTTCTTGATAATACCCAAAGATATTTACGAGAAGGTTCTCCTACTAAAACAGTTTGATAGTCTTCATCTATTTTTAAAATCCAGTAATCTCCGCGAATAACTGGAATCCATCGCACAGCTTCCGGTAAGAAACTCACCTTCAATTTGCTGTTATATGGCGGGTTAACCACGAAGGCTTCACCAATAGATTGCTGTAATTGTTTTCTATTATCATAGCAACGATTATCTACAACCACATTTCCATTTTCATTTAAGGTGTAAGTTGCAGATACGTTATAAGCACATTTTTTTTGGAAAAATGCAGGCTTACGGGCGACTTCATACCAAACACCTAAATATCGGTCCAGTTCAACTTTATAAACAGTTTGCAAGGGTTTCGGCTGAGCATAGACATAGGTTCCAACAGCTAAACCAGCCAAAACGACACCGCCTAACGCAATTTTAGCCAAACGCCAACTGGCTTGCGGAACATTATTTCGAAATGCCATTGTTGCCCTCAACGATTAGTTGTGAATACAAAAGAACTCAAATATCTACAGTAGCTTGTTTTTTAAACACATTATGTAGCGTTATGTATTCATTTATTGCAACATCTGCGCTTTTAATCGAAGAATTTCATCACGTATCCGCGCTGCTTGCTCGAACTGTAAATCTTTCGAGGCCTTTAACATGTCTTTTTCAAGCTTAGTAATATGTTTACTAAACAATTTAGGGTCTGAAAGAATATGTCTTTCATCGGCACTCAATGCTTGTGCTTGTTCAAGTACTTTTTCATCAATCTCGTCGTCTGAAAGTACCTCACCCGAGTCAATTTCTTTGACAGCCTGACGAACCGCACTCCGTGGCGTAATACCATGCAACTCATTAAATTCAATTTGCTTGGCTCTACGACGATCAGTTTCATCTATTGCTTTTTGCATAGAGTCAGTAATTCGGTCAGCATATAAAATTGCTTTACCTTTTACATTACGCGCAGCACGACCAATTGTCTGAATAAGTGAACGTTCCGAACGTAAAAAGCCCTCTTTATCTGCATCTAAAATGGCAACCAAAGAAACTTCTGGCATATCCAGACCTTCACGTAACAGGTTGATACCAACTAAAACATCGAATACGCCTGTACGTAATTCATGAATAATTTTGACACGTTCAACCGTATCAATATCTGAGTGGAGATAAGCCACCTTAACACCATATTCTTTTAAGTAAGAAGTTAGGTCTTCTGCCATACGCTTTGTTAAAGTCGTAATTAATACCCTTTCATTCAAAGTCTTACGAATATTAATTTCAGAAAGAACATCATCCACTTGGGTTAAGACAGGACGAATCTCAATTTCAGGGTCGATGAGACCTGTTGGACGTACCACCTGTTCAACGATTTGGTCTGACTTTTCTAATTCATATTTAGCAGGTGTTGCACTTACAAAAATGGTGGTCGGTACAATACGTTCCCACTCTTCAAATTTCATAGGACGGTTATCAAGCGCACTTGGTAAACGGAAGCCATAGTTTACTAAGTTTTCTTTACGCGATCGGTCACCTTTATACATCGCTCCAATTTGTGGAACGGTAACGTGTGATTCATCAATAATCAGCAAAGCATCTTCTGGAATATAGTCGAATAAAGTCGGCGGAGCTTCACCAGATGGTCGGCCAGACAAATGACGTGAATAGTTTTCGATACCATTGGTATAACCCAACTGCTGCATCATTTCTAGATCGTAACGTGTCCGTTGCTCAATACGCTGTGCTTCGAGCAATTTGTCATGTTCACGGAAGAATTTAAGTTGATCTTGTAATTCATCCTTAATTGTATCGATAGCACGGGTTAAATGATCTTTTGGTGTTACATAGTGGCTTTTCGGATAGATCGTTACTCGAGAAACTTTACGAACCATTTTACCTGTTAGCGGGTCAAACCAACGGATTGAGTCGACCTCATCATCAAATAGTTCAATGCGAATAGCATGTTGATCAGATTCTGCTGGGAAAATATCAATAATTTCACCGCGAATTCGATATGTACCACGTAAAAATTCAAGTTCATTACGCGTATATTGCATTTCAACCAAACGACGGATGATTTCATCACGGCTTACTCGGTCACCCTCGACCACATGCAGCAACATTTGCATATAAGCATTTGGGTCGCCCAAACCATAAATTGCAGACACCGATGCCACAATAATTGCATCACGGCGTTCTAATAAAGCTCGTGTTGCAGATAATCGCATCTGGTCAATGTGATCATTAATGGCTGCATCTTTTTCGATGAACGTATCCGAAGATGGAACGTAAGCCTCTGGCTGGTAGTAATCGTAATAGCTTACAAAATATTCAACCGCATTATTAGGGAAGAAAGACTTAAACTCACCATAAAGTTGGGCTGCCAAAGTTTTGTTATGGGCCATCACAATTGTAGGGCGCTGTGTTTGAGCGATCACATTTGCCATGGTATAGGTCTTACCTGAGCCAGTTACCCCTAGCAATAACTGATTACGAAAACCATGCTCGATACCATTGACCAGCTTTTCAATTGCCTGTGGCTGATCACCTGCTGGCTGATAATGAGTGACCAAATCAAAAGGTTGATTTTCGTTCAAAGTTATCTCTCTTTATGAAAAAATTGAATTTAACGTCTCCCCTTTTAATGGGGATTTTTATCTTAATTTAAAGTGCAAATTGAGTTGGAAATTCAATGTAAAAGATTAAGCATCTTAACACTTGACCAATACTATAATCAGTTGCAACATGAAGCTATCCATTAAATAAAAAGCATAACCATGACCTATCAATATCATGATGAAAGTATTGTAACCGAACTTCCAGAAGATACAGTTTTTGTATTTGGTAGTAACCTTGCTGGACAGCATGGTAGCGGCGCAGCACGCGTTGCCAGTCAACACTTCGGAGCAGTTGAAGGTGTGGGGCGCGGCTGGGCTGGTCAAAGCTTTGCAATTCCAACTTTAAATGAACATATCCAACAAATGCCTCTTTCCCAAATTGAGCACTACGTTGAAGATTTTAAGATATATGCAAAAAATCATCCTAAAATGAAATATTTTGTCACTGCTTTAGGTTGTGGCATTGCAGGTTATAAAGTCTCTGAAATTGCACCACTCTTTAAAGATATTGATCACAACGTTATCTTTCCAGAATCTTTTAAACCCTATGTTGAAGATAATGCAGTTTCACAATTTCCAACATTAACTCAAAAGATGGTAAAAAGTTTCATTAATGATGAAGTAATTTTTTACTTTAATCATGGAAGTGAATCTTTTGAAGAAGCCTTAGATAAAACAGATTTATCAGCTGCTGAAAAAGCGATTGCTCTTATTGTTTTAAATGAAGAGCTCTACCCTCGGGATCGTTATGGCCGAGGCCGCGATCATGAGCTTAGTGATATTTTAGGTAAGCTCAATGGTAAAATTTTTGACCTGCACGGCAACTCTGAGGGTGCCATGATTTTTGTGAGCGCAGTCGTTGCACTCATGGAACTTTATGATTTTGACGAGCAAGACTTTATCAAATTATGGCGTGGTGAAAAGAATATTGACCACCCTATTAATCGTTAATTTCTCTAATAAACTTATGAGCTAAGCAGATAATATCTGCTTTCTCATTATTTTATTTTTACTTACATTTAATTTTCTTATTTTTAATTATTCTAATAAATTTAAGTCCTTTATATTCCCAAATCTTAATTTTTCTCATTATACTTTAAGGCGAACTGAATACTTAAAGAAACATATGGAAACTTTAGATTCTTCAATTTTTGACCTTAGCCCAATTCCAATGTGGATTGAGGATTTCAGTGAAGTTAAACAACAATTTGATCTATGGAGAAATCAAGGTATTGAAAACCTCCATGAATTTTTAAGCCAAAATAAAAATTTAATTATTGAATGTGCCCATAAAATTAAAATTGTTCGTGTGAATCAAAAAACCTTAGAACTTTTTGAAGCAAAAACTCACGAAGAGCTATATTCGAGTTTAAATCTCATTTTTAAAAAAGAGATGTTTGAATCACATATTAATGAATTGGAGGAACTATGGAATGGTAAAACCCATTTTTCAAGCACGACTGTAAATTACACTTTATCGGGCAAACGTATTGATGTTCAGTTAAGAGGATCAATTTTACCCGGTTCTGAATCGACTTTTGAACGTGTATTAATTACCACCGAAGACGTAACGCCTTATCAAAATGCGCTTCGTGAAGAAGAAAAAAATCGTCGCTTGGCTGAATCCATGTTTATCTACTCACCCACGTCTCTTTGGGTCGAAGATTTCAGCCGTATAAAAAATAGAATTGATCAACTTAGGCTATTGGGAATTGAAGATTTTAGAACTTTTCTAGATGTTCATCCTGAATTTGTCCGTCAGTGTGTAGAAGATATTCTGATTCTAGATGTCAATCAGGCAACTCTCGATTTATTTAAGGCTCCTGATAAATCCACACTTTTCAGAAATACACATAAGGTTTTTGCTGAAGAGATGATTGAAACCTTTCGGGAACAACTCATCGAATTATGGCAAGGTAATATTCATCATAAACGTGAAGCCATTAACTACGCTTTAGATGGCCAAATAAGAAATGTCTTGCTTCAATTTACCGTTTTTCCCGGATACGAAGAGACTTGGGGACTAGTACAGGTTGCACTTACCGATATTACCGCGCGAAAAAAAGCGGAAAACTACCTTGAATATTTAGGACAACATGATGTTCTTACCAAACTATATAACCGCGCTTTTTTTACAGAAGAACTGAATCGTTTAAACCGAAGCATTATTCGCCCTGTTTCTTCAATTTTCTTAGATATGAATGGATTAAAAGAAACCAATGATCAGTTTGGTCATGATATTGGGGATGGTTTATTGCGTCGCGTTGGAAATATTTTAAGTCAGGCCATTTTAAATACGCACTATACGGCTTCTAGAATAGGTGGCGATGAATTCGTAATTTTAATGCCGGGGGCAGATGAGGCGAATGTTCTTATTATGCTTCAAACCATTCAGGAGCTTTTTAATATCGACAATCAATATTATTCAAGTCACCCAATTAGCATCGCAATTGGACATGCAACCACTCAAACAAATGAACAAATTGAGGACATGTTAAAGCGAGCGGACCATCACATGTATCAAAAGAAAAAAAGTTATTATCAGGAAATTTTACTCAATCAATAAAAAACAGGCATATTGCCTGTTTTTCAAAATTAACGTTTTCCCATAGAACGACGCGTACCACGTGGAGGCATCCATGTTCTATCTGCGTATTGCTCTGGTTTCGGACGCACTTGGTTGTGTACCGCGTCGTCGGCTTGATTGCTTTCATTCGGCATTGGGAATGGCAATTTCACCAAAGCCTTTTTCTGTTTTGGCTGTTGCTCAGTCATGATTCATTCTCGAAATTTCGATTGCGACTTATTATAAATGATTTTTATCACTTCTTTCCAAAAAAGCTTCAATTGAATAAAACAGCGACAAGATCTTTCTTAAATCAAACTTTTTTACATCTAAAAATACCCACATCCGCAAATTACTTAATTTTTGCGATAAGATAGTATGCTTTTTATTTTTTAATCCCATAAGAGGAATATTGCCGTGGACGTACGTCTTTCTGATCGTGTCAATGCTATCAAACCGTCCCCTACACTTGCTGTAACCAACAAAGCTGCTGAACTTAAAGCTGCTGGCAAGAACGTGATTGGTTTAGGTGCTGGCGAACCAGACTTTGATACCCCGCAACACATCAAAGATGCTGCAATTGAAGCGATTAATAATGGTTTCACCAAATATACGGCTGTAGATGGTACTCCTGGATTAAAAAAAGCAATTATTGCTAAATTTAAGCGTGATAATAATCTTGATTATCAAGCAAATCAGATTTTGGTTTCATGTGGTGGTAAGCAAAGCTTCTTTAACTTGGCACTTGCTCTATTAAACAAAGGCGATGAAGTTATCATTCCAGCACCTTTCTGGGTAAGCTATCCAGATATGGTCATTATTGCTGAAGGTACTCCAGTCATTGTGAAATGTGGCGAAGACCAACGTTTCAAAATCACTCCTGAACAATTAGAAGCTGCTATTACACCTAACACTCGTTTAGTTGTATTAAACAGCCCATCTAACCCAACTGGTATGATTTATAGCAAAGCTGAATTAGAAGCTTTAGCTGAAGTTCTACGTCGCCACCCACAAGTATTTGTTGCATCTGATGATATGTATGAACCAATTCGTTGGGAAGATGAGTTCTACAACATCGCAACTGTTGCTCCAGATTTATATGACCGCACGATTGTTTTAAATGGTGTTTCTAAAGCATATGCAATGACTGGTTGGCGTATTGGCTATGCAGCCGGTCCAGCAAAAATCATTGGTGCAATGAAAAAGATCCAATCACAGTCAACTTCTAACCCAACTTCTATTTCGCAAGTTGCTGCTGAAGCTGCATTGAATGGTCCACAAGACGTTTTACAACCGATGATTGAAGCGTTTAAACGCCGTCATGACTTAGTTGTAAACGGCTTAAATGACATCAAAGGTATCTCTTGCTTACCTGCTGATGGCGCTTTCTATGCCTATGCAAACATTCGTCCTCTTATTCGTGCAAAAGGCTTAAAATCTTGCACAGAGTTCTCTGAATGGTTATTAGAAGAAACTGGCGTAGCAGTAGTACCTGGTGATGCATTTGGTTTAGGCGGTTTTATGCGTATTTCATATGCAACAGCTGACGAAGTACTTGTTGATGCGTTAGCACGTATCAAAAAAGCTGCTGACTCAATTGAAGGTGTAGATGCTGCTATCGCTTCAATCGAAGCTGAAAAAGCTGCGAAATAATCTGTAAAAATTAAAAGGGCCTCAAAATTGAGGCCCTTTTTTATAATTAAAATTATTATAGGTTAAATAACGCAGCAACCTGAGCCTCGGTCAATTTCTTTGTATCATTTTGAAAAGTATAAAAATCGGGTTTTGAATCAATAAAAATTTCCATATCCAAATTCAAGTCTTCTACTGGCTCATTTAAAGAAAATGCATTGATGTTGCAGTAGCTTTGATCTTTCGTTCTCCAAAAAATTGTTGTTCCACAAGCATTACAAAAACCTCGTTCTCCCCAGTCAGAAGAGTTAAATACACTAAGATGCTTTTGCTGAATAAACTTTAAACTACCTTTGACCACATCAATTGTCATAATGACACCACTGGTTTGTCTACGACACATCGAGCAATGGCAAGCATGTACATCATGATTTTTTAATTCAACTTCAAAAGTTGTTTCACCACATAAACACTGACCGTTCATTATTATTTTCCACACTAAGTTTATATTTTTAGAGTTATAAAATATTCTGCTCAACCAAAATTTACAAGTTTATAAACTATAAAGTGGCCTATATTTCTTGTACTTGACAATATGTATTTTAACGCCTAATTTAACATCAAGTTCTATTTTGGAACTTAAAGAATTAAAGGACTCAAAAAATGAAAAATCCGATGGAAATGACTGGTCTTGAATTTTTACAAGCCATGATAGAAGGCCATATTCCTCCTGCAAGCATTAGTAAAACGATACCTATGCAACCTACTGAAATCTCAGAAGGATCTGTTACTTTTAAAGCCCAAGCGGATCATAACCATCTAAATCCACTCGGTGGCGTGCATGGTGGTTTTGCTGCCACAGTCCTAGATTCGGTGACTGGCTGTGCAGTACATACGATGTTACCCGCGAGTGTAGGCTATGGCACAATCGACCTTAATGTAAAAATGTGCCGCCCGATTCCAAAGAACCATCCTTTAATTGCGACAGGCAAAGTCATTAATTTAAGTAAAAATTTAGGTATTTCCGAAGGAAAGATTATTGATGAGGAAGGTAAACTGTATGCCTATGCAACAGCAACCTGCATGATTATTCGTCCCTAATGATTAAAGGCAGCCTTAAACCGCTGCCTTTTTTATTGAGTAATCTTGATTATTTGGACGCTCACAAGTTTGCGCAATCACATAAGGTGCCCAAATATTTTTAAGTTGAAGTTCTATAATTTCTTGATGCTCAGTAGACCAAGCTAACACTTTATTTTTACCCAACAATAACTCCCCTTCTAATTGAAAAATATATAGAGATTTAGAGGAGTTTAACAATTTCGAGCTTTTTAAAATTTTAAGTGAATTATGCACATTCCATTTAGAGCTAAACCAAAGTTGCAGTAAATCACCTAAATATAAGTTCTGTTTTTTGAAAGGATAACCATCAATCCATGCATCTTCTACAGGTGTGTAATAAGATTCTGATTGAGTTAAGACATTAAGATAATTTTGTTGATAAAAATCAAAATTAGAAAAAATAGAAGCAATCGTAAGCGTTTTCATACTTATCTCCGATTTAGCCATTTTAGTGCTGGCAAGTTGGTTTAAATCCACACTGTTTGGATTTCTCCAAACGCTTGTTCTTTCTTGAATCTAGCAACTGACTTTTTAAAGTGCAAGTAATTTCTTAACGCAGCACCCAACTGATCAAATAAAAAGCATACAACACAAAAATGAAGTAAACATGACAATTTAGACTTGACCCTTCTCAAAATCTCCTTATAATCGCATGCAGATTCTCCCATAGCTCAGTCGGTAGAGCGACGGACTGTTAATCCGCAGGTCCCTGGTTCGAGCCCAGGTGGGAGAGCCAAATACTAAAAAGCCCGCAGCATTAAAGCGGGCTTTTTTTTGCCCTAATTTTATTAATAGCTATAAAAAATCCCCTATCAATATAGAGGATTTAATTTTCATGCTTAAACCATTTACTTAGCTTAATGATCTAATCTAAGTTTGAAAAAATATTCTTTTCTTAAATCATTATTCCATTTCAACCACTTTTAAAGGATTAAAAGACTGAGTGGTCGGCATCATTTCAATACGATTAATATTAATGTGCGGAGGTTGTGAAGCAACCCAAGCTACCGTATTTGCAATATCTTCAGGCAAGATTGGATTCTTTTTATCATAAAGACTGTTCACTTTCTCTTGGTCACCTTTAAAACGTACCAAAGAAAACTCTGTACCCCCACAAAGCCCCGGCTCAATGTTAGTTACTCGAATGCCGGTACCTGATAGATCAGCTCGAAGGTTTAAACTAAATTGCTCCACGAATGCTTTGGTGGCACCGTAAACATTACCACCCGGATATGGGTATGTACCTGCAATTGACCCCATATTAATAATTAAGCCGGACTTTTTCTTTACCATGCTTGGTAAAATTAGTCGGGTAACAGTAATAAGCCCCTTAACATTGGTATCAATCATAGTGTACCAATCATCTAAATCTGATTTATCTGCTGACTCCAACCCTAAGGCCAATCCAGCATTATTTACCAATAAATCAATTTGACTGATTTGAAATTCGGCTGGTAAATCAACTAGGGCCTTATTTATATTTTCTACGGTATCTGTCATGTCAAATACTAAGGGATAGAACTTTTCACCAAGTTCTTGCTGTAATTCTTTTAATTTTTCTGCCCGTCTTCCACAGCCAATAACTTTGTAACCTAACTCAATCAGTTTTTTTGAAATACTATAACCAAAGCCCGCAGAGGCACCTGTAACTAATGCTAACATTCTTATATCCTTAAAATATTCGACTAATTTAGTTGAACCGATTATGAACAAAACTATCTTTATATTTACATAATATTCGTTATTACTTTAAAAAATAAAAGTTTTTTAAAAAAATTTAAGAGAAATTAAAATTTATAAAAAATATATTTATTAAATAATTATATGCATAAAAAAACTAAAAGCAGAACATACCGACCGCCGAAGAAATAAAGCTCACCTAATAAAAAGTTTACCTTTTACGGTAAACTTTTTATTTAAAACTTCTAATATTATACAGGCACACCGCTATGAAAACGGAAGGTATCATCAGGCGTTAAAATCAGATTCTTTTCAACCTCACGAATATGCTCAATACGCTGCTGAATATCCTCTTTAGGATTTTTCATTTTTGCAGTTTTTGCAACATCAAGTGCAAGCGCCAAATAGTCTTCAAAATGACGAGACTCCGACTTAAGCAAATAGCGATAATAGCGTCCTAACTCATCATCTACACGTGGGGCAAGAGCATGAAAGCGTTCGCATGAGCGCGCCTCAACAAAAGCACCTACCACAAGTACATCAATTAAAGCCTCTGGCTCATAAGTACGAATCTCTTTACGGAGCCCACCAGCATAGCGCCCTGCACTTAAGCCATCCCATTTTTGGCCACGCTTGGCCATAAGCTCAAGCACTTGTTCATAATGAAGCATTTCTTCCCGTACCAGCTGTGCAAGCTTTACTTGCAAATCTGGGAAGAAGCTATAACGAAACATTAAGTTCATTGCTGTACTAGCTGCTTTTTTTTCACAATTAGCATGATCTTGCATCAAAATATCTAGATTATTGATTGCCTCATCTAACCATGCTTTTGGCGTTTGACAGCCTAAAAAAGCTAAAACAGGTTGCATTAATTCATCGTAATTGATACTCGACATAACCAATTAACCCGCCACCTGAATTGCTGCTTTCATATCTTTAACAGCTTGAACCAGACCTACAAAAACACTATCTGCAATAATTGAGTGCCCAATATTTAACTCGTGAATTTGTGAGATAGCAGCAATTGGAGCAATATTTTTAAGGTTAAGGCCATGACCAGCATTTACAACTAAACCTTTTGAAGCTGCATATTCAACACCTTTGATAATACGCGCCAGCTCAGCCTGTTGATCTTGCTCTGTTGCCGCATCTGCATATGCACCCGTGTGTAACTCAATCGTAGGTGCACCACATGCAACTGCTGCATCAATTTGAGCTAAATCAGCATCAATAAATAATGATACGTCGCAGCCAATAGCAGCTAAAGTCTGAGTTGCAGCTTTAACTTTTTCAAAGTTGCCTACTACATCTAAACCACCTTCGGTAGTTACTTCTTGGCGTCTTTCAGGAACAAAACAAACATGCTGTGGCTGAATTTCTTTCGCAAACTCGACCATTTCATCAGTAACAGCCAACTCAAGATTCATACGTGTTTTTAATAATGGACGCATGCGACGTACGTCATCATCTTGAATATGGCGACGGTCTTCACGCAAATGCAAAGTAATGCCCTCTGCACCAGCTTGTTCACAAATAAGAGCAGCTTCTACAGGATCTGGGTAAGTAGTACCGCGCGCCTGTCTCAAAGTAGCAACATGGTCTATGTTTACACCAAGCAATGCAGCCATAAATAAATCCTAATTACGATTGAGTTTGAGTGTTTTGAATCCACAATTGTCGACTTTTTAGGGGACGATCACCTAAAAGCGATGTAATCATTTGACGGTATAGTTTACCTAATAATTGCAGTTGTTCGAGAGAAAAATCCTGCCCTTGCTCATAATCCAACATAGACAAAATCGCTTTCCCTGACAAAGAAGAACGACTCGCCTGCACAACAGGAGCAAAACCCTCTGTCACTTGAAATTGATAAAACTGATGAGTCTGAATCGGCTGTTGTTGGGTATCGACTGAGAAATCAATCGCGTATCCAAGTTCAGGAAGTAAAATATGCTCGAACTGGCGCAAAATCTGCCGAAGAAAAAGGTCAGGATTTTCGTGGGATGATAATTGTTGTAATTGAAGTAACGTTAACTGATATTGCTCAAACGTTTGTGGCATTGTCTCTTCTAAGGGACAAAGTCTAAGAACAACTTCATTTAAATAAAATCCGGCAAAAAAAGCATCACCAAAAAAGAATACAGGCTGATTTAAGATTTCAAGCTTTGTAAAGTTTTTCAGCTCACTTTTACCCGTGGCTTGCAATCGAATAGGCTGATATTGAGGGGGCGGAGTCTGTCTTAAAATACCATCGACTCGCCCATACTCCTGAGTAAAAAGATGCACAATATGACTTTTTTCACGGTACTTACGGTGATGAATCATATATCCATGGAGGACTTCATTGCGCATCATAAAAAGAAACTATTCCTCAGATTCTTTTTCTTTTTTGTCATCCTCATCATCACCATCAGGAATTACCGCCCCTACAACAGCTGCTGTACCTTTAACAACACCTTTTGTAGTTTTATAGGCGATACCTACTGGTACGGTTACAAGCTTATATACACAACCTTGTAACATCAATGTACATCCAATTATAGCGACCAATGATGTAATTGTTTTCATACCAGCATCCTTATCCTTTAGATATCACTATATCCTAAACTTTTTAAAGCACGCTCATCATCAGACCAACCACCTTTAACTTTAACCCACAAGGTAAGCATGATCTTTTGCTCGAACATTTTTTCCATGTCTTTACGAGCATCCATACCGATTGTTTTAAGCTTGGCACCTTTTTCACCAATCACAATCGCTTTTTGGCCTGCACGATCTACAAAAATCGTTGCATCAATATAAGTACAGGCTGGCTTTAAACGACCAGTTTTTTCATTAACAGTCTCTTCTTCCGTTTTGAAAGATTCAATTTGTACTGTTAAATCATAAGGTAATTCTTCACCTAACTGACGCATGATTTTTTCGCGAATAATTTCGCTAGCTAAAAAGCGTTCAGAACGGTCAGTAATCTGATCAAATGAATACAAAGGCGCTTGGTAAGGAAGATACTTCTCAATCGTTTCGCTCAAGTGTTCCAAATTTGCTCCGCGTAATGCAGATACAGGAACGATCTCGGCAAAATTCATAAGTTTAGCGCGCTCTTGAATCAAAGGCAGAATATCTCTTTTATCTTCAAAAGTATCAGCTTTGTTAATCACCAAAATAACTGGCATTTCAGCATTCTTGAGTTTTTCAAGCACTAAGTCGTCATTTTGCGTCCACTTATAAGCATCAATAACAAATAAGACCAAATTGACGTCGCGCAATGCAGAATGAGCTGCACGATTCATCATTTTATTAATAGCGCGCACTTCTTTTTTATGCATACCTGGGGTATCTACATATACCGCCTGCATTTTTTCACGCGAATCAATACCAATAATTTTATGACGTGTTGTTTGAGGTTTACGCGAAGTAATAGAAAGCTTTTGACCTAACAAATGGTTCATGAGGGTAGATTTACCCACATTTGGACGTCCCACAATCGCCACAAATCCGCTCTTAAAATCCGAAGGAATTGTTACGCCTTTGGAACTAAAAAATTGATCAATCAGATTATTAGGATCTTGGTTCTCATTTGAATCTGGATTGATTTGATCAGAATGCATCGACATGCAGGTTATTGCTCCAATAACTTTAAAATTTCCGCCGCTGCTGCCTGCTCGGCAAAACGACGACTTGAACCCTCACCATGAATCTTTGATAAGCCATCTATCAAACATTCAACTTTAAAGTGCTGGTGAGGTGCATCACCCTGAATATCTACAACCTCGTAAACAGGGAGAGGTTTTTTACGTGCTTGTAGATACTCTTGTAAACGTGATTTAGGGTCTTTAAGTTGATCCGTAGGCTCAATATGGTCTAAATACGGTACATACCATTTTAGCACAATATCTGTAAGTAAGTTGAGATCACCACTATCAATATAAATTGCACCAATAATGGCTTCTACCGTGTCAGCCAATATTGACTCACGATGATGACCACCAGATTTCAATTCACCCGTACTTAATATTAAACACCGACTAAGTTGCAAATCGGTTGCAATCTTACCTAACGCTTCCTGACGTACTAAAGTCGCTCGCATACGCGTTAGGCGACCTTCGTTTTCATTTGGATAGGCATGATATAGATAATTGGCAATAATCATGCCTAATAATGAATCGCCTAAAAACTCCAAGCGCTCGTAATTGTATTTATGACTCACCGAACGATGAGTCAAAGCTAACTGTAACAATTCAAGCTGCTTGAATTGATATCCGATTCGACTCAATAAGCGAGGATCACTTAGTTTGAACTGATGTTTTATCAAAACTCTTCTCAAATGTTAAAACTAAATCAATATTTGATAAGAAGGGTTTTCTTACCTCATATTTCTTTTGGACTTTTAGACCAGACTCATTAAACACTTGCGCAATCTCTTTAAAATGAAGATCACGAATATTGTTCATTTCCAGTCGCTGATCCATTTGTGTCATAAACTTCTGTGGAGTGATGTCAGAAGAGCTTTCTTGTAAAAGCTCTTCTATTTGATTATTAATCAATCGATCATCCCAATATGCTGGCCAAACTGCAAGTACAGCTTTTACTGCAACCGCAAATATAACCACCCCAAATAAAATTGCTAAATACGAAGTACCTTGTTGTGCCTTACGCATTTCTTTTTTTCCTAATGGTTGTTTTTAATCTATTTTTCCATTTCGGCCAAAGTTAGGAAGATGTAAGCCCGGTTCTTTATGCATCCAGACATAGAATGCTCGTCCTGTTAAATTTTCTTCAGGAACAAAGCCCCAGAAACGACTGTCTGCACTTTGATCACGGTTATCCCCCATTGCAAAGTAATGTCCTTTTGGAACAGTCACTTCCCAATATAAACCGTCTTGGTTTGCATATTTACCATTTTCAACATAGTTGATAAACGGTGCTTGACGCGCCACATTTACGCCTTCAAGTTCACGCATTGTAAAGGTGTGCGTACCAATCGTCTCTTTATGATAAATAGACGTTGGTGTATCTAATACATCTTTTTCACGGCTAAACTGTGTTAATACTTTCGGTACTTTTTGTCCGTTAATAATCAATTGTCCATGATCATAAACAAGATGATCGCCTGGTAAACCGATTACACGTTTAATATAACTAATGGTAGGTTGAGGTGGATAACGGAATACAATCACATCACCACGCTTTGGTTCTCCCACATCAATAATTTTCTTATTAACGATAGGTAAACGCACACCATAATCAAATTTATTAACCAGAATAAAATCACCAGTTTCTAAAGTAGGTACCATAGAGTCTGATGGGATATTAAATGGTTCGTAAAGGAATGAACGAAGTACAAGTACTACAGCTAAAACTGGCCAAAAGTCATAAGCCCATGTAATAACAAAATTTTCGTTCCCGCGCCCTTTATTTGCACGCTGTTTGAATACAAGTTTATCTAACAACCACACTGCAAATAGAATCAGCGTAACTGGAACAAGAATTAAATTAAAATCAAAATCCACACGACCTCACTCGCAGCCTAGCTGCTTGTCTTAAAATAGGGAAAAGTGATGTCTTACTTCCCCTACCTTCATTTCTTATCTTTCTACTTTCAATACAGCCAAGAACGCTTCTTGTGGAATTTCAACACTTCCCACTTGTTTCATACGTTTCTTACCTTCTTTTTGTTTAGAAAGTAGTTTTTTCTTACGTGAAACGTCACCACCATAACATTTTGCCAATACGTTTTTACGCATCGCTTTTACAGTAGAACGGGCAATAATTTGCGCACCGATTGCTGCCTGAATAGCAACATCGAACATTTGGCGAGGAATCAAGTCTTTCATTTTCTCAACCAATGCAATACCACGATGGCGTGCATCATTACGGTGACAAATCATAGCCAAGGCATCAACCTTTTCGCTATTAATTAACACATCAACCTTAACTAAAGCTGAACTTTCAAAACGTACAAAGTTATAGTCTAGCGATGCAAAGCCACGAGAGCATGACTTTAATCTGTCAAAGAAATCCATAACGACTTCAGCCATCGGGATTTCAAAAGTAATAGAAACTTGGTTACCCAAGAATTTCATATCTTTTTGTACACCACGGCGTTCAATACAAAGGGTCATTACGTTCCCTAAGTATTCTTGAGGAACAAGGATATGACATTCAGCAATTGGTTCACGCAAATCTTCTACAGTCGATCCGTCTGGCATTTTTGATGGACTGTCGATATAAATCGTTTCGCCCTTCTTGGTTAATGCTTCATAAATTACGGTAGGCGCAGAACTGATGAGATCAAGATCGTACTCACGCTCTAAACGCTCTTGTACAATCTCCATGTGTAGCATCCCTAAGAAGCCACAACGGAAACCAAAACCCAATGCATCAGAGCTTTCTGGTTCAAAGAATAAAGCTGAGTCGTTAATTTGTAATTTTTGTAGCGCTTCACGGAATGGCTCAAAATCACTCGCATCAATCGGGAAAAGACCAGCATAAACCTGTGGTTTAACCTTTTTGAAACCCGGTAAAATCGCAACATCCGGGGTAGATGTAAGAGTAATCGTGTCACCTACTGGTGCACCAAAAATATCTTTAATACCCGCAATTACAAAACCTACTTCGCCAGCTTCAAGAATATCTGTTTCAGTATGCTTCGGATTAAATACACCCACTGAAGTTACTGGATGAGTTTGACCTGTCGATTTAACCAACATTTTGTCGCCCTTACGGATACGACCTTGTTTAATACGTACAAGAGAAACTACACCTAGGTAGTTATCAAACCATGAGTCGATAATTAATGCTTGTAAAGGTGCTTCACGATCGCCTTCAGGCGCTGGAATAACATCGACTAAACGCTCTAAAACACCTTCAACACCTAAACCAGTTTTTGCTGAACAGGTTGGTGCATCTGTCGCTTCAATCCCGATAATTTCTTCAATTTCATGAATTACACGTTCAGGTTCAGCCTGCGGTAAATCAATTTTATTTAAAATAGGAAGAACTTCGAGACCTTGTTCAATCGCGGTATAACAGTTTGCAACTGATTGTGCTTCTACACCTTGTGCAGCATCTACAACCAATAGTGCACCTTCACATGCAGCTAATGAACGAGAAACTTCATAAGAGAAGTCTACGTGTCCAGGAGTATCAATAAAGTTAAGTTGATATTCTTGACCATTAGGATGAGTATAATATAGCGTGACTGAAGCGGCTTTAATGGTAATCCCACGTTCGCGCTCAAGCTCCATTGAGTCCAAGACTTGAGCTTGCATTTCACGATCTTGTAGACCACCACACATCTGAATAAAACGGTCAGCCAATGTAGACTTACCATGGTCAATGTGGGCAATAATCGAGAAATTTCGTATATTTTTGATATCGACGGATTTTTTAGCTTGCGCCATGGGTTACCTTGAGAAAATATAGAGTGCTATGTAGCTTGTTTTAATACACAGCCAAAGCAGTTAAATAAATTGCGTGAGATTATAACAGATGGATATTTTAAAGTATCCAAAATAATCATGAGCTTTGTACTTATGTTTTAAAAATGACAATCAAAGTGAGCCCACTACTTCAGGTTATTGAGCATACGAAATAGTAAAATCATAAGGGTTTATGCTTGAATCAAGCGGCTTATATGCATGGGTAAAAGTTGGTGACATTCGTTTTGGACGTCCTGTAGCAATTTCAATACATGCCCATTTAGTATTTCCAACAAATAATACGGCCTGATCTGATGGACGGAAAAATACATATTGGCGGAACGAATAAAGAGCATTGATATCATCTAACCATGTGCGTAATACAATTTGTTCGCCTTCAAATGCAGCTTTACGATATTGCACATGATGTTCAACCGCGACCATTGCATGTTTTAGTTCAAGATATTTAGTTACCCCGACTCCTAAGGTCTCAACATGAGCAGCAGCTACATCTTGCATCCACTGTACATACATCACATTATTCACATGTCCTAAGGCATCAATATGATGTGGCTGCACCTGAATATGTAAATCAAAAATACTACTCACAAATGTTCACTCTTATTTATTAAATTTCAAACTGAAATAAGTGTAGGTAGATATCACTATACGCTCAAGATAAATAACAAAAAACCACCCATGTTTAGGGTGGTTCATTGTTTCTTTTTTAAGTTTACTGGATACGTAAACCAAGCATTGCGCGTTGTCCCTGGCGAATAATTGCAACACGCGCTACCGTATTTTTTTGCAAGTTAGAAACGACTTTTGCAAAATCCTGACTATTTAAAATCTGGTTATTGTTGACTTGAACAATCACATCACCCGGAATGATATTTGACAATGATGCTAGGCCACCACGGCGAACATCTTGTACATAGATACCACCTTTTACACTCAAAGCACTTTTTTCTGGCTCAGCTAAATCACGAATGCTCATTCCTAAAACTGGTCCTTTAGATACAGTACTTTGTGCACCTGTGGCAGGCGTTTCATCTGGAGCAGTCGTTAAAGTTGCTGAAATATTACGGGTTTTGTCATCACGTAATACTTCAAACTGGACAGTTTGATTCGGCTGTACTTTGTTTAATGCATAGAGTAATTCACTCGTGCGCGATACCGGATTACCGTTATATTTCAAAATCACGTCACCAGCTCGCAAGCCTGCTTTTTGTGCAGGTGAGTTCGGAGAAATTTGAGTAATTAAAGCACCTTCAGGTTTTGGTAACTTGTAAGCATCAGCAAGGTTGCGGTCAATGTCTTGCATCATCACACCAAGATAAGAGCGTGTTACCTTACCTTTAGTTTTAAGCTGTTCGGCTACATCCATCGCTACGTCAATCGGGATAGAGAAAGACAAGCCCATATAGCCGCCAGTACCACTAAATATTCGAGAGTTTACCCCGACTACTTCACCATTTTGGTTAAATAGTGGACCACCAGAGTTACCTGGGTTTAGCGCAACGTCAGTTTGAATAAATGGTACCGAAGTTTCACCACTCATATTTCGTGATTTAGCACTCACAATACCTGCCGACGCAGAGTAGTCAAAACCGAAAGGCGAACCAATTGCTAAAACTGGCTCTCCCACTCGCAAACGGTCAACATTTCCTACGCGTAAAGCTGGATAGCTATTTCCAGTCACCTTTAACAATGCAACGTCTGTACGCTCATCACTCCCAACCACAGTTGCATCAATTTCACGGCGGTCATTTAAAGTAATACTAATGCGTGAGGCATTTTCAATCACATGGTGGTTGGTGAGTAGGTAACCATCTTTACTAATAAAAAATGCACTACCGTATGCAGTTTTTTCTTGTGGACCCTGTTGCTGTGGAATGATGACCTGATTTCCAAAGAAACGTTTCAAAATTTCAGGGACTTGCTGCTGCAATAGTTCATCCTGAGTCATTTTTTTTACGACGTTTACACTCACCACTGCTGGACTAACTTGTTCAACGAGGTTTGAAAAATCAACAGCAGCATTTGCCTGAACAGCAGCAACTGTAAATACCGCTGCATACATTCCTTGTTGTAAATAGCGAGTTTTCATTCGGTGCTCACCCACAATTGGTCTACGAGAATAAGAATAAAAATGTTGTATCACAACGCTTTGGGGTTGTGCGTAACAATATGTTTATTTGTAAGGCATCCTTACATTCATTATTTTACGCATTGCAACTTTTTAAGCCAATTGCAATTTTTCTCTGAGTTAGAGCGCTTAAGCTCTTGCCTTTTTAGATAAAAAGGGGTGTCATTAGCGGACGTTTTAGATTGTTGCGAATGGACATGCCTAATTTACAGACAATTCACCACTTTGACGTGATTATTGTGGGCAGCGGCGGTGCTGGTTTAAGTCTGGCTTTATCGTTACCAAATCATTTTAATATTGCAGTTTTAGCCAAAGCTGCTTTAACCGAAGCAAGTACCTTCTATGCTCAAGGTGGTGTTGCTGCTGTTCTTGATGAGACTGACTCTATTCAACAGCACATTAATGACACTATGATTGCAGGCGCTCATTTATGTGAAATGGATGCGGTACAACATACCGTAGAAGGTGGTCGCCCTTCTGTTGATTTTCTTTTAAAGCAAGGCGTGCAATTTACTTTAGATGAAGATGAACAACTTCATTTAACGCGCGAAGGTGGTCATTCACAACGCCGTATTATCCATTCAGCTGATGCAACAGGTAAAGCTATTTCAACCACCTTGGTTGAACGTGCCCAAGAACGTAAAAATATTACTATTTTTGAAAACTACATTGCGATTGATTTAATTACATCGCATAAATTAGGTCATACCGATCAAGCGAATCGCGCTATTGGTTTGTATGCCTTAGATGAAAATACGGAAAAAGTTCATACCTTCCTTGCACCATTCACCGCACTGGCTTGCGGCGGTGCGATGAAAGCTTATCTGTACACATCTAATCCAGATATTGCTACAGGTGATGGTATTGCAATGGCCTTCCGTGCAGGTTGCCGTGTAGCCAATATGGAATTTAACCAATTCCACCCAACTTGCCTGTATCACCCTCAAGCTCGCTCTTTTTTAATTACCGAAGCCATGCGTGGTGAAGGTGCTTATTTGCGCTTACCTGATGGCGAGCGTTTTATGCTACGTTTTGATGATCGTGCAGAACTGGCTCCTCGCGATATTGTGGCACGTACCATTGACCATGAAATTAAACGCCTCGGTATTCGTCATGTGTGGTTGGACATTACACACAAATCACCAGAGTTTATCAAAGAGCACTTCCCTACACTTTATGCACGATTGCTTGAGTTAGGTATCGACATTACCAAAGACATGATTCCAGTGGTGCCAGCAGCTCACTATACATGTGGTGGTGTCGTGGTTGACTCAAATAGCCAAACGGATATTGAAGGTCTATATGCGATTGGTGAGACGTCTTATACGGGCTTACATGGTGCAAACCGTATGGCAAGTAACTCATTACTTGAGTGCTTCGTTTACGGAATGAGTGCAGCAAAAGATATCGAAAATAAATTTGATGAAAACTTCAAATTACCTGAAGTACCAACTTGGGATGACTCACAAGTAACCAATCCTGATGAAGATGTGGTGATTTTACAAAACTGGGATGAGTTACGTTCGACCATGTGGAACTATGTTGGTATTGTAAGAACTACAAAACGTTTAGAACGTGCTTTACACCGTATTGAAATGTTAAAGCGTGAAATCACTGAGTATTATCAAGACTACCGTGTTAGCAAAAACCTAATTGAGCTACGTAACCTTGTTTTAGTATCTGAGATGATCGTGCGCTGTGCTATGCAACGTAAAGAATCACGTGGTCTGCATTACACGCTTGATTATCCAAAAACTTCGAGTGAGATTCGTAAAACAGTTTTAACTCCTCCAAATTTTGCAGTAGAACAGCCATTAGTTAATACTGATATTTAAGCTGTTCTTCTACAAAAAAGCACAGTTCAGACTGTGCTTTTTATTTGGTTTAATATTTATGATCTAGGTGGAATTGAATAAGTCGCAGTCACATGTGCAACGGGTTCATCCAAACCGACCGAATAAATCCAGACCTCACCCACAACTAAACTCTTTCCTACTTTCATGAGCTTACACTCACTGCGTAAGTCTTGATCACCTGCGGGTTTTCTTAGAAAATTAATATTAAAATTGGTCGTTACAGCTAAACCGATAATTCCGATTTCACCTAATATTGCAATATATAAAGCAAAATCAGCCAAAGTCATCATGGTTGGGCCAGATATGGTGCCACCGGGCCGTTGATGTCTTTGATCGACATGATAATAAACGACAGCAGCTTTAGGCGTGACTGATTCAATCGTGCAATGTTCAAGACTTGGTGGAAATTCCTTTTCAAGAAATGCCACTATTTCTTCTTTTGAGCTTTTCATCCTTGTTATTCTTCAATCTATAAATCATATGTAAGATAGCATAAGAAAATAGCAGATATTTTCTATGACGTTTTAAATCAGAATTAACGTCATTTTTCACCACTCCCATAGTCTATAAGAGTGGCTCATCCAATTGCTTATCCTAAATATTGCAATGCCTGTTCGAATACCTGATCAGGACTTTGGGTTGCATCTATTCGCTTAATACGTTCAGGTTCAGCTTTCCATAAGGTTTCATAGCCTTCACGAACGTTAGTAAAGAAGCTTAACTTTTCTTGTTCAAAACGGTCTAAAGCTCCGCGTTCGCGTGCACGGTTCATACCGAGTTCAATCGGTGCATCTAACCAGAAAGTCACCTCAGGCATGCGTGAAACAAAGTTCTGATTTAAAAGCTGTAGTTTATCTTGGCTTAAACCACGACCAGAACATTGATAAGCAAAGCTTGCATCGGTAAAACGATCACTTAAAACAATTTTATTAGACTCTAGAGCCGGCAAAATAACTTGTTGTAAGTGTTGAGCACGTGCCGCATAAATGAGTAATAACTCGGTATCATGACTCATATTTTCATCATGATTCACCGCCAAAAGCATTGAACGTATTTGTTCTGCTAACGGCGTACCACCCGGTTCACGAGTTAAAACAACTTGTTTACCTTGCTCTTCAAAATGCTGATGAATTTTTCGAATGAGTGTAGTTTTACCTACCCCCTCCGTGCCTTCAAAGCTAATAAACATCTCTTTTCCTTATTTCTTCGATCTCAACACGGATAAGTACTCTTGCACCGCTTGATTATGCGCTTGCAAGCTTGCCGTAAATTTATGCCCACCATTGCCAGTCGCTACAAAATAGATGTTATTTGAATCATCTGGATGCAATGCAGCTTCAATTGCTTTTTGGCTTGGTAAAGCAATCGGCGTTGGCGGTAAGCCATTAATAGTATAAGTATTATATGCTGTTGGGGTACGGAGGTCTTCTCGAGTAATATTGCCTTTATAATTATTACCCATACCGTAAATAACGGTTGGATCCGTTTGTAAACGCATACCAATTTTTAAACGGCGAACAAAAACTCCTGAAACTTGTGTAAGTTCACTGTCTAAACTTGTTTCTTTCTCAACAATAGAAGCCATAATTAATGCTTCATATTTATCTTTATAAGGTAAATTCGGTGCACGATTTGCCCAAGCTGCATCTAGAGCTTTCATTTGACGGTGGTATAAATCGGTCAGAATTTTCTTATCTGTTTCACCTTTGGCAAAGAAATAAGTATTAGGTGCGAACAAGCCTTCAGGATGTCCGTAAGGAATCCCAAGCGCCTTCATCAGCTGATCATCTGGTAAATCTAATATTGTATTTTTTACATTTTTATCATTTTTGAGTGCAGTAATAAGCTGTTTAAAAGTTGTACCTTCAATGACCAAGACACGGTTCATCTGAGCATTATCTGCATCAGATAGCATTTCTAATACTTCTCTTACACTCATTCCCTGTTCAATTTCATACACGCCAGCTTTCATGCTGTCATGAATCATAAATTTCTGATAAAGCTTCAATACCACAGGAAAGCTAATTTTGCCTTCTTTCGCCAAACGATCAATAAAACCAGAATAGGTTTCACCAGATGTAATAGATAACATCTGTTTTTTGCCTTCAATAGGATAAGCTTTAAATAGACTCGACCATAAAATGGCAAAAGTAGAAATTAAAACAATAAAAAGGCCAATTAGAACCAATCGCTTAGAAAATTTTGGAGCTTGTTTTTTGTTATTTTTCTTGGCGTTTTTTGCTTTCGCATTCACAGGTGGCTTCGGCATATTAATGAATCTGATTTAAGTTAAGGATATGAAATAAATCTATGCATGCCTGTGTTTCTAGCGTTTTCTCACCTAAATGAGTGACCACTCGCATAGGGTTTAAAGCATTACAAAAGAATAGACTTTGTATTTCAGATACTTCATCTAACTCAATTACACGTACTTCACAGGCAATACCATGGTGCTGCATACGCGCCAGAATTTCTGCCCGCATTACACCGTGGACGCCATTATAACGAAGTTCCGGAGTAATCCATCTATCATTTAAGCGAATAAAACAATTACTACTAACCCCTTCAACAATATAACCTTGTACATCAGTAACTAATGCTTCAGCCCACCCTAGTTGATCTGCTTCTTTTTTTAGCAATACTTGTTCAAGACGGTTTAAAGATTTAAGCCCGACCAAGCTTGGCATGGTTAAACCTAAGGCCTGATTTAAAACACCACACTGCATAAAGTCTAGTTGAAATGGTTCTAAAGCTTTCGGATAAAACCAGATATAAATATCGGCGTCATGCTTTGGCAAACTATAGCCACGGTCGCCTATCCCACGACTAATCACAATTTTTAAAGTGCCGTTGAGTACAAGATTTTGCTTTTGTAATTGCTGTAAGCTCTGTTCGATGAGTTCAAAATCCGCAGTTAAAGACAGTTTTTGACATGCAAGTTTTAGTCGATTCCAATGCCTTTCTTTAAGTTCAATCTGATTTTGAAAAACACGAATTGTGGTAAAGCATCCATCTCCATAATGAAATGCTCGATCCAGTAAAGGAATGGTTTCAATAGGTTGCCCATTTTTAAAACACCACATGTTTAACCCATCCTATGTTTAAAACGACCCGACAATACAACACCTTTCATTTAAATATTAAATGACTGATTTTAAAAAATTATACCGATTTCGTATCTACTTTTGAAACTTGTTCTATATCAAGATTTAAGAATAACTTATCTATTTTTACTATTTCTATTTTTTTCATATTAAATTCGTTTTTTATTATTTTTTTAGAATAAAGACTAGCGCTATTCTGCGTTCATGTTTTGAACATTTCATATTTTTTGAGGACTTATCTCATGCGTTTTTCACAATTAAAAGTCGGGGTTATCGCTGCACTTCTGTCTGTTTCATCATTTGCAGCGCAAGAATTTTTAAACGTCTCTTACGATCCTACTCGTGAGTTATATACAGATTTCAATAAACAGTTCGGTACTTACTGGAAACAACGTACTGGTCAAGATATTGAGTTCAAACAATCACACGGCGGCTCTGGTAAACAGGCGCGTGCAGTGATTGATGGCTTAAATGCAGATGTAGTGACATTAGCACTTGCGGCAGATATCGATGAAATTGCGGAAAAAGCAAAATTACTTCCAGCTGACTGGCAGAAAAAGTTACCGCAGAACTCTACCCCATACACTTCAACAATTGTGTTTTTAGTGCGTAAAGGTAATCCAAAACAAATCAAAGACTGGGGTGATTTAATCAAACCAGGTGTAGAAATTATTACGCCAAACCCGAAAACTTCAGGTGGTGCTCGTTGGAATTATCTTGCAGCTTGGGCTTGGGCAAAACATCAACCAGGTGGTAACGATGCTAAAGCACAAGAGTATGTTCGCCAAATTTATAAACACACTAAAGTTCTAGATTCAGGTGCACGCGGTGCAACCACAACTTTTGCTGAACGTGGTATTGGTGATGTGTTACTCGCTTGGGAAAACGAAGCATATTTAGCTACTCGTGAACAGCCGGGCAAATTTGAAATTATTACCCCGTCTCTTTCGATTTTAGCTGAACCTCCAGTTGCTGTTGTTGAGAAAAATGCTGCGAAAAAAGGCAACTTAACGATTGCTAAGGGTTATCTCAACTACTTGTATTCGCCAGCCGGCCAAGAAATTGCAGCACGTAACTTCTACCGTCCACGCAACGCAGCCGTTCTTAAGAAATACAGCAACGTATTTAAGCCATTGAAGCTTGTAACCATCGATAAAGAGTTTGGTGGTTGGACGAAGGTACAAAAGAAACACTTCGACAATGGTGGTGTTTTCGATCAAATCGTGAAAATCAATAGTACAGAGAAGTAATTCTTTGTACTAAAGATAAGGAGAACAGACATGATTCATACTGTAATTGTTCCAGGTGTAGGTGGAAGTGAACATCAGCATTGGCAATCTTGGTTGCAGCGTAAACTCGTGTCTAGTTCTCGTGTTGAGCAAAAAAACTGGGATAGACCTGTACTAAGTGAATGGGTTGAGCAATTCGTTAAAACGGTTCAAGCAGCACCAGCTCCTGTACAAATTGTTGCTCATAGCTTTGGTTGCTTAACAAGTGTTGCTGCTTTAGCTGAGCATCCAGAGTTAAAAAACCGAGTTAAGAAACTTATTTTAGTCGCTCCGGCAAATCCAGCACGCTTTGGGGAAGCAGGGTTTGCTCGACATAGTTTGACCGACTACAAAGATTATTTTCATCAATTAAAAATTGATGTGCCTACAACACTACTCATTAGTGAAAATGATCCATGGCTTGGTTTTTTTGATGCATTACAACTTGCGAAATCATGGAAATTAAACCCGGTTAATCTTGGTGAAGTCGGCCATATTAATGTTGCTTCAGGTTTTGGCCCGTTTCCAGATTTGCTGAATTATTTGATTCCAGAAGATTCGATGTGTAGTCACTCATCTATCGACCCGGTAAAAACTCATTTCTCTTTGAAATTTGCTTAATACCCAGCTTTATATCGCACCGTTTATCTTTATTTATTCGCTTACTGGTTTCAGCAGGCTTTTCTCTTTGAGGAAATATCATGTCGCAGCGATCCCGAGTGCTGCCTGGGTTTGGTCTATCTTTGGGCTTCACCCTCGCCTACGTTTCTTTTATTGTGCTTATTCCATTAGCCGCAGTCTTTATCAAATCATTTGGAATTGGATGGGACGGATTATGGGAAATTTTAACCTCTGAGCGTATTTTAAAATCGCTTCAGCTCAGCTTTAGTTCAGCTTTAATCGCAGCCTTTATTAATGTTGTGTTTGGCTTACTTTTAGCTTGGTGCCTTGTCCGTTATAACTTTCCTGGGAAACGCTTGGTTGATGCATTAGTCGATTTACCTTTTGCTCTTCCAACTGCAGTTGCAGGTATTGCGCTTACCTCACTCTATGCACCCACTGGTTGGATCGGTCAGTATTTAGAACCACTCGGTATTCAAGTTGCATATACGCCAATCGGTATTACGTTGGCATTAATATTCATTGGTATTCCATTCATTGTAAGAACAGTTCAACCTGTACTCAGTGATATCGAAACTGAACTTGAAGAAGCAGCTTCGGCACTCGGCGCAAATCGCTGGCAGACAATTACTAAGATTATTTTACCGATATTACTACCAGCTCTATTCACAGGCTTTGCTTTAGCATTTGCTCGCGGTGTCGGTGAATATGGTTCAGTTATTTTTATTGCAGGTAACCAGCCGTTTAAAACAGAAATTGCTCCGCTCATGATCATTTCACGCCTTGAAGAATATGATTATGCAGGTGCAACAACAATTGCTGCGGTCATGTTAGTTCTCTCTTTCATCATCTTATTTGCCATTAATTTACTTCAAGCATGGGCAAACCGTCGTACAGGGAGAAATATCACATGAACCTACATACTGACAGCAATGCACTTGCGCTTAAATTGCAATCACGAGATGCAACACGCGAACCAACTTGGGTACGTTATACCTTAATTACAATTGCGCTGATTTTTTTCCTCAGTTGCCTCATGTTGCCACTCATTCTAGTTTTTGTAGAAGCATTTAAACAAGGACTTGAAGTCTATGTTCAGGCTTTGATTGATCCAGATACGTTATCAGCAGTGAAATTAACTTTATTAACCGCAGCAATTGCAGTGCCGATTAACGTGATATTTGGTGTTGCCGCAGCATGGGCTGTCTCTAAGTTCCAATTTAGAGGTAAGGCCGTTTTAACAACCATCATTGATATGCCTTTTTCGGTTTCACCTGTTATTGCAGGTTTAATGATTGTACTTATTTTTGGTGCTCAAGGTTGGTTTGGCGGCTGGTTAATGGACCATGACATTAAGATCTTGTATGCAGTACCTGGAATTGTTTTAGCAACCATCTTTATTACAGTACCTTTTGTAGCGCGTGAGTTAATTCCACTCATGGAGGCTCAAGGAACAGAGGAAGAAGAAGCAGCGATTGTATTGGGTGCTTCAGGCTGGCAAACCTTTTGGAAAGTGACATTACCTAACATTAAATGGGGTTTGATTTACGGCGTGATTCTGTGTAATGCCCGTGCAATGGGTGAGTTTGGTGCAGTATCGGTAGTTTCTGGCCATATTCGTGGTGAAACCAATACCCTGCCACTTCATGTCGAAATTTTATATAACGAGTACACCTTTAGCGCAGCATTTGCCGTGTCCTCATTGCTTGCTTTTTTAGCCCTATTAACGCTGGTATTGAAAACGTGGTTAGAACTACATCAAGACAAACCAGAACCACATTCAACTGATTCGTAAGGAATGAAATCATGAGTATTCAAGTTAAAAATATTGAAAAACACTTTGGTGCATTCCATGCGCTTAAAAATATTTCTCTAGATTTTCCGGAAGGTGAACTGGTTGCCCTACTCGGCCCATCTGGTTGCGGTAAAACAACCCTCCTTCGGATTATTGCAGGATTAGAATCAGCTGATGGTGGTCAAGTGCTACTTGAAGGTGAAGACGCGACCAATGTACACGTGCGTGAGCGTCAGGTTGGCTTTGTATTTCAGCACTATGCTTTATTCCGTCACATGACAGTATTTGACAATATTGCTTTTGGTTTACGTGTTCGTCCTCGTGCAACCCGTCCTTCGGAAGCTGAAATTAAAAAACGTGTTACTCGTTTACTTGATCTAGTTCAACTTGGATTTTTAGCAGATCGCTACCCTGCTCAGCTTTCTGGTGGACAACGTCAGCGTATTGCTTTAGCCCGTGCTTTGGCAGTAGAGCCACGAGTCTTACTGCTTGATGAACCATTTGGTGCTTTAGATGCTAAAGTCCGTAAGGAGTTACGTCGCTGGTTACGTAACTTGCATGATGAATTGCATATTACGTCAATCTTTGTAACCCACGATCAGGAAGAAGCACTCGAGGTTGCAGACCAAATTATTGTAATGAATAAGGGGAATGTCGAGCAGATCGGCTCACCTCGTGAAGTTTATGAAAAACCAGCAACGCCATTTGTATTTGATTTCTTGGGTCAAGCAAATCGTTTTGAAGGTGAACATGCCGGCGGTATTATTCGTATTGGCAATGACCGTATTGAATTACCAACGGCAGTTGAGGCACCTCAAGGAAAAGTGATTGCTTTTGCCCGTCCAGATGAGTTACATATTCACTCGCAACCGCAAGCGAATACGATTGAAGCGACTTTTGTACGTGAAATCTGGATTGCCGGAAAAGTTGTGGCGGAATTACAAGACCGTAATGGACGTTTAATTGAAATTGCTCTGAGCAGTGAAGCTGCAAAATTACATGCATTTAAACCAAATCAAACTGTTTGGGTGAGTGCATCTCAATTGCACTTATTTGCAGATCAAGTTGCTTAAGAAATATATTTGGTGAGGAAATATCTTGCGGAACTAAAGCAATTCCTCACCTCTTTTGAGGAAAAGTGTGAATGAACTTTCAACAATTAAGAATTATCCGAGAAACTGTACGCCAAAACTTTAACTTAACCGAAGCATCGGCTGCACTCTACACGTCTCAATCGGGTGTAAGTAAACATATTAAAGATCTAGAAGATGAGCTAGGTGTACAGCTTTTTATACGAAAAGGTAAACGTCTTCTAGGTTTAACAGAACCAGGACAATCTCTTCTTGGCATCGTTGAACGCATGTTGGTTGATGCTGAAAATATTAAACGCCTTGCAGAAGATTTTAATAAAGTTGATGAAGGCACATTAACGATCGCAACAACCCATACTCAAGCACGTTATGTGCTACCTCCAATCGTAAACCAATTTAAGAAGTTATTTCCTAAAGTTCATTTGATTTTACAACAAGCCAGCCCTGTTGAAATTTCAGAAATGCTCTTACAAGGTGAAGCGGATATTGGAATTGCTACAGAGTCTTTAACAACAGAAGAAAATCTGGCTAGTATTCCTTACTACCAATGGCAACACAGCATTATCACACCGCAAAATCATCCTTTAGTAAAGGCAGACAAGATTACGCTTGAACTTTTAGCGGACTACCCACTCATTACTTATCATGGCGGTTTTACAGGTCGCTCTAAAATTGACAAAGCTTTTGAAGAAGCTCACCTTGATGCAGATATCGTAATGTCTGCTCTTGATGCAGACGTTATTAAGACTTATGTCGAATTGGGCATGGGAGTCGGAATTGTCAATGACGTGGCCTATGACACAGAACGTGATCATCGCTTAAAACAAACTAAAACTGATATTTTTGGTGTCAATACGACATGGATTGCAGTTCGTAAAGGTCATCTACTACGCGGTTATGGTTACGAGTTTATTTCCTTATGCTCACCTGATGCAGATATTAAAGCACTTAAGAAAATTGCTTACCCAGATGAATAAAGATTCAAAAATAAATAAAAGAGCTTTTTAGCTCTTTTATTTTATTAGATGCAAAAAAAACGAGCCGTAGCTCGTTTTTTCTTTTAGATCTTACCAGTAGAAGTTCACACCAACTTTACCAACTGGTAACCATTGGTATTTATCGTCATTCGCGATTTTACGAGCTTCCGCATTTACTGCTTCTTCAAGTGATTGATCACCAGTAGTAGTCGCTGAACCTGTTGAAACAAGTTTAACTGTTGGGTTACCAGTGTAGTAAGCACCTACTTCACCAAATACGCCCCAGTTTTTATTAATTTTAGGTGCAAAACCAAAACCTAAATATGGAGCAATGTCATTTTTATAAGACATTTTACCATTAATTTTCACTCCGCCTTCATTAGCAAGGAAGTCTTGATTATTGACACGGAATGAACGAGTCGCATCAACATTACGAGATAAATCGTAATCATTATCAAGATATGCTGCACCAGCCGCTACATATAGACCTTGAGCCCAACGGTTAGTACTTGCACCCCATGGACGAATCTCGGCATTTAAATAGACATTGTTGTTGTCCATATCTAGATCATAAGTTGAGCCGTTGACTTTTACATCATCAGACCAAGAAATGTCACCACCGTTATAACCGAGTGCCAAACCTACATATGGGTTTGCTTGCCACAATAAAGCACCACCGTAACCAGTTGTACCTACCTCAGCACGCGCCCCCACAGGAATTAATTGGTTTTTGTCAAATGCGTAGCTGTCATGAACAACTGCCTCATCTGCCATTACAGCACCAGCAGCGAATAAAGCTGTTGTTGTTACTAAAACACGTAATGCTTTCATAGTTTTCTCCTCAAAAAGGCTCTGTTTTTAATTTATTCATCTTGTGACTGAAATCATAATAAAGAGAGCTTAGAGTCTTTTTTATACAAAAAGTGGTAGATTTCTGTTATTTTTTGATACAAATTGAGTTAAATTTTTATTTTCAAATCATTTTTGTGTAAAAAACACTTGATTATCTAATAAGCTTATTTTCATTTACCTCATTTATATCCTCGATTAAACGTAACACGTTTTTTCAAAGATTCTTGTCACAAATTAGTGTAAAATCTTTAAAATTTTTTATGGAAGGAAGATCATGTCTCAGCTTTCTACGATCATTGAGCAAGCATTTGAAGACCGCGCAAACTTTACTGCAGCAGATTGCTCAAGCGAAATCCGCCAAGCTGTTGAAGAAGCAATTGCTGGTTTAGATAACGGTACACTTCGAGTTGCTGAAAAGATCAATGGTGAATGGGTTGTTCACCAATGGTTAAAAAAAGCTGTTTTATTATCATTTAAATTAAATGACAATAAACCAATCGAGTCATGTGATCTTCGTTTCTACGACAAAGTTGAAACTAAATTCTCTGGTTGGACTGAAGAACAATTTAAAGCAGCAGGTGTTCGTGTTGTTCCTCCTGCTGTAGCACGTCGTGGTAGCTTCCAAGCTAAAAACGTAGTGTTAATGCCTTCTTATGTAAACATTGGTGCTTATGTAGATGAAGGCACAATGGTTGATACATGGGCAACTGTAGGTTCATGTGCTCAAATCGGTAAAAATGTTCACTTGTCTGGTGGTGTAGGTATCGGTGGTGTTTTAGAACCATTACAAGCTAACCCAACCATTATTGAAGACAACTGCTTTATCGGTGCGCGTTCAGAAATCGTTGAAGGCGTTATCGTTGAAGAAGGCTCAGTTATTTCAATGGGCGTTTTCATTGGTCAATCAACTAAAATTTATGACCGTGCAACTGGCGAAGTCCATTATGGTCGCGTTCCAGCAGGTTCAGTTGTTGTAGCAGGTAGCCTGCCGTCAGCTGATGGTAAATACAGCTTATATGCTGCAATTATTGTGAAAAAAGTTGATGCGCAAACACGTGCAAAAACAAGTTTGAACGATTTGTTACGCGCTGACTAATTTCAGTTTGATCAAACATCTCTACGGTCAACACTGATCGTAGAGATTTTATTTTTTATATAGTGTGGTATTTCTAGAATGGCTTCCTTACGTTCCTCTGCAATTCCTGTCTCAGACCCTGCGTCCGGTTTACGCATTACCGAGATTTTTTACTCGTTGCAGGGTGAAGCAAACGCCTCTGGCCTACCGACTGTATTTATCCGTCTAACGGGCTGTCCATTACGTTGTAGTTATTGTGATACCACTTATTCTTTTGAAGGCGGTGAACGTTTTTCACTTGAACATATCATTGAAACAGCTACCCAATATCAAACTCCTTATATTTGTGTAACTGGTGGTGAACCACTTGCACAGCCAAACTGTTTAATTTTATTACAACGTCTATGTGAAGCTGGCTTTGATGTTTCTTTAGAAACCAGTGGCGCGCTCGATGTCTCAAAAGTAGATTCGCGTGTTTCTAAAGTTCTTGATTTAAAAACTCCAACTTCTGGTGAGGAACATCGTAATCTCATCAGCAATCTTGATCATTTGACTGCGCACGATCAAATTAAATTCGTCATTTGTAATCGCGAAGATTATGAATGGTCAAAGCAGCAAGTTGAAAAATATCAACTGCATAAAAAAGTCAGTACCGTTTGGTTCTCCCCTGCCTTTGCAGTTGAAAAAGGTGCTGTTGGCCTGCCACGTCTAGCACGTGATCTGGCACAGTGGATACTTGATGATAAACTCCTCGTTCGCTTCCAACTTCAGTTACATAAACTGCTTTGGAACGATGAATCAGGCCGTTAATCACTCAACAAAATAAATCATTCCGAATATGGAGAAAAATATGCGCCCTCGTGCCATTGTTTTGCTTTCAGGCGGCTTAGACTCAACCACTTGCCTAGCTTGGGCACAAGCACGCTATGAATGTATTGCTATTAGTTTTATGTATGGCCAACGCTCAACGACTGAACTAGATGCAGCAAAAGCATTAGCTCAACGGGCAGGCGTTGAACATCGTGTAATTAATATCGATTTGGCTAATTTAGGTGGATCTGCACTTACAGACCACAACATTGCCGTACCAGAACAGTTACAAGAAGGTATTCCTGTAACTTATGTACCAGCGCGTAACACTATTTTCCTCTCTTATGCTCTAGCCGCAGCTGAAGTATTTAATGCTGAAGCGATTGTTATTGGTATCAATGCTGTTGATTATTCAGGATATCCTGATTGTCGTCCTGAATTTATTGATGCTTTTGCGAATATGGCACGCTTAGCAACTAAAGCTGGCGTAGAAGGAAAACCACTTAAGTTTGAAACACCACTGTTACATTTATCCAAAGCGAATATTATACGTTTAGGGATTGAACATGGCGTAGACTATAGTCAAACGGTATCTTGCTACCAAGCAGATGCTCAAGGACGTGCGTGTGGCAAATGTGACAGTTGCCGTTTGCGTAAAGAAGGCTTTATCGAGGCTGGTGTTGCCGACCCAACACGCTATATACCGTAATAAGTAGGTAAAATTTATGAAGTTGTTAAAATCAAATCTTATTCTTTCATCTTTGTTTTCAACAGTTGCTCTTATGGCTGGTGCAGCACATGCTGCCGAAAACCCAGTTCAAGCAGCATATAAAAGTACCAACGTTAAAGGTGCATTAGTTAACGTTTGTAAAGATCAAACAGCTAAAGGCGGCAAACTAAGTTCATCTGAAGTTAGCAAATTCTGTAGCTGCCAAGTTGAAGCACAAGGTAAAGTGACTGAAGCACAAAAATGGGAAATCCAAAGTGCAATCAATGCGAAGAAAAGCCCAAGCTCTCTAGGATTTGTACAACAACAAAACCGTGATCTTAAAGCATGTTTCGGTCCTCAGTTAACAACTAAACTTGAAAAATTAACTGAAGATGCAATGAAAGCTGCTCAACAACAAGCTCCTAAAAAATAAGCTTTTGTTATTCCAAATTAAGCCTGCATTTATGCAGGCTTTTTTGTAGCTCTGTTAAAATGACCTTATCGAACTTGAACAATTCATCTGAAATAAACCATGCAAGAACAATGGAAAACCAACGCAATAAATAAGACCTCTATTGTCTCATTCAGTGGTGGCAAAGACAGCTCCCTTGCACTCTACCATGCAATGCAAACTGGTACAGTTAATGGACTCATTGTCATGCTAGAAGAGCAAGGTCAGCGCTCTCGTTCGCATGCTATGCCACTTGATATTATTCAAGCTCAAGCTGAAGCAATTGGCCTACCCGTATTTATGGCTTCTTCAAGCTGGAATGACTATGAAGCTAAATTTATTGAATTACTCATTCAGGCAAAACAACAAGGTGCCGAGGTACTTGTTACAGGTGATCTAGATATGCCTGAACATGGCTGTTGGCATGATCGAATAACTCAACAGGTGGGACTTAAATTAGGAATGCCTCTTTGGCTTCGCCCACATCGTGAAGTTGTTGAAGAATTTATTAATCTTGGTTTCCGTAGTGTTCTTGTGACAGTGAACTTAAAACTAGGAATGACAATTGAAGATTTAGGAAAAACTTTAAACTTAGAATATATAAAAGAACTTGAAAACCGCGGTATTGATCCATGTGGTGAAGGTGGTGAATTTCATACGACTGTGATTGATGGCCCAATTTTTAACAAACCAATTCCTGTAAGAAAGCTCGATATTGTTTATCATGAAGAATATGCTTTTTTACCACTTGAATTAGATCAAATTTAGCTTTTTTGAAGGATGAGAAATGACTGACAATATCCAATTACCAAATCAGGTATTCCCAACAACACAAGGTGAAGTGAACTTGACTGAGGTCGAAAATGAATGGTTAATCATTTACTTCTACCCTAAAGATTCAACTCCAGGATGTACAACACAAGCAGTTGGTTTTTCTTGTTTAAAAGATCAGTTTGATGCTTTAGGTGCCAGTATTTTTGGTGTTTCGCGCGACTCAGTAAAAGCCCACCAAAATTTTACAGAAAAGCAGGCACTGACTATTGATCTGATTAGTGATAAAGAAGAAGTACTGTGTAAGCACTTCGATGTGATTAAAGAAAAAAATATGTATGGCAAAAAAGTAATGGGTATTGAACGCTCTACTTTCATTTTCCATAACAAAACTTTAGTTAAAAGCTACCGTAAAGTTAAAGCTGCTGGGCATGCGGAACAAGTTCTAGAAGACTTAAAAGCCCTTCAAACAGCTTAATAAAATTAACTAACAAAAAGCGAGTTTCACACTCGCTTTTTGTTTGCAAAGCATTACCCAATACTTTGACTTTGGCGTATCATAAAATATTAGAATAATTATTTTAAGGCAATGATATGAGTCTACTCAAAACCTGCTCTTTGCTGCCTATTACTCTTTTTATCGGTGCATGTAGTGCAAATACATTAGCAATACCCACTGACACGCCCACATCAATTGCTCAAATTCAAAACAATTCCAATGAAATAAGCTGCCAAGATTTACAAAACCCAGCCTACCAACAAGCTGTACTTAACACAATTAATCAGATCCGACAGCAATCACGTCAATGTGGTCAGCAGTATTTCCCAGCAACCAGACCTTTGAACTGGAGTAATAATTTATATAAAGGTGCACTTTCTCATAGTGAAGATATGGCTGCACACAACTTTCTCGGGCATGTTGGCTCAACGGGTCTGGACTTAAAATCACGTTTGAAAATTTACAATACCCTTGGTAAAGCCAATGGTGAAAATGTCGCTAGTGGCCAAAAAACTTTAGGGCAAGTTATGTCTAAATGGCTAACAAGTCCCTTGCATTGTAGTAATCTAATGAATCCGAAATTCACAACTTACGCAATCGCGTGTGCTTCTGATCAGTCTGTGAAGCAAAAGAGTTATTGGACTCAACAATTTGGTACGCGTTAAAAGGAAAAATGATGCAATCTGGTTCAATCACTCCAATTTTAAGAATTTTTGATGTTGATTTAGCTCAATCATTTTATCTTGAGTTCTTAGGTTTTCAACTTGATTGGCAACATCAATTTGAAGATAACTTTCCGTTATATTTACAAATTTCTAAAGATGATTGCGTTATTCATTTATCCGAGCATTTTGGTGATGCAAGTCCACATAGTGCAATCCGTATTTATTGGGAACATATTTATGAGCTGCACAGTGAACTAAGCAAAAAAGATTATAAATTTTCTAAGCCTCAGGTTGAAAAAACAGATTGGGAAACACTTGAACTCAGCATCACCGATCCTTTTTCCAACCGAATTATCTTTTGGGCAGATGCTTAATCATTCAGTCCGCTAAAATTTGATAATGGAATACTTTCGATATAATCCTCCATTTATCATCTTCAAACACAAATGTAAGTGCATCATAAAAATATTTAGGGTGGATAACGCATTCAACATGTACTAGCGCCAACCGTTCATTAATCAAATTGATTGAACTGATTTTATCCTGTCGTGTTTGTCGCATTGAAGCTGGAGAAATCCGACTCGCAACAATCGGAAAATATTCAGCCATGTTAATTCGTAGTACGGGCTGCTCGGTTACATTGATATATATAGCATCAGGATGAAAAACATTATTTAGAAGTTGCACATCACAAAAATACAAACCATCAAAATATTGCTCTAGTTGTTTCTGAATCTCAGTAATAGGATTATTTTGCATTTTAAGTACTCAAACTTTGTCTTTTTCGTATCGAAGAAATAGTTTCACCTGCAACACCCCAGTTATCAGTTTCAACTTCATCAATGACTACAAATGTAGTGGCAGGATCTTTATCAAGCAGACGAACCACAAGCTGAATTAATTTAGATTGGTTTTATCATCGATAAGATATTTGCGCTGGAGTTCAGCATAAACTTCAGTATTTTTAAATTCATCTAAAAATCGAATGGTTCCTACAGGGAAAAATTCCGTTTGGATTTCACCACGGTAATAAGCTTCACGCATTGGTGTTGCCGAAATTGAATCTTTTAAGCTATCAAGCTCAACCATAATCCATTCAGGAAACAGTCTCAAATAATAGGAAGACTCGTCTTTAAAATGTCCAATCAAACCAACTTTTGAGTTCGGTTCAATTACGCTATTCACTAAAGATTTGACTTGTTTTACCCACTTTTCGTCATTATAAACATCTACCACATGTACAAAACGGATACGTTTTTGTTCTTCTAGAGAAAAATTTGACAAGATCATTTGCTCACGCTCTATTGCTAAGAACGGATTTTTAATATTACGTTCCATTTGAGCAGAGCCTAGCGCCAAAACCACATAATGGCTTTGCTGTAAGGCAATTTCAATTGTCTGCATATGAGCCAAATGAAATGGTTGAAAACGCCCTATAAAAACGAGATAGTCAAATTTATACATAATTAGATTTTCACTTTTTATGAACTCATCAGTAACGCTCATTACAAAAAATATGCGCCATAATGAGAACCTAAAAATTAACAACGTGGTTTAAAGCAAGGATAGTACGATGACACTTAGCTGTATTCAACAACCTCATCAACATTTAAACGCAAATTTAGAAGGTGGCGTACTCACCTTAGCCATAAATCGCCCAGATGCAAAAAATGCACTCTATGGCGAACTTTATTTATGGATTGCCAAAGCATTGAATGAAGCCGACCTTAATAAAGATGTTCGAGTAGTTATTCTACGTGGTGTCGAGCAAGATTTTACCGCTGGCAATGACATGAAAGATTTTATGGGTTTTGTACAAAATCCAAACATGGGGCCAGCTGGAGAAGTTCCACCATTCGTTCTACTTAAAGCGGCTGCCAAATTATCAAAACCACTTCTTATTGCAGTAAAAGGTGTGGCAATTGGAATTGGCGTTACGATTTTATTACACGCAGATTTAGTTTTTGCTGACAACACGTCCCTATTCCAGATTCCATTTGTAAGTCTTGGCCTTTCTCCAGAAGGTGGTGCAAGTCAGTTACTCATTCAACAAGCGGGTTATCACAAAGCAGCTGAGCTTCTACTTACTGCAAAAAAATTCAATGCTGAAACTGCTGTACAAGCAGGCTTAGTTAATGAAGTAGTTGAAGATTCTTACGCATCTGCTCAGGCAACAGCTCAGCATTTAGCAGCTTTGCCTCTTGCATCATTAAAGCAGACAAAAGCGCTTATGAAGCATAATTTAGAGCAAATTATTGAATGTATTGATCATGAAGCCGAAATCTTTATGCAACGCGTTCACTCACCTGAAATGCTAGAAGCAGTACAAGCATTTATGCAAAAACGTAAACCAGATTTCTCTCAGTTTAATTAAAATCAACTTCTATGATTTGAATAAACTCAAAGGCAGGCTCTTCATAAGGATGGCTTGCCTTTAATGCTTTCGCTACGGTCTTGGCATTTTCTTCAATTACGATTGTTTCTACACGCCACTCATCAACTTGTTCGAGTTCACCTAGCTCTCCGATATAAGGATCGGCGCCTTTAACTGGCTTAAACTGCCCTATTCCTTTCACTTGCCATGCGCAGTGTTCATAATTACCGATACCACCTGCACCAGCAGAGAAAATGGCTTGTTTAGTCGACTCAAGATGTGACTCAGGTACGTAATAAATCAGCTTTAACATGGGCAAAATGACTCAAAACTAGCGAACTTGAAATCATACCGTTAAAAAAGCCTCAGAATAAAAGTCAGCTCATCATTACCAAATAATTTGCTCCAATAAAGAGTATTTGAATCGCAAGCGCTAAGCCAAATAAACGCCAGCCCATATCTTTTTTATAAAACGTTTTTATGTGATTTTCATTTTTCATCATTTTGATCTCCGATTTTTTATCGTTGTTACAGAGAAAGCAAAAATTGAACCAACCTCAAATAAAGCATAAGGGGTTAAATAGTAAGCTGTCTATACTCTTATACATTTTTTTTAAAATGCTTCAAGAGCTTCAACAATCCATATGCAGCTATTAGTTTGAAGAAATTTGAAAATTCAGTGATTTATCGTCATCCCTATAATTTTAAGCATCCGATTTCTTTAAATATCTATTCTCATATATTGTCATAGCGAAAGCCAAACCACACAAAATGACAAAACCACAAGTCATTGGAATTAATGTACCGTTATATAATTGCCCAATAATAGAGGCAAGAATAAGTGACAAGATAGAGGAAGCTGCACCAATAATAGCCGATGCCATTCCAGCGACATGCCCCATTGGTTCCATCGCAATCGCGTTTAAATTACCAAATAGAGTTCCGAATAATAAAAATAAAATGCAGGCATAAAGCATAAACATCCAGAATGATACAGCCACGCCTAAAAGCTGAATTCCCAAGAAAATTAAAGAAATTAAGCACAAGCCTAAAAAGCCATAAATACAGATTGGACGCATACCAAACTTCATAACAATTTTAGAGTTTGTAAATGAGGCGATTCCCATCACACCAGCAAGTACAGCAAAATAAGCACTAAATTCTTGTCCTGTTTTACCAAACTGTTGCATAAAAATTTGTTGAGAAGTTCCCAAATAACCAATGAAACCACCAAAGCAAAAGCCTGCACATAGCAAATAACTCATGGTAGTTTTATTACTTACAACTTCTTTAAAGCCCTCTTGAAATGCTTGCAACCGCATAGGTAAACGATTTTCAGGAAGTAATGTTTCTTCTAATCGTAAAGCAACCCATGCTCCAATCACTGTGGCATAGACCATATATAAAACAAAGATCTCACGCCAACCAAAGAAATGAATAATGAGTTGCCCTAAACTCGGTGCAACTGCTGGAGCCACCATAAATACCATCATGATTAAAGACATGATGCGAGCCATTTGAGCTCCGCTGTATTTATCTCTAACAATTGAAATCGTAGCAACATAAGGCCCTGAAACACCAATACCTTGAATAAAGCGCCCAACTAAAAACCACTCAAAACTTTGTGTTGTAAAGCACAATAAACTTCCCAGAAAATAAATAATAATTCCTGTGAATAAAATGCGTTTACGCCCAATCGCATCGGATAGAGGCCCCGCAATGAGCTGCCCAATGGTCATGCCAGAAAAGATACCAATGATGACCCATTGCGACTGATTATTATTTTTTAATTCAAAAACACGTCCAATCTCACCTAAAGCAGGTAAAACTGCATCTATCGAAAAAGAAACAATCGACATGAGCAATGCCATGAGCAATGCAAATTCACGGAAATGGATTTTTGATTTCATTTTTCTTCCAATTGCAGGGCAACATAAATTAAAGCAAAAAAGTTACATAGATCATTATGTATCATTTTTCATTTTTTTAGATAAGTACTTATCCAAGTAGTTTCGAGAAACAAACGATCGAGCTGACATTTCATCTGTCTGATGGCTATAGGGTTCTGGCATACGCATTTATAACAGCATTAAGTATAAAAAATAGTAGGCTAATATAAAAATAATTTAAGTTTAAAAAGTTATTTCTTTGTCTTTTATATACATAGACTGGGAACAATACAAACCACTCCCATGCAGGACAAAAGGCCTGCTTTTTCTTCAAAAACTGCCTATCTCGTATAAAAATAAAGATCTGTAAGAGAATCAATACCAGATTAAAAATATAAATCACTTCAAAGCCGAATTCTATCTTCACCAATACAAGGCTTCCAATAAAATTGATTAGTGGTAAGGAAATTAACAACTTGAAACTTAGGTTATTTAATTTCTCTAATTCTTTAAGATTATTCATTTTCATCTATTTCCTATCTACTTTTTCTTTTAATGAGTACTATGATTTTAGTCATATATGCAGATAAAGAAAATGCCACTCGAGAGTGGCATTTTCAACAATTTATATTTTAATTAACCAATAAACTTACGAGCATTACGGAACATACGTAACCATGCACCATCTTCAGTCCATTCTTCTGGACTCCAAGAGTGTTGAATTGCACGGAAAGTACGCTCAGGGTGCGGCATCATAATCGTTGCACGACCATCTTTAGAAGTAACACCAGTAATCGCTTCAGGTGAGCCGTTCGGGTTCAATGGATAATGTTGAGTCGGGTTACCGTGACTATCAACATAACGCAATGCAACTTGGTTAGCTGCGTTCAAGCTTGCAATGTTAGCTTCACTTGCAACAGTACGACCTTCACCATGTGCAACAGCAATCGGTAAGATTGAACCTTCCATACCATCAAGCAATACAGAAACAGATTTTTCAACACGAACGTTTACGCTACGAGCTTCAAAAACTTCTGACATATTGCGGTGGAAACGTGGCCAGTGCTCAGCACCCGGGATAAGCGGTGCCAATTGTGACAACATTTGGCAACCATTACAGATACCTAAACTGAATGTTTCTTCACGATGGAAGAACTGTTCAAACTGATCACGTAATTTAGCATTGAACAATACTGATTTTGCCCAACCACCACCTGCGCCCATTACGTCGCCGTAAGAGAAACCACCACAAGTCACTAAACCTTCGAAATCACTTAGGCTTACACGACCAGCAAGTAAATCGCTCATGTGTACATCAATCGTATTAAAGCCAACTTTGTCAAAAGCTGCTGCCATTTCAATATGACCATTTACACCTTGCTCACGCAAGATTGCCATATTAGGACGACGTGTATTAATGAACGGCGCTTCAATAGGTTCATTCAAGTCGAATGTTGGTTTAGCAATCAAACCTTGATGCGTATTGTCAGTAATTAATGAAAATTCCTGATCAGCAGTTTCTATGTTATCACGTAAACGTTGGATCTGATGAGATACCTCAGACCAAGCTTGTTGTAATTCAGCACGATCTAAAGTTAAACCATTTACAGATAATTGATCTGAATTATTTACACGACCAACTACAGCAATTGCATCTTTTAAGCTAGAAGCTGCGATTTCTGCTTGTAAAGCTTCCCAATCAGTTGCTTTAATTTGAAGTACTGCACCAATTTCTTCTGCAAATAAGCCCGCAGTAGTCTGGTTTTCTAACGCAACACCTAAACGTGCAGCAAACATCATTTCAGCTACAGAAGCTAATAAACCACCATCACCGATGTCATGGTAAGCTTGAATCAAACCACGATTGTTCCAGTCTTGGATTAAAGCGAAGAACGCTTTGAAATCATCAAAACTATCAACATCTGGAGTGATTGAACCGATTGCTTTATATACTTGAGCAAGAATCGAACCACCTAAACGGAACTGACCTTTAGACAAATCAATACGTACAAGTACTGAATCTTCTAAATTTTTAAGTTCAGGTGTTAAGGTCTTACGAACATCAGTTACTGGAGCAAATGCAGTAATTACACCCGTCATTGGAGAAGTTACAGCTTTATCTTCGCCGTTGTCATTCCAAGTCGTACGCATTGAAAGTGAGTCTTTACCTACAGGAATCGCAATTCCTAAAGCAGGACACATTTCCATACCAATTGCTTTCACGCCTTCAAACAATGCTTGATCTTCACCTTTTTGACCAGCAGCAGCCATCCAGTTTGCAGAAAGTTTGATATCACTAATTTGTTCAATGTTTGCACATGCAATATTGGTAATTGCTTCCGCAACTGCCAAACGAGCAGATGCGGCTGGGTTTAACAATGCAACTGGTGGACGTTCACCCATTGCCATTGCTTCACCAGTGAAACCTTGCAAACTTGTTGTTGTTACTGCGGCATCTGCAACAGGAACCTGCCAACGACCAACCATTTGATCACGTGCAACCATACCTGTAATTGAACGGTCACCAATGGTGATCAAGAATGACTTAGACGCAACTGTAGGGTTTTTCAATACGCGGAAAATCGCATCTTTCAAATCAACTTTTGAAGCGTCAAAATCATCGCCACTACGTTCAATAGTTTCATAAGAACGCTGCATGCGTGGCGTACCACCAAGCATCACCTGCATTGGCATATCAACAGCATCATTTTGGAATAATGGATCTTCAACTGTTAAGTGACGCGCTTCAGTTGCTTCACCCAACACAGCAAACGGACAACGCTCACGTGCACAGATTGCTTCGAACTGCTCTAAAGATTCTGGACGAATAGCAAGAACATAACGCTCTTGTGCTTCATTTGACCAGATTTCCATTGGACTCATGCCCGGCTCTAATGAAGGAATCTTACGAAGGTTAAGAACTGCACCTAACTCATGATCATTCACAAGTTCAGGCATAGCATTTGATAAACCACCCGCGCCAACGTCATGTACAGAAACGATTGGGTTGAAGTCTTCTAAACGCCAGCAAGTATCGATTACTTCTTGACAACGGCGCTCCATTTCTGGGTTTTCACGTTGTACAGAAGCGAAATCAAGGCTTTCACCCATTGTACCGCTATCTACAGAAGATGCTGCACCGCCACCAAGACCGATTAACATTGCAGGGCCACCCAATACAATGAGTAAATCACCTGGTTGAATCGCATCTTTTTCTACATGGTCAGGACGGATATTACCGTAACCACCAGCAATCATGATTGGCTTGTGGAAGCCTTTCACTTCACCATTTACATTCTGTTCGAAAGTACGGAAATAACCATTTAACGCAGGACGACCGAATTCATTGTTGAATGCCGCGCCGCCTAATGGACCTTCAATCATGATTTGTAATGGCGAAGCCATACGTGAAGGTTTACCGTAGTTTTCTTCCCAAGGTTGTTCAAAACCAGGAATGTTTAAGTTCGAAACTGTGAAACCTGTTAAACCAGCTTTTGGTTTACCACCACGACCTGTTGCACCTTCATCACGGATTTCACCGCCTGAACCAGTTGCAGCACCAGCAAATGGAGAAATTGCTGTTGGGTGGTTATGAGTTTCAACCTTCATTAAAATATGAGCAGCTTGGCTCTTATATTTATAAACAAAGTGACCATTTTCATCCGCTTTCGGATAAAAACGCATCGTGTCATAGCCCACAATTACTGAAGCATTATCTTTATATGCAGATAACACATCTGTTGGAGATTCTTTATAAGTGTTTTTAATCATCTGGAACAATGACAATGGTTGTTTTTCGCCATCAATTGTCCATTCTGATCCAAAGATTTTATGACGACAGTGCTCAGAGTTTGCCTGTGCAAACATCATCAACTCGATGTCATTTGGATTACGACCAAGCTTACCGAATGCTTCAGTTAAGTAATCAATTTCTTGTTCAGATAACGCAAAACCAAACTCATTGTTAGCTTTAACCAAAGCTTCTTTGCCTTGACCCAAGATATCAATTGAATTTAATGGTTTTGGAGCAGTTTCTGAAAATAATGCTTTTGCATCATCAATTTGAGCAAAAACTGTTTCTGTCATACGGTCATGAAGTACTTGTTTAACTTCATTCGTAATTTCAGTAACACCTTTTAGCGTGAATAAAAGACCACGTTCTAAACGGTGTACTGGTGTATTACAGTTTTTGAAAATATCAGTTGCTTTAGAAGACCAAGGTGAAATAGTACCCACACGTGGTGTAACTAAAATCTGAATCTCATCACTTGCAGATTGACGAAGTTCAAAAGACTCACCGTCATTCAATAATTGCAAAGCAGATTGATGTTGCTGCTCGTTGAGCGCTTGATCAAACAAATAGACCCATTGGCTGTCAAAAGATTGAACAGAACTAATTGACGATAAACGTGTTAATAGTTGAGCTTTCTTAAAAGAAGAATGTGCTGCTGCACCGGCCACGATAAACATGTTGATTTTGGCTCCACGGGCAGGTCTTGTGAACCTTACCGCAATGTGACTTTAGAGAGAGCGCATATTCTACTGCTTCTTGCTAAAATCAGCTAGATGTAGAATCAGTATTCTGTAACCTAATTCTGCAAGAAGTGAGTAGTTTTTTGTTCAAAATCATTTTTTTAGGCATTCTAGCTAAAAATAAATTGTTTCATGTTTATTCAATAACATAATAAAACCTGAACTAAGACAAACTATGTCGCACCAAGCTAGTGCTTTTAACTTTTTTTTGGCATGATCAGGTTTTACAGTTTTGAATAATGATAAATGGAACAAATGCGTTGGTTAGAGCTGCTTTCTGCAGTTCGTTTAGGTAGTAAAAAAAGCAGTACAGAACTGGCTCGTAGCCCATTCCATAAAGATTATGACCGTATTATATTTTCTCAAAGTTTTCGTCAGCTAAACCGTAAGACGCAAGTTCACCCACTCGCACAGCATGATGGCATTCATACCCGTTTAACTCACTCACTTGAAGTTTCCTGTATTGGCCGCTCAATGGGTATGCTTGCCGCAGAAAAAATAAAAAATGAATTACCCGTCTGGATTTCTCCTGCTGATGTCGGCGCAATTATTCAAGCAGCCTGTCTTGCCCACGACATTGGCAACCCACCTTTCGGACATGCAGGTGAATACGCGATTCGCGAATGGTTTGACGATGCTTCACATGATGATTTTTTGAAGAAATTAAGTCCCGAAGAAGAAGCCGATGTTCGCCAGTTTGAGGGTAATGCTCAAGGATTACGTTTATTAAGTCGCATTGACTATCATCCAAATGATGGAGGTATGCGCTTAACCTATGCAACTTTAGGGGCTTATTTAAAGTATCCATGGCTTTCAAAAACTATTGCGTCACAAGGTGATCGCCCTTCTCATCAACGAGCAAAGTTTGGTTGTTATCAATCTGAAAAAGAAATTTTAAAACAGATTGCCGAACAGCTCGGCCTTATTCAGTTAGGTGAATATCATTATTGCCGTCACCCACTGACTTATTTGTTAGAAGCTGCAGATGACATTTGCTATGCCTTAATTGACTTAGAAGATGGCATTATCTTAAATATGCTGAGTTACCAAGAAGTTGAGCCAATTTTCTTAAACCTTATTGCCGACTATGGTCAGCCTGAAGAATTGTCACATCCAAATAGTACTTGGCAACAAAAGATTTCGGCATTACGTGGTCGTGTTATGAAACGGCTTGTAGATGAAGTCACTACAGCCTTTGCTAAACATCATTATGAAATCATTACAGGTCAGCTTAAAGGTAACCTTTTACAATATTGCTCACCTGATATTGCAATTGGTATCGAAACAGCCAAAAATCTGGCACGTGATAAGATTTTTGAGCATCCACAAAAGTCTGGCTTAGAAATTATTGCGCATCAAAGTTTGCAAACAATTTTGGATGCATTTGTACCGCTGACCACACCACATAAATCTTTAAGCTTTAAAGAACAACGTTTAATGTCTATCCTTAATCTGTATGGTGCTAACTTTAGCAATAATCATTACAGCAATATTATGCAAGTACTCGATATTATCAGTAAGTTTTCAGATCATCAGGCTTATAGCTTGGCTCAAGAGCTACAAGGTAATAAAATTGGCTTGTTTTAAGCTGGCTTAATATAGAAAGAAATAAAACCAGTATCGTTTTTAATTAGTGTTAAAACGACCAGATTTACAGTTATGAATAAGTGAAACTAATCTATGATCGGATGTTTAATTGGCGAAGTGTTTGCCCTAGAAGCCCCTACTGTCTTACTGAATGTAAATGGTGTGGGTTATGAAATTGATACGCCACTTTCAACATTTTGCCAATTACAAAAAGGCCAAAAAGTTACGTTATGGACCCATTTAGTTGTTCGTGAAGATGCTCAACAACTCTACGGTTTTAGCGATGCTCAAGAGAAAACAATTTTCCGCACCTTATTAAAAGTAAATGGTGTCGGTCCGAAAATGGCTTTAGGTATTCTATCGACACTAAGCGTTGAGCTATTGGTTCACACAATTGAGCATGACGACATTAACACGTTAGTAAAAGTTCCGGGTGTTGGCAAAAAAACAGCTGAACGTTTAATGATTGAGCTTCGTGACCGTTTCAAAACATTAGCCCAAGGTACTTCTACTTCAGCTAGCCTGCCTCAAATTCAGTTTGCTGCAAACTCGCCTGTGGCAGAAGCAGAAGCCGCTTTGCAATCTTTAGGTTATAAGCCACTTGAAGCGCAAAAAGCTGTTGCTGCGGTTAAAGCCGATTACACAGAATCAGCCGATATTATTCGTGCTGCTCTTAAATCAATGATGAAGTAAAACAATTATGCAAGACCGTCTAATCAGTGGAGCGGAAAAGCCTGAAGATCATTTTGATCGGGCTATTCGACCAACTTCTCTTGCCGACTACATCGGACAGCCTGTAGTACGCGAGCAAATGGAAATTTTCATTGGCGCAGCTCGCGGTCGTGGTGAAGCACTCGACCACACGCTGATTTTTGGTCCACCGGGCTTAGGTAAAACCACCCTTGCCAACATTATTGCGCGTGAAATGGGCGGTAATCTTAAATCTACTTCAGGGCCAGTTTTAGAGCGTGCGGGCGACTTAGCTGCAATGCTGACCAACCTTGAAGAAGGCGACGTCTTGTTCATTGATGAAATTCACCGCCTTTCTCCAGTGATTGAAGAAATTCTTTATCCAGCGATGGAAGACTACCAATTAGATATTATGATTGGTGAAGGGCCTGCTGCTCGTTCAATTAAACTCGATTTACCCCCGTTTACACTGGTCGCGGCTACAACACGTGCAGGTTTGCTCACCTCACCTCTACGTGACCGTTTCGGTATTGTGCAACGTCTTGAGTTTTACTCTGTAGAAGACCTCACTCATATTGTGTCACGCTCTGCAAACTTGATGAATGTACCCATTACTGTTGAGGGCGCAGAAGAAGTTGCACGCCGTGCACGTGGTACACCACGTATTGCCAATCGTTTATTACGACGTGTTCGTGACTATGCCCAAGTAAAAGGCACAGGCGAAGTGACCCATGAAATGGCACAGCGTGCGCTTGATATGCTCAATGTTGATAAAGCTGGCTTAGACACCCTAGATCGCCGTTATTTGAGCATGCTGCTAGAGCGTTTTGATGGCGGCCCTGCTGGAGTCGAAGCGCTTGCAGCAGCAATGGCTGAAGATAGCGGCACACTTGAAGATGTGATTGAACCGTATTTAATTCAACAAGGTTATGTGATGCGTACCGCGCGAGGTCGCATTGCAACGAACCAATCTTATTTACAGTTTGGAATGACACCACCTGAGCCTAAAAACTAATCAAAGGAAGAGAATTTTCTCTTCCTTTTTTAAGTCCTCTATTCTTACAACTCAAATAAAAATTGTTTTATTAATAATTTAGCCACTCGATACCTTTTAAGTCTTTCTTTATACCTTATTGATTTTTTAATATTTTCAAAAACTGAATTATAAGAAATCTAGATATTAAATCTTATGAACAATAATATTTTTAGGATAAGGACATGTATAAGAAAGCCGCTTTACTTTTGCCACTCATCTTAATGAGTCAACTGAGCCTAGCAGATTGGGTTAACGATGCCGCTCAACAAAATGAAAATCAAGTCATTCAGCTAAGACAAAACATTCACCAACACCCTGAACTCGGCAATATGGAATTTAAAACGTCTGCCCTTGTTCAAAAAGAATTAAAATCTTATGGCATTCAAGTCAAAACAGGCTATGCGAAAACAGGTGTAATTGGCATCTTAAAAGGTAATAAACCCGGCCCTATTATTGCGCTTAGAGCGGATATGGATGCTTTACCTATGGAAGAAAAGAGTGGTGTTTCATTTGCCAGTAAACAAAAAGCAATTTATCAAGGTAAGGAAACCTATGTAATGCATGCATGTGGACATGATGCACACACTGCAATGTTATTAGGCGCAGCAAAAATTTTAGCTGCGAATAAAGATAAAATATCGGGCACAGTTATTTTTGTTTTCCAACCTGCTGAAGAAGGTGGTGCAGATATAGATAACTTTACTCAGGGTGATCAAATCGGTTCACGAAAAATGATTGCTGATGGTGCTTTTAAAGACTATAAACCAGAAGCTATTTTTGGAATGCATGTCATTGCAGGTATGAAAAGTGGTCATCTTTATTATAAAGATGGTGCCATTTTAAATAGTGCAGACCACTTACGTATTCAGGTCAACGGCAAGCAGGTTCATGGTTCGACGCCATGGTTAGGGAGAGATCCGATTTATGCATCGGCACAAATGATTAATAATTTACAAAGTCTTATTAGCCGAAGAACAGATCTAACCCAAGGTATGGGCGTAGTCAGTATTGGCAATATTCAAGGTGGTGTAGCAGGAAATGTGATTCCCGAACAGGTCAATATGATTGGTACTATTCGCTCTAATAACGAAGAAATAAGAAATAACATCTTAAAAAGTTTACCAGTCATGATAGAGCGCAATGCTCAAGCCAATGATGTAACAGCTAAAGTTGAAATTGCACCTTATGCACCAGTAACCATGAATGATAAAAACCTTACTCAACTTATTCAGCCAACATTAGCCAAAGTTGTAGGAGATTCAAAACTACATGTGCTTGATCACAATGCAAGCGCTAGTGAAGATTTTGCCTATTATGGCAAGTTAATGCCCTCATTTTTTGTTTTTTTAGGGGCGACACCAGAAAATCAAGACTTAACTCAGGCTGCACCGAATCATAATCCCTATTTTATTGTAGATGACAAAGCTCTAAAAACTGGAACCGAGCTACATGTAAGGTTCGTATTAGATTATCCGAATATATCAAAACAAGTCCAAACTTCATGGAAGCCCTCTTAACTTAAAAAGCTTGCTAGCCATAAGATGTAGCGTTTTTAGATTAGAAATTCAGCAATCGCAATTGAAAGGTTGTGCCATAGGACTTAGTATGCAATCTGCTAAACTGCCCCGTATTTAAAAGCAGATGTATGGCTTTTGAATGGAACTAATGTTTTATTCAAAGCCATATTTTAAATATAAAGCTCTATAGTGAACTAAAACGGAATCCTCTCATGGCGAATCATTTTGAATTCAACATTCGTGTTTATATTGAAGATACGGACGCAGGCGGTATTGTTTACCATGCCAACCACATTCGCTATATGGAACGTACCCGTACTGAATGGCTCCGTGCTTCTGGCGTTGATCATTACTGGCATCAAAAAGACTACAACTTTGTCGTACACAAAATTGACGTAAAATACATGCGTCCTATTTTAATGGATGATTTAATTACTGTTACAGCACGTGTAGTTTCATGTAAAGCTGCGTCATTTGTGTTGCAACAAAATATTTATCGTGGTGAAATCTTGCTTGCTTCTGGCGAGGTTGAGTTGGCATGTTTAAGCAAAGAACTTGTAGCTCGTCGTCTTCCAGAAGAAATACGTGATCTTATTCGTAAAGAATTGGAACAAGACTAAAAAAACAACCGGCATATGTAACTATGGCAACAAACATTGAATCAACCCTGCATATTTCTGACCTTATTTTACAGGCAAGTCCAGTCGTTCAGTTGGTCATGCTAATTTTATTGTTAGCATCAATCTTTAGTTGGTATCTGATTGCCAAGTTACATATGAGTTATAAAAAAGCACATCAAGAAGATGAACATTTCCAGAAAATGTTCTGGTCGGGTGCTGAACTCAATACGCTTTACAACAATGCTCAGCTCAACTCAAAACGCTCAGGTCTTGAAGATATTTTTTATCAAGGGTTGAGTGAATTTTTTAAACTTAAAAAACGTCAGGCCCCTGTTTCACAAACAATTGAAGGGACTGAACGTATTTTACGTGTAGGTTTGAGTCGTGATCAGAGCCATCTAGAATACGGCTTAGGTACTTTAGCAAGTATTGGCTCTGTAGCTCCTTACATCGGTCTATTCGGTACCGTTTGGGGGATTATGAATGCATTTATCGGTTTAGCTGCTGTTGATCAAGTCACTTTGGCAACTGTTGCACCTGGTATTGCCGAAGCACTTATTGCAACCGCAATTGGTTTATTTGCTGCAATTCCTGCTGTATTGGCTTTTAACCACTTCACTTCTAAAAGTGAAAGTGTTTACTCTGATCGTGCTTTATTTGCTGAAGAGATGATTGCCTTATTGCAACGTCAGTCTGTGGGTTCATCACAGGAAGATGCATAATGGCAATTCAGCGTTCAGGGCGCTTTGAGCGCATAAAAAAACCACTAAAAAGTGATATGAACGTCGTACCCTATATTGACGTTATGCTCGTACTTTTGGTTATTTTCATGGTGACTGCTCCCATGATTACTAGTGGTATTAAAGTCGATTTACCTCAAGCAAATAACCATCCAATCGAATCAAAAGATATGCCAGCCATGGTCACTATTGGTAAAGATGGCAATATTTATCTTCAGTATGAAGATTACAAAGATAGTGAACCATTGTCTCGTGAAAAACTTGAAGAAGTTTTAAGCGGTGCTCAAAAGCAAGCTGAACAAGAAAATAAACAACTCACAGTTTTAGTCAATGGTGATAAGTCTCGTCCTTATGGAGAAGTCGTATCATTGATGGCAAGTTTACAAGAAGCAGGTTTAACTCAAGTTGGCCTTCTGACAGAGCCTTTAAAATAAGCTATGAATAAAAATCAAAAGCCACACTTTAAACAAAATGCGATTGCATTGAGCTTCACACTAGGAGTTCATGCAATTGCCATTGTTGGCTTGCTTTTTTTAGGCTTGAGTAAACCACCTGAACAGCCAAAAAAGCTAACAACTATTTTAGTTAAGCCAGAAGATTTACCTCCTCCGTTAGCCAAAGAAGTTGAACAAGAGACTACAGCTACAAATGAAGCAAAAGAGGTGTTAACCCCTATTGTGGATGAAACGCTTCCTGAAAATCTTCCGGCTACGCCCCCTCCTCCGACCGCTCAACAACTTGCTGCTCAAAAGCAAAAGGTCGAACAGGCACAGCAAGCAAAATTAGCTGAACAAAAGCGTAAAGCTGAAGAAGCTGCAAAAGCTAAACAAGCAGCAGAACAGCAACGTATAGAGGAAATACAAAAGCAGCAAGCTGAAGCTAAACGCCAAGCTGAGGCTAAAATAAAATCCGAAGCCGAACAAAAACGTAAGGCTGAACAAAGTGCAAAAGCTGAAGCAGATGCCAAGGCAAGACAAAAAGTTGCTGAAGAAGCTAAACAAAAAGCAGAGACCGATGCAAAGCTAAAACGTGAGGCTCAAAAAGCCGAAAACGCTAAACTTCGAGCACAGCAAGAAGCTAAGCAAAAAGCTGAAGCAGATGCTAAAGCTAAACAGCAAAAAGCTAATGACGACGCTAAACGCAAAGCTGAAGCAGATGCTAAAGCTAAGCAGCAAAAAGCCAATGACGATGCTAAACGTAAAGCTGAAGCAGACGCTAAAGCTAAACAGCAAAAAGCTAATGATGATGCTAAACGTAAAGCTGAAGCAGATGCTAAAGCTAAGCAGCAAAAAGCCAATGACGATGCTAAACGTAAAGCTGAAGCAGACGCAAAAGCTAAACAGCAAAAAGCCAATGACGATGCTAAACGCAAAGCTGAAGCAGACGCAAAAGCTAAACAGCAAAAAGCCAATGACGATGCTAAACGCAAAGCTGAAGCAGACGCAAAAGCTAAACAGCAAAAAGCTGACGACGCTAAACGCAAAGCTGAAGCTGATGCAAAAGCTAAGCAGCAAAAAGCTGCTGATGATGCTAAACGTAAAGCTGAAGCTGAGGCCGAAGCAAAAGCTGCATCTGCTCAAAAAGCGCAAGAAGAAGCAGCTCAGAAGAAAGCTGAAGCCAAAAAAATTGCTTCTTCAGCTAGACGTGATTTTGAGCAAAAAATTCGACGCTCTTGGGATGTTCCGACTGGCAGTAGCGGTAAAACAGTTGGTGTCCGTTTTACCCTTTCAGACTCAGGTAGCGTTAATTCTATTGTGATCACACGTTCAAGTGGCGATGATGCTTTAGATGCAAGTATTAAGGCCGCAATTCAAGCATCTGCACCATATCCTATGCCATCAGACCCTGATGCAAGACGCGAAGCAAGAAGTGTTAACTCTACATTTAGAGCGCAATAATTTTGAAAGAGTTACATGCTTTAAATAGTTTAAGGCATGTAACTATGCTACAAAATCAACAGTCACAAAAATACCTGCTATGACTTTAAACTTATGAATACGAGCCGCAAACACCTGCTATCTTTAGCATTGATCACCGCCTTAAGCCCTATTGCTTCTACAACTGCTTTTGCCCAGTTATATCTGGAAATTGCCAAAGCACCAGATCAGGCACCAAAAATTGCTATTGTCCCGTTTAACAATGACAATGGGCTTTCTCCTATTGTTGAAACTGACTTAAACCGTTCTGGACGCTTTACAAGCTCATCTAAAAATTTGCCTGTCAATGCTGCAATTAATCAGATCCAAGCTTCTGACTGGCAAGCTGCCGGAATTCCATATGTAGTTACTGGACAAATTAAACAAACAGCTACAGGTTTTGAAGTTCATTACCAACTTTATGATGTACAAAAGCAACAATACATTTTAAATGAACTTTTAAATGTACCCGCTTCACGCATACGTCAAGCTGGCCATATGGTGAGTGATGCTATTTATCAGGCACTTACTGGTATTCCAGGTGATTTTAGCGGCCGTATTGCATATGTACTCAGAAACCCTGCCACCCCTGCAGAGCGTTATACTCTACAAATTGCAGATACCGATGGTGAACAGCCAAAAACTGTTTTGTCATCTCGTGACCCAATTCTTTCTCCGGCATGGACACCCGATGCCAAGAAAATTGCTTACGTTTCTTTTGAAACCAAACGTCCAGCAATTTATCTACAAGATTTATCTACTGGAACACGTGAAGTACTCACTAGCTTTAAAGGCCTAAATGGCGCACCGAGTTTTTCACCTGATGGTCAATCAATGCTATTTACAGCATCTATGAATGGCAATCCAGAAATCTATCAAATGGATTTATCAACTCGCCAAGTTAAACGTATGACAAACGACTCGGCAATTGATACAGAAGCACGTTATACACCAGATGGAAAATCGTTTATTTTCACTTCTGACCGTGGTGGTTCAGCCCAAATCTATCGTTATACCTTTGCTGATGGTTCTGTAAAACGTCTAACGTTTAAAGGTTCATTTAATGCACGCGGAACTTTGAGTGCAGATGGCAAAAAGATTGCTCTTGTTCATCGCCCAAGTGGCAGCAGTTATAAAGTTGCAATTCAGGACATTAATACTGGCATCACCAATATTCTTACTCCAACCAGTTTAGACGAATCACCAAGTTTCTCACCGAATGGGCAAATGGTGGTCTACGCGACTCGTGAAGGTAACCGTGGCTTGTTATCTATCATGTCTACTGATGGACGTTTCCGTATGAATTTACCAAGTGAACAAGGTGAAGTACGTGAACCAGCTTGGGCACCAAAATAACTTTTAATTCCATTGATGGAGAAGATCATGAAATCAATCAAATATTTAGCTTTACCCTTTCTTAGCGTAGCACTTGTAATGACGGGTTGTGCTAGCCGCAAACCAGCAGCAACTACTGCAACTGGCACGAATCCAAGTACAGTTAACACTTCTGGTTTAAGTGAAGATGCGGCATTAAATGCTCAAAATTTGGCTGGTGCTTCATCGAAAGGTGTAACTGAAGCAAATAAAGCTGCTTTGGCTAAACGCGTTGTTCATTTTGATTATGACAGCAGTGATTTATCTACTGAAGACTATCAAACGCTTCAAGCTCACGCTCAATTCCTTATGGCAAATGCAAATTCAAAAGTTGCATTAACTGGTCATACAGATGAACGTGGTACGCGTGAGTACAATATGGCTTTAGGTGAACGTCGTGCTAAAGCTGTACAAAGCTACTTAATTACCAATGGTGTGAACCCACAGCAACTTGAAGCTGTAAGTTATGGTAAAGAAGCTCCTGTGAATGCAGGACATGACGAATCTGCGTGGAAAGAAAATCGCCGCGTTGAAATTAATTACGAAGCAGTGCCTCCTTTATTAAAATAAGGCATATGCAAAAAAACGCTCATATTTTATGAGCGTTTTTTTATAACAACAAAACTTAAGAAGATTTCTTTTCTTCTTCAGAATGTTGCATAGATTCAATCAAATCATGCTTATTAAAATCTTTATATTCAGGCTTAGCCTCGTAGTCTTTCCAAGCTTCCTGAACATTTTCTTTCGAAATTTCATCTAGATTGATTGGTTCACCTGCTGTTGGGGTCGCATCAAACTTCTTTGTTGTCATTTCGATTCTCCTAAAAATATACAGTCCCTTGTCATATAATCAACATACCATTTAAAATGGGTGTTGTAAGCATAAATCCAACACAAATAAAGTAAGATAATTTTTATTTTGTGACATTCTCATCTAGAATATGCCACGTATTTATCTGACTCATTTTGATGCTTGAAGCACAGGAGCTTTTTTTATGTCCAACCTCACATTGTCCCAATTTTTACAACAACAAAAAGGGAATCTAACACCTGAGTTGGCTCAAGTCATCGACACTATCGCCACCACCTGTAAAACGATCGATCAAGCCTTACAAAAAGGTGCACTCGCTGGTATTTTGGGTAGTGCTGGTAATGAAAATGTTCAAGGTGAAACACAGAAAAAACTTGATGTGATTTCTAATGACTATTTAATTGATGCTTTAAAAGTTCATCCACAAGTGGGTGGCCTCGCTTCTGAAGAGCTTGATGAGTTCACACCTGCACAAGAAAATGGTAAATATCTGGTTTTATTTGATCCATTAGACGGCTCAAGTAACATCGACATCAATATGTGTGTAGGCACAATTTTCTCTATTCTGCCTGCAAAAAATGCGGTAACCCAAGCAGAAGATTTCATGCAAGCAGGTACACAGCAAGTTGCTGCTGGTTACGTACTTTATGGCCCATCAACCATGATGGCCTTAACTGTAGGAAATGGCGTAGTATTCTTTACTTTAGACCCAGAAACTCAAACATTCTTGCTTACTACTGACAATGTTCAAGTTTCAGCAGATACTCAAGAGTTTGCAATTAACGCATCTAACCAACGTCATTGGGAAGAACCTGTAAAACAATATATTGATGAATTACTTGCAGGTAAAACATCTGTACGTGAAAAAGATTTCAATATGCGCTGGGTAGCATGTATGGTGGGTGATATTCACCGTATTTTATGCCGCGGCGGTATTTTCCTTTATCCGTACGACTTAAAAGATCCGAAAAAAGCAGGTCGCTTACGTTTAATGTATGAAGCAAACCCAATGAGTATGCTGATTGAACAAGCTGGTGGCGCATCAACTACAGGTCGTGTTCGCATCTTAGATATTGAACCGACAGAACTTCACCAACGTGTTCCTGTAATTATTGGTTCTAAAAATGAAGTTGAGCGTGTAACAAGCTATCATTAATAATTTTAATTATTTAGGGCATCATAGTATCATGATGCCCTTTTGTTGGATATTTTCTCATGGCGGTTATTTTTTTAGAATCAAAAGACAATGCAAAAATTAAACATTTGCGTGGATTAATCGAACTTAATAGCGCCCGAAAAAAGCACCAACAAACAGTCCTTGAAGGTACCCATCTCTGCTTGACGTGGCTACAACAGCAAAAGAAGATTTTTTCTTTATTTACGACCGAACAAGCATTAGAACATACTGATTTAAAAAAAATAATTGAACTGCATCAAGGTCATATCTTTGTTATTAGTGAAGTTTTATATAGAGATTTGAGTACATTAGGTACAAGCTTACCTTGCTTAGCTATTATTGATTTACCTAAAACTGCATCAACAATTGACTATAAAGTAGATACTTTAATTCTGGAAAATATACAAGATCCAGGTAACGTAGGCACATTGTTACGTTCAGCAGCAGCGGCAAATATTAAACAAATTATTTGCACTCAAGGATCTGCATCACTTTGGTCACCACGAGTTTTAAGAGCAGGCATGGGAGCTCATTTTAGCTTACATTGTTTTGAAAACTTTCAACTCACAGATATTCTTCCAAAATTTCAAATTCCAGTTTTTGTTACAAGCTCTCATCGCTCAACCAGTCTTTATTCAAAAGATCTTTCAAAACCATGTGTCTGGATTTTAGGAAATGAAGGCCAAGGTGCAAGTGATTACGCCTTAGATCATGCAGAATCTGTAACTATTCCTCAGCCTGGTGGACAAGAGTCTTTAAATGTAGCAATTGCAGGATCAATTTGTTTTTTTGAGATGGTTCGTCAACGCCAATAAAACGTTAATTTATTTTACATCTCACATATTTGTGAAAAAAATCAATTACACTAGTAAAAAATAACCGATTGTTGTCAACCTCCCACCTCTTTTCAACGTTATATAAGAGATATATTGAAGATAAGGTGGGTATGTCCAATGACAGGATTTTCCATCTCCATGGATTTAGCACCGAAAAAGTCTCGATCGGAAACATCTAGTGCTCATGCAAGCACGGCTGAACAACGCCTGAAAGTTTTCATGCAAGATGTTACTGGTCGTGCTTTGGTGATGATGGAGAGTGCTACCCAAGGTCAACAAGGTATTGCAATGGATTTGGTTCAAGAAGCATTTATTGCTTTACACAAATCTTATGCCGATAAAAGTACTGAAGAATGGTATCCCCTGTTTTATACTATTTTAAACAACAAACTTCAGGACTGGCGCCGCAAAGAATCTCGTAGAGCAAACCCATTTTCATTCTTCAAAAAAGTTAGTCTAGATAGTGACGACGATGAAGTTATTGATGTAGTTGATGAAAAAGCCATTAATCCTGCGGATTTTCTTGATCAAGCAGTGACTATCGAAGAAATTCGAGAAGCAATTTCAAAGCTACCTGTTCGTCAACAACAGGCATTTATGTTACGTGCGTGGGAAGGTTTTGACACACACACAACAGCTCAGATCATGAACTGTACTGAAGGTAGTGTAAAAACCCATTATCACCGAGCAATTCAGGGACTTAGAGAGTACTTAGCCCATTTAAATCCCTTGGGAGGTTCTGATGAATCATGATGATTTCACTAAAAAGGTGACGTCTAAACTTGATAGTTTGGCACATCACCATAAAAATAAAACAGTGGTCATGAATCATGTGCTTGACCATATTCAACAAAAACCAGCCTCTTTTTATAGTGTCTGGAAAATGTCTGGTTTTGCACTTGCAGCTGCGATCACAGGTTTTGTAATTTTACCTAATTCAGCAGATATTGTTGATAAGCCGCAAAATCAAGTGATTGTAAATCCTAAATTATCTCCACAAATGGTGGAAGATTTAGAAATGCTAATGGTCTTGGGTGAGGATAAAGTACAACATGGCAGCTAAAAAATTAGCACTTATCCTTTGTTCATTAAGTTTCCTGCAAACGAGTTTTGCAGGTTTTGAACGATTTTGGATTTTTTCTAAGGATGCCAATACACAAGTTGATGACACATGGAATGCTCTTTCTGAAGAAGAACAACGTGCAGTTATTAAACGCTACCAGAGCTTAAAAGAGTTACCAGCAAATCAAAGTACGAACCTACAGCAACGTATGGACTGGTTTACTCAACTCCCCGATGCTGAAAAAGAAAAAATGCGTGAAGCGTGGCAAAAAATGAGTACACAAGAGCGTAATGATTTACGCCAGCGTATGCTTAAAGCGAATGGCGAAGAAAGAACAGCTATTCGTGAAGAGTATATGAACAAGTATTTAGAACATTAAATATAACTCAGTAAAATTCGTACACTGTGAATTTAATGTCTTAAATAATTTTCTATAAAAAAGCCTCCAATTGGAGGCTTTTTTATTTTATATCGTTTATTTACGGTAGCGTCTATAGACCACTAAACCAAGTAAAGATGCTAAAGATAAAATTCCGATGCTACCACCTCCGCCTCCACTACTATTTCCACCGGCAGCAGTATTACTGCTAACTAAACTCAGAGTACCAGCATTTGAAATTTTATTATCAGCGTCATATACGTAATAAGTTAACGTATCATTGAAGTTATTAAAACTGTTCTTAGCCTGAATATAAATATTGCCGCCATAACAAGTATTATCCTTATCATCGCCTGGGCAAGGGCCTTCTCTATCTGCCTTAACTACTGTAAAAATTCCATCTTTTGAGCTTTTACTTGGTAAATAGATAGGCAAGTCTGCAAACTGAGGTTTATTTGGCTTTGTAATAAGTGTATTAGCTGGACCATCCCCATCATCATTTGCATATTTAAGTAAATTCAAAGGAATCATTTCATTTGCTAAATATTGAAATACGACCTTATTATCACTTACTACTGGTGCAATGTTATCAAACTTGGCTTCTATCAAACCTGTTGACTGGATAGTTCCATCCTTAGTACTTACGGTATACTTACAATAATTATTGTCACCAGCTGTTGTAATTAAATCATCTAATCTATAAAAAATAATTTGTTGTAAAGCCGCATTCCACTCACATTTAAGTACTTTTTCTTCCTTATCTTTAATATTATATACTTTATCATCGATTAGCCCGGTCCCAATTGTCTCGACTTTAATATTGTAGTCTGTGCTATTAAAAAACTTTAGAAGATGGCTACTATCTTCATTTGGCAAAGGTAAACCATTTGCCTTCAAATCAACATAAATAGCTCGATATTTTGCATTTGCTTTAGTTTGATCAAGAAGATTTTTATAATTTGCCAAATCTTTTTTTAGAGCATCCCACAAATATGAATAAAGTGGGTTAGTGAGATTTTTTTCTGCAGTATCATATTGTGTTTGATAGCCCTCAAGTAAAGTCTTAAGAGATGTGTTACCTAATCCTCTTAAATCACCAGCAGTCAGCGTCATTAACTCTACTGAACCTATATCACAGCTATTACGAGGAATGTTACTTGGCTGATAATATAGCTTATTAGTTGCAAGTCGAGCTAAACCACGCTGATCTATCTTAGCACATTCAGTTTTACCCTCAGAATCTACATCTATCAGATCCTCTTTTTTAGATGGCAATAAAGGAGAATTATTCAATGGAAAATAAAGCGGTAAGAAGCCTGTTACTGCTGTAGCGTCATGACGCTCAAGTAAAGAATTAAATGGAACACCTGAAATATCAATTGTCTTATTGGCTGAAGAAAGTACTTCTGTTGGTAAATCACATTTATCAGTATTATTACTTAAATTTAGTGCATTAAAAGATAATCTAAGACCCGAGTTCTTCAAATCAGCTGCTGAGCCTGCCAAATATCGACATGCATAACCACTTGGATTATATCCAATTATATTAAATGTTAATTCTTTTCCACCTAAACTATCATAGAGAAAAGTAGTATTGGCACTGTTTTGGACAATAGTATTATTTTGTAATTTTAAACTACTCCCCCCACTTAAAATGGTTGACGGATTCGTTGTAGTACCAGGAATCGCATCTCCTGTAAACTTCAAAATCACCCCATTTACAGTACTTGCCATGTTTTGAGCAATCGTGTTAATAGTAAACTTAGCATTCGGTTCGCCACAAAATTCAAATGTACTCGTAGAATTATTTGCACCATTATTGATAATACTTGAAGATGTAAAAGTAACATCTCGTTTCGCATATTCAGTACCATTAAAACAACTCATTGCTAGCACACTACCAGTTGCTGCCTGATTGCCTTGTACCAAGGAATGACTTATCGATAGGTCTACCTCATTGCCACCAAGAAAGATCGCTCCACCTTTCGGTGCTTGCGAATTCAAAATTTGAGTATTTAATAAGGTAACATCACCACCCGCATAAATAGCTCCACCTTGATTTGAAGCTATACCATTTTCTAAAATAATATTTTGCAAAAATAATGCTTTTTGATTTTCTGCTGTATTAAATATACGTGACTTGCCTGCTGCATTAATACGAGTTTGAAGCTCACGTAAAGCAGGATAATCATTTGTTAATACATTCTTTTCTGACCAGTTCTTATCTTCATTACGTTCACCATACCCATAAATAGAAATATTAGCATTTGGGACTAATTCTTTATTTAAAGTATAAGTTCCTGCTTTTAGTTGAATTACTTGATCTGTGTTAAGATTATAAACAGTACATCCATATGCTGATTTACGGGTTTCAGCAACTTTAATAGCTTCTCTTAATGAACATGCATTTGCATTTTCACCATCTTCATCAGCAAAAGTTGTAACCTCAATTCTTTGATTTGTGGTATCAGCAAAAAGTGGCATATTTGCAAGCACAGCTAATGCTAAGAATGCTTTTTTATAATTTTTCATAGTCCTCATCCCTGATTATGACTTGAAACGGCGCAAAGCAATTAAACCTAATAAACTTAAAATAAAGCCGCCACCAACACTACCTCCTCCCCCAGTACTGACAGATTTGTCTTCAATTCCAGATACAGGGTCCTGAACAATTCTTGTTGGAATAGTAATATATTGAAACTCTACGCCTTCATTAAAACGAGAAACGCTCGTAACAACCTGTATGCTAAAAATATCTGCACCATGCCAATTACCGTTTGGCGTATAAATTACATTCCCATTTTGATCTAGACTTATAGTGCCTTTAGAGATTGGAGTATCCAAACTTTGTTTAATTCGAAGACATCCGGGTTGCCATTCTTTTCCATCAGCCCGCTCGCCGAACAACCGCTTACACGTAGCTGGAGTCACCAGATCTGCTTCACTTAGAGATCCCAGAATATTAAATTTTGCAATTTGACCATATCTAATATCTTGACCTACTGATGATATTTCTGTATCTAAAATATATTCGATTGCACCAAGATCACACAGTTCATCATAACCGCTACGTTTTTTCCCACGTTGATCAACGGTTTCACAGCTCGCTAATCCGACTGAAGTGCCGTCACTATATAAACGACCTTTATTAATAATTAAGGAGTCAGCTAAAGTTTTATAACTTTCTAATAGTCGAGGTTTAAAAAAACCTAAGAAGCTATCTTTAGGAATATTAAAAGGACAAAACAAACCTTCTTTTGCTGTTACATCACAGACACCTTCATCTGCGCTACCTGCTATTAATTTTTCATTAGCCGGATAAAGAATATTAGGGAGCTTAGATGTCGCATTCCTATTACATTCTGTTGTCACTAAATTACTTTGTATAATTGCTTTATCAGTAGTACTAGCCTGACAGTTGATCGTATTTCCAACTAAAACACTATTTGAGATAGAAGCGTTACCTTGTGGGGCATCAAGAAATAGCCCTTTATCATTTTTGATCATCGTAATGTTATTAACAAACATTCCATCTTGAACATTTGCAATAAAGCCTACTTTATTGTGGAAAAAAGTACTGTTACTCAGTCCAGTAGCGCGCTGAGTTAAGTATCCACCTGTACTTGCATCATCAAATTTACTTGCACTGAAGAAAAGTGATCCAGCAGCAGAACTAACCTCATTGTCTCGAATTACAGACTGCGTGACCAAATACAAAGGCTGTTCGCTATAAATTACTCCACCTTGTGTTGCTTTATTATTTTGTATAAGAGTATTGGTAATAGTGACGAAACCATAAGTCTGGCCACTTTTCGTGACCAATCCTCTATTATAAATTGCTCCCCCTTGAGCTGCATATCCATCGATTAAACGAGAGTTTTGGATCTTTAATATTTCATGATTATCGATCAACCCACCAGTGACAGCTTTAGATTTTAAACCTGCACCTTGTAAATTAAGATCAGTTAGAGAAACAGAGAGTGATGCTTTTTCAATACTTTCATCATCAATTATAAATAACTGATCAGTACCAACCATTTTTATTGTAGCGTTATGCGAACCTGGTTGATCGGTATCAACTAGCGTAGAATCATTTTTAATAGTACTAATCGTTAAAGGGGCTGTAATCTTTATTTTTTCATTAAGTGTGTACTCTTTATCTCTTTGCAAAATAATATTGCTTGAGTCACTACTAGCACAGCCCCGATAACCATCTTTTACAGAAGCAACAACAGTAGAATCACTTGAATTACGCTTATTTATCAGCTCTACAGCTTCACGTAATGAACAGACTGTATTATCAACGTCTTCATCAGTTGTAGTTGTGACTTGAATATCGGCAGAATAAGCGTGTCCAGCAGCAGCCAATAAAGCAAAAGCAATGCTCCGTTTGAGCATACCCATCTCCTTACATCTTTTTTCATTTTTCTTTGTCAATATTGCAAAATTTCCGCTTTTGCAATCGCATCCTTTGTGCGTACTTTGTCACAGCAAGTAGAATTTCTCAAGACATTTTGGTCGGTCTGTAGAGTCATTTTTGAACCAGCTTACAAAAAGCTTCATACATTTAAAAAACTTTTTTAAATACAAAAATGTGAATGCTTAAAAATTAGAAAGAGCTTTAAAAAGATATAGAGGTAAGTGCTCTTAAATTAGAAATCTTGTGTCCGAGACACTATTTTTAATAGTTTTTTATGTGCGCAGGTGAGGCAATAAGACAAGATTAAAGAATATCTATGGTTGATATTCATCAATCAAAGCATAAATTTGTCTTAAAGTTGCATTAGAAAGTTTTGTCTTTTCGCCTTTGAGAAGTTTTTCTAATTGAGCAACTGTCTGTAGTAAAAGAGAAGCTTGATGAGGGCCATGTAATAATAAGTAGTCAACAATTTGCTGATCAAAATGGATACCACGTCTAGACATTACAGATGTAACTAAAGAGTAGCGGTCCGCATATAAGCTTCCACTTGGCACTTTAACACTAACGGCTTGCGTAAGTCGTGACTGTAAGTCTGGCAATTCTAACTTTAATTCGATAGGCGCTACACGTGAAGAGAATACTAGCTGTCCTTCGTGATTATTCATTAAATGGAAGACAGCTTTTTGCCAATGAGGCACACCACTAATTGATTCAATATCATCCAAAGCGACAAGATCATAATGCTCTAAAGAAGTAATTGCTTCGATAGGAGCATCGAGGAGTTCAAGCAAAGAAACTTTAATTGCAGATTTGCCTATTTCTAAATAGGAGTCACAAATTGCGGAAAGTAAGTGACTCTTTCCTGTCCCTGCTCCACCGTAGATATAAAACCTACTCACCAGACCAGCATGTAGTTGACGCACAGCATCGACTACATTCCCCCAACTCGGTCCCGAAAAATCACTGATTCGGGCATCAAGTTGAGGTTCTATATCCAGTTGGAGTTGACGCATATATTGAATTAACCTTGAAATTATTTCTGGTTAGGGGATTTCAGTTCATCTGTATCTTGCTGTGTTTTAACTTCAAGATCAAGCTTAGTGCTTTCGGTTTCTACATGAATTTGCTCAATATCGCCATGTTGGATCACTAATGTAGAAGGTGGGGCATAAAGTGAGCTTCTTTCATAATTCTCTCTTAAATGCTTCAACAACACTACAATAACAGCAGCAACAGGCAATGCAATTAACATTCCCAAGAAACCTGCAAGCTGTGCACCTGCCAATACGGCAAAAACAACTGCCACAGGAGATAAACCAATTTTATCACCCAGTAGGAATGGCTGAAGAATATAGCCCTCTACCGCTTGGCCAATCATAAAAACTACACCAACCAGTAATAAATGCATCCAATCCAAACCGAACTGGAATAAGCTGGCAATAACAGCTGCAATAATACCTACGGCAAATCCTAAATAAGGAATAATACTGGCAAGACCAGCTACCATACCAATAATAAGACCAACTTCCAAACCAATGAGCTGTAAACCAACTGCATATACGACGCCTAGTAAGAGCATGACGAGAAACTGACCTTTAACAAACGCTCCTAAAACGCTATGGCATTCACCAACGATCTGTAAAGTAGTTGCTTCATATGGGCGTGGAATGAGACGGCGTAAGTTTTGTAGCATACGGTCCCAGTCTAATAAAAAATAAAAAGCAATAATTGGAATTAGAACAACTGTTCCACCAATTTGAATAAAATTGAGACCTGATTGTGCAAGCTTTAATAAGACAGCTTGAATACTATCGGCACTGTAATTTGTCTGAACATAATCCATGACAGCTTTGGACATTTGGTCAGTATCAATTTCCATTTGCTGAACATTAAATGTCGAAGAAACCCATGGTAATAGTTCTGCATTAATCCAGTGAATGCCTGCTGGAATGCTATCTCGGGCGTAAACCAATTGTTTCCAGATCAGAGGAACCAAATACCATAATGCAATGGTTAGTGTTACACCGATTCCTATAAACACCACGCTAATTGCTAACCAGCGAGGCAATTTGATTTTTACCAGAACATCAACGAGTGGGCTGAATAAATAAGCCAGGAAAAAAGCACCGATAAAAGGAATGACTACAGGCTTGAGTAAGTACAATACCCATACCAGCAATACAATACCTGCGAGTAAAAGAATACGGCGCAGTATACGATCTTGCATAAAATCTAGCCTTTTTTGATTTAATCGTTATAAATGAAAAAATATTTTTATTAAAGATAGCATTTTCGAGCATAAATAACATAAGAGTTTCGTATATTCAGGTTATAATCTGCCGCCAATGCGGAGACTTCATTTATGAGCAACTCAACTTCTACCCCAAATACCGGTTTAAGCTACAAAGATGCGGGTGTCGACATTGAAGCGGGCGACGCACTGGTCGATCGTATCAAGTCAGTCGCTAAACGTACAAGTCGTCCTGAAGTAATGGGCGGTCTTGGTGGCTTTGGTGCACTATGCAAAATTCCTAAAGGTTATGAAGAGCCTGTTTTAGTTTCTGGAACCGATGGTGTAGGAACTAAATTACGTTTGGCACTTAATCTTAATCGTCATGACACAATCGGCCAAGATCTTGTGGCTATGTGTGTAAATGACCTTTTAGTTTGTGGTGCAGAACCATTATTCTTCCTTGATTATTACGCGACTGGTCACTTAAATGTTGACGTTGCTGCAAATGTTGTTACTGGTATTGGTAAAGGTTGTGAGCTTGCAGGTTGCGCACTTGTAGGTGGTGAAACCGCAGAAATGCCAGGCATGTATGAAGGCGAAGATTACGATCTTGCTGGTTTTGCTGTTGGTGTTGTTGAGCAAAGCAAAATTATTGATGGCTCTAAAGTAAAGTCTGGTGACGTACTTATCGGTGTTGCATCAAGTGGTGCTCACTCGAATGGTTACTCATTACTACGTAAAATCTTAGACGTTAAAAACGTTGATTTAACTCAAGTGATTGATGGTCGTCCTCTTGCAGATGTTGCAATGGAACCAACACGTATCTATGTAAAACCAGTTCTTGAACTTTGCAAACAAGTTGATGTGCATGCTATGGCACACATCACTGGCGGCGGTTTACCTGGTAACTTACCACGTGTATTACCAAATGGTGCTCAAGCGGTCATTGATGAAGCATCTTGGGAATGGTCTGAGTTATTCCAACTTCTACAACGCGAAGGCAATGTAGAGCGCTTTGAAATGTACCGTACGTTTAACTGTGGCGTAGGTATGGTCATTGCTGTTGATGCAAATGATGCTGAAAAAGCAATTGAAGTGCTTAATGCTCAAGGCGAAAAAGCTTGGAAAATTGGACACATCCAAGAAAATGCTGAATCAGTGGAAGGTGCAGACGAAAAAATTCGTGTGATCTTTGCATGATAAAAATTGCTGTTCTAGTCTCTGGGAACGGCAGTAATTTACAAGCCTTGATAGATGCAAATCTATCAGGGCAAATTGTAGGTGTACTGTCTAATAAAGCAGATGCTTATGCCCTAGAGCGTGCTCAAAAAGCCAATATTGCTACGGCCGTTATTTCTCATAAAGACTTTCCAACTCGTGAAGTGTTTGATGAAGCAATGCATCAACAGCTCTTAGCTTGGCAAGTAGATGTGGTTATTTTAGCCGGTTTCATGCGCATTTTAACTCCCACCTTTGTCAACAAATGGCAAGGGAAAATGCTGAACATACATCCTTCACTTCTTCCAGCTTATAAAGGTGTGAACACTCATCAACGTGTCTTAAACACAGGTGATCGTTTACATGGTTGTACCGTACACTTTGTAACGGCTGAACTGGATTCTGGTCAATCAATTGCCCAATCCGCTATTTCAGTTAAAGAACATGATACTGCCGCTTCATTAGCAAATCGAGTGCATGCACTTGAGCACTTTATCTACCCACAAGTAGCAGAGTGGTTATGTAACGGTCAACTTACATGGAAAAATGGGCAAGCCTATTTCCGTAATCAAATTCTTGAACATCCCATACGTTTTGCATCTTGGTAAAAGCTTGCTTAACGTAAATTAAAAAAGGACATGCATGCATGTCCTTTTTTATAAGTCTAAAAATTAATTTGGCTGATGATGAATCAATTTCTTTATAGAATTCACTGTATCAATAGGATGTTCTAGAGGAAACATATGCCCACCCTCAACCACAGTAAACGGAATTCCCATTTTTCGCTTTGCCATTTGAGGAAAGCCTCTTTTTAAGAAATCACTTCCTTTACCCACAACTAAATGCACAGGCATCTTAGGTTTTGGCATAGGTAGCCACCACCAAGAAGGGTTTTTACGGAAAATTGCAACTTCATCCTCACGAGAAATCGTTAAAGTTACTCCACCGCGAACCGAATCTTCTTTCAAAGCATAATTTATATAAGCCTGAAAACAATCTTCATCAAAATCTTTATAAAATCCTTTAGGACGTAGTAACTCAGCAGCCTGTTCTCTCGAGTCCCAATGTTCACGACGGCGTGCAGATAAACCTGCAGGAGTCATCGCATCAACCAATTTAGGACGAAATAATTTTGCCATGTGAAATGCAAATGAATATCGTCCTAAAATAAGAGGCGGATCTAACATAATGACTTGAGAAAAGAGTTCAGGACGCTGAAAAGATGCCATCAACGTTAAAACCGAACCAAGAGAATGGCCAAGTCCAATCACTTTACGTCCTTTCGCCTGTCGCACAATACTGTCAATTACCTGATCAACCAAAGCAGGCCAATGGTTAGTCACAGGATAACGTTTATCAGGACCAATCAGAGGAACATAAATAATGTCATATTCCCCTTTCAACTGGTCAAACAGTTTTTGATACACTTTTGATGGCACGCCATTCGCATGAGCAAAGTGTATAACTGGTTTCATTGACATACCGCTATCCTAAAACAGATTTTATTGTAATTTTGCGCTTTGACGAGTCTGCACTTCTTGAGCAATAGATTCACTTACCCCTTGCCCGATTTGTGCACCCATACGACCTAAAATGGATTGTAATGGGTTGCGCTCAATTGTGTAGTCAACTTTATTATCAAGGTTTAGTTCACGCATCAAGCTCGTAATGTTACCTGAACGGTCAGCAACGCCCAATTGGATTGCTTGTTCGCCAGTCCAGAATAAACCAGAAAAAATAGCTGGATCGTTCGATTTCAAACGCTTTCCACGCCCTTCTTTAACTGCAGTGATAAAGTGAGTGTGAACATTATCAAGAACAGATTGAATATGTTGCTTTTGCACAGGATCAATCGGTTTTGTCATACTTAAAATGTCTTTATTGGTTCCTGCAGTTAAAGTGCGATCTTCAATACCAAGTTTCTGAGCTAAACCAGTAATCCCATAGTTAGGCATGATCACACCAATTGAGCCGACTAGACTTGATGGATTGACAATAATCTCATCCGCAGCAGACGCAATATAATACGCACCTGATGCGCCCATATCACCAATTACAGCGTAAACCTTTTTATCTGGATGCTGTTTTTTCAAATAACGAATTTCCTGCCAGATTTCATCAGACTGAACTGGGGAACCGCCAGGCGAGTTAATATTAAGTGCAATAGCTTTACTATTTGAAGCTTCAAAAGCACGTTTAAGCGCTTTATTGGTATCTTCACTATTTACTGATTGATTACTCGAAGCATCAATAGTTCCAATAATATCCACTACTGCCAAATGAGCACTACTGCTACTTACAGCAGAGCCTTCTTTGCTGGTTGAACAGCCTTTACCCATGAGTACAATAATGAATAATAAATAAATAAAAGTTAATGTTTTAAAGAAGATTCCCCAACGGCGACTACGGCGCTGTTCCTCTACTGAAGCAAGTACAGCCTTCTCAAGAATTTGCCATTCTGGTCCATTTTGTTTAGGGATTATAGGTTCATTTTGTGGTTTTGGTGGCCAATCGGACATAAAATTCCAATCCAAATTAATCTAAAATGATGTCATTATATACGTTGATTTGATAAAAACTGTCTAAATAATATGATTTCATTTATAATAATTTTATCTTTTTTTAATTATTGCTTCCTTTTTACCGCGATAGATGACCAAATTAGATACAAAAAGCATGAACTACTACCTACTCAAAACTTTTAGCCGCCAGCCAATTCAATTTGGACGTTTTCTTGCTCGTATGTTGGCAGGGTTAATCAATACTTTAAAAATTACTAAAACATCAAAAAGTATAGAACTAAATCTACAAATCGCCCTTCCACATTTAACGCCACAGCAGCGAATAGAAATTACGCAGCAAGCTATTCGTAATGAAGTCACCTCATACTTTGAATTTTTAAGTATTTGGGGCTCATCAAATAGTAAGAATATTTCACGTATTCACCATATTGAAGGTGAACACTACTTTCACGAAGCACTTGCAGCAAAAAAAGGTGTGGTTTTGATTGTTCCACATTTTGGTACATGGGAAGTCCTGAATGCTTGGTGTTCACAATTCACTTCAATGACAATTTTATACAAGCCTGTAAAAAATGAAGATGCAGACCGCTTTGTTCGAGAAGCACGTAGTCGTGAACAAGCTCACTTGGTTCCTACTGACGAAACTGGTGTAAGACAAATTTTCAAAGCCTTAAAACAAGGTGAAACTACCGTAATTTTGCCTGACCATACGCCTAATGTCGGCGGCAGTATGATCAATTATTTTGGTGTTCCCCTAGCCTCAAGTAATTTAAGTACCAAGCTTATTCAAAAAACTAAAGCAAAAGCTTTATTCCTTTACGCGATTCGTAACGAAAATGACGGTTTCACGATGCACGTTGAACCTATGGATGAGAAAATCTACGAAGGTAGTGCAGATGATGGAACTTATGTCATTCATCAGGCTATTGAACAACTCATCCATCGTTATCCAGAACATTACCACTGGAGTTATAAACGTTTTAAAGCAAACCCTGCTTTAGATAATATTTATAATATTGATCCAGCTGAAGCTCTTCAAATTGTGGATAAGCTTAAAGCAGAAGCTTCACAAATTTCTGTGAAGCCAAGTACGCTCGAAACGTCGAGTGTATAAAATCATTTGATGATTCTCAGATACAAAACTTAATGTTCCTTGCTCAACTGTGCTTTTAAATGGAATATTAAGTTCTTGTATTCTCGCTAAAACTTCTTTGCTTGGATGACCATATCGGTTATTAAAGCCGGCAGACGCAATAACAAGCTTGGGGTTTAACGTCGCCAAGAAGTCATAGGCTGAACTATGCTTACTACCATGATGACCTAAGACCAAAACATCTACTTTTAAATCAGGATATTCTTTTATCAATTGATATTCTGCTTCCCATCCCGCATCCCCCATAATTAAATAATTTTGATAACCCCTTACTTGTTTTAAATGAATATAAACAACACAAGAATATTCATTTTGGTTAGTAGGAACTAAATTTAAATCATTTTCTTTAGGCCAAAGTATCTCAATATCTAACTGTGGATATTGCCATTTTTGCCCTTGATGACAATAGGTAAATGGTTCTTTCACCTTCTCTGCCCATAGCTGATTTGATATGACTTGTTTGATAGGAAATGCTTGAGCGATAGAAGGAAATGCCCCACTATGATCTTGGTCAAGATGAGATAACACCACATGATCTAGTTGCTTAATACCTTTCTGACGTAAATATGGAATTACTATATTTTGACCAATACTGAAAGCCTTCTCATCATAAGAACCACCCGTATCAATTAACCATGTCTGCTCTGGATGTTGTAGAAGAACCGCTTGTCCTTGGCCTACGTCTATAATATTTAATTGAATTTGCTGTGAGGTTTTATTCGGAATGACTAAGGCTAAACAACATATAAGACTCCATGATTTTGGTAAAATACCACGCGGTAAAAATAAAATAACAATGGCACAGCTTAAGCCTATCAAAGCCAGTGGTGTCAGACTAAAACCTTGCAACGGTAGAGATAATTTCTCTAAAAGACTAAAACATGTCAGCACCATACTGAGCAAAATATCATTAATCTGAAAAAGCGCATTTCCAACTGAATTAAAAATAAGCCACACACAAGCAGCGAAAATATTTAAAGGAACAATAACTCCTCCTAACAGAGGAACAGCAATAATATTTGTAAGAGGTGCTACCCATGAAATCTGTCGGAAGAAAATCAGCATTAGAGGACATAGAGCAATAAATATTTTGCCCTGAGATTCAATTAGGGTTTTAGCTAAAAGAATTATTCTAGATAGCAAACTCAATGAGGCAAGATTTGGTGCCTGTACTATGGTTTGATAAATGCGTAATAAAATAAAGCAAGAACCATAAGAGAGCCAAAAACCTGCTGACAAAACACTAAATGGATCAAAAAGTAAAAGTAGACTTGCGCTATAAACCAATAGCGAAAATGGCTTAACTGGCAGTTTGACCAACAATAAAAAGGCAAATAAAAATACTGAGAGTAAAGTTCTTAAGGCTGGAATTTCAAAGCCGACAAAAGCTGTATAAATCAAAACTCCAAAACATAACGGAATCATTGCTAAAAGTTGCTTGGGTTGCCACAAATAAAGCTGGAGATAATAACGTCGTACTAATTGATGTAATCCCCAAGATAACAAGATTGCAAAAATGAGGACATGAGGCCCTGAAATGGCCAACAAATGAGAGATTCCTAACTGTTTAAATTGATTTTTAATGTCTTCATTTAAAAGACTTTCATCCCCGGTTAAAAGCGCTAATAACAATCCTTTATTCTGAAATGAAGATTTTTTTAGCATTAATCTAAATTTTAGACGGAGTTTTTCTATATTTAATTGTTGTCTAGTCAAAAAATTTTGTTGCTGTTTTAAGTGATTTTGATAACCCAACCGATAAATTTCATTAGAGTTTAAAGGCTCAATATGCTGAATACTGAAACCTGACATTATGTTTCGTTGAATGAACCATTGTTCTTGATCAAAAACACCTGATACTGCATAACTATGGGCTGGTCTGGTTTTACCCGAAATCAGATAGTAGTGGCCTAATTGTAATTTTGGCTCCTCGATTAATGCACTCTCATTTTCATTTTTTAAATATAGCAACCAATTCACCGCATGGGATGACCGCCCTAGAACTTGAGAGAGTTGCTGTGTCTTATTATCTTTTTCTTCGCTTATTCGATCTATATAAACCACAATCTCTAAAGACTCAGGTTGCATCTCTCGTAGTTGTAGTCTTTCATTTAAGGCATGCTGAGCATACTGATGGCCTATAATAAAAAGGCTAAGACCACAGATTAAATAATAAACTCCTTTTAATATGGGACGATTTACAACAAGATGCCGCTTAAAAATATAAAACATTAAGCAGATAAAGAGCAAAACTTTACCTATCCAACCATATTGCATTATGAGAGGAAGATCTATTCCCATAAATGCAATACCTACAATCCACCCCAATAAAATAAGCTTTAACATTTAAAATCATATCGTTATCTTTTTAGGGGCAAAATTAAAGCCCAACTGAGTGGGCTTTAACAATGTGATTTAATGACAATTTTTTAAGAACCGCTTACCCAAAGACCATCTTCCATATGCAAGATTGAATCTGCTGCCTGAGCCAACTGCTCATCATGGGTCACAATAAGCATAGCCATATTGAGCTCTTTCTTAAGGTCAGTCAGTAATTCGAAAATACCAACAGCTGTTTTACGGTCCAAATTACCCGTTGGCTCATCTGCTAAAACTACGGCAGGTTTAGTGACTAAAGCACGCGCCAAAGCCACACGTTGGCGCTCACCACCTGACAGTTCACCAGGTTTATGATCCATACGGTGAGATAATCCCACTCGATCTAGTAAATATTCAGCTTGTGCCTTTACCGATTTGTATTGGCTGTCTGCTCGAAGCATTAAAGGCATTGCCACATTTTCAAGTGCAGAAAACTCAGGTAATAAGTGATGGAACTGATAAACAAAACCAAGGTATTTGTTACGTTGAAAACCACGTTCGGCTTCACCTAAATTATCAAAACGTTGACCATTTAAAAATACTTGCCCTTGTGTTGGTTGTTCTAGACCACCTAACGCATGAAGCAAAGTACTTTTACCTGAGCCACTCGCACCAACAATCGAAACAAACTGCCCTGCTTCAACTTGTAAAGAAAGACCTTTAATGACTTCAACCTTAGATTTACCATCATCAAAATGTTTATATATTTCTTTCGCTTCTAAAACAATTTTACTCATAGCGCAGTGCCTCGGCAGGTTGAACTTTGGCAGCACGAAGCGCCGGATAGATAGTCGCCAAGAAGCTTAAAAGTAAAGAAACAATCACGATAATCGTCACATCTTGCCATCTTAAATAAGAAGGAAGGTAATGCACGAAATAAGCATCGAATAGATTTAAGCCCAATACATTGTTAAACCATGAAATGATATCACTAATGGTTAAAGCTAAAATTACACCTAAAACTGTACCAGCAACTGTACCAATCACACCAATCACTGTGCCTTGCACCATAAAGATTTTAGTAATCATTGATGGCGACGCGCCTAATGTACGTAAAATGGCAATATCTGATTTTTTATCAGTCACAACCATGACTAACGACGAAACAATATTAAATGCTGCAACTACAATAATAAGTACAAGCAATAAACCAACTAGTGTTTTTTCCATTTGAATGGCATTAAACAGATTGCCATGCGTATAGGTCCAGTTCGTTGCATAGAAATTGCTTGGTAAACTTTTTACCAAGTCATCTGCAACTTGTGGCGCGGCAAAAATATCATCTAGTTTTAAACGAACACCTTGAGCACCATCAGGTAGGCGTAATAAGGTTGACGCATCATATAGGGCGATATAACCCACCATAGAGTCGACTTCAGCGCCTACACTAAAAATACCCACCACTTTAAAACGCTTGAAACGAGGTACAACACCGGCTGGAGATGGCGTTGCTTCAGGTAAAACCAATGTCACACTGTCATTTAGACGTAAGCCCAATGAATCAGCCATATCTTTACCAAGCACAATACCAAACTCACCCTTTTTAAGTGAATCTAGACTCCCGGCAACAATATGATTTTGAATGATAGAGACATTTTTTTCATATTTTGGGTCAATACCCGTCACCATAATACCAGCGACTTGCCCTTGCGCGGTTAACATACCTTGCAATTGGGTAAAAGGTGCAACCCCAGTTACATGTGGATGATGTTCAACTCGCTTTACCAGTTCAGGCCAATCCGTAAGGATTTGTGTAGATGAAACTGTCGCTTGCGGCACCATTCCCAAAACACGGTTTTTCAATTCGCGATCGAAACCGTTCATTACAGAAAGTACCGTAATCAGCACTGCGACACCTAGTGTCAAACCGACCATCGAAACCAATGCAATAAAAGAAATAAAATGATTACTGCGTCTTGCGCGAGTATATCTCAACCCTATATACAGTGAGATTGGTTTAAACATACCTTCTAAATCCAAGGTGATTGATGGGAAATAGCAGATGCTAATGTCAAATTACATTCACATTTACTATTTGGCCATATCGTTAGATGCTGTATTAAGGTTTAAAAATCAGTAAGTTCTGATCTTCCCTTAACAATCCTAATATTATATTGCTGCGCTATTTTCTACTACTTAAGTTAGGAGATCAATTTGATCATGCATTTCGCTACGAATTAGAACAATTTAATGAATAAGCTCAACAAATTACCCAAATCTTCTCCTATTTAGACTTCATATGTTGAGCAAAGTTCCGGTTTGCCTGAATGTCTTTATAGAAATATAAAAAGAGTCCAGACAAGATAATTAAAGCCCCTACAAAAACCATAATCGAAAGTTGTTCATGATTTAAGGCAGCTCCAATCATCATCGCTAACATTGGTGTAATTACTGTCGTTAAAGATAAAGTCGTTGGCTGAATATTTTGTATAAGTTTGAAATAACAAAACATGGCGACTAATGAAGCCATGAGTACCGTATAAATTAAGGCAAATAAAGATTTAGCTTCTGGCAAATGTGTCGGTGCATATTGCCAAATAAATGGAATAAAACAACTAGCAAAAATAGAAGACACTAAAATAGAACCTGTTGCCTGAGCCATCGGCTGGATCTGCGCATTAACTTTCTTAACCCAGAAAATTGAAAAAGAATAAACAAACACACTAATCAGCATAAGGACAATACCAAACGGATGCACGTGCTGATTTGCACCGCTCAGACAAATAATGGCTAACCCACTGACAGCAATTGCCATGCCCAGCCATTGCAACTTATAAAGTTGCTGACCAAATGCAAACCGACCAATAAGCCCTGCCATAATAGGTGCTAAGCCAAACATAAGTGCAATCATGCCGGAACTTAAATATTGGGTTGCGGCATAAGTAAAAATTTGGGAGCCAATTAAGCTAAAAGATCCGGCAATGTAGCTATGAACTGCTTGTCGATGAGTCGGAAAAGGTGTTCTTAAAATCAGTAATATGATTACTGCCAAAGGCAATGCAATAAAAAAGCGTAACAACAATGCCCACATCAGATGTAAATCAGACACACTCCAAACAATGGCTAATGGAGTGGTTGCCCAAATGAACACTAACAAGGCATAAGTTAAAGCCAAATTGGTTTGCGATGGCATGTGATGCTCACTTAGCTGTTTTACGTTTTTGCTTTAAAATTGTTTGATCTAATGAACTTGAAAATTCACGCTTATCTCGCTCAGAAATAGGCGGTGGTCCACCAGTTTGCACACCCGCACCACGAAGCGTATCCATAAAATCACGCAGATGTAAACGTGCTTTAACATTCGCCGTTGTATAGACTTCACCACGTGGATGAATAGCAACACCTCCTTTCTCGATCACTTGAGCTGCCAGTGGAATATCTTGCGTAATGACAATGTCATTTTCAGTCATACGATCAACTATTTCTTTATCGGCCTGATCAGCACCACTTAAAACCTGTATTGACTTAATACGAACAGAAGGTGTAATCCCAACATTCTGATTGGCAACAAAAATAACTTCTAATTGATAACGATCTGATGCACGCAAAATTACTTCACGTAAAATTTTTGGTAAGGCGTCTGCGTCTACCCATAGCTTAAATGGCAGCACGTTATTCTCTATTTCCACTAAAAATCTAAGTCTAACAGATGCTTTTCGAAGGTGAGTAGAAATAAACATTAAACTTATTTTTAATTTCAACATTAAAGTTTTTATAGATGAAGCTTACTTTTAATTTATAAATAGAAGCCACATTTCTCTTTAAATGACTAAATATGTGCTTTTACAAGAGAATTTACACATGATGACTTGAAAAATAGTAAACACCCTCGATTTAATATAACAAGTAATGTGAACCCAACAGCATCGTGCTTATGAAAAATCAAAACAGTCCAGAAGTAATTAAAGTAAATGACCAAAATTTTGGTAGTCATGGCGAACATTGGAATCTATTGACGTCCCATCCTGAAACAGATGTACCAAAATGGTTAGGACTAGCACTTGATGCACCTGTAATGCCAATGGGCTTATGCGAACATGAAGAAGATATGGATCAATCTTTTTGGTTGATTCAAGGCCCACAAAACCAAAAAGTTACAATCAACCAGATTATTGCTGTTGAAAACCAAAAGCCTCGAGCACTCAAAACAGCCTTTCCAAGTTTTGAAAGCCCATATCAATATAATGCAAAAATTGAACGTATCATTACTTGTGACTCTGCAACGCAAGCCGTGTTAAGTTTAAGACTAAATAAAAATACAACTGTTTATGCATTTGATAATTTATTTAGCGTTAACGCTTGTCAATATGACAAAAATCAAAACTATCAAGTTCAATTTAATGCATGGGCTTATGAATTAGAACCAGTTCCAGCAGGTGAGAAAATTGTTGTTGATGACCCAGCTTCAATTAAACATCATCGTGCATTAAATGCAATTTTGACTGAACATAATGGTATTGCTCCTGAAAATTTGCAGGAACTCATTAATGAATGGCAGCCAAAAACCCCAGAAGATCAAGAACCTGTAACTGTTGATTTTTCTAAAATGGTCGCATATTTATATGGCGAAAATCTTGGTCAAGAAGATGAAGCATGGTTCCAAGGTAATATTGTTGGCAAAACTTCTATGACATTTATGGGGGCAGAATATACCCTTTATGATGTCACTTTGGTTTTAGAAGATGATCTTCCTGCCATATTAGTGCGCATTGCGACCAAAAACGATTTGTATAAAAACTTTAATATTGGCGAATATATTCGCGGTAATATCTGGATTCAGGCGACTATTTGTGCTAAAAAGGGTGAAACTAATTGAATTTCACTAATATTTTAATAATTAGGTTATTGAATGAAGATTATACCCGAACAAACTACCAGCCTCATTCAATCTAGTAGCCTGCGCGTAAAGGTCGATACTGGTGCGTTTTGCTTTTTTGTATTGGGTATGTTTTTAGCTGCCATATTCATGCACCAACTTGGTTTAGTGCCTTTTTAGTTTATAAAATTTATTCAAAAATAAAGCCCTCATTTGAGGGCTTTATTTATTTGATTTGCTTAACCATTACGTTTTGCAAAATCATCCATAAAGCTAATTAAAGCCTGTACACCTTCTAATGGTACAGCATTATAAATACTTGCACGCATACCACCTACAGAACGGTGTCCAGCTAAATTCAACAAATGGTTTGCTTCCGCTTCTTTTAAGAATTGCTTGTCTAAAGCTTCATCTGCCAAGGTAAACGGTACATTCATAATTGAGCGGTTCGGAATTGCAATCGGGTTATTGTAGAAATCGCTTGAGTCGATATAACCATATAACAACTGAGCTTTTTCAAGGTTAACTTTATGGATAGCATCTACCCCACCCTGCTCTAGCAACCATTCAAATACCAAACCAGACAAGTACCAAGCGTAAGTCGATGGTGTATTTACCATAGAACCATTTTTCGCTTGGTCACCATATTTTAAAATGCTTGGAATTTCTGGTTTCGCTTGATCAAGTAAGTCATCACGAATAATCACAATTGTTAAACCAGCAGGACCAATATTTTTTTGTGCGCCAGCATAGATTAAACCAAACTTGGTCACATCTAATGGAGCAGATAAAATACTTGATGAATAGTCACAAACAAGTGGAGCTTTTACATCAGGAATTCCTGCGAACTGTAAGCCACCAATCGTTTCATTATCCGCATAATGTACATAGGCTGCATCGTCAGATAAATTCCATTCGCTTTGTTCAGAAATTGCGAACTTGCCATCTACTTTAATACCAGCATTTACAACATTAATGTCGCCATAACGTTTTGCTTCTTTTAACGCTTTTTCAGACCAGATGCCTGTGTCAATATAATCAGCTTTACTGTTCTTACCTAAAAGGTTTAAAGGAATCGCAGAAAATTGTAATGACGCACCGCCTTGTAAAAACAGTACTTTATAGTTTTCTGGAATATTCATTAACTTGCGTAAATCTGCTTCAGCTTTTTCAGCCACAGCAACATAGTCAGCACTACGGTGACTCATTTCCATGATGGATAGACCTTTACCTTGCCAATCCAACAATTCTTGTTGAGCTTTTTCTAAAACGGCAGTAGGTAATGCAGCAGGACCAGCACAGAAATTGTACGCGCGCATGATTTTTCCCTTGTATAAAGTCAAACACAATAAAAATGGCATTTAACCACAGATTGCTTAAGCTTGCAGCAGCTTCTCAAGTAAATATTTCAATGCTGGACTGTATTTAAGTTTATTTTTTCAATTATTGTTGTCGTTATTTCTATACTTTTAATTACTGCCTTCCAAATTTAAAAAGATTTTTAAGCAAAAAGATCAACTTGACTTGTGATTATAATTTCACATACCTTGATAGATATTAGAAAAAATATTGGCTTAGTAAATTCAATAATTAAAGGAGCTAAAATCAAAATGTTTTTATACAAATGTATAATAAACAATATGATAATTGAATTTAATAACAAGAAATTTAAACTATAAGGGATGCCAGAAATTGTTATTTAAAATGCCAGCACATCGATATAGACAGTCTATTTTTCCCTTTTCATTTAAACCTAAACATATTGCTTTGGCTTTAGGCTTTTTTTTCACTAATCATTTATATGCCCAAAGCTTAAGTTATGCAGAAGCAGAACAACAAGCTTTGAAAAGTTCATATAGTACTCAAGCCAACCAAGCATTACAGCAAGCATCTCAATTAGAAGCTGAAGCAGTAAAGGGCCTCGGATTACCTCGAGTTGATTTAAATGTGAGAGCATATGCTTTTCACAGTGAAACCGATGTACCTCTTGGTTCTTTTAAACAAAAACTTGAGAATGATTTAAGCCAAGGGCTGAATGATAAACTTTCACAGTGGAACAATGTCATTCCATCGGATGTGCTGGGACAAGTTCAAGAAGGCGCTAATCAAACCATACATGACGGTATAAACCGATTTCCAGATTATGCGAATCTGACCATTGAAGATCAGGTTGTACGCCCTTCTATTTCGGTCGTTATGCCACTCTATACAGGCGGCTTAACCAGTAGTGCAAAAAAACTAGCAAATATTCAAGCACAGCGTTCAGAGCTTTCAAGCCAGCAACAACAAGATATACAGCGGTTTGAAGTGGTACAAAGTTACTTTAATGTACAATTACAGCAGCAACTGGTAGCGAGTAGCTTATTTAACTTTAATGCAATGCAAAAACATTACAGCAATGCCCTAAAGCTCGAACAACAGGGTTTTATTAGTAAAGGGCAACGCATGCAATTTGAAGTCGCCCGTAATAATGCGGAACGTACTTTACAAAATACTCAAGCCAACTTAAATGCCAGTCGCTTTAGTCTTAATAATCTTTTACATCAACAAAACAATATAGATTTAAGTACGCCACTATTTGTAAATAACACCCCAAGCCAAAATCTAGAATCACTTTTAACCAGTTATTCACAAAAATCTAGCCTTGTACAAAAAATGCAGATGGATACTCAACTGGCTAATGTAAATATTCAAGCTCAGGAAGCTGCAAAAAAACCAAGTCTTTTTGCCTTTGGTGAATATGCTCTCGATAAAAATGAAAACTGGATTGTCGGTGTAATGGCAAAATACAACCTATTTTCAGGTGTAGATAAAAATAAGAATATTCACGCTGCCGAATTGAAGCGCTATGCCTCTGAACTCATGACTGAACGAACTAAACAAGAGATCGAAGCTCTTTTGAATAAGTCATATAACGAACTTAACTCTGCTCAGCAAAGCCATCAACTCTTACAAAGAAACGTAAATGCCGCTCAAGAGAACTTACGTATTCAAGAGCTTTCTTTCCGTGAAGGAATGGGTACAGCAACCCAAGTGATTGATGCGCAAAATGCATTAAGTGCGTTAAAAACTGAAATGGCTTTAAATGCTTATAAATATGTCATGTCACTCGCGACTTTACTTCAAAGTCACGGTTCAATTGATGAGTTTAAAGCATACGTTAATCAACCACATACCGACTATATTCGTTAAGGGGAGTATAAAATGAATCAAGACTCAGCTCATTCAGAACAAGATGCTCCTGTTGCGGATACGGCAGAAACCAGCCAAGTTCAAAAAGATGATCAAGTGAGTGATCAGCAAGAATCAAGCACAAATAAGAGTGAATCCAAACCACCTAAAAATTCAAAAATTAAACTGATTATTGGTGTAATCATTATTGCCCTATTGGGTTTAATTATTTTTGGTTTGTGGAAAAGTTATCAGCCAAAGCCTATTGAACTACAAGGCCGAGTTGAAGCCGAAACAATTCACGTAAGCACAAAAGTTCCGAGTCGTATTGAAGAAATTTATGTACAAGAAGGTCAGAAAATTTCCAAAGGCCAGCCACTTGTCCGTTTAGTTAGCCCGGAAATAGAAGCTAAAAAGCAACAGGCTTTGGCTACCTTACAATCGGCTTTAGCATTTCAATCTACGGTAGATCGTGGTTCTCAACAAGAGAATATCGATACACTTTATGCCAACTGGCAAAGCACAAAAGCACAAGCAAACCTTGCAAAAATCACTTACCAACGTGGTGAAAATTTATATAGACAAGGTGTCATTTCACGTCAAAGACGAGATGAAATGCTTGCAGCACAAACTTCTGCTCAAGAATTAAGTGAAGCCTCTTATCAACAATATGCTCGTGCAAAACGTGGCAGTACGAGCCAACAAAAATCTACAGCAGATGCGCAGGTTGAAATTGCAAAAGCAGCTGTAGGTGAAGCAAAAGCGTTAGAGGAAGAAACACGTTTACTCTCTCCTATTTCAGGTACGGTTTCAAAAACTTATGGTAAACCTTCTGAATTAGTCGCTATGGGTGTACCTGTTGTCAGCATTTTAGAAGATGATGATTTATGGGTAAGTTTAAACGTGGGTGAAAATCAATATGCCTCTGTTTATAAAAATAAAACCCTTGAAGGATTCATTCCAGCACTTAATCAGAATGTGAATTTTAAAATTAAGAATATAGATGCTGAAGGTGAATTTGCCACCATAAAAACGACTCGCCAAACTGGTGGGTACGATATTCGCAGCTTTAAATTGCATCTTGTGCCTGAGCGTCCAGTGCAAGATTTAAAAGTTGGGATGAGTGTTCTATTTAAAATTAAAGAAGAAAAATAAAGCATGTTTTCCAGTATATTACGTGAACTAAACTATCTAAAAAGCAACAAATGGGATTTGTGTATGGTGACACTCATCCCCGCTTTTATCATTTTTATGTTTAGCAGCATGTTTTACGCAGGTAAAGCTGAACACTTACCAATTGCGATTATTGATCAGGACCAAAGTGAACTCAGCCGTAATATTGAAAAGTATCTTTCTTTAAATCATACGGTAGATATTAAAACAATTACGGCGAGCTCCACAGAAGCGGAACAACTACTCAATGAAACCCAAATATGGGGATATGTTTTCATTCCAGACGGTGCTGAAAAACGCTTTGTGAAAGCGCAAGATGCTCAAATCAGCATTGCATTTAACCAGTCTTTTTTTAGTGTCGGGAACACGATTTCCTCCGCAATGTTGATCAGTACCCTCAATGCTTTAGCAGACTACGCAGGCCAGAGTTATCTAGCAAATAATATCCCCTATTTAGATGTTCCTACCGCTCATGTCAAAATCTCAACGCTTTATAATCCAAGCATGAGCTATGAGTTTTATTTAGAACCCTTCATGGTTCCAGCCGTATTGCATTTGTTGCTATGCTGCTGTGTTGCCTTTGCTATTGGACAAGAACTTAAACGTGGCACATTAACCACTTGGGTAAACCGAGAAAGTTTTATTCAAGGCTTATTGGCTAAAAATTTGCTCTATAGCCTTATTTTTTGTTTCTGGACATGGTTATGGATGTTTTGGCTAGTCGAAATCCGTGGCTGGTTTGTAGCGGGTTCTCTTAGTTTATTGCTATGCGCACAGTTCCTACTTTATTTTGCCTACGCTTTGATTAGCAGCACAGTTATTTTAGCAACCAAAAATTTAAGCAAAACTTTTGGCTTTATTGCCGTTTATGGTGGGTCATCTTTGAGTTTCGCAGGCGTTACCCTGCCTTTAAATAATGCACCGATTTTCACTAAGTTTTGGTCACTTATTATTCCCTATACCCCTTATGCCAAACTGCAAACTGAACAATGGGTCATTGGAAGTCCAATTTTCATTTCAATCACTCCATTTTTAATACTTCTGGGTTACTGCCTTATTTACTTCTTTTTAAGTTCTTTGCTGCTTAAAAAATTAATTCGGGGAGCAATTTAATGAAAGATTTTTTTCAGGCATATTTGCAGACTTTTAAAGATATTGTAGGGAATAGTTCAGTTTTCACGACTCTGATTTTATCGGTCATTCTTTATAGTTTTTTTTACCCGACCGCCTATAAAGCTGAGCGGGCAGAATCAATTCCTATTGTCATTGTTGATGAAGAGCAAAGTCTCTTAACTTCTCAATTAATCGGTCAAAGTGCAAATAGTCCGCATGTTCATATTGTTACTGTTACAAGCAATTTCTTACAAGCAGAACAAATGGTTCGTGAACAAAAAGCCGATGGTATTTTACTTTTACCAAGCAACCTAACGCAAAGCTTACGCCGTGGAGAAGCTGGCGGAATTGGCTTATATTTAAGTACAACCAACTTTTTAAAAACTAAAGAAATTGGTTTAGGCTTAGCTACATCCATCGAAGCAACCTTAAAAGAATATGTCGAAAAATTTGGAGAGCGCACACATTTCCAACCCGCGCTTTCTATTCATCAAGTCCCTTTATTTAACCCCCTTTCAGGCTATGGAAGTTACATTTTTCCGGCTGTTGCATCTTTAATTATCCATCAAACCATTGTGTTAGGTTTAGCGATGCTGATTGCAAGCTACCGTGAGCAACACCAAAAAATTACAGCTGTTCGCTTCGCTGGAATTTTCGCAAGTATATTTACCATTGGTTGTTTAAGTAGTTTTTATCTTTTTGGTTTTACGTTGTGGTTCAACGACTATCCACACGGTGGAAACTTCATAGGTTTACTCGTTGCTGTTCCTATTTTTATTAGTTGTGTGATTGGATTAGGCATGTTGATTGGCTCACTTTTAGATATGCCAGAACGTGCCGGACATATTATTGTGTTTAGCTCTGTACCCTTATTCTTATTAACTGGCGCTGCATGGCCACATCAAGCAATGCCCGAATGGTTACAATGGTTTGCGTGGTGTTTACCATCAACACATGGGGTACAAATGTTTGTGCAACTTAACCAGATGGGTGTTCCTTTAGCCACAGTTGTACCAAAACTGATTTTTCTTGCGACAATCGGTCTTATTTTTTTAATCTGGGCATATTCACGTTTAAAAACCTCCAAGTGAAGAGTTTTCTGAACTTGGAGCATAAATTATATTTTTATTTACTATAAAATCTGATAGTTAAAAGTCATTCCTTAAAAACCATTGACCATAAAAATATAAAAAAACCAATAAATTCAAATTATTAATTAGTAACAATTGTCATAAAACCTTAAAAAAACTTTAAGTTGAAATTAAGAAAATTTCTCCATAGTAAAACTGTTTAGTTTTTCAGCAGCCTAAAAGGGTAACTCTGCTACCCTGCTCTATGACGGAATTTGATATGGCAAAGGTATGTTATTGCGCAGATGACTTTGCAATGAATGCAGAGATATCTAATGCAATTATTCAGTTAATTGAAAGAGGAGCACTTCAAGCGACCTCATGTATGACCCAATCTGAACTCTGGGAAACAGCTGCTGCCAAACTTAAACCTTTCTCGAATCAAATTGATATTGGCTTACATTTAAATTTCACTCATGCGTTTACTTCAGGTAATACTGTCTTCTCATTACCTGTACTTATGTTTCGTGCATGGTCATCAAATCTTAACCGTGAATTAATTACCCAGTGTATTGAAGAACAATGGGATGCATTTGTTTCAGTCATGGGAAAACAACCCGATTTTATTGATGGACACCAACATGTTCATCAATTTCCGTTTATACGGGATATTTTGCTACAGCTTTTAAAAGAGAAAAATTTCACTGGTTGGATACGTAATTTACAACATCCAATTTATCTACCCCATTATCGTTTTAAAACGCATATGCTTTCTGCACTTGGCTCAAATGCCTTAGCAAAGGCGTGCCAAAGTTACCAGTTTAGCCAAAATGAATATTTCGCTGGTATCTACGACTTTAAACAAACTGATTATGCCGAACTGAATCAATATTGGCTTGCTCAAGCAAAAGATCACTTACTGATTATGTGCCATCCCTCACTTTCTACACCAAGTGAGCAAGACCCAATCCAGCATGCACGTATCCAAGAATACCAATATTTTTGTTCTGATCAGTTCCCTCTTGATTGCCAGAAAAATGGCATCCAACTTACCAGACTAGGGGCAATGCAATGAGCACAAAACCTTTTTTATCCTGCGTTGTTCCCGCTTATAACGAAGCAGAGAATTTAAAGACATTTATTCCAGCTTTAGCAAACAGCTTAAAGCAACAAAATCTTAGCTATGAAATTATTGTGGTCGATGATGGCAGTAAGGACGATACTATTCCGATCTTGCAAACGATGATCGAAGATTATCCTTTAGTGGTGCTGGAATTATCACGAAATTTTGGTAAGGAAGCTGCTTTGAGCGCAGGTTTAGACCATGTAAATGGTGAAGTTGCGCTATTGATTGATGCTGACTTTCAACATCCTTTTGAAGCAATTCCGACCATGATTAACCTTTGGAAAAATGGTTATGACATGGTTTATGGCATTCGTAATCGTACTACTGAATCATGGCTAAAACGGACTTTAACCCAAGGTTACTACCGTATTTTAAACTTAAGCTCTCCTATTGATATTCCTGAAAATGCTGGTGATTTCAGACTTCTTGACGCAAAAGTTGTTGAAGCGATTAAACAACTACCAGAAAAAAATCGCTACATGAAAGGCCTTTATGCATGGGTCGGTTTTAAAAGTATCGGAATCAATTTCTCCGAGCAAGATCGTCAACATGGTCGTTCTAGTTTTAACGTAAAGTCATTATTCAATCTGGCAATGTCTGGTTTAACTGGGTTTTCAGATTTACCTTTACGCATTTGTATTTATCTAGGCGCCCTATTGGCTTTAGGCGCTATGAGTTACGGTGTCTGGATCATTATTAAAACCTTAATTGAAGGAATTTCTGTACCAGGTTGGGCAACTCTTGCGGCAGGCATGACGCTATTAGGTGGCATTCAATTGTTATTCATTGGAATTTTAGGTGAATACATTGGCCGAATTTATGCAGAAGTTAAAAATCGACCAAAATATATTGTTTCAACCGAACATTCTCGTATTAAGCAAGAACACCCAATCACTCACTCCGAAAATACGTTCTCTAGTTTCTAATGTTTGCACATATTTTTCAGCTCGCGCGGTTTACCACGACTGGGGCCGCGGCGGCACTTACGCACTACAGTATTGTCATGCTCTTGTTTAAACGAAACATTGCATTGCAGTATGCTAATTTAGTCGCCTTTCTACTTGCCTATTGGGTGAGCTATTTTGGGCATCGTATTTTTACTTTTAAAGCCCAGCATATTTCTCATCGACACACACTACCCAAATTTACCTTAGTCGCTGGATTAGGTTTTTTATTCAATGAGAGTTTTCTCTTACTTTCTAATCTTTACTTCAGTGCCCCTGTTTCAACATTGGTTTGTGTAGCTATTGTCCTGACTTCAATTGTGACTTTCTTGCTTAACCGTTTTTTTGCATTTCAACATTAAGGATTATGTATGCAGCAATGGCTTCGTAGTTCCAAATTCTTATTAATATTTTTACCGATTTGGTTGTTTGTTTTGTCTTGGATAAGACCCCTCTCTGTGCCAGATGAAGGACGCTACGGAGATATTAGTCGATCTATGTTTGAGTCGGGAGATTGGTTGATTCCCCGTATCAATAGCTTGCCATTTATGCATAAGCCTCCTCTATTACACTGGTTAAGTTCTATATTTATGGAACTGTTCGGTATGCATATTTGGGTATTGAGATTAGTTCCAGTGCTAGCAGCTACACTCATGCTCGTCAGTCTATTCTTATTCGTTAGAAAGCACATTTCAGAACGTGTAGCACAACTTACTGCCATTATTTTAGGCACCAATTTACTGTTTTTTGGCAGTAGTGAATATATTAACCATGACCTACTGCTTGCTTCATGGATTACCGTCAGTGTTTTATGTTTTGTTGATTTCACAATTTCAGCACGTAAATCTATTTTATTTTTAGGATATTTTGCAGGTGCGGCTGCGTTCTTAAGTAAAGGCCTGATTGGTGTGTTAATTCCCGGCATGATTCTCTTACCGTGGTTGCTCTATACCAAACAATGGAAAAAAATCCCTTCATTGCTTAACCCTTTGGGGATTCTGTTATTTATATTATTGGTTAGTCCATGGCTCTATGCAGTTCAACTGAAATATCCTCAATTTTTGCATTATTTCTTTATCGACCAACAATTTAGTCGATTTAGCTCAAAAGAGTTTAATAATAAGCAACCATGGTGTTTCTATCTCGTTATTTTAATGTTCAGCTTTTTACCATGGATTCTGTCGAGTAGATTTGGATCTATTAAAGCCGTATTTCAAAATTACAAGAAGTCCGCTTTACTAGCCCTGCTTATATGGTGGTTTATTTCTGTTACGGTTTTCTTCTCTATTCCGCCTTCTAAGCTAGCTGGCTATATTTTACCAGCTGTGCCCCCACTTGCTGTTTTCTTGGCTCTTGTTATCAACCAAGTACTTGAAAGTGAATATAAAACCAAATTACAGGTTTGGGGTTTACCTATATTTATTATGCTTGTCGGAATAGGTATTACTGCTACACCGCATTTCATGCGTGCACATCAACCTTTTTTCCAAAACCAAGCGGTATTTATTTATATCATTGGCGCGCTATTAGTTATGCTTCCACTGGCTTTAGTCTGGTTATATAAAAAGCAGAAATTAAACTATTTGAACTATATTTTTATCAGTTTAATTGTTCTATGTAGTTCAGTCCCCTTCGCCGTTCGTATTTTAGATACCAAAAATAATGTGGGACAAACGAGTTTTTCTGAATATATGACACCATCAACAAAAATAGTTTTCTACAATTACTATTTCTATGATGTGCCTTTCCTTTTACAGCTAAAACAGCCTCTATATATTGTAAATCAATGGGATACAGTACATTCAGATAGTGCTTCTTTAGAAATTAAAGATGGTTTATTGTTTGAACCACAACGCAAAAAATACTTATGGAGTGAGCAACAGCTTCAAGATGCTTTAACGCAAAAGCAAGATTTGATTGTCGTAAGTCAACCTCATAATTTTGCGACTAAAGATCCATCTGTTAAAACACTCCATTATCGAAATTATGATGTATTTATCTTCCACTCAAACAAATAAATAACCCAATAAAAAAGGAAGCTTACGCTTCCTTTTTTTATTTAATTAAGACTTACTCTTCTGACACATCGTCATTCGTAGAAACTGCATCTTCGCCATCTACTTCTGAAGTATCAACTTCTCCTTCGAGAAACTCTTCTTCATCTTCGACAGCTTCAATAGACACAACGCCCACTAAAGTTTCTTCTTCGCTTAAACGAATCAGACGAACACCTTGTGCATTACGACCAGTCATTGCAACTTCAGCAGCACGCGTACGAACTAATGTACCACCATCAGAAATAAGCAACAGTTCTTTGCTTTCATCAATAGATACTGCACCTACAAGCTCACCATTACGTTCACTTGTCTTAATCGCAATAACACCCTTACCACCACGTTTTTTGGTTGGGAAGTCATTTACAGGAGTACGTTTACCATAACCATTGGCACTCGCACACAGCACTTCGCCCGTTTCAGGAACAACAACAAGCGATACGATGCGACTTACAACATTTAAATCTGCTGAATCTTCATTGTCATCAGATTCATCATTTTCAACTTCAGCATCTTCTTCACTTAAAGTGCTGCTCGCAAAGCTAACACGCATACCACGGACGCCTTTAGCAGTACGACCCATTGAACGCACGTCAGTTTCTGCAAAACGAATTGCCTTACCTTCATTCGAGAACAACATGATTTGCTGATTACCATCAGTAATCGCAACACCAATCAAGGTATCTTCTTCATTCAGTTCAATTGCACGTAAACCATTTGAACGAATGTTAGCAAACTGCTCCAAATCAACACGTTTAACCGTACCAGAAGCTGTCGCCATAAATACATAATGGTTTTCTGGGAACTCAGTTAACGGCAAGATAGCAGTTACTGTTTCATTCGCATCTAAAGGTAACAAGTTTACAATCGGGCGGCCTTTAGCACCACGTGATGCTTGAGGTACTTCAAATACGCGAAGACGATACACTTTACCTACGTTAGTAAAGCAGAGTACAGTCGCATGGTTTGAAGCCACAATGAGATGTTGAATAAAGTCATCATCTTTCATTGAGGTTGCAGACTTACCACGTCCACCACGGCGCTGAGCCTGATAGTCTGAAAGTGGTTGAGTTTTTGCATAACCTGTTTGTGAAACCGTTAATACAACTTGTTCTTCAGGAATTAAATCTTCACGGCTAAAATCAATACGTGATTCAATAATTTCTGTACGACGACCATCACCATACTGTTGTAGTACTTGCGCTAATTCTTCACGAATTACAGCCATCAATAAATTGAAATCATTAAGAATTGCCGTAAGTTCAGCAATTTGACCTAAAATTTCAGTATATTCTGCATGTAATTTGTCTTGCTCAAGACCCGTTAAACGATGTAAACGCAATTCTAAAATTGCACCCACTTGCGTTGGTGATAAACGGTAAATTGATTCAGTTAGACCAAATGGACGATCTGGATTTTCACCTTCGATTTCATCTGGGCGAACAGAAATAGCGCCAGCTTTTTCAAGTAAAGAAATAACGCCACCACCAGCCCACTCACCAGCTAGTAAACGCTCGCGCGCTTCAGCTGGGTTAGCAGAAGTTTTGATGGTTTCAATAATTTCATCAATATTGGCTAAAGCAACAGTTAAGCCTTCTAAGATATGACCACGTTCACGTGCTTTACGTAATTCGAACATGGTACGGCGTGTCACTACTTCTTGGCGGTGACGAATAAATGCCGCAATAATATCTTTCAGATTCATCAATTTTGGTTGTCCGTTATCAAGACAAACCATGTTGATGCTGAATGAGTTTTCAAGCTGTGTATTTAAGAATAAGTTATTTACAACGACTTCTGCGTTTTCACCACGTTTCAAGTCAATCGCAATACGCATACCGTCTTTGTCAGACTCATCACGAAGCTCTGAAATACCTTCAAGTTTTTTCTCTTTAACTAACTCGGCAATACGTTCAATAACTCTTGCCTTGTTGACTTGATATGGAATTTCAGTAAAGACAATGGTTGTACGGCCTGTCTTTTCATCTTCTTCGAAATGGTACTTACCACGAATATGTAGTCGGCCTTTACCTGTACGGTAAGCATCAACAATGCCTGATTTACCGTAAATAATACCGCCAGTAGGAAAATCAGGACCAGTAATGTATTCCATCAATCCTTCAATCGAGATATTCGGATTGTCAGCATAGGCTAAGCATGCATTCACAACTTCTGTCATGTTATGCGGTGCCATGTTGGTTGCCATACCTACGGCAATACCAGCAGCGCCATTAATTAACAAGTTAGGAACACGTGTTGGAAGCACCTGAGGAATACGCTCAGATCCGTCGTAGTTATCTTCCCAGTCAACTGTGTCTTTTTCTAGATCTGCAAGAAGCTCGTGCGCTAACTTAGTCATACGGACTTCGGTATAACGCATTGCAGCCGCGCTATCACCATCGATTGAACCGAAGTTACCCTGACCATCTACCAATAAATAACGTAAGCTAAAATCCTGAGCCATACGTACAATAGTTTCATAAACAGCTGAGTCACCATGAGGGTGATATTTACCGATTACGTCCCCAACAACACGTGCAGATTTCTTGTAGGCTTTGTTATAGTCATTGCCCAATTCGTGCATGGCAAATAGCACACGACGGTGAACAGGTTTCAGACCGTCTCTCACATCCGGCAATGCACGAGATACGATTACACTCATTGCGTAATCTAAATATGAATGCTTGAGTTCATCCTCAATGGCAATCGGTCGGATTTCCGATACGCTCATGCATACTCCTTCTTACAGATAGAAATTTCCATCTGCTAATATGTCTTGATCTTGCAAAAAATTTAGTTCTGAAAACTGAACTAAAATCGAAAAAAATATAGCTGTATAGTATAGCACAAACTGCTCGTTAACTGGGAGTTTAGCAATCTGAAAATAGCATTTTTTTACAATAAAAATTTCATTAGAATTAATAAGTTAAAATTAGAGAATTCTAGTTTTAAATGTATTTCTTAAAACTCAACAGTTCGACCAAAATATAGACAACACAAAAGTGCTCTCTTTAGAGCACTTTTCATCTAATCTTAAAAACAAAACTTAGTTTATTAGCCAAAATAAATAATATTTAGCTTCAACATACTTGTCTTGTTGTAAACCCATTATTCTTTTAATAATAGGTTTGAAATATCATTTTGTAGGCCGATATTGAGCAGGAATCCACTGATATCCTTTTGAATTTTTACTAATATGCCCAATACCAGGAAAAGCAACATGCGCAGCTCCCACCCACCATTGGTTTTTATAGGCTTGTTCAAAAATACTTTTACGAACAGCTATAGCCTGATTCGAGTGAGTATCAGGTTTGTAGCTTGCTTCAGGATAAGGAAATTGTACTGCACCATAGTGTACAACATCGCCAAGACCTAAAAACTTTTGACCGTTTTGTCCATCTACTAAATATGAAGAATGACCTTCAGTATGACCATGAGTAACGATGAGTTGAACATTCGGTACGTTAAAAGAGGTTTTGGTAAAAGCGACGAGTTGCCCTGCCTTTTGGTATGGCTGTAAGGCATCTCTCGTCATTTTAAATATTGGCTTAAAAAAATCATTAGCTTTTGCTTCATTTGCAGATGATGTCCAAAAATCGACATCTTCTTTAGCTAGATAAACCTTCGCATTTGGATAAGCCATTTTGCCATCGAGTGTAATACCGCATAAATGATCAGGATGGGCATGTGTAATCAAGATGGTATCTATTTGTTCAGGCTGTACGCCTGCTTTCTTTAAATTTTCACGCACATGGCCCAAGGTTGGACCAAAACATTTTGCAGTGCCAGCATCAATTAAAATATTTTGTGTGGGTGTTTGAACAAGATAGGCAGAGAAATCTGTGACAATCTGATTATGCTCATCTACAGGAACAAAGTTTTCTGCAAACAGTCGATTGGCTTTTTCAGCTGAAATACCTAGTAAATCACTACGAGGCAGTCCCAGTTCCCCATCAAACAATGCTGTTACCTTAAGGTTGCCTACTGGTTGTAAAAAGTAACCATCGACTTGATGTACACTTGGCGTTTGTTCTGCATGTATAACTGTACTGGCACTCAGTAGCAATAATATCGTAAGTGATTTTAATGAATTCATCATAGAGTCCTTCGTATTTTCATACTTTAACTCTATTGGTTTTTATCTATTTAAATCGCTCAATAAGCGATAAGAAACGCTCAAATTGACTTATTCGGCAGCTAGCACAGCAGGATCTATACCATAACGCTCTACAAAGCGATCACGAAAAATAGCAACAGACTGGTACCCAGATTTTGCTGCAATAGTTTTCATAGGTAACTTTTTCGAATACAACAGCTCAAGTGCAAAAGTAAGCCGTGCATGCGTAATCGTTTCTCTTAAGGTTGTGTCTTCATGGCTAAGCTTGCGGCGAAGTGTGGCACTGCTCAAACCTAGTCTCATTTCAAACTCACTAGACTGCCAATGGTGCTGTGGATTTTCTATGACCCAATCATGAATGATTTTTGTCAATTTAGGTGGAGGTACAATTAAAACATCAGAACAATGCTGTTGGCATAGCTGTACAAGTATAGCGGTAATACATAAACGTGCTTTCACTACATCATGATTAAATAAAGCCGTTTGCCACTCAGCTAAAGAGGTAGCAAAATCATCAATTGAAAACTTTAATATTGCTTCAGTTCTGTCTACAACTGGCTTAGCCCAAATCATTTGTGCAGCTTGAATGACTTCTTCACACATAGGCACAAGAATAGTGAGATATTCACCCGTTATAGGGTCAGGCAGATTAACTGCATCGATAACCGTATCGGGTTTTATAATATAGAGATCGCCAGCGCTAAAATTGATTTGTTTTGTTTGAAGATTTAATTGTTGTTGCCCATATAAAATAAATCCCATGTGCAACTGACTAACTTTAATATTGGACAGTCCATGCTGATTTTTCGAACGAATACATAAATAATCTCGTGCCATATCTGCCCGTGCCAATCTCACAAGTGATTGATGCAATTGGTGGGCCTCTAGCGAAGCGGAATAATTAATATTCATAATGATGATCTAAATAAAAAAACGCCCTTGGCTATTTATAGCACAAGGGCGTTTTTCGAATAAGTGACAAGCTGTAAATTACAACTTGCTTACTAACTCTGGTACTACAGTGTTCAAATCACCAACTAACCAGTAGTCAGCAACACTGTTGATTGGCGCTTCTTCGTCTTTGTTGATTGCAACAATAACTTTAGAATCTTTCATACCAGCTAAATGCTGGATCGCACCAGAAATACCTACAGCAACGTAAAGGTCAGGCGCAACGATTTTACCAGTTTGACCCACTTGGAAGTCGTTAGGTACGAAGCCTGCATCAACTGCCGCACGTGAAGCACCTTGTGCTGCACCAAGCTTGTCAGCTAATGGATCAAGTACTTTATGGTAGTTCTCACCAGAACCTACACCACGACCACCAGAAACTACGATGCGAGCCGCAGTTAATTCTGGACGATCAAGCTTAACGATTTCTTCAGATACAAAATGAGAAATACCTGCATCTTTCGCTTCACTTACCGCTTCAACCGCAGCAGAACCACCTTCAGCAGCTACTGGATCAAATGCTGTACCACGAACTGTACCCACAATGATTGCTTCGTCAGATTGAACAGTCGCAATCGCGTTACCTGCATAAATCGGACGCTTGAATGTATTTGCAGATTCAACAGAAATAATGTCTGTGATCATGCTTACATCAAGAAGAGCAGCAACACGTGGAAGAATGTTCTTACCAGTTGTTGTAGAAGCAGCTAATACGTATTTGTAACCTTTAGCTAAATCGGCAACTAGGGCAGCTACGTTTTCAGCTAACTGGTTTGCATAAGCAGCATTGTCAGCAAGTAAAACCTTGCTTACACCAGCAACTTTAGCAGCAGCATCAGCAACTGCCTGAGCACCAGAACCAGCAACTAATACAGTAATATCACCACCGATTTTTTGTGCTGCAGCAACAACGTTTAAAGTAGCACCGTTAAGTGCTTGGTTGTTGTGATCAGCGATAACTAAAATACTCATGATTTTATCCTTCCGTATTAGATCACTTTCGCTTCATTTTTCAATTTTTCAACAAGCTCATCTACAGATTTCACTTGTACGCCAGCTTTACGTTCTGCTGGAGCTTCAACTTTAACAGTTTTAAGCTTAGTACCAGCTGCAACGCCATAATCAGCAGGAGATTTAGTATCAAGTGGCTTCTTACGAGCTTTCATGATGTTAGGCAATGCTGCATAACGTGGCTCATTCAAACGCAAGTCAGTTGTAATGATTGCTGGAAGTGCCAGTTCAACAGTTTGTAAACCACCGTCAACTTCACGAGTTACTTGTACTTTGCCACCATCAACTTTCACTTCAGAAGCGAATGTACCTTGGCCCGCACCTAATAATGCACCAAGCATTTGTCCTACTTGGTTAGAGTCATCATCAATTGCTTGTTTACCAAGAAGGATAAGTTCTGGTTTTTCAGCGTCAACAACACCTTTTAAAATTTTAGCAACTTCTAAAGCGCCAATTTCATCAGTGGTTTCAACTAAAATACCGCGGTCTGCACCCAAAGCCATTGCAGAACGGATTTGTTCTTGAGCTTCTTTAGGACCCACAGAAACAACAACGATTTCTGTTACTGTTCCTTTTTCTTTTAAGCGAACCGCTTCTTCCACTGCGATTTCACAAAATGGGTTAATTGACATTTTAACGTTAGTTAGGTCAACCCCACTATTGTCCGGCTTAACACGAACTTTGACGTTGGCATCAACCACGCGTTTTACAGCAACAAGAGCCTTCATGTAATCCTCGGCTGTTCTAGCAAAAGTAAATGTTGAGAAAAGTATATTAACTCTTCAATTAAAATTTTTTAGGTACCCTATCTTGCAATGTGTTTGGCATTTCGGTCAAGTCACAATTTTCCAGAACAGCACAAAAAAAATGAAACCATCAGTTCATAAAAAAAATATTATGCCTTATTAGGCGCTATTTCGTTCTTTTTACACTCTATTTTATATATTGATTTTTATTATCTTTTTATCTTATTTAGCTTATTAGTCAGAAACATAAGATCGCCTTAAAATAATCGAGATGAGATGTTTTTGACTCAGGGGTACCGACAAAATATCCCAAGATCAAAATGGTCAATTTGACTATTTCCCCTATTTCTCTTAAACAAATTTCTAAAAAAATACAAATGATGTCTACATTCGTATAAGACTAGCCATTTTAATCAACTTTTTTATTAAGATCGTTCTTAAATCTATTCATTCTTTTGTGCTCTCGGATGAGCTCGATCATAGACTTGTGCCAAATGATCAAAATCAATATGTGTATAAATTTGTGTCGTAGATAAATTACTGTGGCCTAACATTTCTTGTACTGATCGCAAATCACCACTGCTTGATAACATATGGCTAGCAAAACAATGCCGTAATAAATGAGGATGCAAATCTACATTCACACCTGCTCTTTGCGCTTGAAGCTTTACACGCTTTTCAATTTGCCGTGGGGTTAACACACCGCCTCTTTGAGAAATAAAAACAAAAGCATTTTGATCAAAATGGCCTTTCCAGATTTTATAAATTTTCAGCCAATTCAATAGACTTTCTTTCGCCTTTTTTCCAAACGGTACAATACGGGTTTTGTTTCCTTTACCCGTAATACGTACCAGTTGACGGTTAAAATCGATATCTTTAATTGTTAAGCCTTGCAGTTCAGCCAGACGCAAACCACTTGAGTAAAGTAACTCGAGCATGGCTTTATCACGTAACCACAATTGCTGATCAATTGGTTTTTCAGGCACAGGCTGATCTAAAATTTGATTAACCGTTTCTATGTCGATCATACCTGGCAAGGGTCTAGGCTGACGTTTTAACTTAAAATCATCAGTAGGGTTAATTTCTAGATATTTCCCTTGTTCAGCCCATTTCATAAACTGGCGAATTGAAGTGAGATGACGCTGCATACTGCTTGAACTTAACTGGTCCTGCTCAACACGCTGGGCCAAATATTCACGTAAATCTGAAGCTTCAATATTTCTTAAATCAATTTGTTTGAGCTCGCAGAACTCAAGAAAGCTTTTAACATCTCTTTCATAAGCTGTAATCGTGTGCTCAGACTGGTTCTGAATTTTTCTTTCTTTTAACCACATTGAGAGCAGCTGTAATGCAAAATCCAAATTGCTCTCCATTTATTTGCTCATTTTATTTTTTCAGTGTATCAAAAAGTAGTTGTTCAGGAAATTTAAGATCGTACAGCATAACAACTCACTACCTTATATATTACACTTCATTTTAAGTATTCGTCGGAACCCTGCTGTCATGACTACCATACTCATTCCCTACTTAATTGCCATTACTTTACTTACGCTTACACCTGGTCTGGATACGACTTTAATTATTCGTACCGCTACTCTTGAAGGCAAGTCGAAAGCATTTCAAGCAGCAGTGGGTATTAGCCTTGGCTGTATTGCATGGGGAATTGTGGTTGCTTGTGGTCTAGGCGCTTTGCTCATGGCTTCTGATCTAGCCTTTAATATTCTGAAATGGATGGGGGCTGCTTATTTAGCTTGGCTAGGTTTGAATATGATTTTAAAACCGCGTAGCCAACTTGCAGACATGCAAGAAACCAACTCCAATGTCCCTGCTTCACAGAATTGGTTTATTAAAGGTTTTTTGGGTAACTTACTTAATCCCAAAGTTGGTATTTTTTATATTTCATTTCTGCCACAATTTATTCCACCACAAGCATCGGCTGTTACTTGGATTATAGGGCTTGTGATGATTCATGTGGTGATTGGAACCTTATGGTCAATTTTATTAATTTTGGCTATGCAACCACTATCACGTTATCTTAAGCAACCCAAATTTGTGAAATATATGGACCGGATTACGGGCAGTATTTTTGTGTTGTTTGCTTTAAAATTGGCTTTGAGTAAAAGATAAATTTTAAAAAGCGTGCTAACGCATAGCACGCTAAATAATAGTTAAAGATTTACATTATTTTTTTAAGTAGTTTTCTATTTGGACTGAAACTTCATCGGCATGTTTTTCTGCTAGTTGATGGTCCCCACCTTTCACAACATATAACGTCGAATTTTCAAACTTTCGATTTAAATATTGCCCCACCTGAACGGGGCTCACTGGATCGTTATCGCCCCAGATTAATAAAGTTTCAATGTTTATATCTGATAAAAACCCTTCGTAGTTAGCATTGGTAGTAATAAACCAATCTGGATATCTTAAAAATGCTTGATGGTATGCTTCTCGCCAGTCTTGCACATTAAATCTTTCAAGGTCGATTCCACCAGAAGTTGCAATCAAAACCAGCCCTTTCACCAGCTGAGGTTTTTGCAACGCTGCCGCAACAGCAAAAATGCCACCCATAGATTGCGCGACAATTACAGATTCTTCATTAATTTGATCGACCACATGATTTGTTAGGTCTTCAAAACTTTTGACCTCAAAGGATTCTGGTGTATCTCCAAAACCGGGGTAACCAATAATTTTTGTCTGGTAATGCTGAGGTAATTTTTCAATTAATGGATGCCAAAATGCTGTACTACCTGATGCGCCAGGTAAGAAAATTAGATTATTCATATTTTTATAAAGTAATAAAATTAAAAAATTATTGTATATAAAAGAAAGCCTCTTTTATCATTTTAGTTAATAAAAGAGGCCTCTATTTAGGTAATGCTATTAGCCTTGGAAATAACGTAAATCCAAACGCCCATCATATACATGAGTTGTTGGACCCGTCATCCAGACCACATCACCTTCTTGCCATTCGATTTGTAGCTTACCACCAGCAAGTTCAACTTCAACTGAATTACCCAATAAGCCACGGCGCATACCACTTACCGCAGCAGCACAAGCCCCTGTACCACATGCAAGAGTTTCACCTACACCACGTTCAAATACACGTAAACGCACATGCTTTTCATCAATGATTTGCATAAAGCCAGCATTCACACGTTCAGGGAAACGTTTATGTGATTCAACTTGCGGACCAATACCAGCAACATCTGCTGTGAGTACATCAGGAACAATCGTTACGGCGTGAGGATTGCCCATATTGACCACATCAATACTAATGTTTTGGTCATTGGCTAACTCAAGTGTATATAAAGCTTCTGGTTGTTCAGCAATGAATGGAATTTCATTCGGCAAAAATTTCGGGTAGCCCATATTCACGCGAACCCAACCATTTTGCCCCAGTTCAGGTTTGACAATCCCTGCTTTGGTTTGAACAGTAATACTAGTTTTCGTTGTTAAATGACGCTCATGTACAAAGCGAGCAAAACAGCGCACACCGTTACCACATTGTTCAACTTCAGAACCATCAGCATTAAAAATACGATATTTAAAATCTGCTTCCGGTAAATCAGGCGGTTCAACAATTAAAAGTTGATCAAAACCAATACCGAAATGGCGGTCGGCTAAGCGTTGGATTGTTTCTGTATCCAAATAGGCACGTTGGCTGATCAGATCAACCACCATAAAGTCATTGCCTAGGCCATGCATTTTAGTAAATTCTAATAACATTTCATTTACTCCTCAGGCAATAAACTTTCTTTTTCCCAAAGGGATTCAACTGTTTCACGCTCACGAATCAAATGGGCTTTGTCGCCAGACACCATTACTTCTGCGGCACGTCCACGTGTATTGTAATTTGAACTCATTACAAAACCATAAGCACCAGCACCGAGAACAGCTAACAAGTCATTTTCTTTTAAAGCCAATGAACGATCTTTACCAATGAAATCACCTGTCTCACAGATTGCACCCACGAGATCCCAAGTTTTTTCTTCAGTATCTGAACTTGGTACCACAGGTTGGATATCCATCCAAGCTTCATATAATGCAGGGCGAATTAAATCATTCATTGCTGCATCAATAATGGCAAAGTTACGGTGGCTCGTTGGTTTGAGCAAATCAACTTTGGTTAAAAGCACACCTGCATTTGCACTAATGCTACGACCCGGTTCCATGTAAACCTTGAGACCTAACTTTTCTAAAGCAGGTTTCATTGAGTTGGCATATTCTTCAACACTTGGTGGTGTTTCATCTTTATAGCAAACACCTAAACCACCACCGATATCAATGTGTTTAAGATTGATACCAAGCTTTTTCAACTCTTCAATCATCAACATCACACGATCTAAAGCATCAACGAATGGTTTAGTCTCGGTTAATTGCGAACCAATGTGGCAGTCAATTCCAATAATCTCAAGGTTTGGTAAAGATGCAGCATATTGATAGGTTTCATAAACGGTATCACTTGGAATACCAAATTTATTTTCTTTTAAACCTGTTGAAATATAAGGATGTGTTTTTGCATCTACGTCTGGATTTACACGTAAGGAAATCGGCGCTTTTTTGCCTAGACGAGCTGCAACTTTTTGAAGACGATCTAGTTCGGCATACGACTCTACATTAAAGCAAGCAATGCCTACATTTAACGATGTTTCAATATCAGCTTCAGTTTTACCCAAGCCAGAAAAAACAACTTTAGATGCATCTCCACCCGCTTTTAAAACACGTGCAAGCTCACCACCTGATACGATATCAAAACCAGCACCAAGTTTTGCCAATACATTAAGAACAGCTAAATTTGAGTTAGATTTCACCGCAAAACAGATTTGATGATCAATAAAATCAAAAGCACGATCCATATCTAAGTAATGTTTTTCAAAAGCTGCTTTTGAATAAACATACAAAGGTGTGCCAAATTGCTGCGCAAGCTGCTCCATAGAACATTGCTCTGCGTGCAATACTCCATTAATGCGAGTGAAACTCATGAATGTGTCCTTATTTCAAAGCTTAAGGTGAAGTTGTTTGGGTTGGGGCTGATGATTCAACTGGCTGATCAGCTTGTTCATCCTGTTGTACAACTTGTTTCTGTTCTTTATTACGATAGAGCAAGTATTTCGCGCGTTTGTCATAATTCGGATCAGAAGGTAGCTGTAATGCTCCTGACTGACCACAAGCGCTTAGCAAAATACTGCTGCTCAATAAACTGATGAGGCAAATGACACGACGCATCTGAGCACCTGATTTAAACAATTCGATGCAGTATACCGTGATCATGCAGGCGGCTAAAGAGTAAACTTAAAGAGAAAAACAATATGCATAAAAAACGCCAGCTTTTCAGCTGGCGTTTGATCATAACTAAATAAATTTAATTACTTTTTATGACGCGGTTTATAGAAGAAGAAATAACCAATGATCAAGATAATAAACCAGATTGGGCTGACTTTAAGCGCTTTAAACGTATCTGGCTCTAAAGACAACACGTAAATCATACCAATAAAGAAAATAATCGTGATCCAACATGTAAATAGGCCGCCCGGCAATTTAAATGTTGATTTTGCATGCAGCTCAGGACGTGTAGTGTAGTAACGGATATAACTCCAGATAATCAGTAACCACACGCAAATGAACAGAATCGTTGAAAGTGTTGTTGCAAGCGTAAACGCTTCAACGGTATTTGGTACAAAATACTGTAATGCTGCACCTAACAATAAACACGCAGCAGAGAAATACAATGCATTTGCAGGTACCGCACGTCTGTTCAATTTACCAAAAGCTTTTGGTCCCTGATCTTCACGAGATAGACCAAACAACATGCGGCTTGTTGAAAACACGCCACTGTTCATTGATGACATCACTGATGACAACACAACCAAGTTCATTAAGATTGCTGCTGCCGCAACGCCTGCTTGACTAAACAAGTTTACAAACGGGCTGATCGCTGGATCAATTTTATTCCATGGTGTTACTGACATGACAATAATTAATGCGAACACATAGAAAATAATGATACGAATTGGAATTGAGTTAATTGCTTTAGGCAAATTACGTTCAGGATCTTTAGTTTCCGCAGCTGTTGTTCCGACAAGCTCTACACCAACGAAAGCAAAAATCGCAATCTGGAAACCTGCCAAGAAGCCATGCACACCCGTCGGGAAGAAACCGCCATTTGCCCACAAATGAGTAAAGGATGCCACTTCACCAGTAGTCGAGGTAAAGCCCGTAAAGATCATCCATAAACCCACTGCAATTAAAATAATAATTGCTAGAATTTTGATAAGTGCAAACCAAAACTCCAACTCACCAAACAGGCGAACTGTTAACAAGTTCAAGCCCATAATGAATACAATGGCTGCTACACTGATCATGGCGCCTTCGACCGGCGAGAAAGGTAGACCATTATTAAAGAATTGCAAGTAATAGATAATTGCAGAAAGATCGGCAATACCAATGGTGATCCAACACAGCCAATAGGTCCAACCTACAAAATAACCTGCCCATGGGCCAATTAAATCCGTTGTGAAATCAATAAATGATTTATAGGCAAGATTTGAAAGAAGTAATTCGCCAAGCGCACGCATGACAAAAAACACCATCACACCAATAATCAGGTAAATGAATAAGATTGAAGGGCCAGCAAGACTAATCGTTTTGCCTGATCCCATAAACAATCCCGTACCAATTGCACCGCCAATCGCGATCAGCTGTAAATGCCGATTTGAGAGGCTACGATGGAGCTCACCTTGTTCATGAGGCTCATTCAGATTTTGATTCGACATCTTATCAATACACTCCAGTAATTTTTTTTAGTCCGTTAGCTAAAATCAAAAAGACGATATCGCACCATTTGCAGGTATCTTTTAAATGTATATTTTTTGATAATTTTTCAGCTAACCGATTTTTATCTGTATTGCTGATGATTTCAAGCTACATACAATTAAATCTGATAATACGCACAAGCCCATAGCAATACAACGCACTTTACGGTCTAAAAACATGACTTGAACTTGTCTGATTTTTAAATTAAAAAGACGATTCAATTGACCATTTTCTAATCTTCAATTTCATTTCAGTCCTTCATCTGTTTATTAAAAATACCCCTGCTCGACCTTAATCTTTTAAATTAACTAATACATGACAATGACCTAATATTTTCGTTGTTTTAAATTAAGCAAAATGTATTCCACTTCAAAACTGATTCTCTATTTTGGTTTTGTTATACTCCGTTTCTACTATTAATTAAGAAGTTTTTAACTGAAGTCGAATATGAGCAAAGTCAAAACTGTTTACCGTTGCGAACAATGTGGTGCCGATCATCTTAAATGGGCAGGTCAATGTTCAGAGTGTGGTGAATGGAATTCTTTGACTGAAGTCAAACTTGAGCCAACTACCGCTCACCGCGCACGTCCAAAAGTTGGGGGCTATGCTGGTCAAGCTGCCAATATTACAACTCTAAATAAAGTCACTTTTTCCCATGAAACACGCTTACCGACAGGCATCAGCGAATTTGATCGTGTACTTGGCGGAGGCTTAGTTACGGGTTCAGTCGTATTGATTGGTGGTGACCCCGGTATTGGTAAATCGACTATTCTTTTGCAAACAGCAACCTATATGGCAAGTGCAAAAAGCTCTGCACTTTATATTACCGGTGAAGAATCTTTATCTCAGGTTGCACTTCGCGCTCAACGTCTTGACCTACCTACTGACCAGTTAAAAGTCATGGCAGAAACCTGTGTTGAACGTATTTGCGAAGTCTTAGAACAAGAAAAACCTGTCGTGGCGATCTTAGATTCGATCCAAACGCTTTATACAGAAACACTTCAATCGGCACCGGGTGGTGTTTCGCAAATTCGTGAATCTGCTGCTTTATTAACTCGCTATGCAAAAAATAGTGGCACTGCACTCTTCATTGTTGGTCACGTGACCAAAGAAGGTGCACTGGCTGGTCCACGTGTTTTAGAACACATGGTGGATTGTGTACTTTATTTTGAAGGCCAATCAGACTCACGCTATCGAATGATTCGTGCTGTTAAAAACCGTTTTGGTGCGGTGAACGAGCTTGGCGTATTTGGCATGACAGATAAAGGCTTACGTGAAGTTGCCAACCCTTCTGCCATTTTCTTAAGCCGTTATGATGAAGCGATTCCGGGTTCAATTGTAATGATTAGCCGTGAAGGAACTCGCCCTCTTTTGGTCGAAGTCCAAGCTTTAGTTGATGATGCTCAAGGACAACCTCGTCGCGTAGCATTGGGTCTGGAACAAAACCGTTTGAACATGCTGCTTGCTGTAATGCATCGCCATGGTGGTGTTCAAACCACCGGACAAGACGTCTATGTCAACATTGTCGGTGGTTTAAAGATTACCGAAACAGGTTCAGACTTAGCAGTTTTATTAGCATGTGCTTCAAGTTTACGAACCAAAGCATTGCCTCAGCAACTTGCCGTTTTTGGAGAAGTTGGCCTTTCTGGTGAAATTCGTCCTGTACCAAATGGCCAAGAGCGTTTAAAAGAAGCTGCAAAACATGGCTTTAAGTATGTCATTTTGCCTAGAGGTAATGCGCCGCAAAAAGCAATTCTAGGCGTACAAGTCATTGCGGTTGCCCGTCTGCATGAAGCATTGACTGAGGCAATGCAACTCAGTGATGAATTGACATAAAAAAACATACTTTTATGGTTGAAATTTAGCGTAAATACCTTCATAAATACTATTACAATTTAATTTTAGACAGGAATTTCCTATGGAAGTACACCAGCGTGGCTTGATTACCGGTATTTTAATGGCTGCTTTAGCAATTTCGCCTCTTGCTGAAGCTAAACGTGCAGGTGGTGGTAAAAGCCACGGTATGGCACGCTCTACTACTTCAAGCCAGTCTTATCAACAACCTCGTCAAGTGACTCCTGCTCAACAACCTGCTACTGCACCTCAACGATCAGGTCCGGGTGTTGGTTCAATGGTTGCAGCTGGTGTGGCTGGTGCTGCCGTAGGTGCTGTTGCAGCAAATGCTTTAGCTGATGACAAACCAACATCAACTGAACATCAAGCAACTCAAGCTGGAACAGAACAAGCTGCTCAAGCGCAACAAGAAGAGAAAAAAGGTGGAATTCCTAGCTGGCTTTGGGTATTACTTGCAGCAGCTTTAGCCTTTTTTGTTTTCCGCAAATTGGGCGCAAAAAAAAAATTAGCAGGTAATAATCCTTACGCACCAAATAACGACGGTCAAAACCCATTTGGTCGTTCTGCTGCACCACAAGCAACACCACGTAATGCTGGAGATAATACAAATATCTTTGGTCAATCTGTTGGTGGCGGTGCAGCAACCCAAGCTCCTTTTGGCGGTGCAACAACGAGCAATGGCAATCAACTTCCAGATGGTAGTGAACCTGCTGCTTTCTTACGTATTGCACGTCAACGTTTTAATCACATCCAGTCGATGAATACTGCAAGTAACATTGAAGAAATTCGCCGTTACTTAACACCAGAACTTTATAGTTCTATGTATAACGACATCATGGAAAACCAAGATCAAGACGTTGCTGAATTTAGCAATCTGAATGCGATGGTTGTAGATAGTGCGACTGAAAATGGTCAATACGTTGTAAGCGTACGCTTTACAGGTACAGTAAGTGAAGATTTAAACAGCTTGCCACAACCATTTACTGAAATCTGGCACTTTGTTAAACCTGCTGGTTCTCAGCAAGATTGGGTTGTTGCAGGTATTCAACAAGCTTAAGCTAAATAAACCCTCAATAAAAAAGCCACAATATTGTGGCTTTTTTATTTGTCAGTTTTTAAGCAATTTCAGCTGGGAATGTAATGACTTTTTCAATTTTGACCTGATCCATTGCAACCATGAGTAAACGGTCTATACCTAAAGCAATTCCTGAACATTCTGGCATATGAGGCAGTGCTGCTAACAAGTGTTCATCTAAAGGCATAACATGAAGGCCTTGCTTAGCACGCTCTGCATTGTCTGCTTCAAAACGTGAACGTAACACCTCTGCGTCGAGCAATTCATCGTAAGCATTGGCAAGCTCTAAACCTTCAATATAAACCTCAAAACGTGCTGCGACCTCTTCCCCATCTTCATCTACTTTCACTTTTGCCAAAGATGCCATTTCTGGTGGAAAGTCAGTTAAAAAGACTGGCGCATCAAATCCTAAACTTGGTTCAACAAAATGAGAAAATAATAAATCCATGTAAGCTAGACGATCATCGCCTAAATCAAGATTTAATCCCACACGATTTGCAGTATCTTTGAGTTGCTTCAACGTTGCTTGCAATGGGTTAATATCAAGACGATCTTGAAAGGCATGTTTATAACTTAAAATAAACGGACGAACTTCCCCAAAACGATGTTGCAAACAAGTCTGCAATAAATCGGCAGTTTCATGCATTAATGCTTTTAAGTCTAGACCCGGGCGGTACCATTCGAGCATGGTAAATTCACTATTGTGTTTACGTCCGTGTTCATCGTCTCGAAAAACCTTACAGATTTGGTAAATCGGCCCGCTACCACTCGCTAGTAAACGCTTCATGGCAAACTCTGGAGATGTCTGTAAATATTGAGTCTGCAATTTGCCATTAATATGACGTAAAGTCTGAACAGAAGCTAAATGCACATCGGTGACACCTGCTTGTGAAACAATCGGTGTTTCGACTTCCATGACATCACGTTCAGCAAAAAACTGACGAATCTGGTTATAGAGCTTAGCACGTGCTTTTAAGGCATCAATTGAACAAGTTGGTTGATAACTTAAGCTCATGCCTGCGGCCCTCCATGTGCTGCCCATTCACGGCGCAGCGGATAATTCTTACGTAATAAATCAAATGCTTTTTGCTCTACTTTGCCCTCTTTAATACAGGCACGGATGTTGGCATCATCTTGAGCAATATCATAAATATGAGCTAATTTTTGCTTTAACACTGCTTTTAAATCATTTCCTGAAAAATAGTCTTCGCATGCAGGCAATTGGGTCTCGAAACGTTTATTTATATCAAACCCAAACTTTTGGCAGAACGCCTCATAAATCATTTGGGTGCCGCGAGCCTTCCCTTCAAGGCTATAACCAGCAATATGCGGTGTTGCTAAAGCCAACATGTCTATAAGTTCTTCAGATATGACTGGTTCATGTTCAAATACATCGAGCACAACTTTACGCTGGGTGCGCTGAATATCTTCGATTAAAGGAGCTTCTTTCACGACTGGACCACGCGCACTATTAATTAAAATCGTGTTCGGTTGAAGTGCAGCAAACGCTTGCTCATTAAACAGATGATACGTTGCATGTTTACCATTTTTAGTAAGTGGCACATGAATTGAAATTGCATTCGCTTGTTGCAAAAGAGTTTCTAAACTCACATTTTTAATTGAATCTAACTGCACAAATGGGTCAAAGCCTATTACATTCCAACCAAGCAACTGGGCCATATATGCCAAACGCTTACCGACGTTTCCAAGCCCCACAATGCCTAGGGTAAATTTTTCTTGTTGTTCTAAAAGGTTGACATCTAAATGAAGTAAAGCAGTAATGACATATTCAGCAACTGCCTGCGCATTACAACCTGCTGCATTGGCCCATGTAATTCCTTGTTTTTCTAAAGCAGAAATATCTAAATGATCGGTGCCGATTGTGGCACTACCCACATATTTTAAAGCTGTGTTTTGAATTAAACTTTCGTTTACTGCGGTGACTGAGCGAACCAATAAAGCTTCAGCATCTTTTACATCTGCGTGCGTTAAGGTGCGTCCTGCACGGTGTTGAATATCGCCAAATTCTGAAAAAAAGTAATCGGTAAATGCCAAGTTTTCATCTGCGACGATTTTCATTATCTGCAACTCAAAGCTTATAAAAACGTTATTATCCTTTGAGTTGTAGCAAAGCACAATGTTCAGGGTGTTAAATTACGATAAGGCTTCTAAGCGTAGTTCACCTACAAACCACCACCAAAATAAAAATAAGCCATCACCGCAAGAGTAAGCCACATTAAAATAATAAGTACAGCAACCAAATAATTTCGTGGCCCTTTTTCATGTTCTTCTAGCCATTGGTTAGCTTGCTGTTCTGCATCGAAAATGACTTGCTTAGGCGTAAAACGAAGCGCTAACCAAATGAGTATCGGCAAAATGATGGCCTCATCTAAAAGGCCTAAAATAGGAATAAAATCTGGAATTAAATCGATGGGACTAAAGGCATAAGCCACAGCCACCACAGCAATAACTTTTGGGAACCATGGCATTTGAGGATGCTTTGATGCAAACCAAAGCATAATAATTTGTTTTTTTAGACGTTTTGCCCATTCTTTTAGTGATTGTAACCAAGACATTTGGACAGACTCTGAACTACATAACTCTGATCATAAAGTATAAAGTTCGTGCTTAACTTAAAATTAGGCAAAATAGAAATGTATATTTCCATTATGTTTGATCATTCTTAGCATTTGAACTGATCTGATCAATATTTCAATGCATGATCTTTATGTGTATAAAACGAAATCATCTCCACGACAAAAGCTTGCTAAAGTTAGGCCAGAAGTTTTTGCGAGCCGAATAGCCATACTGGTTGGGGCAGAAATTGAAGCCAATAAACCAATATTAAGCTGAGCACATTTACGGATTAATTCGTAGCTTGCACGACTGGTCATGACCACAAAACCCAAATTGGTGTCGTAGTTTTCTTGAGCTAAATAACCCAGTAGTTTATCTAAGGCATTGTGACGGCCAACATCTTCAAATAAAGCTATGATTTTGCCTTGAACCACCCAAGCAGCGGCATGAGCTCCACCCGTTAAGGCAGTAATTTTTTGTTGATCTTTTAATTGAGAAATCGCGACTGGAATTTGTTCAAGCCATTCTTTGGAAGGTTCGATCGTAATTTTAGGAATATCGAGCTGAAGCTGCTCCAAACTTTCAATGCCACATAAACCACAGCCTGTACGCCCCACCAACATACGTCGTCTTTCTTTTAATGCAGCAAATGCTCGAGATGAAATGGTCATATTCACTTCAATTCCCAGTTCACTTTCATGAACCTCAATGGCATACAATTCTTTTAAGCTCGTTAAAATTCCTTCGGAGAGACTAAAACCTTTAGCGAACACACTCACATCGGTAGGTGTTGCCATCATCACTGCATGAGAAATGCCGTTATATACCAAAGCAATCGGATGCTCTTGAACAATATTATCTAAAACACTTTCAGATTCGGTTTTCTTAAACCGCTTTACTTGTAATGTTTCAACCCCATAAGAATGTGGTGTCAAAATAATTTCCTTTATCTTGAAATGGCGCTTGTTTAGAGCGCCATTTGTTTGAATTACACTTTTATATCACTGTTAATTTAAAGGTTACTTACTTTCTTATCAGCATCTTCAGGATCAACTGCTGTTGCCAAATTAAAGTGTGCAGGTGCATCACCGGGATGCAAAATCACAGGAACACTTTTTGAAGCTGGAATTTTGGCGTATTTATCATGACTGCTTAACGCCACCAAGGGATTGGTCTCTGGATAGTACGCAGCTAAACTGCCACGTGGAATGTTGTACGGCACAATACGGAAACTATGCACAATACGTTTAACACCATCTGAGAAAACACTTTCAATATCAACCCACTGATTTGCTTCAAAGCCCGCTTCATCAATATCGGCTTGGTTCATAAATAACACACGGCGCTGTCCGAAGACCCCACGGTAGCGGTCGTCGAGACCATATAGCGTCGTGTTGTATTGGTCATGAGATCGAGTGGTCATTAAGGTATAAACTTTGCTCTCGGTATAAGCGGCAGCATATTGATTTTCTTTATCACCATAGACTTCACTCAGAGGTGTAATCATAAACTGAGCTTTACCACTTTTTGTGTTCCAGATGTGCTGATTGGCTGGATGCTCTAGATGGAAACCACCTGGGTTATAGACCCGTAAATTAAAGTCATGGAACTCATCAAAAACCTCAGCAATTGAGTCACGAATACGATCATAACTTTCAATGTACCATTTCCATTTAATCTTGCTGTCTGGTAGAACCGCTTCAGCCATTCTTGCCACGATGTCGGGTTCAGATAAAATATTTTCAGAAATTGGGGTATTACGCCCAGCCGACAAATGAATATTACTCATCGAATCTTCGACTGAAATGGCTTGTGGGCCATGAAGCTGCTCATCAATTTCGGTACGGCCCAAACAAGGTAAAATCAGTGCCTCTTTACCACAAACCAAATGGCTACGGTTTAATTTGGTTGCAACATGAACGGTTAAATTACACTTTCTAAGTGCTTCTTGGGTATACGGTGTATCTGGCGTCGCAACTGCAAAGTTTCCGCCTAGACCAATAAAGACTTTAACCTCACCTTCAGCCATAGCTTTAATGGTTTCAACCACACCATGCCCATTTTTTCTAGGAGATTTAATCCCAAACACGCGGTCAATATTGTCGAGTAATTTCGGGCTAGGTAACTCATTAATGCCCATAGTTCGGTCACCTTGCACATTACTGTGCCCACGAACTGGACAAAGCCCTGCACCCGGTCGACCAATTTGCCCACGAGCCAATAATAAATTCGCTAACATATGCACATTAGCTGTTCCATGGCGATGTTGAGTAATGCCCATTCCCCAACAGAAAATTGAGCGCTCAGACTCTAAAAAGAGCTTGGCTAATTTTTCTAAATGCTCTGGTGATAGCCCCGAGTGTTTATAAATATCTTCCCACTCAGTTTTTTCGACCTCGGCAATCATCTCGTCGAAACCGATTGTATTCACCGCAATAAAATTTCGGTCAAAAACGCTTGGTTTGCCTGAAGTAAGTGCTTTTTTATCCCACTCATTTAGGTGCTTTAAAATTCCTAGCATCAGTGCATAGTCACCACCAATTTTAGGTTGGAAATAATAACGACTAATTGGGGTACTGCCGTTAGTCATCATTTCAAGTGGTGCTTGTGGGTCTTGGAAACGTTCTAAGCCCCGCTCTTTAATCGGGTTAATCGCAATAATGTTACCGCCACGTTTAGACACTTCACGTAAAGTACCTAACATACGCGGGTGATTGGTTCCCGGGTTATGCCCAAAACTGAAAATTGCATCGGCTAAATCAAAGTCTTCTAGCGTGACTGTACCCTTTCCTAAACCAATCGAATCAAGCAGTCCAACGCTTGTCGTTTCATGGCACATGTTCGAACAATCTGGGAAGTTATTTGTTCCAAAGCTTCGTACAAACAATTGATATAAAAATGCCGCTTCATTACTGGCACGGCCAGAGGTATAGAATGCAGCTTGGTCTGGGTTGTCTAGCGCATGAAGATGTTTAGCAATAATCTGAAATGCTTCATCCCATGAAATTGCGACATATTTATCTGTTGCAGCATCATAGCGAACTGGGTCAGTTAAGCGACCTAGGTCTTCTAGAAAGAAATCACTTTGTTCTGATAACCAACTGACGGTATGGCCTGCAAAATATTCGGGAGTCACTGTTTTACTGGTTGCTTCAAATGCAACTGCTTTTGCACCGTTTTCACAGAAGTTAAAAGCATGGGCATTTTTCTTTTCTGGCCATGCACAACCGGGACAATCGAACCCCGTAGGCTGGTTAATATTGAGTAAGGTAATCGAACCTTTTTTTAAAATATCTTGCCGCTTTAAGTTTCGAGCGACACTAAGAAGTGCTCCCCATCCGCCCGCAGGATGAGTATAGGGTTCAATTCGTGCAAAGCCGTTATTTTCCTGAATATGCTTTTGTTCTTCTGAATTATCCACTTTGTCATCCTCTTATCACTTTTTACACATTCTATAGGTGCAATAAATTCACAAGTTAATTATGGTTATATCTACGCTATTTGCTGTTTATCTTAATAAGTAAAAGTTCACTTTTATTTACTCATGATATTTAGAGGCAGCCTCAACGCTAGTTATAATATGTGCCATATTTTTTATAATTACAATCATTCAGCCAAAACCAAAAAATTATTTAAATTAAATAATAACAACATCTTAAAAACACAACGACCTGTTTTTTACAGATAAAAACATAATTCACTTTATATTTTTAAAAAATAGAAATGATGTAATGAGCTGAAATTTACGTCATTTTAAGTAGGCTTTTATGGGTTTAAGCAGTATAAATTAATTGAAAAAAACAGATTCAGAAAACTTATGAAGGTTGTGATTGCGCCAGACTCTTTTAAAGACAGCCTATCGGCTTTGGGCGTCGCTCAAGCCATTGCCAAAGGATGGCACGAGGTTTTCCCAAATGCTGCAACGCTGATATGTCCAATGGCAGATGGCGGTGAAGGAACCATAGAAGCTGTGTTAGAGGTCTGTGAAGGTGAATGGCGTGAAAAAACCGTAATGGGGCCATTAGGTCAGCCTATTCAAGCAAAATGGGGATGGTTAGAAAAACAAAAAATCGCCATTATTGAAATGGCTCAAGCGAGTGGCATACAGTTAGTTCCACCGTCTGAGCGTGATGCCTGCCGAAGCACAACGTTTGGCACAGGCCAACTCATTTTGGATGCTTTAGACGCAGGTGCAAAAGACATTATTTTAACTGTAGGTGGCAGTGCAACCAATGATGGCGGTACAGGACTACTCAGTGCTTTGGGCGCGGTTTTGTTCGATGCTAACCACAACGTTTTACCCCTTGGTGGACTCGCGCTCAAAAACCTATCAAAAATTGATTTAACCCATTTCGACCCACGTATTCAGCACATACGGTTTTTACTGGCTGCCGATGTGACCAATCCACTTTGTGGTCCAAACGGCGCATCTCATATTTTTGGTCCACAAAAAGGTGCTTCCCCTGCTCAAGTAGAGTTACTTGACCAAGCTCTTGCCCATTTTGCCGATGTCTCGCTTAAGCTTTTAGGTTTCGATAAACGAGATGAAGCGGGTTCTGGTGCTGCGGGAGGTTTAGGTTTTGCAGCTAAAAGTTATTTAAATGCTGAGTTTAAGGCTGGAGTTAAGGTTGTGGCCGAACTCAATCAGCTTACCCATAAGGTATCTAACGCGGATTGGGTCATTACAGGTGAAGGTAAATTTGACCAACAAACCTTAAGTGGTAAAACAGTTTTTGGGGTGAGCCAAATTGCTAAAGCTCACAACGTACCTGTGATTGTGATTGCTGGGACTTTAGGCGAAGGCTATCAAGCGCTTTATGAGCACGGCGTTACAGCTGCATTTTCGCTAACTAATGGCCCTATTACCTTAGAACAAGCCTGCGAACATGCGGCCAAACTTATTTATGAAAGAACTGTCGATATTGCGAGGTTAATTCAATTTAGCCAAACCAGTTTGAGAGATAAAAAAGTTTAATCGGCTAACTTTAAAAGGCTTTCTTTACAGCTTTCCAATATTTCATCGCTAAGGTTTGATTGGTCTGGGCATGCGCGAGACAATGCAATTGCCCCTACAGATTGGGCAAGAATATTAATGGCTTGCTTTCTCAACTCTGGCGCTTCCAAAGAAACTTGTTTTGCACGTTCATTCATAATGAACTGAATAAGTTGCTCAATACCCTCTTCAAATTCGACTTTTACTTCGTCTGGCTGTCTTGCAGCATCACAAGATAGTGCAGTTAAGGTACAGCCCAAATCTCGGTTGTCTCGATGAGTGCGGGACACATAAAGCTGAATAAATTGAGTTAAGTTTAAGCCTTCTATTCTTTTTAAAACCTGCTCAAGCCCGTGCTTAACGGTAATTGAGACAAGGTCTGTTTTCGAAGTGAAATGTTTATAAAAGCCGCCGTGAGTAAACCCTGCGCTAGACATTAACTCGGCAATGCCAACTCCGTCATAGCCTTTGTTACGAAAGAGTTGAGTCGCCTTTTCAACAATTTTTTCTCGGTTTTCTTTTACCTGAGTTTTACTGACTTTCATGTTGGCCTACTCACTTTTTATTCACCCTACTGGTCATAATTATACATTGATTATGGTTGACATCAAAACTTGCATATTTTAGATTATAGTCATCATCTAAAAATTAAAGCGTGGAGACATCACATGTCATCTCAATCAAAAGTACTTATTACAGGAGCTTCGTCAGGAATTGGTTCTGTCTATGCAGACCGATTTGCTCAACGTGGCCATAACTTAATCTTGGTTGCACGAGACACCAATCGCTTAGATAAAATCTCAAAAGATCTTCAAGAAAAATACGGTGTACAGGTCGAGTTCATTCAAGCCGATCTATCAAAAGATCAAGACATCACTAAAATTGAAGATGTACTCAAAAACGATGCTGATATTGAAATCTTGGTCAATAACGCTGGGATTGCACTGAACGGAAACTTTTTAACTCAAGATATTAAAGACATTGAAAAACTTATAACTTTAAATATGACCGCAGTTGTTCGGTTGTCTCATGCAATTTCGCAACCTCTTCTACGCAAAGGTAAAGGCGCGATTATTAATTTAGGTTCAGTGCTTGGATTAGCTCCTGAACTTGGTTCGACCATTTATGGCGCAAGTAAATCTTTCATCCAATTTTTTAGCCAAGGTTTATATTTAGAATTAAAAGATCATGGCGTGCATGTTCAAGCCGTATTGCCATCTGCAACTAAAACCGAAATTTGGGAACGTTCAGGCATCGACTTAAGCCAAGTCCCACCATTAATGGAAGTGAATGATTTGGTCGATGCGGCTCTGATTGGTTTTGACCGCAAAGAAACGATTACAATTCCTGTGCTGAAAGACGAAAATCAATGGAATAATTTTGAAAAATCACGTATCACATTACTACCAAACTTTTCTTCGGCTGATGTAGCCCAACGTTATAAAAACTAACGAGTACCGCTACCCAATTCTCAAGTAGGAAAATCTTATGAATGTTATAGATGCCATCCGTAACCGCCGTGCAGTTAAACGCTTTGACCCTGCATTTCAACTTTCTGAAGATAACAAAAAGCAGTTATTACAAGAAGTTTTAGCAAATGCTCCAAGTGCGTTTAATTTGCAGCACTGGCGCCCTGTTGTGATTGAAGACGCTGAGTTAAGACAAAAAATTCGCACCATTGCATGGGATCAACCACAAGTTACCGAGGCTTCTTTACTGATTGTGTTATGCGCAAAAGTAAGCTCGTGGGAAGCCGATGCTAAACGCGTGTGGGATGGCGCGACTCCAGAAGTGCAAAATATTATGGTAGGTGCGATTGACCAATATTACCGTGACCGCCCGCAAACTCAACGTGATGAAGTGATGCGTAGTGCGGGTATTTTTGCTCAAACCTTGATGCTTCTTGCTCAAGAGCATGGTTTAGACAGTTGCCCAATGGATGGTTTTGACTTTGACGCAATGGCAAAGCTCATTAACTTACCTGAAGATCATGTGGTGTGTTTGATGATTGCAGTTGGTAAGTCAGCCTCTCAGCCTTACCCGCGTGTGGGCAAACTTCCTTACGATGATGTCATTATTCAAAATACATTCTAAGTTTTTAGTCGGAGTTAGGCCCTCATGCTATTTATCGCATGAGGGCCTAACTGTTAATGACATTCTGTTTTGTAAAATCATTTTGCCTTTTGGGCATTTAACTTATTGGTTAAACGACGAACTAAAAGAAAAAATAAAGGCACAAAGAAAATAGAAAGTAGAGTTCCCGAAATCATTCCACCAGTGACGGCGATACCAATTTCTTTTCGACTCACAGCTCCTGCTCCTGTAGATACAGCCAATGGTAGAACACCTGCAACAAAAGCCAGAGATGTCATAATAATTGGCCGTAATCGCTGACCCGCACCTTCAATAATGGCGTCCATTAATGCCTGACCAGCTTCCAATTTGGCTGCTGCAAATTCAACAATCAAAATAGCATTTTTGGCAGAAAGCCCAATGGTGGTAAGCATAGCGACCTGAAAGTAAATATCATTCACAAAACCTGCCAGACTTGCAGCAACTACAGCGCCAATAAGACCTAAAGGAATAACCAACATGACAGAAACAGGAATAGACCAGCTTTCATAAAGTGCTGCCAAACATAAAAAGATAAAGATGATTGAAGCCAAATATAACCAGATCGTTTGGCCACCCGCTAACTTCTCTTGATAAGACAATCCACTCCACTGAAGATTAAAGCCTTGTTGCTGGTCAACTAACTGCTGCATTTTATCCATAGCCCCGCCAGAACTTTCACCCGTTGCAGCAGAACCTTGAAGTTGTACGGCTGAAAGACCATTAAAGCGTTGCAGCATTTGAGGCCCCATTTGCCACTTTACAGAAGAGAAACTAGAAAATGGTGTCATTTGACCAGTAGCGCCACGAACATACCACTGCCCAATATCTTGAGGTAAAGAACGATAGTTCGCTTCGCCTTGTAAATAAACTCGCTTAACACGTCCCCTATCAATAAAGTCATTAATATAAGATCCGCCCCAAGCAGAAGATAAGGTATTACTGATATCAGCTTGGGCTAAACCAAGAGCGCTGGCTTTTCTTTGATCGATATCGACTTGTAACTGGGCTTTATCTTCTAAGCTATTCAAACGTACTGCTGCTAGGCCAGAATCAGCATTTGCTGCTTTTAACACATTATTTTGTGCAGCGATTAAAGCATCTCGTCCTTTATTTTCAGCATCTTGCAACCAAAGTTCAAAACCACTTGATTGCCCAAGCCCTCTTACAGCAGCGGGTGAAAGTACCTGAACACGTGCGTTACGTAGTGACTTAAAATATGAATTTGCCCGAGCAATCACTGCTTCTGCTGTGTTTTCACTCCCTTCTCGGTCATCCCAATGTTTGAGTCCGGCAAATGCCATTCCCACATTTTGACCACTGCCCGCATTATTTCTACCCATCACCATAAAAATCACATTGAGATTATCCTTTTCTTTCGTCAAGAAATAATCTGCGATCTGATTACCAACCCTTTCTGTTTCAGCTAGTGTCGTGCCTACAGGCGTACTAAATTGAACCATAACCGAGCCTTGGTCTTCTTGGGGTAAAAACCCCGTATTCATACGCGTATATTGCCAACCTAACAAAGCTGTAATACCCACGAATATAATCATAAATATTTTGGGTTTACCTAAAACAGCAACTAGCTTTGTACGGTAGCCTGATTGACCTTGCTCTACTTTACGGTTGAACCAAGTAAAAAATTTTCTCTGTTTATGCTTTTCATTTGCAGGTTTGAGTAAGGTTGCACATAGCGCAGGTGAAAGTGTTAAAGCAACAATTGCAGAAAGTACCATAGCCGATACGAGCGTTACCGAGAACTGTCGATAAATAATCCCGACTGAGCCACCAAAAAAAGCCATCGGTAAAAATACCGCAGCAAGTACCATCGCAATACCGACCAACGCACCCGATATTTCTTGCATTGAAATTAGGGTAGCTTGCCGAGCATCAAGATTTTGCTCATGCATAACCCGCTCAACATTTTCAACAACGACAATCGCATCATCTACCAGCAAACCAATTGCCAAAACCATCGCAAATAAAGTCAGCGTATTAATGCTATAGCCCAATATACTGAGTACGCCAAATGTTCCTAACAATACGACAGGAACCGCAATAGCCGGAATTAAAGTCGCACGCCAGCTCTGCAAAAATAAGAACATAACAATAATGACGAGAACAATTGCCTCAGCTAAAGTTTTAATCACTCCTTTTACAGATGCTTCAACAAATGGCGTACTGTCACGTGGATATGCAACTTTTAACCCCGATGGCATAGAGCCAGTTAAACGTGTAACCTCAGCTTTCACTCTTTCAGCTGTTTCTAAAGCATTAGCACCAGATGCAAGCTGAATAGACATACCCGAAGCTGGCTTTCCATTCAGACGTGTAGAAGTCTGATAACTCTCTGCACCCCGCTCGACTCGGGCAACATCTTTAAGTAATACAACCGCACCATTTGTTTGTGTCCGCAAAATAATATTTTCAAATTGGCTCACGGTTTGTAGCCGAGATAATGCTGTTACTGTTGCATTTAGAGCCTGCCCATCACGCGTGGGTAATGCGCCCAATTCTCCTGCTGTAATTTGAGTGTTTTGTGCTTCAATTGCGGTTCTAACATCTGATGGCATTAATCCATAACTGTTTAATTTATGAGGATCAAGCCAGATACGCATTGCATATTGAGCACCAAATACAGTGATTTCACCCACTCCATCGACCCGACTTAATGGGTCTTGAAGTGTGCTCACCATATAGTCAGATATGTCGACAGAAGATCTAGTCCCACTTTCATCGTAAAGCGCAAAGACCAGTAAACTATCACCCTGTGATTTTGTTACAGTGATCCCTTGCTGCTGAACCTCTTGAGGCAATCGACTCAGTGCCTGATTCACAGCATTTTGCACCTGTACCTGCGCAGTATCGGGATTGGTATTTTGATCGAAACTCAGACTTATCCGTGCTTGTCCTGCCGAACTACTACTCGATGAAAAATAAAGAAGACCATCAATACCCTTAATTTGTTGCTCCAAAATCTGGGTCACACTATCTTCAACAGTTTTGGCCGATGCGCCCGGATAATTTGCAGTAACATTTACACCCGGTGGTGCAATGTCAGGATATTGTTCAATGGGTAACGTTAAAATCGAAATCGTCCCCAATGCCATAATACAAATAGAGAGGACCCAAGCAAAAATAGGTCGTGCAATAAAAAAACTCGACAACATACGCAATCCTCAGCTCATTGGGGTAGGATCAATCGTCATGCCGGCACTTAAACCTTGCAGACCATCAACAATGACTTGATCTCCCGCTTTCAAGCCAGAGGTCACTAACCAACGATTATCAATCGCACTCCCTAAAGTAATTTTTCGTTGTTCGGCTTTATTATCTTTTCCAACAACCCAAACAAGCGCATTTCCTTCTGCATCTCGGAACAGCGCACCTTGAGGAATTAAGATACTGTTAGGACGTGTGCCCGTTCCAAGTTCCGCCCGTACATATATTCCCGGTAATAAAGCATTATTCGAGTTAGAAAACGCAGCACGTAACGTGACACTTCCAGTGGCTTCATCTACTGCAATATCACTAAATTTAAACGTTCCTTGTTCCACATAGTTCGTGCCATTTTCAAGCCGTAAACGTACTGAAAGCTCAGTCGGTTTTATTCCATTTTCAGTAAGCTGTTTGCGCAGCGCCATGTATTCATCACTCGACTGAGTCAAATCAACATACATGGGATCTAGTTTTTGAATCGTTGCTAAAGGATCTGTTTGGGCCGAGGTAACTAAAGCTCCACGTGTAATTGAAGAGCGCCCTATCCGTCCTGAAATAGGCGCAGTAACTTGTGTATAACGTAAATTGGTTCGTGCCGTTTTCAGTAGGGCTTCATTTACTGTCACGGTGGCTTTTGCTTGTTCATATGCACTTCGAGCATTATCAAGCTCTTGCTGACTCACGCCATTTACCTTAATTAATTCTTTATAGCGCTCGGCTTGCAAACGAGTCGAATTGACTGTTGCTTTAGCGAGTGCAAGGTTACCCGCGGCCTCGTCAACGCTATCCCGATAAAGTGAAGAATCAATTTTATAAAGGGGTTGCCCCTTATTCACCTGAGTGCCTTCTTTAAACAATTGCTCGACAACCACGCCATTTACTTGTGGCCGCACTTGAGAAATTTCAGAGGCAACTGTTCTTCCAGCCAATTGATAGGTAGATTCAATCGTCTCTGGTTTTATAGTGATAATGCCCACCTGTTGAATATTTTTGGTCGCAGGCTGGTCAGCATCACAGCCATTCAAGAAAAGCAACAAAGGCAATAAACACAAAGTATTACGATGAAAAAAATTAAAAACAAGCATATCTGGGACCCCAGACTTATAGACAATTTATTTACTTTACTGTAAAGTAAATAAATAAGATGTGCAAGAAATCCTCATATGTTAAAAAAATCTCCAGGTCGCCCTTCTCGAATTCGCCCTACTATCCTTGCAGCAGCACGCGCACTATTTCTTGAGCATGGATTAGAAGTTCGTTTAGAAGCTATTGCAGCTAAAGCCGGAACAAATCGACAAACTTTATATAACCATTTCCCAACTAAGACGGCTCTACTTATTGAAGTTTTTGATCATTTAAAAACAGAAATGGAAGTGCCTTTTGTTGAACAACATGAATTAAAAAATAAGCGCCTAGATCAATTACTCTTAGAAATTGGGCAGGCTGTACAAAATCATTTTTATAATATTGACGTCATTCGTCTGCAAAGATTGCTGATTATTGCATTAGTTGAAATGAAGGAAATTCTTCCAAAAATTCAACAGCGTACTCAAGGAAATATTAAAAGATCGTTAACCGATATTCTTGCAACAGCACACAATGCAGGCATTGTTAAAATTGATCAGCCAGAGGAAGCAACAAAAGCATTCCTCGGTGCTGTAATGGGATATGCATATCCTGCTACGCTGATTAGCGGAAACATTCCGACTCCTCAAGAGCTACAGCAGTTAAATGAAGAAGTTTGCCGGACCTTTTTAAAAGCATGGCAATATAAAGAATAGATTTTATAAAAAGCCCTTTGATAAGAAGGGCTTTTTTTATGAAATAGCTAAACTTGAAAACGATGAATGATACATATTACGCCGCTTTAAACTGCTTCAAAAAACATTCTAATATCATCTCTCTATTCCCTACTTGACCCGAGCTTAAAAGCTGAATAATCACACCTTCAATCATATATAAAAATAGTTTGGCATCCTGAAAGGAAACATCGGTTTTTAGTTTTATAAGTTGGCTATAGATTTCATTCAGTAACCACGTTCTATACCTCACTGCGATTTGATAGGCTTTGGGATAGGTCAGTTTCGTTTCAAAAATGGCTTTAAATAATAAGTAGTACAGCCCTTCTAAATCGGTATGTAAAAGATAAAGTGTTTTAAGTTTATCCATCACATCTGCACCTTGGTCGTAGTCAGCAATTGATACTACTTTTTCTTTTAAGCGCTCTTTTTGAACGTTCAAACAGATTTCGATAAACCGCTCTTTAGAATGAAAATAATGATAAAAAGTCGCTTTGGGAATTTGAGATTCTTTCACGATTCTATCGATTCCAACCGTATGAAACCCGTGGTGGTGAAACAGATCAATTGATTTATTTACGACTTGTATGGCACGTGGTGAGATCACTAAATGTCGCATAGTTTTACCGTTATAAAATTCTTGTTGTATGTAAACGAGATACTTTTTTGGGAGAAAAAAAGGCACAGCAAAGCCGTAAAGACTGTGCTTGGCACATCTCAAGTTTTATTGTTGATTAAGTTTTTTGATCGTGACGATTTAAAGCCTGAAAAGCCCAATGGCCATCAAACTGCTTTAAAAGTTTAAGTTGTGTCGATATAGACTTTGGCAAAGGCTGCCAAGAAATTAAGAATGTGCAAAGCCAACTCCTTTTTATTGGGAGTTCCGCCAGACATGAATAGGAATTATGGTGGCAGAACGAAAGGGGGTTAGCAGACTGGCTCAAGACCCAGCACACCCGAAGGTGTCCCCCTTCCGTCCTACCGCAACAAAAGGGAGACGAACGAGTTCACATTAAAAAAACGAGTTTTTTCAATGCTCTTGAGTACGGTCTGCTAAAACCGACTGGCAATGTGGCCAGCAGGCAAAGGATAGTGCTCCGCCCTATTGCAGTCAAGCACACAAAATGACATTTGCTTTAATTTAGATCATTAAAAAGTAAGGATAAATAATGAGATGATTATTGTTAAAGTGGGGTTTATAAAGGGGAAGATAATTGGCTTGGAAGGCTGTTTTATTTGAGCTAGAAAGATTTTCTATAAGCTGTATTACTTTAATTTTAAATAATCTTCATAACTCATTTTCTCTAAAACGTGTAATTTACTTATTTCTAGTTTTTTCATAATATCCGGAATCAAAGATGCATTAGCTAAAAAGAGCTGATCAGTTCTATCAAATCCACCTTGTAACCTTATTTTTCGATTTTGAACATAAATATCCATCAACCGCTGCTCTCTTAGACTTTGTATAATGATGGCTTTATATTCATCAAAATCTATTTTTTTATTATCTTTAAAAGAATACTCATCAAAAAGTTGATAGTAAAAGTTTAAGAATTTTTCTTCCCCATTTAAATATTCATCCAAGCTATTATTTTTCAATGAGATGTCGTAGCAAATGATATTCGATTGATCAGCTTCTACTTCTGAAAGCCAATGATCAAAAATAGAAATAGAAATGACCGTGTCCCACATAAATTTACTCAAATTACTAGAATTTTATAAGGATACATTAAGAGCTTTTCCTCGTATAACATATTTAATTCAACACTAAATAATTTATAAACCTGTTTTTACAGCTTTTGACGATGGAGCTACAGCAGCCTCAGCCACCTTCAAAAGAATTGATGAGCAGTTTAGATACAACTTGGTTAATCAGCCGATTAGAAATACTGAGTTTTTTACCTATTAAGCTGGTAAATTTCATATAAGCTGTATTGTGTATTTTAGGAAATTTTTAAAGAATAAAATTTATGGATGCAAAAGAAATTATCCTACGTAATTTTCCACATAATAACTTATATGATGACTTATCATTCTTAGGAAAATTAAACGAAGAACAGTCATGGGATATCGAAGAATATTGGCTTTTAGAATGGGGAGTTTATAAACTTGAAAAAAACTCACCAGAAAAATTAGATTGGGAAATTTTTAGGATTTTTAGCGTGATTATGCTTTGTATTAGCTCTCATTTAGATCAAAATGACTATTTTAAAATAAAGAATTTGAAAAGCTCTGAACTTTATGAGATGAGAGAAAGAGTGCTATTAGTATTTGAAGGGTATTTCTCTAGCTCAATGCCTGAACAAAACATTTTTGAAAAAGTAAATCCCTTATTAGCACTGTCCTCTATTTAAATATAAGTAGTTAATAAAAACTGCCTAACCGAAGCAGTAAGGCAGCATATTTAATATGTAATTTATTTTAAAGAGGTGTGCCACAAATATCTGTGGTGCCTACTGGATAGGTAAATTGTAGTTTCGAATGATCAGATACTATTTCATATGATATTTCTTTACCTAAAGCACTAGAGTTGGAAGTATAAAATCCCTCTTCAATTGCAATAGCAAACTTCATTTTGCTTAACGGAGTTGTATAACTCCATGTGTATCCCCTATCTACTCCGTTTACAATATAACCAATTTTCTTGCTGATTTGATTGTAATAAATCCCAACTCTAACTGTTTCATTTGCTAAAACTTCATTTTGTGTCTGAGTTGGGGTTATATTTCCAGAAATAGAACTCATAAATAAATTTTGCTGTGAACCATATGCACTTCCAAAACTTGGAGCTGCAAAAACAATACCATCAAAATTACTTGTTCCTGTGATAAACCCTGAAGCTAGTTCATTTGAATTTAGATTTATTGGTTTCTTGAAAATATATTCAAAAGCAATCACATTAGACTGAGCAATATTGGTATCAGATTTAGTTTTTATCAGTGTTCCTATGTTTATATTAGCCAAAGCCTTGGTTAACACTTTCTGCCCAGTTATTGTTATATAGTTGCTTGGATTTGGTGTCCCTTCTGGTGTTTGTGAAGCGCTTGGATCAATCTCTAGATCACCAATTTTACATTCAGCCCAGCTCTGTACACTGACAATTAATAAGCTAAGAATCAATATATTTTTTTTCATTATTTCACCTTAATTTTATTGTGATTTTTGATTGTATGGTAAAAATTTAAGGTTTAAAAATTTTTCAGATAAAGAGACTATAGATTAAACTCTATAGTAATTTATTAGATAGATGTTTTTCTAAAATTAATATAAAACTAGGTCAGATAACCCTGAATTGTCTTTAAAAATAAATAAAATAATCAGAGGACAACAAACTTTTTAAGTTGGTTCCACACAGATATTTCATATAAACTGTATGTGTATTTCAGGAAAATTTTAAATTATAAAGACAAGGTCAAAGTAGGTGAAGATAATCTTATTAGTATTGAGTAGTTTACTTGTAGCACTTACAGCTATTTATTTTTTTAATAAAAAAGAATCTGAGATATCTCCAAAAGAATTTGTTCTCAATTGGGGAGAAAGAATGAAAAACTCACCCAATGGTGGCCCAGGAAGAAATTGCTTCCCTACCGCTTACTCAGCAATTCGATACCCTGAATTAAAAGAAGAATTATTAGAAGCTAGAAAACTTAATATGTTTCATCCAGATCAATCAGGATATGGACTTTTACAGATTCCTTTAAAAAATTGTTTTAGTGAAGCAAAGCTTGTTGAACTAAAATTTGATAAATCTAGAAATATGGCTTGGGCTGTCTATCGCTGTGAGAAAGATGGAAGGGGGCTAGAAGTAAAATTATCTAGCTTTGAGGAATGGTGCAGCTATACCACATATCTAAAAAAATGGAACTTTCCAATAGGAAAATATACTCCTATTTCTATGCCTTAGAGTTTTTTATCCAACCATCTGTTATATATTCCGCCACTGGTACAAGATAAAATATAACGATATCTAGGAAAGTGTTCTCTCGTACACGCTATATATAAACAATAAAATTTAATGAGAAGTTATGGATAACTGGAAACATATAATTACCGCGTTTGTTGTGACTATTATTGCAACAATATTAATCCCTTTACTTTCAAGGTTTAACTCCCTAAAACTTTCTTTAGCTTGTTTCTTGTTTTCCACTTTAGGTTTTGGTGTAGCAGCTACCTATGGCCGTAAATCTAATAATCGAGGAATAGATGGTGATTGGGGAGCACATGGCTTATGGAAAGAGATATTTAATTTAGAACTAGTAACTATCAGCGTAGGCGTAGGCGTTTTAATTACTCTTATGCTTATGTTAGCAGTTTATTTTTCTAGAGAATAATATTCTTAAACTAATAAATAAAAAAGCTAAACCCCGATTACCGAGGCTTAGCTTTAAAATAATTTTAAATTAAAAATTACTTATTTGATGTCAGTAAACTCAGAAACAGGTTTATTAACTTCAACTTTTGTACCAGCAAATTTTTCGCTCACAAACTTTTGTACTTTAGGTAAGTGGTAAAGTTCACCCAATTTCGTATAGATCGGGTCATTTTTATTCGCTTCAGCCACACCTAATAAGTTCACATAAAGCTTTGTAGACTGGTCAATAGGTTCACGGAAGATAGAATCTTTCAGAACGTTTAAACCGCCTTCAAGTGCCAATGTATTACCCAATACAATTGCATCAACGTCGTTTTTAACACGAACTGCTGTTGTCATTTGAATTGGTTTTAATTTTAAACCTTTAGGGTTTTCAGCGATGTCATTTGTTGTCCCTTTTACAGGGTCAAAGTCTGGTTTAAGTTTAATAAGTTTAGCAGACTGTAATAATGTTAATGCACGCGCTTCGTTAGCAGTATCATTTGGAATTGCGATTGTAGCGCCTTGTGGGAACTCATCAACAGTTTTAACTTTATTTGCATAAAGACCCATTGGTTCCAAGTAAGTCGTCGCAACAGCCGCAACTTTAGCTGTATTTGAAGCATTGTAAGCTGCTAAATAGTTAAATGACTGGAACGCGTTTACATCTTGTTCGCCACTTGCTACAGATGTATTCAACACAACGTAGTCAGTCAAGTTAGTCACTTCGAGTTTAATGCCCGCTTCTTTAGTTTCAGGAAGCGTTGCAACATATTTCCATACGTCAGTGTCTGAACCTGTTGAAACAAGTTTAATTGTGCGTACTGACTCAGTTTTGTCTTTAGCTGGTGCTGAATTTTCAGTTTGTGCAGGTTGTTTATTACATGCAGTCAGTGTGAGTACAGATGCACTGAACAGGACACTAAATAATTTTTTCATAGATACATCCTAAAATAGGAAATGCCTACTCTACAAAAGAGCGAGGCATTCCCAACCATTGGGTCGAAATGCAATATTTGGCTGGAAGTAATTCCAGATATATAAGGGTTTAGAAGCCTGAATTCAGCCTTATTTCTTCCTTGATCTTGCTCGCTGAACAACAGAATTATGTTTTGAATCAGTTTCTAAATATTGGATCATCATATATCAATAAGTGAATATTCTACAAATAACTTGTTCAATTTTGATATATAGACGTGCTCTTGGTAAAGTACTGATAATAAAAAACATATTATATAAATAAAACAGTTTTGATTAAAATACGTACTTATTTGATTTATATGAAATTTTCAGGATTTGTTAGCAATATTTAAGCTAACCATGACTGTAATTTATGCCGTATGCATAAAAAAAGCCCCTGTTTTCACAAAGGCTTTTTAAATTAGTTAGTTAAGCTCAGTTTCAATTACTTATGAACCCAAGGCACGGCTGGTGAACCAATCCACGCAGATTTGGCAGGAATATTTTCACCTTTCATAACCAAAGTTAATGGTCCTAACACTGCATGATGGCTAACATTGGCGTTATATAAAATAATACTACGTGAATTTACGACTACATCATTTCCAATATTCACTTGTCCAATTTTCATAATACGATCTTCAAACAAGTGGGTTTGTGGGCCTGAGAAGCTATTAAACTCAGCGCGGTCACCAATGCTTACACAGTCAAACTCAGTGATATCAGCCGTATCCATGTAAACATCTTTACCAATTTGAACACCTAAAATACGCAAGAAGAATGGCAGCATTGGCGTTCCTCTTAAGTAGTTTAGGAAGTTTGGAATCGCAACTGATTCATATAAGCTGGTAATCCCTTCACTTAACCACACAAACATGGTCCACATTGGCGCTGAACGCGGTTGATAACGTCCAATTAAAGTCCACTTCATCAATGCAACAATAATGAAACAGCCAACACCATAGAGCAAACCAGCAAGCGTTAAAGCCAATAAACCAGTTGGGATGTTGTATTTATTAATAACATCAATTACTTCAAGCACAATCATATAACCCACGCCAATTGCGAGCGCGGCTGGCAATACAACGCGAAGGCCTTCAATAAAACCACGCATGAAACGGCGCTTGAAGCTTGGTTTAAACGTTAAGTGGTCAGGATATTTTTCGGCAGCTTCACGTGCAGGCAATAATAATGGCGGCGAACCAAACCAAGTTTGACCATCATACATTTCAAGGTTATCTGGTGTTTTTGACTGTACGCCAATTAAAACGTTATCTGGTAAAACAGTTCCATCAGCAATATAAGCACTATTTCCGACAAAGCTACGGTTACCGATTTTGGTCGATTTTAATGTCATCCAACCGCCTTTGATCTCTTCATCACCTAACATTACCGCATCGGCAATAAAGCTTTCTTCGCCCAAAGTCAGCATTTCAGGAATAACACCATTTGCGGTAGAAATTTCGGTATTTTTACCTACTTTCGCCCCTAACATACGGAACCATGTAGGTGCATAAATCGTAGCAAACAGGCCGTGCAATGTTTGTAAGCTTGTTTCTAAAATTTGAGATGCAAACCATTTACGATAATACGTGCTGCCATGAACAGCGTACGTTCCAGTCTCAAGACGAGGCAATGCAATTTTGCGTATTGCTGAAGAAATAACAGCGGTAATCATCATCATCATTGCACTAGCTGGAATCGCTAAAGCAAAATAATAAAGTGCGATTTGCAGGTGGTTATTCGGATTGATATTAAATACGTTTACATCTAACCAATCGACCAAAAGGAAACTTGGGAAAATTGGAATAAAGAACAGACAAGCAATGATTAACGCACTAACCCCATAATATCCATATTCAGCAATCTTACGAATGAACGATAATTTAGGACGTTCTGGCATTTTAGCGTGTTCATCTACATGCCCTATTTTCTTAGCTGGCGTACCATCCCAAACTTCTCCGGCTGGTACAACCGTGTCATATTCAATTGAAGTTAAGGCATTTACATGGGCTTGTTTTTCTAACACTGTATTTTCTTCTAATACAGCATATGAACCCACATAACTATCTTGTTTAAGATGAATTGAACCCAACACCAAATGTCCATGTTCGACTTTGGCATTTTCTAAATTCACTTGAGAGCCAATACTCACACCATCTTCAACAGTTAATAAAGATGGCATGCGAATATGAACTGAACTAATGGTGACATCATGTCCAATTTTTGCGCCGAGTGCTTTTAAATAGAGGTTAAGTAAAGTTGAACCTGACAATAAATAAACTGGTGAAATATTACTAATACGGTCTGCTAACCACCAACGGAAATACGTCATTCCCCAAAGTGGATAACGTCCTGCACCAATGCCCAGCATTAATAATCGTTTCACCGTAATTGAAAGTACAAAACTACTAATAATAACGCTGATATAAACCAATAGAGACAATGCGATTGCATATGGAATGCTGTCTCGGGTTCCACCTGTAAAATAGTGATAGGTAAAGAATGGTGCTAACCACTGCAAAATATTAATCGAAATTAAAACTGGAATAGTCGCAAGCTGTGCAATACCACATAACCATTTATAAGTTTGATTACGCGGGTTGTCTTGCCCAATTTGGCTATCAAATAATGTAGGTTCTGGCTGTTCCAACATTAAAGCAGCAATTGCCCCCACTCTTCTCGCTTGATATAAGCTTTGAATTGTAAGATGGCTATATTCTTGATGTTCACGCAGGTTTGAAATTAAAACGGCTGCTAACAGCGAATGCCCACCTAAATCATCAAAGAAATCCGAATCTAGTTTAATCGGCATGTTCGGAAACAGACGGTTCAAAATTTCAAATAAAATTTCTTCGGCTGGATTTTGCGGCTGATCAGATTCACTGCGGTCAATCACACTCGTAAGCGGTCTTACTTTTAACGCTTTACGGTCAATTTTTCCAGATAATAAACGCGGTACTTCTTCAATAATCTCAAAACGATTCGGCACCATATAAGGTGGTAAACGTTGAGCTAGAGTATGACGAAGTTGCTTAATTTCTATGGGCTGTTTGGCATCAAGCTCAGCTGCAATAAAAGCAATAAGCTGATCAATTCCGTCTTCTTGACGTAGAATTACAGCTGCTGTGCCAATCCCGTCAATATCACACAGTGCCGCTTCAATTTCACCGAGTTCAACACGGAAACCACGAATTTTTACCTGATCATCAGCACGCCCTAAGCAATGGACTTGACCAAATTCATCAATTTTTGCCAAATCACCAGTACGGTAAAGCAACTCTTCATCCGCACTCATTGCCCACGGGTTTTCAATAAACTTATCAGCCGTTAAGTCAGGTCGCCCTAAATAGCCGGGTGCCACACTTGGACCGAAAATACACAGCTCGCCTGTTTCACCTTGAGGCAGTAATTCTCGTTCTGCGTTAATCACCAACATGCCATAGTTTGGTAAAGGTTTACCAATCGTGACGGGTTTACCACGTTCTAATGACTCAAGGCTTGCAGTAACCGTGGTCTCAGTTGGGCCATAGGTATTAAACATTTGATGGTGAGGTAATGCCCAACGGTCCACGAGTGAGTCTGGACACATTTCCCCACCTAAATTAATAATTCTTAGGTTAGGTACATCTTCAGGGAACAAAGCCAGTAAGGTTGGAACCGCATGTAAAACAGTAATTTGTTCCTGCTTTAATGTTTGGCATAAACGTTCAGGGTCACTGACAAGCGACTTAGGTGCAATCCACAAAGTTGCACCAACCAAATAAGACAGCCAGATTTCTTCAAACGACATATCAAAAGCGACAGAAAAGCCTTGATAGACTTTATCTTGCTCTTGAATATCTAAAATATTATTTTCACTACGTAGAAAGTGACAAATATTTTTTTGAGTAATTACAATCCCTTTCGGCTTACCCGTTGAGCCTGACGTATAAATAATATACGCAGGTTGATCGGAGGTCGTTCTAGCTAAAGGAATATTTTCACTGAGTGGTTTTTGAAGTTCAGTATTTGTCCATTTTGTTTGTGGCACTTCAGCTAAGTGTTCATACCATTCATCGGTAGTAATCATCCCGACAGCTTCGGCATCTTCAAGACAAACCGCAATACGGTCGGCTGGCGTATCCATATCAAAAGGAAGCCACGCTGCGCCACTCAAACAAATCGCCAATTGGGCTTTTAAAAGCTCAATACCACGAGGTACCCATAACCCAACAATATGACCTGGCTTTACCCCTCTTATCGTCAAATGTTGAGCCATAATTAAGGCTTGCTGATATAACTCCCCATACGTCAACGTTTTATTTGCTTCAATTAAAGCTGTTTTATCTGAGAGATTTTGAGCAGTTTGAATAAAAATATCGGCGAGTACTTCATCTTGCAAAAATTCGGGGTGAAATTTACCACGAATAATATTCTTCGAACTTGTTACGAATTGGTTCATTTTTTATAACTCACTTTAATTTTTTGATTTAGCTAAAATAAAGTCATGTTTGAGTTTTTCTGACCTATTAAAGAAATCAATTGCTATGTAATAAATTAAAGAGTTGAACTTAAATGAAGATTAAAGTTTTTATTTTAAGAATGGAGAGTGAACTATTAAATGAGAAGAACAAACGATTTTTATTACTTATAAATCAAACTAAGATGACAATAAGGAAAAATATAAGCACATATTTTTATAAAAATTAAATAGCGTTATTCAAAATTGATATATAACGAATTACTCATTGCACAACGCTACTTCACGAACTAGGGCAAGGAAGGCTTTCAAACCAGCAGATTGATTGCGTCTTCCTGAATAATATAAACAGAGACCAGACATACAAGGCATCCAATCGTCCAAAACAGAAATAAGTTGACCTGACTCAATTTCAGCACGAACATCCTGTTCCATAAAGTATCCTAAGCCAATGTTCTCTAATACTGTAGCTCTTGATAAGCTTGCTTCATCAAGGGTAATCGGTCCTTGCACATCAATTTGAATAATTTCTCCATTTTTTTCAAACTTCCAGCTAAATAGTGCACCATCAGGAAGACGTACTCGAATACATTTATGTCTAAAAAGATCTGTTGGTATTTTTGGCTTTCCGTAACGCTCCAAATACTCAGGTGAACCAACAACAACATATCTTTGAAGTTTACCAAGAGACACTGCAATCATGTCACTTGGAACAAGATGGGCAACTCGAATACCTAAATCAAAACCATCAGCAATAATGTCAACAAGTTTACCCTCAGTCACCAAATCAATATTCATTTCTGGATAACGTCGAAGAAATTCGATAATCACAGGAGAAATAATTTCTCTCGCTGCAAATGCGGCCGCATTGATTCTTAATGTACCTGAGGGTATTTCTCTCTGCGAACGTACAATATCTAAGGCACTATGAATATCCTGAAGAGCAGGCCCGACTTGTTCTACAAAAAGTCTGCCTGCTTCTGTCAATGAGACACTACGTGTTGTCCGATTAAACAGACGTACACCCAAATTTTCCTCTAATTTACTAATTGCATGACTTAAAGCTGTTGTAGATATCCCAAGTTCAATCGCAGCGCCACGAAAAGTTCCTCGCTTAGCGATTGCCATTACTGCTTTTAGATCATTTAAATTTGCTCGTTCCATTATCCTGATTTATTCAACTAAACATCCCATTTTATACGGATTGTTAGAACAATCGTCAAATTATAAAATTTAAAACATCAATTTAGATCATTGAAAAAGAGCGACTCATGAAAGATATACCAGAAGTTGTTAGCGCATACTTTGATGCTGATCAAGCGAACGACTTAGATGCTTTAAACCAAATTTTTTCTGACTCTGCCATTGTTGAAGACGATGGCAGTCTATACAGAGGAATTGTGGAAATTCGTACATGGTTGCTGGCAATGAAAGAAAAATACCAGTACTCACTTGAAATTATTGAGGTTTCTAATACTAACCATATCAGCACGGTTTTAACACAAGGGAGTGGCAACTTTCCAAATAGCCCTGTGAAACTTACGTTCCAGTTCACACTTGAAAATGGCAAAGTTGTTAAATTGAGGATTTATTAATGGAAGATTTTATTACTTTAAAAGGAAAACGTGCCTTAATCACTGCGGGCACAAAAGGTACTGGCGCTGCCACAGTTCAATTATTCCATGAACTCGGCGCAACAGTACTAACTACTGCTAGAACTCAACCAGATTATTTACCGAATAATGCACATTTTGTTTCTGCTGATCTCACAACTCGAGAAGGTTGTGAAGCTATCGTCCAAGCAGTACAAGAGATATTAGGTGGTGTGGACATAATTATACACATGCTTGGTGGTTCATCTGCACCAGCAGGTGGATTCGCAGCATTAACCGATGAAGAGTGGTATAAAGAACTTCACCTAAATCTGATGCCTGCAATACGTATTGATCGTCAACTAATTCCCAATATGATTCAGCAAGGCCAAGGTGTTGTAATCCACGTTACGTCAATACAACGTTCACTTCCATTACCAGAAGCTACGACAGCTTATGCTGCTGCAAAAGCAGCGCTAGCGACTTATAGTAAAAGCCTGTCAAAAGAAATATCTCCCAAAGGTATTCGAGTTATTCAAGTCTCTCCAGGATGGATTGAAACAGAGGCATCTATTGCTCTTGCAGAGCGACTGGCTTTACAAGCTGGTACAGATTACGAGGGTGGTAAAAAGATAGTTATGGATTCAATCGGAGGAATTCCTATTGGACGACCAGCTAAACCTGATGAAATAGCAAATCTTATCGCCTTTTTGGCATCATCCCGTGCGTCTGCAATTACAGGTACTGAATATGTGATTGATGGTGGGACGATTCCTACAATTTAATAGTCATATTGAATCACACCTATACTGTATTTTCTCTTCACTTGAGCAGTTTTAAATTACAGGTAAAAAAAAAGCCCTCGTCATTAACAAGGGCTTTTTAAGAATTTGGCGGAAGCGGTGTCAGTCAAATTAAAGAAGCAACCATATGATTTATAAAGAATTATATATTAAAATTTAATTTTTTACTGCAATTTTTACTGCAATGGATTTCTTTCTAACGATCGTACATTTATCGAGCTTCTTGCTGTAACAGCACCATTTTCGAGGATATCCCATACTCTCCGTCATGGCAAACTATCACAGAACTTAACGACTCTTTGTACAATCTCTGGAATGATACGATCAATGACTTCATTCTTAAACTTGTGTTGAGAGTGTGGTCTAGAAATTACAATTTCTCGAAGCTCTTTTAAGGTAAGAACAGAACTAGGAAAGTGGATCATCGAACGCTTTCCGCTTAACTCCAACACTTCCCGCCCAAAATTTAATGCCATATCGATACAATCAACGCACATTGGAGCAGGGTTGGAATCGAAATTCATCTCTTCGATTGAAAATAGATAAGCTGTTTTAACCTCAAATATCCATGAATTTTTCTTTGAAGGCCTCACACAATCATATTTATCCCTAGAACAACAAGGACAGAACCAATCCTCTTCATATCTGGTCCAATACTTCCCTCGTGTAGCAACTAGATGAGCCAGCTCATTGTTTGAAGGCTTCTTTTTAACTATAGGGTTATCTTTTAACCGCCATGAACTGTTCGCACCTTTAAATGGTACTGGATTATAAAGCAGCCTCTCCGGCTCATATCTATCAAATTGGTGTAATCCATGACGTTCAAAATGCCACTTAGCAAGTCGTTCAATTTGCTTAGCAGTTCTTTCTGATGGTTGATACCAATCTTGATTTTCAGCCGCAATTTTTGCGAATTTTTCAGCAAACTCCATTCTCATTTCAAAAATGGGTTTAGCCCTTTCCCACACTTGTTGCGCAAGTAGCGGGTCAATTTCATGTTCTTGATTTGGTGTGGGTTTGACGAACTCTGCGATCTCACGTGGCGAGAAAGAAAAATACTTGTGCGCTTTTACTATCTTTTTTCCATTGGCATCTGCTTTATTACAATCAAAGTAGACAATCTTTTTGTTATAAGCAGCAGATAAAGAGAGTGCAACCTTGATAGTAAATTTTCAGAAAGTTCATCAGCTATGATGTGATTTTCTTGAAGCGAATACTTTTCATAAAGTGCATTCCCCCCAAATTTCATCTGATTATAGCGCTCATGTAATTAGCAGGTCAGATAGATATTTTTTAACCTTACTATTTCTACCCTAACCCATTTACAGCATGGAGAAGACCAATTCATTGAGAGTCCTTATTTTATATGTTGAGATTTCTTTTCTAACGTAATAATGTTCAAAACCATGATACCCACTTGTCTACTATTTTTTTTATTTATATATGATAAATTTCTCTCTACCTCTGCTTCAGCACCAGTAATGGCATAAAAATTTACACTTCACAGTACTTTCCTTTAGACAATAAACATTATTCCACTGAAAAACTCCATTTACAGCTGGTAAATTTAATAAATTAATACTTAACGGATCGATTTATATAATATTCACAAAAATCGATCCATATTTCTTCAATATATTTCTAGCATTTTAATAAAATTATTTATTAAAAATACTTCAAGTCACATTGGGAATACAGATATCACTCTGTCCATCTAAATCAAACAATCGATTTATTTGTCCACTTTCCAACTGACCTACTAAAAAGGCATCGACTATCTCTGCTAAATATTCACGCTCTCGTGGAACTGCCATCGCTTGCTTAATTTGAGTAAAACTATCATTCAACACCCTAAAGCCTGAATAAGTATTGCTAGTTCTAAACAAAGGCTGGCGTATACCCGCTGCTGCATTGACATTTCCTTCTACAAAATAGTTAATTGCACTTTCAGATGTATCAGTTCGAATTAATTCCGCATGCTCTAAAGTTCTACTGAGGAATAAATCATAAGCAGCGCCTTTACCCACACTAATTTTAATACCTGCCCTATCTAAATCAGATACTGTATTAAAATTTGAATCTTTTTTTACCAAATAGGTTCCTTCAATAATTACGTATGGTCGCGAAAACGCAATTTTTTCAGCTCTTTTAGGCTCATTAGCTAGAAAAGCTAAATCCCATAGATTTTCCTCCAAACTTTCAAAAACTTTTCCTGCTGCATTAAATGGAATCAATGTATATGGCAAACTCACATATTCAGCAAATAATTTAGCTAATTCAACGGATACACCGCTTAGTTTATCTTGACCATCTTTCCTTGCTAGAACAGGATTACCTAAATTAATTGCAATTCTTAATATCCCGGTTGGAGCTATCAATAATTTATTAAATTTTTCCATGAGAGGCTCTTGAGTCATTTCTATATCCTGTACTTAAAATGAAAAAGAATTTAGAGAATTAGGAATATGTACATACCCATCCATAATAACTCTCGCGCTTCGGCTCATAATTGCCTTTTCTACGATCCATTGATCATTAATAAATTGTGTCTGCGCCCCAACATTTACAGTCCCAGCAGTGTGACCTATTTGAACTTGTCTATTTCCAATTTCTCCCACAATTTTATTAACTAAAGTTCCTTTTAAACATGCAGCGACTGCAACAGCGATAGCCCCCGTTCCAGTAATTGCATGGTGCAGCTTACCCATTGAAATGATTCGTGCAATTACATCAATTTGATCTTTAACAACTAACTTTCCTCCAGCAGCTTTATAGTCAGCAGGTTCTGCAACTAAACATAGCTTAGGAGTATGGGGGCGAAGTCTAGTTGCTTCTTCAGGAGTTTTCGCTAGGCCCATTACCACTGTGCAATTTGCTCTGATTGTCTCCATTAGGTTCAATAGTTTTAAATTATTATTGATATCAGACTGTGTTTCAGTCCCATCAAGCCCTAACTGCTTTGCATTAATGAAAATTGTGGGATTACCCGCATTTAATAAAGTGACTTCAACTTCTTTAAACTCTGGAATATCAACAAAATCTATTACATTTCCAGTTGGTAGAATTCCTTCATCTGTACCACCTGGTTGGAGAAATTCAAGAACTACTTCTGCCCCAGGAAAAGTGACTCCATCTAGAACAAAATCACCTTCTTCTTGAACTTCTCCATCTTTCACAGGCACATAGGCAATAATCTGCTTTTGTATATTTTCCTGCCAAATTCGTACAGTAGCCACTCCATCTCTAGGAGCATTAACTAAACCATTTCGTATAGCAAAAGGTCCGACAGCAGAACTGAGATTGCCACAATTTCCAGACCAATCAACCACTGGATCCTCGATAGCTGGAGCACCAAACAAATAATCTACGTCACAATCCTTTCTAGTAGATTTTTTAATTATGACTACTTTACTTGTACTGGAGGTTGCGCCTCCCATACCATCAATTTGTTTTCCATACGGATCTGGACTGCCAACAACTCTAAGTATGAATGCATCTCGCTCAGGTCCCTGCGGTGGAACATCTTCATCTAGAAAAAAAACGCCTTTACTACTACCACCACGCATATAGATGGCAGGAATTCTCTTCTGTGTCATGATTAATTACTCAATTTTGTAAATTTCTGATTTGCAAGTATTTCATTCAACAATTGCGGCAATAGTCCACCTTGACGAAAGAATTTCACATCTTCATATGTATCAAGACGACTGGTTACCTCTATAGAAATTATTGAGTTGTCTTCCCTCTGAATAACTAAATTTAATTTATCTTGTGGTTTAAAATGATCAGTAATACCTTCAACTGAAAATGTTTCATAACCTGTAAGATTAAGAGTTTCTCTTGTTACTCCTTCAGGGAACTGAAGTGGTAAAATTCCTAAACCAGCTAGATTAGTTCGATGGATACGTTCAAAACTTTCAGCAACTACAACACGAACACCTAGTAATCTTGGACCTTTAGCTGCCCAATCTCGAGAGGAACCGCTACCATACTCTTTACCTGCAATAACAATCAGTGGTTGATTTCGATTAGCGTATACACGTGCGGCTTCAAAAATAGTAGTTTCAGTTTTTTCAGGTAAAAGCATTGTCCAAGGACCTTCTCGGCCGTCTTGCATTAACTCATTTTTTAAACGAGGGCTAGCAAATGTTGCTCTCTGTGCAGCCTCATGATTTCCTCGTCTAGTTCCATAAGAGTTGAACTCAGCTTTTTCAATCCCTAAGCTTTTTAAATAAATGCCAGCATCGCTATCTGGTAAAATTGCACCCGATGGAGAAATATGATCTGTTGTGATGTTATCCGATAACATTACTAAGGCACGCATACCTTTTAAATCCTTTTCAGGATTAATGGCAGCCAAATCATCATTCCAATATGGCGGTTTTCTGATATAAGTACTTTCCGCTTCCCATTGGTATTGAGCTGAAGTAGAAGCCCGAACATCAGACAAGATCAAGCCAGCTTCACGAGGAACATTTTTATATGCTTGATCAAATAAATCAGCCGATAATGCACTACGCTCAATAGCATCTAGCTCATCGTCAGAAGGCCATAATTCATCGAGATAAACTGGTTTTCCGTCTTGATCGACCCCCAATGAATCTGTCTCAGGATTAATTAAATAGCTTCCTGCTATTGCATACGCAACAATTAATGGAGGTGACATAATGAAAACTTCTCGAGCTAGAGGATGGACCCTGCCTTCAAAATTACGATTACCAGACGTTACTGCTACAGTTTCAAGCTTCTTATCACGAATTTCATCTTCAATTTCTGGTGAAAGTAATGGACCAGACATACCATTACAAGTTGTACATCCAAAACCAACCACGTTAAAACCTAATTTATCTAAATCTTTATTTAGACCAACTCGCTCTAGATAGTCTGAAACCACTTTAGAACCAGGAGCAAATGAGGTTTTAACCCAAGGAGCACGTTTTAGATTTCTTTTATGAGCATTTCTAGCAATTAGTGCTGCTGCGATAACGGCTCTCGGATTAGATGTATTTGTACAACTAGTAATTGCAGCTAAAACGATAGAACCATTTCCTAAATTTTCAGATGGCTTATTACTTATCTGCTGTTTGTTTTTCAAAATAATTCTTTGGTGAGGTTGCTTTGGACCCGATATTGATCGTGAAACTTCACCTAAATCTAAGCTAACTGTATAGTCATACTCAACATTATTAAGCATTGAATGCCATAATCCTTGTTGCTTTGCGTATTCTTCAGTTAATTGTGCAATGTGACCACCACGCCCGCTCAATTCTAAATATTCAATTGTTCGGTCATCTATTGCAAACATAGCCGAAGTTGCACCAAATTCAGGTGCCATATTTGAAATCGTGCCTCGATCTGCTAGAGAAAGCTGAGCAACGCCTGGTCCATAAAATTCTAAAATTTTACCAATTACACCAACTTTCCTTAACATTTCGGTCAATGCCAATGCGATATCTGTAGCAATATAACCTTGGGGTGGCTTACCCTCTAACTTAACGCCAACCACTTGTGGAATTCTCATTTTTAATGATTTTCCAAGCATAGCAGCTTCGGCTTCAATTCCACCAACTCCCCATCCTAATACGCCAATTGCATTAATCATTGTCGTATGACTATCAGTACCTACTAATGTATCTGGGAACGCCCACAACTCTTTATTGATTTTTTTTGTACCAATAACTGTTGTTAAGCGTTCAAGATTAATCTGATGTAAAATTCCATTTCCAGAGGGAATAATTGAAAGATTATCAAAAGCTTTATTACACCAATCTAAAAATGCGAATCTCTCACTATTCCTTTTAAATTCAATTTTTTCGTTTTGAGATAATGCCTCCGCAGTTCCCCAATGTTCAACATTTAACGAGTGATCTACAACCAAATGGGTTGGGGTCATTGGATTCACTGATTTAGGATTACCACCTTTTTCAGCTACCGCATCTCTTAAACCTGCAAGATCTACAAGCGCAGGAGTTCCTAATAAATCTTGTAAAACAACTCGAGCTGGTCTAAATGAAATATCGCTATCCTTCGTCCTTAATAAAATAGCTTCTAAGGCCACCATAGGAGATTCTTCTGTTCTCAATATATTTTCAGCCATAATTCGATGGCTCAGTGGTAATTTTTCATAATTTCCACCGATACTTTTAACAGCACTTTCAATATCAATAATTTTGTATTCGATATCACAAATTTTAATTTTTTTTGACCAACTTATACTCATATCAGGCTCCTTAATAATAACAAATTATTGCTCTTTTTTTTAAAAAAATACAATACATATTTTTTCAACAAAATAATTACTCTTTATTTTTCAATAAAATGCATTTAAAACAATAATCAAATAAATAAAACAGTTTTTAAAATTGTATTTTTTTATAAAAAAGTTCAATATTAGCAAGTGTAATTTTTAAGCTGAGGATTGCAACCATGCTCACTCTTTTAGGTGTAAGCATGATTATTTGCTTTATGTATTTGATCATGTCAAAAAAATTAAGTGCTTTAGTTGCTCTTACCCTCATTCCATTTATTTTTTCAATTATTGCTTGGCTATTAGGTTTTCATTTCGAAAGCTTAAGTCATATTGAATTAATAAAGCTTGGTGAAATGATGCTTGAGGGTATTAAGAAGGTAGCGCCGATAGGAATTATGCTGCTTTTTGCCATTATGTATTTTGCGTTAATGATTGATTCAGGCCTATTTGATCCTTTCGTTAATTGGATCGTGCAATGTGTAAAAGGTGATCCTGTAAGAATTGCTATTGGTACAGTTATTTTAACAATGCTTATTTCCCTAGATGGTGATGGTTCTACTACTTATATGATTTGTGTAACCGCAATGCTTCCACTTTATAAGCGCATTGGTATGAATCCTCTTATCATGACTGCACTAATGATTCTAGCTAATGGGACAATGAATATAGTACCTTGGGGAGGACCAACAGCTCGTGTTGCGAGTGCATTAAATATAGATCCAAGACATATTTTTGTTCCTATGTTACCTGCTTTAGTCATTGCGTGCTTATGGTTGATTTTTATTGCCTATTTATATGGAAAATTTGAAAAGAAGCGTCTTGGGATAATTCATGAAATTAATATTAAAAGAAACTTTAATATTTCGATTTCCAAACATCCAGATGCACATCGACCAGATTTAAGAAAGTTCAATGCAGCATTAACCTTTATTTTGATGGTTTGCCTAATCATAGGCATATTACCAATGCCTATTTTATTTATGCTTGGTTTTTGCTTGGCATTAGCTGTAAATTATCCTTGTCTAGAAAAGCAAAAGCAACGTATCGCAATACATGCAAATACTGCTCTAAGTGTAGTTGGTGTAATTTTCGCAGCAGGTGTCTTTACAGGAATTCTAACTGGCACAGGCATGGTAGACGCGATGTCTCATGAATTTACAGCAATAATTCCACCAGTGATGGGGCCATATATGGCACCTATAACTGCTCTAATTAGTATTCCTCTTACTTTTTTTATGTCAAATGACGCATTTTATTATGGAGTCGTACCAATTTTGTCAGAAGCTGCATCTAACTATGGCATTACACCATTTGAAATTGCTAGAGCATCTTTAATTGGCCAACCAGTTCATGTTTTATCGCCATTAGTTCCTTCAACTTATTTATTGTGTGGACTAGCAAGTGTTGAGTTTAACGAACATCAAAAATTCACAATCTGGTGGGCAATTTTGACATGTCTAATTTTTTTAATTACAGCCCTTTTATTTGGAATATTTCCACTACTTAAAATTTAACTTACTAAATATCTTAGGACGAGTATTTTTTAAATAGGGCTAACGTAAATACATAGACAATAGTATTATATTCACTTAATTTTTCTATTGGGCAAAATTTTTAATATATCTATGAACTTAACTCCTTTACAAAACAAAGCGGTGAAAGATATTGTTTATTTTGTACGCCAAAACCAACTGCAACCCGGTCAACATTTAACCGAACTAGAACTTAGCAAAGTACTACATATCTCCCGTACTCCTATTAAATTTGCTTTGCAATATTTGGCTAGTAAAGGAATGTTTATTCACGATAAAAATAGAGGTTTCTTTTTAGCCGAGTCTGATAATTATTATGCTGATCTCGCAAATGAAATTGATAAGTCTGTAGATGACCCGCTCTACATTGAAATTGCAAGACGTCGATTAAGAAAAGAATTACCTGATAAATTTACTGAAACTGATTTTATTCGTCTATTTAATACTTCTCGGAGTACATTAAAAAATGTATTAATCCGAATTCAGCAAGAAGGTTGGATTGAACAATGTGCTGGACAAGGTTGGTGTTTTTTACCTCTTATTGATTCAGTACAAGCTTATGAAGAAAGTTATGCGTACCGAGCGATAACTGAACCAGCTGGCATACTAATGCCAACATTTATGATCGATTACGAAGTATTAGAATTATGCAAGCAAAAACAATTATTTATTATTGATGGAAATTATCTAACAATGACACCATCAGAGTTATTTGAAAATAATGCTCAATTTCATGAAATGCTTGCTGAATTTTCAGGCAATCGATTTCATTATCAAAATATTAAAAGAATTAATCAATTACGTCGTTTAGTTGAATATCATCAGGTAATCGATCGTCATCCAAGAAAAGCGCAAGCAGAAGAACACTTACAAATTATTCAATACTTAGAAAAAGGTGATCGACTTAAAGCTGCAGATATACTGAGACAACATCTTGAGCAAGCTCGACGTGTAAAAATAAATGAAAAAAACTTTAATAATAAATAACTTAATTTAAAACTCTCCCAAAGAATATAAAATGGCTTATATGTTGCCTTTTATATATTTAAGGCTTATTCAAAGTATGTATTCCACTCTCTTCTGAACATGATAAGGCGGTCGATCACAGGAGCCTTTAATGGATAAAAACCTCCAATATATAAATACGTAGCCTAATAAATAGGCTCTATTTACTCGCTCTTTTACCTCTGTAATCTATCTAGATTTAATATCATTATTCGTAAATATTGAATTATGAAAACGCATTAAGCACCTTTTTCAAGTTAATTAAGTGACATATCGTTTTGTTATAGATTAGAGAAAGGCTTTTTGAATGACCGATTATATTAGAAATATTGTTAATAACCAGACTGTAAATCCACCAATGACGCTGATTCGTGGTGCAACCATCTTAAGCATGGATGAGAATGTAGGCAACATTGAACACGGCGATATTCTTATCACAGGATCTACCATTACTGCCGTCGGTCAGGATCTGAATGCACAAAATGCTCACATCATAGACGCAAAAAACATGATTGTGATGCCAGGAATGGTTGATTCTCATCGTCACTCATGGGAAGGGCAACTACGCCGCATCAATCCTAATGCCACATGTTTGGATGACTACAGCAATGCTACACACTTCTCTTTTGCCAAATACTATCGTCCTGTCGATATCTATGTTGGTAATCTGCTGACAGCTCTTGGAGCTATTGATGCGGGAATAACAACAATCATCGATAATTCTCATAACAGCCGTACCGCTGCACATTCGGACGCTGCTGTAGAGGCCTTATTTGACTCTGGCATTCGTGCCATCCATGCCTCTGGTGCACCTGTATCAGGAGAATGGGATAGAGCACACTGGCCTGGGAACTGGCAGCGCCTTCAAGAAAAGTATTTTACAAACACCCCTGACAGTCTTGTTTCTCTTGGTGTTATGGCCCAACTGGAACCAGAATTGTGGGCTGAGGCCCGTAGACTCGGGCTACCAATCGTGACTGAGTTCTTTGGTGCCGAGATGGCTTCTGAACTTGAATCATTGCATCAGCAAGGTCTTCTTGGCCCTGACAATATTTTCAATCATTGTACGGCGCTCCCCGATGAAGGATGGAGGATCCTACGTGAAGCTGGGGTTCGGGTGAATGTATGCCCGCGCTCTGATGCACATTATGGCATCGAAGATGGTATGTTTGCCATTGAGGCTGCTCAGCGCCATGGTATCAACCCTGGTCTAAGCGTGGATAATGAAACGTCTTATAGTACCGATATGTTTATGGAAATGCGCGTTGCATTTTATCTACAGCGGGTGATGGGTATGCACAAGCAACAGAACTGTTGTGATTCCTCACATTCACTAACAACGCTTCCAGCAGCAAATCTCCTTAAAGCAGCTACCGTTGATGGTGCTAGCTGTGCTGGACTGCAGGATAAAGTTGGTAGCCTAACACCAGGCAAACAGGCCGACTTGATCCTAATCAATGCTGGTGACATCAACCTTTACCCATCTGGGAATGCCTTTGGTACGGTTGTACATGCTACAGAACGCAGCAACATTGATACCGTTATGATCGGCGGACGTATCGTCAAGCAGAACGGTAAAGTTCTAGGTGTCGATAGCAAGCTCCTTCATGCAGCGATTGATGAATCGCGTCAGCATCTGTTTGCTGCCGCTGGGTATGAACCTGACATTTTTGCAGAAAAGTTCCTCCCATTGGAGCAGACAAACTAACGGGTATGAAACGTATGAATATGATTTATTACGTAATTGCTTTTGCCGCAGGTCTCGGTATCACCTTGCAAACAACCCTAAATAGCCAACTGGCCCGAGGACTTGGAGGTGATTCGGTAACTGCAGCTTTATTTTCCTTCTCTGCTGGGGCTTTCAGCCTTGGAATTTACTCACTGCTGCGTGGTGGATTATTCACCTCGCTTGCAGCCATTCCTTCTCAACCTCTGTGGAGTCTAGCAGGTGGACTGATCGGTGCATGCGCTCTATTCAGCTATGTAGTACTCGCACCGAAAATCGGTTTTTCGGCCTTACTGGGACTCGCAATTGTTGGACAATTACTTTCATCACAGATGATTGACCATTTTGGTCTGCTGGGCGCCGTAAGAAGACCAGTTTCATTAATCAAACTGGGTGGAATGCTGGTCATGTTGGCTGGTTTAGTTGTCATGCTTTTCGGTGATCGACTGTCTGAGCGCTTCCTTCACTAACAAAATAAAATACTAAGCGCCGATCATTACGGACGTTTGCCTCAGTGCAGATGCCCGTAATCATTTATTTAAGCGCAATGCTTATTTTTATCTCTGGAGAAATAACATGTTTTCAGTTGCAGCAGATGTGAGAAATTTGCTGGGAGAGTGTCCCCTGTGGTGTGAAAGAACACGCAGAATATACTGGACAGATATTGAGGGTAGTGAATTGCTTGCATTAGAAGAAGGCAATGATATCGTAATGAGATGGTCTCTGCCTGAAAGACTAGGATCATTTGCCCTTACCGAAAATGCTGATGTACTGTTAATGGGAATGGCATCTGGACTCAGGTTTTATGATCTGAGCACCTGTAGTTTTACCTCCATAGTGGTATCACCGGGTAGAGTAGGTACCCGTATAGGAGATGGTCGATGCGATCGCTCTGGTAATTTTGTCTTTGGAACCATGGATGACGGTTATCCAGTTAAGGCTATCGGTAAATTTCACAGGCTGAATGCAGCGACACTGACAATAGAGACGCTTCCCCTGCCTGAAGTCGCTATACCGAATAGCATCTGCTTCAGTCCAGATGGAAGCACAATGTATTACTGTGACTCGATGCAAGGTCGTATTTTCTGCTGTGATTATCCTTCTCTAAAAAATCAACGTACATTTGTCGAAATAGAAGGTAAAGGTGCACCTGATGGCTCATGCGTGGATGCAAGGGGTTATTTATGGAATGCTGAATGGGGAGGAAATCGTATTGTACGTTATAACCCAGACGGAATAACAGACTGCATTATACCCTCTCCTGGTATTCAGAGCACTTGCCCGACACTAGCAGGTGAGGAATTCACTATGCTTTATTGCACTACTGCCAGTGTTGGTATCTCTGCACTATCAAAGTATGATGGAGCATTGTTAAGAGCAGAATCAAAAGTATTCGCTGGTTTACCAGAAAACCGTTTCGCTACTGCAGTAATTTAATTCGTTCACTACTCAGAAAGACGAATATATTTGCCGAATAAACTTTTGAGGAGCTAGATTCACCACCCTAGCTCTTTTTTATTTGGTATCAGAACAGCAATAATGGATCTAACGTATATGCTCTGGTTTATAGTTCCAAGCTTATTTCTGGTGATGTGAGTAGAGAACTTAATACAATATTTGGCCTAATCTTTTCCTGGGCCATGATTAAATTTGGTTCCTTTCCCGATAGCATAAAACTGGCCACCAGCCACGTAATGTATTGTTCGTAATTCATCAGGTGCTTCATCAAAAATCCAGTGGCCATTACGGAAAACACGGTCATCACTCCATGCGCCAACAATTTCTCCCATAAAAAGATTGTGTTGCTTCTCATAGTCAACATTTGATATTACCTTACACACTAACCAGCCAGCGCACCCTTCCACTAAAGGTATATCAAATCCTTCCTGATAAAATGCCGCTATTTTATTATTCTTTTCATGATTATCTTTATAACTATGTTCGCCAGCATATAGAACTGTTTCCATTTGACTTACAACAGGAATTTGAACGGCAAATAATCCACTTTTTTCAATTAACTCACGGGTGTATGCCTGAGGCCCTATAAAAGCCATCACTTTATTACTTCCAACAAGGCCAACCCAAGCTGCAGCCATGACATTCCATTTACTATTGTGTTTCGCGGAAATCATAGTAGTAGGCCCAACCTGTAATAAACGATAGGCCTTTCTCAACTCAACAGTCTGTACCGACATTTGATTTTCTCCTATCCATAAAAATGTGTGTGCCGTTCATGAACGGCACACACAATCTTACTTTTGTATCCAAAAGACTTTATCAAATAATAATCATGCTAATACAGCTTTATAACTTTCAGCCTGTACCGCAATTTCTTGATCGGTAATAGTTACACTTCCACCAGTAATAAAAGGCTTAATATATTGCATACCTAAATATTGAGCGATGGTTTCAAAAGACAGTAAGTATTCTCCTACAGTATGTCCAGCAGCACCATCAGGTTGATAAGCCGATTCTGGACCACCGAGTGAAACAGCTAGCATAAGTTTTTTATTGAGTAACGCCTGCTTTTCGCCACCATGTGACCAGCCGAATGTTAAAACGTCATCAAGCCATTGTTTAAGTAATGGTGGAGTGCTGTACCACTGCATTGGGAACTGAAGTACGATACGATCAGTACTTTCGAGTTCTGCTTGTTCAGCGGTTACATCAATTTTACCTTCAGGATATAAGTCATAAAGATAACGTACATTAACATTTGACAAAGATTCAACATTTTTAGCTAATGCTGAATTTATACGAGATTGATTAATATTAGGGTGAACAACTATTAAAGTAGTTTTCATTTCGGTCTCTATTTTATTTAAAAGAATGTTTCGTCAATATCAAGTTTAGATAATGCTTCATTGATATCGCTTAATTCATTTGGATTAAGTTGAATGTTGGTGGCTTGGAAGTTTTCTTCCAGACGATGTAATTTTGTCGTGCCAGGGATAGGTACAATATATGGCTTCTGAGCCAGTTCCCATGCAAGAACAACCTGCGCTGACGTAGCATTTTTTCTTTCAGCAATTTCAGCAATTAAATCTAGAAGTGCTTGGTTATTTTCAACAACTTCTGGTTTAAAACGACCCATCATGCCTCTGTAATCACCTTCCCCATATTGAGTATTTTTGGTTACCTGACCACTCAAAAATCCATTACCCAGCGGACTGTAAGCCATAAAACCAATATCTAGTTCATCGCAAACTTCAAACAGATCCTGTTCAGGTTTACGCCACATCATTGAATATTGATCTTCAATAGCTGTAACTGGACACACAGCATGAGCACGCCTTATATAGGAGGCTGATGCATTTGATAACCCCCAGTATTTTATTTTCCCTTCGGATATCAAATCCTTCATTAAGCCCGCTACCACTTCTGGCTCGACGTTAGGATCAATACGATGTTGATAAAATAGGTCAATATGATCTGTCTGCAATCGTTTCAGAGAACCCTCTAATTGTTCTCTAACAGAGTCTGGATGACTGTCTAATACTGGAATTAACTGTCCATTAATATTTTCCATTCCAGTCACGCCAAATTTAGTAGCAATGACGACGTTATCCCTGTGTTTTTTAAGTGCAATACCTAACAACTCTTCGTTTTCAAAGCCATAAATAGGGGCTGTATCGAAAAGGCTGCAGCCCAGTTCAATAGCCTTGTCTATAAGCTTAGTCCTTTCATTTATTTCAACTGAATAGCCATACCCATGGTCCATACCCATGCAACCCAGTCCCATTTCAGATACTCGAAGGCCCTGACTACCTAGGCTTCTCATTTTCATGATCAATTCTTACCCTTCTTTAATCATTACTGATTTTGACGAGTTAAGTATACGACTGGATTTATTGCTAAAAAATTGCTAAATTAGCAAATTAGAATTGCTAAAAACACAACTATCATGAACAAGCTTGAGGCGCTTAAATTTTTTGTTACGGCTGCTGAAACACTTAATTTTCGGGAAACAGCGGTCAAGCTTGCAATTTCTCCCTCTGTAGTTACACGTACCATTTCTGAGCTCGAAAATCAGCTCGGTGAACCACTATTTAAGCGAAATACTAGATCAATTTTACTTACAAGTTTTGGAGAGCTTTTTTTACCCAGAGCTAAGCGTCTTCTGGAAGACTCAGAAACATTATTTCAGACGCCTAAAGATAATAATGATATGAAAGGGATTGTGAGAATTACGCTGTTTCGTTTTCCCGGCCATGAACAGGTTTTATATAAGTTGTTGACAGCCCTTCATCCTTATCCTGAGCTGTTTATAGATTGGCGATTAGATATGTTGAAACTAGATACAGTTCAACATCGTATTGATATCGGTATTCGTATCGAACGTGAACCTAATCCAAATTTTATAATAAAACCCATTGCTATGGTAAAGCATGCCCTACTAGCTTCACCCGATTTAGTTGAAAAATTAGGTGCACCGATAGACTTTGAAGATCTGCGTCAACGCTATCCTTTCAGTGGCTTGCTTAATCCAGAAACTGGTAAGGTTTTTGAATTTATGCTTGATGGGGTGAATACTTTCATTCCTCGCCATTTAGAATTCTTTACTACCGATTCTCAGGCTGAAATTCAGGCGGCATTAGCGGGTAAGGCTGTGATCCAGTCCAGCAATTTAGCTTGTAAGGAATACCTTAAGAATGGAAGATTAGTAGAAGTTCTGCCCGAATTGAAACTTGAGACTTGGCAACTTTATCTTTATCGTCCCTACCAAACACTTATACCTAAGCGTATAAAAAAAACCTTTGATATTCTTGAAGATATTTTACTCGAACATTTTAAATAAAACCTTATTAGAATAAAATTAACATTTCCTTTAAAGATCATCAATTAGCCCCACCAGTACTTTATAAATGCTGTATCTTTCACACTTATGAGTACTGGTCACCATTTGAATCACCCTATTGGCTAAAAATAAAATAAAGGGAACGAATCATTATTGGGAAATCCTCATCTGAAAAATGAGATTTCCACCATTTCTAAGTTTGAAAATCCACTCTAAAATTTTTAAAACTAAAAATTATAGCTTTACAACAACTCTGCCTCTTATTTTTCCATCTAAAATTTCATTTGAAAAATTTAAAGCATCGCTTAGCTGAATCTCTGTCGTTACTGTTTCCAATTTCGTTTTATCTAATTCTAAGGTTTGCAATCACACAATTCAAAATTCTGGTTTAATCACTGTGTGGGCCCATACACCAAGGCAAGACAATGAGCAATCCACACGGATGTGTCACCCTATATCTGGTGATCCAACAGATATAAAGAAAATGAAACCAGAAGAAAACGCTATCTGTTATTTACACGACTGGAAACCATAAAAACTCTTTACTTAACTTCATGTTCACATGGAGTCACAACATAAATCTCGGAATAACATTTGTTCGAATGGCATAAGCTAAAAGAAATTCTACGGAATGATGCTCTTTTAATTAACAATGTTTTTTCGCAATTAAGTCCTTAGTATAAGAGAGCCGCAAATAGGTACTCTATTGATTGGATTCATGATTTAAAATAAATGATGTCATACTTAATGATCCCATCGTATTAGATGCATTAAACAACGCCATTTGATCTTTTTCCTCTTGTAGCGCCAAACTATACAACATCGGATAGTAATGATCAGGTGTAGGTATTGCTAATTGCATCGCCAGCCCTTGTTTATCCCAGTCAATCAAAGCATTATGATTATGATTCAACCAATAACTTTGTACTTTTTTATCGGCTTCTATAGCCCAATCATAGCCATAATGCGGGTCATCCATTTTATCCCAAGCAATTTTTCGTAAGTTATGCACAATATTGCCACTAGAAACAATCAACACACCTTTTCTACGAAGTACTGCCAACTCTTTTCCTAAAGCATAGTGATAGCTTGCATCTTTTGAATAATCTATGCTGAGTTGTACAACAGGGATATTAGCTTCAGGGAACATATGAACAAAAACACTCCATGTACCGTGATCTAACCCCCACTGATGATCCTCTTGGACTTGTGTCATATTAATTGCAGCTATACTTGCCTCAACCAAAGCTTTATTCCCCGAAGCAGGATACTGCATTTGAAATAACTGATCAGGAAATCCACCAAAATCGTGAATTGTTGGTGGTAACTCCATTGCAGTAACGGCAGTTGAACCTTGAGTCAACCAATGTGCTGAAATACACAAAATCGCTGTAGGCTGAGCGACTTCTCGACCTACTTTATTCCATGCTTGTGTGAATTCATTATCTTGAATCGCATTCATTGGGGAACCATGACCAACAAAGATCACAGGCATAACAGGCGTATTGGGTAATGCTTTACTCCACGCTGATAAATCTTTCAAATTTTTCATATTTCACCTATTAATAAAAAATCCGATTTAAATTAACTATTTATGTAATGATTTCTTTACTTCAGGAATAATCTTAGTTCCATATATTTCAATGGCACGCATCATGTCTAAATGACTTCGTGCAGCACCTGTATCTAAATGTGCTGCAAAGCGCGATAAACCGAATGTTTCAATGATCTCTAAGATTTTATCTTGGGTGGACGAAACATCACCAACTACTAAATGGCCTTGCTTTGAGCGCCCTTGAGCATAGCGTTGTGGGGTGTATCTTGGCCAACCACGACCTTTACCAATACGATCGATTTGAGCTGCATAGTTTGGATAATGTATTTGCATTAAATCTTTTTCATCATCAACAAAAAATGAATGCATGTGTACACCCATTTGGAATGCACTCATATCGTGACCATATGCTTGATAGCTTTGTCGATAATAATCAAATAACGGCTTATATTCTTTATAGTTACCCCCAATGATCGCAAACATTACAGGTAAACCTAATTTAGCTGCACGGTCAATAGATTCTGGTGTTCCACCTACAGCAATCCAAACAGGTAATTGATCTTGTTGCGGTCTTGGGAAAATAGATTGCTGTTTCAAGCTTGGGCGAAATTTTCCATTCCAAGTTATCGGATTTTGTTGATTTAGCTTAATCAATAAATCTAATTTTTCTTCAAATAATTCGTTGTAATTTTCTAATTCATACCCAAACAATGGAAAAGATTCAATAAATGAACCACGACCTGCCATGACTTCTATTCGGCCATCAGAAAGTTGGTCAATCATTGAAAAATCTTGGAATAATTTAACAGGATCACTTGAACTAAGTACAGAAACTGCACTACCTAAAATAATATTTTTAGTTTGTATACTTGCCGCAGCCAAAATAATTTCAGGTGCAGATACTGCATAATCATCACGATGATGTTCACCTAAACCAAAATAATCTAGACCGACTTCATCCATCAATTTGATTTCTTCGATCATTTCTTTAAGGCGCTCTTTAGGTGCCTGCATTTTTTGCTCTTCTACGCTGAATCGTAAATCTCCAAACATGGTAATCCCGAACTGCATACAAAGATTCCTTACGTAAATATCATCAGTCTAGTATGTTCTTTTTAAATAGACACGTAAGCACAAATAAACATACGTAGCGTTGCAAAAATTACACTTAACAAATATCTATAGAAAAAATTCTCACGACTAACAACTTTTAGCAGCATGAACTTTACTAAAAATAAAATGCGTATTTCTATTTTTATGATTACTAGCGTTAATGCAAATCGATTTATTCATCAATATATAAACTATTTTACTCCCACCTCAAACCGAGGATTATCAAAACCTCTTAACATCAGTTGAACGTATATGCCTCCTAATTTAAATCTACTACTTTGTATTGTCTTCAACCTGCTTAATTAAAAAGTAACTAAACTGTTTTTATTATTCAGCAAAAACGAATAATCTAAAATTATAAAGATGGTACTGGGATAAAGGTATGAGATTGGATCGTATTCAGGCAATGCAAATTTTTGTTCGAGTGGCAGAAGCTGAAAGCTTTATCCACGCCGCAGAAGCACTTTCCCTACCTGCCTCAACAGTCACTAGCACAGTTAAAAATCTTGAAAAGTATTTACAAGTCCGTCTATTAAACAGGACAACGAGACGGGTTAGCCTGACTCCAGAAGGTGCAGAATATCTCATCCAGTGCAGAGATATACTCGACCTAATTGAACATACTGAGTCCAACCTAACTAAGGCCATCAAACAGCCGCAGGGTCGATTAAGAGTTGATATGCCCGCAGGTATTGCTCATTCGGTGATCATGCCAAATCTGAAAGATTTTCAGCACCGTTATCCAGATATTTACCTCATGATAGGCGTCAGTGATAGACAAGTAGATCTTATTAAGGAGGGTGTGGATTGTGTGATCCGCATGGGAAATTTAGAAAACTCCACACTGGTTGCCCGCCCTCTTGGTGAGTTCCGCTGGGTAACATGTGCTTCAGCAGCATATTTAAAAGAAAATGGAATTCCAAAAACTCCCTATGATTTAGAACATCACCGTGCTGTTCATTATTTTTCAGGGAACAATAGACACGCAGGTGAAATGCGCTTTGTACAAAATGGAGAGAAAAAAACTGTACAAATGAGTGGGACTACCGCTGTTAATGAAACTGAGCTTTATATAAAAATGTGCCTTGAAGGATACGGAATCGCTCAACTTGCTGAAAGACTTGTGGAAGAACACTTAAAAGAAAAAAGACTAATTGCCGTATTACAAGACTGGTGCCCGCCGCCTGTTGCTGTGACTTTACTTTATCCGCATCAGCGTTTTCTTTCACCGGCAATACGTGTATTTTCAGAGTGGATGGCCGAAATTATTAACAATAAATGATCTGATTTATTGTTAATAATTTCTTCTGTTTTCTTAAAATAATGACGTTTAGATGCAGAATTGCTCCCCAGCTTATAAAGCTAGAGAGCAGAATTAATTAGTAGGTTTATTACTAATAGAAATTAAATTCACTTGTTGTTATTTAAGATAAGATTTGTATTGATCCAAGATGATACATCAGTAACTGGAATAGCATGCTGATGGTTAAATGTACGCCCCTTATCCCATGCAACCCCGCGCCCTTGAGCAAAAACTGCACGATATTTATTCATCATATCGTTTGGATCACGTTCTAATTTATCCATCAAATACTGCTCACTCCATTCTAAGCGTCTAAAGGGACGGCCAAGTTCAGCCTGCAGTTTGTCAGCAACATCACTGTAAGTAACCGTATCACCAGCGATATACACGATTTCATTACATATACGTGGTTTGAAGAAAACAATTTCGGCAGTTAACATCCCGATATCATCAGGCGTTGTAAGCGTCATCGTGTTGTCAAGACTCCCCAAAGCGTGAACAGTATCGTTTTGCAAGTCAACGACACCAAAGTCTGGTTCAAACAGATAACTCATAAATATACCAGTCGAAATGATAACCCACTCTGTCTCATGCTGACTGCGTAATAATTCACGTACATCTATCTGTGCATCAAAAATGTCTTGAGGACTACCACGACCGATCTCATCAAAATCAGCCCCAAACTGCCATGGGAAATATCTTGGGATTCTTGCCTGCAAAGCAGCTCGCGCCAACTTTATTGGTGTATCGATTCCTGCTGCATAGCCTGCGCAACCGATTACCGTATCATATTGAGCAAATATTTCTGCCAGCTTATCAATAGAACTCTTAACAAGGTCTCCTTCAATGATATCAATTCCGAGATTTCTAATCTCGGTGATAAGATTTCGCTTGTCTGGTTCGTTAGACTCAATGGCACTTGCACGCAATAAAACGCTGATTTTAGCATCACCCTCATCCCTTGCACGGAGCGCAAGGCTGCGTAATACAGGAAAACCCAGTTCGCCAGCACCGAGTACAAGAATATTTTTAGATGTAATATTGGTATCTGCTTTATTCATAAACAGGCCTCTTAAGAAATGAATTGCTGTACTCTAGCAATTCAAGAGTGAGCATAAAAGAAGGTACATACGTGATACTGCTGGGAGCAAAATGAATGGATCAAGATGAAATACTCCAATATTCACAGACCGTTTGTAATGGCTTGAGAGACGATGATGATGGATTACGACGAGAGGTTCTTGTGCATGCAGGAAGCCGTTGGTCTCTTGGTGTTATCAACACGCTGGGCGTGTATGGGAGACTGCGCCATGCTGAAATCGGCAGACGTATGCATGGCGTTACTCAGCGTATGTTGACACGGACTTTACGGCAACTTGAGCGTGATGGCTTAGTACTCCGACATGATTACGCAGAAATGCCACCCAGAGTCGAGTACGAATTGTCTGACACAGGCATGGAGTTACTCGTTCGTATGATCCCGCTCTGGACCTGGATTGTAGAAAATGCAGATCGTTTTCGTGAAGCTAGGCAGAATTTCGATAAATTACATCAGGACTTACACTCATAGCTTCTCCTTTTTCGGAATGGATGGCAGAGCTAATGATTCATAGCCCTGCTACCAACATAAGCCCACCAATAAGTGATATATGTTCTAATGCAATATGAAATTCAGCGGTTCGCTTAGGTTCATTAAATTTCCAGAAAGCATGGCCAAACGGAATAGTTAAAAGAGTGAAAATAATTAAACCACTAGCACCAACCCATCCATAGCCCAGAGGATTAAAAATAACCAAGGCTGACTCAATAAGATGATAAAGTATTGTAACTACTGAAAATAACTTAGGATTTGGACGTTTAACTTCGATCATTTCTTTTTCAATTTCATTAAAGTTGAAAAGCCCGTAAGTACCGATCATCCAAAAGAAAAAAGTCGCGGCCCTAGTCGTCCCAAAGACAAGTCAAAAGAAATCGTAATTCTTACAGCAGCTCGAAAATTATTTCTCGAAATTGGTTTAGACGTTACAACTGATGCAATTGCATTAGACGCAGGAGTAGCGAAATCGACAATCTATTCTTATTTTTCAGATAAAGAGTGCTTGTTAGAAGGTGTCATTCGATTAGAGTCTTACCTCACTATAAGTGATGAACAATTTGAAAAAAGCTTCGGTTTGCCTTTGTATGACGTTCTTAAATCCTTTGGATTGAGATATGTTAAGTTTATCAATAATAGAGAAATTTTAAGGTGGGGTCGCCTTATTGCATCTGCTGCAATCAAAACCCCAAACTTACCTGAACGTTTTTTTGCAGCAGGACCTGGTCGTGGACAATATATGCTGATCGCTCTATTATCCCAAGCGATAGCCAAAGAACCTCAAGTTGCAGCAGACAATTTAACTGGATTATGGCTAGGGTTCACAAATCTAGAAGTAAAATTAGGGGTTAGACCTGCACTATCAGCGCAAGAAATCGAAAATAGAGTCGAACATGGCATTAATGTATTTATGGCTTTTTATGCCAATAAAAATCAGATTAACTAATTATCAATAAAGAATTTTTAACTTCTGGTTTCTAGTGAAGAAAAATATTTTGTAGGTGATTGCCCCAGTGCTTTTTTGAACATGGTGATAAAAGCATTCACTGAATCATAGCCAAGATTCCCAGCAACATTCTGAACGGAATTCCCTTCAGCTAACTGAGCTAATGCAATCATTAAATGAAGCTGCTGCCTCCATTTTCCAAAACTCAACCCCGTAGATTTTTCTATTAGTCTTGCTAGTGATCTCTCACTTATTGCAAGTTGATTTGACCATTGTTTCAAAGTCATTCGATTGCTTGGATCAGATATAAGTGTATCTACCATAGATTTTATTTTCGGATGACCTGAAATCGGTAAATGTAACTCTTGAATTGAGGCTTTTGAGAGTTGCTCTAAGAGTACAGTAACAATACGTGCAGTTGCCCCATCTGATGGGTATGATGGCTCTTGTTCGGCCAAATAAAGGATTAACTCTCGAACCAATGGTGTAATAGCAACAGTACAACATTCGTCAGGCATTAAAGCCGCATCTGGATCAATGAATAAAAAATATGTTTGAGCATTTTCAGTAGCACGACAGCTATGTGATATGCCACTGGGTATCCATACAGCATGCTGCGGAGGGACTAGCCATAATGCATTAGCTACTTCGCATGTAACTGCCCCCTGTAAAGACAAAATTAATTGCCCCTTTCTGTGATTATGTTGTTTTGGCTCAATGGGTTTTAGCCGCGGAGCTAATTGTAAGGCAATCGCTGTTTGCTCAAAGACATCTGAATCAAACTCTTCATTAGAGCTTACCACTATCTTATTTTTTGGCATATTTTAGATATATCTTGTCTATACATTTGTATTATGCCAAAAATATATCTCATAAAATGCATTTCTTTGCATTTCCTTTTTAATTTATGAGTAGTCTAAAACAATCGCTTAACCCTAAAGCCATCTTCCTTATTCTCGGTATCCTTCTTATTGCATTAAACCTGCGATTGCCTTTTACGGGTATTGCTCCTGTATTACCTTGGATTCAAAAAGAATTTAATTTAAGTACAACTGCAATAGGTTTTCTTACCTCTTTACCACTCATTGCCTTTGCCATATTCTCTCCGTTAAGTGCACCTATAGCTAAAAAATTTGGTATTGAACGAACTCTATTTGCTGCACTCATGACGATAGCATTTGGAATTCTTATCCGCTCAGGACAAAGTGCATGGATGACTTTCTCTGGAACATTACTAATCGGTATTGGGATCGCACTAGGTAATGTTTTATTACCAGGCTTAATCAAACGAAATTTCCATTCACGTGCTGCATCATTAACGGGTGCTTACTCTATTACGATGGGTGCAGGTGGAGCAATCGCATCAGCTAGTGTTATTCCACTTACAGTAGCTTGGGGGTGGCATATTGCTTTGTCCATATTTGTAATAGCACCTGTTCTAGCACTTTTGGTGTGGATTCCTCAATTAAAAAATCATGAAACGATTAATGTATCTAAAAACAACCCACATTCAAGTAGCGCCGTATGGAAATCTCCACTTGCTTGGCAGGTCACTCTTTTTATGGGTTTAAATGCAATGCCTTTTTACATCGCTGTAGGTTGGTTACCAACAATTCTAATGAACAAAGGGTTATCAGCCGCTGAAGCAGGTTCAATGCATGGTTCTCTTCAATTAGCCACAGCAATTCCCGGTTTGATTTTAGCAGCAACATTACGTCGTATGAATGATCAGCGCTTAGCTGCGGTTGTAGTCAGTTTACTATCTTCTATAGCATTTGCTGGTTTTGCATTTGCTCCAAAATTTACATTATTTTGGTCTCTAATACTTGGTTTTGGCTGTGGTGCTAGCATGATGTTAGGTCTAACTTTTATCGTATTACGAACCAACACGACTGAAGATGCAGCAGTACTTTCCGGCATGTCTCAATGTATTGGATATTTAATGGCAGCATCAGGGCCATTAATATTTGGTAAGCTTTTTGATTTATTTAGTGACTGGACAGTACCTTTACTCATGACTTCAATAATCGCCGTATTGGGAGCTTTTAGTGGAATCATGGCTGGAAGAAACAAACATATTGAGCACAAGAGCAAGTTAAATTAGAAGGCGAATCAAAATTAAAGAGGCCGATGCCTCTTTATTTCTATCAGACTAAGAATCAATCATGGAGAATTCTTGCCAAGAAGTGCCTTTAACCAAATGATGACGACTATATAACAAGTAATAAAGAATAAATCCGACATAAATAAGCGTAGCTATCAACGAAACTTATGGGCTAACCATTAGACATCCATTTACAGCAGCAAGAATCAAGAGATACTGGGAACTAACACTTTTTAAAATATTCTCTCGGCGTTACACCAAAAGCTTTTTTGAATGCATGGCTAAAATGCGAAAAATCAGTAAACCCATAATCTAAAGCCACTTCTGAAATGCTGGCCACCCGACCACTTTTTAGTGCATCCCGACTCGCTATTAAACGTTCACACCAAATTACCGACATTACTGTCTTTTGATGTCTCGCAAATGCCCTACTCAATGTGCGTGTTGATACACAATGGGCCTGTGCAATCTTTTCTAAGTTAAGTTCAGGATTTTGTAAATTTCTCAAAATAAAACTCATCGCTTTACTATATAAATCCCGTTCAATATTTACTTTAGCAATATCCTGTACTTCTAAGCTTAATACCAATAACTCTAAAGCTGATTTAGCAAAGCGTTCAGCAAAATCCATGTTAGTAAAATCAAATTTATCATCTACTGATTGGCGTAGCATTTCACGCAGAGGAACAATTCCCGGCCGCGTTTCATCTAAAACTTGAGCAGTTAAATGTTCAATGTTAGGCACACGATTGATTAATAAATGACGAGGAATTCGGATTAAGTGATTTTTGTTCCCTGCTAAATTGAACTGAAAGGTTTGTGCTGCATCGTATAGCATGAGGCTATTATTTTGGTATTGGGTTGCCCTGCCACCTTGGGCTATTTGTCCACAGCCATCTTCCATAAAGCCAAGCCATAAGTCATCATTCGGCCCAAAACGTAGATGCTTTTCGGTGCGTTCCCAAAAGTGCATAGTGGATGAAACAGTGCATATATCTATCAAACCAAGCTGACGTACACTTAATTCACCATTAAAATTTTTTTCATCTTCAGGCTTACTTTGAGCTGGAATACAGTGCCGAAGAACAACATCATTCCAATATTCGAAACGTTCGGATGCACTTATATCTTGAGTTGAATAATGAATCGGATTTAATGACTGATAATGATTCATGGCAATTTAATCCCTTATACGACTACGCAAGATGTCAAAAAATATGGCCTTGCTTTCATCAAGCAACTTTCATACCACTGCTCTTCTGCTATCTCTGTGCATAGTTAAAGCCTTTTCCATAAGACTCATCTGTTCTATTTATCTACTTATACTTTTACATGCTGATCGAGCAATCCTGCATCATCAACAGCTCACTATAAATTAAACGATATATTTTTTTTGATCAAATTAAAACCTGTCTTTTTTAAACAAGAGATTGTCCATTCTGACCAAGTTTCATTTTATGCCTTACGTAATATCAATATAACAACGGTGCTCCAGAACACACATAGCCGTTAAAGCAATACAAATTTTGCGATAGAAATCACTGCAACAAGAGATGTAGGAGAAAGAAAATGGAATCAGCAATCGACAAACATCTAAAATGCCCTCGCACACTTAGCCGACGAATTCATGATGAATACGAACCTCCATTTGCTATGTGGGTAGCACGTGCTGATGAAGATCTTGAGCAAGTTGTGATGGCTTATTTGGGGATACAGTTTAAACCTGATCAAAAAGCTGCTGCTATAAAAGCGATGCAGCATATTGTGAAAAGTTTTGGTTTGGAAAATGGGCCATTAAACCATGATATAACGCATCATACTGATAATCAGAACTATGAAAATTATATTGTGGTTGGTTACTGGCGTGATCCCGCTGCTTACTGTCAATGGGCACGTTTAGCTGAGGTCAATGACTGGTGGAGTTCAGATGATCGACTAAATGATGGTATCGGTTATTTTCGTGAAATTGTTTCACCGCGGGCTGAACAATTCGAAACTTTATATGCATTTAAAGAAGATTTGCCGGGTGTGGGCGCAGTCATGGATCGTATCAGTGATGATATTCAAGAACATGGATATTGGGGATCAGCACGAGAACGCTTTCCAATTTCACAGACAGATCGCATGTTAGCCAATGGTGAATTACAGATACTTTCAGGTGACCCTAAAAAAGGTGGACGTGTGGTCGTACAGGGCCATGACAATATTACGTTAATCCGCTCTGGTCAGGACTGGGTCAATGCAGATGAACAAGAAAGAGCATTATATTTTAATGAAATGCTTCCCTCATTGCAGGATGGCATGGATTTCCTTCGCGATGAAGGCCAATCTGTAGGCTGCTATAGCAATCGTTTTGTTCGTAATGTTGATTTTGAAGGTAACTTACTTGATATCGCTTATGATATAGGCTACTGGCGCTCATTAGATAAACTAGAACGTTGGGCAGAATCACATCCGACACATCTCAGAATCTTTACCACTTTTTTCAAAGTTGTTACTGGCTTACAGAACTTGCGACTTTATCATGAAGTTTCAGTCAGTGATGCCAAACATCAAATATTTGAATACATCAATTGCCATTCTCAAACAGGCATGATGCGCGATGCACAAACGACCTAAATAACCCTCAAAATTATTTTATTTCGCAAGAACACAGGCACAGTCTAACTGTGCTCATGGTGGGCTATTGCCTAAAGGAAATGCAAATGAATTCAAAATATTATAAATATTACATGATGTTAATAGCCCTACTGGCTGCATACGCCGAAACACATGGGGCTGAAGTTATGCCGGGTGACTATGAGCAAGCTCCAGGCGGACTAACTCTCGGCGCAATCTATTATCAGCATGCCACGACCGATGCACTTTATAGCAATGGTTCAACTACAGCAAAAGATATGAAAGTCGAATCAAACATAGGAATCGCAAGGATGATCCATGTATTCGAACTCAATGATCGCGTCACAATTGAACCACAATTCTTATTACCCTTTGGCCGCGTTGAAGGCAAAGACAATGCCAGCGTACTGGGTAGCAGCTCTGGTATAGGAGATCTTGTTTTAACTGCTCCTGTCCGCTATCGCTTAAATGATGCTAAAGATGTTCTTGCAGGAACTCTATATGTCAATGCTCCGACAGGAGATTACGATAATGATAAACCATTAAATTTGGGCAGTAATCGCTGGAAACTCGATCTACAGGGTGCATATGTTAAACATTTCACACCAAATTGGGCATTAGATCTGGTTGGTGATGTCGTGTATTACACCAATAACGATAATTATGGAGCAAATTCGGACACCCTTAAACAAGATATCTCATTTGAAACACAAGTCATGGGACGCTATATGCCAAATGCCACAACTTCTGTGGGATTAGGTATCGGTCATAACTGGGGTGGTGAAACCAAAATCAATAATGTTTCACAGGATAACTCCACCGAAACCACCAACATTCGCTTTGCTATTAGCAAGTTTATGACGCCTAAAGACCAATTCGTCGTGCAGCTGGGGCGTGATCTTTCAGTAGAAAATGGCCTCAAAGAAGATTTTCGTCTGAACTTGCGTTATTTACGCATTTTTTAAAAGTTAGACCCTATCAGGATAACTGCTCATGTTGTCCTTTTTGAACAAATGTCTGGCGCTTTAAATCAAGTTTTCAAGAAAAAAACAGACTAATTTAAAACATATCTACAGTCAGAATAACAAGTGACAGGTAAAAAATTATGGCTATTCAAAGACCAACTATCGGTGATTTAAAACAGATTGCAAGCAACCTGCACATGCAGTTGACTGACTTAGAAGCCGAAGAATATCTAAATATTATGCAGGCTAATTTTGATGCTTATGATTTGATTGATGAGCAGGCAGATGAAATTCCAGAAGTACACTATCCACGTACCGAACCTTATCGACCAGATATCACCGAAAATCATCTAAATGCGTGGTATTACAAAACAGAAGTCAAAGGTGCACCAACTGGAAAACTCTCAGGGAAAACCGTTGCTCTGAAAGATAATGTATCACTTGCTCAAGTTCCAATGATGAATGGCTCATCGACATTAGAAGGTTTCATCCCAGATTATGATGCCACTGTCGTTACTCGTATGCTTGATGAAGGCGCTACGATTTTAGGTAAGGCGACCTGTGAACATTTCTGTCTATCAGGTGGTAGCCATACCTCAGACCCAGCCCCTGTACACAACCCATATCGTCACGGTTATTGTGCAGGTGGTTCATCATCTGGGAGTGCTGCACTTGTTTCAAACGGCGATGTTGATTTAGCAATTGCCTGCGATCAAGGGGGTTCGATCCGTATTCCGGCTGCTTTTTGTGGTGTTTATGGGATGAAACCAACCCATGGATTGGTTCCCTATAGCGGGATTATGCCTATTGAAAATACGATTGATCATGCAGGGCCAATAAGTCGTTCGGTTCAAGAAAATGCACTACTACTTGAAGTCATCGCAGGAATAGATGGGCTAGACCCGCGTCAGTATGGTGTTCATGTTGAAAGCTATACAAGTTATTTAAATCGCGGTGTGAACGGTTTAAAAATCGGTGTTGTTAAGGAAGGCTTTGCTCTACCCAACATGGATCAAAAAGTCGCAGAAAAAGTCCGCCAAGCCGCAGCCGAGTTTGAAAAATTAGGTGCCATTGTTGAAGAAATCTCTTTGCCTGAACATCAACTGGCAGGTGCATTATGGACACCGATAGGCTGCGAAGGTCTGACTGCACAAATGATGCATGGAAATGGTATGGGCTTCAATTGGTCAGGCTTATACGATGTCAAACTACTCGATAAACACAAAGACTGGCGTCAAAAAGCCGATCAGCTTTCTCCAACCTTAAAAGTCTGCATGTTTGTGGGCGAATATGGCATTCGAAACTATTCAGGTCGTTACTACGCTAAAGCACAAAATATTGTAAGACGTGCCCGTGCAGGTTATGACCAAAAATTGGCTGAATACGATCTTCTATTAATGCCAACTTTGCCCATTGTTGCCCAACCTCTGCCTGACTCAGACAGTTCATTAACGGAATACATTACCCGTGCATTTGAAATGATTGGAAATACAGCCCCACAAGATATTACAGGCCATCCAGCGATGAATGTGCCATGTGGGCTAGTAGATGATTTACCCGTTGGCATGATGCTGATCGGACGCCACTTTAACGAAGGCACTATTTATCAAGCAGCAGCAGCTTTTGAAGCAGCCGTTGACTGGAAAACTTTTTAAGTTAAGCAAAACCCGAAACATTCAATCAATCAAACCATTTCTTCATGAATATGGTTCGTTGAAACTCATCTCTACCAAGGAGTATTACACGTGAGTACATCTGTTTTTAAAACATCAAACTCCACCCCAGGCGAGAGAGCATGGGCATTACACACAGTCCTTAGCAATAAAGGATTAATACCTGAAGGATTTATCGAAGGTTTAACTGACCTGCTTGCCAATAAGTTTGATCCAGCTAATGGCGCTCGTGTTGTTGCGAAAGCTTGGACTGACCCAGCCTATCGTGAGCTTTTATTACGTGATGGTACAGCAGCATGTGAAATGTTTGGTTATACCGGCCCACAGGGTGAATATATTGTTGCCCTTGAAGATACACCAACAATCAAAAACGTGATTGTTTGTAGCCTTTGTTCTTGCACGAACTGGCCCGTGTTGGGCTTGCCGCCAGAATGGTACAAGAGCTTTGAATTTCGAGCACGATTAGTACGTGAAGGCCGCACGGTACTTAAAGAATTGGGCACAGAACTACCAGAAGATATCAAAATTAAAGTATGGGATACCTCTGCCGAAACACGTTATCTGGTATTACCAATGCGTCCAGAAGGAACTGAGCATATGACTGAAGAAGAACTTCAACAGCTCATCACCAAGGACGTACTTATTGGTGTTGCATTGCCAAAATTACCTTAGTTTTTAATCACACTTTTTAGCAACGATATAGTGGAGTAAACATAATGGATGGTTTTCATGATTTAGGTGGTAAGCAAGGTTTTGGCGCAATTGATCACCAAATTAATAGTAAGAGCTATAAACCTGTATTTAAAAAAGACTGGGAACACCTCGCCTATACATTAATGTTTTTAGGCGCAGGACATCTCAATAAATTTAATATTGATCAGATTCGTCATGCTGTTGAGCGTATTGGATTACGACAACATGTTGGGACTGAATATTACGAGCGTTATGTGATTGCAACAGCCACTTTGCTTACAGAGACTGGTGTAATTACGCAAGAAGAACTCGATGAAGCTTTAGGATCTCATTTCCAACTCGCTACCCCAAATCATTCAAATGGCCGCGAAGCAATTTCAGGACGCCCACCATTTGAAGTTGGCGACTTGGTTACAGTCCGCGATGAATCGATTTCCGGCCATATTCGTGTACCTGCCTATGTAAGAGGAAAAACAGGTGTTGTCCTTCACCGCACCACGGAAAAATGGCCATTCCCAGATGCTGCGGGTCACGGTCATGCCGATGCATTACCCCAACCCACTTATCATGTTGAATTTTCAACACAGGAATTATGGGGAGATGCAGGTCTTGAAGGTTCTGTAGTCGTTGATTTATTTGAGAGCTATTTAGATAAAGCTCAGACCTCTTAACCCGAGTTTCTATATTAACTATCACGAACTATGAGGTCATGCATGACAGCAATATCATTAAAATCAGAATTTGAACTTAATTCGTCTCGTATTCCTGTGACTGTTTTATCTGGCTTTTTAGGTTCAGGTAAAACGACCCTACTCAACTATATTCTGAATCATCAGCAGAATATGAAAGTAGCAGTAATCGTCAATGATATGAGTGAAATTAATATTGATGTTGAAGATGTGCGCCGTCATGTAGATCTCAGTCGTGGTACTGACCAATTAATTGAAATGAGCAACGGATGTATCTGCTGCACTTTAAGGGCTGATTTACTCGAACAAATTAGTACAATCGCGCAGAAGTCACAGTTTGATTATATTTTAATAGAATCTACGGGTATTTCAGAACCCATGCCTGTTGCTGAAACATTTGCTTTTCTTGATCAAAATGGCTTTAGCTTAAGTGAGCTGGCTCGTTTAGATACTCTAGTCACTGTAGTAAATGGCGAAAACTTTGTTCAAATGATTCAATCTACTGACAAAGTTGAAACGGCTCATCAAGAAGAAGAGTCAATATCGACAACACGCCCTCTATCTGATCTCCTGATCGAACAAGTTGAATACGCTAATGTTATTTTAGTTAGTCGTGTTGATGTGATTGGACAAGAACAATACTCTCAATTGCAATCACTGCTCAATGAATTGAACCCCGCAGCAGAAATTTTACCCATGTCCTTTGGTGAAATTGATTTGGAAAAAGTTCTAAATACTCACAAATTTAATTTGCCTGATTTAGTGAAATCCCCAGGATGGATGAAACAGATGGATCCGAATGAAGAGATTCATTCGGAATCTGAAAATTATGGTATTTCTTCTTGGGTATATAGTGAGCGTCTACCCTTTCATCCTCAGCGTTTTCAGAACTTTTTACATCAAGCGTGGAATAACGGTGCTTTATTACGTTGTAAAGGATATATCTGGTTTGCAAATCGTTATCAGGATATTGCGATGCTGGTGCAAACAGGAAATCAATTTGCATGGGAATATGTGGGAAAATGGTGGAATTTCATTCATCAGGCTGACTGGCCTCAAGATATTTATCGTCGTAATAGTATTTTTGAAAAATGGGATGAACGTACAGGCGACTGTCGACAAGAAATTGTTTTTATTGGACAAGGCGTTAATTGGGAGCAACTTCAGCAACAACTCAACGATTGTTTATTAACAATGGAAGAAATTAAGGATGGGCCTGATGTTTGGTCAGATTATTGAGGGTTCTGAATCGATCAAATCCTAAATATCTAAAAGATTTGTTATCATCTTTTAAATAGTATCTTTTCCAAAAGAGATAGAAAGTATGGATTCTCATAAATGATATTAATTTAATGTTTTTGATGAAAAAAAAGTCCGATAAATTGCTATTAATATTAAACAGCTTATAGTAAAAGACCTGCTTTTTAAGCAGGCCTTTTACTATATTTCAGGATTTAAGCTATTTATTTAATTTTATATAGTTTTCACTTGATATGATCCGAATGTATTTTTATCCGAAGACATCTCATAGTGCATCATGCATTTAAATGTTTTCCCTTTCAACTTGAAAAGATTAAAACACAAAACAGAAAAGTTTAGTGATACCAATAATTTAAAGGGGGCTTTATTAAAATTAAATAAGCTAAAATTGAATTTATTTTTCAGATGCAGCGTAATGAATTGACTTAGTATAAACAAGTAAATTGAATAGCCAACTGTATGATTAAGACACCATCTCTAATGCTTGCTCCATACCTCTTTGCTTAATCGTCGCTCCCATCCCAAACCATGCTGAGTTCAATCGATGATCACGACTCATCGCACGGCGTTCATGATCAACAAATTCCGTGATGCTACAAAGTAAACCATAAGCTGTATCTTTAGCTGAACTCAAATCCGCCCCTCGTCCTTGTCCGTTAAACATTTCCATAGCCTTAGACATCGCTCGACCATTCGGCTCAGATTTGGAGTTTGATTTTTTGTCCATAGATGCTGCTTTTAGGTAATACTGAATAATACTTTCCTCCTGATCTGTAGCATTCATCCTCGTATTATTAAACACAGCATCAAAGTAAGCAGCTGCTTCCTGCTGAGTTACTTTTCGTTGAGTTAGCTGTTTCATTTCATACATATGCTCATCCCAAGTCTTAATTGAAATACCTAATTGCTGTTTGATCTTTTCTGCATCAAATTTAGTGCTATGGGGTACTTTCACAACACCCTCTCCACTAGTCTGACCTCGTATCGCAATACTTAAAGTGTTATTACACACTACACGTACACTGGTGAATTGCGCCGTAGTAGCTAAAGTTCCATCACAAGCTGTCGCTAATAAAATGTAGCCATTACTAACATCTTTCCCTTTCAATGCAGCTGATTGTCCCGTTCTTGCCAATGCCCAGAACTTTCGGCCACCCTTGAGTACACCTGCTGTTTCCAGTTCAAAACCCGATTGTTCAGTAAGGCCACGATAAAATTCTAAAATCTCCATAGGTTGAACTTCTTGATAACGCTGACTCACTACCGAGAGCGGTGCATGCGTATCTGAACGATAAAGCACTCTCTGTTCTTCATAAGTCATCAAAATATTTTGCCCTCGTTCATTCTTTGCCATATAGCTGACATTGGATGATTCTATTCGCCAGTCCATACCCGCCTGCTGTGCCCATACTTCTATGGGTTGATTTTGAGTGAGTTGATTACCCAGACCATGCCAAGGGGTTTGACCAACGAATGCCATTGTTTCTATTTGATGTGCCATGATTATTTTTCCTATTTAAGTGATTTAAATAATTTAAATGCTGTAAAAGATGAGAATTACGAGAAACCTGATTGCTGGATTTCAAAATGTTCCAGACATTGCTCACACTGGTAAAACAGCGTCACCATATTGTCTTGATGCTGAACGTAGAGCAGAAACATGCCGCCGATAACCAAGCCCACAAAACCGCCTACCAAAGGGTGAACAGGACTGCGTTTTGACAACTGCATACAGGCGGCTGCCAGAGACATTGGCGAGAATGATGAAAGCTTTGCAAATACGCCCGAGGTTGGCTCGGTCTGGCGCAGTAAGGTGATATGTAATGAGTGACAGTAAGGACACTGATGCATGATCTTCCTCCTTAAATAAACGGCATAAAAAAACCACAAGCAATTGCTTGTGGCTTGATTAGATTTATGTCGTTTTTTAGATTAACGATTTACCTTTGGAGTTGCTAAAGCTTTCTTGGCACAAGGTTGGATACTTTCAATATATTGCCCATCACCAGTATCTTTAAAGAAACCATTTTTAGATTTGATTTCTAAACATTGCCCTTTCTTATATGGTTTAACTTGAGGAACCACTTTGGCTGGTATTGCATAGCTATTTAAAATGACCTCACCTTTAGTTGTAGAAAATACAACTGATTCTTCACCATAGTAAACATTAGATTTTAGTGTAACCTGCTCTGTTTTAGCGAAGGTAATAGAGCTGACTGAAAGGCTTAAAATTCCACATGCGATAAGTTTGATTGGGTTCATGATATTTTCTCTGATTAAGTTAAATAATAATTAGAAGAATGCTACAGGTCAGCTTTAATTAGTGACTGAAACATGGCTGGTATCCTTCTTTGAGGACTTGATTGCTGTTCTTATCCCAGCTCACCACATACCAGATACATTGGTAACGGTCAGAGTCCCAAGCAGCACGGTAAGTCATGGTATTGCCATGTTGAATCCAACCCTCAACTCGTTTAGCTACCTGATCTGGACCAGAGCGTCCCCATACATTCATGAGATGCGAAGCTAACATTTGGTCAATTGTAGGAATGATTGCTTTTAAATCGGCTGGAGCAGATTTGATTGGTTTTAGCCCGTAATGAGAAGCATTGGAACTTAAAGTTTTTCCTTCATGATACTCAGCATCTACTTCTGAACTGAGGTTACCTAAACTTGTATCTTGTGCTTTTGCCTGATCAACTGCGGCTATTGCACCTGTAACCACTTCATTCTCAGCTTGTGAGTGAGCAGATTGTTTTTCAGGTTTTTCCGCAATGCTTTCAATGCCAGTAAAACCTGATTCAGCGGGTTCTGATGCTGATTGTTCTGAAGAGGACTGATTTTGTAGTTTAGATTGTTCTAAAGCCAGTTGAGCTAACTGAAGTTCATTTTGACGTTTTTGATGTTGATTAAATAGAATTCCACCTGCAATTAACACGACCATCATTACTACAGTTAATAGCCAATATAACGGTGGAATTTTTTGAGTTGAATTAACATTGTTCTTTATCATATTGTCACCTTGAAATTGAGGATATATGGCGTTTTAGGGATGCCTTCATGGAGGTAATATGTAATTGAAAATTCTTTATTTTCAGTTGTTGTCCATATATTGCTTTAGCAATGCCCTCGCCTGATTGATTTGCTGTGCCTGTTGCTCAATGAGTTGTCGTACTGATTCAGGTAAGGTCTGATATTTATCGGGATGGAAATCTGCCATTTTTTTTCGGTAAGCAACTTGTAGGGTTTGCGCACTCAATAGTTCGGGCTGAATCTCAAGAAGTTTGCATGCTTGTCGTTGCTCATGATTCAAATCAGGAACTATTTTTTGATCTTGTTCTTCCGCTAAACATTCATAGATAATTTTGACAAGATCAGGAAAGACCGCTCTAGAAACATTCGATACACGGCACAGGTGAACCATAAAGAGATTCGCTTGCTCTTTATCAATTTTTCCAAGTGCCATCGTATAGACCAATCGCTCAATCATTTCCATACGAAGCTGATAAGCCAGCACATCCTTAAGCTCCGCAAAACGATGTAATAAATCTTCATAATCAAAGTTAGGATATCCAGTTAGTAGGCTTTTAATATATTGCTGTGATGCTTCATCATTCAGTTTGGCAAAATGATGAGATAGGGCTTGACTAGACTCAGCACTCCATCTACCTGTATTAAATGTGATGAAGTAAGCAGATAGATCAATGATAATCTTGATATCTGCTTCAATCTTTGAAGGAGTCTGCGGGGTTTCTGTCTTTCCCTGACAGATTTCATTGAGAAATTCAGCTAATGTTCGTACTGCTCCCTTGTCCAGTTGGGTAAAGCTCAGATTGTCCAACCGATTAAGTACGACGCCATGATTAATGACTCCAATATCATCATCAACACGATGAATATGGTTTAAAGCATAAGCTGCCTCTTCCCCAAAGCTTTCTTTATAAAAAAGCGTTGTTGCTGTGAGGCATAGCCCTGCTTTGGCACTTCCGAAGACGGTATCGTCAATCAACATTAAAATGTCATCTGGATGAATCCCTTTGGGGACATAACTCATAGCACCTTGAAGTTTTTTATAAGGAATAGCTGGTGCGAAATAAATGTTTTCACAAGCCCTTAGCATCAGCATCCAGCGGCTTTTTTGCAGTGACTGTATCGATATAACTGACATGGCAATCTCTTATTAGGTTTAGGTACTAAAACAACCAACGAAGAAAATCAGCAGGCCAGACAATGGCACGACCTAATAAATACATATTTGAAATAACTGGATACTCCCAGATTAAATACAGCCAGTAACCAATAACGATTGTGAAATAAAGACCAACCAATGGATGTTTCATCGTAATTTCCTTTTTTTTTAGATAAGCCTGTCCAACCCGCTATCCGATCACAGCAGGGGGAATTAAAGGCTTAACTAAGATTTAATTTGAAAACTGCTTCTAAAGTTTATGTACGCATTGCTGACCAGACTGAAAAGATACCTCTTCGAAATCTTCAGGCATTTTTACTTGCATTATGCCAATAGCCGTGAGTTTCTCCTCACCATAATGCGCTTCCATCTTGTCGTAGAAGCAGGAGCAGAAACTACGACTACCACCGTTATTCATACAGCCTTGCTTCATTCCCTTTTCAAATTGGGAAGAGCAGCTGCTTATAGAAATGACACAGACACCTAACGCAGCTAATAAAGTTTTATTGATCATTGTTCTATCCAGTGACATAGTCATGGAGCTTAGGCTTTTTTAGGCAATACAAAGCCTTGCCACGGTATATCTCACATGACATTCTTTTAGTTAAATTTTTAGACGAAAAAAACTAAAGCTTGAAGAAGTAGAAGTTCTTCAAACCTATTAAAAACTAATCAGGCGGTATAAAAAGAATATGCATAGCCAACTCCTTTATCTTGGGAGTTCTGCCAAAGCATTAGAGAATTATGGTGGCAGAACGAAAGAGGGTTGACAGACTGATAGTAAAGAACCAGCACGCACAAGGCGTCCCCCTTCCGTCCTACCGCAACAAAAAGAGGGACGGGTGTTCCTACATCGAAAAACAAGTTTTCAATGCACTTTACTATTCGGCCTGTCAAAGCCGACTGGCAATGTAGGCCAGCAGGCAAAGGATAATGTGCAATATTTAAAGTGTCAATCATCTATCGACTAAGTCTTAACGTGATTGTATTTGTTTTTTAATAGATTAATTATCTTATTCAATTTTTACTTCATTTGAATAAGAGGTATTTCGCTTGATATTGACTCCAAAACCACCAGAAGCATCTCTCAATACGAAAATATAAACATCCATTAGGTCAGAATATTGTCGTCCATATTTATCATGGTAAATAATTCTTAACTTGATATCTTGTTGAAATTCGCTTTTTAAAAGTTCAAGTCGCTCTCCTATGAGTTCAATATTAAGCCTAGTTTTCTGCTTTGCTGCTAACTCATAAAACTCTATATTAAAATCATCAAAATTTGAGTCCAACTCTTCAATAGTTACATGCTTTGCCACTTCTCCCCTATTTTCAATAAAAATCTTAATTTCTGCGACCTCATGAGGATCCATACCGATAATAGAGCCATCATCATCGCATTCTGGAAATTCCTTCTCCGTTAAGGTGAAAGGATAACTATAGAAAGTTAAATGAGGCCGTGCTTCAAAATGTTTAATTTCTAACTCTTGCTGTGTGACACTAAGTAGCTTCCTTTGCTCTTCAACATTATTTGCTAATTCTTGAGCCTGTTGATGCAATGCATCTGTGCTCGCTTTTAACTCTTGGCTTTGCATTTGTAAGGCTTTAGTGTTTTGTAAATAACCTAAAATCAGAAATAAAAAGGCCAATGGAGAAAATGCACCAGCTAGGAAATCACCAACTTCATTCGCAGGTAAAGCCTTGACCTTAACGGGTGTAATGCCAAAGAATTTATACAAAATGAAAAAATAGAAAACTGTAAATAGGATAAAGATCCAGTAATGGCTTTTTGTTTGAGTCATGGAAATTTTCCTAGCTGATTCTTAATAATAAAATGACTTCCCCCATAGTTTACCTGACAAAAAAACAGAAAAAGTAATATGCGATTTTTCATTGAAATCGCTCTAATTCATCTTTACATCACATTAAATTTTTTGCTAAATTCTTTTGGGTTACTAGCCCGTAATCAAGTTTAAAGAAAGCCTGACTCCCATAAGTTAGGCTTTCTTTTTATCCGTCAGTTGATGATTTTTAATGAGCTGAAGCAAAGGCTTCTCTCCTCTTCATAGGCTACTACCCATTAAAATGGCAATTCAACCTCATGATCAGATTTTATAGGCGGCTGTCTCTGTATGTGTGGACTTAGGGTAAACTGCCCATGCGCAAAGGTCTTCATTCGATTCTTCTTAATACGCAAACGCTGCTCATACTTATTTTGGCTAGTGAGATACAACCCGACTCGAAGTACATTCTGCAATTTAGTCTCATCCCCTCTAATCAACATATCTAAGCCATCAGTTCCATTTTTAATATAGCCATTCCGATATTCAGCATCATGCAAATTAAAATGGCAACCACGCTCCTTTGTAATCTTATTCCATAGCTTTCCTACCGCATCAGCAAAATACCATCCCCTTTGATGCTTAGAGCCCTTATAGATCAGCAATAAATGAATATGGTAACCGCCATTGTTTCCACCCTGTTCTAATGCCCAAGCGTAACCAATCAAGTCTTTAAAACAAGTATCCTTATCTGATATCCGCTTCAATAGCTTAGAGACATGAGAACTTACCTCAGTAATGGAAATAGAATCCTTGATCTCTTGCTTATACTTTAGGTCTACACGGACAATTAACGATTTACAATAACGCTGCAAGATTCCCCTTAAATACTCCTCCATACTCAACCTGTTGTTAGTTTCTTGCACGCAAAATGCTTTGCGATCTAAATCCCAATGCAACTTTCCAATAGATAAACTCTTGATGACATCAAACCAATAAGGGCTCGCATGAATCTCACAAAGGCTTAAATGGTACTGATGGCAAATAGACTGGATAACAGGCACTACCCGTCTAAAATGCGAAACTGGGAATTGTAACTGGAGTCCCAATGCATCTAACTCCATAAAGGCTGGAATAAGCTCGCAGCATCGTTGCACACATCCTCTTAATAATTGAGTCTTCTTCCAGTTCACATATCCTGCTTGATCATGTATACGGGCTATGTCCAGTAGGAGTTGTTCAATCTCCATTAGTACTACTATTTCATTTTTCATTGGAATCTACCTATTCAATATCATAGGTAGAACAATTCAATTATTTTTAAGTGATGCAGTTCAAATAGGAATATCAAGACAATCTTTCGAGTCGTCTTTGTCACTCCTCGAATAGACAGATATAAATAGGAAGGAACGAATGCAGGGAAAGATTTATGTAGTGATCTAGCTAAGTAATATTGAGATTACTCATCTGAAGTAACTGGTTCTATATTAGTAGTTATAGCTTACTTTCAGAGTTAGTCTAGTTATACATTAATTATATTAATATTATCATATACCCACTGCATCGAAGAGTTGAATGCCCTAGCTTTACCAAGAGCATAATTTCAAATCTATCGGCATTCCCTAGCAATAATTATTATAGGCTCAAGCGGAAGTTAAAATATAAACATCTAAAAATTTGTATCTACAATCATCACTCCTAGATTAATTGATATTGCGCTGCTCAGACTATAAAGATGTTATTTCACGCCCCCCACAAATAACACAGATAATTCAGCATAGGTGATTGATATATCAATATTTACCAACTAACTTTGTACATAATGTGCAGGGCTAATCCTAATAAAAAAGAGAGGCAAAATGCCCCTCCCTTACGTCTTTAACGTGCACCTATTGGTTCCAATCTTTGCCCCTCTGAAATCACAAAATAACGCCCACCATTATTCTGGAATTGTATTTCATTCTCACAGTTCAAACATGATTTTTGAGCTGTAAAAATATTGAGAGATATGTTTTCTAAAAGTGCATCCATTCCTGAATCTAAAAAATCTTGATCCAAACCGATATTGCAATTCGGGCAATTCGCCATCTTCTTTTCTCTTCGCAAGTAATAATGAGGAGATATTAATACGGCAAAATGCATAGAAAAACCAGACCTAAATTAAATGATTAATCAACTAAACTATTCAAGTATTTTATATAATACTTATTGGACTTGATTACAAATGATGCATTAAGTGATGTCAGAACAAATTTCGAATCAGATAGCAGTAGTTGAAAAATATATACTTATGATGTTCCTATCTACCCCTAATTTAATAGTGACTAAAAAAACAAAAAAAGAAGAACAAATTATTTTTACAGATGGGAGTCAAATAACCGAAATGACTCAAGTAGAAATTATCACGCCTACTATTGACTATGAATATCTAAAAATTGAACTTGCAAAAAATCCATTTAACTTGATTAAAAACATTCAGGATATTCACCTTACCTATATTTACTTTCTAACCAAAGATGCTCGCACTGCACTGTGGAAAAATGAGATCGAACGTGTTCAAAAAATCTTAACTCGAATCCAGAAAGTTAGAGATATTTTTGCCATCATGCAGGAAAATACACTTCACATTATTACACCTAATAAATTTGATCAGCCCCTTTCCACAACTCAATTATGTTTTTACTTTCCATGTGGAAATAAAATAATGCTCAGTCAATTTTTTTCCTCACAAAAAGAAACTAATGAATTTTTGAGTAGTAAAATTCAAAATCAACTAAAAGAAGCACATCGTGATATCTTCTACCAAATGATTGAAGAGTCTTATCAACAAGATAGACTATGGAAAAATCCAAATGCAGTAGTAGAAAGCATAAAAAATATTTTTAATGCACATCTCCAAGAATTAGTAGAATCCAACACGTCTAATTTTATTAAAGGTAGAAAAATATTTATCCAGCTCTATACAACCATCCATAAGAAACTAAAGAAGGAATTAAAAGAAAATCGTTCACTTACAGCCGAGCAACGTTCCAATGCAAAACAATGGCTCGAAAAGATTGAGCAATTAATTATTGAACAGCAAAATTATAAGGATCAAGATTTTATGTTCTTGAAAAAGTATTCTTACACAGGACGCATTTTAACTGACTGGTTAAACCAAAATGAAAATCTAAAAGAACAAGTGATCAAAGCCCAATAAACTAATTTTCAACTGAAATACTCTTCAATTCAGTTTGTTTTTTAGACAGTTAAATTCCCCTTTAAAAAACTAATTTTTTCAGAGAAAAGTCATCACAACCCCTATCAAATCATTGTTTTTTATACAGAAAAACCTTGAAAATGGGTATCAACCGCAACATAAAACTATATACTTATTTTTCAATGAGTTAGCTATTCCCCACACTTTATGACACGCTATTCAAAATAGAATTACATCGTTAACGACGCTCTCTACACTAAAAACATACCCAATAACGGAGAGCGCCACTATGGCAAAACAAGTGGATAAAATGCTGATTTCATCGATTCAGGACCATCAACTTATTCTTTCACCGTCTTCCGCGTATGCCTCTGGACGGATCAATAGTGATCCTAGAGTCGAACGATTACTTCAATTCACTAGATTCACTATAGCTTGTACAAAGAGTGAGTTACCCCGGCGTAGAGATTGTTGATCAATATCTCTTTTGGGGAAGAATTCGATATTTCGAATGGTTTCGTCCATTTATTAAACTGTTTGATGAGACATTGAATCCCGATATTAACTTCTTTAAGGACTTTGCTTTATCTGAAGAACTCAAGGTTTTTTTTAAAGCATTATCTTTAATGAAATATCCACCAAGCCTATTAGGTTTGGCTGAAAATAGTTTTAAAGCACAACCCGAGAATATTTGGAAAAATAAAATCCAATATCTCAATGAATTTATAAACCATATTCGTAATCTGATGAATGATACGGGGGTTAAATCCCTCATCAGGAAAAGAGATCAGAAGATTAGCAAGAATTTAAAATCTTGTCGGGAATTTACTAGAGCATTGTTTGAACAGCATGGTGAACTAACAGTCTTTCAGGTTGATTTGGCTTTTACACCACATGTTGAAGACTTAGAACATAATGACCTTACCAATTTAGGTTCATCATTTCATGCTCATCACCAACTTGAGTTACTTAAAAAGAATGTAGCTCAATTTTGGGGAAATCGTCGACACAACAAAATGCTTCAACAAATTGTTGGAAGGATTTTTAATTTCGAACATAGCGTTAAAAAAGGCTTTTATGTTCATGCAATCTTCTTTATCAAAAGCCATCCTGACCGTAATTTTTATTTGACATGCAAGTCAGAAATTACAAGGCAGTGGCAACAGATTACACAAAATAAAGGCTGTACGTATGACTGTAATTTAGCCCCCCGTCAATATTACAAAATTGATAAAGGGCTAAATCAGAGTGCATCAGAGAGAGAAAATCTTATGTTGAATATTGAATGTCGTTGTAAAGCACAAAAGTTTTTTATATTTAAGCTATTGGATTCTAAAGAATATAGAACACTGCAAAAGAGCCAGTGCCCTGTTTCTAAATCATTGTAAGGTGGAGCTTTGACCATGACGACTTATAACGTGCTTCACTTAAACTTTGCTATTGCAAGTATGAGCGGAATCCCAGCAGGCTCACAAACATGCATTACTAGTTTAAGGCAGAATATTAGACGTATTGCATCAAGTTCCTCAATTGGAATGGTAAAAGTTCTCACTGATAAAGAAGGACTGAAGCATACGCATTTGACAAACTTTGCGATTAATCTTGCAGAGACTATCAAATTCGTTCAGCAAATTCCTCAAGCCAATGGTCAGATGCAAGTCTGCTTACCCCCATTGATTGAAAATTTTAAAAACTTGGGGCTCCCATGGTTCAACCAAGATCAAGCTATCAATCCTCAATTTTTTCAAGAGAGCATTTCGCGTTTTCAATTCAATGTGCAAACTAGCGGATTCGATGAGGCAAATGAAGCTTGGTTAACCGTTTCTAAACGTGCAGCTCAAGATTTTGATAAATGTTTCAAAACTTTGTCGAAAAATACGAGGGGGTTCGATCTGTATGAATTATTAATCAGCACACCTTTAAATCCAGACCTTATGCCAAGTTTAATGGTATCGACCCAAACAAAATTTAATCAAACATTGGATAAAGAAATCCTACAACTCATTTGTAAGAACGAAATAAACCAAATTTGTGCAGTGCTGTGTAAGTCTGAAGTCAATATCAATCAACAATATGTTTCTCGATTCATTATCGCTGTCCAATGCGAATATATTAATGATTATCAAGACATAGCTGATAGCTCTTTCGTGGATGAAATTCGAACTCTAATCCAATCATACAACGCTAGTCAGGTCTATTTTCAGCCGTGTAAATTGAATGGTTTCCTTAGAAATAATCGCTTTATGAAGGAATCGCCAACTCTTAAAGCCCAAATAAAGCTACTCAAGACCTACTTGATAGGAACAGATACCTTGATCCGTATTCATCCTCAGCAACCGTCTTGTCGAATACTGTACACAAAATTCAAAGACTGAAACTTATGGTGTAGATACACCACATCTACTAATACGTAATAAATTTAGACTGGATTTAAAATGATTGAAAATCGCTACCGTGTAAAAGACCTCGTGAACTATCCTGAGCGTCAAGCAAAAGACTATATTGATCGTGGTGGTCGCCATCGTCGATTATCTTATAAACCCGCCACAAAGGGCTTATTGAATATCGCAGAATCAACATTCTGGAAAATGATCCGCCGTGGTGACTTCCCAGAACCAACTTATTTAACAGGAAGCATGCCTACTTGGACTGAAAGCCAAATCAATGCTTGGCTTGAAGCAAAGAATCCTAAAGCTGCATAAAGCAAACAGCCTGTCTATGACAGGCTGTTTTTAAATAGAGAATTAAATCATGACATTTCGCATAAGGCGTATTATGTTAATTTTAGGAAAACTTAATTTCTTAATGCGACAGCACCATATTTACTCTGGATCAGCATATAAATGACTAACACATATACCACATACAGAGCGGCCTAATTGAGCACATTTAATACGCACAATGGATTCATCCACTTCACAAGAGATATCCTTAAATCCAGAAACCCATTTCATCTTTTCACAAATTGAAAAACTTTCAGATGTACATTTATTATCTGAATTGGGAGGATTCAATTTGCCTTCAAAAAGGTGAAACTGATCTGTATTAGGATTCTTTTTCAAAGTGTAAGTCTTTTTAGTCATAAGATTCTTCTTTAAAGTTAAAAATATTATTCAACCAATACTAATTATATTACTAATAGACGACAATACTATAAATGGGTTATAGCGACATGTAGTGTCGTATCTTTTCACACATTTGACTATAACTCAGGTTACCAAACATGTATGAATAAAATTTGACGTGACTCCATGCTGAACGAACTAAAAAATAATCCATAAAAAAGGGAGCTTAAGCTCCCTTTTTTATGGATTAACTCTATGATTCCGTAAAGAGTAATTTACCGATCCACCAAATAGACTGGCCAAAATTTGAAATAAGTTGTTCGCCTTGTCTAAGATAAGATCTATTTTCATCAATTCCAGCTAGTTTCAAAGCATCTCCAATTTTAGAACTCATCTGATGTGCATCACCATTTCGCATATCATAGACTCCAGCAATCACTCCAAAAATCTCACGAGCTTTTTCGTTTCCAACTTTATCAGCTAAGATACTTTCAAGAAGTTTATTTGAACCGAGCTTCTCTTTATCTTTATGCGTTGAAAGCTTACGGAGTTGTTCCTTATTCAAACGCTCAGAGAAAAAACGGGTAACTTCCTTTGCTAATCTTAATAATGATGTCTGATCCTTACTCGAAAAACGAGAGATATCCTTAAAAAAGTTTGTATCACTTATATCTTGTGAAAATAACTTAATTCCATATTCATTATAAAACCCTGCTTCTAACAACTTAGTACATTCAAATAGCTTAGTTTCAGCAGCGTGTGTAGAAGCAGGTTTTGCCTTAACCTGTGACATTAGTAATTCAGAAGAAACCTTTCCATCTGGGGCTATGTTATGGCCAGCCCAAACATGTTGCTCCCATGCTTCTAAACGGGCTATATCATAAGCATATACAGTAATGAAATCTGACGAGTTCACTCCAAAATGTATTCTATATCCAGAAGTCGAATGAATAGCCCCAGTTTCTGCCGTATACCATTCAAGAAAAAATCCTCTATAACTAAGCAATTCATTAGCAACACTAGAACGAAACCATAGCCAACGACCTATATCTTCATCGTTTAATGAAGCAGCATTCATTCTTGTCCCATCAGTTTCCACAACGAAATTTGGTAATGTATCGTTTTGATCTCTACGAACACGTATACTTTTTCTTTGATGATGAATCCATTCATCCCTCCAAAACTCTCCTTCTACTCGTACACCTTGATATCCACCTGTATGACCTTTTGATGTTTCATAGTCTGTATTGTCATCATTTTCAGGCCCCATTACTGGTGCATCTTCACCTTCATCGACATCTGTTCTCCAAACTCTAAAAGATGCCCATCCACCTCCAAAAACATCATTTACATTGCGAATAAGTAACTCAAATCTTCCATCGTTTCGCTGTTCTTTAAAATTTGTTAAATCTGCATAAGCACTACTTGCCAAGGATTCAACATTTTCTACTCTTTGACGATAATATGAGAGTCGAAGTGTTAAACCTCTTGCAGCTAAATAATCTATTAAAAATTCTCTTTTAATTTCTATGAGTACATGGTTACCTTTTTCATCAAAGACCTCACGAACAACTTCAACAAAATTTTCCTCAGGTCTTATCCAGCTTTGACCTTCCTTAATTAAACCCAGAGCAACTATCAAGTCTGGATTAAGTATCCACCTTCTTCCACCAATAACAGGTTGTGGATATTCAAAAACTAAATGGACACCTATAGGTTCTCTATCATTGCGTTCATACTGATCAATTGGAGAGTAATGACCATCATTATATGCATATGGTTTACCAATTGAACTAATACCTATATCACTCCAACTTAAGTTATTTGCTTTATCTACATGCTCTGGTGGAAATGCAACTGATCCACATCCAAAAAACTCACTTTCAAAACCTATATTTTTGACAGAGTCTTTTTCATTGGTCTGTGACGCTCTAAGAGGAATCCAAGTTGAATTATTGAAACTTCTGCGAGTCTCTTGAATTTGAAGAATCCAGTTTTTTTTATCCACATTATTTCCTCTATATACTTTAATTCATTAAGATTAAGCTTACCCATTATTAATATAATATATTTTAAAATAAGTTAATTAAGATAAAAAATAAAAAGATTTTAAAAAATAATATTCCTTTAAAGTACATAGAGCCAATTTATTACAAATTGGCTTCACGTTAGACTTCATGGTAATATTTTGCCAAGCAATTTAAATCAAAAAATCAGTGATCTTCTGGCTTTTGATCAGTATGTTCAAGTAAAGAATCCAAATAATCAGCCCATTCTTGCATCATCTCTCTACGATTATTTAGAAATTTAGTCCGGTTATAAGCTGTCCCATTATTATCCTTTACTTTATGAGCTAACTGATGCTCAATAAAATCTACACGTTGCTCTAAAATTTCATCAAGCATAGTCCGCGCAGTTGCCCTGAAACCATGGGCAGTCTGTTCACCAGCATAACCCAATCGCTTTAAAGCTGAGTTAATGGTATTGTCAGAAATATAAGTTTTTCCATCCCGCCCTACAAAGATATATTCACTGTAAGGGTGTAAATCAATGATTGACTCTATTAGATCAAAGGCTTGATCTGATAAAGGCACAATATGAAGCTGTTTGGTTTTACTAGCCGTAAATTTAAAACAACGCTCCTCACGGTAGAAAAACTCCTTTTTAAGCATTCGTATCTCACCCGGTCGCTGAAAGGTCAATACAATGATTTTTAACGCAACCTGTGTTGTCAGCAAGCAACGAGGATAAATTTTGGAGTAGTTCCAAATTTTATTCAGCATAGGTGCTAAGTCTTGCTCTTCTGTCACTGCTGCAAAATTTCCGCCCTGTGGTTTTGGTAGTTCAATATCTTCAATAGGATTGTATTGAATCAGCTTTTTCTTACGTGCCGATTTAAATATTTGATTGAGGTCTGATTTAAGACGTTTGGCAACAGACAAAGCGCCACGTTCTACAATGCGTTTAAAGACCTTTATCTCAAGTACTTCCAACGTAAGCTGAGGAAAAGTTAGATCACCAATATAAGGATAAACATCGTGATTTAAACGACGGACTGTTTCTTCATCCTGTTTTTGTTCCAGTTCACGTTTATACAACCATGATTCAGCAATAACACGAAAGGTATTTTCTGCTTCTTTCTGCTTCTGTGACTTGGTTTCAATCCGCTCCATTGCTGGGTCAATCCCCTGCTTAATGAGCTTCTTATATTCATCTCGTATGGTACGAGCATCATCTAGTGAAACTTCTGGGTAAGTACCCAAAGATAAATCGTTACGTTTGCCCAAAAACGGACGTGTATAATTGAATATCCAGTATTTGCTACCACTCTGGTCAATACGCAAATACAAGTTTCCCCCATCTGACAATTTATATATTTTATCAGTATCAGGTTTAGCTTTTTTAACTTGTAAAGCACTAAGCTTATTTATTCCACGGGTCGTCATAACTCAGACATAAAAAAATGCAGTAAGAGATTATCTTACTGCATTTTTTACTACTTTATAACTGCTCATTGACGTACTGTGTCATAGCTTGCTATATCGCTAATTTCTAACTTTAACCTTATAAATCAATTATTTATAGAGTGTTAAACAGTGTCAGAAATTTGAATTTGGCGGAAGCGGTGAGATTCGAACTCACGGAGGACTCACACCCTCGTCGGTTTTCAAGACCGGTGCATTAAACCGCTCTGCCACGCTTCCAACGAGCGCTATAATATAAATAAAAACTCAAGTTGGCAAACCTTTTATTTAACTTTTAATTCAAACGCTCAAAATAAATACAAATTAATTTAATTTTCTGAATTTTCGTTCTTTTCATAGCGAATTGTATTGATATACCAAAGCTTTTTTCCAGATGGCGTGTGTACTTCAATCTCATCATCTACTTGTTTACCGAGCAGTGCACGAGCCATCGGCGATTCAATTGAGATATGTTGCGGGTGATGATCATAAATTTCATCGATCCCTACAATACGTAAAGTTTTTTGCTCACCTTCTTCGTTTTCAATCTCTACCCAAGCTCCGAAGTAAACCTTGCCATCTTGCTCAGGTGCGTAATCAATGATTTTTAATTCTTCTAACCGTTTTCCTAAATAGCGTACTCGTCGATCAATTTTTCTAAGTAGCTGTTTATTATATTGATAATCGGCATTTTCACTGCGGTCACCTAAGCTTGCAGCCCAATTCACTTTCTTTGTGATTTCCGGTCGTTCTTCATGCCAAAGTTGTTTTAATTCAGCAACTAATTTGTCATGCCCAGATCGAGTGATTAAGTTAGATTTCATGATTAAAAACCACTGTTCAACAACATATCGCTTACAAGATGTAGCATTTTATACCCTATTTTCTCATATCAGAAGTGTATAAATTTTCTTCCTTAAGAAATTCATGTGTTTATGATGATATATCGAATATTTAATTGTACGAAATTTGACAATACTTTTTTTCAATACTATGATGCGCGCAGATTAAATGTTGAGCAATTTTTAACCTTCTAGAAAACTATGTAGATTTTCTACACAGTTTGTTTTTTTCATTTCATGTCATTTTGAATGACGTCATGACTGCCCACCCCTTATTGAATTTATCAACTTTTAGAAGTTATGGCAGCTTTTTGTCTGACTTTTGGGGCATAAATTACCTGTAGCGGAGACAACATGCACAGTAATTCAAGTTCAGGGTCGAGGCTTTGCCTTAACTCTTTATTTTCTTCTCTCCCGTTAAAAGCACTTGCACTCAGTACTATGCTTTTTCCATTTCATAGTATTAATGCAGGAAAAACCCTACAGTACAATACTGTAGTAAATACAAATACTTTAACTGTTGTTGCGGTAGAAAGCCCGACAACCGTTTTCAAAGAAGATCAGTTTTTACATGGTTTTGGTTACGACTTAGCCCGTAACTATGCACAAAGCCTTAATGTAAAGCTGGACTTTAAAATCGTGGCAGACAATGCCACTGCACTTAGATGGGTTCAGCAAGGTAAAGCAAACTTTGCGATGACGACCGCTGGTTTAAGTACCATCGAGAACAAAGGTTTGATGTCTTTTTCTGCAAGCTGTGGTGACACAGTCGATTTGCAAAAAAATGGTTTAAATCCTGAGTTAAGCTGGGTGTTTAAACAAGCTGATGACCCCCTCACCCAGACCGCCAGCGGCTTTGTATGCCAAAGTAAGCAAAATGGTGTGACTCAGCAACTCGCTTCTTTTTACAATCGTAATGTGGTGAAACCAGAAGCTTGGTCAACCATTCAACGTGACTTAACGACACGTTTACCGATTTATAAAGCGAGCTTTAAACAAAGTGCAGCTAAATACGATCTCGACTGGCATTTACTTGCCGCAATTGGTTATCAAGAATCATATTTAAAGCCAGAATCTGTTTCTCCCACAGGTGTTCGTGGCTTAATGATGCTGACCAATAGCACTGCTCGAGCAATGGGTGTGAGCAATCGTAGTGATCCGGTTCAAAGCATTCAAGGTGGCGCGAAGTATTACGACCAGATGTTAAGTGAATATGATGATATTCCTTTCCCTGATCGGAACTGGTATGCGCTGGTGGCCTATAATATGGGACCAGGTGCGGTAAACCAGATTCAGAAGCGCTTGCAAGCACAAGGGAAAGATCCGAACCAATGGGTTAATCTCTACGATTATTTGCAAAGTAATAAAACGCGTAATGGTCGATATAAGCAAGCGGTTCAATATGTCACGCGTATTCGTGCTTATCTTGAACATATCAAAACAGCGCAAACACGAATTAATATCTAATTTTATTATTTAAAAGTTGATAAATTCTTTGTTTGTGTGAATAAAAAGCTTACCTCTTGGGGTAAGCTTTTTATATGAATTCTTTTAGATTTAAGCTGTATGCTCTAATACTTTCTTAAACAAATCTTTTTGTTCTTGGCTTGGCTTAGCTGTTTGTAAAGCCATTAATTGAGACATATCGCCTTGAACTTTAATTTTACCAGTCATGAATGCCTGCATAGCAGCAGCCATATCAAACTCTAAGAATACTTTACGTAAAGTTTCAGCATCCATATTTAAAGTTGTTTTGGCATTTGAAGACAAACCTTTTTGGATTTTACCCCCATCTAAAGCTAATTCGGTATTTCCAGAAGCATCTGTAACTACTAAATTAATTGCCAAATTCGCAAGAGCAGGTGGCAAATTAAGATCCCCTGCTTCAGCAGTTAATTTTTCGACAGTAGCAAACCAATCTTCAGTTAAAAATGCAGGCATGATTCTTCCTCAAATTTATTTGTTCAATTTCTCTAGTTGTCTATCCAGACAACATCATGTGAAGCAATTCTGCTTGAGCGTTGTTATAGCATGTAATTTAAATTTAGGGCTATGACTTTTTGTACGGAACATTCATTTTTTAGTATTTTGATACATTAAAGGCACTTGTTTATAAAGTGCCTTTAATATTGTCTATATCTAGCGTTTATTCAGCAGCAAAGCTTAAGTTCACGACATCTAAACGGTTTTTAAGCTCTTCTGGATCTTTAAAATCTAACTCGCGCTGAGAATCTAAAGCTTCAAAATCGAACAATTCACGGTCCGCTAACTGAGACGGCGATACGTTTTGTAACGCACCGAAAATACTGTGTAAGCGTTTCGGATATTGTTTATCCCAGTCACGCAGCATTTCATTAAGCATTGCACGCTGTAAGTTTTCCTGCGAACCACAAAGGTTACATGGAATGATTGGGAACTGACGTAACTCCGCATATTTGATGATGTCTTTTTCTTCAACATATGCCAATGGACGAATCAGAATATTCTTCTTGTCCGATGATAAAAGCTTTGGAGGCATCGCCTTTAAACTTCCGCCATGAAACAAGTTTAAGAAGAACGTTGCAAGAATATCATCACGGTGATGTCCTAAAGCAACTTTAGTCGCACCAATTTCTTGTGCAAAGCCATATAAAGAACCACGGCGTAAACGTGAACATACTGCACAGTAGGTTTTACCTTCCGGTGTCAAACGTTTAGTAATGGTATAGGTGTCTTTTTCTAAAATGTAATATGGAATGTTATTTTCTTCCATATAACGAGGTAAGACATCTTCAGGAAAGCCGGGTTGCTTTTGGTCAAGGTTAACCGCAACAACATCAAAATTGATTGGTGCAATACGTTTAAACTGCAACATGATATCGAGCAAGGTATAACTGTCTTTACCACCAGACACACACACCATGACCTTATCGCCCTCTTCAATCATATTGAAGTCACGAATAGCATGCCCAACTTGACGGCGAAGCTTCTTGAGCAAACGGTAATAGGCCGAGCTTGTTGGAAGTTCAGGCTTAAAATTAAATCCCTGATTGGACTCAACTGGCGCGTACATAGACGAGATATACCCATAAATAAAAATACCGCGCAATTTTATATGATTCAGAAGAGAATCGCATCAAAAGAATAGTTTCAATTCTTGAAGTCGTCACATTGCTCATGCATGATGCAAAAGTGATGCTCTATTTTTGACTGAAGCGTTCAAAAAATGTGCAAAATGCTTACTTTTTGGACTTTTCCACAGTTTTCCACAAAACCTGTGGATAAAATTGTGGATTTCTTCGTACTTGACAAACTGTTTTGACCTTCTGTTAAGGGTTTTATTTAAATTGATCATTTTTTAACCAATGTTTTTTATCCTTTAATATCAACATGTTATTCAAGTCAATAGAATCATTTTAAAAATAATTTTTAATTTTTTTTGATGAGCATTCGAACAAAACAGCTTGATTTTTTGAAAGAGTCGAAATAAAAAAAATTACACAAAACTTCTTTAAGTAATATTTTTTGATAAACTCTTTGGCAAGTTTTAAATACCTTAAAATTGTGAATAACATAAAATGAAAAATTCGGTTCAATTTATTATTTCTTGTTTGCTGGGGATGACCACTTTTACGGTCGGCATAACTTCGAGTTCAGCAGGCCAAATGTATATTTACCAAGATAAAAATGGTAGTACATTGCTCACCAACCGAAAAAGTTATGATCAATCACTTAAAAAAGTAAAAGTGACTTACTACCCTGATAGTAATATTCATAGTTATACGAACTGGGGAGCATCAGAAGCTTCAGTTCTGCCAAGCTACAATAAAAATAAAAATGCTTTTGACCATATTATTAAACAAGCTGCTCTACAGCATGGTGTATCTGAAGGCTTAATTAAGGCTGTCATGCATACTGAGTCAGGATTTAACGTCAATGCCCGCTCTCCAGTAGGCGCGCAAGGTCTTATGCAACTCATGCCTGCGACTGCACGTCGATTTAACGTGACCAATGCCTTTGATGCTCAGCAAAATATTTTTGCAGGTGCAAAATATTTAAGCTGGTTACTCAAACGTTTTGGGGGTAATACTCAAATGGCGCTTGCTGCTTATAATGCTGGCGAAGGAAACGTTGATAAATACGGCGGTATTCCACCTTTTCGTGAAACACAAGATTACGTGCGCCGTGTAACAAGCCGATATCAAAACTTATATTCATCTGGTTCGGGTTTTTCATCTTTTTCTAATACTTCAGCACAAGTCACCTCTCAATCTTCTAATTCAGTGGAAAACACAACAGCTCAAATAGCAGCACCGGCTCCTAAATATTCCAATTCTCGTCAAATTGTGACTTTATCTAATGGAACATTTACTGATGCGCCTACAGGTACTTATGTCACAAACAATGCCACAGCAATTGCACATATTCGAATAGAGTAAGAACGTTTACTGAGGGTTTATTCCGTCAAGTTTATGTGTTTTAAATTGTAATGATCTATTACCTGATCCTTACCATTTAGGCGAATTTAGCCAATTATTCTTTAAATTTAGGTACATTCTACTTCGTGAAAGAATGTATCAATTCCTTATTTTTTTCTTGAATTTTTCCCCTAAGCCCCGCATATTAGCTGCATGATTTAGAATTTGTAAATCAGATAACATTTTATTTATAAGAGGATTTTCTCAATGATGCGGATTGGTTTGTTTTTGCTTACCAACCTCGCGGTACTGGTTGTAGCTGGCATTATTTTGTCACTCTTCGGTGTCGGTAGTTACCATGGCGCGGGTGGCTTGAATCTAGGCAACCTTTTAGTGATCTGTTTTGTGTTTGGTATGGTGGGATCTTTAATCTCGTTATTCATGTCAAAATGGATGGCTAAGAAAACGACCGGTACAGAACTGATCGACCCGAATGCTCCTCGTAACCAAGCTGAAAGCTGGTTATTGCAAACAGTCGCTGAACTTTCTCAACGTTCTGGTATTAACATGCCAGAGGTTGGTATTTTTCCATCATATCAATCCAATGCCTTTGCAACAGGCTGGAATAAGAATGATGCCTTAGTTGCCGTTTCATCTGGTCTACTTGAACGTATGAACAAAGATGAGCTACGTGCTGTGCTTGCGCACGAGATTGGTCACGTTGCGAATGGTGACATGGTTACCCTAGCACTCATCCAAGGTGTCGTGAACGCCTTTGTTATGTTCTTTGCTCGCGTAGTCGGTGATTTTATCGACCGTAATGTTTTTGGTCGTCAAGATGATCAAGCCCCAGGTATGGGTTATTTCCTCATTACCATGGTATTAGATATCGTCTTTGGTATTCTCGCTTCTGCGATTGTGATGTGGTTCTCTCGTTATCGTGAATACCGTGCTGATGAAGCAGGTGCACGTTTAGCAGGTAAACAAGCAATGATTTCTGCATTATTACGTCTACAAGCTGAGACAGAATTGCCAGATCAAATGCCAAAAGAAATGAAAGCTTTCGCGATTGCGGAAGGTAAAGAACAAGGCTTTAGCTTAGCTGCTTTGTTCCAAACCCACCCAACAATTGAACAACGTGTGGCAGCTTTACATCAATTAGATTGCCCATAAAACGTTTAAAGTGAAGAAATAAAGCCTCCAACTGGAGGCTTTATTTTTATTACATGGTTTGATAGAGATCCCAAAGATAACTTGCACCCCACCAAACAGCGAAGCCAATTAAAAGCAGTACAAACGCGCCTAATAAATCGGGTATATGTAACCATAACCAACTCACCACAGGATTACGCCAGAAAGCTGAGTGCTGCTGCTTTTTTTCGAGCTTTTCATGCAAATATGGATGAACAACATGAATATCGCTCTGAATCGCATATTCTTCACGTATGTGTGTATGAACCACATCTAATGCTTTTCTACTAGGACGTATAAAAATATCAAAAATAGTCCCAGCAACTGGAACAAAACCCACTACAGCATCTACAACAGCGAGTTTGATAACTGGAGTTAACTTATGTTGTGGTACACCAATCTGTTTAGCTTTATAAATCGCATAACACGTCAGCACAAAACCTGCGACATCACCGGCAATCGGAATCGTGCTCAGTGCAGCATCAGCACCAATGCCCTGCTTCGTAAAAGGAATGCGCACTGCGCTGTCCATCATGGTGGCAAACTTGGCAAGGTCTCGTTCTAATGCGATGACCTGTTGCTCTGTTAATTTTTTTTCTTGAGGCATCTAAATCAAATATATGAAGAGAAGTTAAACTTAATATACTTGATTTGATACCTCTTTTTAAATTGTTTACTTTTAACTAGATGCTTTCGATCTAAATAGTGAACGCAATAACACATACATAACTGGAATAAAGAATAAAACCAGCACCGTACCAAACATCACGCCACCTAAAATACTAATACCGATTTCTTGACGGCTCACAGCCCCAGCACCTTGAGCAAATACAAGAGGAATCACACCTGCACCAAAAGCTAAAGATGTCATTAAAATCGGTCTTAGACGCAAGCTAGCGCCCTCTAAAGCCGCCTGAATGGCATTCTTACCCTTTTCTTGAGCCAAGGCTGCAAACTCAACAATTAAAATTGCGTTTTTACATGACAGGCCAATTGTGGTTAACAGTGCAATCTGGAAATATACATCATTTGGTAATCCGAAAATATAAGAGAAAATGACACTTCCTCCGACACCTAGCGGAATAGAGGTCATCACAGCGGCTGGAATGCTCAAGCTTTCATAAAGAGCGGCTAAACATAAGAAAATAAAGCCTGCCGAAATTAAATATAACCAGACGGCCTGATTTGTCGACTTCTGTTCTTCAAAAGATAAACCTGTCCAAGCTAAACCGACATCTTTTTGCTGATTTACAAGTTGTTCAACATCTTTCATTGCCTGACCTGAACTGCTACCACTCGCAACATCTGCTTGTAACTGCAAGGCGCTATAACCCATATAGCGTTTTACGATTTCAGGAGCACCACCCCAGCTAAAGTTAGCAAATGAACTAAAAGGCACCATTTCATTTTGGTTGTTACGCACAGACCAGTTATATAAATCTTCAGGTTTCGATCTGAACTCGGCATCACCTTGAATCATGACACGCTTAATACGGCCACGGTCAATAAAGTCATTTACATATGTTCCGCCCCACGCACTCGACAAAGTGTTGTTAATTGCAGGTAGTTCTAAACCATTTGCTAATGCTTGTTTCTGATCAATTTTGATATTGAGATTTGCTTTACTATTGGTTGATTGCTTATCAAAGTTTTCAAAAGTTGAATAATTTTTACTTTGAGTTTGCAATTGACGGAAGGTGCTATCTAGAAAATCTTGTCCTTGCCCATTTAAATCTTGAATCCATAAATCCATACCATCGGTTTGACCTAAACCATTTACTGAAGGTGGTAAAGTCACATTAATTTGAGCATTATTTAATTGACTAAAATATTTCATTGCCCGCTTTTGTATAGCATCCGCTGAGTTTTCTTTTCCAGTACGCACATCCCACGGTTTTAAAGCAATGAACCCTTGTGCTAAATTTTGCCCTGTACCCGAATTGTTTCGACCATAGCGGATTAAGACTAAATCCACATTTTTGTCTTCTTGAGTTAAGAAATATTGACGAACTTGTTCACCAATTTTCTGACTTTGAGAAATTGGAGCACTATCAACAAGCTTAATTTGAACGCTTAAAATGCCTTGATCTTCTTTAGGAATAAATCCACTTTTTAAACCGCTATAGAACAGGGCAAAAATAGCAATCAAAGCCACAAAAATCACAACAACCGACTTACTGTAACGAATGCTTGTTTGAACGATCTTGATATATTGATTTTTAAGTTGATCAATCTTTTGGTTAAACCAAACTGCCCAGCGCATAGGCTGAGGATTAGGCTTTAAAATTAAGGCACACAATGCTGGTGTTAGGACTAATGCAACAACAAGCGATAACGCCATAGCGGCAACTAAGGTAATTGAAAACTGGCGGTAAATCACCCCAATTGAACCACCTAAAAAAGACATTGGAATAAAAACAGCAGTTAGTACCAATGTAATCCCAATTAAAGCACCACTAATTTCGCCCATTGACTCTATAGCTGCTTCTTTGGGTGTTAAGTGCTGTTCATGCATGAGCCGTTCAACGTTTTCCACGACTACAATAGCATCATCCACTAACAAACCAATCGCGAGTACCAGTGCAAATAAGGTTAAGGTGTTAATGCTAAAACCGAGCACATATAAAACAGCAAAAGTTCCTAAAATAACAACCGGAACGGTAATACTCGGAATGAGTGTCGCGCGCCAGCTTTGCAAGAACAAAAACATTACCAGAATAACTAAAATAATCGCTTCAATAAGCGTCTTTACGACTTCCTTAATCGACTCTTGAACAAACGGCGTGTTATCACGTGGATAAACAATTTTATAACCCGCAGGTAGTTTAGTTGTAAGCTGATCTAGAGTTTGATGGATGAGTTTAGAAGTTTGAATGGCATTTGCACCCGAAGACAGAGAAATACCTAAACCTGCGGCAGGATAACCATTAATGGTGTTAAAAGACTGATAGTTTTCTGCACCCAACTCAACTCTAGCAATATCTTTTAGATAGACATAACTCGCTGTTTGGTTTGATTTCACTACAATATTTTTAAAATCTTCGACTGTTTTTAGTCGAGAACCAGCTGTAACTTTAGTATTTAAATATTGTCCATCAATAACAGGTAAATCACCAATTGCACCCGCAGCCACTTGGGTATTTTGAGCGGTGATTGCATTGGCAACATCACTTGGCATTAAATTATATTGTTTTAATTTATCAGGGTTTAACCAGATTCGCATTGCATATTGCGAACCGAAAACATCAGACTCACCCACTCCTTCAATACGGTTCAGGTTATCGACCACGTGTGTCGTTAAATAGTCTGATAGCTCAATATTCCCCGCTTTACCAGTCGAGTCATATAAACCCACCACCATAAAAGTATCGCCCAGAGACTTACTTACCGTCACCCCTTGGCGTTGTACTTCATCTGGTAAACGTCTTATCACGCCACTAATGCTATTTTGTACTTGCACCTGTGCCGTATCTGGATTTGTTCCATTATCAAAACTAATCGTAATTCGGCTACGTCCCGACGAATCACTTGTAGAGCTGAAATAAAGTAAGTGATCAATACCTTGTATTTGCTGTTCTAAAATCTGAGTAACACTTTGCTCAACCGTCTGTGCATCTGCCCCACTATAACTTGCCGATACTGTAATTTTTGGTGGTGCAATATCGGGATAGCGTTCTACTGGCAAATTCATAACCGAGAAAATACCAAATGCCATAACAATAATTGCGAGTACACTGGCAAAAATAGGGCGCTGAATAAAAAATTTAGATAGCATGGCTGCTCAGAATTAAGTCGTCAATTAACAGGTGGCAATACCGAATTCGGCATCTTGATCATCAACGAGCGATATATAAAAGACAAGTAGAATTAACACAATAAATGCAATTAGGACAAAAACAAAGCAGGAATGAGCATTTCCTACAAACCCATAAAGAAGGTTTTAACAAGTGTCACTGAAAATTCATGAATTCTTCATGATCAAGTCAAACTCAATAAGCAGACTAGAGCCGTTTCAACTAAAACAATATGAGTAGAATTATGTTTAAAAGAGCAATTTTATGCTTAAGTTTAATTAGCTTGGTTGGTTGTAATGACGATGATAAAACCGAAAACACGCCTACTACACCAGAATACCAACTACCTAAAATTTTAGTAATAGGACATCGTGGCGCTAGCGCTTTACGCCCTGAACACACTTTAGCTTCATATCAAAAAGCTATTGATGATGGTGCAGATTTTATTGAACCGGATTTAGTGTCTACAAAAGACGGCGTGTTAGTTACTCGCCATGAAAATGAGATTGGTGGAACAACTAATGTAAGCACTTTAACTCAGTTTACAGACCGTAAAACAACAAAAAATATTGATGGTAAAGACCTAACAGGTTGGTTTACAGAAGACTTCACTTTAAGTGAATTACAGCAGCTTAAAGCTCGTGAACGTATTCCAGAGTTCCGACCTGCAAACACAGCTTATAATGATCTCTACCCTGTCCCGACTCTAGAACAAGTGATTGAGCTGGCAGAAGCAAATTATAAAAAAACGGGAAAAATTATTGGCTTATATATTGAAACTAAACATCCGACTTACTTTAAAAATCATAATCTGGCAATGGAAGATACCCTTCTTAAAACCTTAGCCAAATATAAATATACACGTGATATTGCACCTGTCTATTTACAGTCTTTTGAAGTTCAAAACTTAAAAGATTTAAAAAGGGAGCTTGATCTTCATAAGACGCTTAAACATGCACAAATTATTCAATTATATGATGCTAAAACTTCGCAACCAGCCGACTTTGTTGAATCTGGTGAAACTAAAACTTATGCTGATTTAGCCACAGCACAAGGCTTAAAAGACGTAGCTAAATATGCAAACGGTGTAGGACCAAGTAAAAGTTATATTCTAAACTTTAATGACAATGGCTCAGTTCAAACGACTTCGTTTATTTCTGATGCGCATAAAGCTGGCTTAAAAGTACATCCTTATACTTTCCGTCCAGAAAATAATTTCTTACCAACGCCTTTAAAATGCAGTCAAGATAAACCAGCTGAGCGCTGCCCAACTGGTGCTTTAAAAGAATTTGAAGCCTATTTCAAAGCGGGTGTTGATGGAGTCTTTACAGATGACCCAGCACTTGGCCGTGAAGCCGTTATTAATTATGAAAAAGCCGCAAAATAATTAAAGTTTTTAATAAAAAACAGGGCAATAAATGCCCTGTTTTTTATTTCTCTACGACATTATCAAAATAAAGTGGGATCCACTGATATTGCTCAGCGTTTACTTTATAAACATGACCAATGCCTGGGAATGGTAAATGTGGTGCTGCGACCCATTGCTGTTTATTTGAAATTTCAGCGAACATTTTTAAACGGGTATTAATCGCCTGCTCAGAATTCACATCAAAATCTACACCAGTTTTTGGAGCATCAAACTGCAAAGAATGCGAGTGAACAATGTCTCCAACAAAAATAATTTGCTGATCATTACTTTTTAAGCGAAAGCTATGATGCCCAGGTGTATGACCTCGCGTATCGATCACTTCAAAACCTTGAATAACATCACCATCTTTAAATGTCTTGAATGCTTTTTTTGCTTGATATGGAGCAAGAGCAGTTTTTATGTTTTTCACAGTACCTAAATAGTTTTGCTTTTTATCTGCTGGTACTGTTTTTTCAGAAGCAGGATTTAGCCAGTAATCAGCCTCGCGTTCATGTGCATATATAGTTGCATTTGGAAATACAGCTTTCCCATTTTGAGCAATTCCGCAAACATGGTCTGGGTGTAAATGTGTGAGCAACACTGTTTTTACATTAGCAAGTTGATAACCTGCCAATTCAATATTTTTTGCAATCGAACCCAATTGTGGGCCAAAACAACTTGCTGCACCACTGTCGACAAGCGTTAAACTCTTACCATCATCTACTAAAAATGCATTGACCGAAGTTTGGATACCCTTCTCATTCACAGCAGCATATTTAGTTAATATTTTAGTTTTCTGAGTCTGATTTAAATTTTTAAACAAGTTAGGATTTAGATAAATCGTGCCATCAAGTAAAGACGTTACACGGTATTTTCCGAATTGATGCTTATAATATCCAGGTACTTGTTGAGTAGGAGTTTGCTCAGCATACGCAGCATGCATGCTACAAAATGCAAGACCCAAAGCTACACATAATTTTTTCATCTCTTCTTCTCTATTCAGTTATAAAGTCAAAATCTTTAAAAAAGATTTAATAATTTTTTAAGACCCAAATTATATAATGCATGAAATGTGTCAGAAATATAAGTAAATGAATAGCTATTCTCCTTATAAAGGTAAAACAGGCCTTAAGCGTATATTAAATGCAACCGGCTACTCGATTTCCGGATTTAAAGCAGCATATAAAAATGAAGCAGCTTTCCGTCAAATTGTTTTGATTAATCTTATTTTAATTCCAGTTAGTTTCTTTCTTGACGTAACCCGCAGTGAACACGTCTTACTCATTATTGTATGTCTATTTGCAATGATCGTTGAATTGTTCAACTCGGCTATTGAAGCAGTCGTTGATCGAGTTTCTCTTGAAAAACATCAGCTTTCTAAAAATGCTAAAGATATGGGAAGTGCGGCTCAATTTGTTGCGCTTTCTATTATTGCTATTACATGGTTGTTCATTTTATTTGGATAAAAAAAACCATGCTTATAAGTAAATAAGCATGGCTGTAACAAAGAGGAACTTCTAGCTGCTGTTCCTGTTTTTTAATATAAGTTATTGAAATTAACTATTTCTTAAAATCACGTAAAAATAAAAAATCCCTGTATAAACAGGGATTTTTTTGGTTAAAGCGTTGATGCGTTATTACATCATTCCGCCCATACCACCCATACCGCCCATATCTGGAACAGCTGGTTTATCTTCTGGAATGTCAGTAATCATACATTCTGTAGTTAACATTAAACCAGCTACAGAAGCAGCGTGTTCAAGTGCAGAACGAGTTACTTTAGCTGGGTCAAGAATACCCATTTCTAACATATCGCCATATTCGCCAGTTGCAGCGTTATAACCGAAGTTACCTTCACCAGCTTTAACTGCATTGATAACTACAGATGGCTCATCACCAGCGTTTGAAACGATTTGACGAAGTGGAGCTTCGATCGCACGGCGTAAAATATTGATACCCGCTGTTTGATCGTCGTTAGCACCTTTTAGGTTGTCTAATACATTTACAGCACGTACTAGCGCAACACCACCACCAGCAACCACACCTTCTTCAACTGCTGCACGAGTTGCATGAAGTGCGTCGTCTACGCGGTCTTTCTTCTCTTTCATTTCAACTTCAGTTGCCGCACCAATTTTAATTACAGCAACACCGCCTGCTAATTTAGCAACACGTTCTTGTAATTTTTCACGGTCGTATTCTGAAGAAGATTCTTCAATTTGAGCACGGATTTGCTGAACACGCTCAGCAATAGCAGCTGCATCACCAGCACCATCAACAATTACAGTGTTTTCTTTAGAAACAGTGATCTTGTGTGCAGTACCTAAATCTTGAAGAGTTGCTTGTTCTAAAGACATACCAACTTCTTCAGAAATAACAGTTGCGCCAGTCAAGATTGCGATGTCTTGAAGCATTGCTTTACGACGGTCACCGAAACCAGGAGCTTTAACAGCACATACTTTGATAATACCACGCATGTTGTTTACAACAAGAGTAGCAAGTGCTTCGCCTTCAACATCTTCAGCGATGATAAGAAGTGGTTTACCAGTTTTCGCAACTGCTTCTAAAACAGAAATCAATTCACGAATATTACCGATTTTTTTGTCAACAAGAAGAATGAACGGGTTTTCAAGCTCAGCTGTTAAAGTATCTTGCTTGTTTGCAAAGTACGGAGAGATATAACCACGGTCAAACTGCATACCTTCTACAACGTCTAAAGCGTCTTCGAAGCCAGAACCTTCTTCTACAGTGATTACGCCTTCTTTACCTACTTTTTCCATCGCTTGAGCGATAAGTTTACCAACAGTAGTGTCAGAGTTAGCAGAGATAGAACCAACTTGTTCGATCGCTTTAAAATCATCAGCAGGTTTTGCATTTGAACGGATATTTTCAACTACAGTTTTTACTGCGATATCGATACCACGTTTTAAATCCATTGGGTTCATGCCTGCAGTTACAGATTTGATCCCTTCATTTAAAATTGCTTGAGCAAGTACAGTTGCAGTTGTAGTACCGTCACCAGCGATGTCGTTAGTTTTGCTAGAAACTTCACGAACAAGTTGAGCACCCATGTTTTCAAACTTGTCTTTTAAAGAAATTTCTTTAGCAACAGTTACACCGTCTTTAGTGATGTGCGGAGCACCGAAAGAACGGTCAATCACTACGTTACGACCTTTAGGGCCTAAAGTCACTTTAACAGCATCTGCAAGTACGTTTACGCCTGCAATCATTTTTGAGCGAGCTGAATCACCAAATTTTACGTCTTTAGCTGACATATTAAACTCCAAATCTTTTTAAATACTGAATCTGATAATGAATTGAGTTATGGATTGATTAGCCTTCCAACACAGCTAAAATGTCTGACTCTTTCATGATTAAGAGTTCTTCACCACTTACTTTCACTGTTGTACCTGCATAAGTACCAAACAATACTTTGTCACCAACTTTAACATCCAAAGCACGTACGCCATTCTCAGTGATTTGACCATTACCTACTGCAATTACTTCACCTTGAGATGGTTTTTCAGCAGCAGAACCTGGAAGTAAAATACCACCAGCAGTTTTGGTTTCTTCTTCTACGCGACGAATTACAACGCGATCATGTAATGGACGAATGTTGCTCATAATTAACTCCATCAGACTAAGTCTTTTTGATTAATCGTTATTGCTTTAATCCAGAGCAATAACAAAATATTTAGATGTCACTTTTGTGGGGATGAAAAAAAAGGCTTCAAGGGGAAAATGAAAAAAAACTTATCTTTTTCGAATATTTTTTAAACAATCAAATAATTAAACTCATCTAAACCAAATCAATCAGAAGTGAATTCAGCCAGCTGTGCATTAAACCAATAATGATTAATTCTTCCTTCATTTGAAATGACATTAAAACTATTTGGAACATGATAATGCAAACGGCTAGATGTCGCTGTTCCTGCATGAATATCATAAATAGGATGATCTATTTCTAATTGATAAATTTGCGTTAAATCATATACGGCTGTTTTATGAAGATGCCCATGTAGCATACCAAATAGCCCGGTCTTACTCCATTTTTCGAGAGCCATTTTCCCTAATACGGGACAATCTTTAATACCATGCTCATCATCAGGCGGGGTATAAAAAGGCTGATGAAAAACCACTAATTTGATTTTATTCTCTGGCCCTTGCTGTAATCGCTCATATGTAGTTTGAATTTGCTCAATCGAAATATGTCCACGCGTATGATAACGGCGACGTATACTGTTTACGCCAACAATATAGAAATGTTCAGTTTCTAAAGTTGGTTCAAGCTGGCCAAAAAAATATTGATAGCGAGTAAATGGTGAGAAAAAACGGTTCCAGACATGATACAACGGAATATCGTGATTACCAGGCACAACAAGATAAGGAATATTAAGACTATCTAAAAACTGACGACAATTATAAAACTGTTGATATCTGGCTCGCTGAGTGATATCTCCACTCACAACAATAACTTCAGGTTTATGTTCGGTACAAAAAAGCCGAATTGCATCTAAACAGGCCTCAATTTCTGTTCCAAAATGCAAATCAGACAGATGTAATAACATTGGGCACCATAATATTTAAAGCATTCTTTTCTACAGTGAAATTTAATGGTGTTTTCATCTCTAAAATTTCACCATCTAAAGCTACAGTAAGTTTTGATTTTTTTGCACATTCAACAATGACATGATCAGCACAAAAACTATAAACATCTTTTGTCTCTTCAACCTTTCCCTGAATCCATTGCCAAAGCATATGTAATAAACTAAGCCTATCACTTTTTGTAATGACTACTCCAGCGACTCTCCCCTGTGCAGCACAATCAGCAATTCTTAATTTCATATCACATAGTTGAAGTTGATTATTACCAAAGAAAATTAGAGGGGTTTTGACTGGATATTTTTTTCCATCAACCGTGACGGAAAGCTTCATAGATTTATTTTCTCTTAATAAAACATCCAAAGCTGAGGTATACGCATGTAAAGGCAAACGTCCTAAGTATTTATTGTAGAGCTCACGTTTTTTTATAAACAATGGATAAAGGCCTAGGCTCGCATTATTTAAATAAATATGATCATTAATAGTCGCAATATGTACAGAACGGGGTGTTCCTGTAGCAATGACTTCAGCCGCCTCTAACAAATCCAAAGGAATATCTAAAACTTTAGCGACGTAGTTAAAAGTTCCCAAAGGTAAAATTCCCATAGGAATATTCGTATGACGAAGTTTTGATGCCACTGCATTTAACGTCCCGTCCCCACCCGCTGCCACAACAACACCTAAATTTGCGTTTTGACTATGCCGATGAATCACTTGATTCATTAAATCATCAAATGAAACATCTTCCGATAATTCAAAAACTTGTATTTCAAAACCAAATTCGGTGAGTACAGTCATTAATTGTTCATACATATCTTCATGTTTTGAAGCATGAAAACCCGACTTCTGGTTATAGATGATAGAGAGAGGTTTTAAAGTCCGCATTTTTATTATCTTAAAGAGGATTCACCTTGTATTTTGTATAGAAAATCGCCTAATAAAAGTCTCTTTATGTAAATTTCGAATGATGATCATTTGTTTAATCAATAATAATTCTCAAGAAAAATTTAAACATCAAGTTATTGATTTTAAAAAAAATAAATAATATAAATAACACACATACAACATAAAAATGTAAAGAATAAAATACACCAAAAAACAATAAACATATGATTTAAATTAAAAAAAATAAAAAATCAAAATATCTATTTCTTATTCTTTAGTCTTATTTTTTTTATGATTTTGTGCTTTAATACAGCCACTTTTTTATTTGATCTTTCATTGTAACTCAATGAATGACTTGTACGTTGTACATATTTTGAATAGGCCTCACCATGACCACAGTGAACGCACCAGAATTCGTTCGTCATCCTAAGCTTATCGCATGGGTTGAAGAAATTGCAAACTTAACCAAACCAGCAAAAATCGAATGGTGTGACGGAAGCGAAGAAGAGTATCAACGTCTAATCGACTTGATGATCGCTAACGGCACCATGCAGAAATTAAACCAAGAAAAACATCCTGGTTCTTATCTTGCAAATTCTGACCCATCTGATGTTGCGCGTGTTGAAGATCGTACTTACATTTGCTCTCAAAAGAAAGAAGATGCTGGTGCGACAAACAACTGGGAAGAACCAGCTGTTATGCGTGAAAAGTTAAATGGTTTGTTCGAGGGATCAATGGAAGGTCGTACAATGTACGTTGTGCCTTTCTCTATGGGTCCACTTGGAAGCCATATTGCTCATATCGGTATTGAATTAACTGACTCTCCTTACGTTGCTGTTAGCATGCGCAAAATGGCACGTATGGGTAAAGCAGTTTATGACGTGTTAGGTACAGACGGCGAATTTATTCCTTGTATTCATACCGTAGGTGCTCCACTTGCTGAAGGGCAAAAAGACGTTGCATGGCCTTGTAACCCTGAAAAATACATCGTTCATTACCCAGAAACTCGTGAAATCTGGTCTTACGGTTCTGGTTATGGCGGTAACGCATTACTTGGTAAAAAATGTTTAGCACTTCGTATCGCTTCTGTTATGGGTCGCGAACAAGGTTGGTTAGCTGAACATATGCTTATTCTTGGTGTGACTAACCCACAAGGTGAAAAGCACTATATCGCTGCAGCATTCCCATCTGCGTGTGGTAAAACAAACTTCGCAATGTTAATTCCACCAGCAGGCTATGAAGGCTGGAAAATTGAGACTGTAGGTGACGATATTGCTTGGATCAAACCAGGTGAAGACGGTCGTCTATACGCAATCAATCCAGAAGCTGGTTTCTTTGGTGTTGCTCCTGGTACAAATACCAAGACTAACCCTAACTGTATGGCAACTCTTCACAAAGATGTTATCTATACAAACGTTGCGGTAACTAATGATGGTCAAGTATGGTGGGAAGGTCTTTCTAAAGAAATTCCAACTAACTTAACTAACTGGAAAGGTCAACCTCACGTAAATGGTGAAAAAGCTGCTCATCCAAATGCGCGCTTCACTGTTGCTGCTGGTCAATGCCCTTCTATCGATGCTGACTGGGAAAATCCAGCAGGTGTTCCAATTTCTGCATTTATCTTCGGTGGTCGCCGTGCAGATACGGTTCCTTTAGTTTCTGAAGCTTTTGATTGGGTTGATGGCGTTTATAAAGCTGCAACTATGGGTTCTGAAACTACTGCTGCGGCTGTTGGTCAACAAGGTATCGTTCGTCGTGACCCATTCGCGATGCTTCCATTTGCTGGCTACAACATGGCTGACTACTTTGATCACTGGTTAAGCCTTGGTCAAGAAGTAAGTACAAAAGCTGAAGCTGCTGGTAATAAATTACCAAAAATCTTCAATGTAAACTGGTTCCGTCGTGATGCTGAAGGCAACTTCGTATGGCCTGGTTTCGGTCAAAACATGCGTGTTCTTGAGTGGATCATTGACCGTTGTGAAGGTCGTGCAAACGCTGTTGAAACACCAATTGGCCTTGTTCCAACTTACGATGACTTGAACTGGGAAGGTACTGAATTCTCTAAAGAAGAATTTGACCTTATCACAGCTCAAGATAAAGATCAGTGGGTTACTGAAATTGAAAGCCACACTGAGTTATTCAATAAACTTGGTGAGCGCTTACCAAAAGCATTAAAAGAACGTCAAGCAGCTTTACTTGAAGCTGTAAAAACTGGCTTCTAATTGCTAAATATAAAAAAGGTCGCCTTGTGCGGCCTTTTTTATTATGCGGCATCATCTTTTTGTCGACGTCCCGTCAAATAGCTTTCCAAATTTTTTACTTGTTTTTCATCAAATACCAAACCTAACTTAGTTCTACGCCACAATATATCTTCTGCCGTATTTGCCCATTCATTTTCACATAAATACTGAACTTCAGATTCGAATAAACCGTGACCAAAATCTTGCCCTAACTGCTCAAGAGCTTTTCGCTCATGCAAAATACCCAAAACCCTAGAGCCATAGGCATTTGCCCAACGAGTAGCGAGCTGCTCGGTTACCCCTTCAACTTGGTTTTGAATCTTTATAACTAAATCTTCAAGTGTGGTCCAATTCTCCGCCCCAGGTAACACTTCATTTGCAGTCCACTCATCTCCCATATTTGTAAAAAACGGGTCAAGATGCTCCAGAGCCGATTCAGCTAATTTCCGATAAGTTGTAATCTTTCCACCAAATACCGACAGCAAGGGAGTTGTTTTATCTTCAACTTGCAATGCCAAAGTATAGTCACGTGTAACTGCAGAAGGATTATCTGACTCATCATCACATAAAGCTCGAACTCCAGAAAACTGACTGACGATATCTGTACGGGTGAGCTGCTTTTTAAAATGTGAATTTGTGACTGTCAAAAGATAATCTATTTCTACATCGGTAATCTCTACCTTTTGTGGATCACCTGTATATTCCTGATCTGTGGTACCAATTAATGTGTATTTTTCTAAATAAGGAATGGCAAACACGATGCGTCTGTCTTCATTTTGCATGATAAATGCTTTATGACAATCATAGAGTTTAGGCACAACAATATGACTTCCTTGTATCAGCCGAATTTGATATGGCGATTTTAATTGTAGGTTTTCACTAATAATTTCTTCGACCCAAGGGCCTGCTGCATTCACTAAGGCTTTTGCTCGTATTTGATAAGACTCAGCCCCGCTTTGTAGTTCCAAATGCCACAATTCTTGTTGTCTATAAGCCTTAACACATCTTGTCCGTGTTACAACTTTGGCACCCTTCTCTTTAGCTTGTAGCGCATTCAATACAACAAGACGTGCATCATCTACAGTACAGTCCGAATATTCAAAGCCACGCGTTATAGCTGGTTTTAGGGGACTATCTTCTTTGAAGTAGATAAGATTTGACCCTAATAATTTTTCTCGTTTTCCTAGATGATCATAAAAAAATAGGCCTGCCCGAATTAACCACGCAGGACGCAAATGTGGCCGATGAGGCATAATAAAACGCATTGGTTTAATAATATGCGGAGCTTTAGCCAACAAGACTTCACGCTCTGCTAAAGCCTCTCTAACCAACCGAAATTCTTTATGTTCTAAATAGCGCAAACCGCCGTGAATTAATTTACTGCTCGCAGATGAGGTATGACTAGCCAAATCATCTTTTTCACATAAAAATACCGATAAGCCCCGACCTGCCGCATCATTAGCAATACCGACGCCATTAATACCACCACCAATCACGGCAGTGTCATATATTTTTGAATAATCATTAGGCTGTACTGTCATTTCTCATTTTCTTTTTATTGTTGATCTTATAAAAATTAAAACATCAAATTGATGAAACAACAATCAAAAAAGTAGAATAATCAATTTTAAATAACCGAGTATTTACCGTTAATTGATTACCCTACTATTGAATTTAACCAGTTAAAGAACAGATCAATCCTCAGCCCAACTTTGACTACGCTTAACTGCCTTCAGCCAACCTTTATAAATAACTTCAGATTGCTCACAAGACATTTTTGGTTCAAATACCTTTTCTATGGCAGACTTATTTCTTAACTCGTGAAGATCTTGCCAGAAACCCGTTGCCAATCCTGCAAGAAAAGCTGCACCCAAAGCGGTAGTTTCTTTCATTATTGGGCGTTCGACTGGTGTAGCTAAAATATCGGACTGAAATTGCATCAAGAAATTATTTTCTGTTACCCCACCATCGACTCTAAGTGTACGAAGCTCTTCTTCTGCATCTTGCTGCATAGCATCAAGTACATCTCTTGTCTGGTAAGCAATTGACTCTAAAGTTGCACGAATAATATGTTCTATACTTGCTCCACGAGTGAGACCAAAGATTGCCCCACGCGCTGTCGGGTCCCAATAGGGAGCACCTAAACCTGTAAAAGCAGGTACAACATATACACCATTGCTGTCTTTTACACGTGTTGCATAAAGCTCAGAGTCTTTAGCGTTCTTAATTACCTTTAACTCATCACGAAGCCACTGTACGCAAGAGCCACCATTAAACACGGCACCCTCTAAGGCATAGTTCACTTCACCATTTGCACCACATGCAATCGTCGTCAGTAAACCATGCTCTGAACGAACAATCTTTTTACCCGTGTTCATGAGTAGAAAACAGCCTGTGCCATAGGTATTTTTTGCTTGTCCGGGTTCTACACACATTTGCCCGAAAAGTGCAGCTTGTTGATCCCCTGCTATACCGGCAATCGGAATCCCCACTTCTTGCCCGCTAATGGTATGTGTGTATCCATAAACCTCAGATGAACTACGCACCTCTGGTAGCATTGCTCTAGGAATATCTAAAGCTTGTAAAAGTTTTTCATCCCATTCGAGCTTTTCAATATCAAAAAGCATGGTTCGCGAAGCATTGGTAAAATCAGTGACATGGGCTGCGCCATTGGTTAATTTCCAGATTAACCATGTGTCCACCGTACCAAACAATAACTCTCCTCGCTCAGCGCGCTCACGACTTCCTTTTACATGGTCCAAAATCCATTTAATTTTTGTAGCAGAAAAATAAGGATCAATAACTAAGCCAGTTGTTTTACGAATATATTCTTGCCAACCCGCTTTATGCAATTGATTACATATTTCAGTTGTCTGTCGGCTTTGCCAAACAATCGCGTTGTAAATCGGCTTGCCTGTTTTCTTATCCCATACAATTGTGGTTTCCCGTTGGTTTGTAATCCCAATTGCTGCAACTTGTTCACTCTTGATGCCAGCTTGAGCTAGAGCTTCTACCCAAACAGCACTTTGTGTGGCCCAAATTTCCATAGGATCATGCTCAACCCAACCTGGCTGCGGATAAATCTGAGTAAATTCTTTTTGAGCAATACTTACAACGTTAGCATCATGATCTAAAACAATTGCTCTTGAGCTTGTTGTTCCCTGATCAAAAGCAACAATATATTTTTTCGGGCAATTTGACATCTGAATGTCCCTTTCATTATCCACACACATCTAGTCCACAATGCCAAGACATCATGCCTACCTGTATTTATTTAAAATTTTCTTTGGAATATATCATTATTTTTAAGAGATATAGGTTTTCTTGGCTTAAACATTACGCATTCTTTATCACTTTTTACTACTTGGAAAAAATAGTATGTCAAAGATTGGAGCAAGACTATAAAAATGAGCTGATCGGCTAATTTGAAATCGCATGAATATTCAACTTATTCCTTTGCTTAAATAATAAACATTGTTTTACAGACATAAAAAAAATAAAGTGAAATACTCCTTTGGATAATATGTAAAAACGGAATAAAACTTCTCTTTTTTAGCATTCAACCCAAGCGAAACATGGAGCGACTCATGGTTGATCAACCTTCTACCGCAACAACTCCACATTCTAATTTAGATACAAAAACTCGTCTAAAATCAATTTTGGGCGGTTCTGCCGGTAACCTTGTCGAATGGTACGACTGGTATGTATATGCCGCATTTACGCTCTATTTTGCTCATGCCTTTTTCCCAAAAGGAAGTCAAACTGCTCAACTTCTTCAAGCAGCTGCAATTTTCGCAGTAGGTTTCCTTATGCGTCCCATCGGCGCATGGATTATGGGAATCTATTCAGACCGTAAAGGACGCAAAGCGGGTCTTACACTTTCCGTCACTTTAATGTGTATAGGTTCGCTGCTTATTGCCGTGACGCCAAGTTATGAAAGTATTGGTGTATTTGCTCCTCTTCTTTTAGTTGTCGCTCGTTTAATTCAAGGCTTAAGTGTAGGCGGTGAATATGGGGCTAGTGCTACCTATTTAAGTGAAATGGCTGAAAGAAATCGACGTGGTTTTTTCTCGAGCTTTCAATATGTCACCTTAATTGCAGGACAACTGACAGCTCTATGTGTTCTTTTAATATTACAAATGGTATTAACCGAACAACAGTTGCATGATTGGGGATGGCGTATTCCATTCTTTATTGGTGCTTTACTTGCCATTGTTGTGTTCCGTATTCGTCGTGGCTTATTAGAAACACAATCTTTTAAAAATGCTCAAGCTGAAAAAGACCAACCACAATCAGGCATGTTTGCTTTATTCAAGCACTACCCTAAAGAAGCTTTTACAGTATTATTTTTAACAGCTGGTGGAACTTTAGCTTTTTACACCTACACCACTTACCTACAAAAATATTTAGTAAATACATCCGGATTTACAAAACCCGAAGCTACTCAAATTACTACTTTAGCGCTATTTATTTTCATGTGCTTACAGCCTGTAGCCGGTGCTTCGTCAGACCGAATTGGTCGAAAACCTCTTATGATTTTCTTCGGAATAACGGGTGTTTTATTCACATATATTTTATTTGATGCACTCGCAAACACGCATAACTACTGGACAGCTTTCTGGTTATGTTTTGGAGGTCTAGTGATGGTGACTGGCTACACTTCAATTAATGCTGTAGTGAAGGCCGAACTTTTCCCTGCTCATATTCGCGCTTTAGGAGTAGCTTTACCCTACGCGATTGCCAATACATTATTTGGCGGTACAGCAGAGTTCTTTGCTTTAAGTTTTAAAGAAGCTGGACATGAATCTTGGTACTTTATTTATGTGAGTATTATGATCTTCATTTCACTTATTATTTATATTTTTATGAAAGATACTAAGCATCATTCAAAAATTAAAGAACATTAATATTTTAACAAAAGAGCTAATATCGCCAGCCGATGTTAGCTTAAATCGTGCGATTAAGCCCCAACAATCGCTGTGTTTTATGAGATACTAGAGATAAGAATATAAGGATGATACTGATGAATAGAAGTATTTTATGTTTGGCATTAAGCAGTATGTTTGTTTTAACCGCTTGTCAGACCACCCCTCGACAATACAATGGTTCAACTGGCTATCAGATTGAAAACCAAACAAAAACTTCGGCAACTTTAGCTTACACATTGGCTAGCCGCACTAATCAGCAGTTAGATGAACGTAAATTGCAACGTGCTTGTCAAAATGTATTAGGCGCTCAAAAAGTTTATAAATTATCAGTTCTAAGCATTAATGAGATTTCAAACCCAGCTCAACAAGAACATTATGGCGTTCAATTGGGTGAAACTCGTGCCTCATTTGGTTTATCGAATACGCCAAGCTTAAACAATGGGGAAGATTATGCGACTCGCCAAGCACTTGAAGCACGTCCAAGTACATTAAAAGTAGTTCGTTATACTTGCTCATAATTTAAATAAGACGCTGTTCTTTTACAGCGTCTTATAAAAACTTACATTTCTAAATTCTTTAGCTTCATCAAGATCTGGCCATGTGGATGCACTTCTTTCATCAATTTTTTGATATTTTGGATGACTAAAGTTTTTAACACGACTATCTGCGACCCAGACCTCTGGTGCAAATTTCAAAAATTCATCTAAAAAGAAACGGTTGCACTGGTCATACAACACATCAGCAGCCAATAAAACATCAACTTGCTCTGCTTTATACAAATCGTCCAAATATTCGAGCTCTACACCATTAAGTAATGCATTTTCACGGCAAGCATTTAAGCTAACCTGATCAATGTCACAGCAGATTACTCGTTTTGCTCCAGCCATTTTCGCAGCAATAGCAACCACACCTGAACCCGCACCAAAATCTAATACCACTTTATCTTTAACATGATGCGGCTCTGCAAGTATCCATTGAGCCATCGCCAGACCAGATGCCCAACAAAAGATCCAATACGGCGTGTCATTCCAAATACGGCGAATGACTTCATCATCTAAGCGATCAGTTGGGAAAACGGGTGGAATCAACCACAAGGAAATAGGTGTTTCTGGTAACTGTTGTACCATCAACTCACAATGAGGAATCACTTCATGCAAGGCTTGAAGTAAATGTTCAGGGGCTTTGGCAAATTGAAAGGTGCAGCTCATAAATAAGCTCAACAATTTATAATTACTATTTGATTAACCACATTGCGAGCAAGACTAAAACAGCGGCTTATAACATGATAGCGTTTAGTTACTAAAAAATACGTTAGTTCAATTCCAATGTATTAATTACAGCAACCGTTTTGGTCTTGCGTAGCTTCGCTACTCATCCCGAAAGAAAAGTAACATACGTGCTCCTAACATTTACGCTAAACAGTAGGACGCCGTCGTGAATAAATTAAATTAACCTAAAGCTTTTTCAGCAGCTTCTACAGTTTGACGAATCAAAGTTGTAATTGTCATTGGACCTACACCACCTGGTACAGGCGTGTAAGCAGAAGCAATTTCTTCGATACCTTGAAGCTGGATATCGCCTACACCACCGCCATCACGTGGATGGAAACCAGCATCAACAACTACTGCACCTTGTTTAATCCAGTCTTTTTGGATGAGTTCAGCTTTACCTACAGCACCAACAATAATGTCAGCTTGTTTCACGAGTTCAGCTAAGTTTTGTGTGCGTGAATGGCAAATCGTTACTGTTGCATTCGCTTGCAATAGCATCATTGCCATTGGTTTACCTAAAATTGCTGAACGACCAACAACAACTGCATGTTTACCAGCAATTTCGATATTGTTTTCTTTTAAAATGGTCATAATGCCCGCAGGAGTTGCTGAACCATATGCAGCTTCGCCCATAGCCATACGGCCAAAACCAAGACAAGTTACACCATCAACATCTTTAGCTAATGAGATTGCATCAAAACATGCGCGCTCATCAATTTGTGCAGGAACGGGATGTTGTAAAAGAATACCGTGAACATCTGGATTAGCATTAAGCTTTTCGATTTCAGCTAATAATTGTTCTGTTGTAGTTTCTTGTGACAACTCAATTTTTAAAGAATCCATGCCTACTCGACGGCAAGCATTTCCTTTCATGCGTACATAAGTTGCAGATGCGCCATCATCCCCAACCAAAATAGTCGCTAAAATTGGGGTACGACCTGTTTTAGCTTTTAAAGCTTCAACACGTACTGACAAATTTTCTTCAATTTGCTTTGCTAATGCACGACCGTCTAAAACCAATGCCACAGCACATCTCCAAGGTAGACATGAATTTAATGTGCCAATAATACATGATTATTTGGACAAATTTATTCTAGATGTTGCTTTTATGTTCATCTTATCTCAAAACAGTATTGTTTTTTTTCTAAAGGTTGCTAATATGTGCATCACCAAATGTAGGCGGGGTGGCAGAGTGGTCATGCAGCGGACTGCAACTCCGTGGACGCCGGTTCGATTCCGACCTCCGCCTCCAAATTTGGTAAAGCCCGGGTGGTGAAATAGGTAGACACAGGGGATTTAAAATCCCCCGCCCACAAAGCGTGCCGGTTCGAGTCCGGCCCCGGGCACCACTTTCTAGTATAGAAATTGGTGCAATAAAAAATCCAGCATAAGCTGGTTTTTTTATGTCTAAAAAAAGGATACTTATTAGTATCCTTTTCCCATCCATATATTTAAGCAGTTTTTTGCTTATCTTGTTCAGGCGTTAAATTCGCATCTAACACCAATTGATAATGTCGACTTGAATCTACTTTATATTCTGCATTTTTAATTGAATCTACAAAAATCCAATCCGATTGTACTTGCGTATCATCGAGCGTAACAACCAAATAACCGCGTTGATTTAAATTACAATACGTCAATTCATCGATAAGCGTAGTAAAGGCAAATTCAAACTTTTGCAACTGAGCTAAAGGAATACTTAAATATTTTTCAAGACCCGGCGAAGAAACCGAGCTTGTCGCCAGTTCAACACCAACATACTTCCCCTTTTGGCTATACAAGTAAGATGTCCATGCATTATGGGTATCGCCAGCCAAAACAATAATTTTCTTATTAAACTCTGCCAATTTATCATACACAAACTCTCGCTCAGCATAGTACCCATCCCAAGCATCGAGATTATATGGAACTAAAGTTGTGACTCGCGCTTTTTCTTGAATAGTTAAAGTTGGATCACCCTGCTCTAATCGTAATTTCAATGTGACTAATTCTGTAATTTGCGCATTCATTTTAGCTAACGCATCTGGCGAAGTTCCACCTGAAGTAATTTGTCCCAGAGAGATCAACAACTCAGCAGGAATCCACATTTTACTCATTAAGACCTGCTGACCAATCACATTCCATGTTGCCGTCGATTGCTTTAATTTATCAACCAACCAATCTCTTTGTGTATGCCCCATTAAAGTACGCTTTGAATCTGTTAAATCAGCCTGAAATTTTTGAGCATCTAAACCAGAAGCTGTCATATAGTCCTTATATTCAAGCTGTTTATCTCGCGCAATAATGCGTGTATCTAGCATTGTTAGTTGTACAAGTGACCCAAAATTAAACTGACGATAAATATTTAGATGATCTGTGTTAGAAACAGGACGAATTGGCATCCATTCAAAATAAGCCTGTAGAGCAGCTAACTTACGATCAGAAAAAGATCCTTCATTATCTTGATGGTTTTCCGCCCCTTCACGCCAAGTATCATTTGCTAACTCATGGTCATCCCAAATTACAATGAAAGGATGACGTTGATGAACTGCTTGCAAGTCTCTATCCTGACGATATAGCGCATAACGTTTGCGATAATCATCTAATTTAATAATTTCTTTATTATTATCAGATGGCAAAGTACGGCCCAATTTTTCGGCATCTTCTGTCGCATATCCATCAGAGCCATATTCATAAATGTAATCTCCCAAATGAATGACTACATCCACATTCTGTTTTGCTATTTCACGATAAACGTAGAAGTAACCCGCAGGATAGTTAGAACAAGAACATACTGCAAAGCTGACCTTATTAGTACTTACAGGCAAAGTTTTAGTTTGACCAACAGGTGAAGTTTTATTCCCAAAATGGAAACGGTAATAATAAATGGTATCCGCCTGCAGTCCTGTTGCATCTACTTTCACGGTAAAATCATCTGTCTTAGTCGTTTGAACCACACCACTCTTTAAATTCAGCTTAAACTGGTCATCGGTAGCAATTTCCCAAGTGACCTTAAGGCGCGCACTAAGATCTACCGGTGTTAAACGCGTCCATAAAATTACTTTATCCTGCAAAGGGTCGCCACTCGCAACTCCATGTAAAAAATCTGCTTGTGTCTCCGAACTTTCTTCATCGGAACCATCATTACAACCCGTAAAAGCTACCGGCAAAGATAGCGCCCCAAAACCGAACAGACTTTTTTGAATTAATTCTCGGCGTGAAATTTTCTCTGACATAAAATTACCTAAGTTTTAAGCAATGAGTGTCTTAAAATTAAGTAGATAAGATGAACAACTGATCTCAGTTTAATGAATAAATCATGACATAAATTGGTTAATTTATATAAATACGAACAAGAACTGATTGAAAATAAAGCAAACTATCTGATTTTCTCTTGCCAATCGCGTACTTGTCCTCTATTATTGCGCACATGCCCGGGTGGTGAAATAGGTAGACACAGGGGATTTAAAATCCCCCGCCCACAAAGCGTGCCGGTTCGAGTCCGGCCCCGGGCACCATTTTCAAATATTGAATTTGGTGCTACAAAGAATCCAGCGTAAGCTGGTTTTTTTATGCCTAATTAAAATGAATTGTATGATAAGAATATTATTACTTCTATTTAGCATCCTTCTCTTAACAAAGGTTCATGCTACAGATCTTTTTTCTAGCACTGTTTATTTCAGAGATAACCATTAGTATTTTTCAGGTTACTCTATCAACAAAGATGATTATTTAATTAAAACATCCGAACAGATAATAGATAAATTCAAAGCATTAGAACGAAAAATAGAAACTTATTGGGTCAATTTATTAGCAGACGCCGACTCTCAAGAGATATGGTGTTTGAGTTTTTAAATTAAGGAAATAGATGAAATTCATTTAAAAGCATCTTTTCATTTATTAGATGCATTTGAAGATATTGAGAATCGAGAGTAATCACCACTCTCGATTCATCACCAGCTCTTCCATTTCAAGGTCTAAATATCCTGCATCCTGTGCCACCATCATCATTGCTTCAGCAATATAGTCAGCAGCACTATCATCCAAGGAAGAATCTAGATCTTCGAACTGAGGTTTCATTTCATTGATTTCAATGACAGTTTGATGAGCATATCGATAAATATCCTGATCAGCTAAAGCAGGCTTCTGAACTTTTTTGGCAAATTGTTCAATTAACTGCTTGAGTTCAGCGACTAAAATATCTGGATAATACTCATCATCAAACATTGGGAGAAGTAAGTCTTCGAACATACAAAAGTTTACACAGCAGCAGAAACCTGCCGCTTATAACATATTTTCAAAACAATAACGACAATTTTCCCTGACTCAATCATCTAACCCATGAAATTAATCAATCATAGTCTGATTATAAAAGCATATTTTTTTAAGCTTGTTTCATCGCTTTCCAAACAAGAATTGCATCATGCATAGCTTTTACATCATGTGCACGAACAATTGACGCTCCTTGCTGAATACTAAGCAAATGCCCCGTAACACTTCCTACCGCACGCTGATCTGCAGCTACGCCGTGTAAAGCTTCACCAATAAAACGTTTACGAGAAAGGCCAGATAAAATTGGATAACCCATTTCACGAAGTTTCCAAAATTCACTTAACAGTCTTAAATTTTGCTGCGCATTTTTTGCAAAACCAAATCCAGGATCAATAATAATATTCTGTTTTTTTACACCCGCAGTTAAAGCCTCTTCTACACGCTGCTGAAGCTCTTGCATCACGTCCAGTGTCACATTCGCATATTGATCTAGCTGATTCATTGTAGTTGGCTCACCACGCATATGCATGATCACCACAGGGATATCCAACTCTACTGCCGTTTTTAAAGCATTTGGTCGAGTAAGCGCACGTACATCATTCCAAATATGAGCACCCGCTTCTTTTGCTGCACGGATAACATCTGGCTGACTCGTATCAATTGATAGAATCACATCATGTTTAGTTAAAGCTTCAACTACAGGCACAACTCTTCTAATTTCTTCTTCTATACTTACCTCAGATGCCCCTGGACGGGTAGATTCCCCACCAATATCAATAATGGTAGCACCCTGCTCTATCATGACTAGCGCATGTGCAATAGCTTGATCCACTTGATTATGTTTTCCGCCATCACTAAAAGAATCTGGGGTGACATTTAAAATACCCATAACATGAGGTTGTGATAAATCCAACTGAAGCTGCCCACATTGTAGAATTTGCTGAGGTAAAGGCATTAACTGCATGACAAGCTCCAATTTAATATTCGGCAACATTTTAACAAGACTCTCATCAATATACTGCTGATTTCTTTTCGGCTTTGTCTGAAATACATGCATAAAAAAAGAGCCACATGACTGTGGCTCTTTTGCTTAACTCATTTAGTTCATTGCTGGTAATGGTGGGGGTGTAGATGGACCATCTTTTGGTGGTTCAAATGCAGCCACTGGATTTTCAGCAACATAGACTTTAGGTGGTTGTGGCTCACGACCTTCCATAATGTCACGAATTTGATCACGATCAATGGTTTCCCATTCCATCAAAGCTTTTACCATTGCATGTGCAATATCTTTATTACCTTCTAAGATATTACGTGCAACTTTATATTGCTCATCAAGAATACGGCGTACTTCTTCATCAACCAACTGTTGAGTTGCTTCAGAAATTGTACGGCTTCCTACATTTCCAAAGAAACCATTCTGGTTTTCGTCTTCGTAAACCATTACGCCCATTTTGTCAGACATACCGTACTTAGTAACCATTGCACGCGCCATTTTAGTAGCTCGCTCAAAGTCATTTGAAGCACCAGTAGATTGCTGTTGGATAAATACTTCCTCAGCAATACGACCACCAAACAAAATCGCAATTTCATTTAGCATCTTGTCTTTATAATGGCTAATCTGGTCTTGTTCAGGTAACTGCCAAGTTACACCCAAAGCCCAACCACGTGGCATGATCGTTACTTTATGAACAGGATCTGTACCAGGCAAAATCTCTGCAACAATTGCATGACCAGCTTCATGATAAGCAGTTGCACGACGCTCTTCTTCACGTAGAACCATCGACTTACGCTCTGGACCCATGTAGATTTTGTCTTTTGCATCTTCAAAGTCATGCATGTCGACCGTATTTTTATTACGGCGTGCAGCAAATAATGCAGCTTCGTTAACAAGGTTAGCCAACTGTGCACCAGAGAAACCTGGCGTACCACGTGCTAACACTTTCATGTCCACACCTGTAACTGAAGGTAATTTTTTCAAATGTACATTCAGAATTTGCTCACGACCACGAATATCCGGTAAACCAACCATTACTTGACGGTCAAAACGACCTGGACGTAATAATGCTTTATCAAGCACATCAACACGGTTAGTTGCAGCAATAACGATTACGCCTTCATTACCTTCAAAACCATCCATTTCCACAAGCATCTGGTTTAAGGTTTGTTCACGCTCATCATGACCACCACCTGTACCCGAACCACGGTGACGACCAACTGCATCAATCTCATCGATAAAGATGATACATGGCGCGTGACGCTTCGCTTGCTCAAACATATCACGGACACGGGACGCACCCACACCCACGAACATTTCTACAAAGTCAGAACCTGAAATGCTGAAGAAAGGAACCTTCGCTTCACCAGCAATTGCTTTAGCTAATAATGTTTTACCAGTACCCGGAGGACCAACCATAAGTACGCCACGAGGAATAGTCGCGCCCAAACGTTTGAATTTTGCAGGGTCTTTTAAGAAATCAACAATTTCAACAACTTCTTGTTTTGCTTCATCACAGCCGGCGACGTCAGAAAAATTGACTTTGATCTGGTCTTCAGAAAGCATTTTTGCCTTCGATTTACCAAAACTCATCGGTCCATTCTTTCCGCCTGCACCACCACCCATGTTACGCATAAAGAACATGAATAACAAAATGATTAACAGTACAGGGAAACTAGCAATGAGAAGTTGCATCAAAATGCCTTGACGTTGTGGAGCTGTTCCCTCAACAACAACATTTTGTTTATTTAAGCTTGGCATAAGCTCAGTGTCTTCAACTTGCGGACGAACAGTTTCAAACTGTGATCCGTTAGTTTTTTCACCATTAATATTTAAACCGTCAATTGTGACTTGCTTAATTTGGCCACTATTCACCGCTGCAACGAAATCTGAATATTTCATCGCAGTAGGCTTGTTGCGGTCACTGATATTACTGAAAATTAAAATCAGAACACCAAGTATTATTAGCCACAATACGGCATTCTTGAAGTAATCGCTCAAAGCTTTATTCCCATATCGATCTAATTTGATCATGCCCAATCTTGGCCGATCGTCATAAAAGCAGCAACTGTATTGCTTGCGGATAACCTAAAAGTACAAAATGCACAATTTTTAGGAGCTTGGCAAGTAAACTTTATTGCAATGCTTTCTTACGCCCTTGTCCAACCAAAAAAACTTCTTTAGATCGTGCACGAGAAGCTGCTGGTTTTACTGTTTTTAACACATCAAAACTATCAACTACTTGTTTACGAAACTCATCGAATCCTGCACCTTGGAACACCTTAACCACAAGTTGTCCATTAGGACCAAGAACCTTTTGAGCAAAATCTAAAGCCAGTTCACATAAGTAAATCTGTCTAGGTTGATCAACAGCCCTATTACCAGATGTATTGGGGGCCATATCAGAAATTACAATGTCTACTTGTCGCCCATTTAAAATATTTAACAATTTTTCAAATACATCTTCTTCTCTAAAGTCGCCTTGTAAGAAAGTGACATCAGGCAAAGCATCCATAGGCAAAATATCGGAAGCAATCACTAAACCTTTGCTACCAACAAGTTTGCCAGCGATTTGAGACCAACTACCAGGAGCCGCGCCTAAATCTACTACCGTCATGCCTGGCTTGATCAGCTTATATTTTTCTTGAATTTCAAGAAGTTTATAGGCCGCTCGAGCACGATACCCTTCCTTTTGAGCTTTTTTAACAAAAGGATCGTCTAGATGTTCTCTCATCCACGCACGACTACTTTTCGACAATTTCTGGTTTGTAATGCGTGTTGCCATAACTCACTAAATATCAAAAAAACTTCTGATCGTTCATTGTACGTGAAAATTACTCTCATTACAGTACGGATGTAGCTTAATCTCACTAAGTTTTACAGTTTTTTTCCAATAATGTTGATCGATTATTTATACAGTTTTTCGTACATCTGGATTTAAGTTTTTTGCTATACTAAGCCGTTTTTAAAATCAGGTATTTTTAATGGCCGCTTTATCTATCCATGAACGTAAACGTTTACGTCAAATTGGTCATGTGCTTAATCCAGTTGTCATGATTGGTGGACAAGGCTTAACAGACGCGGTAATCGAAGAAACGCTTCGTGCTTTAAACGACCATGAGCTTATTAAAGTTAAGATTGCTGGTGAAGACCGTGAAGCACGTACTGCAACAATTGAAGCAATTGTAGAAGCAACTGGTGCAGAAGCTGTGCAAAAAATTGGTAAAATTGTTTTGCTTTACAAAAAAGCAGCTAAACAAAACCAGCATTTGTCTAATCTTGTTCGTCACGCTCACTTAGCAAACTAATTTAATTTGACAAACTATGGCAAGTTACGAACTTTCAGCTTTTGATCGTTTTCATGCTGTTTCCGTTGTTGGCGCAATTGAACAGCAAGCACCCTATACTTTAAATATCGGTTTTTGGATTCGTGATCCAAATCAACTTATTATCTGGCCTCAAGAAGTCGCGGCTCATCCTCGTCAAGATTTTTTGTGGGAAGAAACTTGTTTCGAAATTTTTGTTGGCGTGCATGATGAAGATTATTATCGGGAAATTAATCTTTCCCCTTCTCAAGCATGGCAGTCATATCAGTTTGAAGAATATCGCTATCCAGAAAGTATACCTCCCCTTGCTGCTTACGATATTGAACTGAATCATCTCAAGCGTACTCACTATGGCTTAAATGTTAGTCTCGATTTAGGGCAATTTATGCAACAGCATCGCTTGAAATGGGCAAACCTTTATTTAGGTTTAACTACAGTTTTAAAAACCAAAGAAGGTATGCAGTACTATGCAATGCAGCATAGTGGAAAAAGTGCAGATTTCCATAATAAACGTGACTGGTTACATCAGTTCTAAAAATAAAAAAGCGAGAAATTAATTCTCGCTTTTTTATAGCTGGACCAAAGCAGAGATCATTAATTGTCTCGTGCTTTATTCCAAGCTTCGACTGCATTATTTTTAGTACGTTTAATACTTTCACTTAGAGAATCTTTGTGTTTTAAAGAAATCTGGCTAATATCACCTTTAAGCTCTTTGCTCACTTTTGTTAAATCTTCAATAAGCGCATTAATTTCTGCTTTCAAAGCATTTTTAAGATCAGATAAGCCTTCTTGCGAAGTACTAAACTGAGCCTTAATCACATCAAGACGTTGTAAAATATCTTGTTTAATTTGGACAAATTGATTTTGAATATTTCTATTTAACTCATGAGTTTCAGCTTCAATTTTCTCTTGAGCCTCGCTTAAAACTTCTTGGACTTGTTCTTGAGTTTCAGCAATCGCCTCTTTTACCTGAGCTTTAGCTTCAGTAGCAACTTCTTTAACTTGCTCAGTTTTTTCAGCAACAGTTTCTTTTACCTGTGCTGTTTTAGCGGTTACTGTTTTTTTAGCCTTAGTTGTAGTTGCAGCTATCGTTTCTTTCACTTCATTGACCTCAGCTTTGACTGATTCAACTACTGCTTGAGTTTTTTCACTCACCTCTTTTGAAACTTCATTATTGCTCATACTATTTCCTCATATTGTTTATTTTTTAACTAGCAATACAATAAATCCAGTTCAAAGAATTCTCCTTGCAAATTGTTAGACAATTTATCAAAAGTATCTGATTCAGATGAGTGGATAATTTTTTTATAAAAAGCAAGCAATGAATTATATTTTTTAGCAGAAAAGAAATAGACTTTTAGGGGTTCCATGCGTATAATGCGCTGTTAAGTTACAAGCGGGCAGACCGATAGGGAGGGCATGTTTTATCCAAACATTGCCGATCTTTTTTGGGTCTACTCGCTTTTTTACAGCCGAAATTCAGGAGCTTTGGTTTGAGCATCCCCGCCATTTTAGCCCTCGCAGATGGAACGATCTTTAAAGGAACGTCAATCGGCGCAACGGGAAGTACGACTGGAGAAGTCGTTTTTAACACAGCCATGACTGGCTATCAAGAAATTTTGACTGACCCAAGTTATGCACAACAAATTGTGACATTAACTTACCCTCATATTGGTAACACTGGTTGTAACGCGGAAGACGTTGAATCTGGTCGTATCCATAAAGTATGGGCGAATGGTTTAATTATTCGTGACCTTCCTCTACTACACAGTAACTTCCGTGCTGAGCAGTCTCTTAGTGAATATCTGCAAGAACACAATGTTGTTGCAATCGCAGATATTGATACGCGTAAATTAACACGTATTTTACGTCAGACTGGTGCACAAAACGGATGCATCCTTGCTGGTGAAAATATTACTGAAGAAGAAGCAATTGCAAAAGCTCGTGCTTTTGGTGGCTTAAATGGCTTAGACCTTGCAAAAGAATGTTGTGATCCAACTGGTTTTGAATGGTCTGAAGGTTCATGGACTCTAGGTCAGGGCTTCTCTCAACCTGAATTAAAATATCATGTAGTTGCATACGATTACGGTGTCAAAACCAACATCTTACGTATGCTTGCAGACCGCGGTTGCAAATTAACCGTTGTACCTGCAGAAACTCCGGCTGAAAAAGTATTGGCACTTAATCCGGATGGCGTATTCCTTTCAAATGGTCCTGGCGATCCAGCTGCTTGTGATTACGCAATCGAAGCTGTAAAAACTATTGTTGAAACCACAACATTACCTGTATTTGGTATTTGCTTAGGCCACCAAATCTTGGCACTCGCTTCTGGTGCAAAAACTGTAAAAATGAACCATGGTCACCACGGTGCTAACCACCCTGTACAAAATCTTGAAGATGGTACAGTGATGATTACTTCACAGAACCATGGTTTTGCTGTAGATGCAGAAACTTTACCGGCTAACTTAAAAGCAACGCATAAATCATTGTTCGATGGCACCTTACAAGGTATCCACCGCACAGACAAACCAGCTTTCAGCTTCCAAGGTCACCCTGAAGCAAGCCCTGGTCCACATGATTGTGCACCTTTGTTCGATCATTTCATCGAACTTATCGAAGCATCTAAACAGTAATTACGGAGCGAATAATGCCTAAACGTACGGATATTAAAAGCATCTTAATTATTGGTGCTGGCCCGATTGTGATTGGACAGGCATGTGAGTTTGACTACTCAGGTGCTCAAGCATGTAAAGCACTTCGTGAAGAAGGCTACCGTGTTATTTTGGTTAACTCTAACCCAGCTACCATCATGACAGATCCTTCAATGGCTGATGCAACTTATATTGAGCCGATTACTTGGCAAACAGTTGCACAGATTATTGAAAAAGAACGTCCAGATGCAGTATTACCAACTATGGGTGGTCAAACTGCATTGAACTGTGCCCTCGCACTTGATGAGCATGGCGTTCTTGAAAAATATAATGTTGAATTAATTGGCGCAAGCAAAGAAGCGATTGAGAAAGCCGAAGATCGTAAACTCTTCGATATCGCTATGCGTAAAATTGGATTGGAATGTCCAAAAGCTGCCATTGCTGAAACCATGGAAGAAGCTTTAGCAATCCAGTCACGCTTTGGTTTCCCAGTAATTATCCGTCCATCATTTACAATGGGGGGTTCGGGCGGTGGTATTGCATATAACCGCGAAGAATTCCTTGAAATTTGTGAACGTGGTTTTGACCTCTCTCCTACTCACCAGTTATTGATTGATGAATCATTAATTGGCTGGAAAGAATACGAAATGGAAGTTGTTCGTGACAAAAACGACAACTGTATTATCGTATGTGCGATCGAAAACTTTGACCCAATGGGCGTTCACACGGGTGACTCAATTACCGTTGCTCCTGCTCAGACATTAACAGACAAAGAATATCAATTGATGCGTAATGCTTCAGTTGCAGTTCTTCGTGAAATTGGTGTTGAAACAGGTGGTTCTAACGTTCAGTTCGGTATTAACCCGAAAGATGGACGTATGGTTGTCATTGAGATGAACCCACGTGTATCTCGTTCATCTGCTCTTGCTTCTAAAGCAACAGGTTTCCCAATCGCAAAAATCGCAGCAAAACTTGCTGTTGGTTATACTCTTGATGAGTTGAAAAATGACATCACTGGTGGCGTGACTCCTGCAAGCTTTGAACCATCGATTGACTATGTTGTAACGAAGATTCCTCGCTTTAACTTCGAGAAATTCCCGCAAGCAGAACCAGTTCTTACCACTCAGATGAAATCTGTTGGTGAAGTCATGGCAATTGGCCGTAACTTCCAAGAATCTGTACAAAAAGCATTACGTGGTCTTGAAGTTGGTGTAAGCGGTTTCGATGAAAAAATCGAAGCTGGTGCAACAAATGCAAAAGAAACAATTTTAAAAGAGCTTAAAGTTCCAGGCCCTGAGCGTATCTGGTATGTAGCAGATGCTTTCCGTCATGGTTTCTCTTTAGATGAAGTGTTTGAAGCAACCAAAATTGATCGTTGGTTCCTCATTCAAATTCAAGACATCGTTAAAACTGAAGCTGAAGTAAAAGCTTTAGGTTTTGGTGACTTAAACGCTGACAATATCCGTGCTTTCAAACGCAAAGGTTTATCTGACCTTCGTATTGCACACCTCATGGGTATTTCACAAAAGCAATTCCGTAAACAACGTTGGAACTTGGGTGTTTACCCAGTTTACAAACGTGTTGATACATGTGCTGCCGAGTTTGAATCTGGTACTGCATATATGTATTCAACTTACGATGAAGAATGTGAAGCAAATCCATCAAATCGTGACAAGATCATGGTTATTGGTGGCGGTCCAAACCGTATTGGTCAAGGTATCGAATTTGACTACTGCTGTGTACACGCTGCATTAGCTATGCGTGAAGATGGTTATGAAACAATCATGGTTAACTGTAACCCTGAAACTGTTTCTACTGACTACGACACGTCAGATCGTTTGTACTTCGAACCTGTAACACTTGAAGATGTACTTGAAATCGTACGTACTGAGAAGCCAAAAGGCGTGATCGTACAGTACGGTGGTCAAACACCTCTTAAATTGGCACGTGCTTTAGAAGAAGCTGGTACACCAATTATTGGTACATCACCAGATGCAATTGACCGTGCAGAAGACCGTGAACGTTTCCAACAAATGATCCAACGTTTACAGCTTCGTCAACCAAACAACAGCATTGTAAAATCTGCTGAAGAAGGTATCTCTGAAGCTGCAAAAGTAGGTTATCCGTTAGTTGTTCGCCCATCTTATGTACTAGGTGGTCGTGCAATGGAAATCGTATATAACGAAGAAGAACTTAAACGTTACCTTCGTGAAGCAGTTCAGGCATCTAACGAAGCCCCTGTCCTTCTTGATCGCTTCCTAGATGATGCAACTGAAGTTGATGTTGACTGTGTATCTGACGGTAAAGACGTTGTGATCGGCGGTATTATGCAGCACATCGAACAAGCCGGTATTCACTCAGGTGACTCTGCATGTTCAATTCCTCCTTATTCTTTATCAAAAGAAATTCAGGATGAAATGCGTCGTCAAACTGTTGCGATGGCAAAAGAACTTGGTGTGGTTGGTTTGATGAATGTTCAGTTCGCAGTTAAAGGCGATGATGTTTACATTCTTGAAGTTAACCCACGTGCTTCACGTACAGTTCCATTCGTATCGAAATGTATTGGTGATTCTTTAGCAAAAGTAGCTGCACGCTGTATGGCTGGTCAATCACTTGAATCTCAAGGATTTACTAAAGAAATCATTCCAACACACTTTGCTGTGAAAGAAGCTGTTTTCCCATTCGCTAAATTCCAAGGCGTAGACCCAATGCTTGGGCCTGAGATGAAATCTACAGGTGAAGTAATGGGCGTAGGTAAAACATTTGGTGAAGCATTCTATAAAGCTGTTTTAGGCTCAAATGAACGCTTACCAGGTTTACCAACTGAAGGCGAAGTAAAACATGCTTTCCTATCAGTACGTGAATCTGACAAGAAATATATTGCAGATATCGCTAAGAAATTAGCTGCATATGGCTTCAAGCTTATTGCAACAGGTGGTACATACCAAGTGCTTAAAGAAGCAGGTTTAGAATGTGAATCTGTGAATAAAGTAACTGAAGGTCGTCCACATATTGTTGACCGCTTGAAAAATGGTGAAATACACCTTATTGTCAATACCACTGAAGGTAAACAGGCTCAATATGACTCTGCAATGATTCGTCGTGCTGCCCTACAAGGCAAAGTGTATTACACAACGACTATCAATGGTGCAGAAGCTGTTTGCCAAGCTTTTGATGTGAAATTGCCAATGGATGTATACCGCTTGCAAGATTTAACTGTAGGTTAATTTGTTACCGATAAGTCCCGTCACCTTATCGGTGGCGGGATTTTTTCATTTTTTTTAACTGTGTTTTCTCAAATTAAGAGGGACCAAAATGCAACGCTATCCAATGACCCCTGAAGGTAAAATTGCCTTAGAGAAAGAATTACAACATTTAAAATCTGTTGAACGTCCACGTATTATTCAAGCTATTGCAGAAGCACGTGAACATGGCGACTTAAAGGAAAATGCTGAATATCATGCTGCACGTGAACAGCAAGGTTTCTGTGAAGGCCGTATTCAGGATATCGAAGGTAAATTAGGCGCTGCTCAAGAAATTGATGTTAAAACACTTGAGCAAAATGGCCGTGTTGTTTTTGGTGTAACAGTAACAATTGAAAATCTTGATACTGAAGAACGTAAAACTTATAAAATTGTTGGCGATGACGAAGCAGATTTTAAAATTAATAAAATCTCGGTGAATTCACCAATCGCACGTGGTCTTTTGAGTAAGAGTGAAGGCGATGAAGTAAAAATCGTGACTCCTCAAGGCGAAGTCGAATATGAAATCGTAAGTGTAGAATATCTCTAAGATAATGCACAACTAGCCCCTCTTTATGAGGGGTTTTTATTCACTATCATCGATATATTTTTGGGAAATCACACATGGATAACTCTTTAATTAACACTCCAGTTCGTCATTGGTGTGAGTTTGAATTTATCCATAAAACTGTTAAAAACCCCAATATTCATATCAGCGGTCATTATTCTTATTATTCAGCCTATTGGGATCAAGGTTTTGAACGTTGTGTCGTGCGTTATTTACATGATAAAGCCTCGACACCTGATAAACCAATTGATCAACTTCATATTGGTAATTTTGTTTGCTTTGGCGCTGAATGCGTCATCATGATGGGTGGCAATCAACTTCATAGACCAGACTGGATTTCGACTTTCCCTTTTGATACCCGCAGCTTTTTAACAGCTGGTGATACTGTAATTGCCGATGGATGCTGGATTGGTAGCCGTGCAATGATTATGCAAGGGGTCAAACTTGGTGAAGGTGCTGTCGTTGCAACCGGTGCTGTGGTCACTAAAGATGTTCCCCCCTATGCAATTGTAGGTGGCGTGCCTGCAAAAATTATTAAATATCGTTTTCCACAAGAACAAATCAATAAACTGCTTGCTTTAAAACTCTATGATTTGGATGAGAAGCAAATTTTGAAAATACGCGAATATTTACAAACTGATGATATAGATGCTTTATCTACACATATGGAAAATTTGCGGAATCTATAAAAATATATCTACAAAAATTTGTTGTTATAAACTCACAAATGATTACGTGCTTGAATTTAAATCGTCAAAAAATAAGTATAAAGTATTGAATAAATAAGCATCATTACAATAAGGAAAACACTCATGTTATATCAACATATTCTTGTACCAATTGACGGTTCTGAAACTTCTTTAATTGCCATGAAAGAGGCAATCAAACTGGGAAAAGCGTTAAATAGTAAAATTACGGTTGTGCAAGTGATGGCTCTTGATCCGTTTATTGCTGACGCCTATGTAAAAACTGGTCAAACGAATGATTTGATTGAACGGACAAGAACCTATTTACTCGATATTTTAGAACACGCAAAACAAGAATTTGCCAATGAAGGCATTACTGTCGAAACCAAACTACTTGAAGGTTTTGTTGTACATGAAGAGATTATTCAGGCTGCTCAAGACCTAAATGCAGATCTGATTGTCATGGGTTCTCATGGCCGTACAGGGGTCCGAAAACTTGTACTGGGTAGTGTTGCACAAAAAGTCTTAGGCGAAAGTCATATTCCTGTTTTAATTGTTCGATAATTTCAATATTGCCTATTTTGTTAATTCTAATAATTTAGGCAATGATTTTTAAAAAATAGCCTTTTCAGTATTTCAAGGCTGCCAAGCAAATTGCTTTAAATTTACTTTACCATTTAACAAATAGACTCCTTCAGCTTCTAGCTTTAACTGCTGAATATTTTCACCCTTGTCATTAAATTTGCTTAGGCTAATTTTGCCTTGAGAATTAATAACCCGATACCAAGGGACTTGATGATCCGCTTCAAGATGTTTCAAAACATAGCCCACTAATCTCGCATGTTTAGGTAACCCTGCCATACGAGCCACTTGCCCATAAGTTGCGACTTTTCCGTAAGGAATCAAAGCAATGACTTCTAAAATCTGCCGATGTAGTTCATACTGAGTTGTCAAAATGGACTCCATAAAAATTGACATAATTCATATCATATAAAAATTTTTGACTAAAACTAAATGCAATCCAAGGTGGGCTTGAGGGAAATCTGCATGAAAAAAATATTATTGATGGTTACTGGGACTTTACTGTGTGCTTCTTGTACTACTCGCCCTCCTATTCCTTCAGGAGAAGTACCTAAAGTATCTATTGATGGCCGTCCTATCGTTCCTGTCACTTTCGTTTTTACCACTAACTCTCCAGAAGCTACAAAGTTTGATAATTACCAGCAGATGCGTAAAGAAATCAAAATATTAAATAAATATTATGTAGATGATAAAAATAATAAGATTTTTAAATTCAAATTACACCGTTATATCCCTTACGAAGAGTTTTCGAAATTACATTGCGATTTAAAACAGCAGATCAATCAACCTTACCCGATCTCTACTGAAACTATCCCTGCCAGTGTAAACACCTGTTTTCCTAAAAGAACTGCCAGTAAGGAAGTCATCGTTTTTATTTATGATGCCTACTCGACTAAATGGAAATTTGAAGATGTAACAAGTAGAGCATTTCGTAATAATGGTAAACCTTTTGTTTTATTAGATTGGAACCGACTCAATTATAATATTCAGGCTGGTAGCGTACATGAAATGGGGCATGTGTTCGGACTAAAACATGTTTGCGCGCCGAATGCTACAAAACGTACACCAACCAACATCATGGTGAGTGCCGAATGTAAACGTGGCAGCGGTGGACTTAGAAATTTAGGTTTTACACCGGTCCAACTTCAAACAATTTTAGAAAATTACCAACGTTATCCATAAAGATTTTAAAAACACATTTCGACGTAAAAACCTAAATCATCTTGTGCTGCATAATAATTTTCAGAGGTCAGTAATGAAGTCATATAACTGCTGGCCTCTGAAAAGTCGTCTTCATTGACTGGATAAGGCTGCCAAAATGTTTTCAAATTATTGGTATAGATTGGATATAAACGCAGTCGATCTTTTGACAAATCTAGCCGAGCAATACATCCATACGGCAAAGCGTTTTGCTCTGTATATTCACCATTGCTATTAAAAACTGCATTGCCAATACCAAATATTACAGGCTTCTGATTAATCACTTTAATCGATTGAATGGTATGAGCTCCATGACCGATAACGAGGTCCGCACCAGCTTGAGTCAGAATATCAGCAAGCTTGCTCTGCTCTTTTGTAATTGGCTTAAAATCGATACCCCAATGAGAAATAACAATAACTTTATGCTCAGGGTTAGTCTGCTTATAACGACCTATTTGTTCAAGCAAAACCCCATTTAGACATGCAACTCCACTCTTAGGACCTAGGGCATAAAAATCATAATCTAGATAGGCAGTGTCTCTGTGCCAATAGCCGTTAAAAATAGTGTAATGCTTGTTATTAAATGTGATTTCAAAGTAGCTATGAGCATCTTTTTGGTTTAATCCTGCACCGATATAAGAAATATTGGCCTGATCAAATTGCTGTAATGTATAAGTTATTCCACTATTGCCATGATCTTTTAGATGGTTATTGGCCAACACAACATGGTTAAGGTGAATATTCTTAAATTCTGCTAATGTTTTTTCAGCCTCAGCTTTAAGAATAAATGGCTTTTTATGTGTTAATAGTGATTGATCTTCTAAAGAAAATACTGCTTCAAAGTTAGCGATATTTAAGTCATTTTCACCTAAAAAAGCTTTTATTTTTTCGAATGAATAGCTGTATCCATATTGTTGTAGGGCATCTTTTTGCCCCTTAGACTTGCGCTTTTCTGTATAGATCTCCCCAAAATAAGTATCTCCCAAAATGTTGATCATGCCACTTTGAGTAGAGCAAACTTTAGGTTTTACGTTCTGCTCTTGAAAACAGTGATAGTAAGGAACCAAATGTTCAATTCGATGAATATCATCTAAAAATGAAAAGAAACCGATGGTCTGGTTTTCTTCAAAGAACGTGAGATAAATTTCTCGAAACGAATTAGAGAGGTATAAGACCGTTACGACTGATTGAGCCATTAATGGCGTCTGGGGAAGATAAGGCTTTCCTTTAAAAATAAGCTCTTTAATAAAGAAAACTTTTCTGATTTCAGCTGGATAGGTATAAATATTTTTGATTAATAAAAACAAATGTTTTAGCTGATTTCGTATACCTTCTTTTTTAAAATTTAAGTGATAGATATTAGCTCTTTCGGACAAAATTAAATGCGCTTTTTTACTTGTACCGTAAAGCATATTGCTTAAAGCATGTTTTACATCTGCTGCTTGGGTAAAAATTAAGAACTGTAATAGCTCAGTAAAGGTGTAATGTTCAGAAGGCTTTAAGCCTAGATTGTGCTGACCTACTTGCTCAGATAGGTGTTCAGGCACGGCATAGACATCTTGAGCTTGTATGTTGTTTTGCTGAAATTGCTCTAATGCATAGTCGATGAGTAATAGCGTTGAGACATCATCGTCAAATTCGAATTGCCATAAAGCTTCATCAAAACTTGTAGTGCCGACATGTGCTAATAATTTGATCTCAACGGGTTGATATTTCATGGCTCATCACCTTTGTAATCTTTTACATAGGCGATATAACCCGACAAGTTATGTTCTTGGTCATCAATCCGTACTCGAAAACGGTCATGTCGAATATAAAACGCATGTAAAATTTTATCGGGGCGTGCCATATACATGGCCATTTCCGGATAAAAAAATCCTGTAGTTTGAAAATCTGCTCTAAACTCAATTAGCTTTTGAAGCTCAGACATATAAGCCTGTTCAAAAAGTGTTGTATGCCCCTGCTCTTTTAAACGGCTCACCATTTTATAAGCAGCCATTAACATCTCTAACAAAGTTGCATATGTCGTTTTTCGATTTCGAATAAAAATAAAATGTTTTAAATAATTATTTAGACCAAAAATAAAATATTTATCTTCTGGGCATATTTTAGTGAGTTCATTGGTACAATAACTTAACCAATGATCATGATATTTTTCATATCTATTTTCAATAAAATATTCAAACATTAATTTAACTGTTTCTAATAATCTAGAATCTTGGTTAATTTGATATAAACGTAATAAAGCTAAAGCAGCTTCTCCATCATAATAAATAATTCTAAATTTTTCTTTTAAATCATAGTTAGGATAATTTAATACATGAGTCGTTGATCCATTTAAATCTACTAATTTCAAAATACCATTTGCGAGTTTCTCTGCATATTTTTGATAATCAGTTTTTTGTGTGATTTCTTGATATTTTGTTAGCATTAAAATAGCTGCCGCATTGGCACCCAGTTTAATTTCCAACTCACCTTCTTTACCATCAATCATAAAAGCAGTTTCTAGGTCTTTTTCTTTATAAAAGTTGGTCAGTGCATAGTGAATCGCGGCATGAATTTTAGGCGAATATTCAGGCTTATTTTGCACCTCAAATGTTTCTAGTAAGGCATACACTGAGGTACAGTGACGTACCGTATTGTAGTTACGAATGTCTCGATCATAGGCAGAAAAATAACCATAAATAAATTTGCCATTTTCTTGAATCTGGTCATGCAGAAATGCCGAATTTTGCTCAATTAAATGCTGAAAATGCTGTTTTTTATTGCTTGAAATTCCTCTAATTCCATTTACATCATAACCACTCGCTAAGTTAATAAATTCCTCATTTTCATAAAATGCTGCGTAGGTATCAAAAGTCCAAATATCTTGCAGCTCTTGTAATTTAATCTGTGGTTTTGGAGCGTTATATTTTTGCTTAACTGCATAATTTAGGTTTGTTTCATCAAAAAAGTTCGGTTTGTCGTAGCTCAAGCCTCGAATGATTGCTTTTCCATAAATCTCTTGTTCAAGGAAAGCAACTGAACAGTGTTCATCAAATCCAATCCCTTTACGGTAGTGGTTGTTGTGAAATTGATGGTGAACCTGTTGCTCTACTTCCTTCCAAGCTTGTTGCGTTAAGTTGTAAGCCACATCAATTTTTATATATTCAGCCAGCGGTGACTGTGCAAACTGTTCATTAATAAAATCTAATAATTGTTTTTTGGCCTGCTCTAAATTTGTTTTCTCACTGTGCCAGACACTACATCTTTGGTCTTTAGGACCATAAGATAAAAATAAAATAATATTCTGTTTAAGACTAGGAACGTGCTGAACAACTTGCTCTAACCAAAGGTTCAGTTGTCTTTGAAAGTTTAAAAATGCCGTCACTCGAATTCAGTCCCTATTCGTTATTTGTTGTTCTATAAAGTTTTCAATACATCATAGCACGGACAAGCTAAAAGCTAGATTAACGTATTGTTTAAACATAAAAAAAGAGCCCGAAGGCTCTTTTTTTATTTGGTTAATTATCTATTAATAGATAATTTGACCATTGTTGAGAAGATCATTGAGGGTCAATGAAGTTCGAGATTCGTCTAGATGAATCGTCAACAATTGAGTATTTGAATAAGTAAGACCTAAACCATCACGATCAACACTAATCGTAGCGTTTTGAGTCGCAGCATCATAGCTTACAGATACATATTGTCCAATGGTTAAACTATTTGGATTGCCAAGTAATAAGTTACTAATATCAATCTTGTCAGCTTGAGTATCAGTTGCCGTATTACCTACATGGAAATCATTCCATACATCTACACCATTACCACCAGTTGCACTATTCACACTTGCAGCTGTCAATGTATTGTAGATCAAGGTATCCGAGCCATTACCAAGCGTAAACGTATCATTCGCACTTGTACTTACAGCAAGACTATTCAATTCTTGACTCAAATCAATCGTTAATGTGCTGGCAGATTCAGCGCCCGTAACTGATACAAGTTTGTAGTTAATCGTATCAATCGTAGCATTTGCTGCACTATCTAATGGTTTGTAGTAGTACGAACCATCATTGTAGAGATAGAGGGTACCTTCACCAGTATTAATCGCTTGACCAGCGGCAATTTGATAGTTTCCTGGTGTAACTTCAACATACAATTGAGAAGCCACTGTAGTATCTGCAACCCCACCAGTAGTATCACCTACCAAGATATTGCCATGAATCCAATCGGTTAAACCATCAGGTGTGTATTGATCTAGATGAGTTGTTTTCGTAGTCACAACTGAATCAAGTGACATATTACCAATTGGAAGCAAACTAGATAAGCTAAACACAACTCTATAAGTACCAGCAGATAAATGAGACACATCTGCCGAGAATGCCGGAGCACCGAGTATACCTGCCAAGGCTGTCGAAGAACCTGAGTAAACTGTATCTACCCATACTCCACCAACAAACTGTTGGATCTTATAACCAGTCGTCGGTAGAACAGATAAACTTAAAGATGCTAAATAATTCAGCTGAACATGTACATCAGTTACAGTATTAGCAGCAACAACAAATTGGTTCGATGTCACTGTACTGCTTAAAACTGGTGGTAATGTACTAAGTGATACGTTACCACTTGGCACATCAACAACTGCATCAGTTACTTGTTTCATGCTGATCGTTGCATCATTAGTATCCGCGTTAGCGACTGGTGCAGGAATTACCGCATCTACACCTGGGTTAGCGGTATCCCAAGTGATATTCACATCAGGCGAACCAATTTGGATATGCAATGTTGCTGTATCTGTTCTACCAGTTACAGGGTCTGTCACGGTATAGGTAAAGCTATCTACTTTTCCTATATTTAAAGTGTTAGCTGTAGCCTGATAACTATAAGTACCATCCGCATTAATTGTTAAAGTACCATAAGCACCAACAATTGTTGCTGATGAACCTACACTCACAGCTGATGTATTACCATTTTCAGAAGTTACCGAAGTCACAACTGAAGTTGTCGTAATGTAATCGGGCGTATAGTTTGGTCCATATACAGCAGAGTTATCATCTGACAGAACATTACCAATGATAGGATCCACTACTAAGCTAGGTACTTGAGTAATATCACCATTATTCAAAGTAATATCCGCAGTGACACTACCTAGAGCTGTAAGAAGCGTATTGCTCTCCATAAACAACTCATAAGTACCAGAACCTAAGTTATCAACCTTGAATTTCACTTCAGAACCAAAGATACCTAATAAATCAAGCACCCCTGTATCTGCACTATCCGCTACTACTGTACGAGTGCCGTCTGGATTAACTCGTGTTAATACCACGTGTAAACCATCAACAATCGTTGCAACTGAACCAAAGTTCACTGAGATAATTGCTTCAGTAATATGGCCTGGGTCAACTGTAAATGTCGCAGTACCTTGTTTAGTACCGATAACAACTCCACCAACACCAAGTAACCAGTTATAGCTAATTGCATTATCAAAGACTTGTTGTGTCGTTGGATAAACCATGTCAATTGCTGCTGAATCAACATTATCCATTGCATCAACAGGAACTGGGCTTGTGATAACAGCTGGTTGAGATGGATCATTAGGGTTCCAAGTCATATCCACACTATCACTATCCAAGTGAACATATAGAGTCGCTTGAGAACTATTGCCCGTAACTGGATCGAGTAACGTATAAGTAAACTCATCAACTTGTCCGAGATTTAGTCCATTCGCATTTGGTGTGTAAGTGTAGTTACCATTTTGATCAATTACCAAGGTACCGTAAGTACCTGCAATCGTAGTTGTACCAGTTGCACTTACTGCATTTCCATTAACTGTTGAGATAATAGCGTCATGGGTTGCAGCATCAACTGCACCGTTGATACCAACATCTTTAATAACGTTGCCAGAAATTGGCTCGACAGAGTAACCAGCCACGATGTATGGATTATAGACATCCATCGTACCAGTTAATGTTCCGCCTAGACCTACACCTAACAATCCGTCATAACCGATAAATGCACGGTACTGACCTGGTTCTAAGCCATCCACTACAGCAGTTGCTACTCCACCAATCAGAGATAAATCAATGAGCGAAGCTTCTGGGTTAGTTCCACCAATAGATACCCATTGTCCAGTAGTTGCATCGTATTTTTGAACAACTAGTGAGTAGTCACTTAATACATTCGCAGTGAGTAGTCCACTGAAGGTAAATGTAGCTGTACCTTCTCGGTCTGCATCCACATTAAATGCAATGGTTGCATCACCTAATAATTGTAAGTTCAAACCAGCGAGAGAAACTGCTGCTAAGTAACTTGCACTACCAAGAGCTACGTCATCTGCAACAAGCAACGATTCTGGATTAATTTCAGCCACTGCTAGGTTGTCTGCTGCTTTCACAGAGCTCAATTGAATATTGAGATTTGCTTGAGCAGTATCCCCAGTTGTAGGATCGGTTAATGTGTAGACAAACACATCTGTTTGACCTACACCAGCTGCACTTGCAGTAGGAGTATAAATATATGAACCATCAAGATTTATCTCCAAAGTACCATAAGCACCATTAATGATCGTACCATCTGCTACAACAGGTTGACCGTTAACTGCACTTACAACTGTTGTTGGGGTCACGATGTCTACTTCACCTGAACCATTCACTTCTGTGATGACGTTACCATCAGCAACTTCAGTGTAGTATCCACCTACTTGCGTCGTGTCATAAACATCTATTGTGCCAGTTAAGGTACCAAGTAAACCAATACCTAGAAGACCGTTATAAGTCATGAATGCACGGTATTGACCTTCTTCTAAACCATCAATTACTACACTAGGAGTTGTACCTAATAAAGTAAGGTCAAGAATGTCTGCTTGGCCACCACCATAGACAGAAGTCCATTGTCCAGTTGCTGTATCAAATTTCTGAAGAACTAGAGAGTAATCAGATAATGCATTTACTCCAATTAAAGCACTGTACGTAAAGGTTGCATTACCTTCATCACCTGCACCAACTGTAAAGCCAATCGCTTCAGAACCAAGTTGCAAATCAAGTCCAGCAAGTGACACAAGAGCTAAGTACGTTTTGCTACCTAGAGCTGCATCATCTTGTACAAGCAATGGTTGAGGTGCAAGTACTGCTGTATCAGTGTTATCAAAGGCAATGATACTAGACGAACTAATCGTTACCGTACCAGTTGCAGGAATCGATACATTACCCGCAGGATCTGTTGCAGTTACACTTACAGTATGTGGACCATCGATTAATGAAGGAAGTGTATTGTCCGCAAGCGTCCAAGTACCGTCACCGTTGTTGGTCGCATTATAGTTCAAGCCATCAACAGTCACTACAACAGTCGCGGTAGGATCATCAATCGTACCAGTCAATGGTGGCGTATCATCATTAGTAGTTACATTTGTGAAGCCGACTACTGGCGCAATAATATCAACGATAAAGCCGTCTGTACCATCGAGTACATCACCTGTACCCAAGTTACCAGCAAGATCTGTATAAGTACCATTAGCCACACTAATGCTTGGTGCTGTGCCTGTACCATCTGGTGTGAACACTGCTGTCCACGTGATGTTGTCAGTTGTAACCAATGCACTCAACGTACCGCCAATAAGAGTGATGTCATTTGCATCAAAGCCTGTAACTGCTTCACTGAATGTGAAGCTAATGTTCGCTGTTTCACCAGCCGCAAGAGCTAGGTCATCAGTCGTGATCTCAAGCGTTGGTGGAACAATATCTACAACAAAACCGTCTGTACCATCGAGTACATCACCTGTACCCAAGTTACCTGCAAGGTCTGTGTAAGTATTATCAGCCACAGTAACGCTCGGTGCTGTTGCACTGCCATCTTGAGTGAAGGTCGCTGTCCAGGTCACACCACCATCTGCTGTGGTCAAGCCAGTAAGCGTACCACCTGTCAAGGTTACATCTGTTGCATCAAAGCCAGTTACTGCTTCATTGAATGTGAAGGTTACTGTGGTGCTTTCACCAAGAGCAAGATTCAGGTCTGTTGCACTGATCGCAAGCGTCGGTGGCACAATGTCTACAACAAAGCCGTCTGTACCATCGAGTACATCGCCTGTACCCAAGTTACCTGCAAGGTCTGTGTAAGTATTATCAGCCACAGTAATACTTGGTGCTGTACCTGTGCCATCTGGTGTGAACACTGCTGTCCAAGTAATGTTGTCAGTCGTAGTTAATGCACCTAATGTACCGCCTACCACTGTGATGTCACTCGCATCAAAGCCTGTAACCGCTTCACTGAATGTGAAGCTAATGTTCGCTGTTTCACCAGCTGCAAGAGCTAGATCATCAGTCGTAATCGCAAGTGTTGGCGGAACAATGTCTACAACAAAGCCGTCTGTACCATCAAGTACATCACCTGTACCCAAGTTACCTGCAAGGTCTGTGTAAGTATTATCCGCCACAGTAATGCTTGGTGCTGTGCCTGTACCATCTGGTGTAAACACTGCTGTCCAAGTAATGTTGTCAGTCGTAGTCAATGCACCTAATGTACCGCCTACCACTGTGATGTCACTCGCATCAAAGCCTGTCACTGCTTCACTGAATGTGAAGCTAATGTTCGCTGTTTCACCAGCGGCAAGAGCTAGGTCATCAGTCGTGATCGCAAGCGTTGGTGGAACGATGTCTACAACGAAGCCGTCTGTACCATCAAGTACATCGCCTGTACCCAAGTTACCCAAGACATCTGTGTAGCTACCGTCAGCCACGGCAATGCTTGGTGCTGTGCCTGTGCCATCTGGTGTGAACACTGCTGTCCAGGTGATGTTGTCAGTCGTAGTCAGGCCAGTCAATGTACCGCCTACCACTGTGATGTCGCTTGCATCAAAGCCTGCTACTGCCTCACTGAACGTGAAGCTGATGTTGGCATCTTCACCTGCCGCAAGTGCAAGGTCATCTGTCGTGATTGCAAGGGTTGGTGCTGTTGCATCAACAGTCACTGTGCCTGTTACCGGCGTTGAAACGTTACCTGCTACATCTGTTGCAGTCACGCTCACTGTGTGCGGGCCATCTGCCAACACTGGAAGTGTATTGTCTGCAAGGGTCCAGGTACCGTCACCATTGTTGGTTGCTGGGTAATCCACGCCATCCACAGTCACTACCACAGTCGCAGCAGGATCATCGATCGTACCCGTCAATGCAGGTGTGGTATCGTTGGTCGATACATCCGGGAAGCTCACGACCGGTGCAACAAGGTCAACAATAAAGCCGTCTGTACCATCAAGTACATCGCCTGTACCCAAGTTACCCAAGACATCAGTGTAGCTACCGTCAGCCACGGCAATGCTTGGTGCTGTGCCTGTGCCATCTGGCGTGAACACTGCTGTCCAGGTGATGT
>NZ_KB850207.1:0-54863 GCF_000369825.1 Acinetobacter sp. NIPH 542
CTCTACTCTCAAGCTATATTTCGCTCTATCTTGTTATTTGCTTTGATTACTTTTCATTATTACTGATCTATAGGTTGTTCCACGTGGAACGTTAAATTGTTTTTTTTGATCCTTAAATAAAAAAAAAGCAGGATTACTCCTGCTTTTTATCACTACATAACATTCTTAGTCAGTGAACGTTACACGTGCAATTGCTTTTTTACCTGACTGAATAATGAAAGTACCGTTTTCTTTTACAGAGAAGCCTGCGTCAACAGCCTTCCAATCAACTTTTACTGCACCGCGAGCTACTGCATCTTTTGCAGCTGCAGCATTCGGATTTAATCCAGCTACACGTAGAATCGTGGCAATAAATATTTCTCCACCAAACTCACCACGCGAAATAGTCACCTCTGGGGTGTCTTCTGGTACTTCACCTTCTGTAATAAGGTTGCCAGCACTTTTATGTGCATTAGCGGCAGCTTCTGCATCATGGAAGCGCTCAACTAGCTCAAGTGCAAGAATACGTTTTACTTCCTGTGGATTACGACCAGCAGCAATTTCTTCTAATAAAGCTTTGATCTCATCTAGAGATTTAAAACTTAATAAATCGAAATAGCGTTCAATTAAAGAGTCTGGCATTGATAAAACTTTTTGGTACATTGCCCCTGGTGTATCAAATACACCAATATAGTTACCTAAAGATTTAGACATTTTATTTACGCCATCTAAACCTTCTAGAATCGGTACAGTGATACACACTTGCGATTCTTGGCCATAACGGCTTTGTAAGGTACGACCCATGAGTAAGTTAAAGGTCTGGTCTGTACCACCCAACTCAACGTCAGCTTCAAGCGCAATTGAGTCATAACCTTGAACTAAAGGATATAAAAACTCATGAATTGCAATTGGCTGATGGTTGCTATAGCGCTTAGTAAAGTCATCACGCTCTAACATACGAGATACAGTTTGCTGACTTGCTAACTGAATAAGGTCAGCAGCAGACTTTTGATTAAACCATTCTGAGTTAAAACGTACTTTTGTTTTATTCGGGTCTAATATTTTGAAAACTTGTTCTTGATAAGTTTTAGCGTTGGCTTCTACTTGTTCACGTGACAACGGCGGACGAGTTGCACTTTTACCAGTTGGGTCACCGATCATGGCTGTATAGTCACCAATTAAGAAGGTAACTTCATGGCCCAAATCTTGGAAAGTTTTTAATTTATTAATAAGAACCGTATGTCCTAAATGTAAATCTGGTGCTGTAGGATCGAAACCAGCTTTAATTTTAAGAGGACGATTCTCTTTGAGCTTTTTCAGTAAATCTTCTTCTGAAATAATTTCGTGCGTGCCTCGTTGGATGAGGGCAAGCTGTTCTTCGGCGGGCAAGAAATTTGACATCACAAAACCTAAACACATCAGTTATTCAATTTGTGCGATATACTAACATTTTTTCAGCGTCTTGCAGGGGAAGTTGCATATGAGCGCAATCTATATCGGCGTAATGACTGGCACTAGTATGGATGGTGTGGATATTGTTGCGGCTTCATTTGAGCCACTACAGCTTCATGCCACTCTTACAGTTCCATTTGAACCCGAGTTACGTGATGAGCTTATGGCGTTAACTTTGCCTGATGACAATGAAATTGACCGCATGGGTAAAGCTGATGTTGCTTTAGCCAAAATGATTGGTCATGGCATTAATACTCTCATTGAAAAAAACCAGTTAGATCGTAGTCAAATTAAAGCAATTGGGTCGCATGGACAAACCATTCGCCACCGTCCAGAACATGGATTTACGCTACAAATTGGCGATCCCAACATCATTACTGAAATCACTCAGATTCCGGTTGTTTCAGATTTTCGTCGTAGAGATATGGCAGCAGGCGGTCAAGGCGCACCATTGGTCCCAGCTTTCCATCAAGCACTATTTCAACATCCCAGTATTCATCGTGTGATTTTGAATTTGGGTGGTATTGCCAATGTGAGTATGTTGCCTGCCAATAATGCTGACGGCGTATTTGGTTTTGATACAGGACCTGCAAATATTTTGATGGATGCGTGGTGTCATCGCCATACAGGTCATCCATATGATGAAAATGGTGACTGGGCAGCTTATGGTCATCCTATTCGCTCTTTACTCGACCGCCTTCACGCCCATGAATATTTTTCTAAAGAACCCCCTAAAAGCACAGGTCGTGAAGACTTTAATATTGACTGGTTAGATGATCAGTTAATCGATTGGCGAAATGATTTAACTTACGATGAGTTAGAAGATACACCTGAAAACATCCAAGCTACCCTATTAAAGCTTACTGTGCGTGCCATTCAAAAAGCGATTTATCGTTCTGAGATGGAAACAGGTGAAGTATATGTATGTGGTGGTGGGGCTTATAACTCTTATTTATTAGAACAATTACGCTGGCGTCTTCGTAAGCACAATTGGTCTGTTCAACCTACAGATGTTTTAGGGCTCTCCCCTACTTGGGTTGAGGCTACAGCATTTGCATGGTTAGCAATGCGCTTTGTAAATGGTTTAAGTGGTAATTTGCCCGCAGTAACAGGTGCTTCGGATTTCAGAATTCTAGGTACAATCACAGTAGTATAAAAACTACTTATTGATTTGATTGGTTAGATTCGACCTCATAGCACATTTACTGACCCGAAATGCTGTTATTTAAATGAGCATAAAAACTCATGATAAATGCCGACAAAAATAATTTAAGGCATGTTTGTATGGATCTGACTAAACGTATTTCTCAATACACACGTGGGGCTTGGACATTCGATGTGATTGATTCAGGCCCTATAGATGGTCCACTCGTTGTTCTATTACATGGTTTTCCAGAAACTGCTCATAGTTGGGAGCAAACCTCTGAATTATTGCATCAGCATCAATTTAGAACGCTTGCGATTCATCAACGTGGTTATAGTTTAAATGCTAGGCCTCAAAGCCGATTTCAATATTCACTGAGTGAACTTGTAGAGGATGTGGCAAGTTTAATTGAGCAGCTTGGTCAGCCAGTTTATTTAATTGGGCACGACTGGGGCTCGGCAATTGCCTCGGGCGTTGCGATGAAGTATCCACAAAATATTCAGCATCTCACTTTAGTTTCTGTGCCTCACCAAGCTGCTTTTCTAAAAGCCTGTTTAAGCAGCAGACAACTTTTTAAATCTTATTATTTTGCAATTTTTCAGCTACCGATTCTGCCCGAACTTTTATTTAAAAAGATACCTAAATTGGGCCGTAAGTTTCTTAAGTCATCAGGTATGACCGAGCAACAAATTGCGATATTCGAGGTTGAGTTTATAGAAGAAAATAGATTAACTACGGCATTCAATTGGTATCGTGGCTTTTTTTGGGACAAGCCTCAAAATCCTTTTAAAGCAATAGATGTTCCTACTCTTTTTATTTGGGGTAAACATGATATTGCCGTTACAGAAAAAAGTGCCGAGCTAAACTCAAAGTATTTTAAAAATAGTTATAACGCAGTTTTTATGGATGCATCGCATTGGATTCCATATCAGAATGCACCTGAACTGGTGCAATATTTTTTAGAATCTGTCCGTAAAAAATAATGATCTGACCAATAAAAAAACCTCTCAAAATAGAGAGGTTTTTTTAATTTTAAAATTCTATTTAAATCGAGAACGAAGAACCACAACCACATGTTGTTGTTGCATTCGGGTTTTGGATAATAAAACGTGACCCTTCAAGACCTTCTACATAGTCAACCACTGAGCCAATTAAATATTGATAGCTAAGTGAGTCAACAAGCATTTTTACATCGCCATTTACGAATTCTGCATCATCTTCATTTACGCTTTCAGCAAAATTGAAGCCATACGAAAACCCTGAACACCCGCCTCCTGTTACATATACACGTAACATGAGATCGTCATTCCCTTCACTATCACGGAGTTGGCGTACCTTATTGGCAGCATTATCTGTCAAAACTAGAGCTTGGGCATTCATGATGATTGTTCCTCGGATTTTGCTGTGCCTTTCAAAATAAAAAAGACCCTATATTGAGTATAGCATAATCAATATAGGGTCTGTCTTCGAAGTTTAAAGCGAATCTTGAGTATTTTTATCAAGATTATTTGTAATTCTCGTCCTGTAAAGCACATTCGAAGTTTTTAGCATCTTGCTTACAGCGGAATTGCCAAAGGAGTTTCATCATGCGTTTATCGTATACACCACGTTGTGTAAGGTTAATTCGAGACTCACGCATAAGCTTTTGGTAGCCTGGTTTATCGGCTGCTGGAACATCCATCCAGTATTTTTGTGGAATATCAGCTTTCATTTTACCCAAGATGGTAAAGGCACGTGGTAGCTGACCTGAAACCCATTCTCTAGATTTCTGACCAAAACCAGCTGGGAACTTATCAGGACGGATAATAATATTTCCTGTGACCTGTAAGATCGGATAGTTCACGATTGCACCTTTTGTTCCTAAACCTTTTTGTAGCTCTAAAGGCTTAAATGCTGCTGCTGGCGCACCAATAATATCAACTTGATGGTTATTAAATTTCGCACCGAAATTTGTGACGTCTGCACTAACCGCCTGTGCCCCGACCTGCTGAACCATAATTTTTTGTGCTTCATCATAGTCAAGAACAGCAATTTTCTTACCTGCGGCTTTCGCTACTGTATTGATGCTGCGATCGTTTACTAGAAGGTAAGCATCACCAACTGGAATAACACCGACAACCTCATAACGACCATTAACCATATATTTACTAAAAGTTGGACTCGCTAAACCTTGCATTATTTTTACAGCAAGCTTGAGGTCAGGAATGGCTCCGATTGCATCTAATGACCCAGTAAATGAGTTAAATTGACGGCCACGCATCCCTGACACACTAATACCATCACATTTGCCTGCTTTAAAATCTTCAGCAATCACGGCTTCATTTTGGTTTACTTTAAGTTCAATATCAGCTCCCCAGTTTTTAGCGGCAAGTTGATAATCCTTCATTAGTGCATAGACATCGCCATTTTTACCAACGAAGTCAAAAACACATACTGTTTGTTTAGCCTGAGCTACAAAAGAAACTGTAGTAAGTCCCATCGCAAGTAATAACATTTTGGAAAATTGCATATTCTTTTTCCTTTCCTTGTGGAGTTTTTGTTTTTCGATACCAAGAAATTTCACACCGATCAGGTATGAATCGGATAGGCCTCATATAAAAATCATGATGGAATATTTGTATAGACCCTATTTGCTTTTATGATTTTATTTCCATGAAAAATAGATAGCGATTGACCTATCTATTAGCAATTATTTTAATCACTCAAGTCCTTGATCCATTTTTATACCTTTATGTTTCCTTATGAAGTTTTTATCTAAATTTAGCTTAACGTCTTTCTAATTAACCACAATGGCAGAATTGACAGCACATATAAAACAAAAAGCCTAGAACTAAGTCTAGGCTTTTTGAGAGAAATTAGAATTATTCACCAGGCATTGAACATTCAAAGTTAGCCTTGTCTACAGAACAACGTGCTTTTTTCAATACAGACATCATTCCTGCATCGTAAACACCGCGTTTAGTTAAGTCCATACGGCCATCACGCAACATTTTTTGATACTTAAGTTTGTCTTCTGCACTTAAGTTCATTTTGTATTTGCCAGGAATTTGCGCTTCTAAACGGTTGATCATTGCAAAGTTCTTAGGTAACTGTTTAACGAACCAGTCACGAGATTTTTGACCAAAACCAGCTGGGAATTTATCAGAACGTAATACTAGATCTGCTGTAACGTGTAATACAGGGAAATTCCACATTACACCGTTTGCACCTAAACCTTTATTTAACTCTAATGGTTTGTAAGCATAAGCAGGCGCACCTACCATATCTACCTGACCATTGTTAAATTTCGCGGCAAAGTTTGAAATATCAGAAAGAACCGCTTGAGCACCTACACGTTGCACCATAATTTTTTGTGCATCGTCATAACCTAACACGGCGAATTTTTTACCCGCAGCTTTTTCAACAGAGTTGATGTTTTTGTCACGTACGAAAATGAATGCTGAACCTAGCGGAGAAATACCAGCAACTTCGTATTTTTTACCACCCATATTAGTGGTCATTTTTGCTGCATTACGCGCATCTAATACATAGGTAATTGCACGTTGAGCGATTTGGTTATTTGGAACACCACCGAGTGAGTCGATAGATCCTGCGAATTTGTTATATTGGCGTGCACGCATTGCTGTCATTGCTACAGCATCACATTTGCCTGCTTTAAAATCATTATCAGCAACAGCCTCGTCCTGACGAGGAACTAAGTTAATTTCAGTACCCCAGCCTTTTGCAGCTAGAGCCCATTCTTCCATCATTTTATATGAGTCGCCTGCTTTTCCTAAGAGGTCGAATACACATACGGTACTCGCTGCTTGCGCTGAAGCAGAAAAACCAACAACAGAAGCGGCAGCCATAGCAAGTACGATTTTTTTCATTTTCTTCATCCTTCCACGGAACAGATTTTTTGTTTGAAGTTTCCTTTCAAAGACAGATATTAATCATGTTTTTTAGAAAAAAATAGAGCTTTTACTCAAATATTTTTATCTCATTGAACCATTGTTTGTTCAATTTAAATTATTTATTAGTGGTAAAAATCACTAAGTTTCCGTAAGTTACTTTTTATATTCACAATTTTCATACCCATATTCAGCTTTGAAATATATGTAGCGTTTTTGTGTTTAAAAAATAAACTATTCTCCATTAAGGGTACATTCAAAATTAGTTCTTTCAACCGTACAGCGAGCACGCTTCAGCACACTCATCATTGTTGCATCGTATACCCCTTGTTTTGTTAAGCTGAGGCGACCATCACGTAAAATTTTTTGATATTTAATTTTGTCTTCGACTGAAAAATTCATTTTAATTTTTGATGGTACGCCCATTTCTAGCCGTTTTATCATGGCAAAGTTCTGAGGTAATTGCTGTAGAAACCAAGCACGTGACTTTATACCGAAATCTGCGGGGAACTTATCACTTCGAGCAACTAAATCTCCCGTAACGTTAACCACAGGGAAAGTAAACATTGCCCCTTTCCCTGCAACCCCTTTACCAATCTCTAAAGGTTTATAAGCATAAGCTGGTGCAGCAATTGCATCGACTTGTCCACTATTAAACTTTTTCACAAAATCGGTAATTTCTGATGGAATAGGCTGGGCACCTACACTTTCCACCATAATCTTCTGTGCTGCGTCATATTGCAAAATAGCAAATTTAGTACCGCGTACTTTTTCAATTGAATTCAAGTTTTTATCTCTTACAAATAAATAAGCCAATCCAATCTGAACAATCCCGACGACTTCGTAATTGACTCCATTTTGTACAGTTACCATACGATGTTTATTACGCTTATCTAAAACGTAGCTAATTGCTTTTTGGGCAATGGCATTACTGGTTACTCCACCAATCGCATCAATCGAACCTGCAAATTTATTGTAATTTCTCGCCCGCATGGAAGTCATATAAGCTGCATCACATTTGCCTTCACGCAGCCTACGGTCAACCAAAGCTTCATCTTGAAATGGAATTAAAGTGATATCTGCTTGCCACTCTTTCGCTGCAAGCGCCCACTCTTCCATCAGTTTATAGGATTCACCTGACTTTCCTAATAAATCAAACACACACACATTTTGTCCCGCATGTGCTGTTCCCATCGCACAGCAAAATGCTGTGCCAATTATCCCCAATCTTTTTTTCATTTGACTTTCCTTAGTCTAGTTTTATTAGTAGCTCATTAATCAACCAAATTTTAAACTGTTTTTATTTTAGCCATATTTTTTTAAATGTGTTCTATCTTGTTCAATATTTTGAGAATTTCGGATGAATAGCGAAATTTAGAATGTCTTGATATATGTAATTATTAATAGCTACTCACTAAAATCCGGAAAGTTTTGTTTTCATCGGCAGTTCTCTTTAAAATACAGCATCCCTCACTCACCTCGATACAATAAGATGATTCAATTTGACCAAGTTTCTTTACGCCGCGGTGGACGTGTTCTATTTCAAAAAGCGTCTATGCAATTACACCCAGGTTGGAAGATTGGTCTAACTGGTGTAAATGGTGCAGGTAAGTCAACATTATTTGCTGCATTACTTGGAAGTTTAGGTGCCGATGAAGGTTCACTTACTCGTCCTACAGGCTGGACTGTAGCGCATATGGCTCAAGAAATAAAAGCCTTAGATATGCCTGCAATTGATTTTGTTCTTTCGGGTGATGAAGAATTTTGGGATATTCAAAATAAGCTTGCTCAACCAGATCAACTGACTGATTTTGAATTAGCTAAATTACATGGCCGCTTTGATGAAATTCATGGTTATTCAGCACCATCAAAAGCAGCCCAACTCATGGCTGGTCTTGGTTTTCTAGAAAATCAATTGCGCTTAAACGTTGAGAGTTTCTCAGGGGGATGGCGTATGCGCTTAAATTTGGCGCGTACCCTTATGAGTCGTTCAGATTTATTATTACTAGATGAACCAACCAACCATTTAGACTTGGATGCAATTCTGTGGTTAGAAGATTGGCTTAAAGCCTATGAAGGTACACTCATCCTCATTTCGCATGACCGCGACTTTTTAGATGCGATTACAGATCATATTCTTCACATCGAAAATCAGGAACTCACGCTTTACACCGGAAACTACTCTACATTTGAAACTACGCGTAGTGAACGTCTTGCCCAACAACAACAAGCTTTTGAGAAACAAGAAGAAACACGTGCTCACTTACAAAAGTTTATTGACCGTTTTAAAGCAAAAGCGACGAAAGCTCGTCAAGCGCAGAGTCGTATCAAACAACTTGAGCGCATGCAGCAACTTGCACCCGCTCATGTAGATACGCCGTTTACGTTTAGTTTCCGTGAACCCACCAAAATGAGTTCTCCTTTGCTAACTTTAGACAATGCCAGCATTGGTTATGGTGATAAACAAATAGCCGAAAAAATCAGATTACAAATTACACCAACCTCACGTATTGGTTTACTTGGTATGAACGGCGCAGGTAAATCAACATTGATTAAGAGCTTGGTTGGTGATTTACCTCTCTTAGCGGGTGAACGTAAAGCTTCCGAACTGCTTAACATTGGTTACTTTGCGCAGCACCAAATGGATGCATTAGATGGCCATGCTACTCCAATGTTACAGCTTGCTCGTATAGCAGATAAAAAAATTAGTGAAGCCACCCTACGTTCTTTCTTAGGTAGTTTTGGCTTTAGTGGTGAACGCATGGATACGCCATGTGAAACCTTTTCTGGTGGAGAGCGCGCTCGTTTAGCCCTCGCACTCATTGTATGGCAGCGTCCAAACGTTTTAATTCTCGATGAACCGACGAACCATTTAGATCTAGATATGCGTCATTCACTGAGCATGGCATTACAAGACTTTGAGGGTGCTGTTGTACTGGTTTCCCACGAACGTCAACTCATTGCAAGTGTTTGTGACGAGCTTCTTTTGGTACACGGCGGTAAATGTACCGAATTCGAAGGTGATTTACAGGATTATGCAAAATGGCTACGTGAAGCACGACAGCAACTCATCAATGCTCAAACTGCTGTAGCACAGAATAATTCGTCCTCTACCACTACTGCTGTCCCAGCTAAAGTTGATAAAGAAGCTCAGCGTAAAGAAGCAGCTCGCCGTCGTGAACAGACTCGACCTATTCGTAAAAACATTGAAAAAGTTGAGTCTCAAATTGAGAAGCTTCAACCGCAGCTTGCCAAAATTGAAGAATCTCTAGCAGACACATCTCTATATGAGGCTGCACGTAAAGACGATTTACTCAAACTTATGAATGAACAGACTGAGCTGAAGGCTAAACTTGAGCAACACGAAGAGCAGCTTTTAGAACTCATGATGGAGTTAGAAGAAATGGAAGCTTCTTTTGATTAATCTGTTTTCTAAAATAAAAAAGCCGATTTCTTAATCGGCTTTTTTATTAATTAATAAGGGGTATAAAAAGCCCCTAATTCATTTAAATTGCTATTTACAGGTAAAGGCCAAACATTGCTTGATTGGCTATCTGCGATATATAGATCATAACCGCCTCGACTGCCTGTTTGTCCGGCAAGAGACACCACCATGTAACGCTGATCTAAAGGCGCTGGATCTGAAGTATCATAATTAATGCTGTTGAATGGCAAACGTGTGGTTTGTTTATTAGCCATATCATAAGCATAAATCTGATCATGGGCATTTGTTGAGCTATACCAGCGCACATATAAAAACTGACTGCCTTGCCACCATACTGGATAATATGAGGCAATATTGGTCAGTTGTGTATCATAGGCACCCGACTGATCAATACTGAAAACTCTAGAATTATTTCCAGCACCTTTCGCATACAAGATTTGGGTAGTATTTACCATCGGATAAGGCATCGACTCTTCTATGTCCCAACCATTTTGAGTGACAGAAGTAATCGTACGATCCGTCATTTTAACGATTTTTAAATCGCCATTTTGTTTAAAAATAATACGCTGGTTATCTATGAATTTTGGATCTTCATCGCGTTTATTATTTCCCTGAGTTAAATTAATGGGTAACTCACTACTACCCACTTTCCAAGCATACACATCCCATGCATCGCCATAATGCTGCCCAGAGTTAACCCCCATAAAAGTTAACCATTTACCATCTGGGGAAAAATGGCCATTCATCATATGGTCGATTTTCCAGTTTGTACCCAGCAATGTAGTCTGCTGCGTTGTGAAGTTATAAAGATAAAGCTTACTGTCCCATGCGTCATAATCACTATAACGATGAAATACTAATTTGCCATAAAAGGTCGGGACTGTAGCAGCATGCAATTGAAACACACTAGTGACAAAAACAATGCTACACAATATGAGTTTATAAATCTTTTTCATAATTATATTGCCTATTGTTATTAGTAAGTACCGCCTAGAGAATATAACTTTCAATAGTTTAGGTGTTAAACAAAATGCTTTTCTGGATACAAAAAAAGGGCTAATGATGATTAGCCCTTTCCCATAAAAAATCAATTATCTAAATTTTTTATGATTTTCATTTCGAATTTTGACTAAATTGATTGCTTCAGTTTTTGCTTGGTCTAATTGTCCTTGCTCAACTAATGCAGTTACTTTATCAATCTCAGTAACAAGCTGATCTAAACCAGCTTGGTACTCTTTTACCTGTACATTTCCTGAAGGTAAACCTTCGAGTTTATGCGGCAAATATTGCTTAGAAGAAACTGCTGCTTCACGCATTACAACAAGTTGTTGTTTCGCATTAGCAGCATCTTTCGCTTCAGCAAATGCTTTAGTGCTCTTAGCTAAAGTTTTCATATTTGTTTCTAAATCAGCTGCCCAAACAGCAGAGCTTCCTAGAAACGCACATGAGATTAACAAACTAGCTAATACTTTCTGACCCATCATCTTCTCTCCCTAGACTGATTTAGAATCGTGTTATCAATTAAGCATCAATATCCGCATTTAAAGCATTTTCTTCAATGAATGCACGACGTGGTTCCACATCATCACCCATCAAGCAAGAGAACATACGATCTGCTTCAATCGCATCGTCAATAGTTACCTGCAACATATTACGGTTTTCAGGGTCCATTGTCGTTTCCCAAAGCTGTTCAGCGTTCATCTCGCCAAGACCTTTATAGCGCTGAATCATCATACCACGGCGCGAATCTTGCAAAATATGCTGCCAAACTTGATGGAAGTTAGCCACTTGAATACGGCGATCACCTTTTTGTAAATAAGCACCATCTTCAAGCAAACTGAACCAACTCTTCGAGTTTTTCAACAAACGTGCATACTCAGCTGAATTCAATAAAGCTGCATCAAGCAAATATGCATGTGGCAAGTTATGAACATATACTGTAATACGCGGCCAATAATGCGCAGATTTTTCACCTTGAGCATTTTCACGCTCAAATGACTCTAGTGTAATTTCTGGGCGTAAACTTGGCTGTAATCTTGTAATGATAGCTTTTACTTGATCAGCCCATTGTTGTACATAAGCCTGATCATGATTTTGATCGCTCTTGAATGCTTCTACTTCAAGTAAAGCATCCAATAAGCTAGCTGGATAACGTAAAGTTAAGCGCTGCAAGCTCTTTTGTGAAACTTGATAGTCTTGAATGACTTTTGCAAGTGCTTCACCCGTAATAGCAGGTGCTTCAGCATTAGTATGCAAAGACAGCTCATCAATCGCATTTGAAATTAAATAAGTTTCCAACGCATCATTATCTTTGATGTATTGTTCCTGCTTACCTTTTTTCAATTTATACAAAGGTGGCTGTGCAATATAAATATGCCCACGCTCAACCAATTCTGGCATTTGACGGAAGAAGAACGTTAATAACAAGGTACGAATGTGCGAACCATCAACGTCGGCATCGGTCATGATAATGATTTTATGATAGCGTAGCTTATCGGGATTATATTCTTCACGACCAATACCACAGCCAAGTGCAGTAATTAAAGTACCAACTTCCTGACTAGAAATCATTTTGTCAAAGCGCGCACGTTCAACGTTCAGGATTTTACCTTTCAACGGCAAAATAGCCTGCATTTTACGGTTACGGCCTTGCTTGGCACTACCACCTGCAGAGTCACCCTCGACAAGATATAGTTCAGAAAGTGCTGGATCTTTTTCCTGACAATCTGCCAATTTACCTGGTAAACCTGCGATATCAAGCGCGCTCTTACGACGCGTCATTTCACGTGCTTTACGTGCAGCATCACGTGCACGTGCAGCATCAATAATTTTGCCTGCAATCGATTTTGCAGCTTGCGGGTTTTCAAGTAAGTAAGCAGAGAACTCTTTGTTCATTGCTTGCTCAACTGCTGGTTTTACTTCACTCGATACCAGTTTTTCTTTGGTTTGAGATGAGAACTTCGGATCAGGTACTTTTACCGAAATAATAGCAGTTAAACCTTCACGCGCATCGTCACCGGTTACATTGACTTTTTCTTTCTTGATAATATTTTCATTTTCAAGATATTGGTTAAGACCACGTGTCAACGCTGCACGAAAACCTGCTAAATGCGTACCACCATCTTTTTGAGGAATGTTATTGGTAAAACAACGAACGTTTTCTTGATAACTTTCGTTCCACTGTAAGGCTACTTCTACAACAATGCCGTTATCTGTATCCGCAGTGAAATGGAAAATCTCATTCAGATGAGTTTTACCTTCGTTAATGTATTTTACGAACTCAGATAAGCCACCTTCGTAGTCATACACATGTTCAAGGTTAATTCGTTCATCACGTAAAACAATACGCACGCCCGCGTTTAAGAATGAAAGCTCACGTAAACGACGCGCTAGAATTTCTACGTTAAAGATAGTTTGACTAAAAGTTTCTGCACTTGGCCAAAAACGTACTGTTGTACCGCTTTTATCTGTTTCACCAATCACACGTAATGGATATTGCGGATCGCCGTGTTGATATTCTTGCTCATGCACTTGACCAGCACGAGAAATCATTAAATGTAATTTGCGTGAAAGTGCGTTTACTACAGAAACACCTACGCCGTGCAAACCACCTGAAACTTTATAGCTGTTGTCATCAAACTTACCACCTGCGTGCAGAATGGTAAGAATTACTTCCGCTGCAGAAACACCTTCTTCGGGGTGAATATCGGTTGGAATACCACGGCCATTATCAGAAACGCTTACTGACTCATCTTCATGAATAGTGACAATAATTTCATCACAATGCCCAGCTAAAGCTTCATCGATTGCGTTATCGACTACCTCGAATACCATATGGTGTAAACCGGTACCGTCGTCTGTATCCCCAATATACATACCCGGACGTTTACGAACTGCATCTAATCCACGTAATACTTTAATACTAGAGGAATCATAAGCCTTTTCATTGGTTTGTTCTGTTTGAGAGGCTGATTGAGACTCTGAACTCATGGTTTCTCCCTAGCAAATATAGGTTTATTCAAAGATGGTTAACATCAAAAAATTATGGTGAAGCAAGACTAACTTGACCGGACTCAACATTGAATAATTGATATGAAATAGACAGATCATGTAAGTGTTTTTTTACCGATGCATGATCTAAAGTTGTCATAAAAACCTGGCTACCAAGTTGGCTTAATCGTTCAATTAAACGTTGTTGTGCGGTTAAGTCTAATTCTGCTGTCAGATCATCTAATAATACCACAGTTTCCTTATTACTCGCATGTAACATTGCAATTTGTGACAGTTTTAAAGCAATAATCAGCAGTTTTTTCTGACCTCTTGATAAAACCACATCAGCATGTCCAAACGGGGTTTTTAAGCGCAAATCTGCACGATGCGGACCATATTCGGTATACCGTCTTTCAATATCTTTTTGGTGTTGATTTAGCAGGTCTTGCATGAGTCCCTGCTCTGTATGAAAACCTGGACTGTATTCCAGTTCAATTTCAAGATCAGGGAGTAATTGGCTCAAATCGTTTTGAAAAAACACATTCCATTGTTCCACAATACCCAAGCGCTGAGAGTGCAAAATTTCACCATAATCACTCAGCATTTTGTTCCAAGGCTCTAAATCAGCCAACGACAAATTTCTTCGGGTTTTAAGTAACGTATTTCGCTGTTTTAATGCACGCGAATAATATTGCCATGCAAAATAAAATTCAGGTTCCACGTGGAACATCAGCCAATCTAAAAGTTGGCGTCGTGGTTTTGCACCATGGTCAATAATATCGGTACTTTGTGGATCAAGATGCTGCAAAGGAAGTAATTTAGCAAGTTGTCCTTGAGTAGCTACGGTATCGCCATTGACCTTCATCAACTGCTCACCAGATGCTAACTTTTGCATGCCAATTTTTTCAGTACTAGACTGTGCAAAGACAATCGCATCTTCGGCAGCATACTGAATATAATTTTTAGGAATATGAGTACGAAATGATCGTCCAGTTGCAAGCAAATGAATTGCTTCCAGAATTGAAGTTTTCCCTGAACCATTAGCGCCATAAAATATATTAAACGGTTGCAACCCTTGGAGTGCAACCGTTTTTAAATTACGCACACGTTCAATGTTTAAGCGCGTAAGATGCATATTAGATAGCCAGACTATACACGCATCGGCATAACTACATAAGTTTGATCAGTATGGGCTGGGTCTTGAACTAAAACAGACTGATTCGCTTCACTCATACTCATGTTTACGTCATCGCCATCAAGTACACCCAATACTTCAAGTAAATATTGCGCATTAAATGACATTTCAAGCGGTACGTTTTGATATTGGATAGCTAAATCTTCAATAGCCTCATCTTGCTCAGGGTTATTCGCACGAAGCTGTAAAGAATCTTGATTAAAATTCAAGAAAACACCACGCAATTTCTCATTACTCAAAATTGCAACACGTTGTAATGATTGCTTAAATACATCATGGCTAATTAATACATGTTTATCGCCACCACGTGGAATTACACGACGATAATCAGGGAATTTTCCATCAATTAATTTTGTTGTAAAACGAACAGTAATATCACCCTGCTCTTTGTCACGACTTGGCGTATTGATGGTTACATTTAACAACTCACGACCAATCAACAATGTTAATTGTTCATCTTCAATACTCAATAAGCGCTGTAATTCACCAACAGCTTTACGAGGTACAATGGCCTGAACCAATTGAGATGATGTAGAAGAAGCCGTAATTTCACAAAGTGCTAAACGGTGTCCATCTGTTGTTACTGCACGTAATTGATTTTCATCAATTTCCAATAAAGTACCTGTTAAATAGAAACGTACATCTTGTACAGCCATTGCAAAAGCAGTTTTTTCAAATAAACGCTTTAACTCACGTTGAGTTACCTGTACTTGAGTACCTTGACTATTTTCAGTCGTCAATAATGGATAATCTTCTGCTGGTAAAGTTCCTAATACGAAACGGCTATTACCAGATTTTAAGATACATCTTTGATCTTCAGTAATTTGTAAATCAATTAATGCAGCTGTAGGCAATGATTTACAAATTTCCATTAATTTACGCGCAGGGACTGTGGTTTCCCCTGCTTCAAGGCATGCCCCTTCTGTTAAAACAGTGCTCGCAACCAGTTCGACCTCTAAATCGGAACCAGTAATGGTGAGCGCCTGAGCATTAGTCTGAATTTTGACGTTTGAAAGAATATTCAATGTATGACGACGTTCTACCGCACCGACAACATGCGATAAAACATTGAGTAAACTTTCTTTAGCGATTTTCAAACGCACGATTCATTCCTCTAGCAACTTGGAGCAAATATTTCATTTTTTAGCTGTGTACTATGCTGCACTTACGTAGACTTTGCAACAATGTCTTATTATTTCATTAACTCTGAAGTAGACGCAGTAGATTTTTATAATCTTCGTCAAAAATTGGATCTTCTCCGCGCAGACTGGTTACTTTTTCACAAGCATGCATCACAGTACTGTGGTCGCGTCCACCAAAAGCCATTCCAATTTCAGGAAAACTATCACCGGTCAATTCACGAGCAAGTCCCATTGCTAACTGACGTGGTCGAGCATAAATTCGCGTACGTTTGGGTCCTACTAATTCTTTTAATGGGATACGGAAATACTCACTCACCACGCGCTGAATATTTTCTACACTAATTGTTCGTGCACGGATAGCCAATACATCTTTTAAAGACTCACGCACAACATCAAGATCGATTGGCGCACCTTTAAAACGAGAAATTGCAACGACTTTATTAAGTGCCCCTTCTAGTTCACGTACGTTAGCAACCACTTGTTGTGCAATAAATAGTGCACAATTTCGAGGTAAATCAACGCCGCTATTTTCCGCTTTCTTTAATAAAATTTCGATACGAGTTTCAATATCTGGTGGTTCAACGCCTACTGAAAGCCCCCAAGAAAAACGAGAAACTAAACGCGGATCTAACTCTGTTAACTCTTTTGGATAACGGTCTGAAGTTAAAATAATTTGTTTAGATTCATCAAGTAAGGCATTAAATGTATAGAAGAACTCAACTAGACTCGCCTCTTTACCTGCTAAGAGATGAATATCATCGACCAACAATAAATCCAAAGAACGGCAGTTCTTCTTAAATTCTTCTACTTTGCCTTTTTGTAAAGAACTCACAAAATCCTGAACAAAACTCTCAGAAGTCATATACATCACACGAGCATTTGGTTTGGCTTGTAATAAAGCATTACCAACTGCTTGCATTAAGTGTGTCTTACCTAATCCTGTAGGACCGTATAAAAACAAAGGGTTATGCTGGGAAGCACCTAATTGAGTTAATACTTTTCTACATGTTTCAGCAGCCATCTGGTTCGAACGGCCTTCAACAAATAAAGAAAAAGTAAACTGAGGATTCAGTAGTTTCTTTTTCGATGTTTTCGGATTAACCACACTATTCGCATGTGGGCTAGAAACAGACTCAGGCTCTTTTTTTACTTTAATACTTTGTGGTGGCGCAGTTTGCAAAGCAGCTGTAGTGGTGGCTGGTTGTTCGCTCGATGACAAAATACTACCAGGACGAGAATCAACTAAAATCTCAACCTGACGGACACGCCCTTCTGACAACTGCTCAGCCAATATAGAAATTAATTCTAAATGATTCTCTTGAATGTAACGCGTCCAATAAGGGTTAGGAGCATAGAGACGTAGTATCCCTTCTACTTCTTCAGCAACTAATGGGCGAATCCACATCGCAAAGACGTTATCAGAGAGCTCTTGTCGCAAGCGAGTTAAGCAGTCTGTCCAAAGCATGTGTATCCCCTATTTTTGCGTTTTTAAATTCAAACAATCTAAAGATTCACCCTTCCATATGAGAAGGGGTCGCCATTCTAACCAAGTTATCCACATCTGTCATGACGAATTCGAGTGATTTTGTCTAAAAAGAAAACTCTTGTGAATAAATTTAAATTCAAAACCACTTGTGTATAACTTTTCGCACAACCTGTGGATAAATTATCACACAAACTTATCCACAATCCATAAATATAATAAAAACAGAGTTATCAACAACCCAATTATATGTTTTTTAAATTTAAAAGTGCGAAATCCACAGAAAAAACCGCTCCTAATAAGAATAAATATAAATTTTAAAATTTGAATTTATTTAATAGGGGTGTGATCTTTTGTGGATAACTACAAAATATGAATTTAAATTCAAATGCAGCAAATCAAAGCCAAGATGATATCTTGTTTTGTTGATAAATATGTATATAAGGTGTGTATATAATAAAAGTTCTAATAAAAATAGACAATTACTTTGTGTATAACTTTAAAAGCTATATATTGCACTGAATTATGACAATCATAAAAAGAAGTAGAGAGATTAAAAATTTGGGTTAAATACAAAACTTTCTTGGTTTTTCATTGACAGCGTAAACATTGCACAATAAAATCGCGGACCTTTATAGAAAGATCATTTTTGGGAGTTTCGATATGAAACGTACTTTCCAGCCATCTGAATTAAAGCGTAAACGCGTTCATGGTTTCCGTGCTCGTATGGCAACTAAAGCTGGTCGTCAAGTATTAGCTCGTCGTCGTGCAAAAGGTCGTCATAGCTTAACTGTTTAATACTGTTACGCTGACCAGACTTGGGTGTGATGACACTTTACAATTTTAGCACAGATGTGCGAATACGCTGTGCTGCAGATTATAAAAGTGTATTCGATGGTGCGCTTTTTAAAGTGCATCAACCCCATTTTTTATTTCTTGCAAAATTAACCGAACAGCCTCATAGCCGTTTGGGTATTGTTGTTGCTAAGAAAAAAGTGCGCCGTGCGCATGAAAGAAATCGAATAAAACGTCTTGCTCGTGAGAGCTTTCGTCTACATCAGCCGAATTTTGGATCAGATATAGATATTGTGGTAATGCCGAAAGTCGGTATAGAAGCGATTACGAATGCTGAGCTATATCAACAATTAGATTTTGCTTGGCAAAAATTACAACGCTTAGCAAAAAAACATTCTAAAGTTGGCACAACCTCGCAGAATTAAGAGATAGCCAATGGTTCGTTTTCTACGTTGGTTGATTCGACTGTATCAAATTGCGATTAGTCCGCTTCTTGGACCCCGTTGTCGTTATATCCCGACCTGTTCCCAATATGCGATAGAAGCATTGCAAACTCATGGTGCAATCAAAGGCGTTTGGTTATCTTCTAAACGAATTTGTCGTTGTCATCCCTGGGGCGGATCTGGATATGATCCGGTACCGCCAAAAGCAATTCGTTTTATTTCGTTTCATCAAATAGATTCTCAAACGCATCATGTTGCTGTACCCTTTCGTGATCGTTTACTGAAGCAAAATCTCTCTAACCATTTGGGGTAATAGATATGCAACAATGGGCCAGGTTTGCAATTCTCGGGGCCATGTTTGTCACCGCATATTTGCTCATTTTGGCTTGGCAAAAAGATTATGGAAATGCTGCAACTGCACCGCAAAAACAAGCGGCGGCTGTAAGTTCACATGAAGTATCTGCTGATTTGCCAAATGCTAAAAATGCAACAGTGGCTTCCGATGTGCCACAAGCAAATATTGCGCAGTCACAAACCACAGATGCAACTGCACCTGTGAATCAACAGCTTATTTCAGTACAAACTGACCTTTACCATATTTGGATCAATCCAAAAGGTGGTGATATTGTTCGTATTGAATTACTCTCACACGACAAAAGCAAAGACAGCGATCAGCCATTTGTTATGCTTGAAAATGATGCCAAGCGTACATATGTTGCTCAATCTGGCTTAATTGGTTTGAATGGACCAGATAGCAGTCGTGGTGGTCGTCCATTATATGCGGTTGAAAAAACATCATATACTTTGGCTGATGCTAAGGGTGTACAGGATCAAAAGGGTCAATCTGAAAAAGTTTTAAACGTTCCGATGGTATTTAAAACACCTGAAGGCGTTGAAATTATTAAAACTTTCACCTTTACTCAAGGGCAATATCCAATTGTTGTAAGACATCAAGTGATTAACCGTAGCCAACAAAGCTGGCAAGGTCAGATGTTTGGACAATTAAAGCGTGATAACTCTGATGATCCTGGTAAATCTTCTCAAGGTATTTTCACTCTAGGAACTTTCTTAGGTGGAGCTTGGGGAACACCTGATTCACACTACAACAAGCTTAAGTTTGCTAATTTCTCAGAAGAAAAAGTAAATACTGAAGCGAAAGGTGGATGGGTTGCGATTGTTCAGCATTATTTTGTAAGTGCTTGGATTCCTGGGAATCTTAAACTGACTCAAGCGAATGGTCAGCCTTATGTAGCTAAACTTGAATCTCGTCAATCTGCTGATCATATGAATATCATTGGTTTTACCTCACCAGTGATTAATGTTCCAGCAGGCACTTCAATGGAAGTGGACGCAAAACTTTATTCAGGTCCGAAAGTACAATCTGAATTAAAAGATTTAGCGGTTGGCTTAAATCAGACTGTTGATTATGGCTGGTTATGGCCGATTGCCAAGTTATTGTTCTTAGGTCTTCAATTCTTCCATAGCATTGTGGGCAACTGGGGATGGTCAATCATCTTACTTACCGTGATGGTGAAGATGATTTTATGGCCTTTATCTTCAAAAAGTTATCGTTCTATGGCGAAAATGCGTGTGATTGCACCAGAAATGCAACGCATGAAAGAAGAGTTCGGTGAAGACCGTATGCGCTTCTCGCAAGAAATGATGGCTTTATACAAACGTGAACAAGTGAATCCACTTTCAGGTTGTTTACCATTGTTGCTACAAATGCCAATTTTCCTTGCTTTGTACTGGGTACTCATGGAAAGTGTGGAATTACGTCACGCACCGTGGTTAGGCTGGATTCAAGACTTGTCAGCAATGGATCCTTGGTTCATCTTGCCGTTGATCATGGGTGCTACCATGTTTGCGCAGCAAATGTTGAACCCACAACCCGCTGATCCTATGCAGGCAAAAGTGTTCCGCATTATGCCGATTATGTTCACGGTATTTATGTTGTTCTTCCCAGCAGGTCTCGTGCTGTACTGGATTGTGAACAACAGTATTACTATTTTACAGCAGTCGTTTATTAATAAGAGTGTTGAAAAAAGTCGTATAAATAAGACTGAATCAGCTTCTTAATCGTTGAACTTTTGCTGAATAAATCCGCTTAAGATGGTAATCTTAGGCGGATTTTTCTTTGGCTGGATTTTAGGTTTTTAGGTGAATAATATGCAAAGTCAAACCACGATTGCCGCAATTGCAACGCCACCAGGGCGTGGTGGTGTGGGCGTGATTCGCCTATCGGGACCTAAAGCTTATGAGATTGCTCAAAACCTGACACAGAAAAACTTGCCTGAAGCACGTATGGCGGGTTTTCGTAAGTTTTATGATGCTGATGGCAGCATTATGGATGAAGGGATTGTTCTATGCTTTCCCAATCCCCACTCGTTTACAGGTGAAAATGTTGTAGAGCTACAAGGTCACGGTGGTCCAGTCATCCAAAATGCCTTGCTGGGACGTCTATTTGAGCTTGGTGCAATTGCTGCAAAAGCTGGTGAATTCTCCATGCGCGCTTTTGAAAATGGCAAAATGGACTTGGTGCAAGCAGAAGCGATTGCCGACTTGATTGATGCGACTTCGCAAGCTGCAGCACGCTCTGCCGTTCGTTCTCTACAAGGCGCTTTTTCAACAAAAATTAATACGGTTTTAGAAAAACTGATTCATTTACGCTTACATGTTGAAGCTGCAATTGATTTTCCTGAAGAAGAAATCGATTTCTTAGCAGACGGTAAGATTTTAGCTTTACTTGAAGATGTTCAGCAGTCAGTACATGCCGTTCAAACATCTGCACGACAAGGTCAATTACTCCGTGAAGGATTACAAGTCGTTATTGCGGGTAAACCAAATGCAGGTAAGTCGAGCTTGTTGAATGCGCTAGCTGGCGTTGAGCGCGCAATTGTAACCGATATTGCTGGTACAACTCGCGATGTTTTACATGAAAAAATTAGCTTAAATGGCCTACCAATCACCTTAACAGACACAGCTGGCCTACGTGAAACAGGTGACATTGTTGAAAAAGAAGGGATTCGCAGAGCAATTAAAGAAATTGAACAAGCTGATTTGTTATTGCTGGTTTATGATTTAAATCAAGGTGATGACCCATTAAAACTTGCTCAAGAATATTTTGCTGAACACATCGAACCTCGTCGCCTAATGTTAATTGGCAATAAATGCGATTTAACAGGTCAATTAGCTGAAATAAACGATTTTCAAGGGTTCCGTCATATAACCGTTTCTGCAAAACAAGAGATGGGCGTACAAGGCCTCGTAGAAGCGATTACAGCGCATGCAGGCTTCCACCCTGAGGAAGACACCTTTATTGCAAGAACACGTCATTTAGACGCAATGAAGCGCACACAGCTCTATCTTTCAGAAGCACGCGAGCAACTTGTTGTGTTTAACGCAGGTGAACTGGTTGCTGAATCATTACGTCTTGCTCAAAATGCTTTAGGTGAAATTACCGGTGACTTTAGCGCCGATGATCTATTAGGCAAAATCTTTGGTTCGTTTTGTATTGGAAAATAATTAAAAAAATCTGACTGATGCACAATGGCTGTGTCATTCAGTCACCTCGTTAGCCGTATCTTTTTAGAACCTTTAAAAACTCATCTAACTCATTCTGATCAACTTGTGCTTCTTTGAGCACATGGTGATGTAAGTGTTGTTCCATTAATTCACTCATTAAACCGTTTATCGCACCTTTAATTGCAGCAACTTGTTGCAGTATTTCTATGCATGAAATATCAGGCTGTTCAACGGCATGCTCAATACTATTAATTTGCCCTTTTAGTCGTTTTACACGATTAACTATTTTTTTATCCTGACCAATGTGACTCATCTGTGTTCTCTTGTATAATTCAATATACTGGTAGGGAGTATATTGGGTTTAAATTTTATGCAGGATCATAGTGTATCACGTCATCATCAACATCAGTTTGATGAAGGAAATCCACTTGCACAAAAACGTATTTTGATTGCAACGATTTTAACGGCATCCATGATGGTGTTAGAAATATTTGGTGGATGGTTTTTCAATTCAATGGCCCTTCTGGCTGATGGTTGGCATATGAGTTCACATATGTTGGCACTCGGTTTAGCCTATTTTGCTTATCGTGCAGCTCGTCATTATTCCAAAGATCATCGGTTTAGTTTTGGAACTTGGAAAATCGAGATTTTAGCGGGTTATAGCAGTGCAATTTTGCTGATGGTTGTTGCCTTTTTTATGGCTTTTCAGTCGATACAACGGTTATTTAATCCAGTTGAAATTTTTTATAATGAAGCGATTCCCATTGCAATTTTAGGTTTGGTCATTAACTTGATTTGCGCATGGTTACTTCACGATGATGGACACCATCACCATCACCATCACCATCACCATCACCATCACCATCACCATCACCATCACCATCACCATCACCATCACGAGCATGATCATGGGCATCATCACGATTTAAACCAAAAAGCTGCATTTTTACATGTAGTTGCAGATGCTGTGACCTCCGTTTTTGCAATTATTGCGCTTTGTGCGGGTAAATATTTTGGATGGGATTTTTTAGATGCACTTTTAGGAATTTTAGGTGCTATTTTGGTTGCAAAATGGTCTCTTGGATTAATGAAAGAGACAGGAAAAACCCTTTTAGATGCTGAAATGGATCATCCGGTAGTTGAAGAAATTCGTGAAGTGATTGCTGAATTTCCTAAAAATATTGAAATTACGGATATTCATGTCTGGAAAGTCGCAAAAGGTAAGTTTTCTTGTATTTTAGCGCTCGAAACTGATGATATTTCTTTAACCGCAGATCAGATTCGTCAGGCTTTATCAATTCATGATGAAATTGTGCATATATCGGTAGAAATTAATATTCTAAAACCTGCTTATGTTCCACGTGAAACATTGGCATAAATAAGTGGCAGTTTGGTTATAACTCGGTAATCAGTTCTGTTTTCAAAAGCTGAACTGATTAAAATGATCTCCTCTCCTACCTATGAGTTTGATTTATGCTTAAAAAATTAGGAATATTGGCGTTATTTAGCTTAACGGCGAGTTTAAGTTTCGCTAATGTCGATACTGTTAGGGAAAATATTAAAAAACAATATCCTAATTTGAAAATTAGCAATATTCAGAAAACCGAAATGCCTGGGCTATATAGCGCTAATCTCGATCAGCAAATTATTTATATTGGTGAAGATGGGCAGCATATGTTTGTAGGCTCTATGATTCGTTTAAAAGACCAGAAAAACTTAACCAAAGATCTGGTGTTAGGACAGAACTCAATTGATTGGAAACAATTACCTTTAAAAGATGCGATTAAAACGGTTAAAGGTAATGGACAGCATGTTTTAGCCGTATTTTCTGATCCAAACTGTCCTTATTGTAAGCAGCTTGAACCTGAGCTCGATAAGCTGAAAGATGTGACCATTTACACGTTCATCTATCCTTTAAAACCTCAGTCTATTGTTGTTTCTAGACAGGTTTGGTGTGCACCAAATCAATCCTATTCATGGAAAAAACTGATTCAGCAAGGTGTCAAACCAACAGTTACAAGCTGTGCTAATCCAATTGATCGTAATTTAGAGCTTGGAAAGAAACTAGGTTTTAATGGTACCCCTACCTTAATTTTTGCAAATGGATTTAAACTGGTAGGCGCTCGATCTGCCGAAGAAATTCAAGCCGTTTGGAAAGAATTAGGTCTATAAAATGAATTAAAAAAAGCACCATCAGGTGCTTTTTTATTGCCTAAAAGTCATTAACTTTTTCGTGCAATTAAATTGTAAATAAAGAGAATAATGACTGCACCAATTACAGATGCGATAAAGCCCGCAGCTGAATTTTCTCCATAAAGGCCAAGTAAACGACCACCATAAGTGGCTAGAAGTGAACCTGCAATACCAATTAGGGTGGTTACGATGAAACCTGCTTTATCATCCCCTGGATGTAAGGCACGAGCGATTAAGCCAGCAAAGAAACCAACTACAATAGCGACAATGAGTGACCACATATTTGTTCTCCAGTTGTTTTTTTGATGAAGTTAATGATTTTGCTTCATATTCTATCGTGCGGCAGAGTCATCTATTTTGTCTGTAGCAGATTGCGACTTTTTGTGTCTTTTTTGTTCGAAGCTAAAGTTTTATATAAAAAAATAGCACCTCGCGGTGCTATTTTTTTGAAATTTATAAACCAATTTCGCCAATAAATGGTAAGTGGCGATATTTTTGATCGTAGTCTAATCCATAACCCACAATAAACTTGTCTTCAACTTCAAAACCTAAGAATTTCACTTCGAGATCAATTTCACGGCGAGATGGTTTACTCACTAACGTACACAATTGAATCGAATTTGGTTCGCGAGTTTGCAGCATTTCCATAACTTTGCTTAAGGTATTACCTGAGTCGATAATATCTTCAACGACCAGTACATCTTTACCGCGAATTTCACCATCAAGATCTTTTAAGATTTTAACATCTCGACTTGAAGTCGTACCGCCGCCGTAGCTAGACACTGTCATAAAGTCGAGTTCATGCGGTTTGGTAATCGTTCGGCACAAGTCTGCCATGAAAATAACAGAACCACGCAGTAGCCCAATCAGGACTAACTCTTTGTCGCTATTTGCATAGTGAGCATTAATTTGCTCGCCGAGCTCTTTGACTTTTGCTTGAATTTCTTCGGTTGAAATCATGATGCTCATTGCAACAGTCATGTCAGATTCCTACAAGATATAAAAGAAAAATAAAAAAGGTGTTGACCTGCAACACCTCTAAAATCTGAGTTAATGGTAAAATTTTAAAGCAAAATGATGTTTCATGCACCCTTTGATGACTCTGAAGTTTTATCATTTTGAGCAATATGTCGATCCCGCTTTAATACAAGAGCACATATTCCAAATAATAACAAAAACTTAACGGCCCGATTTTTATTAGGCTGTTTCTTTTTGATAAGCACGGTTTCCATAAATATAAGTCGCCTCAATATTACGGTCATCACCTAAAGTGAATAATGCAAACAACGAATCTTCAACAGATTTAGATTTAGACTGGCGAAGTTGCTGTAGTGCAGTTGGCTTAAGGTTGAGTACCACAAAGTCTGCTTCTTTACCGATGTTGAAATTGCCTAACTTGTCCTGCAAATCAAGCGCTTTTGCTCCGCCTAACGTCGCGTGATAGAGCGCTTCATAAGCTGAAAGTTTATCGCCTTGTAACTGTTGAACCTTATAAGCCTCGTTAACAGTTTGAAGCAAACTAAACGATGTACCAGCACCGATATCTGTCCCTAAACCTACTTTCACTTGTTTTTCCCAAGTTTTTTTCAATGGGAATAAACCACTACCTAAGAACAGGTTCGACGTTGGACAAAATGCGATAGCCGACTGCGTATCATGCATACATTGCCATTCTTCATCTTCTAAGTGAACACAATGAGCAAAAACAGAACGTTTACCAGTTAGGCCATAATGTTGATAAACATCTAAATAGCCCGCTTGTTCTGGAAATAAAGATTTCACCCAAGCAATTTCATCTTTGTTTTCGCTTAAATGGGTATGTACATAAACATCTGGAAATTCTTGTTTTAACTGCCCTGCTCTTTCTAATTGTTCAGGTGTAGAGGTTGGTGCGAAACGTGGTGTAATCGCATACAGAGCACGACCCTTGCCATGCCATTTTTCAATGAGTGCCTTAGTGTCACTGTAAGCCGTTTCTGGGGTATCACAAAGCGCTTCAGGGGCATTGCGGTCCATGAGTACCTTACCAGCGATTAAACGCATCTGAACGCGTTCTGCGGCTTCAAATAAGGCATCAACAGACTCAGGATGAACCGTACAGAAAACGAGGGCCGTGGTTGTACCGTGTTTTAAGAGTTCCTGAACAAAGAACTGGGCAATTTCATTTGCATATGCTTTGTCTTGAAACTGGATTTCAGTTGGAAATGTATAGGTATTGAGCCAGCTTAAAAGTTGTTCGCCGTAAGCTCCTACCATTTCGGTTTGTGGAAAGTGAATATGGGTATCAATAAAGCCAGGTACAATCAATTGTTCTGGGTAATGTTGAACCTCAACCCCAGCAGGAAGGTGCGCTTGAGCTTCTTCCCAGGCACCAAACCATTTGATTTTTCCATGTTCACTAATCAATACACCATCTTCTAAATAACGCACTTGATTTGGAATATCAGTTGGCTCAGAGACGGTTTGCTGGATATCTAAAAAACGACCACGCACAACGGTGGTATTTGCGATCAATGACATGGAAAGCCTTTATATTTTCACTTTTTTCGATTGATTGTACCCCACTTAGCCAAGATTTAAACGGTATAACGTTTACTTAGTCCCCATTCTGCCAAAATCCGTCGATAAGTCGTTGATGAACGGTCTGCTTCAAAATGTGCTTCCATCATTAAATCAAGCGGAAGGTCTTCTGGCTTTTGTGATTCGACCATGTCTTGGTCTTCAGCAAAAATTTGCGCATTGAATGCATATACTTTTTCTAAATCACCTGTTTGGTCAAAGTTACGGGTAAGTGGAACAAATAAACGGGTTTTATTGCTTGAGATAGGACAGCAGGCATTCAAGATTTTTAAAACCCCACCTTCTGGAAAATCAACAGTAAGTACTGCTGAAAAAGGTGGATAGACATCGAAGGTGCGCTTCCACAAAAAGCCTTCTGGTTCGAGATGTTTTAGTTCGTGTGGATAGTTACTGACATTGCTGATATAGACTGTTTTTAGGCCGTAGCTGGTACGTTCTGTGTGATATTTGGGTACAACAGGGTTCTCTCGATTCGCAAAGGCGTTGTGATGTACCCATGCAAAATGAGCGACATCGATAAACCCTTCGAGTTGACGTCCGCTAGAACCGCCAATATCGACAAAAGGCGGTAAAATTGATTGATGTTCTGCATGCTCCCAAGTATCTAATACTGGAATATTAGCTCGAGTAATATCCCGACTGTGAATACTGGTCCAAATCAAGCCATATCGTTCAACAACTGGAAATTTGGTAAGAGAAAAACGATCAGAAATTTTGGTTAAATCAGGTTGAGCTGGTATTTGGGTACACTTCCCTTCGGTGTTATAGCGTAGACCATGATAGGGACACACAATTTCTTCACCATCTACCCACCCTTGGGTTAATGGTACGCCACGATGTGGACAAATGTCTCGGACCAGATGAATTTCGCCACTTTCTGTCTTATATAGGGCCATATTGACGTCTAATAACGTCACTCTTTGTGGTGCAGTAGAGACATCTTGAATACGTGCGACGGGATACCAGTGAGTAGATAAAATTTCCCAATCTTTTGCATCAAAACTGCTGTTACACGGCATTGCAAGGGGCGTTAAAGTTGGAATCGCATTCATGGCATCACTCCTTAAAAAAATCAGGGCTCTCGCGAGCCCTTAAAATCTAGGCTTTTTTCTTTTTAGGAAATGCAAAGAGCTTGCCAATATTGATTTTTAATGAGGAAATCAAGAGTAAAATTATTAAAATACATAAACTTATTTAATTATATTTTTGAATTTTTGTTCTAATTTAGCTTTAAACATGAAAGCTTATTATTTGTTAAGTACTTAAAATGCACTTTTAAAGTGCTTTTTTATGTAGATCTATACGTTCAGTACTCAACAAAATAATGTGCTGCTCCTGAGCATAGTCATATGATATTGATCAGCGCTTTTAACGTGCAGAGCTTCTATGTACTATTACATGGTGGATGACTTTAGTATTTTTCCAAATATGACAAATATATATGATAATTATCAACAAGACTTTATTGATTTGGTGATGAAATCTCCTTGTTTATTAAAGACATTAGCTATTATTTCTCAATTGCATCCAAAAGTTTATTTAAGTGCTGGTGCTGTGAGAAACACTGTTTGGTCATATTTACATGGCAAAACTTATGATTTAACTAAAAGTGATATGGATGTGATTTATTATAATGCTAATGAATGTGATGATAGTTATCAAAAAGAATTGCAAAGTGATTTAAAAAGCAAATTTCCAAATCAAGATTGGGATGTTGTTAATCAGGCTTTGGTACATACATGGTACCGTAAAGATAATGGTGAAAAAATTCAACCATTAACTTCGATTGAGGAAGCATTATCATTATGGTCAGAAACAGCCACAGCTATAGCGATACGTTTCGACACTTTCGGTAATTTAGAAATAATTGCACCTTTTGGCTTATCAGATTTATTTGAATTAAATTTACGTTGGAATTCAGCTCTAGTTAGTTATCAGACTTTCAAAAATCGTGTAGAAAGCAAAAATTGGTTACAACAATGGCCAAAATTAAAAATAGTCAATTCTTAATTTAAAAAGGGCTTTCTATGAAAGCCCTTTAATATTATGTAAATAAAGATTCTATGAGATTTGTCGCTTATTATGACGTAAAGAGAGATAAGCGGTAATTGCTAACACTATTACGATAAAGCTTAACGAAATCCAGATTGGCATGTGGAATACATCAAGCAACAACATTTTCGCGCCAATGAACAATAAGATGATGCCTAAACCGTATGGCAAGTAATGCAATTTAGATGCAGCGCCAGCAAGCAAGAAGAACATTGCGCGTAAGCCTAAAATTGCCATTAAGTTCGCTGTTAAAACAATAAATGGATCACTGGTTACCGCGAAAATAGCAGGAATAGAGTCTACTGCGAAAATCACATCTGAAGCTTCAACTAAAATCAATACTAAAAATAACGGCGTTGCCAACAATAAACCATTTTGACGAACAAAGAATTTGTCACCTTCTAGCTGTGGCGTAATACGCATGTGCTTACGTAACCATTTTAGAGCCTTAATATCTTCAATATTGGTTTCTTCTTCTTGGCCCTTTAAGAATTTGAAGCCTGTATATACCAAGAACGCACCAAAGATATAAAGCACCCATGAAAACTCTTGAACAAACCATGCGCCAATAAAGATAAACAGAGTACGCAGTACGATTGCGCCTAATACGCCGTAGAGCAAAATTTTACGTTGTAGCGCAGCTGGAATAGCAAATGCCGCAAAAATCATTAACCAGACGAAAACGTTGTCAATTGCGAGGGACTTTTCAAGTAAGTAACCTGCGAAGTATTCCATGGTTTTTTGATTTGCTAAGGTCACACCAGCAGTTTGCTGTAGATACAACCATAAACCACCACCAAATAAGACCGCGACGCTTACCCACGCCACGCTCCAGTAAGCAGCTTGCTTAATTGAGACATCCTGACCTTGCTTTTGCTTAAAGCCTAAAAAGTCCACTAAAAGCATGACAATGACAATGCCAAAGAATGCTATGTACAGCCATAGATTGCCGATTGTTTCCATAAATCCTCCTCACATCCGGCAATTGGGCATAAAAAAACCTCGACCAGTTGCCAGATGAATTAAAACATCTGTATCAACATGATCAAGGTCTTGCCTACATCATGAATTTCACGATGCTCAGATACCGACTTTTTAATAAAAGTGTATTGACGATATCTGACACATAACATTGCTGTTATGTTTGGAGGAGGCTACTCCCCTTGTCAAACTAAATTCTGTTTTGGATAAAACATATCCAATTTCACATAGAATGGCAGATTTTTATATATTACGCAACTGAACTTAATCTCGTGGTTTTAATATAAAAAAAGATCTACGGATTATTTAATCAAACCGCGGTCTAAAAGCGGTTTGCATATAATTTGGTAAAGGTGAATAAAGAATGCGGTCAAACTTGTACCGTAAGCATTCCAGAAGTAATAACCTGCCGTATTGACCAGTAGCGCAACAATAAAAGCCCCCAACATGTCTAACGGGAAATGCACACCTAAATAAATACGTGACCATGCCACCACAAATGATAAGAATAAAAGAATGATTCCAATCATTTTGCGCTGAGCAAACAAATAAGACAGAGCAATGGTACTGAAAATCAGCATATGATTACTTGGAAAAGATGCTGTTGGCGCATGCTCAATAAACGTGGTGCCAACACCCATGACAAACGGTCTTGCGTGATGATAAAACAGAGAAATAACGTAACCTACTAAAAGGGATATGCAGGTTAAAAAGACAGATTTAATGACTCTATTTTTTAAATCTTGATCACCATAGAACCATAAAAATGTAAGGATGAATAAAAGAATATAGAGGAGATCATTAGCAAAAAAGATAGCAAGACGAATGATAAATTGACTCGCATCCTGAGCCCCATTAATCACATGGAATAAGCTAAGGTTGAGTGTTTCTAAAGACATTCATATTCCAAACAAGAACAAAAACGTGGGCTATGATAAAGAATTAAGCCTATTGTCTTGATAAAGAATTGTCACAAAAATGAAATATAGTTTGTTTGTGAGTAAAGATTAAACAGCAGATCTAGATATTTTTTAATGCGTGTTCTGGGCGTTAATATTAAAGTGTTAACGTGTTGGCACTTTATTCGAGAACGTTATTTTATGACTACTCAAGAAAAACAGAAAAAATTAAGTTTGAGGCCCCTAACTCCAAGAGATCCAAAACAGCCGCATAGAGCAGCAACTCCCCTCGAATTATTGTTCGATTTAATTTTTGTAGTCGCGATTGCAACAGCAGGTCAGCAGTTACATCACGCAATTATTGAAAATCACCTCTGGCATGCATTACCAAGTTACCTGATGGTATTTTTTGCGCTGTGGTGGGCATGGATGAATTTTTCGTGGTTTGCTTCAGCTTACGATAACGATGATGCATTGTATCGATGCCTTACCTTTGTACAGATTGTGGGGTCATTGGTGATGGCCGCCGGTATTCCTGATGTATTTCGTAGTCAGGATTTTGACATCATCATTATTGGTTATGTGATCATGCGCATGGCACTCGTTACCCAGTGGTTACGTGCAGCAAAACATGATCCAGAGCGGCGAATTACCGCTTACCGCTATGCGGTAGGTATTGTCTTGGTTCAGGTGGGTTGGCTCGTTGCTAATTTTGCGCACATACTTTCAGTTCCTTTATTTTTATTTCTGGTTGCGATGGAGTTATTTATTCCTATCTATGCAGAAAAATATTCACCAACGCCGTGGCATCCCCATCACATTGTAGAACGCTATGCCTTACTCACGATTATTGTTCTGGGTGAGTCAATCGTCGGTAGTTTTAATGCCATACGTGACGCCTTAGCCGCTCAGTCAATGAATATCCCAGCCGTTTTCTTAATGATCGGTGGATTGATGTTGATGTTCGCAATGTGGTGGGCTTATTTTGACCGTAGTGAGCAACACCATCATGTTAAAGGTGTACGCCCATTTGTATGGGGATACGGCCATTATTTTGTTTTTGTCAGTATTGCTGCGGTGGGTGCAGCGCTTGCCGCCGCTGTGGATGTCACAACCCATCACGCGCATATTTCTGATTTATATATGGGAATAGTCGTTGCGGTGAGTGTGGTGCTCTATACCACCTGTATTTGGATACTTTACGAGTTCCAATGTTTATCTGGAATCACGAAATGGTTTTATCCGATCACCGCGCTCATTATTTTATGTATTCCGTTTATTTGTAATAACGTGGGATATAGCGTTTTTGCGATGGGTATTGTCTATAGTTTACGTTTAATCGTTTCTAATAAATTTATGGCCAATATAGAGCCAGAAAAAGTTTAAAAATAATTGATATAAAAAAACGGGTTTCAATTTGAAACCCGTTTTTTTATTGAATCATATAAAGCGGAAGTTAAGCAGCTTTCGCTTTTAATGCGCTCATAAGTTTTTGATGTAAGCCACCAAAGCCACCGTTAGACATAATCACAACGGCATCGCCCTCACCTGCTTCATTGACAATACGTTCAATAATTTCATCAAGAGAACGGCTCACTTGAGCATGGTTAGAGGCAGCTGCAATCACGGGTTGTAAATCCCAATCTAAACCTTCTGGCTGGTACCAGATGACATCGTCTGCTAAGCGTGCTGAATGTGCCAAGCCATCTTTATGACTGCCCATACGCATTGTATTTGAACGTGGTTCAATAATGGCCCATAAACGGCGTTCACCTAAGCGTTTACGTGCGCCATCTAAAGTGGTGTCAATTGCTGTTGGGTGGTGAGCAAAGTCATCATAAACCTCAATACCATTGACTGTACCGAGTAACTCCATACGACGTTTTACACCGCCAAAGTTAGACAAAGCTTCACAAGCCGTTTCAAGTGCAACACCTACATGTTGAGCGGCTGCAATCGTTGCCAAAGCATTCGCTACGCTATGTTGCCCTGTCATGGTCCATTTTACTTCACCAACGGCATTGCCATTTTCCAGTACTTTAAAATGGCTGCCATCAATTGAGATTAATTCGGCAGACAGTGCAGCTTTTTCATTCGCTTCTAAACTTGTACGAATTACTGGTGTCCAGCAACCCATTTCAAGCACTTCATCAATATGAGTTTCAGTAATGGGCGCAATAATGCGGCCTTCACTTGGAATGGTACGAACAAGATGATGGAATTGCTTTTGAATCGCTGCTAGGTCATCAAAAATATCGGCATGGTCAAATTCAAGGTTGTTTAAAATCGCCGTTTTTGGGTGATAGTGAACAAACTTAGAACGTTTATCAAAGAAAGCTGAGTCATATTCATCAGCTTCAACGCAGAAGTATTTTCCACCACCTAAACGAGCGCTTTCGCTAAAACCAAGTGGGACACCACCAATTAAAAAGCCCGGATTTAAACCAGCTTGATCAAGTACCCAAGCCAGCATGGTAGTAGTCGTGGTTTTACCATGAGTTCCTGCTACACCAAGCACATGTTTACCTTGTAAAACGTGATCGGCAAGGAACTGAGGACCAGAAATATATGGCAAACCTTCGTTAAGCATATATTCCACGGCATCAATACCACGTTTCATGGCATTTCCGACAATGACTAAATCTGGGTGAGGCTGTAAATGACTACGATCGTAGCCTTGCATGAGGGTAATGCCTGCGTTTTCTAACTGGGTAGACATTGGTGGGTAAACGTTTGAATCGGAACCGGTTACCTTATGTCCTAAATCACGAGCTAAAAGTGCTAAAGAGCCCATAAAAGTGCCACAAATACCCAAGATATGCAGATGCATTGCTCGCCTTCTCCACTGCTTTTGTACACAATATTCGTATGAATGACTGTGTGTGCATTATTGATAAATTTGCCAGCAACGATAGCAAGGCTAAACTCGAAAAGATAGTCAAAAATCGTTGTTGTTCTATGTGTTTGAGGCCCTGAGAAAAGCACATCTTTATTTTTTCGATTTAAGCTGAATTACAGTTTTATCTTTTATAATGTTTTATATCTTTAAAATACTTAAATCATCGTAAAGATGAAGGATGTGCCTTTGAGCCCAACGGTTTTAGCTTTTACGCTATTAATTATTTCTAACTGCTTCATGACACTTGCATGGTATGGGCATCTTAAATTTTTGCACCATGCTCCACTTTGGCAAGCGATTTTATTCGGTTGGATTATAGCCCTGCTTGAATATAGTTTTATGATTCCAGCAACTCGTATGCTGAGTGCGCAAGGCTGGTTACTTGGTGAAATGAAAATTACCCAGGAAGTGGTCACACTGATTGTGTTTGTACCGTTTATGCTTTTCTTGTTTAAACAACCATTTAAACTGGATTATTTGTGGGCGATGGTATGTTTATTTGGCTGTGTCTACTTCGTATTTAGAAGCCAGTAAGCTGCAATGGCTTGCATTGAATGATTTATTCTACTTTGCAATAAGCCATTGCTCTTCCAAATGCCTGTTTATCTTGCAGGATGTTTAAATAATATTAATAAAATTTGAGAATGTGTCATTGTTAAACCATGACATTTTTTGGTGAGATTAAAAATATTCGCAGAGCTGGTCAGTTAAATTTTCGTGAGATGAAAAATCAGTCTATAATAATGGGCTTCCGAACCATTTAAAACTTGGCTCTCGTCGAGATTTATCTTCTTTTACTTTTGTCTCTGGAACATTAGCAATGAATGCGGCCGCAGCACAAGACGCTCAACCTCTCGTTGGAATTATTATGGGTTCTCAATCTGATTGGGCAACTCTCGAAAACACAGCCAATATGCTTAAACAGCTTGGTGTCCCATTTGAAGCGGAAGTGGTATCTGCTCATCGTACTCCAGACCGTTTATTTGAATACGCAGAAACTGCGCGTGATCGCGGTATTCAAGTGATTATTGCTGGTGCAGGTGGTGCAGCGCATTTACCTGGAATGTGTGCCGCAAAAACTGATTTACCAGTTTTGGGTGTGCCAGTTAAATCATCAATTTTAAATGGCGTAGATTCTTTGCTTTCAATCGTACAAATGCCAGCTGGTATCGCCGTTGGTACTTTAGCAATTGGTCCAGCTGGTGCGACGAATGCTGCAATCATGGCGGCACAAATCTTAGGTTTAACTCGTCCTGAAATCGCAAAAAATGTTGCTGATTTCCGTGCTGCGCAAACTGATAAAGTTGCAAGCAAAAATATTCCGGGTCAGGTGTAAGAGGCTGAGATGGATAAAACTATCGGTATTTTTGGTGGTGGGCAACTGGGCCGAATGATGGCTCAAGCAGCGTTACCATTAAATATTCAGTGTACTTTTTTTGAAGCAAATACAGATTGTCCTGCAGGTGTTCTAGGCCAAGTCTTTTCTAGCCAAGATGAGCAAGGCTTAAAGCAGTTTATTGAAAGTGCTGATGTTTTTAGTCTTGAGTTTGAAAATACGCCCGTTGAAGATGTGGATGTTTTAACACAAACCAAAGCATTGCACCCTCCCCGTGTTGCTTTAGCAACTGCGCAAAATCGTTTGTCAGAAAAAGCGTTGTTTGATGAGCTTACTATTCCTGTTGCGCCGTATCGTGCTGTAGATAGTCTAGAAAGCTTGAAAAAGGCTGTTGCTGAGCTTGGTTTACCGATTGTGCTTAAGACTGCAACTGGTGGATATGACGGTAAAGGTCAGTTTGTACTTCGTTCAGAAGACCAGATTGATACTGCTTGGGCTGAACTTGGGCCTGCAAAAAGTCTAGTTGCCGAAAGCTTTGTTAAATTCTCTCGTGAAGTTTCAATTATTGCGGTGCGCGGCCAAAATGGTGAAGTAAAAACTTGGCCACTGGCTGAAAATCACCACCACAATGGCATTTTATCGCATTCAATTGTTCCGGCACCGAATAGCGAAGCTTTGCAACCTGTGGCTCAAGACTACATTACTCGGTTGTTGAATCACCTTAACTATGTTGGCGTGCTGACTCTAGAGCTGTTTGTAACAGAACAAGGTTTGTGTGCAAATGAGATGGCCCCACGTGTGCATAACTCAGGTCACTGGTCAATTGAAGGCGCTGTTTGTTCACAGTTTGAAAACCATATTCGAGCTGTTGCAGGTCTACCATTAGGTTCAACAGATGTTGTTCGCCCAACGGTTATGATCAATATTATTGGTCAACATCCTAAAACTGAAGATGTACTTGCCTTAAATGGTGCTCATTTACATCTTTATAATAAGTCTGAACGTGCTGGTCGTAAGTTAGGCCATATCACTTTAATGCCTGTGGATAGTAATGAATTGACGAATTTATGCCGTCAATTAGCAGAAATTTTGCCAGAACCACTCGCTTTAACAGCAGATATGACCCTCTAAAGCATTTCTAATTCTCTAAAAAGCGATCTTCGGATCGCTTTTTTTATCTTTTAAATTTAAAAAATAATAAATCCTGAGTAATTTCTTGTTTGTGGATAACTTTTTGTGGAAATTTTTAAATTTAAATATTGATGATATTTTTAAATTTAAAAAGTGAAGCTTAATTGTTTTGAATTTAAATTTAGTTATCCACAAGAGAGTTTGATTTGTTGCTGATCATAGAGCTCATGGTTTTTGAATTCAAAACTAATGGTGTTTGCTGAAGTGTTTTAAATTTAAAATAACGCGGTAAGTTTGAATTTAAATTATTGCGTGATTTTTGAATTTAAAAATATAGATTATTCGATTGATTGGTCTTCCTGGGTCATAAAGGCTGATGAAATATAGTATTAAATTAATAGGCATGGCTGTTTTTGCTTGATTGTGGATAAGTTTATCCACAGAAACACCTACGTTATAGTTTAAATTTAAAGTAAGACTTTTGAATTTAAACTATGCGCTATTATTTTGAATTCAAAACTGGCGATGCACATGGGGAAAGTTTTAAATTCAAAATAAAGTGGGAAATTTGAATTTAAAACACTAGAAATGAATTTAAAGAAGAGATTATGAATTCAAATTTACGTTTTCTCTCTGAAATTTTAGACTCATAATGGTATGGTACTTAAAAATTTAAATTCAAAAATTGAAACTGGGATAATATGCGACGTTTTTCTTGTATTGTTGGCTCTGTATTTTTAGCAATGACTCAGGCTCAAGCAGAGCTCGTAATTAATGGTTCTACAATATCTAGCAATGCTACTGTTCCAGTAGTAACTAGCGAAGATTATACGCCTAATAATAATTTCCAAAGTTGTTTGGCAAATTTACGTTCTCAAGCAATTGCTGCGGGAGTCTCGGGAACAACTTATGACCGTTATACTCAAAACTTAACTCCAGATTATTCAGTTATTGATAAATTAAACTATCAACCAGAATTTTCGACACCAATTTGGGATTATCTTTCTGGCTTAGTCGATGAAGAGCGTGTTGAGCTTGGAAAACAAAAACTGGCGCAATATCGCGATGTTTTAAATCGAGCTTCTCAAACCTACGGCGTGCCACCAGAAACAATTGTGGCAGTGTGGGGTGTAGAAAGTAATTTTGGTGATATTTCTGGAAAATATCCTTTATTACAAGCGCTCGGAACTTTAAGTTGTGAAGGTCGTCGACAAAGTTATTTCCGTACTGAATTTTTTGCCACCATGCGTATTTTGCAGCGTGGTGACTTAACCGAAGATCAACTGAAAGGTTCTTGGGCTGGGGCATTTGGACATACGCAATTTATGCCATCGACCTATGAACGTTTAGCTGTTGATTTTGATGGAGATGGTCGTCGCGATTTAGTATCAAGTACTGCAGATGCATTAGCATCAACGGCTAATTTCTTAAATAAAGCTGGTTGGCAAACAGGAATGCCATGGGGTTTTGAAGTAAAAGTTCCTCAAGGCATGTCAATTGATGGAGAAGGGCGACGCTCAAAGAAAGCATTAAGCAGCTGGAGTGCACGAGGGGTAACTCGAATTGACGGCTCTCCACTTGTTCAAGGAGCTTTATCTGGCAGTACTTCAGCAGGTTTAATGGCACCAGCAGGTGTAAATGGTCCAGTATTTTTAGTATTTAAGAATTTTGATGCTATCTATAGTTATAACGCAGCGGAAAGTTATGGTCTGGCAATTGCCCATCTATCTGATCGTTTAAAAGGCGCTCGTCCTTTTGCAACAACTTGGCCAACTGATGATCCAGGAACTTCACGCGCGGAACGTCGTGAAATTCAACAGTTTTTGATTAATCGCGGCTACGATATTGGTGCAGTTGATGGTCTTATTGGGGATAAAACCCGTGTAGCTATTCGTCAGGAGCAAACTCGTTTAGGTTTAAATCCAACAGGACGGGCAGGGCAACAAATCTTACGCGCATTTCGCCAAGAACAAGCCCAAAAAATGATGCAATAAACTGAAATAATAAAAAGGTCTGCACATGCAGACCTTTTTTATAAGTACTTGTATTAGATTGCTAATCTAATTTTACCGCTTCCAAAATATCAAAAATAACTGAAGTGACATCTTGGCTTAAATCTCGATCATTAAAGATTTCATACGCAGTGATCGTAACATCTGTATCACTTGGTAATTGTTTTTGTTCTTCTTCAATTAAATGTTCAATCGGTAACAGAGTCTGTTTCACTTCAAGATGTAGAATATCTTTATATTCGATATTTTCATCTTCAAGCTCGATTTCATGCTCATTGAAAAAGGGAATTAGAATAGAATGGAGGTATGGTTTAATTTCAATAATATCAAACAGTTCAATATCACGTGTTTGTTCAATTGTGCTGATATGATCATTTACTTCAATCAGGATATGATAGTAACTCATCTTGATCTCCATTCTATTTTAGTTAGCTCTTATGATCACAATAACATGACTTTGATATGAATTTCGATGTATCTACCTAGAAATAGATACATCATTTTATATGAAGTCCTTAATTATTGAGGTAAAGCACTTAATAGATCACGATCAGCATCTGTAAGACCAGTGACTTTTCTATCACCATCTTTACGTACTGAGTACATTAATGCATTTGGTTGATCGCTATGTTTTAAACCAAGCGCATGTCCTAACTCATGAGCAATTGTTAAACGTAAATCATCAATAGACTTAAACTCATAAATCACAATTTGCTTGCCATTATAGATACCTTTTTTAAAGACATCAGCTTGGGCATTTTGCTTAAATTGGGTCAATGAATTGTTGAACTCATTGTTAATCTGATTAAAGTGAGTAACTTTGACATTTAAATCTTTAGCTTGCTCATTATATGCAGCAATTTCTTTCTTTAAAGCAACAGTTTGTTTTTGCAAATCTTTCTGAGTTTTAGCCAAAGATTTAGCACTGTATTCAGGTGCTAATTTGCCTTGGTTAAGCTGCATCATTTGCTCGTCAAGATTTTTCAATTTGCCATTCAAAATCTGCTTCTTATTTTCAAGGTCAGATTGAGTTTGGCCAAGAGTTTGTTTCAATTGCTTAATTTGTTGCTGTTCATCAATTACACGTTGCTGTTCTTGCTGAAACTGAGCAGCAATTTTTTGACGCTGTTCAGAACGACTCTGGCTATTATCGTAAACTAAACGAATTTCTAACTTTGCATTTGGATCATAAGTAAAATAATCCTGTCCAGTACCTTGCTTCCAAATGTCCGCAGCTTGTTGGCTAATTTGAATTAATTGGTCTTGGCTTAAACCAAAACGTGGATCAATATCAGCAATTTTGTAAGTCAAATGTTGACCTGCTTTTTGCTGAATTTGAGTGTGAGCTGGAGTAGCAAGATTAGCATTAGCCTGAAAATTAGAAAAAGCAAAGGCTACGCCTAATAACAAAGATGTTAAACGCATAATTGAAGGGGGGAGATTTTAAAAAAAACGTATTATAAGAATATAAAGTGAAAAATCAATCAAAAAACGTACGATTCAAATAAATAAATGAGACTTTAGTCTCATTATTTTTTACCAAATGCCAAATTATTTTTTAGAAAAAATTCATTTAGTTTTGTTTTATTTAGTTTTTTTAATTATTTAACTTTAATGATTTTCCTTAATTGAACTATAAATTGAGCCTAATAACTCTAAATCTGAATTTGTTAATTTGAAATTATGGATATCTTGCTCTTTTAATCGTGGATACATTAATGATTTAGGATCAGTAGTATGTTTTAGTCCTAATGCATGGCCAAACTCATGAGCAAGGGTTAAACGTAAATCATTTAAAGAAGCGTAACCGTAAATTTGAATTTGGTTTTGGCTGAATAAGCCTTTATGGAAGGGTTGAATACTGGCTTTTTGTTCAAGTTTGAATCGTGTTTTTAGAGAGCTTAAATCATTTTGCTCTTGATTGAGCTCCCTAATTTTTAGATTAAGTAGTTGAATTTTATAATTTAAACTATTTGATTCGTTTTGTAGATTTCTAGATTTTTGCTGGAGTTGATTTTGCTGCTCTTTTAGCTCATCGGCACGATAGTATCGATGTTCTCCTTGGTTAAAGCGTATTACGTCTTGTTCATATTGCTCAAACTCAGCTTTCAGATTGATCTTTCTTTTGTTTAAATCAGACGATAGCTGATCAATCTCTTGTTTATTTAAAATAATTTCTTCATTTTTAAGACGCCATACTTCCTGCTTTTGCAAAAGTGCATCCAAATTTACCTGTTGCTCGCTTTTCATCAGCTGATGATCATCATAAATTAAGTTAATTACCAACTGAGCTTCTGAATCATAGATAAAATAGGTTTTTCCAGTCTCTTTATGCCAGATTTCAGCAGCTTGTTGGCTAATCTCAACTAATTTTTCTCGAGTTAATTGAAACCGTGGATCAATAAAAGCAATTCGATACTTTAAAGGTTGATTAGAGGAACCTATTGCTAGATTATTTTGAGCAAAGCTTGTCGTTTGAAAGCCTATGCATAAACATAAGCTTAATCCCCACCATAGAATTTTTTTCATGGCAAAATAAAAAATATAAATAAAATCTTATTGTTAGCTACTTAATTTAATTCGTCAAAATGATAAAAAGTACAGGAGAGTGGGAGAGCTTTGTGATCTGGGTAAAAAAATTTAAAAAGATGTTTTTAGACTTGGCAATAATGGAATAATTAATGTAATAAGTAACAATGTATTTTAGTTTAGAAAATCTTTTTTATAATGAATAGATTAGTTTTTATAGTTGACCTTTTTGACATTAAATAATTTAAAAATATATGAAAAAACGTATTGTTATTTTTTGTAACTAATAAGAAACCGCGCCTAAGCGCGGTTTCTTATTAAAGAAACAAATTATTTTTTGTCATCTTTAACTTCAGTGAACTCAGCATCTACAACGCCATCATCAGCTTTTTGTTGACCAGCATCGCCACCTTGGAATGCATTTGGATCAAAGCCTTCTGCACCACCAGCTTGTTGCGCTTGTTCATAAGCACGTTGAGTGATAGGCATCAAGATGTTTTGTAAAGCTTCAGTTTTAGCTTTGATATCTTCTACATCATTTTCTTTTGTTGCTGCTTCAAGTTCAGAAACGGCAGTGCTTACAGCGGTTTTTTCATCTTCAGTAACTTTGTCACCAAGATCTTTAACAGCTTTGTTCGAGCTTGAAATTAATGCATCAGCTTCGTTACGAGCTTTTGCAAGTTCTTCAAACTTACGATCTTCTTCAGCATTCGCTTCTGCATCTTTAATCATTGCTTCGATTTCAGCATCAGACAAACCTGAGTTTGCTTTAATCTGGATCGATTGCTCTTTACCAGTGCTCTTATCTTTAGCAGATACTTTCAAGATACCATCAGCATTGATGTCGAAAGATACTTCAATTTGTGGCACACCGCGTGGAGCAGGCGGAATGTCACCTAATTGGAAGTTACCCAACAATTTGTTTTGTTGAGCCATCTTACGTTCACCTTGGTAAACAGAAATGTCTACAGCAGGCTGGTTGTCAGCAGCAGTAGAGAACACTTGTGATTTCTTCGCAGGAATCGTCGTGTTTTTCTCAATGATTGGTGTTAATACACCACCCATTGTTTCAATACCTAAAGTTAATGGCGTTACGTCTAATAAAAGAACGTCAGTTTTGTCACCAGACAATACCGCACCTTGAATCGCAGCACCGATTGCAACTGCTTCGTCAGGGTTCACGTCTTTACGTGGCTCTTTACCAAAGAATTCTTGTACTTTTTGTTGTACAAGTGGCATACGAGACTGACCACCAACCAAGATTACGTCAGAGATGTCAGAAGTCGAAAGACCAGCATCTTTAAGCGCAATACGGCAAGGCTCAATTGTACGAGCAACTAAATCAGCAACTAAACCTTCAAGTTTTGCACGAGTTACGTTGATCACTAAGTGTTTAGGACCAGTTGCATCGGCAGTGATATATGGAAGGTTAATTTCAGTTGCATTTGATGAAGAAAGCTCAATTTTTGCTTTTTCAGCAGCTTCTTTCAAACGTTGTAACGCAAGTGGATCATTTTTCAAGTTCACACTTTGTTCTTTCTTGAATTCTTCAACCAAGAATTCAATCAATGCATTATCAAAGTCTTCACCACCAAGGAAAGTATCACCGTTTGTTGATAACACTTCGATTTGTTGGTCGCCATCAAGGTCTGCGATTTCAATGATTGATACGTCAAAAGTACCACCACCTAAGTCGTAAACTGCAACTTTACGGTCGCCTTCTTTTTTGTCCATACCGAACGCAAGTGCAGCAGCCGTTGGTTCGTTAATGATACGTTTAACGTCTAAGCCAGCGATTTTACCCGCATCTTTAGTTGCTTGACGTTGAGCATCGTTAAAGTAAGCAGGAACAGTAATAACCGCTTCTGTAACTGTTTCACCTAAATAGTCTTCTGCAGTTTTTTTCATCTTTTTCAAGATTTCAGCAGAGATCTGTTGAGGTGCTAATTTTTTGTCGTTTACTTCAACCCAAGCATCACCATTGTCAGCTTTGATGATTTTGTAAGGTACAAGACCGATATCTTTTTGTACCGCTTGATCTTCATAACGACGACCAATTAAACGCTTAATAGCGAATAATGTATTTTTCGGGTTAGTTACTGCCTGACGCTTAGCGCTTTGACCTACTAAGATCTCACCATCTTTATAAGCGATGATCGATGGAGTTGTACGTGCGCCTTCAGCGTTTTCGATTACTTTTACTTTATCGCCTTCAAGTACAGCAACGCATGAGTTGGTAGTACCTAAGTCAATACCAATAATTTTTGCCATGTGACGTTTTCCTCAAAAATTCTTTTGCAATGTTTTTGCTTGTTATCCGATATGAGAGTGAATCTATTTTTTTCAAGCGTTTTAGCTAAAAAAAATCTAAAAACTCTCAAAAATTTACTTATTGACCAACCATAACCATAGCAGGGCGCAATAAGCGGCCATTTAACGTATAGCCTTTTTGTAAAACAGTACCGATTTCATTTGCTTTAGCATTAGGATCAATACCTACTGCTTGATGTAAATCTGCATTGAAACCATTTTTAGTATCAGCTTCTACAACGCCAAATTTTTCAAGCGCAGTTAACAGTGACTTTAAGGTTAATTTGATACCTTCAAGTACTGGTGTTTCTTCATCACCCGCTGCTTGAATTGCGCGCTCTAGATTGTCTACAGAATCAAGTAATTCTTTGGCAAATTTTTCAAGCACAGTTTCTTTATGCTTGTCAGACTCACGTTGAATACGCTCTACACTTTTTTGTGCTTCGTAAACAGCATTTGCTGTACGTGCCTTTTCAAGTTTCAGGCTTTCTTCTAATTTGGTGATTTGCGCTTGTAAAGATTCAACGGTAACGTCGTTTGCTTGCTCTACACCTTCAGCCTGAGTTTGCTCATTAGATTGCTCTGCTTGCTCGTGTTGAATGTCTTGAGCTTGCTCGTTTTGCTCATTAGCCATTGATGATCTCCGTTTAAATGGGTTTTTAAACATGTACAGTCCTTTTGGCATCAGCATTTACTGGGTAAAACCTGAACTGCCATGCATATGCTGTAATTCATTAATAGGGATGAAGTATGGGCATTGCCTAAAAATTCAAGCGTACACGGCAATTTAAAACTTTTAATTTTGCGGTTTTAAGTAAAAATTTAAATTTTCGATCATAAAAGCAATAAATTCCTGCGTTATTTTGGGTAAATGTTGTCTCGATGCATATACCACTGACAAACTTAATTCCGGAGCTGAAAAGTTTTTAAATAAAGGAACTAATCTTTTTTCTTTTAAATCTTTTTTAATTAATAGTGAAGGCAACATTGCCACACCTTGGGCATGTAAACACATATCATAAACAGCATTTACATCATTACTTTTAAAGGTCACGTTTAAAGGGTAATTCTGCGGTTGTTGCTCTTCATCAAAAAGTGTCCAAAATTGATGTTGGCTATGGTGAGCTAAACATTCATGTTGAATAAGTTGCCTTGGATGGGAGAGGGGGCTGTGCTGTTTTAAATAATCAGGATGTGCACAGAAAACGGACTCGATTTGGCAAACAGGTCGTGCAATTAATCCATCTGCAACTTTTTGCGTTATACGTAAAGCTAAATCGACCTGAGCATCAATTAAGTCCATCGTATTTTCAGTCAGATATACATCAAATTGAATATGTGGATGTTGCTGTTTAAATTGGCGAATACATTCTCCAACCCCTAATTGAAATAAAAACAAACCGCAGGTAAAGCGAATCGTACCGTTATGTTGCTCGGGTGCTGCCAGCTCTTGTAGAAGTTGCTGTTGTTGTAAAATATTTTCGCAGTAGAGGAGGGCTTTTTCACCTGCTGGTGTGAGTGATATTTTTCGTGTATTTCTTTGAAATAGTCGAGTTGAGAATGTGTGTTCAAGATGCTCAAGATAACGGGAAACCATCGCGCGGGAATAATTCAGGTGTTCTGCGGCTTTGGTTAAATTGCCATGCTGAGCAATAGAAACAAAGACTTGTATGGCTTTTAATGTGTCCATATGCATTATCATTATTACAATATATGCAACAGTTTATCTTAATTTAGTGCATTTACCTTACAGGAATTGCAATTTAAAGTATTTCTCATGAAATTGGAGAATACATAATGAAATTTTTTAAATTAACTGCTTCAGCCCTAGCAACTGCTACCGCTTTAACAGTAACTTCCTCAGCTTTTGCGCAAGATTTGAAAATCCAAAGTTTCTTGGCTAAACCCGAACATTTTGGTGTGACTTCTACTTTAATTGAAGGCGATAAAGAAGTTCTGTTGGTAAATGCGCAATTCTCAAAATCTGAAGCATTACGTATTGCTGCGGATATTTTGGATAGTGGTAAAACATTAAAGACAATTTTCGTAAGTTATGGCGATCCGGACTATTACTTTGGTTTAGATGTATTTAAGCAATACTTCCCAAATGTACAAATCATCGCAACGCCGGAAACTGTTAAACATATTCAAGATACCCAAGCACTCAAAGTGAAGTATTGGGGGCCACAAATGGGTGCAAATGCGCCTAGCCAAATTATTGTGCCTCAAGCTTATACTGCTAAAACTTTAAAGCTTGAGAATGAGTCAATCGAGATTAAAGGTAAGAAAGAACTTACTTATTTATGGATTCCTTCTTCTAAGGCAGTAGTAGGTGGTATTCCTGTATCTTCAGGTATTCATTTATGGATGGCAGATACACCAAAAGTTAAAGACCGCAATGAAGTAATTCAAACGCTAGAAAACATTAAAGCACTTCAACCTCAGACAGTTGTTCCTGCCCATATGGTTGAGGGAGCTCCACAAGGTTTGGATGCGGTTAACTTTTCGATTGACTATCTCAAGAGCTATGAGAAAGCCGTTAAAGTAAGTAAAAATGCAAGTGAGCTAAGTCAGCTCATGCAAAAACAATATCCAACATTAAAAAGTGTGGATAGCCTAGAGCTGGGTGCAAAAGTTGTAAAAGGCGAGATGCAGTGGCCGTAATTTAAATCGAAATATCGTAAATTTTTAGAGAAGCCGTGGTTTATACCCGGCTTTTTTAATGAGAATAGGAGTTTTTAAGCAAAAAACCTCTGTAACATTCTACGCACCTTATATAGCGTTTCTATAAAGAGAATTTTTTTGAGTAGAGCAAAAGGCTAAGATAAAAATTAAAAATTGATAAAATTAAACAAAAGCTTAAGTTGCTAGTTTTATATAAAAGATAGAGCTAAGAGTAAGGAAGCGAATTTAATAAAAAATTGCACAATTTGTACTTCTATTACTACAAAAGACAACCAATGATACGCACGCCAGAAAAAAAAATTGTGAATTATAGGCAGCGCGAAGATGATCTTTGCATTTAAGTGTTTGTCGTAATGAAAGGAAAGCGATTATGAAAAAATTAGGTCTTATCTCTGTAGTACTTGCTGGTGTTGCTTTTACAGCTGTTGGTTGTGCATCTGAAGCTGGTTTAAACGCATCAGGTTCTGCTCAAACAAGTGCTAGCCCATCTGGCGTACAAGCTGGTGTAGGTGTTGATGCGGGCGTTTCTGGCCAAGCACAACCAGGTCAAGTTGATGCTGGCGCTTCTGGTTCTGTTTCTGGTTCTGCAACAGCTCAGTAATTCTTAGTGATAAGAATAGTTAAAAGATTATAGAGTCATATATTTAAGATGCCGATTTATGTATGAAGTGAGCTGCTACTCATTACTCTATAATTAAGAGAGTTTAGAATTCTCAAAAAAGCCCCAAAAGACGTAGCTTATTGGGGCTTTTTATATAGTAATGAATTTAGTCATCATGACGAGAATCTCGACGATTATGATCACGATCTTCTACCCGTTTTTTATCCCACTCGTGGCGTCTTTTATCGTCATCCCAGCGTTTCTTATCCTCGTCATGGCGTCTTTTATCCCATTCATGACGATTTCGATCCTGTTCGCGAGCAACTCTTCGTTGTTGTTCATATATTCTTTGACGTTCTTCCCAGCGTCTTCGTTCCCAATCGTTATATCGACGTCCATCATTGCGATCATAGCGATTACTATCATGATCATGGTAACCATAACCACCACGATAAGAAGGGTCATCCGTATAAGCCACACAGCCTACAGTTAAAAGACTGGTTGCTAATAAAGTAACAACTAGTTTTGTTGACATAATCGTACCTCTTTTTGTCTGTTAACAATAATTGGCAAAAAAGTCCTGTTTTAAGTGACAGATTTGTTAATGACATTTGCTTGAAATCAGATTAGCGTAATTTGGGTTTTACCTTTGTATCTTGATTACATGAGTTGTATGCGAATATAGTCAAATAACAACAAAATTCTGTAGAAAATATGAAGGATAAGAGGGATTCATGGAGATAGGCATGACAGCATTTAATCAAAAAATTCAAACATTGCTAGATAAGGGCCAAGGGCCTGCTGCTCGAGCTCTTGATAAGTTACCTCGATTAGCTCAAGAATCACTTGCTAAAATTCTTGGATATTCTTATCAATATCCCGATCTAGACTCATTTACTAAATGTATGATGGCTGTACAAATTAAACAGGGTCATATCGGTTTCATTGGTTCAGACCCAATTGAATCTAGAAGGCAGTTCGATACGCAAATGCTGGCTATACGCCACAAGTCAACAGAGATCGATTTAGTAGAAGATATCCGTTTACCTCTCCAAAGTGGAACCGTTTTTGCGAGACACTATCATCCAGCACCGAATAAAAAACTACCTCTTATTGTTTTCTATCATGGAGGAGGATTTGTTGTTGGTGGTTTAGATACTCATGATGAGGTTTGTCGTATATTGGCAAAATATGCAAAAGTACAAGTACTCAGTATTGATTACCCCCTAGCACCTGAGGTTTCTCCTCAGCATTTAATCCAATCTTGTGAAGATGCTTTAGCTTGGGTATATCAAAATCGTAGACAGTTAAAAATATTAAAAGGTCGAATTGCGGTAGCCGGGGATAGTGCTGGTGGAAACATTAGTACAGTCGTGGCTCAAAGATCAGTAAATAAACCTTATGCTCCTCAGGCCCAACTTCTTATTTATCCTGCCGTCGATTTCAAGAGTCGACATCCTTCCTTCTATGCATATAACGAAGGATTAGTTTTGACGGATAACGATATCAATAATGTCACTCAATATTATGCAACCCAGCATAACGTAGAACTAGATGATCCAATTATTTCTCCAACTTATGGCAACTTGAAGAAGAATCCTCCGGCTTTTGTGATTACTGCTGGGCATGATGTATTACATGATGAAGGAAAAATCTATAGCTATAAGCTACGCCAAAATGGTGTCAAAATGCATTATGAAGAATATTCAGATCAAACTCATGGTTTTATAAATTTGACGCCTATTTCCAAAAAAGCCAAACGGTACACCATTGAGTTCAGTAAAAACTTTAGAAAATTTTGGGATAAAAATAGCTAAATAAAAGTTTGGTCCATGTTTCACGTGGAACATGGGCACATCCAAAATATTAGGCCTTAAATAAAAGATAATAAATACTCACTAGAATTCTTTTATATAGACGATTAAATTTAACCTCTATTAAGTTTTGCATTTTACTGTAGGAAGATATGAAAAAATTATTAATGCTATGTTGCTTAGGTCTAAGCAGTCATTCAGTTTGGGCTGACACTTTAGTTGAAATGCAAACAAATTTAGGCAACATAGAAATACAACTTTATGACGAGAAAGCCCCAATCAGCGTAAAGAATTTTAAAACCTATATAAAGTCGAACTTTTATAAAGATACGATCTTCCATCGCGTAATTCCTGGTTTCATGGTGCAGGGCGGTGGACTTACTGCAAATATGCAGGAAAAGACAACCCGAGCACCAATCAAAAACGAAGCCGGAAATGGAATTGCTAACACCCGCGGAACTTTAGCAATGGCTCGTACTGCAAATCCTGACTCTGCTACTAGTCAATTCTTTATTAATGTCGCAGATAACAATTTTCTAAATCGTTCGGCTGGTAACCCAGGTTATGCAGTTTTCGGAAAAGTAACTAAAGGAATGGATGTGGTTGACCGTATTGTAAAGGTACCTACAACCAATGATGGCATGCATCAGAACGTTCCTAAACAACCTATTAAGATACTAGAAGTGAAAATCAAAAAAGAATGAAAATAAATGATTTAATATTTATTGTTAATTATTAATAAGTTAGTTAATTATTTTGGCTTTTTATATTTTTGGTTGGGTAAAAAAGAGTCGGTCAAACACATATATTTAGAAAAGTGCTTGCGTACCAGTTTTTTTTCCCTATAATGCACTCATCCCGACGCGATACACGAGAATATCTTAGCTTACAGGGTTAAGATGAAAACTTGGTATTGCGTTGAATTCTGTCTCTGACGAAGAGCGGAAAAATCATTAAGAGAATTGAAGAACAACTTGTGTGGATTTTTACTGATTGATCGATCGAAATATTATCATTGATTGATTGGTTTAAATTACTCGAAGTTTATTTGAGCGAAATTTAAGTCAGAAAATTGATGAGCCAGAATTGGCACCTTGTCTTTAATAAGGTGCAAAATGATTTTTAACTGAAGAGTTTGATCATGGCTCAGATTGAACGCTGGCGGCAGGCTTAACACATGCAAGTCGAGCGGAGTGATGGTGCTTGCACTATCACTTAGCGGCGGACGGGTGAGTAATGCTTAGGAATCTGCCTATTAGTGGGGGACAACATTTCGAAAGGAATGCTAATACCGCATACGTCCTACGGGAGAAAGCAGGGGATCTTCGGACCTTGCGCTAATAGATGAGCCTAAGTCGGATTAGCTAGTTGGTGGGGTAAAGGCCTACCAAGGCGACGATCTGTAGCGGGTCTGAGAGGATGATCCGCCACACTGGGACTGAGACACGGCCCAGACTCCTACGGGAGGCAGCAGTGGGGAATATTGGACAATGGGCGGAAGCCTGATCCAGCCATGCCGCGTGTGTGAAGAAGGCCTTATGGTTGTAAAGCACTTTAAGCGAGGAGGAGGCTACTTTAGTTAATACCTAGAGATAGTGGACGTTACTCGCAGAATAAGCACCGGCTAACTCTGTGCCAGCAGCCGCGGTAATACAGAGGGTGCAAGCGTTAATCGGATTTACTGGGCGTAAAGCGCGCGTAGGCGGCTAATTAAGTCAAATGTGAAATCCCCGAGCTTAACTTGGGAATTGCATTCGATACTGGTTAGCTAGAGTGTGGGAGAGGATGGTAGAATTCCAGGTGTAGCGGTGAAATGCGTAGAGATCTGGAGGAATACCGATGGCGAAGGCAGCCATCTGGCCTAACACTGACGCTGAGGTGCGAAAGCATGGGGAGCAAACAGGATTAGATACCCTGGTAGTCCATGCCGTAAACGATGTCTACTAGCCGTTGGGGCCTTTGAGGCTTTAGTGGCGCAGCTAACGCGATAAGTAGACCGCCTGGGGAGTACGGTCGCAAGACTAAAACTCAAATGAATTGACGGGGGCCCGCACAAGCGGTGGAGCATGTGGTTTAATTCGATGCAACGCGAAGAACCTTACCTGGCCTTGACATAGTAAGAACTTTCCAGAGATGGATTGGTGCCTTCGGGAACTTACATACAGGTGCTGCATGGCTGTCGTCAGCTCGTGTCGTGAGATGTTGGGTTAAGTCCCGCAACGAGCGCAACCCTTTTCCTTATTTGCCAGCGAGTAATGTCGGGAACTTTAAGGATACTGCCAGTGACAAACTGGAGGAAGGCGGGGACGACGTCAAGTCATCATGGCCCTTACGGCCAGGGCTACACACGTGCTACAATGGTCGGTACAAAGGGTTGCTACCTAGCGATAGGATGCTAATCTCAAAAAGCCGATCGTAGTCCGGATTGGAGTCTGCAACTCGACTCCATGAAGTCGGAATCGCTAGTAATCGCGGATCAGAATGCCGCGGTGAATACGTTCCCGGGCCTTGTACACACCGCCCGTCACACCATGGGAGTTTGTTGCACCAGAAGTAGCTAGCCTAACTGCAAAGAGGGCGGTTACCACGGTGTGGCCGATGACTGGGGTGAAGTCGTAACAAGGTAGCCGTAGGGGAACCTGCGGCTGGATCACCTCCTTAACGAAAGATTGACGATTGGTAAGAATCCACAACAAGTTGTTCTTCATAGATGTATCTGAGGGTCTGTAGCTCAGTTGGTTAGAGCACACGCTTGATAAGCGTGGGGTCACAAGTTCAAGTCTTGTCAGACCCACCATGACTTTGACTGGTTGAAGTTATAGATAAAAGATACATGACTGATGATGTAAGCTGGGGACTTAGCTTAGTTGGTAGAGCGCCTGCTTTGCACGCAGGAGGTCAGGAGTTCGACTCTCCTAGTCTCCACCAGAACTTAAGAGAAGTTCGGATTACAGAAATTAGTAAATAGAGATTTAGATCTTGGTTTATTAACTTCTGTGATTTAAGTATCACGGTATTAAGCATGACCTGACGAAGGCATGTTTATTCATTAACAGATTGGCAAAATTGAGTCTGAAATAAATTGTTCACTCAAGAATTTAGATTAAGCAATTAATCTAGATGAATTGAGAACTAGCAAATTAACTGAATCAAGCGTTTTGGTATATGAATTTAGATTGAAGCTGTACAGTGTTTAAATACACAGGCAACAGATAGTAGCGATGAAGAATCGCACGGACAACACTCACTTGTAAGTGTTGACGACTGTTTGGGGTTGTATAGTCAAGTAATTAAGTGCATGTGGTGGATGCCTTGGCAGTCAGAGGCGATGAAAGACGTAATAGCCTGCGATAAGCTCCGGGGAGGCGGCAAATATCCTTTGATCCGGAGATTTCTGAATGGGGGAACCCACCTACTTTAAGGTAGGTATTGCAACATGAATACATAGTGTTGCAAGGCGAACGAGGGGAAGTGAAACATCTCAGTACCCTTAGGAAAAGAAATCAATTGAGATTCCCTTAGTAGCGGCGAGCGAACGGGGATCAGCCCATTAAGTTATGTGTGTTTTAGTGGAACGCTCTGGGAAGTGCGAACGTAGAGGGTGATATTCCCGTACACGAAAGGGCACACATAATGATGACGAGTAGGGCGAGGCACGTGAAACCTTGTCTGAATATGGGGGGACCATCCTCCAAGGCTAAATACTCCTGACTGACCGATAGTGAACCAGTACCGTGAGGGAAAGGCGAAAAGAACCCCTGTGAGGGGAGTGAAATAGATCCTGAAACCGCATGCATACAAGCAGTGGGAGCCGACTTGTTCGGTGACTGCGTACCTTTTGTATAATGGGTCAGCGACTTATATTCAGTAGCGAGGTTAACCGTATAGGGGAGCCGTAGAGAAATCGAGTCTTAATAGGGCGTTTAGTTGCTGGGTATAGACCCGAAACCAGGCGATCTATCCATGAGCAGGTTGAAGGTTGGGTAACACTAACTGGAGGACCGAACCCACTGTCGTTGAAAAGCCAGGGGATGACTTGTGGATAGGGGTGAAAGGCTAATCAAGCCTGGTGATAGCTGGTTCTCCCCGAAAGCTATTTAGGTAGCGCCTCGGACGAATACCATAGGGGGTAGAGCACTGTTTCGGCTAGGGGGTCATCCCGACTTACCAAACCGATGCAAACTCCGAATACCTATGAGTACTATCCGGGAGACAGACTGCGGGTGCTAACGTCCGTAGTCAAGAGGAAAACAATCCAGACCGCCAGCTAAGGCCCCAAAATCATAGTTAAGTGGGAAACGATGTGGGAAGGCATAGACAGCTAGGAGGTTGGCTTAGAAGCAGCCACCCTTTAAAGAAAGCGTAATAGCTCACTAGTCGAGTCGGCCTGCGCGGAAGATGTAACGGGGCTAAAACTATGTGCCGAAGCTGCGGATTTGACTTTTAGTCAAGTGGTAGGGGAGCGTTCTGTAAGCCGATGAAGGTGTATTGAGAAGTATGCTGGAGGTATCAGAAGTGCGAATGCTGACGTGAGTAACGACAAAACGGGTGAAAAACCCGTTCGCCGAAAGACCAAGGGTTCCAGTCCAACGTTAATCGGGGCTGGGTGAGTCGACCCCTAAGGCGAGGCCGAAAGGCGTAGTCGATGGGAAATTGGTTAATATTCCAATACTTCTGTGTAATGCGATGAGAGGACGGAGAAGGTTAAGTCAGCCTGGCGTTGGTTGTCCAGGTGGAAGGAAGTAGGCATGCATCTTAGGCAAATCCGGGGTGCTCTATGCTGAGATCTGATAGCAAGCTGTACTTGTACAGCGAAGTGGCTGATACCATGCTTCCAGGAAAAGTCTCTAAGCTTCAGTTACACAGGAATCGTACCCGAAACCGACACAGGTGGTCAGGTCGAGTAGACCAAGGCGCTTGAGAGAACTCTGCTGAAGGAACTAGGCAAAATGGTACCGTAACTTCGGGAGAAGGTACGCTGCTGACGGTGATGACCCTTGCGGTCTGAGCTATTGGCAGCCACAGAAACCAGGCCGCTGCAACTGTTTATTAAAAACATAGCACTCTGCAAACACGAAAGTGGACGTATAGGGTGTGATGCCTGCCCGGTGCTGGAAGGTTAATTGATGGGGTTAGCGTAAGCGAAGCTCTTGATCGAAGCCCCAGTAAACGGCGGCCGTAACTATAACGGTCCTAAGGTAGCGAAATTCCTTGTCGGGTAAGTTCCGACCTGCACGAATGGCATAATGATGGCGGCGCTGTCTCCAGCAGAGGCTCAGTGAAATCGAAATCGCTGTGAAGATGCAGTGTACCCGCGGCTAGACGGAAAGACCCCGTGAACCTTTACTGCAGCTTGACATTGAACTTTGACCTTACTTGTGTAGGATAGGTGGGAGGCTTTGAAGTTGGAACGCTAGTTCCAATGGAGCCGTCCTTGAAATACCACCCTGGTAATGTTGAGGTTCTAACTCTGCCCCGTAATCCGGGGCGAGGACCATGTCTGGTGGGTAGTTTGACTGGGGCGGTCTCCTCCTAAAGAGTAACGGAGGAGTACGAAGGTGCGCTCAGCGTGGTCGGAAATCACGCGTAGAGTATAAAGGCAAAAGCGCGCTTAACTGCGAGACCCACAAGTCGAGCAGGTACGAAAGTAGGTCTTAGTGATCCGGTGGTTCTGTATGGAAGGGCCATCGCTCAACGGATAAAAGGTACTCTGGGGATAACAGGCTGATACCGCCCAAGAGTTCATATCGACGGCGGTGTTTGGCACCTCGATGTCGGCTCATCTCATCCTGGGGCTGAAGCAGGTCCCAAGGGTATGGCTGTTCGCCATTTAAAGAGGTACGCGAGCTGGGTTTAGAACGTCGTGAGACAGTTCGGTCCCTATCTACCGTGGGCGCTGGAAATTTGAGAGGATCTGCTCCTAGTACGAGAGGACCAGAGTGGACGAACCTCTGGTGTACCGGTTGTGACGCCAGTCGCATCGCCGGGTAGCTATGTTCGGAAGGGATAACCGCTGAAAGCATCTAAGCGGGAAGCCTACCTCAAGATAAGATTTCCCTAGGACTTTATGTCCTCTAAAGAGCCGTTCGAGACTAGGACGTTGATAGGTTGGATGTGGAAGCATAGTGATATGTGAAGCTGACCAATACTAATTGCTCGTGAGGCTTGACTATACAACACCCAAGCAGTTGTATATAAAGCATCAATCGATTCATTAATATGCAAAGCAACTTGATTTAGTTATACGCTTAGCTAAAATGAACAACTAAAGTAAGATTCAATCAGCCCATCTGTAAAGATTTGGAAAACGCATCGGCACATTAAGACCAATGCAAGTATCCATACCAGTTGTGCTGGC
>NZ_KB850208.1:0-173547 GCF_000369825.1 Acinetobacter sp. NIPH 542
TTAGCGCTGATGGTAGTGTGGGGTTTCCCATGTGAGAGTAAGTCATCGCCAGCTCATTATTCTAACACCCCGGTCTCGAAAGAAACCGGGGTGTTTCTTTATATGCGTGATAATTAGACTTATTGTATTATTTTAATTTTATATAGATTTAAAAATGAAAGATTTACAAAAAATTTATGCAGATAAGGTGAATGAGGCATTATTTCGATTAAATAAATGTGAAGTTCTTATAAACTCTTACTTTGAAATCAGAGATGTATTAGATTTAGAATCTTCAATATTACATATGCGTAAAGCTTTAGAAATATTGGCTTTGGCTTCCATAGCGCCAAATAAAATTAAATATCAAGAATATCGTGCTCAAGCCAATAAAAATCCTGACTATACAAAAGATTATAAAGCTAGTTCAATTTTAAAAGCATTAAGTGAGATAAATTCTGATTTTTATCCAATACCTTTATTACCTGCTAAAAAATTACCAGATGGAAGTTGGCATTTTGATAGAAAAAGAGAGAATTTTTTTGATATGAATCAATTTATTAAGTTATATGATCGATTAGGTAAATATTTACATGCTGATAATCCTTGGGCAAATAATAAAGAATGGGAAAACTTTGCTTCAGTAGTGAAGAAAAGTATAAGCTCTATTCGTGAACTTCTTAAGTTGTATTTTACTGTTATACGTACACCAGAGTTTACAGGTGTATGGGTTTTAGAAACTCGTGATAATATTGTGCAATTTCTTATTGGTGAATCTAAAGGAGAATTTCTCGTTGAAGACTATTAACTCAAAAAAAATTTTAAAGAGAAAACTATGAAATTCAACTCATTCTCTCAATTACCTGAAGATAATGAAGAACTTTCTCTTCCAGAGTTGATCTATTGGGCATCTTTAGGTGATCTAGAACAAGTAAAACAATTATTAATAGATGGAGAAGATCCTAATCAGACAGACGATGAAGGCTATAGTGCTTTGCAAGCAGCTGCTGAAAATGATCATTTAGAGATAGTTAAACTCTTGGTAGGAAAAGGTGCTCAAGTCGCTTATAAAAGCGAATATACAGCGCTACAGCTTGCAGAAATGGCTGGTAATATAGACGTAGTAAATTATTTAAAAAGCTTATAAAAATAAAAGGCCCCTATTTTGTTTATAGAGGCCTTTTTAAATTTAAGATAAGTGATATTTCTGTAGTTTCTCAACAATAGATTGAAGCCCTTTTACTTCAAACTCATTAGCTTCGAATTTTTCATCTTTATTGCGTTTAAATATATCTCGTATCTCTATTACAGCATTGGGATCAATGATACTTAAACTTGAGGTGACTTGACGTATTTGGCTAATAGATCGAGAACCATTCGTTGAACCATAACCAATAAATGCAGCTGGTTTACCACTCCATTCTTTTCCTACATAGTCCAGAGCATTTTTTAGAGCTGGACTGTAACCATGGTTGTATTCTGGGCTAATAAAGATAAAAGCATCTGCTTGAGCAATTTTGTCTGCCCATTCTTGTTGTTTAGGTTGATCATAAATTCCGGTAGCGGGTGGATGAGATCCTGAAAATAGAGGTAAATCCCATTCTTTTAAATCGACTACTTCAGTTTGGAAATCGTTTAGACTCAATGTTGGAATTGTTGATTCTACCCAATTGGCAATTTTAATTGCTGTACGTCCTTCACGAACACTTCCCACGACAATATAGACCAGCATGTATTTTTCCCAAGGATTTTTATACTTATAACTTAATTCATTAAATGGGTAGCTGAGAATATAGAATTTGTAAGGATTCTTATGTTATGAAAAAAATTGGATAATAAAAAAGCCCTCATTGAGAGGGCTTTTTTATTTACATGAGTTTAATGCCTTGTTGGCCTTCAGGAGTAACCTTGAATATTTCTACTTCAAAGGTAATGTTTTTTCCAGCTAACGGGTGATTAAAATCAATTTCTGTAATGTCATCATTAACTGACTTCACTACACCGAATAAAGTTGTTTTTGCTTTATCTTCGAACTCAATCATATGACCAGGAATAGGGCGTTGTTCAAACTTAACTGTATCGAAAGTTTGAATATTTTCCGGATTCCATGGACCAAATGCATCTTCTGGTGGAAGATGTACTGTACGGCGGTCACCAGCACGTAAACCAAATAATGCTTTTTCAAAGCCAGGTAAAAGATTTCCGTCACCAATAGTCAAGGTAACAGGTTCTTCACGGTTACGTGTATTATCGATTTCTACACCATTTTCAATAGCGACAGAAAAGTGTAGATCGACTTTAGAGCCGTCTGTAATACGAATTTCTTCGTTAGGTTGGATAATTTCGGTCATATTATGCATCCGAATTTTGGTTGCGTTGCTTCTCAAGGAAGAATGTATCGATGAGTAGCAAGATGGTGCCTAAGGTAATGGCACTGTCCGCAATATTAAAAGCTGGAAAGTGATGATTTTGGTAATAAACATGAATGAAATCGACTACATAACCTAGGGTAATACGGTCAATTAAATTGCCTAAAGCTCCACCTAAAATTAAAGCGATGGCTACAGGTAGCACCACCATTTTTTTAGGCATACGAAGCAACCAAAATACAAAAAGGATTGAAACTAAGCCTGCTAAAGATGTGAAGAAATAGCGCTGCCATCCTCCTGCATCAGATAAAAAGCTAAAGGCTGCACCATAGTTATGTAATAGTGTCCAGTTTAAAAATGGAAGCACAGGCACTGGATCTGCGTAGTTCAGGTGTGTACTTGCAATCCATTTTGTCCATTGATCCAACACAATGGCAAGGACAGAAAGTCCAAGCCAAATGAGATTGTGTGGATAAAACTGGAATAAGCCTTTTTTAGCTTGTGAATTAGGCATATTTTCTCACTTCGCCACGACCAGTGACGTTCACAATACAACGACCACATAAACCAGGATGATCAGCATGTGTATTTACATCTGGAAGAACATGCCAGCAACGTGCACATTTTTCACCTTCAGCTGCAGATATTTGTACACGTAAGCCTTCCATTTCAGTTGCTTCACCTTGTTCAGCAAAAGGATGTACTACTACTTGAGAAGTAATAAGAACAAAACGGAGTTCATCAGCCAGTTGGTTTAAAACTGTTTGTAATGATTCATTTGCCCAAAGTTCAACTTTGGCTGAAAGATTACTGCCGACAAGTTTAGCGTTACGAGCTGCTTCAATCTGTTTATTTACTGCAGATTTTACGCTAATCAATGTTTGCCAATCTTCTTCAGAAAGCAAGTTTGCTTTTGATGAAACAGGCAAGTCATACCATTCTGAAGTAAATACATACTTTTCAGTTTGTTCTGGAATCAGTGGCCAAGCTTCTTGAGCGGTAAAGCTTAAGATTGGGCTCATCCAACGGATAAATGCTTGGACAATATGATAAAGCGCTGTTTGTGCAGAGCGACGTGCTTGTGAGTCAGCTTTAGTGGTGTATTGACGGTCTTTGATAATGTCTAGGTAGAAACCACCTAAGTCATTAATACAGAAGCTTGTTAACGCGCTACACACGACATGGAAGTTCATTTCTTCGTAAGCAGTGATAATGGTTTGTTGTACTTCATTCGCGCGTTGCAAGATGTATTGATCAAGAGCGATGAGGTCATCTACTGCTAAAGCATCTGTACTTGGTTTGAAACCATTTAGGTTTGCAAGCAAGAAACGTAGGGTATTACGAATACGGCGGTAGCTATCACTTACACGGTTAAAGATTTCTTTAGACGCTGCAATTTCATAGCGATAGTCGCTAGAAGCTACATATAGACGTAAACCATCAGCACCAAGCTGTTTGATGATTTCTTCAAGCGGAATGTAGTTGCCTAAAGATTTTGACAACTTACGACCGTTTTCATCCACTGTAAAACCATGTGTTAACAAGGCTTTATATGGTGCACGATTATGAATTGCCATAGACGTTAATAAAGAAGATTGGAACCAACCACGGTGTTGGTCTGAACCCTCTAAATATAAATCAGCAGGGCTTTCTAATTCTTCACGTTGCTCAAGTACAGCGTAATGTGTTGTACCAGAGTCGAACCATACATCAAGCGTATCGCGAACGGCGTTGTATTGTTCAGCATCTTCACCTATGAAGTCTTTTGCTTCACGTTTGAACCATGCTTCGATACCTTCTTGTTCGATCAGTTGAGCAACTTCTTCGATGAGTTCAGGTGTACGAGGATGTAATTCGTTCGTATCTTTATGAACGAAGAAAGGAATTGGAACACCCCAAGTACGTTGACGTGAGATACACCAGTCCGGACGACCTTCGATCATTGATTCAATACGGTTTTTACCCCAGTTCGGTACAAACTCGATATCGTTTTCAATCGCGTTAAGCGCGCCTTCACGTAAGCCTTTTTGATCCATGCTAATGAACCATTGTGGTGTAGCACGGAAAATAATAGGAGTCTTATGGCGCCAGCAGTGTGGGTAACTGTGTTTAATTGGTTGATGAGCCCATAAACGGCCTACAGCACCTAAAGCTTCAATAATCTTTGGATTGGCTTTATAGATATGTTCACCAGCATAGATTGGAGCAGTTGGTAAATAAACACCGTTACCACCGACTGGATTGTCTACTTTAAGGTTGTATTGAAGACCTACTTTATAGTCGTCTGCACCATGACCAGGCGCTGTATGTACTGCACCTGTACCGCTTGTTGCAATAACGTGTTCGCCCAAAATCACTGGAACTTGACGATCAGTAAGTAAAGGGTGTTGTAAAGTAAGGTTTTCAAGAGCTGAACCTGTAAAGTCAGCTAAAACAACTGGGTTTTCAAGCTTATAACGCTCAATTGCTGAAGCAACTAAGTCTTTAGCAAGAATGAAGTTTTGCTTACCGCGCTCAGTAGTTACTTGTACCAATTGATATTCAATTTCGGCATGCAATGCAACTGCTTGGTTAGCTGGTAATGTCCACGGCGTAGTCGTCCAGATCACAATATCAGTTGGATCTTGAACTTCTACGTTTAAACGAGCACTTAAATCTTTAAGATCTACAACGCCAAAACCAACGTCGATCGCGTCAGATTTTTTATCTTCATATTCAACTTCAGCTTCAGCAAGTGCTGAACCACAGTCCATACACCAGTTCACTGGCTTTAAGCCCGGCTGGATGTGACCATTTTTCTGGATTAAGCCTAAAGTACGAACAATATCGGCTTCTTGTTTATAGTTCATGGTGAGATAAGGATTATCCCAGTCACCTAAAATACCAAGACGTTTAAAGTCAGTACGCTGTAAATCAATTTGTTTTAGAGCATATTCACGGCAGAGATTACGGAAAGTCGCTGCGTCAACTTTTTCGCCAACTTTACCTACTTTTTCTTCAACTTTTAGCTCAATTGGCAAGCCATGACAGTCCCACCCCGGAACATAAGGTGCGTCGAAACCTGCCAAAGTACGGCTTTTTACAATCACGTCTTTGAGTACTTTATTGACTGCGTGACCTAAGTGAATTGTACCGTTCGCATATGGAGGGCCATCGTGCAAAATATATTTTTTCTTGCCAATACGCGATGCACGAATCTGCTGATAAATGTTGTCGGTATACCACTCTTCTAACCATTTCACTTCACGTACTGCCAAATTTGCTTTCATTGCAAATTGAGTATCCGGCAGGTTTAGCGTGGCTTTGTAGTCCACTGCATTCTCAGGAGTTTGCTTATCGCTCATGCAAGTTTTCATCCAGTTTAATCAGCTAGGGAGCCGACATGTTTTACAATCAAAATTCGAATTAAAAAGGAAATTGTGTCGTGTCGTTACGGTATTGTCGTAACTGCTGCACGTCATTATCAATTCCTGCCTTAAGTGCCTCAAGCGAAGGGTAGTTCAATTCACCATGAAGATAGTGAAGGAAAGTCACCCGCATAAATAAGCCATACAGATTAGCAGAAACATCAGGGAAATGTACTTCTAATCTCCACTCTGGATGTTCTTGCTGAATGGCTGGACGTGTACCGACATGTCCTGCGCCATAGAGGCTGTTATCATGATATCCGGCAATTCCTGGTTTTTCGGGTGTATCTTGACGCACTTTTTGAGTAAGTGAGGTTGTTTCACAAATGACTTCAACACCATAAATCCCATTTAAACATGGCTTATGGCGGTTGAGGCGAACATTAATCGTTGGAAAATCGAGAGTTCGGCCAATCTGGTCGCCATATTGAACTCGTCCAGTAATACTGTAAGGACGACCTAATAATTTAGCAGCTAAGGCAAGATTTCCTACCTGAAGCACTTGGCGAATACGAGTTGAACTTACGCGTTCACCTTCAAGTTCAATCGTATGTAAATTTGTGACCCCAAATCCGTAATCTTTTAAAAATTCGCTGTTGCCTTGACGGTCCTTACCGAAATGAAAGTCATCTCCTAAAACTAAAGACTGCGCGTTTAATTTATCTTTTAATAAGTCTGCAAAGGCAGACGCGCTCATACTACGGAAATGCTGATCAAATTTAGCAACTGCAATGTAATCAACCCCAAGCTCAGTTAGGTATTCAACTTTTTCTCGTAGTGAATTAATACGAGGAGGGGCATCGTAGCCTTTAAAGAATTCAAGAGGTTGTGGCTCAAAAATCATAACCAATGTTTTTAAGCCTTGTGCTGCAGCAATTTTTTTGAGTTGAGCAATCATCGCTTGGTGACCTAAATGGACACCATCAAAATTACCAATAGTTACCGCTGTTTGAGGTAACTGAAAATTGGGCGATAACGCATTAAGACGAAGCAGTTTCATGAACTTAAAATATGGCTATTTTTGCAAGGGCTATATATTGCCATAATCTCACAGATTCGTCTTGTTGTTGTGTTTTTACTCAGTTATTTTTCAACATGAATATTTGTATATCTAAAATATTGATGAATTAAATAAAAATAAATCAATTTTTCTTATTAATGGTTTGCTCTACTATATCTTTATCCACTCTTTGATTAGAGAACTAAAATGAAAAAACCCTTTTACCAATTAAATCATAGCAAAGATGTTATACGACATTTTACTCCAAATTGGTTTACAGCGACTATGGGTACTGGCGTGGTAAGTATGATTTTAATTCAGCTTCCATTTGCTCAATCATTTTTATTCACGTTAGCAACTTTGTTATGGCAATTTAATATTGTTTTATTCAGCGTTTTTTCAGTTCTTTATTTATTGCGGTGGTTTCTTTTCCCTCATGAAGCGAAGCAAATATTTAACCATCCCAATATGAGCTTGTTTTTAGGCGCTATTCCAATGGGGCTCGCTACAATACTAAATGGCTTTTTAAGCTTTGGTATAGGACTTTACGGTGAAATTGCCATACATATTGCTCAAGCTTTATGGTACATCGATGTCTTTTTAGCACTAGCAATTGCGTGGATCGTACCGTTTTGTATGTTTAGCCGTCAGAACCATCAGCTACATACCATGACTGCAATCTGGCTTTTACCTGTGGTTGCATGTGAAGTAGCAGCAAGTTCTGCGGGCATGTTAGTAGCTCATTTACCAGCAGATTTGCATAGCTTTCATTTATTAATGGCGGGCTACGTACTTTGGGGGATTTCTGTTTTACCCGCATTCGCTATTTTGACAATTTTAATGCTGCGTATGGCTTTACATCAGTTACCGGAAAAAGAAGTCGCAATTTCTAGCTGGTTGTCTTTAGGACCGATTGGTACAGGTGCTTTAGGTCTCTTGTTGTTAGGAGAGCAGGCCCAAAGAGTGGCGCCAAACGTAGGATTTGAACAATTTGCGAATGTCTTTCAAGCTTTAGGAATTGTAGGTAGTCTCGTGCTTTTAGGCTTCGGATTATGGTGGCTGGGTCTTGCAATTTTAACAACGCTTCGTCACGCAAAGACAGGTATCCCATTCAATTTGGGTTGGTGGGGCTTAACCTTTCCATTAGGCGTATTTATTCTTGCACTGTTTAATTTAGGGTATCAGGTTGAAATTGTATTTTTACAATACGTTGCTGTGGCATTGAGTCTTTTATTATTGACAATGTGGGGCGTGGTAATGAAGAAAACGCTAGCAGGCGCATATAGCGGCCAACTGTTCTTTTCTCCGTGTTTAATCGCCTTACAACAAAAAATGCAGTAATGATGAAAAGGTGCAAAAAGCTTTTGCACCTGATTTATACTTATTTTCTAATTTATTTAATTTTGATTTGAGCTTTTTGAATGAACACTGATATTGCTTTAATTATGGCACTTCCTAATGAATCTAAAGGTTTGTTTGAGCAGGCAGGTGTTGAAGTCCATTACAGTGGTATTGGTAAGATTAATGCTGCCTTTAAAGCATTTGAGGTTATTCAAAAAACTGGCTGTAAAACTTTAATTAATCTAGGTACAGCTGGAAGCTCTGCATTTAATCGACATGATTTGGTCGAGGTGAAGACTTTTGTACAACGTGATATGGATGTTTCACCGTTAGGGTTTGAAGTAGGTGTAACGCCGTTAGATGATCACTTGCCAGCTGAAATTCACCTTCAACCACATTTTGCTGATTTGCCAAAGGGGATTTGTGGTACTGGCGATTCATTTGAAACAGGCCAGCCAAAGGTAGTTTGTGATGTGGTGGATATGGAAGGGTATGCCTTAGCCAAAGTCTGCCATAAGTTAGGAGTTCGCTTGATTTCGGTGAAGTATATTACTGATGGGGCAGATAACACTGCACATGTGGATTGGGAAGAAAATTTATTATTAGGTGCCCAAAAACTTTTGGCCCTTTATCAAAATCACTTCTAAAAAAAGATCGGCAAATTTGCCGATCTTTTTTTGGTTTTAACGAGGCAATACGCCGTAGAGCATCAGGTGGACTGTATGCTCAATTGAGCGTTGGAACATGCTTCGGTTACGTAGTGTTTTTCCGGTCACCATTTCCATTTGGGTTGCAAAATCTGCATAGTTTTGCGTAAGGCCCCAAATATTTAAGATTAATAATTCCGGGTCGATATCTGGTGAAATCTTTCCCTCTTCTTGCCACGTCTGAATGACTTTGGCTTTGCGCTTAAATAGTTTTTTTAATGGTCCTTTGAGTATAGGTAAAATATGCGGAGCGCCTTGAATGATTTCTAATGCAAACAATCTAGATGCTTTCGGTTGGCTACGAGACAGTTCGATTTTTTGTATTAAATAGTGAGATAAGGCTTCGGCTGGTTCTAATTCAGCTTCTAAAGTTTGTAAGGGAGCCAACCATTTTTGTAAAACGGTTGTGAGCACTTCTACGTATAAAGACTCTTTATTTTCGTAGTAATAGAAAATATTCGACTTATGCATGTCGGCGAGTTGGGCAATTTCATCCAGACTTGCGCCAGTGAACCCATAGACTGAAAATACGTCAAGGGCGGCAGCAAGAAGCTGATTGCGCTTTTGGGTACTCTTTTTTTGTTCCATCTGCTGCATAATTAAAAAAATAATACTCCCATTGTAAGGGAAATTGTTTGATTTGTGCACAGGTGTCTTGCTTTTTTAATCAAAAAACGGCTAGTTATTTGCGTAATAGATATACTATTGTGCAAAAAATAGAGAGATTCACTAGTTTATTGTTATTCTTAAAAATATTTTTTAAATTTCGCCCTAAAAAAGAGCAATAAAACAGCAGTTTTATTGCTCGTAAATTGGGCATTTTTTGGCTGAGCATTTCTGATTACTCATCGTAATCTTAAGTTGCCAAAACTGCATCGAGTACTTGTTGTTCAAGTTGGGCAAAAGTAATGCTCTTTTTACGCGGGCGAGGAAGATTAACTTGGAAACTTTGAGCAATCTGGCCCTTATCTAATAAGATAATACGGTCAGCTAATTGCACTGCTTCACTTACATCGTGTGTGACTAAAATGGCAGTAAAACCTTGTTCTTTCCACAAGCGCTCAATCAAGCTTTGCATCTCAAGCCGAGTTAGAGCATCTAATGCACCTAAAGGCTCATCAAGCAATAAAATGCGTGGTGTATGCGATAGTGCACGTGCTAAGGCTGTACGCTGACGTTGGCCACCAGAGAGTTGTGAAGGCCATTGCCCTGATTTTTCTTTTAAACCCACTTTTTCCAGTAATTCTTCTGCTAAAGCATGTTGGGCTTTAGGTAAACCCAGTTGAACATTTTGAAGGATATTCCTCCAAGGAAGTAGGCGTGGGTCTTGGAACATTACTCGAATATCATCGTTAGTAATGCCTTCACGCAAATGTCGAGCAGATTTGAATTTGATTTCTCCAAAACTGGCTTTTTCAAGTTGAGCAATTAAACGTAGTAACGTACTTTTGCCACAGCCACTTCGACCAACAATTGCTAAAAACTCACCAGGCTGGATGTGTAGGTCAAGATCTTCAAGGACCTTTACCTCGCCATAGAATTTATAAAGTTGCTCAATCAGAATCTCTGCACCTAATACAGGTTCTTGAGATTCTGTTGGTTCTTCCGGAATGAGCTGTACTTCATTCTGATTAATATTTAAATTCAGATTTGTCATGTTCTAAGCTCCCTTATTTCTGATATCCAGAGTGCCAACGTAGTAAATAGCGTTCTAAAAGCTGGGCTAAAACATCGGCTAGTTTGCCTAGTAAGGCGTAAAGAAGAATACCGACCAGAACTACATCTGTTTGTAAAAACTCACGTGCATTCATGGTCATATAACCAATACCTGCTTGAGCTGAAATGGTTTCAGCAACAATGAGCAATACCCAAACCAAACCTAAAGCAAAGCGTAGACCTACTAAAATAGAAGGCATTGCACCTGGCAGAATAATTTCTTTGTAAAGCTGCCAGCGAGAAAGGCCGTAACTTTTACCCATTTCGATCAATTGAGGGTCAACTGACCGAATACCGTGATAGGTATTAATATAAATCGGGAAGAAAACGCCTACTGCAACCAAGAATAATTTCGCTGTTTCATCAATACCGAACCACAAGATTACGAGTGGAATAAGTGCTAATGCTGGGATGTTACGAATCATTTGCAGAGTCGTATCGAGCAGGGTAGAGGCGAAGCGTGAAGAGCCATTAAGTAAACCTAAGAGCAGACCTAAGCCACCACCAACCAAAAGACCAATCAAAGCGCGACCAGCACTTACCTTAACGTGATGCCATAATTCGCCGCTAACGAGTAGGTGCCAAAAAGCGGAGACTACAGCAGTCGGTGCAGGCAAAATTCGGTTCTCTAAAAGACCCGAACTTGAGGCAATTTGCCAAACAACCAATAGAACAATAGGGAAAATCCAAGGCAGCAAACGCTGCCCGATTTGTTTTGTTCCACGTGAAACAATACTTTCGTCTTTGCTCATGCAGGCTCCTTGACGGAACTATTTTGTTTCTTCTCGTCTGGAACATAGTTATTGGCAATGATCTCACCGAATGGACCGGTTAAATTTGGCTGAGCAAGTTTAGCGCGAGTTTCGATTGGTAATAACGGGAAGACCAACTCTGCAAAACGGATTGACTCTTCAAGATGTGGATAGCCCGAGAAAATAAAAGTATCGATACCTAAATCTGCATATTCCTGAATGCGGGCAGCAACTGTTTCTGGATCACCTACAAGTGCTGTACCAGCACCGCCACGGACTAAACCAATACCTGCCCAAAGGTTTGGAGATACTTCAAGTTTGTCCCGGTTACCGCCGTGTAGCGCAGCCATACGTTGTTGGCCTACAGAGTCCATTTGTGCAAATTTTTTCTGTGCTGCAGCAATAGTTGCATCATCAAGATATTGGATAAGCTCGTTCGCTGCTGCCCAAGCTTGTTCATTGGTTTCGCGAACAATCACATGCAAGCGAATGCCATAAGTTAATTTACGACCTTTAGCCTCAGCTTTGGCACGAACATGTTCGACTTTTTGTTTAACTGCTTCTGGTGGTTCACCCCATGTAAGGTAAGTATCGACTTGCTCAGCTGCAAGATCGACAGCGACGTCTGAAGAGCCACCGAACCAAAGTGGTGGATAAGGCTTTTGCACAGGTGGGTAAAGTAGTTTTGCATCATCTACTTGTAGGCGTTCACCGTGGAATGTAAAAGCTTCACCCGTATGTGAACGCGTCAAAATTTCACGCCAGATTTTTACATATTCATTGGCAGTTTGATAACGCGTTGAGTGATCTTCATATAAACCATCGCCGCGGAGTTCAGCCTCATCACCACCAGTCACTAGGTTGAGTAACACTCGACCATTCGACAAGCGGTCAAATGTTGCAGCCATGCGAGCTGCCAAGGCTGGTGTTGTTACCCCTGGACGTAACGCAACTAAAAATTTAAGGTGTTGAGTTGCATCAATCAGGCTAGCTGCCGTAATCCAAGGATCTTCACATGAACGACCTGTTGGAATAAGTACACCTTCATAACCCAAATTATCTACCGCTACAGCAATTTGCTTCATATAGGCATGGTCAACCTGACGAGCGCCTTTACTTGTACCTAAATAGCGACTATCACCGTGGGTAGGAATAAACCAGAAAATTTTCATGTGCATTACCTATATGTCTATTGAAATTACTTGGCAATCCAAACAGCTTGTTTGATGCTGATTGGTTTTGGAATGATGCCTTGTTGAGTAAAGATGTCTGCGAGTTGCTGCTGCTCAGCAATCACTTTGCTGTTCAGCGGAGCGGCTGATGAAGGACGAGGACGGCGTTTAATAAATAAGTCACTGGTCGCAGGCTTCAGTCCTGTGCTTTGGCCAATGGCTGTTGCCGTTTCTGCTTGATGGCTTTGAACCCATTTATCAGCTTGATTAATTTGTTTGATGAGTCCAGAAACAGCTTTCGGATGTTGTTTAACAAAATCTGGAGCTGCTAAATAAAATGTATAGTTCGGGCTTAAGCCTTTACCTGATGCAAGAACACGAGCTTGATCTTCTAGTTGTGCTGAAGCGAAGTAAGGGTCCCAAATGGCCCATGCATCAACAGCACCTTTTTGAAATGCTGCGCGAGCATCGGCAGGTGTAAGCCAAATCGGAGTAATGTCACTCCAGTTTAGGCCTGCTTTACGTATAGCTTGTACAAGTAAGTAATGTGAGCTCGAACCTTTTTGCAGCGCAATACGTTTGCCTTTAAGGTCTTTAAGTTGTTTTAGCTGCGAGCTCTTAGAAACTAAGATTGCTGATGCTAGTGGTTTAGCTGCTTCATAGGCAATGTAATATAAAGGCTTTCCAGCTGCTTGTGCGTAGACTGGAGGAGTGTCCCCAGTAACTCCGACATCAAGGGAACCGACAGCCAAAGCTTCTAAAATTTGTGGTCCAGCAGGGAATTCATTCCAAGTCACTTTGGCATTTGGAAATTCTTGTTCAAATAGTTTTTGCTGTTTGGCAATCGCAAAGTTAATTGAACTTTTTTGGAAACCAATACGAAGTTCTTTTACAGTTGGATCAATTGCCCACGCTGGTGCTGCGATTGTTAAACCTAATACAGTGACTGCACTGATGCGTTTAGCTAATTGTGCCCACTGACTCTTATTAAATAATGACTGATGTTGCATATCGATATCCTTGTTCCCCTTGAGGTTAGGCACAGCATTTATATGATTATTTAAGCTGTGCCCAAGCTGGGTTTATTTCAGTTTTAAAATGGCGTCTTGAATGGTGAGCTTGTTAGGAATGAGCTTTTGCGCATAAAAGGCATCAGCTACTTGTTGTTGTTCTTGTGCCACTTTGTCAGAGATTGGCTGAACTCCAAAACCCATACGTGAAATGGAAGTTTTGAGTACATCAAACTCAAGTGCTGTAGGTTTTTCGAGTAGCTTGGCAGCTTCATCCTGATGTGAACTCACCCATTCAGTTGTTTGGTTAAGGGTTTGCACAACTGTATTGAGAACTTTTGGATTATTTTCTGCAAATTTACGGTCAGCTAGATAGAACTGATGATTACTTACTAAATTTTCACCTGTTGCCAAAACTCGAGCTTGAATTTGATGTTCAGCTGCTGCAAAGAACGGATCCCAAATGACCCATGCATCTACTGCACCTTTTTCAAAGGCAGCACGAGCGTCTGATGGCGGTAAATAAACTGGTTGAATATCACTTAAGCTTAAGTTGTTGGCCTCTAGAACTTTTAATAATAGGTAATGAACATTCGAACCTTTATTAAGAGCAACACGTTTGCCTTTTAAATCTTTAATAGAGTGGATTGGAGAGTCTTTTTGTACCAATAATGCTTCGGCTTTCGGCGCAGCAGGTTGGTTTGCGACATAGACTAAATTTGGATTGGCAGCTTGAGCAAAAATAGGTGGTGCTTCACCTGCTTCACCGAGTGAAACACTCCCTACATTTAAGCCTTCAAGCAATTGAGGGCCAGCAGGAAACTCGACCCATTTTACTTGCACGCCTTGTTCTTTTAGTACTTTTTCTAGGTCACCACGAGCTTTTAAAATAGGAAGAATGCCATATTTTTGATAGCCAATATTTAAAGTTGTGGTGGCCTGTTCCTCTTTTTTGGCACAACCACTTAACATCATCACTCCTGCAAGGCTGGCTGCGATGACTGAATATTTTGCCCATGAAGTGGTGTTGAAAAGTGCCATGAGATTTCGTGCTCCCCGAAAGAGAAAAAGAAAAAATAATTGGATGAGCAGATACCCTAAAGGGATTTTTATTTCAGAAAAAATAAGTATTCAGTCTTTATTTATGCAAAAAAAAGCTAAAAACAATAGGCTATAAACTTATGCAAAAAAGTGATTTATTTAATAGAAATATATTTAATAAATTAGGAGTAAGTTGATGTAAATAAAATAAAAAAATATTAAAACATTAAAAATAGAGATTTAAAAAAAGTACAACCATAAATTAATAGCGTTTATGGTTGTACTTTTTTAACTAAGCTTATCTGAAATAAGAATATCTTAAAAAGAGCAAAGGCTAGGGAAGCAGTTTCTTAAAGACTAAAGAATTCCTTTGATAGTTATAGAGCGCCTGACGGGCATTAGGTAACTCATCAACGTTGACCTGATGAAAACCATGTTCCAAAAACCAGTGGGCGGTACGCGTTGTTAAAACGAATAACTGACGAATACCTTGTTCTTTGGCTTTTTCTTCAAGAAATTGCAGAATTTGGCTACCACGGTTTGATTTACGATAACTTGGATGCACTGCAACACAGGCAATTTCTGCAGAACGAGTTTCGTTAAATTCGGTTGGAATTGGATAAAGCGCAGCACACGCTAGAATCATACCGTCGCGTTCAATAACAGCGAACTGGCTGATTTCTTGCTCCAGACGTTCACGTGAACGATAAACCAAGATGCCTTCTTCTTCCAAGGGACGCAATAAATTCATTAAACCACCCACATCTTTAATATGGGCTGTACGAACTTCTTCATAATGCGCATCGGTAATCATGGTGCCTATACCATCTCGAGTAAATAACTCTTCGAGAAGTGCACCATCATAGGCATAGGAAATGAGATGAACGCGGTGTACACCTGATAAAGACGCTTTTTTTGCTTGTTGTAAATGCAGGGTTAGTGTTGGACTAATGGTTTGATATTGTTGAATATAGTAGTCTAGTTGATGTGGGCTTAATTCACGTAATATTTGTTCATCTTCATTCAGAAGACCTTGTTGCTCCCCAAGAAAAATCAGTTTATCTGCTTTTAAATAAGTTGCAGTTTTGGTCGCAACTTCTTCTGCCCGCAAGTTAAAGACTTCGCCTGTAGTGGAATAACCTGTTGGTCCCAGTAGCACAATATTATGATTATCGAGGTGTCGTTCAATTGCATCGGTGTCTATTGAACGAACTTCACCTGTAAGCTGGAAATCCATACCATCACGAATGCCATAGGGTTTAGCAGTCACAAAATTACCTGATACCACATCTATTCGAGCGCCGTACATCGGTGAGTTTGCTAAGCCCATAGAAAGCAATGCTTCAATTTCTAGGCGAATAGAGCCTACTGCACTCATGACACAGCTTAAAGATTCGCGTGTGGTAATACGGCTGTTGTCATAAAAAGGAGTTTCAATTCCTTTCTCTTTAAGATTTTGATTAATTTGCGGACGTGCGCCGTGCACAAGAATTAAGCGAATACCAAGAGAATGAAGTAACGCAATATCATGAATGATATGTTCGAAATTAGGATGACGAACTGCTTCACCACCGAACATCAATACGAATGTTTTATCGCGGTGAGCATTAATGTAGGGTGCTGAATGTCGAAACCAGTGTACATAATGCTGGGGGTTATTATGCGACTTTTCTAAAGACTTGCTTGACATACCGATCTCGAATCAACAGCAAAAAGATATAAAGATGATTCTAAACAAAAAAGATTAAAGCCGCATGTTTTAGATAAAAAAACACCCAAATCTAAGTTTGGGTGTTTAAATTTTTTTTAAATTAGTGAACTACTCTAATGATTTTATGGCTTTGTTCATTTACCAGCACGTAATTTCCGTTCACTTTGTACCATTTTTGGTAGCGACCCGGTTTCGTTAATTTTTGATGCTGACGGTAGTCAATCACATAGCGTGAGTGTTGATATTCACGGGGTACAACTTGACCTGCTCGCCAAACATTACGATGGTCGTCTTTTTTAATTACTTTAACGGTTTTTACTTCATGGTTTTGGTAGTTGCCATGATGATTATGATCGTTTGGTGCTGCCATTGCTGTTGTTGCAACTAAACCACTAAGTGAAAGAACAATCGCTGTTGTTAATTTTTTCATTGTAAACCTCGAGTGATGAATTAAATTTCAATAACTGAAGATTAGTGAACAATTACAGATAAATCGTGGAGGCTACGAAGAATAAATGTGAAAACTAACGATGAAATAAGAAGAAATTAAGAAAATACGAAATATTAGAATATAAAAATCTATTTATTTTTTAAATATATAAGTAATAAAAAAAGGATAAAACCACAAGGCTTTATCCTTTTTGCTCAGCGATAGCGAGGTTCTATCACTTTAAAAACCGCGAATACTCACAATACTATTAGAATCAGTATCGACTAAAATATAGTCATTGTTGATTTTGTACCATTGCTGATTACGGTCTGGTTTTGGCAAGTTACTATCTTTATAGTCGACTTTATAGCCATTGCCACGATAGTGCTGTGGCATAACATAACCAGGCTGCCAGCGATGCTGTTTAAGCCGTTCAAAACCACGTTCTTCGCGCATACGGCGCTCGTCACGGACACGATCTTCATCATGATCACGTCCAAATCCTGGCCCACGATCATTCCATTCACCGCGTGGTCCTCCACCTTTAGGACCTTTGGGGCCATGGCCTCGGTCAAAAGGAGGATCAGCAAAGCTCGCCATACTTGTGGTGAGTACAGCTATGGAAAGGGTTAAGATTGTGAACAACTTTTTCATGATGCATCCTCGTTTACATCTGATGTCTCTCATGTTGAATACTCTACGCGCAAAATGCAGAGAAACTGTGAAGATCATTTAATGGTTCAATTAAAATTACGGATAGATCAAGAGTTTTTATCAATAATAAAAAAGGCTTGAATATATCTTTTCAGGTATAGGCAAGCCAGATTTGATGATCGGCTGTAATTTTCTTTAGCTTTTCATCTTTAACTTTTAATCCTGTGCATCAATACTTTGACCATTGAGCGCCAAGCTATCTTCACCCATTAAATAGAGATAAGCAGGCAAGATCGACTCTGGTGTAGGTAGTGTTTTCGGATCTTCTTGTGGATAGGCTTTAGCACGCATTGCAGTACGTGTTGCACCTGGATTAATGCAGTTAAAACGGATATTAGGATAAGTATGTTCTGCTGCAAAAATTTTGCTCACCGCTTCAATTGCAATTTTTGAGACAGAATATGCGCCCCATAAAGCACGTGCTTCACGGCCTACACCTGAACTGGTAAATACAACAGAGGCATTTTCTGATTTTTGCAAAAGTGGTAATAATGCTTGAGTTAAAGCAAAAGGCGCGCGTAGGTTAACCGCCATGACATCATCCCAAGTTTCGGTTGGATAATGTGCGAGCTCTACGCGTTCACCTAAAATACCTGCATTATGCAAAATACCGTCTAGACGCCCAAACTGCTTTTCGAGCGTATCGACTAAAAAATCATAGTCACGGTCAGAAGCACTCGAAAGTTGTAATGGCAAAATTGCTGGTTGCGGTGCACCCAGACTTTCAATTTCATCATAAATAACTTCAAGTTTATTTAAGGTTCTACCATGCAGTACAACGGTTGCACCATGTAGGGCATAAGTCAGAGCGGCAGCTCGCCCAATTCCATCGCCAGCACCGGTGATTAAAATAATTCGATCTTTGAGTAGATCCGGACGAGGTTGGTATTCTGAATATTTCATTGGTAAACCTCCTTCTTTTTATATTGATAAAACAAACAACTGTTAAAAAAGCCTATAAAACTCTTATGTTAACTTATCATACGCTGATTTTCCTGTAGAGCAGGAAGCTTTTGACGTAACATATGGTGTAATTCTGTCACCGTATTTACAATCGAATCGGCCTGCCACGCAGCGAGATCATCACGATGTTCGATTGGTAAATAGCCATATGCAGCCAAAATAGTATACATATTGGCATTGCGACCAGCATCAATATCACGTGGATGGTCACCCACATAAATAATTTCATTTGCTGGGATATTTAACTGTTTAGCCGCCAAATACATTGGTTCTGGATCTGGCTTAGTTTTACTGACATCTTCAGGACACACCAAAACCGCACAGCGTTCGGTCAGATTTAACTTTTCTAAAAGAGATTCACTTAATCCGCGTGGTTTATTGGTCACAATACCCCACGGAATTTGCTGAGCTTCTAACTCTTCTAAAAGTGGATACATACCTTCAAACAGGTCTGTATCAACCACAATATTATTGCCGTAAATATCTAAAAAGTTTTGACGATGTGCCAAGAAAATTGGATTGGCCACATCCAGCTCTGGATAGACCAATTTAACCATCGCACGTGCACCTTCAGAAACCTGAGTGCGAATGAGGTCGGCATCAACAATTGGGCGTCTTTCATCACGGCACATTTGCTGAATAATACGAATGAAGTCGGCAGCCGTATCGATAAGAGTACCGTCTAAATCAAATAAAACAGCTTTCATCATGCACCTGTATTTATCGTGTGAACCATATAATTAACGTCAACATTTGGCGCTAACCAGTAATGCTTGGTCAGTGGGTTGTAGTGCAGTCCTGTCATTTCTTTTAGAGTAAGACCTGCATTACGAATGTCATGTGCCATTTCAGATGGTCGAATAAATTTATGATAATCATGTGTACCTTTTGGCAACATGCGTAGTACGTATTCTGCGCCAATAATGGCAAATAAATAAGATTTTGGGTTACGGTTAATGGTTGAGAAGAACACATGGCCACCCGGTTTAACCAAAGCCTGACAAGCTCTTACAATAGATGCTGGATCTGGAACGTGTTCCATCATTTCCATGCAAGTGACCACATCGTATTGACCGGCTTGTTCTTGTGCTAATTCTTCTACAGGAATTTGGCGATATTCAATATTTTGAACATTGTCTTGCTGAGCATGCAAACGGCCAACAGCTAGCGGTGCCTCACCCATATCAATACCAAGTACATCTGCTCCACGACGTGCCATGCTCTCTGCCAAAATACCGCCACCACAACCGACATCAAGTACTTTTTTACCAGCAAGGCCGCCTACACGTTCATCAATCCAGTTTAAACGTAGTGGATTAATTTGATGAAGTGGGCGAAATTCAGAATGTTGATCCCACCATTTGGCAGCAAGTGCTTCAAACTTTGCGATTTCTTGTAAATCAACATTCAATTGCGACATGGTGCTACCTCTAAACTTGGGTTATCTTTTTGGATATAGTTCGCCGTTAGTGTAGCGATTATTGGGAAAAAAGCGATAAACCCAATAAAAAACTTCACAGAAGCAAAACGAATTTAGCATATTTGTTTTATATTTAGAGCATAAGCTAATGCATAACAACTTAGAGGAAAAGCTGTAGCAATGAAAAAATTGGTTTTGGGTGGTTTAAGCGCAGCAATTATGGCCGTATCGGGTAGTGTAATGGCAGCAGATTTTGTTGCTGGTAAAGACTACACCGTGATTGCCAATCCAGGCAAAGTGGAAGTTCCGGGGAAAATCGAAGTTCGAGAGTTCTTTTGGTATGGATGTCCACACTGTTTTAAACTTGAACCGCATATGCAAACGTGGTTAAAACAGATTCCTAACGATGTACGTTTTGTACGTACACCAGCTGCTATGAACAAAGTATGGGAACAAGGCGCACGTACTTATTATACATCTGAGGCATTAGGTGTACGTAAACGCACGCATTTACCACTTTTCCATGCGATTCAGGTGAATGGCCAGCAAATTTTTGATCAGGCTTCTGCGGCGAAGTTCTTTACTCGTTATGGCGTGCCTGAACAGAAGTTTAATAGCACTTACAACTCATTTGCCGTGACTGCAAAAGTTGCCGAGTCAAATAAACTTGCTCAACAGTACCAATTAACAGGTGTTCCTGCGGTTGTCGTTAATGGTAAATATGTTGTACAGGGTGAAGATGGTAAAGTTACTCAAGTTCTTAATTATTTAATTGAGAAAGAACGTAAAGCAAAATAAGTTGTTTAGGCTTTACTTCAAAAATGGGCTTCATATGAAGCCCATTTTTATATTTAGTTAATTATCACGAAATATTTCAATTAATTTTGCTTATTTTCATCTTCAATTTGAAAATTTAAAACATCAAAATTAACAGTTTGAGTTGGCAGCGATAATGCCTGATTAATATATAAATTAATTAATTTTTGGCGAGAACCAATAGAGCGCTGATAATACGTAGAATTTAAAAGCAGTGATGCGCCGTAAGTCAGTGACCAGATATAAGACAAATAATCACGAATTGACATGTCGTAATTTAATGATTTTAAATAATTTTCTGTAATATCTTTAATTGCTAAAATACGCTGTTGGCGGATTTCATAAAGCTCTTCGAAAAGATGCTTCAACTTAGACTCTGTCATTGTCAGATTTTCTTCAAGTTGATGCAATAAAATGGTTTTTCCTGGCGTAAGCAAATGGTGAAGCATGTAATGAGGGGCGTATTCTTTGAAATCTGTATTATATTTTTTAGAAATTTCTAAAATTTGCTTTTCATTTTGAATAATGAGCTCAAGTAGAAGCTCATTTTTGCTTCTAAAATGCTTATAAAGTGTGCCTTTAGCAATATCTAGCTCGGCCACTAACTCATCTAGAGTAATTTCCTGATTGTTTTCTAGTAACAACTTTTCTGCCACGCTCAGAATTTTTTCTTTGCGCATCAAAAACTGTGTATGACGATCAAGATTCATAGGTATTCCCACACCAGTTTGGCCTAACTAATAATTTACTTCCTGTAAAAAGAAAAAGACTTTTCTCGAAATTTTTAGCCTTTTTCTTTCTCTCTTTACGTATTACCACATAACCTGTTTTTTGTCATTTGCCGCTTCTACCGTTCCCAGTTTGCAATCCCTCTAAACAGTAAGCGAACTTGTGTAGAAGCATTTTCAATAAAGGCAGTTTGTTGCAGCTTGAGCTGTTCACCTTGATATTGTTTTGATAGGTTGAGCCACGTCATTGCCCATGTAAATGACATGTTGGTCAAAATAGTGGATAGGACATTTAAGTCTTGAGGCTGTTGAATATGTTTAAAATTTTCGAGTTTAGTCAGATCAGTTGTTAGATCTTCAATTAGAAATTCGATTTCTCTAGCAATGGCTGCACGGACCGTTTCTGAACCGCCCCAACGCTCGGAAATCATAAATTGCCACTGCTTAGGGCTATGATTTACCGCCTGAACAAATAGCTCAATGCTGGTCTGTGTTTTGGTCGATTTATGTTGTAAATAACTTTGACCCAATTGATGTAAAACACTTTTTAAATGTAGGGCAACTTGGTCAACCAATTCCTTACCGAGTTCATCCATGTCTTGAAAATGACGATAGAACGCTGTCGGTACTAAACCAACTTCACGTGCAACTTCACGCAAACTGATACTACTGAACGAACGCCCAGACGTGCTCAGATGCAAGGCTGCATCTAGAAGTGCCTGACGACTTTGCTGTTTTCGTTCATCCCGTATCGACATTAAAAGAACCTATTTAAACCGTGAGCCAGAGTCTAACAAAAAAGAGCAAACTTTCATAAAAAAAATAGTGAACAAGTGTTGACTGAGTGAACAGTTATAAATATAGTGTACATATGTTCACTATACGAACATGTGTTCACTCAAATAAATAGCCAGATACAAAAGAGGAACGTATGAACGCAACACTTAGTTATCAGCCACATTTGGTTCGAGAAGATTTCGTTGATTTTGTTTTGCAGAAAATTAACGTGACTTGGGCTTGGAAACGCGTACTTGCAGAAGTTATCGCAGTTCAGTCTCTACATACCGATATGGTGCTTATTAAGCTTAAACCGAATCGAAATTTTAAGTTCGATCAGGTACGCGCTGGGCAAAGCATTCTATTAACGCTACTTATAGATGGAGTTTACCAACAGCGTAGTTATTCAATTATTGAAGTAACTTCTCAAGGTGAAATCTCTTTAGGTATTAAAGTACAAGGCTTGGTATCTAGTGCGGCTCAACGATTACATGTTGGAGAGTGCATTGAGATTTCACAGCCTCAAGGTGATTTTACTTTGCACCAAGGCCAACAGCCTGCAATTTTAATTGCGTCAGGTAGTGGTATTACTGCAATTTATTCACTTTTGCAGCAAGCTTTGAAACAGCAGCTTGAACAGATTCATGTCATTTATTTTAATCGTGCAGAAATTTTTCATGCTGAATTAAAAGCTTTGGCAGAAAAGCATCCAGAGCTTCACTATCATTTTTTTAATACAGCCGAGCAAAAGCAGCATTTAACTGAAGACCTATTGCAAAAGTTGGTTCCTGATTACGCACAGACCGCAACGTATGTGTGTGGACACCACGGCATGATGCAACAGGCAAATGAAATTTATGCGCAGCAAAGTGCCCAGTCGCAACTTCATCAAGAGTTTTTCATGCCTGTTCAAATCGAACAGTCTAATGAAGCACAACCCATCGTATTTCGTCGTTCGCAACAAAACTTTATTGCGACGACAACATTATTAAGCAGTGCAGAGCAAGCTGGCTTACGTCCACAGCATGGTTGCCGTATGGGTGTATGCAACCAATGTACGTGTACCAAAGTCAGTGGTGTCACCCAGAATATATTAACAGGCGAAATTGACGATCAACCAAATCGTGCAATTAAGTTATGTGTGAACCAGGCATTAAGCCCAGTCACTATTGATCTATAAAAACAAGCATAAAAGAGATTTGAGGATACCATTATGAATATGGCAGTAGAAATTAAAGCAACATCAAAATCGGCACATTTAACCCCAGAGCAAACAGAAGCTTTTGGTCGCCGTATTGAAGAAATTCGTCTTGAAGTGATGAAAGATCTCGGGGAAAAAGATTCAAAATATATTTACAAAGTACGTAATTTTGTACGCTACACCGAAATTGCATCACGTGGCATGTTGATGTTTGGTGGTTGGATTCCACCAGTATGGTTGTTAGGTACGGCTATGCTGGGCGTATCTAAAATCGTTGAAAACATGGAACTTGGTCATAATGTGATGCATGGTCAGTTTGACTGGTTAAATGACCCAACACTTAACGGTGCAACCTATGACTGGGATACGGTGTGTACAGGTGAAGACTGGAAATATACCCATAACTATAAGCATCATACCTATACCAATGTGTTTGGTATGGATCATGATATTAGCGGTTATGGTGTGATGCGCATGAGCCGTGAGCAAAAGTGGGAAACCCGTTTTTTATTCAACGTGCCAATGGGTTTTGTATTGTCAACGGGTTTTGAATGGCTACTAGCTTTGCAACGTCTAGAGATGGAAAAAGTGTTGTTTGATGGCACCAAAACTTGGAAAGAAGTATATGTAGAATCTAAAAATCTACGTAAAAAAATGGTCCGTCAGTTTGGTAAAGATTATGTGCTGTTCCCACTCATTGCAGGACCAATGTTCCTGCCAGTATTGGCTGGTAACTTTTTTGCTAACTTGATCCGTAACTACTGGGCATCGACCGTGATTTATTGTGGTCATTTCACAGAAGATTCTGAAATTATCACTGACAATATTGATAATGAAACTAAAGCAGAGTGGTACTTACGTCAGATTCGTGGTTCAGCAAACTTTACTGGCGGTAAAATCATGCATTTCTTGAGTGGTAACTTGAGTCATCAAATCGAACATCATTTGTTTCCCGATGTACCTGCCAACCGCTATCAAGAGATGGCACCTAAAGTACGTGAAGTTTGTGCAGAGTTCGGTCAACAATACAATACCGCGCCCTTTGGATCTCAAATTGTGAGTGTTTATAAACGTCTGGCTGTTCACTCTTTGCCTGATAATGTGGTTGATCGTTTGGTAGAGACTAAGCGGACCTTTGTTGAAGCGGTGAAAGGCATGTTTGGCAAAGCTGCTTAATAAAGATAGAGCATTGTTTGAGTCATCAAGCGATGCTCTTTACCAATAAGTAAAAGGGAAAGTACGTGTAATTGAGATATACTACGGTGCAATTATATTTGTGCCATTGTTTTTAAGGAATCATTATGCGTATTGACCAAAGAGCATTAGACCAGTTACGTGAAGTGAAAATTACACGTAACTATACCCGTTACGCAGAAGGTTCAGTTCTGGTTGAATTTGGTCATACTAAAGTATTGTGTACTGCAAGTATCGATAATTCGGTTCCACGGTTTTTAAAAGGAAAAGGACAGGGCTGGGTCACTGCTGAATATGGCATGTTACCGCGTTCAACACATTCACGTTGTGACCGTGAAGCAGCGCGTGGTAAACAGTCAGGCCGGACACAGGAAATCCAGCGCCTAATTGGACGTAGCTTACGTGCTATGGTCGATTTGAAAAAGCTTGGTGAAAACACAATTACCATCGACTGTGATGTGATCCAAGCTGATGGTGGTACGCGTACCGCTTCAATCACTGGCGCTGCTGTAGCGTTAGTTGATGCGATGAATGTTTTGTTATCTCAAAAGAAAATTAAGCATGATCCGCTTAAAGGGTTAGTTGCTGCAATTTCTGTAGGTATGTATCAAGACGAAGTATTGCTTGATCTTTGCTATGAAGAAGATTCGAACTGTCAAACTGACTTAAACGTAGTAATGACACAAGCAGGCGAATTTATTGAAATTCAAGGCACAGCTGAAGATAAACCATTTACTCGTGCACAAAGCAATGACATGTTAGAAATGGCTGAAAAGGGAATTGCCGAGCTCATTAAAAAGCAACAAGAAGCTTTAGGTTGGTAATTTTACGCTTTCTAAAAAACGCATCTTCGGATGCGTTTTTTTATGTCTTCATCAAATCGACATAAAAACATCACGTGCCTGTCACTTTTTCACTTTATTAGTAGTTCGCATTTAAACCGTTTGGAAAAAACCAATGCGAAAACTTTCACTTCTATTAATTACGTCTTTAGCACTCATGCTCAGTGCTTGTAACGATGATAACGACTCAGATAATTCATCGCCAACAACACCGCCAACCAGTAATTGCAAAATGCACTGTGCACCATAATAAGAACTTAGGATAGAACTAATGAATCGTCGCGAATTTCTTTTAAATTCTACAAAAACCATGTTTGGAACAGCTGCTTTAGCGAGTTTCCCATTGAGTATTCAAAAAGCGCTGGCTATTGATGCCAAAGTTGAAAGTGGAACTATTCAAGATGTTAAGCACATCGTGATTTTGACTCAGGAAAACCGCTCATTCGATAATTATTTCGGAACACTAAAAGGCGTGCGTGGTTTCGGTGACCGCTTTACTATTCCAATGACAGAAAGTCGAAAGGTTTGGGAGCAATACGATGCCAAGAAAAATAAAGTACTGCCGTACCATCTCGACAGTCTTTTAGGAAATGCTCAGCGTGTTTCAGGAACTCCTCACTCATGGTCTGATGGCCAAGCAGCTTGGGACAATGGTCGCATGAGTGATTGGGTGGCTTATAAAAAACCGCAGTCGATGGGCTACTACAAAAAACAGGAAGTCGAATATCAGTTTGCTTTAGCCAATGCTTTTACGATTTGTGATGCTTACCACTGCGCGATGCATGCGGGAACTAACCCGAACCGTAAATTTATCTGGACGGGAACCAATGGCCCGACAGGCGCAGGTGTTGCAAGTGTGGTAAATGAATTTGATGGGATTGGACCATCAACAGAAGGTTATGAATGGACGACTTATCCTGAGCGCTTACAGCAGGCTGGGGTGACATGGAAAGTTTATCAAAACATGCCGGATAACTTTACAGATAACCCGCTTGCAGGCTTTAAACAATATCGCCGTGCAAATGAACAATCGGGTCAACCTGTCAGTAACGACACGCCAACATGCCCTGCATACGATGAAAAAATCGATGCGACTCAACCACTTTATAAAGGTATTGCCAATACCATGCCAGACGGTGGTTTTTTAGGAACTTTTAAAGCTGATATTGCGCAAGGTAAATTGCCGCAAGTGAGTTGGTTAGTCGCTCCTGCAACTTACAGTGAACATCCTGGACCATCTAGTCCTGTGCAGGGGGCTTGGTATATTCAGGAAGTATTAAATGCATTAACTGAAAATCCTGAGTTGTGGAGCCAAACCGTTTTATTGGTGAATTTCGATGAAAATGATGGTTTCTTCGACCATGTTCCTTCACCAAGTGCACCGTCTAAAGACGTAAACGGTGTCGTATATGGAAAAACTACATTAAGTGATCAGCAAGTATCTTATGAGTATTTTAACCATCCAGCAGTAGCGACTTCAAAATCTCAACCCGCTACAGACGGACGGGTGTATGGGCCGGGGGTACGCGTTCCTATGTATGTGATTTCACCGTGGAGCCGTGGAGGATGGGTGAATTCACAAGTTTTTGACCATACCTCTATTTTACAATTCTTAGAAAAACGTTTTGGTGTGCAAGAGCCAAATATTAGTCCATATCGCCGTGCTGTGTGTGGTGATTTAACGACAGCTTTCGATTTCAAAACACCGAATACTTTGCCTGTCGCTGAACTAGAAGGGAAGAAAACAAAAGCTGAAGCCGATGCGATTCGTGTTGCTCAAGCCTTATTGCCACAAGTTCCTGTTCCGAGTCAGCAACAATTTCCTCATCAGGAAATGGGAATTCGACCATCGCGTGCTTTACCTTATATTTTGCACACCAGTGCCAAAGTCGATGCAGCACAAAAGACTATAAAGCTGATGTTCTCAAATACGGGCAAGCAGGCAGCTGTTTTTCATGTGTATAACCGATTAGATCTTACAGTAGCTCCTCGTCGTTATATGGTTGAGGCGGGTAAACAGCTTGATGACGTATGGACTACTATAAATGGACAGTACGATTTATGGGTACTCGGTCCAAATGGTTTCCACCGCGCGTTTAAAGGTAATCTGATCCAAGCCAATCAAACTCAAGCATTACCAGAAATTAGAGTCTGTGTGGAAGAGTGTGATGCAAATTTGTATTTAAAAGTACGTCACGATGGTAATAAGTCAGTCAAGCTCACAGTCAAAGCAAATGCTTATCTTCCAAATAAGACGTGGACTATAGAAACGAATAGTTCTGAAAAAGAACTGGTTTGGGATATGTCTGAATTTGGAGGTTGGTACGACTTCACTGTTACTTTAGCTGATGATGCTACTTTCAGCCGCCGTTTTGCAGGACGTATAGAAACTCAAGAAGACTCAATTTCTGATCCGTATATGGGTTATATAGAGTCTTAGGTTCTATAAAAGTATGTGCAAGAAAAACTCTTTCTTGCACATTTTAAAAATTATTAAAAATCATAGAGATCAACAAAAAAATGAATATGACTACGTTCTGTAACAGAATCTCCTAAGCCTCGTCATATTTATCTTTTACCTTGGAACCCTGATTTTTTTAAAGTAATGGGGAAAATTTATGCTACAAGGTTTTATTGTATTACTAGCAGTAGTTACATTTGTTTTAATGGCTGCTGACCCACGTGATAGTGGGGCACAAGCGACTCAGTCAGCATGGCAAAAAACACAAGCAGCAGACATGACCAAGTCGCAAAAAAATACGAATAACGATGTGGACTTTATTTAAGCATTAAAACGCATTGATAAATCAACAGCTCTAACGTCTTTGGTCAGTACACCCATAGAAATGTAGTCAACACCAGTAGTGGCAACTTCGCGCAAGTTTTCAATGGTGATATTGCCTGATGCTTCGAGTTTACAACGGCCTGCAACATGTTTTACAGCATCAATCATTTGCTGTTGACTGAAGTTGTCGAGCATAACAATGTCTGCACCAGCTTCAAGCGCTTGATTTAGCTCATCCCAAGTTTCAACTTCAACTTCAACAGGTTTACCCAGTGCAATTTGATGTGCTTTTGCAATTGCTTGAGCAATTCCGCCCGCTGCCATAATATGATTTTCTTTAATTAAGAATGCATCAAATAAACCAAGACGATGGTTCTGTCCGCCACCAATAGCCACAGCATATTTCTGTGCAATACGTAAGCCTGGTAAGGTTTTACGCGTATCGAGAAGTTTTGTATTTAAACCTTCAAGATGTTGAACATATTCAGCAGTTTTTGTTGCAACAGCAGATAAAGTTTGAATAAAGTTTAAAGCAGGGCGCTCTACAGTAAGTAAGCTACGTGCAGAGCCTGCAAGTTTTAAAAAGGCTTCATTTGCGGCAACACGGTCACCTTCTTGTTTTAACCAAGTTACCTGTACAGTATTGTCATAAGCTGAGATGAGTGCATTTACCCAAGGCTGGCCAGCTAAAACCATATCTTCACGGCTAATAATGGTCGCGGTTGCCTGCTCATCTTCAGGTGTGAGCATCGCGGTAATGTCACCGTCCCCAATATCTTCTTGTAATGCTTGTTGAATATTGATTTGAATTGATTGTTCAAGCAAAGACTGAGGTATGCTCATACGGTTTCCATTTTGTAGATGACCCTAAAACTTGCGATATATTAGCACCGTCGACTTTAAAAATAAGCTGTTTTATGAGATTAATCGCGATAAACAATCGCATTTACTGCTTTGAAAAGTAGATAACTGCTTTAAACTAAAATAATTGGCAAGCAATTTATTGGCATCTCAATGAAGCAAATCACACCGTATGAAGTTATAGATGGACAATTAAAAGGGGCGAGACAAATCCCTTCTCCAAATTTTAACCAGCGGCCGACTGGTACCGAAATTCAAATGATCGTCGTTCATAATATTAGCTTACCACCGTCTCAATTCGGAGGTGGATATATTGAGCAGTTTTTTCAAAATAAATTAGATTGGTCAGTGCATCCTTATTTTCAGACCATTGAAGGCATGCAAGTTTCTACACATCTGTTAATTTTACGAACAGGTGAAGTCCTACAGTTTGTTAATTTTAATGATCGGGCATGGCATGCAGGACGTTCGAGCTATTTAGCCAAAGTAGAATGCAATGAGTATTCAATTGGGATAGAGCTTGAAGGAAGTGATGATTTACCTTTTGACGAAGTACAATACGAAGTATTAACCGATGTGGTTAACGCTATTCGTCAGGCTTATCCCGAAATTAAAAACCATATAGCAGGGCATTCAGACATTGCACCCGGCCGAAAAACTGATCCGGGACCTTATTTTAAATGGCAGCACTTTAGACAACTGTTAGTTCAGAAAAAAAGTTGAGTTCATTCATCATTTCACAACGAAAAGATTTTCTAGTTTCATTACAATAGCGTCTTTCGAATATAGCTGTAGGTGAGTACGATGGCATTGTGGCGATCGACTTTTATTGTCAGTGCAATGACGATGTTGTCACGAGTGTTAGGGCTCGTGCGTGATGTTGTATTGCTCAACGTGTTTGGTGCGGGTAAAGATTTTGATACCTTCGTCGTCGCTTTTCGTATTCCCAACTTCTTTCGACGATTGTTTGCCGAAGGTGCCTTTTCCCAAGCCTTTATTCCAGTATTAACTGAATATAAAACAGGTCGAGCACACGCTGAAGTACAGATCTTGATTAGTCGAGTATTTGGTTGCTTGCTAACAGTGATGACTTTACTGACTTTTGTGGCTATGGTTTTAGCACCTGCGATCATTTATATGTACGCACCGGGTTTCCATAGCGATCCTGAAAAGTTCGATTTAGCAGTCAGCATGTTCCGCCTGACCATCCCTTATTTATTATTTATGTCACTAACTGCTTTTGCTAGCAGTATTTTAAATAGTTATGGTTCGTTTGCTTCACCAGCTTTTTCACCCGTTTTACTAAATGTCACGATGATCGCAGGTGCATGGTGGCTTACGCCGTATATGGCTGAACCCATCAAAGCCTTAGGTTGGTCAGTGGTCGTGGCAGGGATATTACAGTTAGCTATACAAATTCCTGAATTGTGGCGTAAAAACCTACTGATTCCACCTAAAGTTGATTTTAAACATGAAGGTGTAGAACGTATTTTAAAATTAATGCTTCCAGCATTGTTTGGAGTATCTGTTACCCAGATTAACCTGTTATTAAATACGATTTGGGCCTCTTTCATGCAAGATGGTTCAGTGTCTTGGCTCTATAGTGCAGAGCGTATGACTGAGTTGCCGTTAGGTTTAATTGGTGTTGCGATTGGTACAGTGATTTTACCTTCACTTTCTGCCCGTCATGCAGAACAAGATCAAGCAAAGTTCCGCGGTATGATCGACTGGGCTGCAAAAATTATTGTATTAGTTGGCTTACCAGCAAGTATTGCTTTATTTATGCTTTCTACACCGATTATTCAGGCATTATTCCAGCGTGGCGAGTTTGACCTGCGTGATACACAAATGACAGCTCTGGCACTGCAATGTATGAGTGCAGGCGTGATTGCGTTTATGCTGATTAAAGTCTTTGCACCTGGTTTTTATGCACAGCAAGATACCAAAACACCAGTACGTGTCGGTTTAATGTCGGTCGCAGCCAATGCTATTTTAAACGTTGTATTTATTGGTTTCTTTAAGCTAATTGATTGGCATGCAGAGCATATGGCACTTGCCTTGGCATCTTCAGGTTCGGCGTTGGTAAATGCGGGTCTACTCTACTTCTATTTACATAAACGTAATATTTTCCGATTTGATTCGCATTGGAAAAAATTAGGGCTTCAATATGGTTTGGCGAACCTTGCCATGATTGCAGCACTTTGGTTTGCATTAAATTGGTATAACGGCGAGCTTTCACAGTGGTTGCGTATTGCCGAAGTAGTGGGATTGTGTGTCGTCGGCGTAGTTGCTTATCTGGTCGTTTTAATCATTACTGGTTTTCGTCCTAGAGACTTAAAACACTAAAATAAAAAAGCGATCTTAAATGATCGCTTTTTTTATATCTAATGAATTTATTTTGGTAAAACTTGTAGTAATTCAATATCAAAAATTAAAGTACTATTTGGACCAATCGTGTCACCAGCACCGACTTCACCATAAGCAAGATTGGCAGGAATAAAGAAACGGGTTTTTCCGCCTTCTTTCATGGTTTGTAGACCTTCTGTCCAACCTGCAATGACTTGGCTGAGCTGAAACTCAACTGGATGATTACGAGCAATAGAACTATCAAATACGGTTCCATCTAGTAAACGACCTTCATAATTCACTTTAACGCGAGAGGTAGCTTTCGGTTTTTGTCCATTACCTTCTTTTAATACTTGGTATTGGAGACCAGATTTAGTCGTTATCACACCAGATTTTTTTGCATTGTCAGCAAGAAATGCCGCGCCTGCTTGAGCGTTTAGTTGACCTGTTTTTTGAAATTCGACGAGTTGTTTGGCTTCTAATGTTTTCTTATAGTCATTAATCGCTTTCGCCATTTCTTCATCAGTTAAGCGTGCTGTTTTACTTTGAGCGCCTTCTTGGAGACCTTGGTAAAAAATATCAAGATTCAGATCTGTTAGCGCATCCGTATTATTACGACCCATTAAATAGCCATAACTATAACTAAATTGTTCTTTTGCTGGACTTTTATTCGTTATAGGAGTTGCAGCAAAAACAGATAAACTCATTGTTGATGCTGCAATCATTAAACCAATTTTTTTCATGCCGTTTTCCAAAAAAAAAGGAGAGTAGTGTTCTACTCTCCTGAATGTTTTTATTTCACTGAAATAAGTTCTACATCAAAAATCAGTGTACTGTTTGCTGGAATGCCAGGAACTTCCTGAGGACCATAGGCAAGATTTGATGGAATGAAGAAAGTCGCTTTACCGCCTTCTTTCATTAATTGAAGTCCCTCAGTCCAGCCTGGAATAACTTGATTAAGAGGGAACTCAACTGGCTCACCGCGTTTATAAGAACTATCAAAAACCTGACCGTTAATTAAACGACCTTCATAATGTACTTTAACAACTGACTGAGCTGTTGGCTGTTTGCCAGTACCTTCTTTAGTAATGATATATTGCAAGCCAGAAGCTGTTGTTTTTACGCCAGCTTTTGATTTATTTTCTGCAAGGAATTGCACATCTGCAGATTCAGGAGTAGCACCAGCAGCTTGCTCCGGTTTATTTTGCTGTTGCATTTTTTGCTGTAATTCTTTTTCATAAGCTGTTACAGCAGCTTTTAACTCTTCTTGAGTATAAGCGCTTGGTTGCTTGCTACGAGCATCATGAATCCCTTTCACAAATGCTTTTGTATCTAGCTCAGGTGGAGTTTGCTGAGCAACTTCATATCCAAGAACATAACTGATTTTTTCAATTGGAGAGGCATTTTTATTTGCCTTGCTTCCGACTTCTGTGGTCGGATGTTGGCTTGCATAATATACTGGTACAAGTGCAGCACCGCCTAAAACTACAGCGACAGCAATGGGTAAGGCTTTACTCATAAAAGGTTCCAAAAATAATCATTTGAGTCTAAAAGGCTGCTTTTGATCTTAGCATGCTTAAGCATAGAATGTTTAAGAAAAAAAACGAGTGGTTTTTTATATATTTTAGTTAGTTTTAGTAGGGATATACTTAAAAAAATCTTAAATAAAAAAAACCGGATCATTTGATCCGGTTCTCTTATCACTTTACGATTAATCTTCTTTTTGTGCTTTATAAGCATAGGCATAGTTATAACCATAACCGTAGCCTGCGCTAGCACGTTGAATGTCATTGAGAATAAAGCCATTGACTTTAACACCCGCTTGTTCAAAGCGATTAAGTGTTAATTCAAGTTCTTTCATTTGTGATTTAGCATAACGGGCAACAATTAAGTTCACACCAGTATATTGCGAAATAATAATACCATCAGTTACTGCCAACACTGGCGGAGTATCAATAATGATATGGTCATATTGGCTTTGTAGCTGTTCAAGTAATTCTTTAAATTGGTTTGAGCTTAAAATCTCTGAAGGATTAGTTGGGCTCTTACCACGCGTAATCACATCAAGATTAGCAACTTGAGTTTTGTGCAATACTTTTTGTAGATCAGCTTGTCCACTCAATAATTCAGAAAGACCTGGCTTCACATCGACATCAAAGTATTTATGCATATAACCACGACGCATATCGGCATCAATCAGTAATACACGTTTATCTCCTTGCGCAAAAATGGTTGCAAGGTTAGTCGAAATAAATGATTTACCTACTTCTGGTGAGGGACCTGCGATCATAATGATGTTATTTTTCGCATTCGCTAATGCAAAGTGAATCGCAGTACGGATACTACGTAAGCTCTCAATTGCAATATCATCACTATTTTTAACAGCAAGAATAGGAATACTCTTCTTCTTCTTTAAAATTTTGATGCGACTTTCTTGAATTGGAGAGCGTGGAACTGTTGCATAAACTGGTAAATCCAGTTCATTTTCAATTTGTCCAGAATCTTTAATTCCTGTACGTAACATATTACGTAGTAATGCGATTGCAGTGCCAACAAAACCACCAGCAAAAATAGCTAAAATTAAAACAATTAGTTTTCTTGGTTTAATTGGCTCGACAGGCTCAATTGCCGTATCAACAATACGTACATTCCCAATTTCACCCGCTTTGGCAATACGAAGTTGTTGATAAGAGTTTAATAGGGCTGTGTAGAGTTGAGTTTTTACTTCTACTTCACGATATAATTGCAAATATTGGCGTTGTACATCTGGAAGCTGTTTTAAGGTGCTATTTAACTCACCAATTTGTTTATTAATGGCTGCGAGTTGTCCATTAATTTCACGCATCGCAGGGTGTTCAGCAGTATATTTTGCTGCCATTTCGGCTTGCTTTTGTTCAAACTCTGCTTTCTTTGTTTCTAAAGTAATACTTTGAGTTAAATATAATTCTGACTCTTTTGTCACGTCAACAGTATTATATTGTTGACGGAATTTGTTAAATTGGCGTTCTGCATCATCTAATTGTTTTTTAAGATCTGGCAATTGTTCATCTAAGAACTTCAAAGTCTGAGCAGATTCAGCCGAACGACGTTCAATATTTTGTGCGCTATAAGTTGCCAAAATAGCATTTAAAACTTTGGTGATATGCTCTTTGTCTTGCCCTTGATAATTTAAGCCTAAAATACCTGTGAGCTTACCACGCTCGGCAACGGAAAAATTAGCACTAATTGCATCTACAGCTGCGGGTATTGATTGAATCTTAATATTATATGTTTCTTTGAACTGATCTTTGGTAAAGATACCAACTTTCCAAAGTCCATGTGGTCCTGTGACTTCGTTTAATTGATTAAGAGGGATAGTTAATATCACTTCTTCGGTTTTTGGATCAGTTAAACGCACCGATTGTTTATCAAAATTAAGAAGTAAATTTTTGTCTAAATAGAATGCAGGTACTTCAAATTGGCGAATTTCAAAATTTTTTAAGTCTTCTTTGAATAGAACTAAATTTTTAGTGTATTCAGTTTTATATTCAGTATCACTTAATAGGCGATGAGTAAGCGTATTTTCAGTGCTCGAAACTTGTATATTAAGATGTAACTCTTTAATGATTGAGCCTAGAACTAAACGAGACTTTAAAATTTCTATTTCTGCTTGAGCTGGTGATTTTTGCTCAATCATATTCGACAAGTCACCTAAAAGCGCAGCAGAGGCGCCTTTACTGTCTTCAACTTGAACCAAAGCGTCAACCGAATAAGTATCGGGTGTTACACGTAAATAGAGTAGAGCACATACAAGGCTTAAAATAATGCAAAGCGCTATCAGTTTCCACTGAGCAATCAGTGAAAAAAATAATTCTTTTAAATCAATTGAATCTTCGGTGTTGGTAGTTTGGTTCATAAGCTTAAAATCTTGGCGTTAAATATAAGGTTTCCAGTCAGCAATACATTGTTGAATGAGTTGGCAGGTTTCATCAAAAACAGCTTGATCGTGTTGATAGGGATCAGGCACATTTCTGTTTTGCCAATGCCCTAAGCGATAGGTTTTACCTTTTGCAAAGGGCCAGGTTTGCTCAATATGCTTTTGCTGGTTGACACTCATGACCAAAATAAGGTCAGCTTTTTTAATATGTTCAACACTTAACTTTCTTGCAATATGAGAATGCATGTCGATACCTAGACGCTGCATGCAAAGTTGTGCTTTATTGTCTGCTTGATGCCCGATAAGTCCAGAAATACCCGCAGACTCAATATTTAACTGGGGGTATTGCTGTTTTAAGAAATATTCTGCCATAGGGCTACGGCAGATATTTCCAATACAGACCACCAAGATATTCTTAAATTGCATAATATTATTGTCCCAAACGGTCTATGTTATATAACGCATTTGAGAATGGAATAATTTGGTTAACCACACGTTGCCAACGCGTCAAGCCAGTAGCATCAACATAGACAATATCATTACTGCGCAGTTTAAATTGATTAGCTAAGCCGAAATCACCGATGCTTATTAGATTTAAATGATAAATTTCTGTTGTGTGATCATTTGGATTGGTCCGTACTACATAAATACGGCTTGCGCTTGCAGAGTTTGGATTTATCCCCAAACTTTCACCCAAAGCATCCGTTAAAGTCATACCTTGATCTCGCATAGGTAAAGCTTGGTTCTTGCCTGACTCACCCATCACATAAATTTTCTGGTTTTCACGTGTGCTTACATAAATCGTATCATTTGGTTGAACTAGTAGTTTATGTAAGGAATATCCAGCCTTTTCTAAATCGATTGTATTTAGGTTGTAAGTGTGACCATTTCGAATAAGTTGAATATAGGTATTATCCCCTTTATCAGTCACGCCACCAGCAAGACCTAGAGCCGCATATACACTCACGGGCTGATCACTTAAATAAAATTGTCCACCTTTAGTCACACTACCTTGTACTGAGAAGCGTTGGCCTTCGTAAGAAAGTACTCGTACAATCACATCGGGATTTTTTAAAAAGCGCGCTAATTGATTATGTAACTCACGGTTCACTTGAGAAAGAGTTTTACCAGCTGCTTTATAACGCCCAACTAGCGGAAATTGGATATAACCAGTTTGGTCAATTGGATAACCACTTGCTTGGATAGACTCTTGATTAGTAATATTACTAATTGGTGGTGTAATTTCAGGATAGGCCCAAAGCTGAATAGATAGAACATCTCCAGAGCTTAAGCGATATAAGGACTGTTGGTTCTTGAATAAGCTTTTATAATCGCGTTGATAATCAATTTGAGCTGGTTGTATTGCTGGTAATGTTTCTTGAGAAATTTTAACAACATTAACCGTGGTTCCAAGATCAGTTCTATAAACGCCTTCATTTGGAATATCGTAAGTTTGTAAACCCGAAGTGACTGCACAGCTGGCGGCACTCAAACTTAAGGCAAGAACAGAAAAAAACTGGCAATACTTCACACGCAACCCTTTGTGTATTTATCTTTAATTGATATTGTCCACTGCATAGTAACAAGTGTCTATTAAACGCAGGATGAACAGATTCTAGCTGAAAAGAAATGAAAAAACATCGAAAAATCGTAGAGCTTTGTATGTTTAATTTAAATGAGATATATAAAGTTAACAATAATTTTTGAAAAAGCTGTTCGGTTTACAGTCCTATTTAAGCGATGCTTAAATAGGACTGTAAACACTTTTATACAATTGAAGTGCGGAGACGAAAAAAAAACTGTTATAGTTAGGCCCGACGATATCCAGTCAACATGTATCATTATCTAAATATACAATTTGTAAGGAATAAGGCTAATTTTTATGCAACTTGCCGAGTTAAGAATAGCAATTATTGGTTTAGGGTATGTAGGCTTGCCATTGGCAGTTGAGTTTGGTAAAAAAGTGCCAGTTATGGGTTTTGATATTTATCAAAAACGTATAAGTGAATTAAAAAATGGTCAAGATCATACATTAGAGGTTTCACCAGAAGAATTAAAACAAGCAGCTCAATTACGTTATACTGCAAGCTTAGAAGATTTAAAGGATTGTAACTTTTTTATAGTAACTGTCCCAACTCCAATTGATGACTATAAGCAACCAGATTTAACACCTCTAGTTAAAGCCTCTACTAGTATTGGTAAAGTTCTGAAAAAAAATGATATTGTTGTATATGAATCTACAGTTTACCCAGGTGCTACAGAAGAGGTTTGTATTCCAGTACTCGAAGAAATTTCAGGTTTAACTTTTAATAAGGATTTTTTCGCTGGTTATAGCCCAGAACGTATTAATCCAGGTGATAAACTTCATCGTGTTACTAATATTTTAAAAATTACCTCAGGCTCGACTTCTGAAGTGGCTGATTATATTGATGAAGTTTACAATTTAATTATTGAAGCAGGAACACATAAAGCACCTAGCATAAAAGTTGCTGAAGCTGCAAAAGTCATTGAAAATACTCAACGTGATGTCAATATTGCTTTAATTAACGAATTAGCACTTATTTTTAATAAACTTGATATTGATACAGAAGAAGTACTTAAAGCTGCTGGTACAAAATGGAACTTCTTACCATTTCGTCCAGGCTTAGTAGGTGGGCATTGTATCGGAGTTGACCCATACTATTTAACTCATAAAGCGCAAGCAATTGGATATCATCCAGAAATTATTTTAGCAGGGCGCCGATTAAATGATTCAATGGGAGCTTATGTTGTTACTCAACTTGTAAAAGGAATGATAAAAAAGAAAATCCAAGTTGAGGGATCTAAAGTTCTAGTATTAGGTCTAAGCTTTAAAGAAAATTGCCCCGATATTCGCAATACGAAAGTTATCGATATTGTAAAAGAATTACAAGAATATCATATGGATGTTGATATATATGATCCTTGGATTGATAGTGAGGAAACTCAACACGAATATGGTATTACTCCGGTTAACCAGCCTACAGCAGGTCAATATGATGCTGTAATATTAGCAGTAGCTCATAATGAATTTAAAGAAATGGGTATTGAGGCAATTCGATCTTTAGGTAAAGCATCACATGTTCTTTATGATCTGAAATATGTATTTTCTAGTTCAGAAACAGATATTAGATTGTGATTGAATGAAAGAATATATTTTTAGATTCTTAAAAAATTCTAGAATACAAAATTCAATGTGGATGGTGCTAGAAAAGGGGGTCGCCTTTTTTGGCCTCATCTTTGTTGTATCTGCAGTAGCTAAATATCTGGGGCCCGAGGTTTATGGGTATTTAGCTTTAGCAGCTTCTGTTTTTTCAATTGTGAATGTGGTGGCACGTCTAGGTTTAGATCAAGTTTATTTTAAAACAGCCAGTAAAAATCAGAAAAATAATAATACGTTATTGAAAAATATGACGAACATGATTTCACTTATATATTTTCCTTTATCATTTATAGTTTTAGTTATTTTTTATTTTCGTATAGAAAGTAGTTATTTTATTTTTTTTATAGCTACCGCAATTGCTAATTATTTTTCTGCAATTGACATGAGAAGTATTCATTTTAATGCAATATTAATGTCTAGGTTAAATGTAGTAGCAAATACTATAGGCTTGTTAGTAAGTTTAGCTGTTAGATATCTAATTGTTAATTTTCAATTGCATATACAATGGTTATGTATTCCGATTATTATAGTTACATTACTACCATATCTTTTACGTTTATACATAGATCATAAAAAAAATATTTTTGAACGCACATATTCTTATAATACGAAAATTTTTAGAAAGTATAGAACTTATTTCTTGGCAGTGGGGATTCCACTTGTAATCTCAATGCTATCAGTGAGTATTTATTTGCAATCTGCCAACTTTTTCTTAGCTGCCTTAACGGGAAGCCATGCAGTAGGTATTTATGCAGTAGGTAGTATGCTGGCAGGTGCATGGTATTTTATACCTACAACTATTGTTATATCTTTTTTATCACTTGTTTATAAAACTAATAGTGAAAAAGATTATTTGGAAAAAGCAGGTCTAATTTTACGATATTTATTATTGGTTACTTTATCTATTATAGTGATTTTATATTTTTTATCTGAGTATATAATTTTATGGTTATATGGGGATGCTTTTAAAGAGTCTATTTTGGTTTTCAAAATTCTATTGTTTTCATATTTTTTCTCTGTTATTGGATTCTATTTTTATCGTTTAGTTATGAAGTTTGGTGGATATAATTTTTTAGCTAAAAAGATGACAATAACATGTGTTTTAAATATTATTTTATCTTATTTTTTAATTAAATCTTATGGTGTCATAGGTGCGGCATATGCAGCCTTAATTACAGAATTTGTCTCAAATATGATTTTTAATCTATTTTATAAAAATATACTAATGCCTAAAGTAGTGTTTAAGGCTTTAGGAGGAAAGATATGACCAAAATAATTTCTTTAATTATTCCTATTTATAAGGTCGAAGAATATATTATTGACTGCTTAAATAGTATTGTTGTGCAGCTTACTAATGATATTGAAGTGATTTTAGTTAATGATGGTACACCTGATAATTCAATGGGTTTAGCTTTGAATTTAGTGGATTCTTTACCTTTAAACAAGAAAAGTTGTTTTAAACTTATACAGCAAGAGAATCAAGGTCAAAGTGTCGCGAGAAATAATGCATTATCTATTGCTAGTGGGCAATATATTGCTTTTTTAGACTCAGATGACATACTTGAGCCAAATTACTTTAGTTTGTTAATTGAAAAGATTAGATTGTATTGTCCTGATTTTATTCAGTTTAAAAGTTCAAGATTTATAGAAAGCTCAGGATCAAGAGAATTGTTTCATGTAGGAGCAAAACTAATAGGATTAAAAGAAAATACTTTCGATGTTCAAAAACATGTATTTAATCAAAGTGCATGGTTTCCATGGCTAAATATTTATAAAAGATCATTATTCATGAGTGATGATCTTTTCCCTGTAGGTGTATATTATGAAGATGCTGCACTTATTCCAACAATTTTTCTAAAATCCAAAAATATTTTATTCTTATCTGATGTCTTATATAATTATCGATATAATCCTACAGGTAGTTTAATGAATATATCATCTGAAAATATTGATAAGCATATTAAAAGCTTTAAATATGTAATTGATGTATATAGTAAGAAAATAGAAGAGCAGGAAATTTTTAGTCCTAGTTTGGTTTCTTTAACTCAGGGTTATATTAGTTTTTTACTTAAACATAAAGGAATTAATAGTGCATTAAGAGAGTATAAAAGAATTAATTTAAAAAAGAAAAAAATTAATGTTAAATATCTAGAAAAAAGAGGGAATATTTTATTTTATAGATATGGAATAATATTTTTAGTTTTTACTAAATTAATTGGTAAGGATTAATTAAATGAAAAAAATATGTTTTTTAATTGGTAATATGAATCTTACAGGAGGAACAGAGAGAGTCACGAGTTTAATCGCTAACACCTTAGATGACCAGAAAAATTATCAAATCTATATTTTAAGCTTATTTGAAGGTGATAAGCCACAATTTCCAATAAACTCTGATATAAATTTATGTTCTTTATTTTCAGAAAAAAAATCAATGAAAACTATGTTTTTATTAGCGATATGGAAAATAAGAAAATTTCTTTTAGAGAATGAAGTTGATACGTTAATTGTTGTAGACAGTATTTCTTCTTTTTTTACAGTCCCAGCGACATTGGGGCTGAAAATAAAACATATTTGTTGGGAGCATTTTAATCTTAGTACAAATCTAGGTTCAGTGTTCAGGGATATTGGTAGAATATTAGCAGTATTATTTTGTGACCATATAGTTACTCTAACTCCTTCTGATGAAAAGATGTGGAAGGATAGGTTCAAAAGTGTATCGAGCAATAAGATTATATATATTCCTAACCCCAATTCTTTTAAAAGCAATCATTTTTATCCTTCTATTGAATCTAGAACTATATTGGCCATTGGGCGTTTGAGTCAAGAAAAGGGGTTTGATCTCTTACTTAAGGCATGGGCTTTAATAGTAAATAAAAATAACTGGAAATTAAAAATTGTTGGAAGTGGTGAGGAGCTAGAAAATTTACATCAGCTCGCTTGTAATCTTTCAATACAGAGTAGTGTTATTTTTGAACCTGCTAATGTTAATGTGCAGCAATTTTATGAGAATGCTACTTTTCTTTGTTTACCATCTCGTATTGAAGGGTTTGGTTTGGTTATAGTTGAGGCACAAACTTTTGGTTTACCAGTAATTGCATTTAATATAGAAACAGGGCCGAAGGAGCTTATTAGGAATAATACAGGATTTCTTGTAGAACCATATAATACTAAAGCTTTTGCAGAAAAAATATATGAATATATGAATATTTCCCAATATACTCTAACTTCAATGAGTGAAAAGTGTAAGGAAAATGTTAAAAGATTTGACAGTGTTAATATTGTTGAAAGTTGGAAGAGGATTATATAATTGTTTATTATATCTGGAATATATAGAATTTTATTAAGTTCTTTTTTTATATTTGTCCTTGTTTCTATTCCTTCTGATTTATTATGGGATCGGAATAACTACTTATATTATGCTGGAAATGCTGATAGTATTATTCAATCTTATAGCAGCAATATTGAGTTGTTTTTTAATGATTATATATTTTTGGAAATAAACAGATTACTGTCTTACTTTTTAACTCCTGAAGATATTGTCTCCAGTTTATTAATTTCTTTTTTGGTAATTTATTATTTTTTAATTAGTAAGTTTTCAATAAATTTTCTTACTTTTACTGTCGGTATATTTTTAAGTGTTCTTATCACTCCTTTATTACATTTAGAAGTAGTAGCAATTCGCCAAGCTTTGGCTACGATACTGGTAATATTGTCTTTAGTGTATCTGAAAGATAAGCGCATAATACTTATAGTTTTTATTTTGTCATCATTGATTCATAGTTCTTTTTACTTATTAGCATTGCTCTTTTTTATTGATGCTTTTTTATTTTATAAGTTTGATAAAAAAATAAAATTTATTTTAAATTTTTCTACTATTTTAATAATTTCTGTTAGTTATTTATTTATTGCTTCTTATTTGGGATTTCGCCAGGCTGAGCTTTATGCATCATATGATGGTAGTGTAAGTGGGGGTACCTTCTTATTAGTTTTGTTTTTATTACTATATTTATATTTCAGCTATGGTAAAGTTAATTTTAATTATCTTTATAATTTTGTTTTGCAAGGTTTTTTACTTTTTCTTGTTTTTTATATTTTTGCAAATGCTAGTGTCTCAGCTCGATTTTTAGAGTCAATATTTCCAGCATTTCTCTTACTTCTAGTTAGTAAGTTTCGACGAGTTGAAGTGGGAGTTATATTTTTCATATTTTTAGCTTATGGCTATGTTTGGCTCAATGATGGTCAATACATAATATTTGAAGTTTCTCCAATTCAAGTGAATCATGTACTAGGAAAATTATTATGAAAATAATATTTATTATTACTAGTTTGGGCATGGGGGGGGCTGAAAATGTATTATCTAATCTCTCCGATGGTTTAATAAAACATGGTTGTGAAGTTAAAATTATTTGCTTGAAAGGTAAAGTTATAGTAAAACCTAATTCTGAGAAAGTTGAAATTATAAGTTTTAATCTTAATAATTTGAAAAGTTTAAAATCTATAATTAAAGAAATTAAAAAAATTATTAAAGAATTTAAGCCTAGTATTGTACATGCTCATATGTTTCATGCAATTATACTAGCTAGATTATTAAGAATTTTTATTAAATTTCCAAAGCTTATTAGTACTGCCCATAGTAAATCTTTTGGGAATTCAACTAGAGCTTTTTTATATAGAATAACTGATAAATTTTCAGATATAAATACGAATGTTAGTTTTGAGGCAACAGAGTATTTTATTGAAAACAATATATTTAAAAGAAATAATTCTTTAACAATAACTAATGGTATTGATACTCAGAAGTATTTTCCCGATGTTGTGAAACGAAATTTATTGAGAGAGAGATTTAAATTTTCTTCTAAAGATCATGTTTTTATTGCTGTTGGCAGATTTAATGAAGCAAAAGATTATCCTAATTTACTACAAAGCTTTTCTTTATTATTAAATAATTTTCATTCAGATTCTAAACTTATTATCGTTGGAGATGGAGAACTCCGTTCTCTGGTAGAAGAGCTAATTGTAGATTATAAACTAGAAGAATATGTCACGCTTCTTGGTCTTCGAAGTGATGTAAATGATCTGCTCAATATGGCAGATACATTTGTATTATCTTCCGCATGGGAAGGTTTCGGTTTAGTAATTGCTGAAGCAATGGCAACGGAAAAAATAGTAATATCTACAGATTGTGGGGGAGTAAAAGAAGTATTAGGTGATGAACGTTTTTTGGTTCCCCCTAAAAATTCAGAACTTCTAGCAAAAAAAATGTTTGATTCTATAAATTTAGATGCTCAAGAACGTATTAATATTGGTATAGAAAATCGCAAACGCATTTTAGATAAGTATTCTTTAGATGCAATGGTTGCTAAGTGGTTAAAAATTTATACTGGTTAAGTAAACTTTGAATTAAGTGGATAATGAAATGTCAAAATATTATGAAGTCTGTAAGCAACTTAAGGATAATCCTAAAGTTTGGTTAGTAACAGGAGTGGCTGGTTTTGTTGGTTCGAATCTTTTAGAAAAATTATTACTTCTCGATCAAAAAGTTATTGGTTTGGATAATTTTTCTACAGGATTTCAAGCTAATCTTGATGAGGTTAAAGAACAGGTTTCCTCTGATCAATGGGATAATTTCACTTTTTATAAAGGTGATATCTGTAATTTAACAGATTGTGAAAAAGCTTGTATTGAAGTTGATTATGTTTTACATCAAGCGGCTTTGGGCTCTGTACCTCGATCAATTGAAAATCCAATTGCAACCAATGCTGCGAATATTGATGGGTTTTTAAATATGTTGGTAGCAGCCAAAGAAGCTGGCGTTCAAAATTTCGTATATGCGGCGAGTAGTTCTACTTATGGTGATCATGTAGCTTTACCCAAAAAAGAGGATGTTATTGGAAATCCTCTTTCTCCTTATGCGGTTACTAAATATGTAAATGAACTGTATGCTAATGTATTTCAAAGAGTATATGGTTTTAATAGTATTGGTTTAAGATATTTTAATATTTTTGGGAAGCGACAAGCCCCTACAGGAGCATATGCCGCGGTTATTCCAAAGTGGACTAGCTCTATGATTAAAAATGAAGGCTTATTTATCAATGGAGATGGTTTAACGAGTCGAGATTTTAATTTTATTGATAATGCTGTTCAAGCTAATATTTTAGCTGCTACTACAAATAATATTGATGCAATAAATCAAATATATAATGTTGCAGTGGGGGGGCGTACAGATTTAAATACATTATTTGAAATGTTAAAGAAAACATTAAAAGAGAATGGGGTAAATTATAGTAAAGATCCAATCTATAGAGATTTTCGAGCAGGAGATGTAAAACATTCTCAAGCAGATATTTCTAAAATTAAAACTTTATTAGGCTATGAACCGGAGTTTAATATTGCTTCAGGAGTGGAGAAAGCAATGCCTTGGTATATTGAAAATTTAAAAGGCTAAACTATGAAATTCGTTTTAATTTCTAATAATTTAACCTCAGTTAAAAATTTTCGTACTGATTTATTAGCTGATATTGTTAATAGAGGCTATGAGGTCCATATCTTTGCGCCCGATTTAAGATCTTTTTTGAATGAAAAAAAGTTTCTTGAAGAGAAAAATTTTATATTGCATGAAATTGCTTTGCAAAGAACAGGTACCAACCCTATTGCAGATCTAAAAACTATTCATAGTATTTATAAATTACTTAAGAAAATTAAGCCAGAGGTTGTATTAGGATATACAATTAAGCCTGTAATATATGGAACATTGGCAGCTTACTTAGCTCATATACCTAAAAGATACACTTTAATTAGTGGCTTGGGGTTTGCATTCCAAGCTCATGAAGATTCTGAAAAATTAGGGTCTATTAAAAAGATTATTAATTTTTTATATAAATCTGCTTTAAAAAAGGCAACAACAGTCTTTTTTCAAAATTTTGATGATAAATTATTATTATCAAAAATTGGTATTTTAAATGAATTTACACCGAGTGTAATTGTAAATGGTTCAGGAGTGAATATAGAGCATTTTTATGAAGCACCTTTAAATTTAGATGAAATTACTAATAATTATATACCGAATTTTTTGATGGTTGCTCGACTTTTGAAAGATAAGGGAGTCAAAGAGTATATTGAGGCAGCGAGAAAAATAAAGGCTCTATATCCAAATGCAATTTTCAACCTGGTGGGAAGTATTGATGAAAATCCAGCTGCAATCACTCAATCAGAGTTAGACGAATGGGTTGAAGAGGGAATTATACAATACTGGGGACAAATGGCAGATGTTAGGCCAGCGATAGAAAAAAGCAACATCTTTGTCTTACCTTCTTATCGAGAAGGTATTCCTCGTGCAGTATTAGAGGCTATGTCGATGGCGCGTCCTATTATTACAACCAATGCCCCTGGTTGTAAAGAGACGGTAATTGAAGGACGTAATGGATTCTTAGTAGAAGTTAAGTCGATAAATGATTTAGTTGATGCAATGGCAAAATTTATAGCTGACCCTAATTTAGTCGAAATAATGGGCAAAGAGTCTAGGCAAATTATTTTAGAAAAATATGATGTGCGAAAAGTTAATCAGCATATGATTGAAGAGATGAGTTTATGATCTTTTAAAGTCTATAAAAACCTCAGTAATGAGCAAATATTATATATTAATAACATAAAAGTCGTTACAAGTTAATATGTTATTTATTGTACATTCTTTGCTTAGTCACTTATCAGCCAGTATACTCACTGAAGAAATTTATATACATTTCTGCATACACAATCTGCATATTCGAGTGAATTTGAAAAATGAAGCGTATAACAGATATTGTCATAGCTATGATAGCTTTAGTCCTTCTATTACCTATTTTTTTAATTGTTGGATATAAGGTAAGGCAGAATTTAGGTTCGCCAATTTTCTTTTTACAAAAAAGACCAGGTAAAGACGGTAAAATTTTTAAGATGATCAAATTTAGATCAATGAAAGATGCTGTGGATAAAAATGGAATAGTTTTACCTGATGAAGAAAGAATAACACCCTTTGGGCAAAAATTACGTTCTACAACTCTAGATGAAATGCCTCAATTAATTAATGTTTTAAAGGGCGATATGAGTATTGTTGGGCCACGTCCTCAGCTTGCTGATTTTATGAAGCATTATACTCCAAGACAAATGCGACGTCATGAAGTAAGGCCTGGTATGACAGGTTTGGCTCAAGTCAATGGTCGCAATAATTTAAGCTGGGAAGAGAAATTTGAGTTGGATGTAAAATATGTTGAGAACCATAATATTTGGTTAGATTTTAAAATAATGGTAAAAACCATTCTAGTCATGTTGAAAAAAGAAGGAATTAATGCTCCTGATCAATTGGTGGGTGCTAGTCGCTTCTCTGGTGCTCAGAAAAAAGATGAAATACAGTATTAATCGTTAGTTATAAAGTTATTCAGATGATCAAAAAAGCAGTTCTACCAGTAGCCGGTCTAGGCACACGTTTTTTACCAGCAAGTAAGTCAATTCCAAAGGAAATGGTGACTGTTGTTGACCGTCCAGCCATTGAATATGTAGTGCGTGAGGCAGTAGAAGCAGGAATTGAACAAATTATTTTAGTAACTCACTGTTCAAAAGCATCGATTGAAAATTATTTTGATCGAAACTTTGAATTAGAAACAACATTAGAGCAAAAAAAGAAATTTGATTTACTTGCAGAAATTACCCAAATTGTTCCACCCCATGTGAGCGTTGTAAGTGTAAGACAACCTCAGCCTTTAGGTTTAGGACATGCGGTTTTATGTGCAAAGAGTATTGTTGGTCAAGATGATTTTGCCGTGTTATTACCGGATGTGTTGGTGAAAGATGACTCTGGGCGAAATGATTTAACCCGTATGATAGCACGTTATGATGCAATTCAAGCCGCACAGATTATGGTAGAAGCCGTACCTGATAATCTTGTTGATCAATATGGGATTGTAGATGTAGCGCATAGCCCTAATGAGGGTGAAAGTATTGCTATGCAAGGTATTGTTGAAAAGCCTGCTGTTGGCTCTGCGCCTTCTAATCTTTCTGTGGTTGGACGCTATATATTACCTGCAAAAATTATGCAGCTTTTAGAAAATACTCCGAAAGGCGCGGGCAATGAAATTCAGTTAACTGATGCAATTGCGATGTTACAAGAAACAGATACTGTGGAAGCCTATCGTATGCAAGGCCAAACTTTTGACTGCGGTAGTAAGCTTGGCTATTTAAAAGCTGTATTACATTATGGAATTGAACATCCTAAATTAGGACCAGAATTTAAACAGCTAATTCAAGATCTTAAGTTGTAGTATTGTGTAGTTCTACTTAAGCATTTGTAAAAACTGCTGAATATAATAAACAGTCAATATATTCTCTTCCCTTAATGGGAAGAGAAATCTATAGAATATTAAAAAATCAGGTGTGCAATGAAAATCGCAGTGTTTGGAACCACCTTACACGCTGGTGTAATGGCAGCATTACTAGCTGAATATGGCAATCAGATTTATTGGTGCACAAGTGTCACCTGCGAAGAAAATATTTCTGTACTTTCTTATCAAGATCAAGAAGTTAATAATTATTTGAATAAACAAAGAAAATCGGGCTTTCTACAAGAAAGTCCTTTTTCTACTATTCCACTTGATGTTGAAGTTTATTTATTCTGTTTTAGTCCTACACAAATTCAGCTTGCTTTAAATACAGTTGAGAAGCTAAGCCAACGTCCTATCGTTCACCCTAGATTAATGGTAAATGGTTCTACGTTTGGCTTACATGGAACTGATCAGTTAAAACAATATTTACCAAAAGACGAGTGGGTCTATTTTCCGGATGTAATTCAAGAAGGGAATGCTATTAATAGTGTATTGCATGTAAAACATGTCATTGTTGGTGTTGAGTCCAATCATGCGCGTGATACCATGCAAGAGTTATTACGCCCATTTTTCCGCTTTAGTTATCAATACTTATTTATGCCGATCTTGGACGCTGAATTTACCAAGCTTAGTATTTCTGGCATGTTGGCGACCCGCATTAGTTATATGAATGACTTAGCTATGGTGGCAGAGAAACTCGGTATTGATATTGCTAATGTAAAACATGGTATTGCGGCTGATACACGTATTGGAGCGGCTTATTTATCAGCTGGAGTCGGTTTTGGCGGTGAAAATTTTTCGCATGATATTTTAACGCTTTCAAGTACTGTTTCTGAAACTGGGGTGAAAAGTCGTCTTTTAGAGCAGGTTTGGGCGATTAACGAACAACAAAAAGAAATTTTATTTCGTAAGCTATGGAATTATTATCATTGTAATTTGAATGGTAAAACTGTGGCTATTTGGGGTGCATCTTTCAAAGAAAATACCTCAAGCATACATAACTCGCCAATTCATATTTTATTAGCTGCCTTATGGGCGCAAGGTGTAACGGTACGTTTGCATGATCCTCAAGCATTAGATGAAATTGCTGTTACATACGGTGATCGTGAAAATTTAGTCCTTTGCACGGATCAATATGAAGCTGCTCAAGGCGCACATGCCTTATGCTTGGTTACCGCCTGGAAACAGTACTGGAGCCCAGATTTTAAGCAGTTACAACAGATGATGCAGCATCCTTTAATTTTGGATGGGCGTAATATTTATGACCCGGCATATGTAAAGGCTAAGGGCTTTGCTTATGAAGGAGTAGGTCGTCTATGAGTAAATCTATCGAGAAATTTCCTAAGGAATTAGTTTCGCCTTTATTAAAATTGCAATCTTTAGGTGAGAAAAATTCCAAATTACAGATAAAAGAATTGTTCGCTTCAGAACCAGATCGCTTTCAACAATATTCTATAAAATTTGATCCATTAGTTTTTGATTATAGTAAGCATCGTGTTACTAAAAACATTTTGGAACAATTGACTGCTCTAGCAAAAACTAAACAATTAAATCAATGGATTGAACATCTTTTTTCACAAGACAAAGTAAACTGTACAGAGCAACGTGCAGCAATGCATTGGGCACTGCGCTTGCCAGCTGACTATTCAAAGTTTCCAGAATTAACGGCACAAGTCCATAGTCAGTTGCAACGTATGTATGCCTTAGTGGAAAAAATCCACGCTGGCCAATATCGTGGTGCAACAGGTGAAGTAATTCAAGATGTCGTGAATATTGGAGTAGGAGGGTCTGATTTAGGACCACAAATGGTAACCCATGCATTGTCAGATTTTAAAGTGAAAACGGCGAAGCCCTTAAATATTCATTTTGTATCGACAATCGATGGTAGTCAGTTATCAGAATTACTCCATCAACTTCGTCCAGAAACAACACTATTTATTATTTCTTCAAAATCTTTTGGAACGATTGATACCTTATCAAATGCTCAAACGGTACGTCAGTGGCTTGAAAAAACCTTGGGAACACATGCTCGAGTTTTAAAAAGTCATTTTGTCGGTGTATCAACAAAAGCAGATAAAATGACCGAATGGGGGATTGCTCCAGAAAATCAGTTATTGCTTTGGGATTGGGTAGGTGGTCGTTATTCATTATGGTCATGTATTGGATTGCCTATTGCTCTAACGATTGGTGTTGAAGGGTTCCAACAACTTTTGGCTGGCGCTCATATAATAGATGAACATTTTCAAAATACGAATTATGAGCAAAATATTCCTGTGTTAATGGGATTATTGGGAGTTTGGAATAATAATTTTCTTAATATCCAAACTCATGCCGTATTACCTTATGATGGCCGATTGAAGTATTTCGCAGCTTATTTGCAACAGCTTGAAATGGAATCTAATGGAAAATCGGTGCAACGTGATGGTCAAAAAGTCGAATTAGATACTTGCCCAATCGTGTGGGGTGAAGTAGGACCAAATGCTCAACATGCTTTCTATCAGTTGTTACATCAAGGGACTCAAGCAGTAAGTTGTGATTTTATTGCCCCTATACAACGTTATAACGCAGATCATTTTACCTATGTTGAAAATGCAGAAGCTCTCGTTGAACAACATCATCTTGCACTTTCAAACTGTTTAGCGCAATCAAGATTATTGGCCTTTGGTAATGAAGCTCTAGACCCAGCTGAATTAGAGAATTTACCAATTTATAAGCAATATGAAGGTAACCAACCGAGTTCAACCTTATTATTGAAAGAGTTGAATCCATATAGTTTGGGAATGTTGATTGCTTTATATGAGCATAAAGTTTTTGTGCAGTCTGTAATTTGGAATATTAACCCGTTTGATCAATGGGGTGTTGAAAAAGGTAAACAGATTGCTGATCAGTTACTTCCGATTTTAAATGGTATTCAAAGTGATTTTTCAACACTTGATGCCTCGACTCGGGGGTTAATTAAAATATTGTTAGGAAAGGTAGATGGCTAAAATTCTAGTCACTGGAGGGGCCGGTTATATAGGTTCCCATACTTGTATCGAGTTATTAGATGCAGGATATGAAGTCATTGTTTTTGATAATCTTTCGAATAGCTCAGAAGAATCTTTAAATAGAATTCAAGATATCACTCAAAAAAGTTTAATTTTTGTGCAGGGTGATATCCGTAATGCGGATGAACTTGATCGTGTTTTCGAAAATCATTCAATTGATGCTGTTATTCACTTCGCAGGTTTAAAAGCGGTAGGTGAAAGCCAAGAAAAACCGCTTATTTATTTTGATAATAATATTGCGGGTAGCATTCAACTGGTTAAATCGATGGCAAAAGCTAAGGTTTATACACTGGTGTTTAGCTCTTCCGCTGCTGTATACGATGAAGACAATATATCGCCTTTAAATGAAAAAATGCCAACAGGTATGCCGAGTAACAACTATGGCTATACTAAGTTGATTGTTGAGCAATTATTGCAAAAGTTGTCGGCGTCTAATCCAGAGTGGTCAATCGCATTACTTCGTTATTTTAATCCTGTAGGTGCACATAAGAGTGGCCGTATTGGTGAAGATCCACAAGGTATTCCAAATAATTTAATGCCTTATGTGACTCAAGTTGCTGTTGGCCGCCGTGAGAAATTATCTATTTATGGTAATGACTATGACACGGTAGATGGTACTGGTATACGTGACTATATTCATGTGGTTGACTTAGCGAATGCACATTTGTGTGCTTTAAATAACCGTTTACAGACGAAAGGTTGCCGAGCATGGAATATCGGTACAGGCAATGGTTCATCTGTTTTGCAAGTTAAAAATACCTTTGAACAAGTTAATGGCATACCTGTAGCTTTTGAGTTTGTAGCACGTCGAGCTGGTGATGTTGCAACTTCTTTTGCAGACAATAGCCGTGCAGTTGCTGAGTTGGGTTGGCAACCGCAATATGGCTTAGAAGATATGCTCAAAGATAGTTGGAACTGGCAGAAGCAAAATCCTAATGGATATAATTAAATACTAATAAAAAAGGAGCTCATAGCTCCTTTTTTATTATGAATTAGTTCTGAATCAACCCAGTCAATTCATCTACATAATGCTGCATTGGCTGAGCTTGACGATCTGCACGGCTTTCAATATTGAGGCGTAGTAAAGGCTCTGTGTTTGAAGCACGGACATTAAAGCGCCATGCACCAAAGTCTAGACTTACACCATCAGTACGGTCAATTTGTGGATTTTGATCAGCATAGAAATCGAAAATCTTTTGAATAGTGATTTGTGTATCGGCTACTTTAAAGTTGATTTCACCACTGCATGGGAACTTAGTAATCATGTTTTCAACGAGTGTTGAAAGTGTTTGTCCTGTTTCAGAGAGTAGGGCAACAGTGAGTAACCAAGGAATCATGCCGCTATCGCAGTAAGCAAAGTCACGGAAATAGTGATGGGCACTCATTTCACCGCCATATACAGCATTGTGTTCACGCATAACGTCTTTAATGAATGCATGTCCAGATTTTGACTGTACAGCAACACCTTTGTATTCATCTACGATATCAAATGTGTTCCACACTAAACGTGGGTCATGCACAATTTTTTCACCCGACTGTTTAATCAAGAAAGCTTGAGCTAATAGACCAACAATATAGTAGCCTTCAATGAACTGACCTTTTTCATCAAACAAGAAACAGCGATCAAAGTCACCATCCCATGCAATTCCCATATCCGCTTTATGCTCAAGTACAGCATTTCGAGTACTGTCACGGTTTTCAATTAGAATTGGGTTAGGAATCCCATTTGGGAAAGTACCATCTGCCTCGTGGTGAATTTTAATAAATTCAACTGGTACGTTAAGCGCTTTAAATTTTTCTTCGATTGCATTAATCACGTGACCAGCTGCACCATTACCCGCGTTTACCACTAACTTAAGTGGGCGGATTTTTGCAGGTTCAATGTAGGTGATTAAGTGATCAATGAACTCAGGCAAAATGTTATAACTTTGAGTTGTACCTTTTTGGCTAACTTCTTCAAAGTTCTTGGTTTCGGCTAAAGCCTGAATTTCTTTTAAACCAGTATCGGCACTAATTGGACGAGCATTTTCTCGAACTAATTTCATGCCGTTATAGTCCATTGGGTTATGGCTCGCAGTAACTTCGATACCACCTTGTACATCTAAATGGAAAGCGGCGAAGTAAACTTCTTCAGTACCCGTCATGCCCAAATCAAGAACATTAACACCCGCATCATTTAAACCACGGATGGTCGCTTGTTTTAAATCTTCACTGCTTAGACGAATATCACAACCTACAACTACAGTCTTGGGTTTATAGATTTGTCCGTAAGCGCGGCCAATTTTATAAGCGATTTCTTCATTCAATTCGGTGCCGAGTTTGCCTCGGATATCATAAGCTTTAAAACACGTTAAAGTAGTCATTATTCAATTCAATACATGTGGTTTGAGTTGTGTGCACATTATACATAGATCATGAAACAGGTATGTTTATAGTTTTTATATTCAAATTTTTCACTTCATTTCGGTAGTTCATATCTAAATTTATAAGAAAGATTTTTACGACTTTAGTCTAATAAATAAATTTATAAATTAGAAATAGCTTGATTTTATTCAACCATATTGGTCATACCAATTATGGTGTTAATTTAATGATTGATCTTACCAATATCTGTGTTTATGATGCGATCTGTGGTTTAAGGAACAACATTTGCACTTAATTTTTAATTGGTAATACCAATTGTGTTAAATGTTTAAGAATTTAAGGTACAAAAATTCGCCCTGGCATTTCAAGGAGATGACAATGCTCAATATGTGGCAACAACTTTATGACCCTTTAAATAATATTTGGCTGTCCAGCGCGGTTGCATTAATCCCGATTATTTTCTTCTTTTTGGCGTTGGCTGTTTTTCGTTTAAAAGGCAGTATCGCGGGTACGGGCACAGTCATTATTGCATTATTGATTGCTCTCTTTTTCTATCAAATGCCGGGTCAAATGGCCTTTGCATCAATCATTTATGGTTTCTTCTACGGTCTATGGCCAATTTCATGGATCATTATTGGGGCAGTTTTTCTATACAAGATTTCGGTAAAAACAGGCCAGTTTGAAGTTATCCGCTCAAGCATTTTGTCAATTACCGAAGACCAACGTCTGCAAATGTTACTCGTTGGTTTTGCATTTGGTACTTTCCTTGAAGGGGCTGCGGGTTTTGGTGCTCCTGTGGCAATTACCGCTGCACTCCTTGTAGGTTTAGGCTTTAAGCCACTTTACGCTGCTGGTTTATGCTTGATTGTAAATACAGCGCCAGTTGCTTTTGGTGCGATGGGTATTCCAATTATTGTGGCGGGGCAGGTGTCAGGTGTAGACACCATGGAAATTAGCCAGATGGTGGGTCGTCAGTTGCCATTTTTAACGCTGATCGTACTGTTCTGGATCATGGCTATTATGGATGGCTGGCGTGGTGTTAAAGAAACTTGGCCTGCTGTATTAGTGGGTGGTGGCGCTTTTGCGATTGCCCAATATCTTACATCTAACTTTATTGGCCCTGAATTACCAGACATTACTGCTGCAATTGCTTCATTGGTCAGCCTGACTGTGTTGTTCCGTTTCTGGAAACCAAAACATATTTTCCGCTTTGAACCTGAAGCTGGCCAAACTCTAATTCAGCAACCTACAACGGTTCAACGTTACAGTATTGGGAAAATTGCTAAGGCGTGGTCTCCATTTGCAATCTTAACGGTGATGGTAACCATCTGGAGTGTTAAGCCATTTAAAGCATTATTTGCAAAAGATGGTGCTCTTGAGCACTGGATTTTTAAACTTGAAGTGCCGTACTTGCATAAATTGGTCGAAAAAATGCCACCTATTGTGGCAGAAATGAAGCCATACGAAGCGATTTATAAGTTTGACTGGTTCTCTGCAACAGGTACTGCAATTTTTATTGCTGCAATCATCACTGCTATTTTCTTGAAAATGAAAGCAAGTGAGGCAGTAACGACTTTTGGTGAAACAATCAATGAGTTAAAAACACCGATTTACTCGATTGGTATGGTGTTGGCATTTGCTTTTATTGCGAACTATTCAGGTTTATCTGCAACTTTAGCTTTGGCTCTATCGCATACAGGTCATGCGTTTACTTTCTTCTCGCCATTTTTGGGCTGGCTGGGTGTGTTCCTTACGGGCTCAGATACATCTTCAAATGCTTTGTTCTCGGCATTACAGGCAACCACAGCGCAGCAAATTGGTATTCCAGAAGTATTGCTTGTGGCTGCCAATACCAGTGGTGGTGTGACAGGTAAGATGATTTCTCCACAGTCAATTGCGATTGCGTGTGCAGCAGTAGGCTTAGTTGGAAAAGAATCTGACTTGTTCCGTTTCACGGTAAAACATAGCATCATATTCACTGTCTTTGTTGGCATCATTATTACGGTTCAGGCTTATCTGGTTCCGTGGATGATTCCATAACTCCAGTGAAGGAAACGCGATGAGAATCTCCGATCAAGTGGTCATGAAATTGCAGGCATTAATTGAAGAGCGGCACATGAAAAAAGGTGACCGTTTGCCTGCTGAGCGCCAGCTTGCAACTAGCTTAGGGGTTTCTCGTCCGTCTTTGCGTGAAGCAATTCAGCAGCTTAATAGTCAAGGTGTACTCAGTAGCCGCCGTGGCGATGGGACTTATATTCAGCAGTTACCTGAACAGTGGCCACAGCAACTGATTGTGAACCCAATTAGTAACTTGATTGAAGAAGATCCGCTTTACCGTTTTGATGTGCAAGAGGCGCGGTTATTACTTGAAGGTGGCACGGCATGGTATGCCGCATTGCGCTCAACGCCTGAAGATCGCGCCAAAATCCGTCATTATTTTAATGAAATTAGTCGCCATCAAAATGCAGGTGACTCAGCACAGGCTGCTGTGGCAGATGCTGAATTCCACTTAGCAATTGCTGAAGCATCTCACAATGTGGTGCTGATTCAAATGATGCGTAGCTTGTTTGATTTGCTGCAATACAACGTCTTGTTAGGGCGTAAAAAAGTTTATAACGATCCCGTCAATGGTGACTTGCTGAGCGAGCAGCATTTTCAGGTGATGGATGCTATTGATCGTAAAGATCCCGAGGCCGCACGCCAAGCTGTCTGCGGTCATATTGAATTTGTGATTAATCATGTGCGTTCTCTGGATGAAGACGAAGCTCGCCAGAAACGTGCAAATCGTTTAAATAGAGTTGATTCAAAATGATTATTTCTTCTGGCAATGATTATCGTGCTGCGGCACAACGTCGCTTACCCCCATTTTTATTTCATTACATTGATGGTGGAGCGTATTCGGAATATACCTTAAAGCGTAACGTACAAGATTTGTCAGAAATTGCATTGCGTCAACGTGTGCTCAATGACATGTCAGCGTTAAGTTTAGAGACAAAACTATTTAATGAAACATTGTCGATGCCAGTTGCTTTGGCGCCTGTCGGTTTAACGGGTATGTATGCACGCCGAGGTGAAGTGCAGGCCGCGATGGCAGCCGATAAAAAAGGTATTCCATTTACGCTTTCAACGGTTTCTGTTTGTCCGATTGAAGAAGTTGCACCTGCAATTAACCGTCCGATGTGGTTCCAGCTTTATGTATTACGTGACCGTGGTTTTATGCGTAATGCTTTGGAACGTGCAAAAGCGGCGGGTTGTTCAACACTGGTGTTTACCGTAGATATGCCTGTGCCAGGGGCGCGTTACCGTGATGCCCATTCGGGTATGAGTGGGCCAAATGCTGCAATGCGTCGTTATATGCAGTCGATGTTCCATCCACATTGGTCGTGGAATGTCGGCTTAATGGGTCGTCCGCATGACTTGGGTAATATCTCTAAATATTTAGGTAAACCGACTGGGCTTGAAGACTATATTGGCTGGTTAGGCTCGAACTTTGACCCATCAATTTCATGGAAAGACCTTGAGTGGATACGTGAGTTCTGGGATGGTCCAATGGTAATTAAAGGTATTTTAGACCCTGAAGATGCCAAAGATGCTGTGCGTTTTGGTGCAAATGGTATTGTGGTGTCGAATCACGGTGGTCGTCAGTTAGATGGTGTGATGTCTTCTGCTCGTGCCTTACCTGCAATTGCTGATGCGGTAAAAGGTGATTTGGCAATTTTGGCTGACTCAGGCATTCGTAATGGTTTAGATGTAGTGCGTATGTTGGCACTTGGTGCCGATACGGTTTTACTTGGCCGTGCGTTTGTTTATGCCTTGGCAGCAGCAGGTGGGCAAGGGGTGTCGAACTTGCTTGATTTGATTGATAAGGAAATGCGAGTTGCGATGACGCTCACGGGTGCTAAGTCGATTTCGGATATTAATGCGGATTGTTTAGTACAGGCGATGAAGCTCTAATATTTTCGTATTAACTTTGATGATATTGGCACGACGGAGTCGTATCGGAAAAAGTTCAATGGAAGTAGCTAATTGACTTTACTTTTTTAAAAAAGTAACCAAAAACCTTTGTTTCGATGATGGTACGTCCTTGCTACCGCATCGAAACGGCGGCATCCCTGCCGCCAACCGCGATAGTAAATATAGGGCTGATTCGAATTAGAGAATGAGCTAATTAAATTATAAATTACAAACGGTAAGATGCCGTCGTGTTGGTCTAATTTGATAAATGGATGACCAAAAGGAAACCATCATGCAAACATTTTCTCCTCAAGCAGTGATCGAACGCTTACAAAATATTGTGGGGCGTTCTTATGTTTTGACCGATGACCAAAGCACGCGTCAGTACCGCCAAGGTCGTCGTTTTGGTGAGGGGAAAGTGCTGGCTGTGGTGGTGCCGGGCACATTGCTAGAACAATGGCAGGTGCTCCAAGCTGCAATTGACGCAGACTGTATTGTCATTATGCAGGCGGCCAATACGGGATTGACCGGTGGTTCAACCCCATATGGTGATGATTATGACCGCCCAGTGTTGGTCATGAGTACGCGCCGTTTAAAAGGCATACAAGTCATTCATGACGGTAAGCAAGTGATTTGTTTACCCGGCGCGACCTTAGACAATTTAGAACAAATTTTAAAAGGCTACGACCGTGAACCACATTCAGTAATTGGTTCATCGTGTATTGGAGCATCGGTACTTGGCGGGGTGTGTAATAACTCGGGCGGTGCATTGGTGCGCCGTGGTCCTGCGTATACTGAACTGGCGTTATATGCTCAGGTGAATGTTGCTGGACAGTTAGAACTGGTGAACCACTTAGGGGTGAATTTAGGTTCGACTCCTGAAGAAATTTTGACTCGTTTAGAGAAACAGCAATACCAACCCTTAGATATTTTAGATGATAGTGAAAAACAGGCATCTGACCATCGTTATGCCCACGATGTGACTCAAGTTGATGAAGATACACCTGCTCGTTTTAATGCAGACCCGTCACGTTTGTTTGAGGCATCGGGTTCGGCAGGTAAAGTCTGTGTGTTTGCGGTACGTCTTGATACTTATGAAAAAGTAGAAAGTAATGTTTTTTATATTGGTACGAATGATGCCGATGATTTAACAGCGATTCGTCGTTATTTACTGACCTCATTGCCAAGTTTGCCAATTGCAGGTGAATATATTCACCGAGATGCTTATTTGATTGGTGAAAAGTACGGAAAAGACACCTTCCTATTTATTGAGAAATTTGGTACAGCCAATGTTCCAAAAGCCTTCGCCATGAAAGATAAAGTCGATGGCTTTTTGGAAAGATTTAAAATTAAAGGCTTAACGGATCATATTTTACAGGCGATTACGTTCTTTTTAGCGAGTCATTTGCCTAAGCGTATGACCGAATATCGAGATCGTTATGAGCACCATTTAGTGCTACGTGTCGAAAATAATTCAAAAGCTCAAACCGAGCAATTTTTAAAAGAATATTTTGCAGTGCATCAGTCAGGTAGCTATTTCGTATGTAGTGAAGAGGAAGGACGAAAAGCGTTCTTACACCGTTTTGCGATTGCAGGGGCGGCAATTCGTTATCGTGATACACACCGTAGTGAAGTTGAAGATATTGTCGCGCTTGATATTGCGTTACGTCGTAATGACCGCGAATGGGTAGAGCAACTCCCAGCCGAGATGGAAAATAAAATTCTCCATAAACTCTATTATGGGCATTTCTTTTGTCATGTATTTCATCAGGACTATATTCTTAAAAAGGGCCATGACCCTTTAGAAATGGAATATCAAATGTGGAAGTTGTTAGACTCGCGCCGTGCTGAATATCCAGCAGAGCATAATGTTGGGCATCTTTACATTGCCAAACCTGCATTGGCCAATTTCTATCAAAAACTCGACCCAACCAATAGCTTTAATGTGGGGATTGGACATACCTCAAAACTGAAATATTGGGGCAAAGCTAAATCTTAATATCGAGACATAAAAAAGGCGCCGAAGCGCCTTTTTTAGTAGGTGTCTTATGCTGCTTCTACTGATTTAGCAAGCACTTCTGCAACTGCTTTAGCAACAGTGTAAACATTGTTCATGTTTAAACCAGCAACACAAATACGGCCACTACGTACTAAGTAAATTGCATATTCTTCACGCAAGATATCCACTTGTTCAGCAGTTAAACCTGTGTAGCTGAACATACCTTTTTGGTTTACAAGGTAGCTAAAGTCACGGTCTGGTAACGCTTTAGTAAGTTCATCTTTCAAGATGCTACGCATTTTAATAATACGCTCACGCATCTCTTTCACTTCACCTTGCCATTGTTGGTTAAGTTCAGCGTCATTTAACACTTCATCAACTAACCAAGCGCCTGTTGTAGGAGGGCTAGAGTAAATACGGCGTACAGTCGCTTTTAACTGACCGAATGTGCACTGAGCAGCTTCTGCATCGTCACAAACGAAAGTTAAGCCGCCAACGCGCTCGCCATATAAAGAGAAGATTTTAGAGAACGAGTTGCTCACAATGAAGTTTAGACCCGCTTGGTCTAAAGCACGGATTGCATACGCATCTTCTTCCATACCGTCACCAAAACCTTGGTAAGCGATATCTAGGAATGGAATAAGGTTACGGTCTTTTAATACTGCAATTACTTGATCCCATTGCGCTGGGTTTAAGTCAGCACCCGTTGGGTTGTGGCAGCATGGGTGCAATAACACAATGCTTTGCTCAGGCAAAGTTTTAAGTGTAGAAAGCATACCGTCAAAATCTACACCACGTGTTTCGTTATCGAAATATGGGTAGAAATGAGTCTTGATGCCAGCGCCATTGAAAATCGCAACGTGGTTATCCCAAGTTGGTTGGCTTACCCAAACGTCTGAATTTGGGAAATAAGTTTTTAAGAAGTCAGCACCAACTTTCAATGCACCTGAACCACCAAGCGTTTGGATGGTTACAGCACGACCAGCTTTAACTGCTGGGCTGTTTGCACCAAATAAAAGTGCTTGAATTGCTTCACGGTAAGGTTTGAAGCCTTCCATTGGCAAATAAAGCTTGGTTTTACCGTTTTTAGGCTCGATACGCTTTTGCGCTTCAATAATGGTCTCTAACTGAGGAACAATACTGTCTTCGTTATAATAAAGACCAATACTCAAGTTTACTTTTCCAGAACGAGTATCAGCGTTGAACTGTTCCATTAAAGAGAGAATTGGATCGCCTGCGTATGGGGGGATATGTTGAAACATCAAAAAAGTCCTTTCATTCAACAATATGCATAGTGCTCGGTTTTTTCTGTCTCGAAAAATACGCCACAACTATGTCGATGTTCAATAATGTATCAATAAAGCTACCGTGAAGCACCTGATAATTTCACTAATATCGATATTTTCTGGATGAAAATGATAAAAAGATTTAAAAGAAATTACGGTAAATAGATACTAATTTATAACTCATGCTTTCATTCAAGCAGATTGTCTACAATCTTGCTGTAATACATTGGTTGTAGACTAAAGTTTGAAACAAAAGATTAGCGGTCGAAAAGCAGCTAAAAAAGTGCCATAAATCTATAGGTAAAATAATATTAAACAACTGTTTTATAAATACTAATTGGCAAGTGGTTTAATGGTTTAAATATAAGATGAGATAACAGGTCTAACGATAAAAATTGACCTGATGCGTTCTGTAAAGTGTCAACAATCACCTTGATTTTTTTCATTCATACCGCTATAAAACTCATAATTGATTAAAAATTGTCGACAATATGCAAGATTTGACCTTCGCACCAGAGCCACTACAAAGTCAGGGAAGAACACTGACCGAGAATGTATTTAAACAAATACAGACGGCGATTGTTTTGGGTCAAATCCCGGCAGGTAGCAAAATTTCTGAACCTGAACTGGCGCGTACTTATGGCATTAGCCGTGGGCCTTTGCGTGAAGCAATTCATCGCCTTGAAGGGCAACGTTTGGTTGAGCGAACTGCTCATGTGGGTGCACGTGTGGTTTCGCTCTCACTGCAACAGTTTAAAGAGCTTTACCAAATTCGTGCGTCTTTAGAGGGTTTGGCTTGCAAACTTGCTGCACAGCATATTGATAAAAAGCAAATCTTGGCGCTACGTGATGTCTTACGTATGCATGCCGAAGATGAAAACTTTAAAGCAGGTAAAGGATATTATTTGCAAGAAGGGCAGGACGATTTTCACTACTGCATTATCAAAAGTAGTGGCAATAAAACCCTAGAAAAAATGCTATGTGATGAGCTTTATCACCTCATCCGCATGTACCGAATTCAATTTTCAAACACACCCGATCGACCGAGCAAAGCTTGGGACGAACACATCCGTATTTTAGATGCAATTGCAGAAGGCGATGGTGAACTTGCCGAACTGCTCATGCATCGACATATCAATGCTTCTTACAAAATTATTGAGCAAACACTGCTACAAGCACAAGGAGAACATAACAATGGCTAAACAATCCGCAGGTCAGCTATTTCGCGATGCAGTAGCCCAAGAAAAGCCATTACAAGTGGTTGGAACCATCAACGCCAATCATGCACTTTTGGCAAAACGTGCAGGTTATAAAGCGATTTACTTATCAGGTGGTGGTGTAGCCGCTGGTTCTTTAGGCTTACCTGATTTGGGAATTAGTAACCTTGATGATGTGTTGACAGACGTACGCCGTATTACTGATGTATGTGATCTGCCATTATTGGTCGATGCCGACACAGGTTTTGGTGCTTCAGCATTTAACATTGCTCGTACGACAAAAGCACTGATTAAGTTTGGTGCTGCGGCAATGCACATTGAAGACCAAGTGGGCGCAAAACGTTGTGGTCACCGTCCGAACAAAGCCATTGTGACTCAAGAAGAAATGGTTGACCGTATTAAAGCTGCGGTTGATGCGCGTGGTGATGACAGCTTCGTGATTATGGCACGTACCGATGCATTGGCAGTAGATGGCTTACAAGCTGCAATTGACCGTGCGGGTGCCTACATCGAAGCGGGCGCAGACATGTTGTTCCCTGAAGCAATTACCGAGCTTGATATGTACAAGCAATTTGCTCAGAAGACTGGCGCACCAATTTTGGCAAACATTACCGAGTTCGGTTCTACACCACTGTTTACTACTGAAGAGTTAGCATCTGCCGATGTAAGCCTTGCGCTTTATCCGCTTTCTGCTTTCCGTGCCATGAACAAAGCAGCCGAAACTGTGTATGAAACCTTGCGTAAAGAAGGCACGCAAAAGAACGTGGTTGATATTATGCAAACGCGTAAAGAGTTATATGAACGTATTAACTACTATGCGTTTGAAGACTACTTAGACAACGCATTTGCTAAAAAGAAATAAGAAGTAAAACACGGTACATATGCCGTGTTTCCCAAATAATTTAAATAGATAGGAAAGGACGATCTTATGAGCTCAAATGAAACAACAACAGGCTTCAAACCAAAAAAATCAGTTGCACTTAGCGGACAAGTTGCAGGAAACACAGCACTGTGTACCGTAGGACGTAGCGGTAACGACTTGCACTATCGTGGCTATGACATTCTTGACCTTGCAGCAGGTAGCCAGTTTGAAGAAGTTGCTCACTTGCTTGTACATGGCAAACTACCAAACAAAGCTGAACTCAAAGCATATAAAGCAAAATTAAAAGCACTTCGTGGCTTACCAGCAGCACTTAAAACTGCACTTGAACAACTTCCTCCATCTGCACACCCGATGGATGTCATGCGTACAGGTGTTTCAGTGCTAGGTTGTTTAACACCAGAACACGAAGACCACAACGAAGCTGGCGCAAAAGACATTGCTGATAAATTAATGGCAAGCCTAGGTTCAATGTTGCTTTATTGGTACCACTTCAGCAACAACGGTCGTCGTATTGAAGTTGAAACAGATGACGACTCAATTGCAGCGCATTTCTTACATTTACTTCATGGCGAAAAACCATCTGAAGAATGGATTCAAGCAATGCATACATCTCTGATTTTGTATGCTGAGCACGAGTTCAACGCATCAACATTTACGTCACGTGTGGTTGCAGGTACAGGCTCTGACATGTACTCGGCAATTACTGGCGGTATTGGTGCGCTTCGTGGACCTAAACACGGTGGTGCAAACGAAGTTGCATTCGTCATTCAACAACGTTACGACAACGCAGACGAAGCAGAAGCTGACATCCGTAAACGTGTTGAAAATAAAGAAGTCGTGATCGGTTTTGGTCACCCTGTCTATACAGTTTCTGACCCACGTAACGAAGTGATCAAGAAAGTGGCGCACGACTTAGCAGAAGCGCAAGAAAACACAAAAATGTACCTCATTGCTGAACGTTTAGAAGCAGTGATGAAAGAAGTGAAAAACATGTTCCCGAACCTCGACTGGTTCAGTGCGGTGAGTTATCACTTAATGGGCGTTCCAACTGCAATGTTCACACCATTGTTCGTGATTGCACGTACAGCAGGCTGGTCAGCACACGTGATTGAACAACGTCAAGACGGCAAGATCATTCGTCCAAGCGCGAACTACACAGGCCCTGAAAATCTCGAATTTAAACCATTGGCGGAGCGTGGTTAATGAACACAAAATACCGTAAACCGCTGGCAGGTACCCAGCTTGAATATTACGACGTGCGTCAAGCCGTTGAAGATATTCAGCCAGGCGCATATGAAAAACTGCCTTACACCTCAAAAGTACTCGCAGAGCAATTGGTACGCCGTGCCGATGCCGAGAACTTAACAGCTTATTTAACACAGTTGATTGAACGCCGTCAGGACTTAGACTTTCCTTGGTATCCTGCGCGCGTGGTGTGTCATGACATCTTGGGTCAAACAGCTTTGGTTGACCTTGCAGGTTTACGTGATGCGATTGCCGACAAAGGCGGTGACCCATCTAAAGTCAACCCAGTTGTGCCAACACAGCTCATTGTCGACCACTCTTTAGCAGTGGAATACGGTGGTGCTGACCCAGACGCTTTTGCAAAAAACCGTGCTGTTGAAGACCGCCGTAACGAAGACCGTTTCCACTTTATTGAGTGGACCAAAACTGCATTTAAAAATGTCGATGTGATCCCTGCGGGGAACGGCATTATGCACCAGATTAACCTAGAGAAAATGTCTCCGGTCATTCAGGCGCGTGATGGCGTAGCATTCCCAGACACATGCGTAGGTACAGACTCGCACACACCACATACAGACGCTTTGGGCGTAATTTCTGTGGGTGTTGGTGGCTTAGAAGCTGAAAACGTAATGTTAGGCCGTGCATCTTGGATGCGTCTACCAGACATTATTGGTGTTGAGTTTGTAGGTCAGCGGCAGGCAGGTATTACTGCAACAGATATCGTACTTGCTCTAACAGAGTTCTTGCGTAAAGAGCGTGTAGTGGGTGCTTACCTTGAGTTCTTTGGTGAAGGTGCTGACAGCATGTCTGTAGGCGACCGCGCAACCATTTCGAACATGACACCAGAATATGGCGCTACGGCTGCGATGTTCTACATCGACCAAAACACAATCGACTACTTACGCCTCACTGGCCGTGAAGATGCTCAAGTGGCATTGGTTGAACAGTACGCAAAAGAAATCGGCCTTTGGGCATCTGACATGACCAAAGCAGAGTACCCACGCGTACTTCGTTTTGATCTATCAAAAGTAACCCGTAACATTGCTGGTCCATCAAACCCACATGCACGCGTTTCAACTGCGGACTTAAAAGAAAAAGGCATTGCAGGCGTTGTTGAAAACCGTTCTGACGGCTTAATGCCAGATGGCGCAATCATTATTGCTGCAATTACTTCATGTACTAACACTTCTAACCCACGTAACACCGTGGCGGCAGGTTTGTTGGCGCGTAAAGCAAATGAACTTGGTTTAGTTCGTAAACCTTGGGTGAAATCATCATTTGCACCGGGTTCAAAAGCGGCTGCACTTTACCTTGAAGAAGCAGGTGTTCTAAAAGACTTAGAGCAACTTGGTTTTGGTATTGTGGCTTATGCTTGTACAACGTGTAACGGTATGTCGGGTGTGTTAGATCCAGTCATTCAACAAGAAATTATTGACCGTGACTTGTACGCAACAGCAGTACTGTCTGGTAACCGTAACTTCGATGGCCGTATCCATCCATATGCAAAACAAGCGTTCTTGGCATCTCCACCGCTTGTTGTGGCCTATGCAATTGCGGGTACGATTCGTTTTGATATCGAAAAAGATGCTTTAGGTCATGACAAAGAAGGTAACCCGATTTACCTGAAAGACATCTGGCCATCTGATGCTGAAATTGATGCGTTAGTTAAAGAAGCTGTGAAGCCTGAACAGTTCCGTAAAGTCTACATTCCAATGTTTGACTTAGGCGTAACCGTAGAGGCCGAAAGTCCGCTTTATGACTGGCGTCCGCAAAGTACTTATATCCGCCGTCCACCATATTGGGAAGGGGCGTTGGCTGCACCACGTACTTTGGCGAACATGCGTCCGCTTGCGATTTTAGGTGACAACATCACGACCGACCATTTGTCGCCTTCAAACGCGATTTTGATGGACTCGGCTGCGGGTGAATACCTTCACAAAATGGGCGTACCAGAAGAAGACTTCAACTCATATGCAACGCACCGTGGTGACCATTTGACTGCACAACGTGCAACATTTGCCAACCCGAAACTTTATAACGAAATGGTGGTTCGTTCAGACGGTACCATTAAGCAAGGTTCGAAAGCGCGTGTAGAGCCAGAAGGCGAAGTGATGCGTATGTGGGAAGCGATTGAAACCTACATGAACCGTAAGCAACCGTTAATCATTATTGCGGGTGCTGACTACGGTCAGGGTTCAAGCCGTGACTGGGCTGCAAAAGGTGTACGCCTTGCAGGTGTTGAAGCGATTGTGGCAGAAGGTTTTGAACGTATTCACCGTACCAACTTGGTGGGTATGGGCGTGTTACCACTTGAGTTTAAACCGGGTGTAAACCGCAAAACTTTAAAACTAGATGGTACAGAGCTTTATAGCGTGATTGGTAATATTGCGCCGCGTTCGACTTTAACTTTAGTGATTGAACGTGCTACAGCGGATGGTAAAGAAGAGATTCTTGAAGTACCTGTGACTTGCCGTTTAGATACAGAAGAAGAAGTTTCTGTATATGAAGCGGGCGGTGTATTACAGCGTTTTGCGCAAGACTTTTTAGAAGGCCAAGTGGCTTAAAATTTAGTTCGTGCTACTAGTATCAAAATATTAGTAGCACTCTACAAAAACTAAAATTATTTTACTAAAACTTTTCTATTTGCTGTGAAAAATTGATCTATTTCGGCAGAAGCCATATCTATATCATCTGAAACAAGCATCGTTATATTATGTGCCTTCATAAAGTGAATAAAAAGAGCATCATAAGAATCGAGAACCGATGTAGATAAAAAGTTATGTGTAGCGTTGATAGTATCATTATCAATTTCTAATTTTAAACATTGTGACATTGAACTTATAGCTTTCCACGCTGTATCAATTTCTTTAACTACATTTTCGCGTTCTTTTGGAAGGTTTCTAAAATCTTTTTTTGTTATTTTTGCTATTCCAGAATTTTTACTTAAATATTCCTCATATTCAGCAGTTTCAATAATATTGGCTAATTCAGTGTAAGTAAGTGGGCAGTGAAAAATTTTTGCTCCCTCATCCTGTATCTTTTCTACAAAAGTGGGGTAGTTTCTAAGCTGATAAGGAGCGGGTCTTCTTGTACTGTAGAATTGTTTTGAACCGCAATAAGTAAGCCAATACCATACATTTGTATCTAAAAAATATTTATCTTCTTGATCTGGGGTAGTACGAGATATATCAAAAATTTCAGCTATTTTACTCACTCTTATTTTCTCTTTCTGAATAGAAGCTAAGGGCATTCGATATAACTAGATTAAGAAGTTCTTTGCCTGTTTCATTCAAATTTATTGGTCGTATGTAAGTCAATAACTGATCAAGAGTTATATCCTTAAGCAGATGCCCAATAGCAGCATTAAAAAATGGAGATGCAAATAAAGAAACATCTTGAAAATCTAAAAGAGTATTTTCATTATTTTGAATGTTTTGAATCAAAATTTGATAAACCTTATCTCCTTTTTGCATGGAAATAGCATTTCTACCAGTTAGGTCGTACACTTTTATCGTATTCATTCTTAATCCTAATAATTTACTGATAAAAAGAGTTTTTTTGTGGCTGTTCAGAAGAAAAACAATAATTGTTTCCATCACAATTTATTGTAATACTTACAAAGGTGCCAGGAAAATGCTCTGTAAGATGCGAAACTTTATATTCACCATGTTGGTCCGTACATACTTTAACTCTATTGCTGTAAATTCGTAATTCACCTTTGTTTACTGTAACAAATTGTCTTAACAACTCAAATCCTAACCCTCTCGCTAGATTGTAATTTGAACTATCAGTATTTGTTGAATTACCCTGTTTCAGTGCCCAGCTCATTGCTTCTATATCATCTTTAATATTCGTACACTTCATTACATTATGAACAATACCAGGACCAAAATCTAAGACACTTATATGAAGTTTTTTATTTTTTTTGTCGTATTCGCCGCAACTATAAATTTTTAATCGGGGATTAGATTGTTTAGATACTCCATGGCCATAAGCATTCATAAATATTTCAAGAATTCTACTAATAATTGCTTGTTTTAATTTTTCACTTAACTTTAATTTATCATCAGATAGCCATTCACTCTCTAAGTGTTCAGCTAAAGCCCCATCGTCTAGGGTTATATCATGTTCCCTATAACCAATATATTCTCCTTTGGGGTAGGGCTGCTCTTTTGTGTTGGTTGGAGAGAAGTAACTTAAAAAATTGTTTCCAATTAAGTTGTTTGATACAACGGATGACATGCTATCAACTAAAAATTTACAACCAATATAAGGAATTTTCTTATGAAGTAGCTCAGCACTTGTTAATTTTTGATAAGCAATATATCTACTTAAACCTCCAAGTAAAACTATTCCATTATGTGAAAGCTTTGAACAGTGTTTAAAAGTAAATAAAAAATAGTCTACAGGATCCTCAGTAACCTCGTGAAATATTTTTAAAATACAATCGAATCCGGCTTCATCACTTTTAATTGTTGGTATTTCAATAAGAGCCATACTTAAAACTCTAGATAAATTACTATAAATACTATTCAATTTTATTTCTAAGTCAAATACTTAAGTTAAATTTATATTTAATGATGTTCCTAAATTTGTGCAGATGTCAGATCTTATTTAATTAAATTGATTCCAGTTAAAATGAATTATTTTAATATAAAAATTATCATATAAAAAAAGCCCAACATCCTGTTGGGCTTTTTCGTATTTGGTTGCTAGATATGACTCCTGTCGTATCTCACGATCCTGATGCATGAACCTATTATTGTTGTTTTGTGTTCCGGAACTTCCTGTTCCTGTATGAACTCATCATAGGAAAAAAGAAAGGTGTCGCCAATCCGCAAAATCCCTAAAAGTTTGTAAGATAAATCGTACAAATAACATTTTTTGCATTTATGCCATCATCATCGGGCGAAATGGACAATTGACATTCACTTTAAGTGGGTTATATTCCTGTTTAATATCTATACGATTATAGGAATGCAATCATGGTAACAGCTGGCGAAAAACCCGGAACAGGCTTCTATTTCTGCGCTCAATGTGGCCAGAGAGTGTTTTTAGAAATTAATACAGATCGTTTACCACCATGCACTAAATGCTATTGCACTGAGTTTAAACGTTAAGAATAAAATAATATTTGCGTTCGCATTTAACAAAAAGCCCTGTCACCCGATGGGGCTTTTTGTTAGTTTAAAATAAGACTTACATAACAAGACCCGCGATGGGCATGAAAAAGGAAACCGTTATGGAAACTATATTAGGTTTATGTATTGGCGTGGGGCTGAGCGCTGCCTGCGGTTTTCGGGTGTTTGTGCCATTGTTGGTCATGAGCATTGCAACAATGATGGGATGGTTTGAGCCATCGAAGGGTTTTGAATGGTTAGCTCTGCCATCGGTTTGCTTGGCTTTAGCTGTGGCAACAGTCTGTGAAGTTGCCGCTTATTATATTCCTTGGGTCGATAATGCCTTAGACACAGTCGCGACTCCTGCGGCCATGATCGCAGGTACGTTAACGACCATGGCCGTGAGTAGTGGTGAAATGTCACAGTTCGCAGGTTGGGCGGCAGCGATTATTGTGGGCGGTGGTACGGCAGGTGTGGTGCAAATGAGTACAGTCGCTGCACGTGGTGTTTCAACTGCAACCACAGGCGGTTTAGGAAATTTTGTTGTTGCTACAGGGGAGTGGATTGGGGCAATCTTACTTTCGGTTTCAGCTTTGTTAGTTCCTGCGCTTGTTGCGATTGTGGTGGTTATTGCTGTTATTTTGGCAATACGTTGGATACGTCATAAAAAGCAAGAACAGGCACATAGTCCGCTATAGGTTAGCTTTAATATCATTTTTAAATGACCATAAAAAAAGCCCAACATCCTGTTGGGCTTTTTCGTATTTGGGTACTAGATATGACTCCTGTCGTATCTCACGCTCCTGGTGCTTGAACCTATTATTGTTGTTTTATGTTCTGGAACATCCTGTTCCTGTATGAGTTCATATTAGGAAAAAAGAGGGGTGTCGCCAATCCGCAAAATCCTTAAAAGCTTGTAGGAAAAAACGTACATAGCGAAATGATTTAACTTTTCAAAGTGAATATGAATAATAGCTATCTTGTTGCTTCAAGAAAAAATCAAATGCGTATTAGAAAATCTTCAAGACTATTAGTTATTAATGAAAATCATCAAATTCTATTATTTCAATTCACTCATACAAATGACGCCTTAGCTGGACAATCCCATTGGGCAACCGTAGGCGGAGGACTAGAAGAAGGGGAAACCTTCGAGCAAGCAGCTTGCCGAGAACTTTATGAAGAGTTAGGTGTGGTTAGGCAAAATGTAGGTACTCATGTTGCAAAACGCAATTTTGAAATGATGTTACCGAGTGCGGAAATGGTGATTTCTGATGAAAGGCTTTTTATTGTCTTTATTAAAAATGAAGAAGTGAATACAGCAAACTGGACTGAACAAGAAAAGCTTGTGATTAGTAAAAGCCGTTGGTGGACGCTTGATGAACTAAGACAAACGGACGAGATTGTTTATCCAAACAACATTCCTAAAATTCTTGCAGAGAGTCTACCTGAGATTTTTAACCCCTAAAATCTCCTAATATTCAGACATAAAAAAAGCCCGACATCCTGTCGAGCTTTTTCGTATTTGGTTGCTAGATATGACTCCTGTCGTATCTCACGCTCCTGGTGCTTGAACCTATTATTGTTGTTTTGTGTTCCGGAACATCCTGTTCCTGTATGAACTCATCATAGGAAAAAAGCGGTAAGTCGCCAATCCGCAAAATCCCTAAAAGTTTGTAGGTTAAAACGTACAAGCCATTATTCATTTTGAGGTAAAGGCCAAAGAATATCTTTGTTTTTCTTAAATTCTTTATACCAATATTGGCTTATAAGCTCTTTGTCATCTCTATCAAAATGATAAACAAATATATCTAAAGCTTCGCTTAATTCGAGGTCATACCGAAATTTGGCAGTAGCTAAATGAGCCTGTATCTCATATAACTGATTAAATATAAGTAGAGAATCCTCATAAGTTAATAATTGAATTCTTTGAATAAGTTCTTTTATTCGAAGTTCATACGCATCTAATATTCTTGCAAGATCAATAGTTACATCTCTATAGGTAATGAGTCTTTGCTCAAATTCATCCCATGTATAGTTCATTCTAATAAATGTTCAAAAATTTAATGTAAGCACAGAATAGCTTGATTGATTATAAAGTTGATGAGATTTTACTAAGTTTTATAATATCCACTTAAATTTAAAGAAGAAAATGATTATGACTTTAATAGAAAAAGTGGTTCCTGTGGTATTTAGGAAAATTAATAATAACTTGGAGATTTTAGTATTTAGACATCCGTTAGCAGGAGTTCAAATCGTTAAAGGCACTGTGGAGCATCAAGAACAGTTAGAACATGCCGCTTTACGTGAGCTTTATGAAGAATCTGGAATAAAGAGTGCTCAAATTCATTCATACCTAGGTAAACATATTCCTTCAGAGGCAGGGCCTGATTGGCATGTTTTTGTGTGTAGTACACATGAGGCTTTAAAAGATAAATGGTCACATTTTTGTGAAGATGATAATGGATTAACTTTCGAGTTTTTCTGGCACTCTTTTTTGAGTCCTCCAACAGAAGAATGGCATCCTCTTTTTAAAGAATTATTTGAATTTATTAAATCTAAATATAAGCTCAATTAACCAAACAACTTTAGGCCTCTGTGCCACAACAGACTTTAATCTTTTGCGCTGATTTAAAGTAATAAACCATTGCAGCACAGAGATAAAGGGGCTAAGCCAAACGCTTAACCCAGACTACTTTTGTCACACCGCTGCATGACGCTGAAAAAAGTAGGGGCAAAGTCCCGTGGGAGAACAGGACTTTGCAAACTGAAAAACCGTAGCTGCTTAGAACCAAATTTAAAGCCAAAATAGATTTATAAATTGTCATATTATTCTCATAATGATTTATATCTATGAGTAGAATAAAAATATAATTGGTTTTAAGGTTTAAAATAATTTTTAGATAATAATTAATCCTCCCATAAATATAGGAAAATATGATAATTGAAATTTTAAAATAAAAATAATTTATAAATTTAAAAAATAGACAATAGAAAACCTAAATTTTAAATAAATAAAATGATTAAGCAGGAGAGGGAATAAGTTTGAAAAGTGTCATGGTCAACTCCTTAAAAAATGGAGTCCTACCACCAGATCACCGTCAATTGATTATGGTGGTAGAACGAAAGAGGGTTGACAGACTGGAAACAAAGGAACCAGCACACACAAAGGTGTCCCCCTTCCGCCCTACCATAGAGAAAAAGGGGGCGAACGAGTTCCCGACACACAAAATAAGAATTTTGCATATCGTCTTTGTTATTCGCGGTCTGTCATAACCGACTGGCAAATGTAGGCCAGCAACGAGATAATAATCGGTGATTTTAATTACGTCAATTTAATATTTAAAATATTTTTGATTTAATAATAAAACTAAATGTATTTTTAAAATAATAGAATTAATGTTTATATTTAATTAGAAAAAATAAAGAATAAGATAAAATTTCATAGATGTGGAAAATCATAATTAAATTAGTTTATATTGGATGTGGAAAGATATAAAAGTAATAAAATTATGAAAAAGCTTTTGGTTGTAGTCATGGCCGTCTTAAGTTCACAAGTTGGTTGTGCCCAGAAAACTGACAATAAAACAGAAATGCGTATTCAAAATTCAAACTCTATTGTTATTCAACAATTAGAAAAGTTTAAAGCTCAAGATCATTTTGCTGGAGATGGACAACTATATACAGGGGTTCAAAATCCTGCATTACGTATGAGCTTGAACCAGAAAGTGGCTGATGCTGCACAAGCTTTTATTGCACTCTATCAACAAAAGAATGAACCAACTAAGGCAGAACTTTTACATGTTCTTGCTCATGGAATTAGCCAAATCGATCCTGACAAGCTTGATACAGAAGATCGAGAACAAGTGGCAACTACATTTGAAAGCTTTCTAGATATTGTAGGCCTAGAAAGTTCGGAAGGTATTTTAAATAAATGGCTATATGGTGAAGAAATTAGTGAGTTATTAGAGCTAGATAAACATTAAGTTTTAATACCTTATTCTAAACTTTTAAGCATTTCTTTCGCATCCGAATCACCTGCATCGGCAGCTTGCTGAAACCATTTCTTTGCCAGTTGTAGGTTTTTCGGCGTGCCTTCACCATTTAAATACATCTGGGCCAAGTTGTACTGGGCATCGCTTTCATTATGCTCAGCCGCTTTGGTGTACCACTTAAGTGCCTGATTATTGCTTTGTGAGACGCCGTGACCTTTTTTATATAGCTGAGCTAAATTATATTCTGCGGGTGGGTAGCCTTGCTCGGCAGCACGATTAAACCACTCAAACGCCTGCACATAATTTTGCGCAGTTCCTTCACCTCTGTCGTATAACACCCCTAAGTTATATTGCGCTTTCGCATGGTCCTTGGCCGCAGCCTTAGTAAAATAATCAAAAGCGCGCTTGGCATCTTTTTCGACGCCCGTGCCTGTGTAATACATCATCCCTAAACTATATTTTGCCCCCATACTTCCATTTTGAGCAGCCGCAGTTAACCATTTAAACGCTTGCTCATAGTTTTTAACAACGCCTTGTTCGCCGCTTAAAAGCATCATCCCCAAATGATATTGAGCAACGGATTGCCCTTGCTCTGCACGATATTGAATATCAGCCACACTCGGTTCAGCAAATGCTGAAGAATGAAAAAAGAAAATCACCGTAAATATATAAAAAACAGACTTTTTTATTTTCATATCTCATCTTGAATTTTATTAATTTGAGTAGTTATTTTCTTTGATATCTATTTGAATATGAAAGAAAAATATTAAATGCATTTGGCTGATTTATAGCACTTTAAAATGATCTGATTTTACGATTTAAATACCTATTTAATAAGAAATTAACCTAAAACCGCATATTTAGACTAGTTACATTTTGAAAATGAGTATAGATAGACAGATTAGTCTTTTTTTAATTAAAATGCGGCCTAAATATAAGTTTGATTGATAATAAAAATGCAGATGAGTGTGTCGAGTATATTGGAGCGTTTAGGCCTTGTTTCACAAAATCGCGCTGTTCATATCCAATTCTCAAATCAGTCTTTAAATCAGCAAGTTTTCTTGCAGCGCATCGAGGGCGAACATACCCTTAACCAAGGTAGCGTTGCTGAGTTGCTGTGCCTATCGACAAACGCGCATATTGCATTAAAACAATTTATTGGCTGTCAGGTTGCCATAGATCAGGTGACAGATACAGGTCAGTTCTTTAGAACTACGGGCATTATTACCGAAGCAAGCCAAGGGCAAAGCGACGGCTCACTCACCATTTATAACTTAACCTTAAAAGACTCAACTGCACTCTGGCATAAACGTCGTAATAGCCGCGTGTTTATGAATAAAAGCGTGAGGGATATTAGCGAAATTCTGTTTAAAGAATGGCAGGGCAAAAGCCCGTTATTTGCCTCAAGCTTAACACTCGACGCAGCAGGCTTAACCAAAGACTACGATGTGCGTCCATTTGTGATGCAGTCCAATGAAAGTGACTATGACTTTTTAACTCGTCTGTGGCGTAGCGAAGGCATCAACTGGCTGGTCGATGAATCGCAACTTTTGGTCGCTGACCCGAATGCTTCTATTCAGCCACAAGTGCTACGTTTAATTGACGATAACCAAAACTATCAAGCCCTTGAACGACGTAGCCTCCGCTACCAACGCAGCAGTGCGACAGAACAGTTCGACACCATTACCCAAGTCAAAGCTGAGCGTCGCTTACAACCAACCTCGGTTCATGTGCAACGCTGGCAAGCCGATGCCCTACAACAAGAAGAAGGTAGTGGCAGCGTACAAGGTAAGCAGCAGCACAGCGAACACTATGACAATGCCAGCCTAAACCTTGAAGATGCGTGGCATGTCAGCCCCGCTTGGATGCAGGACTTAAAAGGCGAAGATCAAGCCACAGCGTCAGGCAATAGCCAGATTGAACAGCTTAACCAGCACATCAATGCTTATCATCATCTGAGTTCTAAACAGTTTACCGTTTCAGGTAACGTCCGTGATGCACAAGTGGGTTACTGGTTTGAACTGAATGATCACCCAGAACTCGACCAGCATGGCAGTGCTGATAAAGAGTTCTTAATCTTAAGCAAGCACTACTACAACCAGAATAATTTACCGAAAGAATTACAACAGCAACTTGAGCGACTATTACCAAAAGACAAGCTCAACGCAGCCGAACTCGACAACCAAAACCCTGAGCAGCGCCACTTTGCTGAACTGAACGTTGTTCGACGCAACATTAAAGCTGTCCCTGAATATAGCCCGTTAGAACACCGACCAGCTGCTTACCCGCAGCGCGCTAGAGTGGTGGGATTAGAGGGCGAAAGCATTCATGTTGACCAGTGGGGACGCATTAAAGTCCGTTTCTTGTTTACCCGAACTGACGACCATAGCCATGACGGTGGAGCTGGAAGTAACGACAATGACACTGACTCCGCTTGGGTGGATGTACTGACTCCATGGGCAGGCGCAGGTTATGGCGCACGCTTCTTGCCTCGAGTAGGTGAGATTGTTGTCATCGATTTCTTTGACGGCAACATTGACCGCCCGTTTGTGGTGGGGCGTATTCACGAAGCTGAGCGCCACCCAACGCAGTTCGATCAGAAAGGTCAGCTACCCGACACTAAAAAACTCAGTGGTATTCGCTCCGAAGAAGTCGATGGCAAAGGCTTTAACCAACTCCGTTTTGATGATACGACAGGTCAAATCAGTGCTCAGCTACAAAGTAGCCATGCGGCAAGCCAGCTCAACTTGGGTAACTTAAGCCATCCAAAAGACAAGGCAGAGAGTGACGGGCGTGGTGAAGGTTTTGAACTTAGAACAGACCAATGGGGCGCAGTTCGAGCTGGCAGTGGTTTACTCATTAGTACCCATAAACAAGACCAAGCTCAAGGCGTACACCTTGATGCAAATGAGGCCAAGAAACAAATCGACGGTGGCCTCAATAATGCCAAAGCACTCAGTGAAGTAGCCAAAAACCAGCAAACTGACCCTTTAGAAAATTTAGAAAACTTAAAATCCTTTATTGAAAAACTTGAGCAGCAAGACAACGCAAAAGCCAAAACCTTTAAAGAGGCGATTATGTTGTTGGCGAGCCCAAATAGCATCGCGCTGAGCAGTAACGAAGACATTCACTTAAGCGCAGATGGCCAGATAAACCAAACTGCTGGAGACAGCATTAATCTGTCTACACAAAAGAACTTGATTGCACAAGCCCAAAATAAAATTAGCCTTTTTGCAGCGCAAGAAGGCGCAAGACTCTATGCAGGTAAAGGCAAAGTTGAGATACAAGCACAAGGTGACGGAGCAGATTTAATTGCTCGTAAAGCTGTTCAGATTATTTCAGCAGAAGACAAAATTGAGGCGACAGCAGCCAAAGAAATTGTGCTCACCGCAGGCGGCTCTCAAGTCAAAATTACTGGTTCAGGCATTTTTATGACTACAAGCGGCAAATTTGAGGTGAAGGCTGGGCAGCATAAATTTAGTGGTAGTCAAACAGTAACAACCGATCTTCCTAATCTTCCATCATCACCTAATGGAAAGTATATATTGGAATTCGATGTCCGTCATAAACTTGATAATGTGGCATTAGAAAGCTTACCAACATATAGCCTTATAGACTCTAAAGGTAATATTAGAACTGGTAGTGTCCCAAAAGACGGAATTGTGCGTGTTGCTTCGTCAGATAAAGAAGAAAAATTTACCCTCATGGTTCATAAGTATGATGTAGAAGCTATGGAGGAAAAGGAGTGACTTATACTGCTCGTTTAAAGGTATTTTGCGATAATAAAGAAGTTCTGAACAAGCTAAATTATACTTTTACAAATACAACAACAAAACAGAACTATGGAGGCAAGCTTGATACGAATGGATGTACGAGAGTTTATCCATGCAACAAGTTGGATCTAATTTTTGTTGAACTCATTTTAAATAATTCTAAGCTCGCGAGAATTCGTGTTCCTGCATTAGAAAATGGAGAGTTTAATAAATCCACTTTTCAATTAAAAACAACCAGTGGCTCAACAAAACAGGCTGATACTAATAAAGTACCTGTTAAAGTAAAAAATGAACTGGAAATAGCATTAGATAGTTTAAATGGAACTGCTGTTTATTTTGGAAATAATTTCTTAGCTCATGATTCTCATCTACGTGAAATTTATATCCGTGAAGTGAAAAAGATGAGTGACCGCTACCTTCAGTTAGTCAAAGAAGGAAAGATGACAGTAAAAGAGGCGACCTCAGAGGCAACGAGTTTAAGAAATGAAATATTAGAAGGTATTCGAAAACGTAATTCACCAGTGGGACGAGCTATTGCAGAAAAAGAAAAACTGCTCACAAAAACAATGGATGAATTCATGGAATACTATGCATTACAAGAGAAAAATCCCAAATTGTTTGATGAGCTTAAGAGTAAGGGGCGTAGTGCGATAGATAGTTATGTTAAGGCCTCTGCAAAACAAGGAAACCCTATTTTTAAATCGCTTAATGATTCACAAAAGAACCGAGTGTTTTACAGCATATTAAAAGGTTCAGGGAAAACGAATGCTGGATTTAATTCTAAAATTTCATTTATGAAATGGGGGGGGAGAGCAATTGTAGTTTTCTCTGTTGCTTATGCAGGTTATGAAATCTATAACGCGGAAAATAAAGAAAAAGAAATTTACAGACAAGGTGCCTCTATTGGTGCTGGTATTGCAGGAGGCGCGGCAGGTGGAGCAATAGCAGGAGGAATTTGTGGTCCAGGATCACCTATCTGTTCTGGTATTGGTATCCTCATTGGCGGTGCAATTGGGGGGATTGCTGCATATCAACTGGTAGATGCATTCGATAAAGAATTAGAAGCATTTACTGCTTGGACTGTATTTTAAGAAGAGGTAAAACAATGCTATTTAATTTTTTTAAACAAGAAAGTAATCATAAAGGAGAAAAGTCTTCTCCATATTTAACGAAAGAACTATCTTGGGATGAAGAAAAAATAATAGCAGTTCGATTTAATGGTACACAACGGACTATATATTATAAAAATATTATACGAATAGAAATTATTATTACTGATCTTTATTTACCCGTACCTAAATGGGTTATACAAGATGATAATTTAGAAGATCATACGACAATAGATTTTTATAATGACCTAAAGCCAAATATTAATGATTTAGTTATAGACATGTTTAATAAAAATATAAAAGATTATGATAATCAGAGGGTTCACGAAAAAATTATAGAGGCAATGGGGGCAAGTAGTGGCTTATTTCATTTATGGAGCAGAGAAGATCTTGAGCAGGTACTAAATAAGATATGGGATAATAATAAAGATAAAATAGAAGCTGATATTAATAAAGCTATCAAAGATGCGGAAGAGCAGAGAAAAAACAAGCAATGGTGGAAAATTTTTTAAAAGATTTAGGATGGGTTGGCTATAATTATGCCCGAAATCTAGAGAAATAAAGATGAACTTTAAAAACTTAATAATATTGTTTTTAATGACAAGTTTTTTAGGGTGTAGTAGAGATTACAAGATTGAACCACATGAGCTTCCTGTAGGGTACGTTGGAAAGCCATATAGTCAATTTATTAAAATTACAGGAGGTAAAGTATCTGAACAACATTTTGAATTAACTTCTAATATTCCTGAAAATCAGGGTTTCCAAATTACTCCAGTAGATGATATAGATGGATACAATCATATAAAAATAGAAGGTATTCCTAAATATAAAGGAAAATACAAAATTATAATTAATACATATTTTTATGGGCGAGGCGATGATAAGCTAACTAAAACCTATGAATTTGTAGTTAAAGAATAAAAAGACATGTTTCGATATATTCTATTGGCAATGACTCTTAATGGTTGTAGCAACTATGATGCACAACCAAAGGAACTCGCTGTAGCTTATGTTAATAAATCATATTCCCAGAATATAAAAATTACTGGCGGAAAAGTAGTGGATAAGTACTTTGAAATAGAGACTAATATGCCTGATGATTTAGGATTGAAAATTCAACCGAACAATGATACTAGCGGTTTTAATGACTTCTCAATTAAAGGTATTCCCAAATATAAAGGTGAATATACAATAAATATTTCAACAGGTTTTTATGGCGGTGGTAGTGATGAACTGAATAAAAAATATAAATTAATTATTGTAGAATAAAATGGATGTATAAATATTTTTTAATAATTTTATTGATTTTATTTTCAGGTTGTAATCATGAATATACAATTGAGCCTGATAGTCTTCCCGTAGCCTATGTAGGAAAAGCATATAATCAGCAATTGAACATATCAGGTGGTAGAGTGATACCATATTCTTTTGAAGTTGAAACTAATTTCCCTAGTGATATGAATATCTCTATTGAGCCAATAGATCAAAATGAAGCAGATGCTTATAATAATTTAAAAATTTCTGGAGTTCCAAAGTATAAGGGAACTTTTACGATTCATATATATGCGGGTTTTTATGCTAGTGGGGATGGGAAGTTAGATAAGACCTATGAATTCATAGTAAATGAATAAGATATTTAATCATATGATTTTATTTGGTTTAAATAAGAAATAAGTATGAAAAAGAATTTATTAATTACCGTACTAATTTTACTTTTCATCATACAGTCCTTAATAAACTATTTCTTCTGGAAAAGTACAAAAACACCCGAAATTCATGTTCTAGAAAAACCTTTGCGGATAGCATCAAATTTCGATAACTATGCACCATATACAATTCTTCCAGCAGGGACAGTTTTATATGATGATAGTGATTCTTTAAACAGAAGAGTTATGGTTTATTTCAACTTGCAAGGTGTTGATTTTAAGTTTGAAGAACAAGATCCAGAAATATCTAAACAACCAAATGAAGTACGCTCTATTAGAAGTACAGAGCTAAGCGATATTTTAAAAACTATTCCTTTAACTAAGAAGGATATTTATTTAATTATTAAATATGATGACAGTATAAATGACTCTGTACGTTCTATTTTATTTAAAAAATATAAAATTGATCCATCAGAGTATGAAAATAATTAAAAAATTATAAATTTTAAAAAAGTAGAAGGAGCGTAATAAATTATGCTCCTTCTCTCATAAGACATTATTTAAGCAGCTTGAATGGCTTCACCACAAAAGGAAACAGTTTCTTGTTTATGTTGATGTAAATACCAGAACTGCTCCGCAACCGTTTCTGGATGCACCGTGTAGGTTTTATCTTTCGCTTCTGGAGTTCCATCTACAAAACCATTTACAATCACTTGGCTCACGTAAACATTTGAGTCAGCGAGACTATGAGCAAGCAAGTTGGTGGCTTTGTATTGAGCGGCAGCGGTAGTTGCTAATGATGAATATTCTTTAGCAACTAAATCGATGCCCACTGCATCGAAAGCAAAAATTCCGTTTGTCGATAAAATGCTACCATGATTCTTCTCTAAATCATCTAAGCAAGCTTGCACTGTCGCAATATAGCTCGAAACACGAATATGAAAGCTTTTAGTAAGCTCTAGCGGAGGGGTTTCTAATATGCTGCCTTCAATATCATGGAAAGCATTCCAATGAATATTTTTAATCTCTCCGAAGTGGTGTTTAATACGTTTTACGAGATTTGGTATATCTTCCAGAACTGCTAAATCACATGTAAAAGCATGAGCTTCTATACCTTGTGTTTTAAGTTCTAGAATGGCCTTCTCGAGTTTTTCAGCATTACGTGCCACTAAACCGATTTTATAGCCTTCTTTACCAAATTTATGTGCTACGGCTTTGGAAATACCTGTTCCATAACCAAAAATTATAATATTGTTGTTCATTATAAAGTTCCAAAAAACCAATTATTTGGTTAGAAATAGTTTATAATATGTTTTTATAATGTATTCAAGCGAAAAAATTAAATCTAAAAATAATGCAGAGATAACAAGACAAAAATATGAAAAAGACTAATTAAGTCAGTTGGTTTTAAATGGTCTGGATAATATAGCTTTTATTAAAAATTTCACCTTCATGAAAAACCTAGAGTAGTGATTTTCGAATTGAAGAAATAATTTTTTAATTTGACTTCTCTATCTTCCTGTCATAAATTAATTGGAATGATCGTTCCTAATAACTGTGTTTTATGCGAACCAAAGAATTTGAAACTGATGAAATTGCTGATGCTGCAATGCAGGTTTTTTGGCGTCGTGGTTATGCTGCAACTTCAGTGCAAGACTTGGTTGACGGTACGGGACTATCTAGAAGTAGCCTTTACAGTACCTTTCAAAACAAACAAGGGCTTTATCAAAAAGCGTTACAGCGCTATGAACTTTTAACTACACTAAATAATGTGAAGTTGTTGTCTGGTTCAGGTTCTCCGAAAGTACTTATTCGACAGTTACTTCTTAATATTGTTGAAGATGAGCTAAGTGATCCAGAACATAAAGGGTGTCTTGTCGCAAATGCGTGTTTAGAGCTGGCTGGCCATGACGAAGATGTCGCTCAATTTGTTGTAAGTAACCTCCAGAAACTACAACATGCTTTAGAGAGTTTGTTAATTAAAGCTCAACAGTCGGGAGAAATTTCTTCTACCCAAAACCCGCGTGCGTTAGCGAATTTTTTTGTAAATACTATCCAAGGGTTACGTGTTCTGGGAAAAGGCAGCCCGCTTGAACAAAGAAAGCAATGTTTAATGGATGTGGTCGAGGTTGCTTTAAACGTTTTATAAAACTCATTTAAACCTTAACTATTGTTGAACTGAATAGTTAAGGTTTTTATTTAACTTAAACTGGAACGATCATTCCGTAATAATGATTTTAGTTCACATGGAAAACAAATGTCTTCTCATCCTAACCTGATAAAACAAGCTTATAGCGATGCAGAGCAGAGTAAGTACCTTGCAAGCGAATTTGAGAGTAAACTTTTATGAATACTAAGAGTAATGAAACATCTCATCAGTTAAACGAAGAGTTTTCTGCTCAATTACCGATTTGGAAATTGTTGGCTTTTACAGTTGCAGGCTTTCTGACTATCATGACAGAAACCATGCCAGCAGGACTTTTGCCCCAAATCAGTCAAGGCTTACATATTTCAGAAGCTTATGCAGGGCAGCTTATTGCAGTATATGCCTTAGGTTCGGTTTTGGCGGCAATACCGCTTATTAGCCTCACCCGTAGTTGGAATCGGAGGCCCTTATTACTCAGTGCGATCGCAGGGTTACTTTTATTTAATGCGATTACTGCCTTATCAAATGACTATATTCTGACTTTGATTGCTCGTTTTATTGCAGGGATGGCAGCGGGTGTTATATGGGGGCTTTTAGCGGGTTATGTAAGACGCATGGTGTCAGCATCGTATCAAGGACGAGCTTTAGCAATTGCTGGGGTTGGGCAGCCCATTGCCTTGTCAATTGGTGTGCCTTTGGGTGCATGGTTGGGAACGCTGTTTGAGTGGCGTGGCGTGTTTTGGATCATGTCTTTACTGGCATTAATTTTATTTGTCTGGATTCGTTTTAGTATTCCTGATTTTGCAGGGCAGTCAGCACAGAAAAAGTTGCCCATTTTAAAAGTCCTTTTAATGCCGGGCATTAGAGCTATTTTAGCAGTCGTCTTCCTTTGGATATTGGCTCATAGCATTCTTTATACTTATATTTCACCATTTTTGGTCTCGACAGGGCAGCCATACAACGTTGAGACTATCCTGTTTATATTCGGCATTTCTTCAATTGTAGGCATTCTCATTACAGGGATGTTCATTGACCGTTCATTAAGAAAAATAACGCTTTTAAGCTTATTTATCTTTGCAATTGCGACCGCACTCTTGGGTGTTTATAGTTCTTCAAGTTTTGTCGTACTGGCGGGTGTAGTGTTATGGGGAGTAACTTTTGGTGGTGCTCCAACACTATTACAAACAGCATTGGCAAATAGTGCGGGTCACGAAGCAGATGTGGCGCAGTCTATGTTGGTCACGGTATTTAACCTTGCTATAGCTTTTGGTGGAATAGTTGGTGGTGGATTGCTTGAAAGTTTTGGGGCAGCCTATTTTCCATGGTTTATGCTGGTTTTTGCCCTTATCGCGTTATCTACTGTTTACCATGCCCGTAAACATAGTTTTATTTCTTCATAAAAGATTTTTGCCCTTCATGGTTAAAAAGTGAAGGGTGATTTACTTTTCATAGTCTGATGTACTGTCACTCAAAATAATTAATGACTTGGTAAAATAAACCGTAAAAAACAAATAAAGTGGAATTTAAATTTAACTAATTATTGTGAAATGGAAATATATTCTTTTTAATTTAAATTTTTGCGTAAAAATTCCCAAAAATATTTAAAATTAGCTGTTCTTAGAAAAACAATCCCACAGGGTGCTGGCTAAACTATATCTCAAGGGTGTGATAGGGATCGAAAAGAGTAGCATGCACCAAAACGTATAACGTTAGTGTGTACTCACCCAAAAGGTCTCGATTCGGCTTAGGACGCTATAGATCAAAAGTTTATAGGCATAAGGTTCTAACTTACAAAGTTATAATTGTTGAAGTAAACCATATACGGTTTCCCTTGACACCCTAAAAAATTCTCTATAATAAAAATGATACTTTACAAGAATATAATTCATGAATAAGCCTTATCTTTCTGCCTTGCCGCATGACAGCCAAATCTCATCTCAATTGAACAATTCTTACTTCCACGACTCGTGGAGTATTGTGCTGGGTCAGCCCGACCTGAATGTATTTGGGCAGCTCATTAAATTGTTCCAGCATACTCCGCAGTGGGTAGAGTGGAGCATGAATCTACGCAATAAAATTACTTCCAAGATTGGCCTTAAAGATTTAGGAAGTTTTAAGCAGATTGATTCGAATAAAAAAGAAAATGAATATGTTGCAGGTGACCGAATTGGAATTTTTACCTTGCTACAACGTACCGAAAATGAGTTAGTCATTGGAGATGATGATAAGCATTTGAATGTGACTTTATCTATTTATAAAAATGAAGATACCCAAGTGCTTACAGTGACCACAGTGGTACATATTAAAAATCTGCTTGGACGATTGTACATGGTACCTGTAATTCCTGCTCATCGAAAAATAGTGCCAGCGACTTTACAGATATTAGGTTAGAGTACTATTTTTATTTACGATGTGTTAGGCCGAAATCGTTTATATACTAATCTTATTATCATAATAATGGGCTGAATAATATGGACAATAAAAATCAGTATCGCCAATGCGCCGTATGCGGAAAGAGTTTTCCCTTGAAAGATCTGGTCTCTGGTGAAGTCATTCGAGATGTCATTGGTGAAGAAATCTTGAAAGATTACCCAGAGTGGTCTTTTTCAACTTTTATTTGTCGTGCTGATTTGGCGGACTACCGCATTAAATATGTGCAGTCCCTATTACGTTCAGAAAAGGGGGAGCTAACCACTTTGGAGAATGAAGTAATTGGTAGTATGCAACGGCATGAACTCATTACTCGTAATACAGAGACAGAGTTCGATCAGAATTGGACTTTGGGTGAAAAGTTAGCAGATAAAATAGCTTCATTTGGTGGAAGTTGGGTCTTTTTAACTTGTTTTGGGCTGTTTTTAGTGGCTTGGATCCTTTTTAATACCGTAGTGATGGTGGTGCATCCTGTTGATCCTTATCCATTTATTTTGCTTAACCTGATTTTATCATGTTTGGCTGCAATTCAGGCACCTGTCATTATGATGAGTCAGAACCGTCAAGAAGCCAAAGATCGCTTACGTTCGCAACATGACTATCAAATTAATTTAAAAGCTGAGCTTGAGATTCGTCATTTACATGAAAAAATGGACCATCTTTTATCGCATCAATGGGAAAGACTTGCACATATTCAAGAAATTCAGCTCGATCTTTTATCTGAAATGAATAAAAAACGGTAAAAACTAAATCTGAGTTTCACGTGGAACATGATGATAGCTTATAGATTGTTTTGCGGTAGGTCTGAAATTTCTTTATGATTTGCCGCCATGCTCCATTGCTGTTTCTACGACCATGCCTTTAAACGACAATTTTGTTTACGCTCCGCCACAAGATCCGCTTTCAATTTTATTTGAAGATGACGATTTAATTGTGGTTGATAAACCTGCGGGATTGTTGTCTGTGATGGGTCGCCTACCTGAGCATCATGACAGTGCTTATTTACGGGTGTTAGAAAAGTTCCCTTTGGCTAAAGTCACGCATCGTTTAGATATGGCGACGTCGGGCCTACTTATGTTTGCCAAGCACCGTGATGCAGAGGTTGCGGTAAGTAAAATGTTTCAGGCCAGAACAGTCAAAAAACATTATATTGCGTTGGTGCAAGGCCAAGTCGAACAAGAGGGTAGTGTTGAAGTTCCTCTCATTACTGACTGGGAAAATCGCCCAAGACAAATTGTACATTTTGAATTAGGCAAACATGCCAAAACCTTGTTTCAACCGCTCGTTTATGACGAAAAAGTAGATCAAACGCGAGTGTTACTTGAACCAGTCACAGGGCGTTCGCACCAGTTACGTGTGCACATGATGCATATTGGACACCCGATTATGGGTGACAAGTTATACCATCCTGAACCGAAACGTTTTCATTTAAGCCGTATGGCTTTACATGCTGCGTATCTGGCTTTTCAGCATCCATTGAAAGGCACAGATGTGGTCATTCAATCCCAAGTGCCTTTTTAAAATTTACATACAATTAAAAATTCAATTTGATGCAATTGGGAACGGAATATATACCCAAACTGCAATAAAAGTCGGGTATTCTTGATGTCGAATAATATTAATACTGCGACAACAACAAGGATCACTTTATGACTCGTGACTACGAACAATTTCCAGATGACGATAACGGCAATGTACTTTGGCAAATGGCTGAAGATGGGGATGATTTAACCGAGCTGCATGAAATTGAATTTTCAATTGCTTTTCAAGATCAAAAAAATGCAGAGCAATGTGCGCTGTATTTGCTTTACCAAGAGCAAAAAGTTTCACTCTTTCAAGATGACTCTGTTGAGCCAAACGAGTGGGTGATTACCATCTTCGTTAACATGGAACCTGAGTATTCAGATATTGTTGATTTGGAACAATGGTTTGCCAGCATCGCTGAAAAATTTCAAGGCGAATATGATGGATGGGGTTGTATGGCCTATGTCTTCGAGGAAGGCGACGACGAAGATGACCTGTTGCAGTAAGGTCTAAAATAAAGAGTAGGAGATAATCATGAACCTATCTCAAAAACAAATTGCAGTACGGTTTTTAGAGCTTGCTGCAGCTGGTGAAGTTGACGAAGCTTATAGCAATTACACCGCACCGAACTTCAAGCATCACAATCCTTATTATGCGAGTGATGCAACTTCGTTGAGGGAAGGGATGCGTGAAAGCGCGGCTGAAACTCCAAATAAAGTCTTTGACGTTCAACATGTCATTGAAGAGGGCGATTTGGTGGCCGTGCATTCTAAACTTGAAATGCAAATGAATGGGTTAACCACCTTGGCCGTGGTTCATATTTGTCGTTTTGAAAATGGAAAAATTGCTGAGTTTTGGGATATTGGCCAAGTACAGCCCGACCCACTCGTCAATGAAAATGGTATGTTCTAAATAGAAAAGCCCGAAATAATTCGGGCTTTTTGTTTATGTATGAATTAAAACTTCCACTGTGCCGAAATTGAAGCGTTGAGTGGTTCACCCGGTTGAACCCATAAATCGCTATAGCTTGAGACATAGTAGGTTTTATCAAATAGGTTGTTTACGTTCAGCTGATAGCGTAAGCGGTCTGATGGGGCATAGTAGCCATTTAAATTGACCAGTGTATAACTTGGTAAATTAAAGCCATTATCCAGATTATGTCCGCTACGCTCACCCACATAGGTAAGATTGGCACCTACACCTGCTTTTGTTGAGCCTTCTTGTAGAAACTCATAGTTAGTACTTACAGCACCTTGGTGTTTTGGAACATTGCTTAGACGTGCACCTTTTGCCAAGTCTTGGTCTTTTTCAATTTGAGCATCGGTATAGCTATAGTTGGCATTGACGAACCAGCGGTCAGTGATTTGACTATTTAAGTCGAACTCAATTCCTTTACTACTCACTTCGCCTGCTGCGGTTTGAAAGTCTTTGTTGATTGGATCTGTCGTCAGTACATTTTGCTTTTTCATTTTAAACAAAGCGAGACTCAGCACACTTTGGTCATTCACTTTATATTTGGTACCGACCTCGTAGCTTTCGCCTTTTTCAGGGGCAAAAGTCTGACCATTTCGGTTCATACCACTATTCATGGCAAACGAGCGGCCATAGTTTGTATAAAACGCCCATTGGTCAGAGGCTTTAAAATTTACTCCGAAACGTGGACTATTCTGGTGAAGTGTCTGGTTGTCCTCGGTCTGTTTTATATGATTTTTAAAGTTCTGTTCGACCTGATCAAAACGGTTACCAAATAGCACACTCCATTGATCATTGAAAAAGATCTGGTCTTGTAAATTAAGCGCAAAGTAACGCTGCTGTTCTTTGGTGTTAGTAAGCGGAGCTAAGTTCGGTAAATATTTGCCGTATTCAGGTTGGTAAATATCAATTGTGTTTGTTGAGCTTGTGCTGTGATTGCGACGAAGCTGGTTTTGTTTATAGTCGAGTTGACCAAGTTCGGTTGAAAGTAAAATTTCATGGCGAGCCCAAGAGGTATCAACCTTGCCAAGTAACTCTGTCTGAGCCAGAACATCTTCACTTGTATAATCACGATAGCGACGTTGACGCTCTAAAGTACGTCCATCGGCTTGCATACGGCGAGGTTCGGTTGCAAAGCCGATCATTTTGGCGTCTTTATAACTGACAGCACTATTTAGCTTCCAGTCAGGATTAAACTCGTGACTCAGACGTAATTGGTAAAAGTAATCTTTTATTTTTAAATCGCCGTCGTCAGGTTCACCTGTAAATGTTTTCGGGTCCATCACAAACTCATGATTGACTGTGCTTACACCACGGTCAAAGGTTCCTTTGTGCTCAGTAAATTCACTATCAAAGTCGAGTTGTGTCTGGTCTGAAATTTTCCATGTGAGCTGTGGTGAAAAGAACCAGCGTTCACTGCTGACATGATCACGGAAGCTTTGATTATCTTCATGAGCCACTGCTACACGATAAGCCAGTTCATCGTTAATAGGCGCGGTATGCTCTAGACTAATTCGATATTGTTCTTGAGTATTGGCACGTAGGTTAACTTCACTTTCGCTTTCCCACTGTGGTTTTTTACTGTTGAGGTTCAGCAAACCACCTGTTTCGCCGCGGCCATATAAAGCTGCCATCGGCCCTTTTAAAAACTCTAAAGATTCAATATTCACGACATCTTTTGGCGTACTAATCCCTCGGTTGACACTCAAGCCGTTACGGATCATAGAGGCACCTAAATTGGGATCGGTACTAAAACCACGGAAAGAGTAATTATCCCAAAAGCCACCACCAAAACTGTTTTGATGAAAAACCCCGCTCACCAAGCTTAATGCGTCATCAATCCGTTGAACGTCTTGTTGTTCCATCATTTGTTTTGAAACATAAGCACGGTTAAAAGGTACGTCTAAAACATCGTGAGAAAATTTAGTCGCCGAGCTATTTTGACTTACACCTTCTTGGGTGCTTTCAGCCTGAATACGTATAGTTTCAAGTACCGTTGATGTTTCTTCTGCCCAAGTGAATGTCGATATAAATGATAGACCCAACGAAGACAACAATCCTAATTTGTGTTGCATAAATAATCAGCCATGAAAGACAAAAGAAGTTTAATGTAATAATATAACGTTACATTATTTTGTTGATTACCGCTATGTCTTTAGAAAAGAATATTGAACGTTTACAGTCGATTGATGCATTGCGTGGTTTGGTGATCATCATTATGTTGCTCGACCATGTAAGAGAAACTTTCTATTTACATAAACAGGTTATCGATCCAATGGACGTAACAGTAACAGAACCGGCTTTATTTGGCAGTCGATTATTGGCCCATATTTGCGCTCCGGTTTTTGTACTTTTAACCGGTATTTCTGCATTTTTATTTCAGTCAAAAAAACAAAATTTACAGCAAACACGTGCTTTTCTATTAAAACGCGGCTTATTTTTGATTGTATTAGAGCTTACGCTTGTGAATTTTGCATGGACAGCGACTTTTCCACCCGAAGTCATTTATTTACAGGTGATTTGGGCGATCGGTATTAGCATGGTGGTGCTAGCTTGTTGTGTAAGTTTGCCTTTGCCAATTCTTGCTGGTGTAGCGTTGGTCATTATTTTTGGGCACAACTTATTAGATTCTGTGCACTTCTCACAAGGCATCCTACAGAATATATGGTTCGTTTTACATGAACGTGGCTGGATTGAATTTGCGGGTATCAAGCTTCGTACAAGTTACCCTGTTTTACCTTGGATTGGGGTGATTTTATTAGGCTACGTTTTAGGTCAGTTCTTTAGTTCAAAATATACAGCAAAGCAAAGAGGCCGCGCTTTACTCAGCCTTGGTTTAGCAAGTATTGGGTTATTTGTTTTACTACGTTTTATTAATGTTTATGGTGATCAGCCATGGCAGTATTTTGAGTCATTACAACTGAGTTTGATGAGCTTTTTTAACCTCACCAAGTATCCACCGTCTTTGTTATTTATTTTGCTGAATGTTGGAATTGGTTTGCTTGTCCTCGTTGCTTTTGAACGTATGCAGCAATATTCATTTTTAAAACCATTGGTGGTATTTGGCTCGGTACCTATGTTCCTTTATTTATTGCATTTGTATGTGCTGAAACTAATGTATGTGTTTGCACTAAATATGTGGGGAGCCAACTATGGAAATTACTTGTCGGTCAACCATGTATGGATGCTGTGGCTAATTACAATTGTACTGTCTTTTGCACTTTATCCAGCGGTTAAATGGTTCTCGAAGTTCAAACATCAAAATAAACATATTTCGATTTTAAAATATTTCTAATTTCTAAAATGTGAGTAAAGCGAGTTCAATAATGCTTGCTTTACTTGCTTACATCTAAATATAGAGTTTCTTTCACTTCTTCCATGACCACATAACTGTGTGACGATGCCGATGCGGGGAGTTTCTTTAATAAATCACCTAATAAGCGGCGGTATGCGCTCATTTCTTTTAAACGCGCTTTTACAAGGTAGTCAAATTCACCTGAAATAAGGTGACATTCGAGCACTTCAGGAATCTCAACGAGGTCTCTGGCCACTTGGTCAAATACATCGCCTGATTTGGCAGATAACTTAATTTCTAAAAAGACGAGAAGGTTACGGTCTACGTAAGCTGGGTTTAGACGGGCGTAATAACCCATGATAATGCCATCGCGTTCGAGACGTTTTACACGCTCTGAACAGGGGGTGGTAGAGAGGTTGACTCTCGATGCCAATTCACTAATCGCAATTCGTCCTTCGCGCTGCAAAATGTCCAGAATCATGCGATCTATACGATCTAAGGGGCGCATAGATATTTCCTCTTTTTTTAAAATTCTCGCGAGAAAAACATAAATTTACCTAGATTATACCCTGAAAAACAGTGAAATAAACTATTGAAGCAGAAATATACTAGTTAAATAAACTGGTGTGCGTGAGGGAATGGAAATGCGCGTAATTGTATTAGGTAGCGGCGTTATCGGAGTGGCAAGTGCCTATTATCTAGCTCAACAAGGAGCTGAGGTCACTGTTCTTGACCGTCAGTCAGGTCCTGCTGAAGAAACAAGCTTTGGTAATGCAGGTCAAATTTCGCCAGGGTATTCGACCCCTTGGGCAGCACCAGGAATCCCTTTTAAAGCTGTGAAGTGGATGTTCCAACATCACGCACCGCTTGCGATTAATTTAGATGGCAGCATGTGGCAGTTACAGTGGATGGCGCAAATGCTAAAAAACTGTAATCCACAAAGTTATGCTGTGAACAAAGAACGTATGATGCGTGTGGCTGAATACAGCCGTGATTGCTTACGTGAACTTAGAAAAGATACAGGCATTAATTACGAAAACCGTGCTAAAGGTACGTTGCAGTTATTCCGTAAAGAAGCTCAAATGGAAGCGGTTCAACGCGACATTAGCGTGCTACAAGAGTGCGGCGTAAGCTACGAATTATTAAATGGCAACGAACTTGGTCGTGTAGAACCAGCTTTGGCAAATGCGCAAGATAAACTCGTTGGTGGTTTACACTTACCAAATGACGAAACAGGTGACTGTTATTTATTTACCAATGCTTTAGCTCAAATTGCTAAAGAGTTGGGTGTTAACTTCCAGTTCAACCAGAACGTAGAAAAATTGATTGTTGAAGGCGATGAAATTAAGGGCGTTCAGGTCAATGGTACGGTCTTAACCGCAGACCGTTATGTTTTAGCGTTTGGTAGCTATTCACGTGATTTCTTGAAACCACTCGATCTACAGTTGCCTGTATATCCTGTGAAAGGTTATTCGTTGACGATTCCAATTGTTGACCCAGCTTTTGCTCCGCAATCTACAGTGCTTGATGAAACCTACAAAATTGCGATTACTCGTTTTGACCAACGTATTCGCGTAGGCGGTATGGCAGAGCTAAGCGGTTTCAATTTAGGCCTGAACGAAGACCGCCGTGCAACCTTGCAAATGGTGACTCAGGACTTGTTCCCGGGTGGCGATATGGCACAGGCATCTTTCTGGACGGGTCTACGTCCAATGACACCAGACAGCACTCCAATTATTGGAGCGACTCGCTTTAAAAATCTGTTCTTGAATACAGGTCACGGTACTTTAGGTTGGACCATGGCATGTGGTTCTGGAAAATTAATCAGCGACATCGTATTGAATCATAAGACTGAAATCAGTACAGATGGTCTTTCAATTCAGCGTTATTCACACGCACATGCTGCTTAACGGACGTTAGGAAAGTAATCATGCCTCGTCCTATTACCGCAGTGATCCACCGTCAAGCCTTACAAAATAACTTGGCGGTGGTACGCAAGGCTATGCCAAACAGTAAGGTCTTTGCCGTTGTAAAAGCCAATGCTTATGGACACGGAATTGAACGTGTTTATGAAGCGTTTAAAGCGGCAGATGGCTTTGCTTTACTTGATCTTGATGAAGCAAAACGAATTCGTGCTTTAGGTTGGACAGGTCCAATTTTATTGCTCGAAGGAGTTTTTTCTCCTCAAGATTTATTTGATTGTGTGCAGTATCAACTCAGTTTCACCATTCATAGTGAAGCGCAAATTGAGTGGGTAGAAAAGCATCCTTATCCAGCTCAATTTGATGTTTGCCTAAAAATGAACAGTGGTATGAACCGTCTTGGTTTTAAACCACAGCACTATGTTCAGGCATGGGAACGTTTAAATAACTTGGCAAATGTGTCCAAGATTACGCACATGATGCATTTTTCAGATGCAGATGGCGATCGTTTCGGCCAGCAAGGTATCGATTATCAAATCACTGCATTTGAAGAAATTATTAAAGATTTACCGGGTGAAAGGTCGGTAAGTAATAGCGCAGCAATTCTGCGTTATCAAGACCAGCTCAAATCAGATTATGCACGTAGCGGCATCATGCTCTATGGCAGCTCACCAGACTACCCGACGCATAGTATTGCGAATTGGGGCTTACAACCGACCATGAGCTTACGCAGCGAAATTATTTCCGTTCAGCATTTAGAACCGAATGAAAGCGTAGGTTATGGCTCAAACTTTGTCGCAGAGCAACCCATAACGATTGGGATTGTTGCTTGTGGCTATGCCGATGGTTATCAGCGTATTTCACCAACAGGTACGCCTGTTTTAGTGGACTCTGTCCTCACTCGTACAATTGGCCGCGTCAGCATGGATATGTTGGCAGTCGATTTAACAGGGATTGAAAGTGCCAAAGTCGGCAGTGAAGTCGTGCTTTGGGGCCAATCAAGTACAGGCGTCGTTTTACCTATTGATGATGTCGCAGTTTCATCCGGTACGGTGGGCTATGAACTGATGTGTGCTGTCACCGCCCGTGTTCAATTTATTAATCAGGTATAAGGAAATCCGAATGTCTAATTCAGATATACAAAAGATTAACACTAACGAAGTCATGAGCGCCGTGACTGTTTTTAACAAAGTGGTTTATCTGTCAGGTCAGGTACCTAAAAATACCGAACAAGACGTGGCAGGCCAAACTCGTGAAATTCTTGCAACAATTGATGAACTTTTGGCATTAGCCAATACCGACAAATCTCGCTTGCTTTCTGCACAGCTCTATTTGAAAAATCTTTCTGACTTTTCAACCGTAAATGCAATTTGGGTTGACTGGTTAAAAGGGTGTGTTGCTCCATCGCGTGCCACAATTCAGGCCGATTTGGTCAATCCAGATTGGTTAATTGAAATTGCCGTGACGGCAGCACAAAAGTAATTCGTTTTTACTCCGAAAATGATGATGTATCTAACAGAAGGAAGATAGATACGGTTTATCCAGTCATTTTTGGTGAACAGATTCAGTGACCTATGGCATACGGTTCGATTTTCGCCATAGGTTGCTGATCTTAACAAAGGAATTCAAAAAGGAATTTTAATATGACAACGGCTCGTCATTCAGATACGGAAAACTCTCCTGATCATCTGCAACGAAAACTGTCTAACCGTCATTTACAACTGATTGCAATTGGCGGTGCAATTGGAACCGGCCTATTTATGGGTTCGGGCAAAACCATCTCCCTCGCAGGTCCTTCAATTCTTTTAATCTATATGATTATTGGAGGAATGTTCTTTTTCTTAATGCGTGCAATGGGCGAGTTGCTTCTTGCAAATCTGCATTACAAATCTTTTGTTGATATGGCTCATGACTTAATTGGTCCTTGGGCCGGTTATTATTTGGGCTGGACCTATTGGTTAGGCTGGGTACTGGTGGGTATTGCGGACCTTTCAGCAGTCATTAACTATTTGAGTTTCTGGTTGCCCGATGGCACGAGCTTTTCACCAACGCAACAAGCCATGATTAGTGCAGGTTGTGTGCTGTTTGTCATGGGTCTTAACCTACTGACTGTACGCCTATTTGGTGAAATTGAATTTTGGTTTGCACTCATTAAGATTTTAGCCATTATTGGCCTGATCGGAGTGGGTGGCTATATGATTTTCAGTCATTTCCAAGCTCCGCAAGGCGCTGTTGCAAGCATTAGTAATGTTTGGTCGCATGGCGGTTTATTCCCGAAAGGTACAGAAGGCTTCTTGGCAGGATTCCAGATTGCCGTGTTTGCTTTTGTCGGGGTTGAACTGGTTGGTACAACGGCTGCTGAAACCAAAGATCCAGAGAAGAACTTACCGAAAGCAATTAACGCGATTCCTGTACGTATTATTTTGTTCTATGTACTAGCACTCTTTATTGTGATGTCAGTAACGCCTTGGGACCATATTCGTGCAGACAAAAGTCCGTTTGTTGAGTTGTTCTTAAATGCCGGTATTCCTGTTTCAGCTATTATCATGAACTTGGTGGTACTGTCTTCGGTGATGTCTTCAATGAACAGCGGTGTGTTTTCAACCAGTCGTATGCTGTTCGGTTTATCAAAAGACGGTCAGGCTCCGGGTGCATTTGGTCGTTTATCAAAACGTGCCGTACCTTCAAATGGTTTGATTTTCTCATGTATTTTCATTATGGGCGGGGCAGTACTTCAGTACTTTGTTCCAAACACCATGGAAGCATTTACTTTGGCAAGTTCACTCTGTGTGATTCTATTCATTAGTGTCTGGAGTCTTATCATGGTGTGCTATTTACGCTATCGTAAATTACGTCCTGAATTACATGAAAAATCTACTTTTAAAATGCCCGGTGGCATTTGGATGAGCTATATCGTTTTGGCATTTATGCTTTTCACTTTAGTCATCTTGGCACTTGAGCCAGATACATTGAAAGCGCTCTATGTCAGTCCAGTATGGTTAGTTATCTTAGGTGTTACCTATCATGTGCTCTATAAACCACGCATGAAAAAACTAGGACGCGAACTCGTCAACGATCATTAAGTTTTATTAAAAGCCAATCAAACATGATTGGCTTTTTTTATTTTCTTTCGATTTTTTATCGGAATAATGTTGTTTATTTTTAACTCAATAGAGCAGTTTAGAGGGGGGCGTAAAAGCGACATCTAGCATTATCACATGCTACACTCCGGCTAATCTGGAGAATCCAGATATGTTAATTAAAATTGCCGTGAAGGCAGTACATAAATAATGTGACTTAAAAAAACAGGACAAACGATTTATCAATTAAGGAAAAAATATACTTGAACATCTTGTCCTGAGGTATAGACTCAGCAACCCACGATATACGGTTCGTTTTTCTCCCTATAGGTTGCTGATTTTAAGTTAAGCAAAATATAAAAAGGACTTCTAATATGACAATGGTTCATCATCCAGATGAGGCAAGCTCCCCTGATCATTTACAACGGAAATTAAATAATCGCCACTTACAAATGATTGCAATTGGCGGTGCAATTGGAACCGGCTTATTTATGGGCTCGGGCAAAACCATCTCCCTCGCTGGTCCTTCAATTCTCGTGATTTACATGTTAATTGGTGGGATGTTTTTTTTCCTTATGCGTGCATTGGGTGAACTACTACTTGCCAACTTACATTACAAGTCATTTGTCGATATGGCATATGATTTGATTGGCCCATGGGCTGGTTACTATATAGGCTGGACTTACTGGTTAGGCTGGGTACTGGTCGGTATTGCAGATTTATCTGCGGTCATTAACTATTTAAGTTTCTGGCTGCCCGAAGGTGCCAGTTTCTCACCAACACAACAAGCCATGATTAGTGCAGGCTGTGTACTATTCATTTTAGGGCTTAACCTTCTTACGGTGAAGTTGTTTGGTGAAGTTGAATTCTGGTTCGCACTCATTAAGATTTTGGCCATTATTGGTCTGATTGGAGTCGGTGGTTACATGATCCTCACTCATTTTCAAGCTCCGCATGGTGAGGTTGTGAGTGTAAGTAATGTGTGGTCGCATGGCGGTATATTTCCAAAAGGCGTAAGCGGATTTTTGGCAGGTTTCCAGATTGCCGTGTTTGCCTTTATTGGCGTCGAATTGATTGGTACAACTGCCGCTGAAACGAAAGATCCAGAGAAAAATCTACCGAAGGCAATTAACGCGATTCCTGTACGTATTATTTTATTCTATGTGTTGGCACTCTTTGTGGTGATGTCAGTAACACCTTGGGACCATATTCGTGCAGATAAAAGTCCATTTGTTGAGTTGTTCTTAAATGCGGGTATTCCTGTTTCAGCCATCATCATGAATTTAGTAGTACTGTCTTCAGTGATGTCTTCAATGAACAGCGGTGTGTTTTCAACCAGTCGTATGCTGTTCGGTTTATCGAAAGATGGTCAGGCGCCAAGTGCATTGGGGCGTTTATCAAAACGTGCCGTACCTTCAAATGGTTTAATCTTCTCATGTATTTTCATTATGGGCGGGGCAGTGCTTCAGTACTTTGTTCCAAACACCATGGAAGCATTTACTTTGGCAAGTTCACTCTGTGTGATTCTATTTATTAGTGTATGGCTTCTGATCATGGCGTGCTATTTACGTTACCGTAAGTTGAGTCCAGAGTTACATGCTAAATCGACTTTTAAAATGCCGGGCGGGGTGTTGATGGCGTATGTTGTCATTGCATTTTTCTTGTTTACTTTAGTGATTTTGGCACTAGAGCCAGATACATTAAAAGCGGTATATGTTAGTCCATTATGGTTAGTTGTTTTAGGCGTTAGCTATCATGTGTTTTATAAACCACGCATGAAGAAACTAGGCCAAGAAAGTTTTGATTAATTATTACTAATTTCAAAAAAGCCAATCATCCGTGATTGGCTTTTTTATTTACACTCTCTAATCAACCAACAAATGCTGATATTTATCGGCTTGTTTACGCAAATAGTCCCAGACGAGTTTAATGCGTGGTTCATGTTGTAAATCAACAAAAGTCAGCATCCAGAAGGTATGAGTAAAGCGAACTTGCTGCTCTAAAACGACGTCTAGTTCTGGTTTATCATCTGCTAAAAACTTGGGCAAAATCGCAAGTCCTGCACCAGCACTCACTGCAATTTGTTGGGCCAAAATGCTGCTGCTACGGAAGTTCGCGTTAAGCTTTAAGGGTAACCGTTCTAAACAGTACAGTTCAGGGCTATACACCAGATCATCAATATAGTTCACAAAGCGGTGTTGGGTTAAATCTTCTAAACCACGAATGGGTGGGTTTTGCGCCAGATAGTTTTGGCTGCCATAAATTTTTAAGCAGTAGTCTGATAACCGCGTAATGATGTAGGGTCCAGACGTTGGGCGATCAATCGACACCACAATGTCTGCTTCACGGTGTGAGAGTTTAATCATTTTCGGCACTGGAATCAGGTCGATGGTGAGTAGTGGATATTGAATAGAGAACTCAGCCAGTAAACGGGCTAAAAACGCAGTACCAAAGCCTTCAGGTGTGCCAATACGCACACGACCTTGCAACGGTTGATGTGGTTTTTCAATTTGTAAGAAAGCTTGTTCCATTTGCTCAACTCGAGGAACAAGTGCCATACCTTCGAGTGTCAACTCATAACCAGTCGCTTCACGCTTAAACAGTGTTGTACCCAAAGCAAGTTCTAGTGCTTGAATCCGTCTAGCCACTGTACTGTGCTCGACACCAATGATCCGCGCAGCGTTGGTCAATGTTTTAGTCCGAGCTAAAACCAGAAAAAAATGTAGATGATCCCAATCCACTTTCATTTTTGTTGTCATCCTTGTGCATATTTGCACAACAATCGTGCATGAATTTCCGTTGGTGGTCAAAGTTTTCTTTGCTAGTCTCAATTGAAACTGGAATAAAGAAAATACGATCAAAAAGTATTTTCTAATAATTGAACACAATAAAAATATGGCCTACGGAGAGGTTATGAACACAATCCAAAAAATCGAATTGGAAACCGCTAAATTACTCATTAACGGAAATTTTATCGAATCTGAAACACAGGAATGGCAAGACATTGTTAACCCTGCAACTCAGGAAGTAATTGGTCGTGTACCATTTGCAACGGTTAAAGAAGTTGACGCTGCTATTCAAGCTGCACAAGATGCTTTTGCTTCTTGGCGTCAGACCCCAATTCAGGCACGTATGCGCATCATGCTTAAGTTACAAGACTTGATCCGTGCCAACATGAAGGAAATTGCACAAGTACTAACGGCTGAACAAGGCAAAACTTTGGCCGATGCTGAAGGCGATATTCAACGTGGTTTAGAAGTGGTTGAACATGCATGTTCGATCGGTACTTTGCAAATGGGTGAATATGTTGAAGGTGTTGCGCGTGGTGTAGACACTTACACATTGCAGCAACCTTTGGGTGTCTGTGCGGGTATTACGCCGTTTAACTTCCCTGCCATGATTCCACTTTGGATGTTCCCAATGGCAATCGTGTGTGGCAATACATTTGTCTTAAAACCATCAGAACAAGATCCGTTATCAACCATGATGCTGGTTGAGCTTGCGATTCAAGCCGGTGTTCCAGCAGGTGTGCTCAACGTTGTGCATGGCGGTAAAGAAGTGGTTGACCGTCTGTGTACACACAAAGATATTAAAGCGATTTCATTTGTAGGTTCAACTGCTGTTGGAACGCATGTTTATAACCTTGCTGGACAACATGGCAAACGCGTGCAGTCGATGATGGGCGCAAAAAACCATGTGGCTGTTATGCCTGATGCCAATAAAGAGCAAACCTTAAATGCCTTGGTCGGTGCAGCATTTGGTGCAGCAGGGCAACGCTGTATGGCATTGTCGGTTGCAGTCATGGTGGGTGAAAGTAAACAGTGGATTCAAGAATTAGTTGAAAAAGCGAAGACTTTAAAAGTAAACGCAGGCCATGAGCCAAATACTGATATTGGTCCAGTCATTTCAAAACGTGCTAAAGCGCGTGTGCTTGATTTAATTAATAGCGGTGTTGAGCAAGGGGCGGAGTTGCTACTTGATGGCCGTGATGTTCAAGTCCAAGGCTATGAATCGGGCAACTTTGTCGGTGCAACGATTTTTAGCGGCGTAAATACCGACATGCGTATTTATAAAGAAGAAGTCTTTGGCCCTGTACTTTCCATTATTTGTGTAGACACCCTTGAGGAAGCGATTGCTCTAATCAATGCCAACCCATTTGGTAATGGTGTAGGTCTATTCACACAAAGTGGCGCGATTGCACGTACTTTCCAAAACTTAATTGATGTTGGTCAAGTTGGTATCAACATTCCAATTCCTGTGCCAGTGCCTTTCTTTAGTTTTACCGGTTCAAGAGGTTCAAAACTTGGTGATTTGGGGCCATACGGCAAACAAGCTGTACAGTTCTATACCCAAACTAAAACCATTACCAGTCGTTGGTTTGAAGATAGCCATGAAGTTGGCGGTGTAAATACAACCATTAGTTTACGTTAAGGGGATCACGGATGAATATCGCCTTTATCGGTCTAGGGAATATGGGCGGCAGAATGGCCCATAACCTACTTAAAGCCGGACTCAAAGTTTACGGATATGACCTCAGTGAAGTTGCTATTCAGCACTTCGCCGAGGCAGGTGGTGTAGTATGCGACAGCCCGCAGGCAGCAGCGAAACAAGCTGATGTGGTCATTAGCATGTTACCTGCGGCCAAGCATGTTAAAGAAGTTTACTTGGGTGAAAATGGTGTTTTAGAAGTGCTAAAAGCAGGTAGCTTATGCATTGATAGCAGTACCATTGACCCTCAAACTATTAAAGACATTGCCGCTGTTGCACATAGCAAAAATATTAAAATCTGTGATGCACCAGTTTCAGGTGGAACCATTGGTGCCCAAGCAGGAACCTTAACCTTCATGGTGGGTGCCGATGATCAAACCTTTAACGAAGTGAAACCTGTACTTAGCCACATGGGCAAAAATATTGTTCATTGTGGTGATGTCGGTGCAGGTCAAATTGCCAAAATCTGCAACAACCTGATTTTAGGTATTTCAATGGCTGCTGTTGCTGAAGGTATGGCACTCGGTGTGAAGTTGGGCATCGACCCACAAGCATTGGCAGGTGTCATTAATACCTCAAGTGGCCGTTGCTGGAGTTCAGATGTCTGTAACCCATGGCCGCATATTAATGAAAATGCGCCAGCATCTCGCGGCTATCAAGACGGTTTTGCGACTCAGTTAATGCTAAAAGATTTAGGACTTGCTGTAGAGGCCGCGGGCCAAGTCAAACAGCCAGTTGTATTAGGTGGCATGGTACAGCAGCTTTATCAGCAAATGTGCATGCGTGGTAATGCTAATCTCGATTTTTCAAGCATTATTCAGCAATACCTGCCACAAGAGGCATAACGGTAAAGCCAAAGGATGGCTTTAAACACATTAAACCCTGTCGTGAATAACAACAAATCCGGACTGAGGGAAAAGATATGATGGATTATCAAAATGCTGCACAGGCTTTCGATTTGGAAAGTACTGCAAAACACATGTTATCAGGTTCACTTGATGCCTTAAATGCTTGTTATGAATGCTGTGATCGACATGCAGATGGGGACAAAATTGCGCTGTATTGGCAAGGAAAAGACGGACGAAAAGAGCAATATACCTTCCGTGAACTAAAAGAGTGGTCAAGTCAGTTTGCCAACTTTTTAAAATCACAAGGTGTAAAAGCAGGTGACCGTATTTCAGGTCTATTACCAAGAACACCTGAATTGATCGTGACGATTTTTGCAGCTTGGCGAATTGGTGCAGTCTATCAACCACTCTTTACTGCATTTGGCCCAAAAGCGATTGAGCACCGTATTCAGCTTGCACAAAGTAAGCTGGTGGTGACCGATGTAGGTAACCGTAGCAAGCTTGATGAAATTGAAAATTGCCCTGCAATTGTGACTGTCGCCGACGCACAAGGTACTCCGCTTAAAGTAGGCGATTTTAACTTTTGGAATGAAGTGAAGCAGCAGTCCGATCAATGTGATCTAGTCATGCGTAGCATTCAAGATCCTTTCTTACTCATGTTTACTTCAGGCACTACAGGTCCTGCTAAACCTTTGGAAGTGCCATTAAAAGCACTGATTGCCTTTGGTCGATATATGCAAGATGCTATTGGTTTAACCGAAGAAGATTCATTCTGGAATATTGCCGATCCGGGTTGGGCGTATGGTCTGTACTATGCGATTACAGGGCCGTTATTCTTGGGCCACTCTACTTTGTTCTATGAAGGTGGCTTTAGCACAGATAGCCTATGTCAAATTGTGAAAGATTATAAAATTAACAACTTGGCAGGGGCTCCGACTGCCTACCGCATGATGATGGCGGCTGATCCAGCACAAATGGCACCGTTAAAAGGGCAGTTCCGTGTGGTGAGCAGTGCAGGTGAACCGCTTAACCCAGAAGTGATTCGCTGGTTTAAACAAGTGCTGGATGCTCCGATTTATGATCATTATGGGCAAACTGAAGTAGGCATGGTGGTGTGTAATCATCATGGTTTAAAACATGAAATTCATGCCGGTTCAGCAGGTTTTCCAAGTCCGGGCTACCGTGTTGCGATTGTAAATGAACAAGGTGAAGAGCTTCCAGCGGACACCCCAGGAATTTTAGCAGTCGACATTAGCCAGTCTCCAATGATGTGGTTTGGTGGCTATAAAGAAAGCCGTAAATCGCCATTTGTTGGTCATTACTACTTAACGGGCGACACTGCCGAGTTGCATGCCGATGGCAGCATGAGCTTTGTTGGTCGTAGTGATGATGTAATCACCACATCGGGTTATCGGATTGGGCCATTCGATGTTGAAAGTGCTTTGCTTGAACATGATGCAGTGGTTGAGGCCGCAGTGATTGGTGTACCTGACCCAGACCGTACCGAAGTAGTTAAGGCATTTGTAATTTTAGCTACGGATGCTCAACCTTCGGATGCACTTGCTGAACAACTCAGCCAATTTGTTAAAAGACGACTTTCTGCACATGCGTACCCACGTTTAGTTGAATTTGTGAGTGAATTACCTAAAACTCCAAGTGGTAAAATTCAGCGCTTTTTATTGCGTAATCAAGAAATTGCTAAACAACAAGCTAAAGCAGGGTAAAGGAAATAATAATGCAATTTACCGAAGAACAATTACTCATTCGTGATATGGCGAAAAGTTTCGCCCAAGAACAAATTAAGCCTCATGCCAGCGATTGGGATCGAGACGGGACATTCCCGAAAGACACATTGACTCAAATGGGGCAACTCGGTTTTATGGGGATGCTTGTTTCAGAGCAATGGGGCGGTTCAGACACGGGTAACTTAGCCTATGTGCTAGCCCTCGAAGAAGTTGCGGCAGCAGATGGCGCAACTTCGACCATTATGAGTGTACATAACTCAGTTGGTTGTGTGCCTATTTTAAAATTTGGTACAGACGAGCAAAAAGAGCGTTTTTTAAAACCTTTGGCGCAAGGTGAAATGATCGGCGCTTTTGCTTTAACCGAACCACATACGGGCTCAGATGCGGCAGCTCTTAAAACCCGAGCGGTGAAAGATGGGGACGATTACATTTTAAATGGTGCCAAGCAGTTTATTACCTCTGGTAATAATGCAGGCGTCATTATTGTGTTTGCAGTGACTGATCTGAGCGCGGGTAAAAAGGGTATTAGTGCATTTTTAGTCCCACGTGAAACTCCGGGTTATGAAGTGATTCGTGTTGAAGAAAAGCTAGGTCTGCATGCTTCAGATACGTGTCAGATTGCACTAACCGATGTGCGCATTCATAAAAGCCTCATGCTTGGCAAAGAAGGTGAGGGTTTGAAAATCGCCCTTGCCAATTTAGAAGGTGGACGTATTGGTATTGCTGCACAAGCAGTCGGTCTAGCACGTGCGGCGCTCGAAGAAGCGACTCGCTATGCCAAAGAGCGTATTACTTTTGGAAAACCAATTTTTGAGCATCAAACCATCGCTTTTCGCCTTGCCAGCATGGCAACTGAAATTGAAGCAGCGAGACAACTGGTTCACTACGCTGCGCGTTTAAAAGAAGCAGGTCAACCGTGTCTCAACGAAGCTTCAATGGCCAAGTTATTTGCTTCAGAAATGACTGAGCGTGTGTGCTCAAGTGCGCTACAAGTCTTTGGTGGCTATGGCTATCTCAGAGATTTCCCAATTGAACGCATTTATCGTGATGCGCGTATTTGTCAAATTTACGAAGGCACAAGCGATATCCAACGTTTAGTGATTGCACGTAGTCTATAAAATCAGAACAAGGAATAAATAATGCAGTGGCAAAGTATTTTATTAGAAAAGCGTAATGGGGTTGGACTGATTACATTAAATCGCCCTCAAGCGCTCAATGCTTTAAACAGCGAATTAATTAGTGAAATTAATCAGGCATTAGATCAGCTCGAAAAAGACCGCGAAATTGGTTGCATCGTATTGGCTGGTTCTGAAAAAGCTTTTGCTGCAGGTGCAGACATTAAAGAAATGGCTGATTTAGCATTTCCAGATATTTATTTTGATGACTTTTTTCATCTTGCAGACCGTATTGCACAGCGCCGTAAACCTCTAATTGCAGCGGTGAGTGGCTATGCATTAGGTGGTGGCTGTGAATTGGCGCTGATGTGTGACTTTATTTATTGTGCTGACAACGCCAAGTTTGGCTTACCTGAAGTCACCTTAGGGGTAATTCCGGGTATTGGTGGCACACAACGCTTAACCCATGCCATTGGTAAAGCCAAAGCAATGGAAATGTGTTTTACCGCTCGTCAAATGGGCGCTGTAGAAGCAGAGCAAAGTGGTTTAGTCGCACGTGTGTTTAGCAAAGAAGAATTACTTGAACAAACCTTGCAAGCAGCTGAAAAAATTGCGGCACGCTCTTTAACTGCAAATATGATGCTTAAAGAAACCATTAACCGAGCTTTTGAAGTAAACCTTACTGAAGGCTTGCGTTTTGAAAGACGTATGTTCCATTCAATATTTGCAACATTTGACCAAAAAGAAGGAATGCAGGCATTCGTTGAAAAACGAAAGCCAAATTTTAAAAATCAATAAGAGATCAATAAAATGAATACAGAAAATCACTTAATGATTGAGCGACAAGGTAAGCTTGGCGTGATTACCTTAGACCGTGTGACTCATCTCAATGCATTGTCGCTAGATATGATCAAAAGTATTGGTGCCCAATTGGAACTGTGGCGAAATGATGCTGCTATTCAGGCCGTTTTAATCAAATCAAATAGCCCAAAGGCCTTCTGCGCAGGCGGTGATATTCGCTATCTCTATGACAGTTATAAAAATGGCACGGCCGACTACAAAGGCTACTTTAGTGCCGAATATAAAATGCTGAATGTACTGCGGGAATATGCAAAGCCAGTCATTGTTATGCTTGATGGCTATGTATTAGGTGGCGGTTTTGGCTTGGCTCAGGCTTGTCACATTGTGGTGAGCAGCGAAAAGTCCAGATTTGCTATGCCTGAAACAGCGATTGGTTTCTTCCCAGACGTTGGTGCAACACACTTCCTGTCTCGCCTTGATGATATTGGTGTTTATATGGCCATTACGGGTGAGCAGATCAGCAGTAGCGATGCGCTTTACCTCGATTTAATTGACTACCATGTGCCAAGTGTGCAGTTACAAGCGTTGCAAGATGCTCTCGTTGAAGCGCCAAGTTTAAGCAAAGAGGGAATTGAACGCATCATTACCCGATTTATTACTCGTCCTGCTGAAAGTGAGCTCAAACAGTTGGCAGAAGGTATTCGTAAACACTTCGGATATCAGCATTTAGATGAAATCGAGCAAAGTCTTGAAAATGAACAAGATGAAAGCTTAAAAGCTTGGGCAAGTAAGATGCTTAGTATTTTGCAGCAGCGCTCATTTATAGCCAAACAAACCAGTTTGAAACTGCAACATTTAGGCCGTGGGCTTTCTTTACCGCAGTGTATGCAGCTTGAGCGTGATTTACAGGATATCTGGTTTGAGCATGGTGACTTTATTGAAGGTGTCCGCGCTCTCATTGTCGATAAAGACAAACAACCACAGTGGCAAGAACGTAATTCGAAATTTGAGCCAATTTTAGAAAAATTGAGCTAAACCGCATTACAAAAACATAAAAAGCTTAAGGAGATAAAGCGAGACCTGAAAATGCTTATGGTCAGGGCTGGTCATAAGCATAAAAAAGATAAAACAAAAAAATCTAAAAAGGATATTACGATGCAAACAGTACATGGAAACGGTTCAAATACTAAAAAGTCGTCACATCGATTAGCAGGCATCTCTAGCATGGTCGGCACCACCATTGAGTGGTATGACTTTTTTATTTACGGTGCGGCGGCGGCACTGATTTTTAATAAATTATTTTTCCCAAATCTGGATGCCCTTACGGGTGTGCTTGCTGCATTTGCCACCTATGCCGTTGGGTTTATTGGGCGACCACTAGGGGGCTTAGTCTTTGGTCATTTTGGTGACAAAATTGGCCGTAAATCGATGTTGCTACTGACTCTGATGCTCATGGGGATCCCAACCGTACTGATTGGCTTATTACCGGCTTACGAATCAATTGGTTACTGGGCTGCAATTTGTTTGGTTGTCTTACGATTCATTCAAGGGATGGCAATGGGCGGTGAATGGGGCGGTGCTGTGCTTATGGCCGTTGAACATGCACCCGAAGGTGGTAAAGGGTTTTGGGGAAGTTTACCTCAAGCCAGTACGGGTGGCGGTTTAATGCTAGCCTCAATTGCACTAGGACTAGTGTCGTTATTACCTGAACAAGCACTGTTTAGTTGGGGGTGGCGTTTACCATTTCTTGCTAGCATTATTTTGCTGGCAGTAGGTTGGTACATTCGAGTGAAAGTGCCTGAATCACCAGATTTTGAAAAAGTAAAACAGCAGTCCGAAGAAGTCAAAGTTCCTGCTTTACAAGTTTTTAAAAATCATCCAAAGCAACTCATCACCATTATTTTGGCGCGTGCTGCCGAGAATGCATGGTTTTATATTGCTTCAACTTTTACCTTGGCTTATACCACTGCACAACTTGGGATCGCACGCCAAGACATTTTGTTTGCTACCATTTGTGGTGCAATAGTCATCCTATTTATGACACCGTTATGTGGACATTTGTCAGATAAAGTGGGTCAACGCAATATGTTCATGTTTGGTTTATGCATATTGGCACTTTACTGCTATCCATTTTTCACCATGCTCAATACAAAAGACCCAGTATTAGTCTGGACAGCAATTGTTTTAGCAATTGGCGTGGTCTTTCCAATTATGTACGCACCACAAGCTCAACTTTTTGCCCGTCAATTTCCGGCAGAAATTCGATATAGTGGAATCTCAATTTCCGTACAGTTGGCTGGGGTACTTGGTGGTGGTTTAGCACCGTTAATTGCGACCAAACTTTTAAGTATCGGGCAGGGTAATCCTTATTTAATTATGATTTATATTGGATCTATGGCTATCGTTGCGATCATATCGACTTCATTTATGCCACGTGATTGGCAGACTAAAACTGATGAGGCTTACCATAAGAAATCAGAATTAAATTTGAAAACCAAAATTACTGAGCAGTCTTAATATTCAGTTTAAATCTTCAAATAAAGAAAAGCCCTAATCTTTTGACTAGGGCTTTTGAAATTTAGCGAATGAAACGAGATTCGGGCTTAAGACCTTCATCTTTGGTATGTCACCAATATTCTTTAACCAACTACACTTCAATCAAGCATGCAAACATGGCATATCCATCGATAACCATTGGCGGTCCTGCACGATGGGCGCGAAAACCCGCGGCACGTAATAACCGCTCTACCCCAAGAGGAGAGGTCGTAATGAGTTGTTTTGCACCTTGTTTTCTTGCAAAGTTGATTGCTTCTTGCAGAATTGCAATAGAGACTGGAGATGACACTGCTTGATTAGCAGAGGTCGGCGGATTCGAGAAATCTACGGCTGAAAATCTTGATAATTCCCAAATTTCTGGTGAGCAAGGAATAGGCATTCCATTCATTAATTGAGGAAATATCTCACCCAGTAAATAGGGCTGAGTCGTGGGTAGTAGTCTGGCACAGCCAATAATATTGGATTCTCTATCTTGAGCGACGACGTAAGCTGTATCGATTTTATCAAATTGATCTAGTTCTTCATTATTTGGACAGTTCAACTCCCAACCCAAATGTTCAACAAATACCTTGTAGCGGTAACTTTTAAATTTGGTATATAGGACTTCTGAAAAATTGTTTTGGAATCCAGCAATAACATTCATTACAAGTGCTTCCACTTATTTTTCAGGCGACTTTACTCGACAGCTGAAAAGGTGGTAACTGTAAGAATTTACAGGTTTCTAAGAGAAATTTGGACTTAATTTAGTCTTTGTTTGCGTTGTATTGATTTGAGCATAAATGAACTGTTCCCAAAACAAAGAATCTATTTTTTTTTCGATTAATGTTTCAGTAACATCAAATCCAATATCTGTACCAGATAAATCAACAATCATGATATTGCTTCGAGGTAGCCCAATTCGTTTTAAGCTAGCAATTCCATTGTTCTCAATAAATTCCCAGTCCCATCCGGTACTTAAAGCTGGGCTCCGTAATGTTGCCCATTCAGTAAACCCACAATATAGAATTCGAGAGTCTTCAATTTGTGTAGTTTCAACAATAGATATGAGGTGTTGCAGGGGGTAATTCATAAGCTGGATTTCATTCATCCGAATAAAACCATCTGTTGAGATTGAAAAATCAGGGGGGATTGTGACCATGCTACCTATTCAAGTGACTTGAATTACAGTTCTATAGATAAATAACATAAATTATTGCCAACAAAATACTGTTAAGTTTTACAGGTTAGCCATAATCTGGTGGTACACAACGTTAAGCTGTTCTTTAGAAAGTACTTCGGGCAGGGAGTTTTACTTACGCAGAAATTGACCCATCTATAGCTTCAATATGAGAGTTGCTTGTTTCAAGATTATCAACAGTTTAAGTTTTTTATATGTATTGTAGATAATATCTATCCTATTGTTAAAATAATATGTTAGAAATCATTATCATTATTATTCGTTTCATTAAATAATAAATAAAAATTTATACTTATAGTATCGCTAGTAGACGTTATTCTTTAGTTAAATTAATAGAAATATACAAATAAGAAGAAATAATAGGCTCCTTTTAAAAATAAAAAATACTCATTTTTGGAATAAAATGCATCCTGTAAATTTGAGGCTTTCAAGCATAATTCGTATATGCAATATAACAACCTTAAAAAGCTTTCTGAAACTAGTTTATCCGGAAAATTTACCACCCTCTCAGGCTCAAAAATGTTGTTAATTGGATTATGAATTCACTATATGCAACTAAATAAAAATGATTTATGCATGAGGTTTAATGAGAGTAAATGGAAAATTGGCAAGAAGATCTACTATCAGCATCTCTGATGGTAAAAAATGAATATCAGCTATTTGAAGTAGTCAAATCTACAGCTTCAAAGCTTGGATTTGATTATTGTGCTTATGGTATGCAGTCGCCATTATCTATTGCTGAACCAAAAACAATTATGTTGAATAATTATCCCGAAGCATGGCAGAAGCGTTATGTTAAACAGCAATATGTGAGGGTAGATCCAACCGTACAGCACTGTATGCTATCACTTCAACCTCTTGTCTGGTCGAGCCAATCTGCAAATACACAATCTCAAAAAGATTTTTGGGAGGAGGCGCGTTCTTATGGTTTAAACGTCGGTTGGGCACAGTCAAGCCGTGACTTTATTGGTACAAGGGGAATGCTAACACTAGCAAGATCCACTGACCAATTATCAGAAAAAGAGCAGAAAGCTCAATATACCAATATGTTTTGGTTATCTCAGACAGTACATTCCAGTATTGCTAAAATTGTGAATGAAACAGAATTTGCTCAGTTTAATCTTTATTTAACGAATCGGGAAAAAGAGGTTCTACGTTGGACTGCGGAAGGGAAAACGTCAGCAGAGATTGCTCAGATTCTCGGCGTAGCTGAAAGAACAGTAAATTTTCATCTCTGTAATTCAATGCAGAAGTTAAATGTGAATAATAAAATTTCAGCAGCGATTAGAGCTGTAATGTTAGGGATTTTATAAATTTAGATATATAGAAATATAATAATTAATTGTAGTAAAATAAATTATTATTAGATGTTTATTTAAGATAGAATTCTTTAATTTAAGATAATTTTAATTAAAGTCTAATTTATATAGGTAATCTTATTTATAAAATTTTTTTAAAATTAATTTTATGGAGTGGTTTAATAATATTTTCACTTAGTAATAAAATAAAAATAAATGAAATTTATAATTAAAAATATTTTATTAATATTATTATTTTAAAATTTAGTGTTCGCGTTTTATCGGTTCTCAGAAGATAAAATTTATTAATTTATAGGGTTATATATCAGTCAAGATGCTATACATAGCTTCACGCTATTCAAGTATAAATTAAAGCAGATTTCTTTAGTAGCTTTATTCTTATAAATAAAGGCTGTGAGGGGGGCTTACCTGAATCATTTATTGCTCTTAAGAAAAGCAAATAAACAGTACATTAGATTGTGAATACAAGACTTCCAATCAAGAGACTCACAAAGTAAGAATACGAACAGGCCATATAATTGGCATGCTAAAAACCTTGCGAAACTCTATTAAATATTAACGAAATAAGGGCAAAATTGAGTTAGAGGTTTAATTTAATTGCCCGCCCTCACAATATTGAACTGAATAAAAATAATTTATGAAAGATATCCAATTTCTTAATTCTTAATAAAAACAGGCCAACCTGTAAAACCTTACAGGTGTAATAACAAACACTCACACATAAAATATAATGTGAATTTATATTTTAAACAAAAAGTATATTCATTTTTTATTAAAAGCCCCAGCTAGAAGTGTCATTTCTGAATTAGCGAGTTTAAAGGGTGAATTATAATTAATCGGAGTAAGTTATGGCTGTAATGGGTACGGATAATATCATTGCAACTTTGGAATCCCACGCAAATTCAAATGGAGCTAGGGTTGCTTTCGAGTATTTAGGGCGCCAATCCGGTGGGATTCAATCTTTGACGTATGCAGAGCTGAACGAGCAAGTTCAACGTCAGGCCCAAATCTTAATGAATCTTGTAGATAGCGGTGATCGTGCCGTGTTGCTGTTTGAGCCTGGATTGGACTTTATCGTATCGTTCTTTGCCTGTTTAAAAGCTAAAATTATCGCAGTACCTGTCAGCTTGCCTTTTAACCGCAACGGTTTTTCTAATATTTTGAATATTATGAATGACTGTGAGCCAAAGATAGTACTCACAACCAAAAAGATTCTTGAGCTATCGGGTCTGATCACATTAAAAGCCCAAAACGAAAGTTTAATATTGCATGCTGTTGATGCCCAATTGCAGCGTGACTTAGTGGAAAAGGATTTTCCACATATTGCTGAAGACGATATCTGCTTCCTTCAATACACTTCAGGGTCAACTGGTTGGCCTAAAGGGGTAATCGTCACTCATAAAAACATCATGGCAAATGAAGTCATGATTGCTGAAGCTTTTGGCACACAAGCCGATGATATCGGTCTTACATGGCTACCTGTTTATCATGACATGGGATTGATCGGATCAGTTTTGCAGACTGTGTATGTAGGTCTGACCTGCTATGTAATGTCACCGCTGGATTTTATTCGTAAACCACTTAAGTGGCTGCAATTTATTAGCGAAAAAGGTGTCACGATTAGTGGCGGACCAAACTTTGCCTATGAATTGTGTCTGCATCGCATTTCGGATGAGGACGCAGCAGCGCTTGATCTGAGCCGTGTGCGTGTGATGTTTAACGGTGCCGAGCCAATCAAAGCTCATGTTATGCAAAGCTTCATGGAGAAGTTCAATACTCAGTCGAAATTGGGAATGGATACTTTCTTGCCGTGCTATGGCTTGGCAGAAGTTACGCTCTTAGTCAGTGGTGTGACAGGTCCTCTTAATGCTATTTCAATTGATCGTGAAAAGTTGAATGCCAATTTGGTGCAGACCAGTCAAGATCAGACAGCCGTGCAAATAGTAAGCTGTGGCAAGATTTCCGCACACATTGATTGTCGTATTGTTAATCCACATACCCGCAAAGAGGTAGGGGCTGATGAAGTCGGTGAAATCTGGCTAGCAGGTGAGAGTGTCACTGCGGGTTACTGGCAGAAGCCTGAGGTCAATCAGGAAACCTTTGCTGCAACCATCCTCGATAAGGCAGATAAGCCTAGTCAAGTGCACTACTTGAGAACTGGTGATATGGGCTTTGTTAAAAACGGAGACCTGTATGTGACTGGTCGCCTTAAGGATGTGATCATCATCCGTGGCAAAAACTATTACCCACAAGATATTGAGTGTTCTGTTGAAACAGCACATCCTGCTGTCCGTAAAGGCTGTGTGGCAGCAGTGAATTTCAGTAATTCTGATGGTGTCACGGTTGTGCTTGAGATCAAAAAGAAGTCGATAGACAAGACACTTAATTTTGAAACCATTAGAACTCAGGTTAAAGAACAAGTCGCGGCTGATATCGGTTTGCCTGTAGAAGGTGTTTATTTGCTGCATCAAGGTCGGATCAACAAGACCACTAGCGGAAAAATTAGAAGAAGAAAAATTAAAGAGCAGATCGAGCGCGGTCAACTGATCTGTTTAACCCATCCAAACCGTAGAACGGTGATGGCTCGAAACTATGTCAAAAATGGCTTAGAAATCATCCGTGATCGTGAGCAGCGGGGGCAACTGATTCGTTATAGCTCCAACCTACTCAACTCAATGATCAAGGAACGAGAAGTGCGCGCGCTCATTTTTAATCGATTGAAAAGTGCTTTGTTTTAATCCTTACCCTTTAATCATTTGAGCAAAAACTCATGTCACTTACATCTAATTTGCGGCAGTTTCAATCTGCTGCTCGTCTGGAGCAAATTTTAGGCTCCGTACATGATACCAATAATGATTTTTCTTGGTCCGCTGCTATTGAGCGTGATGAGAAGGAACAATACCCTCAGCGTGCTGTTGATTTTCTGAATGCCGTAGGCATGAACCGTTTTTATGTACCTTCAGAGCTTGGAGGTCGTATGGAAATTGGTGAAGAGTTGCTATATCTGCATCGTGTGCTGGCACGACGTGATCTAACCATCAATTCGACCTATAGCACGAATGCTTGGTCTGTGATCGTATGGATCGGCGGTAATGCGAACCAATGCCAAAACATTGCTAGTCGAATTTTGAGTGGTGCTGCACCAGCGCTGGCTTATAGTGAGAAAGCGCACGGAGCTGACCTGCTATCTAGTGAAGTAACTGCACAAGCTACTGAAAGCAAGTACGTTTTGAATGGCGAAAAATGGTCAATCAATCGCGCTACTCTAGGTGACTCTTTAAGTCTGATTGCTAAAACGTCAGATGACCGTGGCCCACGTAGTCTGAGTGCATTCTGGCTTGATAAGCGTCATATGGTTTCTAAGGGAACTTATAGCCTGAACCGCCTGCCAACAGTGGGTATGCGTGGGTTAGATATCAGTGGTATTGGCTTTAACAATGCTGAAATTCACAAAGATGCTCTGATCGGTGAAGAAGGTCAAGGCTTAGAGCTTGGGCTCAAGACGCTACAGGTGACGCGTGCATATTGCAGCAGCTTCTCTTTGGGTGCGGGCGATACGATGCTGCGCATCGCGACTGAGTTTGCTATTGAGCGTGAGTTATATAACAAAAAAGTAATAAGCATTCCGCTGGTGCGTGAGCAACTGGCTACAGCCTATGCCTATCTATTGGCGGCTGAGGTGTTGTCACTCGTTGGTGCGCGTGGGTTACATGTTTGTATCAATCAGTTCAGCACATGGTCACCGATCATTAAGGTACTGGTGCCTGAGTATGTAGAGTCACTCGCTAAAATCACTTCCTCAGTACTTGGATCGCGTTTTTTCTTAAGAAATGCATATGCGGATGGAATGTATCAGAAAGCTTTCAGAGACCATCTGATTGTTAGTGTGTTTGACGGCAGTAGCACCGTCTGTCTAGACAGCCTGAGTTTTCAGCTCAAATCTGCCAATAAAGGCCGTAGCAAAAAAGTAAACCATCTCGACCAAGCCGAAGCTAAAGCACGCTATCACCAGTTATATGACTTACAGGTGAAGACGGATGCTATTGATTTTCGTGAGCTTGAGATTTTCAACCGCGATGGTGACTTGGTGATGGAGTCACTGGGAACGATCATCGAGATGCTCAACGATGCGGACGTTACAGAGGGAATGACTGCTGAGACGCTGTCCACGCTACGTGAGCGCGCTGATAAGCTTCTTATCGAGCAGCGCACGCTAGATCAAAAAATTCAGGATTATTTCTCAAATTCAGAAGCGGCTAAAGAGTTTGAAACATTACGTTTCAGCTTGGCCCGCGATTACGCCGAGTTATTTGCTCGCATTGCTGTGCTGGGTTTTTGGATCTTTAACCGTCATGGTTTAAGACCTGCTTTGCAGGATGGTGCATGGCTGATCATTTTCCTAAATGCTGCTGAAGGGCAGGCATCCCCTCCAATGACATCACTACGTGAAAGCACATTGGCAGATCTGCTAGACCGAATTTCAACCAACCATATGTTATCTGTCATCGATTTTGCACTGGCACCACGTGATGCCAAACCGGTTAAAGAGGAAATTACCCCATGAATAAAGATAAAGCTTACTGGAGCGCAATTATTCGTACGCTAGTAGCCAAAGAAATGCGCGTAGAGCCTGAGACGATTAATCCAGATCAAAAATTTACCAGTTACGGTCTTGATTCGATCGTTGCTTTGTCTGTGTCTGGGGATTTAGAAGATCTGACAAAACTAGAGCTTGAACCGACACTACTATGGGATTACCCGACAATTAATGCGTTGGCTGAATATCTTGTTTCTGAGTTGCAACAGGGAGTTGCTTCGTGAATAACCTTGTACGACTAGAACCAGAAGTTCTGTCACGTCATGCGATTTCTGCAGAACAGCTCGGCATCTGGTATATCCAGCGCCTTGAGTCGACCTGCAGTGCCTACAATATGGTGGTGGCCTTTGATGTGAAGGTCAACCAACCATTAGGCAATAAGCCGATGGAGATTCTAGAAGCGGTAATGCATGATTATCCGCTGCTACGTGTAAGTATGCCTGCCAATGATCAGGGTATTGAGCAACTTATCTGGGATCGACTCTATCCTAATATCGTCTTCTCTGATGCTCGCCATGTCGATTCATCTGATTTGACACAATTGGTCGAGCAGGATACTAAACAGCCGTTTGATCTGACTCAGCCACCGCTGTGGCGTATTCATTGTTATGAACGTGGTGAAAATTACTATGTGATTGCAGTCGTGATTCATCATGCCCTCATGGATTTCTGGTCGATTGGTCTCTTACTGCGTGATGTCGGCAAACGTTTTGGACTAGTTACAGAGTCAGACGTAGTGAACGGAATCGAGTTCGCACAGTATGCCGATAAGCAGCAGAGTACTGCGATTGATGATGCTGATGAAAGTCTACTTTTCTGGAAAAAAGCGTTACAACATGCACCACACGTGCATAGTATTCCGCTTGATTATCCTCGTCCGGCTGTGCAGCAACACAAAGGTAGCTCACTGGTGTTCCGTGTGCCTGAGGCAGTGTCGTCTGGTCTTGTGAACTTAGCGAAAGATTATGAGATCACGCTGTTTGGACTCGTACTATCTGGCTTTTATATCCTGCTACACAAACTATCGAATGAAAATGATCTCGTTATTGCCACACCAGTAGCTGGTCGACTTGAACGCTCGTTGCGCAATGCACTGGGGCAGTTTGTCAATACGATTGCTATTCATATGGACATTGATGCTGACCAGACTTTACGTCAATTTACACAGCAGGTGCAGGAACAACTAAGACAGAGCCTCAAGCATCAAAAAGTTGCCTTTTCCAGAGTAGTTGAAGCTGTTTCACCAAAGCGTGATGGCAGTATTAATCCATTAGCTCAGGTGGGAATGTTCTGGGAACGTCTAGGTGGCATGGATGAGTTTAAAGAACTACTCCTGCCAATCCAGACCCCAGCGACTTTGGTCGGCCAAGACCTGACCTTAGGAAGTTTTCCAGTTCGCCAGCAAGAAGGTCAATTAGATCTGACGCTGGAAATGGGCGGTGAATATCAAGGCGAACTGGTTGGTGTATTGAAATATAACTCCGAGCTATTTTCTGCACAGTCTGCCGAGAATATGGTGCAACTGCTGCAATCTGTACTATCAGAGATGGTGGCCCATCCTGAACGTAAGATCGTTGAGTTAGATATTGCGCCTGATTATGTGGATGGCATCCAGTTCAACACCCTACGTGGAAAGGCGACTGATTATCCTCAGCATGATCTACTGGCAATGATTCTAAAGCAGATTGATGAGCGTGGTGACAATCATGCTTTGACCTCGAAGGATCATGCGGTTAGCTATCGTGAGTTAGGTCAACATATCGCTGGTATTGCTGAATATTTGCGTGCGCATGGCGTTACCCGTGGCGATCGTGTAGGTCTGATGTTAGATCGTACAGCTTTATTGCCAGCAGCAATCCTCGGGATCTGGGCGGCAGGAGCAGCTTATGTACCGCTAGATCCTAATTTCCCAAGTGAACGTTTGCACAACATCATCGAAGATGCTGAACCTAAAGTTATCTTGACTCAAACCGAGTTGATGGATGCTCTTAACGTTTCTGTGCCTCGTTTGGATATCAATCAAGCTGGCGTTGTGCCACTGGAGCAAGTGCGCGAGACGCTGACTTTTGGTGAAACCGCTTATGTGATGTACACCTCAGGCTCGACAGGTAAGCCTAAAGGCGTGCGTATTGGACATCCTTCAATCATCAATTTCTTGCTATCTATGAATGATAGGTTGCAAGTAACGACTGAGACTCAGTTGTTAGCAATCACCACTTATGCATTTGATATCTCGATTCTTGAGTTGCTCATTCCGCTGATGTACGGCGGTGTAGTACATGTTTGCCCACGTGAGGTATCACAAGACGGCAATCAATTGGTGGATTATCTAAATACTAAATCTATCAATGTTTTGCAGGCAACACCGGCTTCTTGGAAAATGCTCTTAGATAGCGAGTGGAGCGGCAATACAGGGTTGACTGCACTCTGTGGAGGCGAAGCACTAGATACTATTCTTGCAGAAAAACTGCTGGGTAAAGTCGGCTGTCTTTGGAATGTCTATGGACCGACCGAAACTACAGTGTGGTCTAGTGCAGCTCGTATCACCGATGCAAAGTGTATTGATTTAGGTGAACCACTAGCGAATACCCAGCTTTATGTTCTTGATGAACAGCAACGTTTAGTCCCACCGGGCGTCATGGGAGAGCTTTGGATTGGAGGTGATGGTCTAGCAGTTGATTACTGGCATCGACCTGAACTGACAGATGCACAATTTAGAACTTTGCCATCTCTACCAAATGCTGGTCGACTCTATCGTACCGGAGATAAAGTTTGTCTGCGTACGGATGGAAGTTTGACTCATCATGGACGTCTAGATTTCCAAGTCAAGATTCGTGGATTCCGTATTGAACTAGGTGAAATCGAGAATGTTATCAAACAGATCGATGGTATCACGGATGCAGTTGTACTGGTTAAGAGTACAGCCAGCAACGATCAAAAACTGGTGGCTTATTTAACCGGCCATGAGATTGATATTGCTAGTTTGAAAAAGACGATGCAAATCCATCTACCAGCTTACATGATACCAAATACGTTTATGACGTTGGATGAATTTCCAATGACGGCCAACAATAAGTTGGATCGTAAAGCGTTTCCTGAGCCTGTGTTTGAACAAAGTAACGATTATGTTGCACCACGTGATCCGATTGAAATCGAACTCTGTACTACTTTTGAACAGATTTTATCGGTTAAACGGGTTGGTATACATGATGACTTCTTTGACTTGGGTGGACATTCGTTACTTGCTGTGAAGCTTGTTAATCACCTTAAAAAAGCATTTGGCACCGAACTATCAGTTGCTTTATTGGCCCAATATTCCACTGTGGAGAGTTTGGGTGAGATCATTCGTGAAAATAAAGAAATTAAGCCTTCTATTGTAATTGAACTACGCCGTGGAACTTACGAGCAACCACTGTGGCTGTTCCATCCAATTGGTGGTAGCACCTTCTGTTATATGGAGCTTTCGCGCCATCTCAATCCGAAACGTACCTTGCGTGCTATTCAGTCTCCTGGACTGATTGAGGCAGATGCTGCAGAAGTGGCAATCGAAGATATGGCAACGCTCTATATTGCTGAAATGCAAAAGATGCAGCCTGAAGGACCTTATTTCCTCGGTGGATGGTGCTTTGGCGGTGCGATCGCATACGAGATCAGTCATCAGTTGCGTCAAAAGGGGCAGCAGGTCACAGGTATTGTCATGATCGATACCCGTGCTCCAATTCCAGAGAATGTGCCTGAAGATGCTGATGATGCGATGCTTTTGTCTTGGTTTGCCCGTGATTTGGCTGCGCCTTACGGCAAGAAGTTGACGATCCCAGCGCAATACTTGCGTGAATTGAGTCCAGATCACATGTTTGATCATGTGCTTAAAGAAGCCAAGGCCATTAATGTCTTACCTCTAGATGCAGACCCATCAGATTTCCGACTTTACTTTGATACCTATTTGGCGAATGGCATCGCACTCCAGACCTATTTCCCAGAGCCTGAAGAGTTTCCGATTCTTTTTGTGAAGGCCAAAGATGAACCAGAAGATTTTGGGGAAAGCCTAGGTTGGGATCAATTGGTTAAAGACACCTTTAAACAGGTGGATCTTCCTGGTGATCATTCATCAATTATGTACGCTGAGAATGTCGTGGCTGTTGCCCAGACAATTGATCAGATGTATCCAATTCCCGCATAAGAAATACAAGAAGGTAGAACCACTATGGTGACCATAGAACATGCTTTCCTCATACCGGCCGAGATTGACAAGGTTTTTAACTATCTTGCAAACCCGGCCAATGATGCAGGTTGGCAATTGTCGTGTAAGCATTCTGAACTGCTAGACAATACTCCACGTGTGGGCAGCAAGTATGAAATCGGTTTTAGCTTTATTGGGCGTGAGATGTCCTTTAAAGGTGAAATTACACATCTAGTACCGAATGAATTGTATGCGTTTAAAGTAGTGGAAGGACCCTTTCACTACACTGGGACTTACCGTTTCAAACCACATGCAGAAGGTACCTGGATTGAATGGGTGTTTGAGGCAGAGCCAGGCAGCTTTTTTGGTGTATTGCCCCCCGCACTGCTAAAAAAGATGGTTCTTGCTCAGTTTAAAAAAGATGTTGCTAATCTTGAAGCATTGGCTCAGAAGGGTGAAGCCTATGAGTCGGTTGGCAACGATGGTAAGCAAACGCATGAGACCAATAGTAAACCACTTCGTAAAACTCATCAGATGATGGAACAATACGCGCGTTGGATTCTCAGACATCGCCGTATTGTACTGACTGTGGTGATGCTTTTAACGCTTGTCTTGGCATATCTCGCATCTGGCGTAAAAATTATTATTGATCCAGATGCGCTTGCCCCCAAAGGTCATCCTTATATCACCTCGACCAAGCTGATTGAAAAGAAATTCGGCTCCAAGTACATGGTCGTGATCGGTATTACACCGAAGCAGGGTGATATTTATCAGCCGCAAGTGTTAGAAAAAGTTAAACGTATTACTGAAGAAGTTGATAATGCTCCGGGCGTGGTTCGATCTACTCTAATGAGTCTGGCTGCACGTCAGGCCAAAGGGATCACTGCTAATTCGGATGGATTTGATGCTAAGAAACTACTGCCGAATAGTTCTGTGACCGAGAGTGATGTCGATCACCTGAAAAAACTGTTGGCACTGAATCCAATATATATGAATTCGGTAGTATCTAAAGATCAGAAAACGGCTGCTATTTTGCTTGAACTTGAGGAAAGTCCAGAAGGCTTCCAAAAGATGATGGGCCCGATCAACAAAATCGTAGCGGCTGAACAGTCTAAGGATATGACCATCAGTGTTGGTGGTAATCCAGTCTATTTAGATAAAGCTGAAGATTACTCTAAGCGTATCAACATCTTGTTCCCAATTGCCGTGTTGGTTATTGGATTATTGCACTTCGAAGCATTCCGCAGTAAACAAGGTCTGATTTTGCCATTAGTTACAGCTTTGCTGTCTGTAGCATGGGGTATGGGCATGATGGGGCTGTTCAAACAGCCGATGGATATTTTTAACTCTCCTACACCAATTCTGATTCTGGCCATCGCGGCAGGGCACGCCGTGCAGTTGCTCAAGCGATACTATGAAGATTTTGATCGTCTGATTGCCCAAGGGATGGAGCCTAAAGCTGCAAATAGCGAAGCCGTGGTGCAGTCTATGGTTCGTGTTGGTCCAGTTATGATACTGGCTGGCGGAATTGCAGCGGCTGGATTCTTCTCTCTGTTGACCTTTAATATTCCGACTATCCGTTCATTCGGTATTTTTACGGGAATCGGGATCATCAGTACGCTGATCATTGAGATGACTTTTATTCCTGTACTTCGCTCAATGTTACCACCACCTTCGGTTACCAAGGTTGCACGCAAAGGTTTGCCGATCTGGGACTGGATTCCAAAACGCATTGGTGATGTCATTTTGTCAGTTCGTCCGCGAATGATGCTAATGACTGTGATTGCAGTACTGGGCGTTTTTCTTGCTCTCGGCACGAGTCGTATTGTGGTGGATAACGATAGCCGCAACTTCTTCTCGCGCGATCTACCAATGCAGCAAGATGACAGATTTTTGAATCAGTCTCTTGGTGGCACAAACAGTCTCTACATCATGGTCGATACCAAAGTTCGTGATGGTATTGAAAACCCAGAAATCCTAAAAGCGATTGATAATACAGAGAAGTTTGCGAATTCAATTCCAGAGGTCGGTAAAACCATCTCTATCGTGGACTATATCAAAAGAATGAATCAGGCAATGAATGCCGATCAGCCACAGGCATTTCAGGTTCCAGCAACTAAAGATGTTGTTGCTCAGTATCTGCTGTTGTACTCAATGTCTGGTGAGCCGACTGATTTTGAATCTTACATTGATACAACTCAACGCTATGCCAAGATCACGATTCTGCTAAAAACAGGTAGTAATCACCGAATCAAAGAAATCCTTGAGTCGCTAAAAACATATATGGCGGGTCAATTGGGTGATAAAGCTGTTGTGAGTTTCGGTGGTGATGTGACTCAAACCATTGCTTTAACTGAAACCATGGTTCACGGCAAGCTCATGAATATTCTACAGATTTCATTTGCCGTATTCTTTATCTCTGCGCTAGTTTTCCGTTCGTTCTCTGCGGGACTCATTGTCCTAACACCACTTCTATTCTCGATTCTTGCGATCTTTGGTGTGATGGGCTGGCTCGATATTCCGCTCAATATTCCGAACTCCCTCATCTCGGCCATGGCTGTGGGTATTGGTGCAGATTATGCCATTTACTTCCTCTATCGCTTGCGTGAAATCTTGAGTGAAGAGGGTAGCGATATCAAAGATGCTATTCGTAAAACTTTAAGTACTGCTGGTAAGGCTTCGCTTTTTGTTGCGACTGCTGTTGCTGGTGGGTATGGCGTATTGTCCTTATCGCAAGGCTTCCATGTGCATCAATGGCTAGCGATGTTTATTGTGATTGCGATGCTTTTCAGTGTATTTGCAACCTTAATTATGGTACCTACAATGATTCTAATGTTGAAACCTCGTTTTATCTTTCCCTCAAATAAGAAGAACATTACCGTTGCACAAACTGTTGTGACAAGTCTCTTGTTGGGTACAGCGCTTACAATGTCGATGCCTAAAACATCTCATGCAGATGAAGTTCAAGACATTGTTAACCGTAGTGATGATGCCTCTAAGTTCTTGTCTTCAAGTGCTAGTGCTAAATTTGTGCTGACATCTAAAAGCGGCGAGCAACGTGTACGTTTGACTAAAAATATGACTAAGCTTGCTGGAAATACTCAGAACAATATGCGTTTGACTGAATTCATCTCACCAGCAGATGTACAGGGAACCACGACGCTGTTGATTGAGAATGCAAAAGGCAGTGATAGCATGTTTGTCTATTTGCCTGCATTGAAAAAAGTACGTCGTTTGGCATCAGCGAATAAGGGCGATGCTTTTATTGGTACGGACTTTAGTTATGGTGATGTACTTGGTTATAAGCTAAGTGACTGGAAGTACACTAAACTGGCAGATGGCAAATTTAATGGCAAAGATTGCTACACGATTGAAGCAACGCCAATCAATAATACTGTGAAGAGTGACTTTGGTTATAGCAAACGTCGCATGTGCATCCTCAAAGACAACTTTGTTACAGCAACCATCGACATTTGGGATACAGCAGGCAAGCCTTTAAAACACATTGAATTCACCGATATCCGTCCTTATGGCAAAGTGAAACCAAGATGGCAGGCCATGAAATCTATGGCGAAAAATCTGCAAACTCAGCATATGACACAAGTTATCGTCAATGATTTTGTCGCAGAGAAAACCTTATCCGATAAGCTTTTCTCACCGCAGAGTCTTGAAAAATGACGCAAGGTACCTATTGGGTATTTGTATGCTGCAGTAGCTTTATGCTACTGCAGCATGCTTATGCAGATGACAGCGAAATTAGTTTTGTGAGCCAGAACTCAGCCAGACTCGATGTGTGGTCATCAGATCGTGATTTAAGTTCGTTAAAAAACATTGGACAAGCAAGTTTCTGGTCCAATGGTACGCTCAAGTTTAATCCAGAGTTTAAGATCCATTACGACATCAATATTGGAGACGAAACGGACCATACTGTAAACCCAGATCAAGTGAGTAAGGCAAATCGCAACTTACGTGAGTTGTATGCCTCTTATAACTGGGATCAGACAGTCTATGTCGATGTTGGTCGCCAGATTGTAGTCTGGGGGAGAGCTGATGGGATTAATCCGACGGATAATCTATCACCCCGTGACTATACGCGCCTAGTGCCCGATGAGACAGATCAACGTCTTGGAAATGATGCAATTAAATTGACATATATTCCTGAATCAGGAACCAATAAATGGACAGCATTGTGGTATCCGCGTAGTCGTTCAGATGTGATTCCATTGCGTCAGATTTCTGGTGTCCAGTATGAAATAGATAAGAAGAGCCGTCCTGCATTTGCAATGCGCTGGGATTATTCTGTAGATGGTCTCGATGTTGGCGCATCGTATTTCTCAGGTTTGGATCACATGCCCGATCTGTCAATTCTTTCTGCATCTCCAACAGGGGAGGCAACATTGCAGCTGAAAAATAATCCTATTTCCGTCTATGGATTTGATTTCAGTTATAACCATAACGATATCGTATGGCGTGGTGAAGCGGCATATACCCACACTGACTCGAATGGTAGTGAAGATCTTACGCACAAAAAAAATAATCTGACCGTGGTCATGGGTCCAGAATTAGCATTGAAGAATTCCACGCTAAGTTTGGTTGGCGTATATAAACATACGGAGGACTTTAGATCTGCCGACAGCTTAATAAATCCAGTATTGAGAGAAGTTTACCGTTATCAGCAAACGATCAGTGACCAATATGAGCAGGATCAGTATGGAGCTATGCTGCGCTATGCACTTAACCTACTGAATGATAATCTGAAATTAGAAGTAACAGGATTCTACTTTGCACCAGAGCCTAATGAATTGTTGAGAGTACGTATTAATTACAGCCTTGATGATCACTGGCAATTGAATGTAGGTGGAGATCGCTTCTGGGGTAGAAATGATACGGTGTTAGGACAATTTAGAGATAACAGTCTGGTGTATGCCCAGGTTCGATATAATTTTTAAGATAATTCGCTCCAAAACAATGCTGGGAGTGCCCAGTCCCTAATAAGGTGATTTATGGATAATTTAAATAACGCAAAAAAAGATAATTTTTCACGGAAGACCATATTAGTAACAGGTGCAGCAGGTTTTATTGGTAGCAGACTGATCGTTGATCTTCTGCGTGAAGGTCATCAGGTGATTGCTGCGCTGCGTAATGCCGCAACCAAGAAAGATAAGCTGTTAGGTTTCATTGCAACAGAAGGGCTGGTCGATCCGTCTATTTCGTTTGTCGAATATGATTTAAGTCGCGATTTTAAGCTGGACTCTCTGCTAGCGGATGCTCAGGCAAAGATCCATGTGATTTATCATCTTGCCGCATCATTTAATTGGGGCATTAGCAAAGCTGAAGCTGAACGTACCAATATTAAGTCAGGACTTGCCTTGATTGAATGGGCTGCAACATTGAAGCAGCTTGAGCGATTTATCTGGATTGGTGGATATCGTGTGGCTGCTCCGCCACAAGAGTCGGCTGATGAGTTGTATTGCAAACATGGTGGCTATGAAGCTTCAAAAATTTTGGGTTATCAAGCTTTTATTGAGGCTTGTAAGCGTTTAAATGTGCCATGGATTGCAATAAATCCAGCGACGGTCATTGATGGTTTTTATAACTATGGTGATATGCAATATATCGGTATTGCTGACATGATTGATAAGCTCTATCAGGGACGTCTGCTGGCATTGCCAGGTGGTCGTGACACTTTCCTGCCACTATGTAATATGCAGTATATCGTGAGCTTTTTGATTCGAACGATGTCTTATCCTGAGACTATTGCTCAGGAGTATATGTTGCTTGATCCTGCGACGCCGAAATTTCATCGTCTCGTTCACCTAGCTGCCGAGCATTTGGGAGTCAGCACACCACATTTACAAGTACCCAAAGGTCTATTAGAGAAATTACCTGAGGTATTGCTTGATGGTTCTAAAGAACAACTCTCTTTCATTTCTACCGAGCACTATCATGTTGCTGGGGCAGAGGCGATGGCAGCGAAAATGGGCATCGCGGACCTGATCAATATCACTCCTTATTTTTCTCGTTGGATTGATCGTTTGGTGCTTACACGCTTTGGTCGTATGCAAGTACCAACACCTAGTCATTTCAGCTATCAGAATCGATATTGGACAGAAATCTATACTAAACAGCCAATTAGTTCTGACACCTCATCTGCATTGTTTTTACATGGGATTCCATTCGATAGTGCATGCTGGTCTCCAATCATCAATAAAATCACATACGATCAGGTCGCTATGATGGACCTGCCGGGACTTGGGCGTTCAGGCAGTTATGAGATGATGGAAGACAACAACCATCAATTTATTGATGCTGCTGCAAAGCTTTTAGCACCAAATAGTGTTGTTATTGCACATTCGTTAGGATGTCTTTTTGCATTGAATCTTGCAAAGAAATATCCAGATAAAGTTGCACGTCTTATCCTCATATCACCTTATTTTGTTCAGGCGCAGGCCGCTAAAATGTTTCAGATACAAGCTATATCTAATCTGATTTTCCGTTTTGTGCCAAAAGATATGATTGCTAAAGACCTACATCCAGATGGACAACAAAATCCGTCTGTTGGTTATGCGATGGATTCATTACGTCGAGTGTCGGTAGCCAAGCATATTAGTGAGTACATGCACCGTATTAGTTTGCCGCAGCAGCGAGCAACTCAGACAGCTTTGTTAAATGAGCTTCGTTCTAAAGTTGAAATCATTGTGGGAGATAAAGATCCAATTGTTACCACAATAAGCGCAGATATCCCTATACATATTATCGCTGGCGCAGGCCATAATCCACACGTTACACATGTAGATGCGGTTTCTGACTATCTCGCACCTGTTCTAATGAAATACAACAGCACCACAGCTTCTTAATGTCTGATCGTGCCCAAGTGCAGGTTTATGTCTGCCCAGTTTCACGGGTACCACAAGACCATATGGTATTGAGTCATTATCTCGGCTTTCTCAGTTCGGCAGAGAAGCTGAGATATGATCAATATCATCCTAAAGCGGCTCGCCTTTTCTTGATCTCTCGCGTATTAGTGAAGACTGTCTTGGCGGATAAGCTAGGCATCTCACCTCATCAAGTTAATATTCAATTACATCCCAACGGGAAGCCTTTTGTAGAAGGTGGCAAGGCTGTGTATTTTAATCTTACTCACTCAGCGGACGTTATTATCCTCGCTGTGACTGAAGAAGGGGAAATAGGAGTGGATATTGAACAAGTAGATCGTGAGTTCGAGTGGATGCGTGTTGATAGTGTGCTAGCACCGACTGAAATTGAATGGATTAAAGAGAATGAACTCACTGATCCATTCAGTGTATACCAGCGGTTTTTTCAAATATGGACCTTAAAAGAGGCTTATATCAAATGTACTGGCGAAGGAATGAGCCGTCATTTAAAGAAGCTCAACTTTCATGTGTTGCCTGAACATATACAGTTTCTCGACTTAACCAATGATGCTCAAAAGACAGAAGAGTATTATTTTGAAAGCTATATATATGATTCTAACTTCATCTTTTCTATCTGTTTACAACAAAGTTGTAGCCTAGAGCGCTTTAACTTGGACTGTTTTCAATTATTACCCTTTATATCTACGCATCGAATAACTCCAACGCCTTGTACATATAGCTAGATTGAATTGTTATAACTGACAATTTAAAAATATGAATCTAGTAATAAAATATTTGGCTTTGAGCTGGGCCATTCTCAATGAATTACGCTGTGAATAGATGGACCATAAAAAAATAATTATGAATCAATGAAAAGAAAAAAGCCCCAGTCTTTCGACTAGGGCCTTTTAAATTTGGAGCGGGAAACGAGACTCGAACTCGCGACCCCAACCTTGGCAAGGTTATGCTCTACCAACTGAGCTATTCCCGCGTGCCGCTTATAATACATTAAGCGAAACATGGGTCAACAACTTTATGCAAATAAATATGCTGATTGCATAAAATAAAAACAGAAATGAGCAATTAGATGTATTTTTATCGTTAAGTTGCCGAATAAATAGACATTTTGTTTGGAGTCAAAGCATACAAGAGCAACTTTTGTTTGTGTGTAGACAGGGTATACTAGGTTCAAATATACGAATAATCGTAAAGGAAAAGCTATGAGCCTTGAACAACAATTGATTGAACGGTTACAAACCCTTGCACCTAGCCATTTGGAAGTTATTAATGAGTCGGCTGGACATGGTGGTTATTTCCCAGGTAAAGAGTCACATTTTAAAGTGATTGTAGTGAGTGAAGAATTTAAAGGATTACGTTTAGTTCAACGTCATCAAAAAGTTTATGCCTTAGCTTCAGACTTAATGAATCCAGGTCAAATTCACGCTTTAGCAATTCATGCCTATTTACCAAGTGAGTGGCAAGGTCAGGCGCCTGCTAGCCCAGAATGTGCACATGCACCTAAAAGCTAAGGGCTAATTTCATGGATGCACATTTACTCACTAAAATTATTCATATGACTGCGGTGGCTGCCGCACTTATGGTTTTTGTCTTACGCGCTTCAACTCTGTTTGTCGGCGTACAAGGGGAGCAACCAAACTCTGCGGGACGTAAAATATTAGTTGCCTTACAACATTTGTCGTTTACCGTAGTTTTTATTACGGGCGCAATTTTATTGGTCATGAAAGACTTTCAGGTACAGCCGTGGTTTTACGCTAAAATTATTCTATTTTTAGTCTTGTTATCTTCTCTGATGAAAGCCTTTAAAAAAGATGACACTCTTTTATTAGCACAACGTAGGGCGGGTTTAATCATTAGTGCGATCGCATTTATTGCTATTATTATTTTAGTAATTGTGAAACCTGTTTTTGCTTAATTGTTCTACATTCTTTGCCTTTTTGCTTAAGCTCTAGGTTAAACTGCGTACAGTAAAAAAATATGCAGAGGGAAACATGTTAACTCGTGTGGTGTTTAACCAAAAAGGCGGTGTAGGGAAATCAAGTATTACTGTAAATTTGGCTGCAATTAGTGCCAAACATGGCTTAAGGACGTTAGTCATTGATCTTGATCCTCAAGCCAACTCTAGTCAGTACCTTTTAGGGGATGACGCAACCTATTCTGCTGAAAAATCAATTTTAGAACCAAATATTGAAAATTTCTTTGATGATGTGTTGGGAAACAATCAACAAAAGGGTTTAATCGGTAATGCATTAGGTTCGATTTTAAAAGCCCCACGAAATAAAGATATTGATAGCTTTGTACACTCAACTCCCTTTGCAAAATTAGATGTGCTTCCTGCTAGCCCGACACTTGGTGCTCTTGAACATGCTCTTGAAAGTAAACATAAAATTTATAAATTACGTGATTCAATTCAAAACTTAATTGGACGATATGATCGGATCTATATAGATACACCACCTGCATTTAACTTTTTTACTTTATCGGCACTCATAGCAGCAGATAAAGTCTTAATTCCCTTCGATTGTGATGTCTTTTCAAAGCGCGCGTTACAAACATTGATTGAAAATGTTCTCGAAACGCAAGATGATCATAATGATCGCTTGGAAATTGAGGGAATTGTCGTCAACCAATTTCAAGCTCAAGCAAAATTACCTCGGGAAGTGGTTCAGCAGTTGAAAGATGAAGGGTTGCCTGTACTTAATAGCATGTTACCTCCTTCGGTTTTAATGAAAGAATCGCATCAGAAAAATTTACCTTTGGCTCATTTGGCACCAGAACATAAATTGACTCAAGCTTATGAGATATTGTTTGGTGAAATTGAGCCAAAACGATAAGAGAAAAATGATGAAAGGCTTATATATTGCGCCTTTGGTGGCAGCCACTTTATTACTCGGTGCTTGTGCTACGACGGTAAAACCGACTTACGTGTCTCCGACTCAATATCAATCTTTGGGCTGTCAGCAGCTACAAAGTGAATATAACCGTATCCAACAATATATCGATAATGGCGTACAAACTCCGAAAAGTACCGGTATGGGTGTTGGACTTGGACTTGGTGGTGGCTGGGGACGAGGCGGTTGGGGATTCGGTCCATCTATCTCTGTAAATATGGGACAATCTTCTTCAACGAAAAATACTGAGCTTTCACGTGTTTTAGGTCAGCAAGAAGCCATAGTTCAGGCTGCTCAGTTTAAAAATTGCCCAATTATTGTTCGTAAAAAGACCAATTAATAGTCGATTTCGCATCACAATATGCTAATTAAGGCATATTGTGATGAATAAAGTTTAGCAAAATGTTTCATAATAAAATTAATATAAATCAAAGCATTTTAAATTTTAAAGCTTAATAAGCCCCGCATTTTCTATAGTCACTAGCCCTCACAAACTTGCTATATTTTGCCTATTTCGTTTAAGGTGGCCCCATCTTGGATGTTGTGGAAATTTTATGATTGAGAGTTGGTTTTTTGTATTGGCAATGTTGGCTGTTCTGCTCATTCCGGGCCCGACAAATGCTTTACTTGCAACCGCTGCTCATTCTCAAGGTTTATCTAAAGCATTCTGGCTTATTCCAATGGAATGGTTAGGCTATGCCTACGGTATTAGCTTTTGGGCTGTATTTATTCATTTAGCTGCTCCAATTTGGCCAGCACTATTGCTCATTTTGCATATTACGAGTGTACTTTATGTATTCTGGCTTGCTTTTCACTTATGGAAGAACACGCATTTACAACAGTTCAGTCAAAGTCATCGTAATATTCGACCACGTCAATTATTCTTATCAACCTTAAAGAATCCTAAAGCTTTATTGTTTGCAGCGGGTATCTTTCCTGCTGAAGCATGGAATTCACCTGAAAATTTTCTTATTGTATTTGGTGTTTTTACATTAATCCTGATTCCGGCAGCAAGTTTCTGGATGCTTTTTGGACGAGCGTTGTTAGCGGGTCCAATCAAAAAAATAAAAGCCGATCATTTATATAAAGGATCGGCTATGTTGCTCATTTTATGTATGCTTCCGGTGGTATTCCGTTTCTTCTAATTAGTCTCGAACATTGGCTTTTCGGTTTTTGAGTTTTTCACGTAGAAATCCGATGATGCCAGGTAAAACACTAATAATAATGATGCCGAAAATAAGATGGGTAAAGTTATCTTTAACGATTGGCATATTTCCAAATAAATAGCCTAAAGTTACAAAAGAAGCGACCCAACACAATGCTCCAATCAGGTTATAAGTTAGGAAAAACTTATAATTCATACTACCAGCCCCAGCAACAAATGGCGCAAAGGTGCGGGCAAATGGAACGAAGCGAGCAAAAATAATCGTCTTGCCGCCATGGCGAGCAAAGAATTCTTGAGTTTTAACTAAATGCTGTTTATTAATGAATCGGGAATTCATTTCAAACACACGTGGACCGATAAAACGTCCAATATGGTAGTTTACTGTGTCACCTAAAACGGCAGCAATGAAGAGTAGAGTGCCCAGTACCCATGGATCCATCGCACCTGTAGATGCTGCTAAAGCACCAGCTGCAAATAGCAAACTATCTCCCGGTAAGAACGGCATAACCACTAAACCGGTTTCAACAAAAATAATTAAAAATAGAATGCCATAAATCCACGTTCCGTAATTTATAATAAATTCGGCGAGATGTTGATCAACGTGTAGAATAAAATCAATAAGTTCCATGATGAGAGCAAGTGGTAAACCGTGCTCAAATCCTAGCAGTGAGCCTATAGAAAGTCAGTATAAAGCATCAAAAAAATACAAATTGATCATCTCGTTTATGCAACGATATATATGGATTTTGAGTATTTAATTATCAATGTCCCAAACCTAGAATGAGCTCATCAATAAATAAGCATTTAAATAAAGGTGGCAATATGTTTAATCCAAATGTAGTGGTCAAAAATATCGTAACGCAATCAGGTGCAGACAGTTTCATTAGCCTTATTGCGCGTCTTCTTATCGCCTATATCTTCCTTGTTGCAGGTTGGGGGAAAATTACTGGTTATGCAGCAACTGCTGGATATATGGAAGCAATGGGGGTTCCAGCAGGAATTCTTCCTTTAGTGATCTTGGTTGAGTTTGGTGGTGGTTTAGCCTTGTTATTTGGTTTCCAAGCACGCTTTGCAGCTTTTGGACTTGGAATCTTTAGTATTCTTACTGCATTTTTATTCCACCAAGGTGGTGCTGATGCAGCGGCGCAATATAACAATGGCATCCATTTCATGAAAAACCTTGCGATGGCAGGTGGTTTATTCTTCCTGATGCTTCATGGCGCTGGACGTATTAGTTTGGATCATGCAATCGAGAAATAATATTTAAGACAAAATAAAAACCGGATGATCAACTCATCCGGTTTTTTTATTTCTAGGAACGTAAAATTAGAGCATGAACTGGATTTGTAATTCCCCAACCACAAAACCAAGCACTGCACCTACTGCAATGAGTGCCCACTCATCTTCTTTAAACGCAGGACGTAACATACCTTCAAATTCAGATGGTGTTAGTTTTTGCATACGTTCAATTAAAGTACTGCGAATATTCATAGCATCTTCTGCATAAGACTCTACGTATTTCATCGTTTCTGGAAGCCGTTGCATAATACGTTCAGCAACTTGCGATTTCATATCCTGATATTTTTCTCCGCCAATTGCGTAAACAACAAGTGGACGAATCACACCTGCTTGCATATCAATTTCTTGTTTAACATGGCGATTAACTAAATCAATAACACGCGCAGAATGTGTACCAGAAAATAATTCTTCCATCATGTGGCGAGAAGTTAAAAGCTGTTTGGAAATTAACGCTGCGTAGTCGGCTGCAACTTCATTTTGACGCTTAATAAACAAACCTTGCCACGTGTAGCCCAATATTTTCTTAGGGTAAAGTGGTCGAAACATCATTTGTAATGCAATCCAGTCACTGAAAAAACCCACAAAGCCGCCAAACATTGGCAGCATCCAAGGATATTTACCTTGCGTGATAATCCAGCACAGCATCTGAATCACACCAATACCGAAGCCAAATACAAATCCGACATTACTAAAAAATTTAAATTCTTGTTTGCCCACTCGTTTAAAAATATTGTTGAGTAGGCGTTTGTCTTTAAGCAAGTTGCTAATAACAAGATGTTTAATATCAAAATATCGGTTCACATCACGTTGTACTTCACTCATGATGTGTTCAACAATCTCGGGTGCTTTTGATTGCACACGACGAATGAGTCTTTGACGCGCAAACTCTGGCATGCCTTCCCATAATCCCGGCTGATATTCTTGCGCAACATCACGGGTAATATCTTCAGCTGCGGCAAGCAGTGGTTTTTCTATTTCTTTGGCAATACGTTTAGGATCTAGGCGTGCAAAAATTTCTTCAGGTTTAATGAGCTTGGCTGTCATGAGCTCAACAGCAATTGTTGCCATTTTCTCGGCTTTGCGTGGCACGATGCCTTGCCAACCTAGAAATGGTTTAATGCCTTTAAACTCAAGTGGCGAAAACATCATCTGAATGGCGATCACCTTGGTGATGTAGCCAATTAAACCACTCATAAAAGGAATAGAGATATACAACCAAAAATGTTGCTGGAAATCTGCAATCATAGTTTGAAGCATTGTTGTTCCTTAGATTTCTATTGATTTTGATAGGGGGCAACAAGCCATAAAAATGGATAATTGTTTAAGCACAGACAAATATCGCTTATGGTATTTACCTTTCCATGGTAATGCCTGTTTTATCGGCTCATCTTAACATCAAATTCATGGTGATGTTGCACAGAATGTGATGAATTTATCAATACGTATGAAGTTTTTAAGACTAATCCAGATGTTTGATAAATATAAGTAAATATTAATTTATGTCAAAGAGTTCAACGATAGAAATGATTCAGAAATGAAAAAAATAAGATATATGATGATTTGCGGTGCGCCGAAGCGTGAAAAATGTTAAAATGGCGCGCTTAATTCTTTTGCCATTTAGTGGTTTGTCATGACTACCAATACTCAAATTACTGAAGATCGTATCCTGATTCTGGATTTCGGCTCTCAATATAGCCAGCTCATTGCACGTCGTGTACGTGAAGCCGGCGTTTACTCTGAAATGTATGCTTTTGATATGTCTGAAGAAGACGTTCGCGCTTTTAAGCCAAATGGCATTATTTTGTCAGGTGGACCTGAGAGTGTGCATGAAGAAGGCAGCCCACGTGCACCACAAGTAGTGTTTGAGTTGGGTGTTCCAGTATTGGGTATTTGCTATGGCTTGCAAACCATGTCTGAACAGTTAGGCGGTAAAGTTGAGCCGGGTACTGTACATGAGTTTGGTTATGCCGAAGTTGATATCGTTAAACGTGACCAACTGATTGGCAACTTACAAGATCGTGAAGACCAACTTCATGTTTGGATGAGCCATGGTGACAAAGTGAGCCAGATTCCAGAAGGTTTTAGCATTACTGCAAGCACACCAAGTTGTCCTGTTGCTGCTGTAAGTGACGAAACACGCCGTTTCTATGGTGTGCAATTCCACCCAGAAGTAACGCACACGGCAAAAGGTGAAGAATTACTTGCAAATTTTGTTCATAAAATTTGTGGATGTGGTGGTCTTTGGACACCTGAGCACATCATTGATTTGCGTGTAGAACAACTACGTGAACAGATCGGTGATGAAAAAGTTCTTTTAGGTCTTTCTGGTGGTGTTGACTCATCTGTCGTTGCTGCGCTTTTACATAAAGCAATTGGCGACCAGTTAACATGCGTATTTGTTGACAACGGTTTACTTCGTTTAAACGAAGGTGACCAAGTAATGCAAATGTTTGCTGAAAACATGGGTATCCGTGTTATTCGTGCAGATGCTGAACAACGTTTCTTAACTGCATTGGCTGGTGAAGTTGATCCAGAGAAAAAACGTAAAATCATTGGTCGTGAGTTTATTGAAGTTTTTGCTGAAGAAGCACGTAAACTTGATGGCGTGAAATTCTTAGCACAAGGTACGATTTACCCAGACGTAATCGAATCTGCTGCAAGTAAACAAGGTAAAGCACACGTTATTAAATCTCACCACAATGTGGGTGGCTTACCAGACGATTTAGAGTTTGAGTTAGTTGAACCTTTACGTGACTTGTTTAAAGATGAAGTTCGTAAATTAGGTACGACACTTGGCTTACCACACAGTATGATTTACCGTCATCCATTCCCAGGCCCTGGTTTAGGTGTTCGTATTTTGGGTGAAGTGAAAAAAGAATATGCAGATATTCTTCGTCTTGCTGATGACATCTTTATGCAAGAGCTTCGTGACAGCGGTTGGTATGACAAAACAGCTCAAGCATTTGCCGTATTCCAACCTGTTAAGTCAGTTGGTGTAGTAGGTGATGGTCGTCGTTATGCATGGGTAATCGCACTTCGTGCAGTTGAAACAGTTGACTTTATGACAGCTCGTTTTGCACATTTACCATACGAATTGGTTGATAAAATCTCAACACGTATTATGAATGAAATTAAAGATGTATCACGTGTTGTATATGATGTGTCATCTAAACCACCAGCAACGATTGAGTGGGAATAATTTTTCCCTGTTAGTTGGTAAGGAAAAGGACGCGTTAGCGTCCTTTTTTATTACTTAACTTTTAAATACTAAAATTAATTTTTATAATTATCAAAATGATAAATCTATTCTTATTACTTATACTTGATAAAAGATATATTAAGATATATCTTAATAATTATAAATTGATCATTTTTAGGTTTTTAAAAGATGAAACAACAATCAGAACATCATCATGCTGAACACAATGGGCATCATCGAGAACATCACCGTTCAGGGCGTCGCGGAAGACTTTTTGAAGCTGGACGTATGAAACTTTTAGTACTTCACCTCATTCAGCAAAGCCCAAAGCATGGCTATGAAATTATTAAAGAAATAAGTGATTTGGTAGGCGATGGCTATACCCCGAGTGCAGGAACAATTTATCCAACGCTAACTAGTCTTGAAGAAATGAACTTGATTAATTTGTTAGACGTAGAGCGTAAGCAATATCAAATCACAGAAGTTGGAGAAGCCTACTTAACTGAACAACAAGATAAGTTGAATGAGCTATTAGAAAAATTACGCCTTAGACGTGAAATTCACAGTAATGATGAATTAATCGAAATTCATCGTGCAATGGAAAACTTAAAGACTGCCTTACGTTTGAAGTTGAACTCGGCAGGTTTACAGCAAGAGCAGATTTATCAAATTGCCGAAAAAATTGATCAAGCTGCGGTTGCAATTGGGCGATTATAGGTTGGAAATAGAAATGTTAGAGCTACAGCATAAAATCAAAGAAGCTGGCCTAAAAGTCACTCATCCAAGGCTTGCTGTTTTGTCTTTAATTCAACAGCAAGCAGAAGATCTAACTGTTAAACAGATTTACCAAAAGTTATATGTCCAAAAACAGAAATTAAGTTTAGCCACAGTTTATCGGGTAGTGAACGACTTAGTCGGAGCGGGTTTAATTTCAAATCGTCAACCACAACGGGATGAAGCTAAATTTAACTTACCAGCAGTCAAGAATAATCAATTATTGCAAATTCGTTGTACAGATCTAACAGCCGCTAAACAAGAGCAATTTTTAGCATCTTTACAGTCAGTATTTACACAATTTCAAATCGATCTTAAACAGGTCGAAATCATCCAAAGTCATTAAATTTTTAATAGAGAATTTATATATGAAACAACATCAATATCATGTCACTGTACAACATCTAAAGAATCCAAAAGGAGAGGCCTCTACATATACAGAGCGTCTTGAGTTCTATGTGGGTAATCATGACGATATCTTTGAAATTGTGGAGCGTTTAAAAAGAGCAGATTTTTTTGATGATGAAACTACAAAATCTTTTGGGGTTGGACTAAAACTTTTTAGTGAAGTTATGTTGGAAAATCGAGACCACCCTCTATTTCAAGAGTTTTTCCCACAATTTGGATTGTTCATGAAAAACCTAAAACAGCTCGTTAAAACACAATCATCGTAAGCTGCATCATGCAGCTTTAATTTTTCTATAATTAAAAATGGATTGTCTCATTCATAACACCCTGTGTATTACTAAAAGACTATATTGAATAATGAGTGTATTGTTAAGATCAGTACAACAACTCATTGCAAAAGCATAGGTAAAAGAGAGTAATATCATGAGCAATAATAATGATTACGATATTTCTGATTCAAAGGATTGCGAGAAATTTGCCAATCAGTTTATTCAGGAATTTCCAATTCGCTCTGCTGAAATTGGACAGGGGACAGTCATTAAGCGGGCTTTACCTAGCCGACAAAAACGAATGATTGGAGCATGGTGTTTCTTAGATCATGCAGGCCCAGTCACCTTTCCTGCGGGTGATGGTTTAGATGTTGGTCCTCATCCTCATATTGGTTTGCAAACCTTCACTTGGATGATTGAAGGGACCATGATGCATACCGATAGCTTGGGTTCAAAACAACTTATTCGACCTAAGCAAGTGAACTTAATGACGGCAGGTCATGGCATTTCACATACAGAAGTTGCGCCTGATACAGAAACTCAAATGCACGCTGCGCAGCTTTGGATTGCTTTGCCAGATCAAAAGCGCAATATGGATCCGAAATTTGAACATTACCCAGAGCTACCTGTTGTTGAAAAAGACGGTCTAGAATTTACTGTTCTTGTGGGTGAATATTTGGCAACGACTTCTCCAGTAGTGGTACATACGCCATTAGTGGGTGTCGACTTAATTGCTACCGAAGATACCAAAACTCGTATTCCATTAAATCCTGAGTTTGAATATGGTTTTATGGCATTAGATGGTGTTGCCCATGTAAATGGTCATGAGTTAACTGCTGACAACATGGTGGTATTAGATACGGGTCTTAGTGAAATCGAGATTGAAGTAAAAAAAGGCAATCGGATTTTGTTGATTGGTGGTGAACCGTTTGAAACGCCAATTTTACTCTGGTGGAATTTTGTTGCACGTACAATGGATGATTTAAAAGAAGCGCGCGAGCAATGGATTAACCATGATGCGCGTTTTGGTGAAATTCCAGATTATGTGGGTGCACGTTTAGAAGCCCCTGTTCTTCCAGATCAAATGAGAGCATCAAAATGACAGCAGTAATCGCAAGTAGCAAAGCAAAGCCCCTTGCTGAGCAATGGAAGGGCGAAATCACCAGTGGTCGTCATCAATATTTTTGTGATGAGCCTGAAAAACTTGAAGGGCAGGACCAAGGCCCAGCACCCTATGATTTACTCACCGGAAGTTTAGCCGCGTGTACGCTCATTACTTTAAGAATGTATGCGAAACATAAGGGTTATGATTTTGGTGAATTCTCGGTTGAAATTGATTTTCATACCAATAGAGAGCATGAAGAACATATTGAACGTCGTATCGTTTTTAAAGACTTGCCAGATGAAGAACTTCAGCAAAAAATCTTAACGGTATGTAGTAAAACGCCAGTGACTAAAACTTTGTTACGTAGTTTAGACATTCATACTGTGCTTGTTACAGTGTAAAAATGCTATTTTGTGGAGGTGGATGATTTTATATCCATTCCACAAATGGAATAAAACAGCATGTTCACATGCTGTTTTTTATGAAAAAAGAAAAATAAAAGCAGGCAATAACATGATTAGTGTACACCACCTGGAATGTTCGCGATCGTTTCGAATTTTATGGGCTTTAGAAGAATTAGGCTTAGATTATGATATTCATTATTATCAACGCTTACCTAACTATTCCGCTCCAGAAACATTGAAATGTATTCATCCTTTAGGTAAAGCTCCGATTTTGACTGATGATGAGCAAGTCATCGCAGAATCTGCTGTGATTTTGGAATATTTACAGCAGCGTTATGATCAGAAGCAGCAATTTAAACCTACACAGCCCCAAGATTTACAGCAGTATATTTATTGGATGCACTATGCTGAAGGTTCACTTATGCCACTATTAGTCATGACTTTAGTCATGAATAGTGTAAACAAGCATGTGCCATGGTTAATTCAACCAGTAGCAAAAAGAATCACGGAAGGCGTGAAGGCAAATTTTGTTCGCCCACGTATGAAAGATCATATTAGTTTTTTAGAAAACTATTTGGCAGAGCATGAATATTTCGCAGGCGATTTTTCATTTGCTGATATTCAAATGAGTTTCCCACTGGAAGCTTTGCAATCACGTTTGCAAGGGAAATACCCTAATATTCAGGCTTTTTTACATCGTATTCAGCAAAGATCCGCATTTCAGAAAGCGAAACAAAAGGGAATGGGTACTAATGAAAGGAATTGTGCTGATATTTAAAAGAAAAGGAACAATTATTTGTTCCTTTTTTTATTTGCCCTTTACTTGCGTTTGATCACGATAGAATCAATGCCACTGTGTTGTAAGGTTTGTTGAGCGGCCAATGCAGCATCTTGGGAGTCATAAGGACCTGAAATAACACGATACCATATTTGCCCATTTTCACTACTTTTGACTACATCTGCAGATAAGCCATTCAAAATGATTTCTGCACGGCGAGCGTCAGCCTGATCGGGATCGTTATAGCTGCGAACCTGTAAAATATAGGTAGGCTGCTGAGGAGTAGTGACTGAGGGATTAGCATCAATTCCTGCACTTTCTGAAGCTGCTGGTTGAGCTGCACTTGGTGCCTCAACAATCATGGCTGTACCTTGATTTTTACTCTCAGGAATTGCTTGTTCTGGAATAGGTGTTACTTGTTGTTGAGGTAATAGATCGTAGAAACGATAGTCTTTATTGGTATCTTCTTCTTGATAGTGTTCAGAGGTAATCTGATTTTTTGCGGGAACAGGTTGCCAAGGTTTCCAAAGCATAAGCACTACAGCGATACATAAGACCGCCAAAATAGCGACAAGTGTCCCTAACCATTTAGGAATTAGGGGCTTTTTAGGCTTGTTAGGTCTTTCAGATACACCGCGTTGCGTTTTGCCAAACACGTGGATTATTCCTCTGTATTTTGATTGTTTTAATTCGAGTTTGAGTCTCGTATTACGATGCTGAAACAGTGGTTCGTATCAGCTATTTTAACTCTACAAACCACTGCTTACTATATATTGCATGACCTTTATTTACTGCCATGCAATATAATTTTTACATAGATTCTGGTGCAGATACACCAAGCAACTCTAAACCATTGCGCAACACTTGTTGTACATTGATTGAAAGTAATAAACGTGCTTGTGTAAGTTCGGCATCATCGCTTAATACTTTATGTTCATTGTACCAACCGTGGAACAAGGCAGCTAACTCTTTTAAGTAGTTCCCCAACTGATGTGGTTCATACGCATTTGCAGCTCGCAACACAGCATCTGGATAAGCTGCTAATTTAGAAAGAATTTCAGTTTCAGCATCAAGAGACAAGCGTGCCGCATGTGGGCGAGCAGTGTTTACATCGAATGGTAAGTTTGTGCTTGCTGCTTTTTCTAACATACGGCAAATACGTGCATGTGCATATTGGATGTAATACACAGCATTGTCTTTACTTTGTGACACAGCAAGGTCAAGGTCGAAATCGATGTGTTGTTCACTCTTACGCATTACGTAGTAGAAACGAGCCGCGTCATTGCCCACTTCTTTACGCAAGTCACGTAAAGTCACGAACTGACCAGAACGAGATGACATTTGAACCATCTCGCCACCACGCCATAGACTTACGAACTGAACCAAAAGTACAGTTAATTTTTTAGAGTCGTAACCCATTGCATCAATTGCCGCTTTTACGCGAGAAATATAACCGTGGTGGTCAGAACCCCAAATGTCGATTAGGTCCGTATAACCACGTTGTAATTTATTCAAGTGATATGCAATGTCTGATGCAAAGTATGTAGTTTGACCATTACGACGTTTAACAACACGGTCTTTTTCATCACCAAATTCAGTTGATTTAAACCAGATGTTGCCATCTTTTTCATAAAGGAAGCCACGTTGATCAAGTGTTTCTAAAGCTTCATCAATTTTTGCACTAAGAGATGCTTCACTAAACCATTGATTGAAAGTTACACCGAAGTCAGCAAGGTCATCTTTAATGTCATCTAAAATGGCATGAAGAGCAGCTTGGTGGAATACACGGTAGCCTTCACCTAACAATTGTTGTGAATTGGCAATAAGGCCATCAATATGTTTTTCTTTGTCGCCAGATAAAACGACTTTATTGCCGTCGCTATCTAGTTCTTCTGCATATTGTACGTCTTCTGGTACATCTTTATAGACATCAGCCACTTCACGAAGGTAGGCATCGCCATCTTTATCAATAATAGTCTGTGCGATTTCTTTAACGTAATCGCCTTGATAAGCATTTTTTGGAAATACAAGGTTTTGGCCTAGTAATTCTAAATAACGTAAATAAGTAGAAGTCGCCAAAATGTCCATTTGACGGCCGGCATCATTCACATAGTATTCACGATCAACTTTAGCACCTGTTGCTTCAAGTAACGTGGCAACAGTCATACCATATGCAGCACCACGGCCATGTCCTACATGTAGACTAGACGTTGGGTTTGCAGAAACAAATTCAACTTGGATCTTTTTCGCCGCATTCGCTTGGCTGCGACCAAAGATTTCTTTTTGTGCTTGAATTTGGTCAAGAATAGCAAAGCGCTGGTCTGCATTTAAAAAGAAGTTAATAAAACCAGGTCCTGCGATTTCAGCTTTGCTGATATCTGCAACTTCTGGTAATGCAGTTAGAACTTTCTCAGCTAAATCACGTGGTTTCATACCAGCAGCTTTCGAGCCGATCATGGCAATATTAGAAGCAAAGTCGCCATGGCTTCGGTCTTTGGTGCGTGTTAAGTTGCTTGTGTTTTTCCAGTCGGAAGGAAGCACCCCTTCTTGTTGAAGAGTTTGCACTGCATGGTCGAGAGCTGCTTGTATTGCCGTATTCATATCAATCGAAAATAGATGTCGCAGAAAAACGTCAAATATAGCAAATTTCCTAGGAGTTAGGGGAGTGGATTTAATATTCGAGTAATTCTTTTTGTGCAACTTACCGAGTATTATTTTTTAAATGAATATTGCAGGGAGGACTGTCTCATTATTCTAAAAACAAATAAATACAAGCCTTCTGTGATTTTCTAATCAGTAAATGACACTAAAAACCTACTATTATTTCTTGGAGAAATATATGGTAGTATTAAAATATATAGTTTAGGCCGCTAAAATTAAAATAATAAAAGATTTTTTAAAAATATAAAATTATTAAGATATTGATATTTATTGTTTAATTTTATACATGTTTTAACTAAATAGTCTTCAATTTTACCATCACGGTTTAAAATATCTATTTTGAACGAATTAGGCTTAAGCTTATACGCACAAAGAGTTTTAGAGACCATACAAAAACGTGTTTTTCTCTACTCTAAGCTGGAAAATGAGATAGGCAATGATATCAGGACACCCAAGTAAACATCCCCTTTATATCCCATATGCAGGTTTTACACTTTTAGAGTTACCACTTCTAAACAAAGGTTCTGCTTTCACTGAAGAAGAAAGAAGTAACTTTAACTTACACGGTTTACTCCCCCATATTATTGAAACTATTGAAGAGCAGAGCCAGCGCTCTTATCAACAATATTGCGCTTTTACTGATGATATCAACCGACATATCTATCTGCGTAATATCCAAGATACTAATGAAACCTTGTTCTATCATCTAATCGAAAATCATCTTGAAGAAATGATGCCGATTATTTACACCCCAACAGTAGGTGAGGCATGTCAGCGTTTCTCTGATATTTATCGTCGTCATCGTGGTGTTTTCATTTCATATCCAGATCGTGATGTGATTGATGATATTTTGCAGAACGTAAATAAAAATAATGTAAAAGTCATAGTGATTACTGATGGTGAACGTATCTTAGGTCTTGGTGACCAAGGTATTGGCGGAATGGGGATTCCTATTGGAAAACTTTCGCTTTACACCGCTTGTGGTGGGATTAGTCCAGCTTATACATTACCAATCACAATTGATGTTGGAACGAACAATCCACAACTGTTAAATGATCCGATCTATATGGGTTGGCGTCAGCCGCGTATTAGCGGCGATGAATATTACGCATTTGTAGATATGGTGATTGATGCTGTGAAGCGTCGTTGGCCAAAAGCATTAATTCAGTTTGAAGATTTCGCACAAAAAAATGCGATGCCACTTTTAGAAAAATATCGCGATAAAATTTGCTGTTTTAATGATGATATTCAAGGAACAGCAGCAGTATCGGTTGGTAGTTTAATTGCTGCGAGTCGTGCAGCGGGTAAGCAATTAAAAGATCAAAAAATTGCTTTCTTAGGTGCAGGTTCGGCGGGTTGTGGTATCGCGGAGCAAATTGTTGCTCAAATGGTTGCTGAAGGTCTAACCGATGCAGAAGCGCGTGCTCGCGTTTATATGGTAGACCGTTTTGGTTTGATCACTGAGAATCAACCAAACTTGCTCGACTTCCAACGTAAGTTAGCACAAAAAGCTGAGGTGGTTGATCAGTGGGGCAATATTGAAGAAGTGATTTCACTACTTGATGTTGTTAAAAATGCGAAGCCTACAGTGTTAATTGGTGTTTCTGGTCAACCTGGTTTGTTCACCGAAGAAATCATTAAGACCTTAGCGGCAAATTGTGAACGTCCAATTGTCATGCCACTGTCAAACCCAACTTCGCGTGTTGAAGCTGTACCTGCTGATATTGTGGAGTGGACTGAAGGAAAAGCATTAATTGCAACAGGTAGTCCTTTTGCTCCTGTGAATCATCATGGCAAACTTTACAATATTTCTCAGTGTAATAACTCATACATTTTCCCAGGCATTGGCTTAGGTGTAGTGGCATCGGGTGCTAAACGCGTTACTGAAAATATGTTAATGGCCTCAAGTAGTGCTTTAGCAAATTGTTCTCCATTGCTTAAAGATCCACAAGCTGATTTATTGCCACCTTTAGGCGAAATTCAACAAGTTTCTAGAGTTATTGCATTTGAAGTTGCGAAAGCCGCTATGGCTGATGGTGTAGCTGTAACGATTAGTGATGATTTGTTGCAACAGAAAATTGATCAATCATTCTGGAAACCTGAATACCGCAAATATAAGCGTATTCCTTTCTAATAATGAGAAGTTAAAAAGAGGAGCTTATGCTCCTCTTTTTATTTTTAGTCTTCTAGAATTTCTTCTAGTAATTCTTCACTAGGTGCAAAATAATAAGCGCCATCAAGTGGGGTCACGAAGTGCAATAAACGGTCATGAATACCATCTCCACTTGTGCCGAACATACGCTTTAACATGGCATCAATAATACTCAGGTCTTTAGTATAGGCGATGAAAAATAAGCCCTGATCACCTCGGCCATCGCCATAAGGTAGGCTATGGCGCAAGATTTCCATTTCTTCGCCCTCATCATCCTCAACAACAGTGCGGGCAACATGGGCATTTTCTGGCTTAACATCATCATCTAATTCAATAGATTCAAGTTTGGTGCGACCCATGACGTTTTCTTGCGCATCAACTTTCAATTTTTTCCATTTTTCTAAATCATGAGCATAGCGCTGCGCGAAAATGAAACTACCATCGGCAAATACTCCAGCCTCTTCAGGTAGAAGAGCTGTTTCTGCACGATCATCTGGGAACTGAGGGTTTTCAGTACCGTCTATAAAACCTGTAATATCTCGACCATCGAAATAACGGAAGCAAACACGCTCATCAAGAACTTCGACTTTATCTTTAATACCTTCAAAAAATGCTTGGCTTAATGCAAAACAAATATCAGAGCGCATGCTGGCAATATGAATGAGTACATCTGCTGGCACAGATGGCATGTTGAATGCACCTTGTTCTGGCTCAAGCTGTTTAAATCCTACAGGAGTTTGCGAATAGAGCTGTTTCCATAGTTCAGGACCAAAAGCGACTGCTGTTTTAATTTGAGCATCAGAATGCTGAGTAATTAGACGGTCTCGTGCTTCAAATAAAGCTCCAATTTGTTTTTTTAATTCATCAATTGATAAGTCTTTTAAACGAAGAACAATGAAGCGAGCATGATCTGATGGCAATGGCAAAATGACAGATTGAGCAGTCATTGGAAGGTATCTCCTCAATTATAATTTAGTATGAGCTTTAATTATTGTGCCTGATGCGAAGAGCCGTTAGTAGTCTATTTCTTGATTTTATTGTTTGAATTCTGACTAAGATAGCTTTATAAAACAGTATAATTCCACTTTTATAGTCTATTTTTTGCTATGTCTCTGCAAGTTTGGTTCGCTTATATGTTGGCCTGTTGGGTCATTAGTATCTCACCTGGTGCAGGAGCAATTGCTTCAATGTCGAGTGGCCTAAACTATGGTTTTAGGCATGGCTATTGGAATGCAATAGGTTTGCAAATCGCTTTGCTACTTCAAATTTTAGTGGTGGCAGCAGGCGTGGGGGTTTTATTTGCAACGACACCTTTGGCTTTTCAGTTTGTTAAATGGTTTGGTGTGATTTATTTGTTATACCTTGCTTATTTACAGTGGACAGCGCCTATAAAAGATATAGAAATTCAACATGAAAAAAAGAATAAGTCTATTTCTGCTCTGCTGTTAAATGGCTTTGTGGTCAATATTAGTAATCCCAAAGCGATTGTATTTCTATTAGCTGTTTTACCCCAGTTTCTAGATTTGGGTAAGCCTCAATGGATACAGTACCTGATTATGGCTGTAACAATGATTACGATTGATTTGATTGTAATGGCTGGATATACAGGGTTAGCATCAAAGGTTTTAAGATTACTTCGCTCCCCTAAACAGCAAAAATATTTGAATCGAGGTTTTGCTGTGATGTTTAGTTGTGCGGCTTTATTATTGAGTACAGTTCATCAGGCGTCCTAATTTAGGCCGCCTGTGTCTGATTTTTTAGCTTTTGAGTTATGAAAATAACGGCGAAAGTTAAGGCCATGCATAAAACAATACTTAAGCCTGTAGAGATGTTGAGTGCTGCGCTTGACCATAGGCCTACACTCACCCCAAGCTGAGCTAACACAAATGCCCAAACGACCATTTGCTTTGGTGAATTTGCTAGTAGGCGAGCGCTTAAAGCTGGTATTACGAGTAATGCACCCATAAGCAAAGAACCCACCGCACGTAAAGCTAAGACAGTAAATAAAGCCAATAACAGCATAAAAATAAGACGTTGCCAGTTCGCATTTATCCCTTCACTAATTGCAATATCTGGATCAATTGCAAACTGTATTTGTGGCTGCCAAAAGCGATAAAGAATCGCGAGTGATAGTGCAATGATTAAAGTGAAAACAGGTAAGTCGGGCCAATCAATACTAAGTAAGTCACCAAATAAATAACTTAAAAGTTCTGGTCTTAGGCTTGGAACATGTTGAATAAATAATAAACCACTACAGAGTAATGTCGCTGAACATAAGGCTAAGAGCGCATCATTGGGTAAGCGATTGTCATGTAGGGCCCATAAAATTGCGACCAGTAAAACCGCAGTGCCTGCAACACCAAGCCAAAGAGGGAGGCTTAAAGCACCTGCGATAGCAACTCCAAGTAGTGTTCCGTGTGCCATGGTGTCAGCAAAAAAAGACATGCGTCTCCAAAGCATTAGACAACCAAGAGGTGCGGTTAAAAACACCAATAAGGTTCCCATAATCCATGCGGGTAACAATAATTGTAACCATTCCATCATGGCTTAAGCTTCCGGTTCTGGGTGGATGTGAGGACGGTCGTTATGAGGGCAGGGGTGTGCTGCATCACCGTGAGCGCAATGATCATGATGATGTTGATAGAAAACCCGTTGAGTTCCAAAGATTGCCTGATATTCAGGATGTTGTTGAATATTCTCAGGTAACCCACTACAGCAAATATGTTTATTCAAACACACCACACGGTGTGTTCCTTCCATCACCCATTGTAAGTCATGAGAAACAATTAAGATTGCACAACCATATCGTTCTGGCAGACTGCGGACATATTCATAAAGTTCAGCTTCTGACTGAATATCTAAACCTTGCATCGGTTCGTCAAGAACTAAAATATCTGGCTGACGAAGTAGGGCACGCGCTAGTAATACGCGTTGGCGCTCACCCCCGGAAAGTTGTTGTACTTTTGATTGTTGTAACTTGGAGATGCCAGTGTCTTGAATAATTTCCTGACGAAGGGCAGGGCTACACTTTTCTAAATCAAGTAAATCTTGCACACGCAAAGGTAGGCTGTGTGAAGGATTAAATTTTTGTGGCACATACGCCATTTTCAGTTTTTTATAATTAACAATACGTCCGCTACTCGGCTGGAGAATACCGAGTAGAACTTTAATCAGTGTTGATTTGCCAGCACCATTTGGTCCAATTAAAGACACAATTTCATTTTGATGTAGAGCAAAATCAACTTTTTTTAAAATTTCCCGATTATCACGATGAACAGAAACCTGCTCAAGCTGAATTAATACAGGATTTAACGAGTTGTGCGGCACTGTTGGCATTTCCCCGAAATTTCAATAATGCTGTGTTGAGCCACGAACTCATCTGACGCTGCAAGTTGGTCAAGCTGGTGAGTTAAACCTTGAGAAGAGGCTTCTTTAACCATGTGGCATTCGGTACAGATTAGGAATGCTGCTTGGTGGCCTTCGCGAGGGTGGCAACAGGGAATATAGGCATTAATAGAAGTTAGGCGATGGATTAAACCTTTTTCTAATAAAAAATCTAAAGTTCTATATACAGTTGGAGGAGCAGCCGGACGATCAGTTTGACTTTTTATACGTGCGAGTAAGTCATAGGCGCCCATTGGACCCGAAGCATTTAAAATGAGTTCCAAAACTTCTTTGCGCAAAGGCGTAAGTCGTGCGCCAGTCGCAGAACATAAATTTTCTGCTTCAGCTAAACGGTTTGCGACATTATGGTGATCATGTACACCATGCAAAGAATCATGATGTTCATGCGAGCAGGAACTCATAGAAATAACCTCGAATTTTTAACGGAATATTAGCATGAAGCGATGCTTCATTCGATTAATCTTAGGTATTTTTGTAACTTTGTTATATTATAACATGCTTCGAGCTAATTTAAATTGATGGTCTGTCATGTTCCGTTTTTTTGTTTTCAGTATGTTCTCTCTTTTGAGTACGTTAGGGTGGAGTCAGGGTTTGGTGGTTTCTACACACCCGATCTATCTGATTGCAAAAGAAGTCACTCAAGGTGTTGAAGAACCACAACTCTTATTAAAGGGACAAACTGGGCATGACGTACAATTAACCCCAGCGCACCGTAAAGCAATTAATGATGCATCATTGGTCATTTGGTTGGGTAAGGCTCATGAAGCACCTCTAAATAAATTGTTAGGTAATAATAAGAAAGCGATTGCCTTATTAGATAGTGGCATAGTTTCTGTTTTACCCCTGCGTAGTACCCGCGGTGTAGCTTTGCCTAATACAGTAGATACTCATGTGTGGTTAGAGCCAAACAATGCAGTTCGAATCGGTTTCTTTATTGCAGCTTTACGTTCTCAGCAGCATCCTGAAAATAAGGCTAAATATTGGAATAATGCTAATCTCTTTGCTCGCAAAATGTTTCAGGCAGCACAAGCTTACGACAGTACAAGTAATGGTAAACCATATTGGTCATATCATGATGCCTATCAATATTTAGAACGCTCTTTAAATTTAAAGTTCGCAGGCGCTTTGACAGATGATCCTCATGTTGCACCAACAGCAGCCCAAATTAAGTATCTTAATGATAATCGACCAAAAGGTCAGATGTGTTTGTTGGCGGAAAGTTTTACCACTAAAAGTCAGTATCAAAAATTAGGTAACATTACTTTTCAACCCGTAGACGAGAGCATGAATAACGAGGATGATTTCGTCACTGCATGGAAGAAACTGGCTATAAAAACAGATAAATGTGTATTAAGTACGCAAAAGTAAGATAAAAAATAAACAAAGGCTGACTGTAGCGTCAGCACCACCTGTCATGAAAAACCCCGACTAAAGTCGGGAAAAGATTGCATGTTCAGGGGTGTAACTCTATAATGCCTGCGATTAAAAGCGATCATCAGCTAAACTTGTCAAGCATTTATGCTGTGAGTGGATAAATAATGAGCCAAACTAGTCGCTTGATTGACCGACGATTAGCAAAAGCTTTGGTCTTCTTACAAGCATGTATGATCCCTGTTTCCGCCCTAGTGGCGTGGAGCATAAAAGACATGACAGCAGCATTAAGTGCGGCACTTGGTGCACTGGTTTGCTGGCTTGCTATGAGTTATTTCTCGTGGCAATCCTTCAGGACAGCAGGTGCGAGAGCATCAAAACAAGTGCTGTCTAACATGTATAGGGGCATGTTAGGCAAATTTGCAATCATGATCGTTGGATTTATTTTGATTTTGAGCAATGTTAAACCTTTATCACCGTTAGCATTGCTGTTTGGTTTTATTCTCGTTCAGACAATGTCGTGGGTCGCTCCATTTTGGGTGTCACGTCTACAAAAACGGGTGTAGAAACAAGAAGAATTGAAGATTTTTTGGAGGGTAGCGAGATATCGACAGTGCGCCGATGTTCGTTTCCCTTCTTTTTAGTAATTGACATTGACCAGGTGTGATTTATGGCTGCTGAAGAACATGCCCTCACTTCGACAGAGTATATCAAGCATCACTTGACCAATATGACCTATGGCAAAATGCCAGATGGTACATGGAAATTGGCTGAGACTGCTGAAGAAGCTCATTCGATGGGGTTCACTGCAATTCACTTGGATTCAATGGGTTGGTCAATTGGCCTTGGTGTTATTTTCTGTTTGATGTTCTGGATCGTTGCGAAAGCTGCTAATGCAGGTGTTCCAACTAAATTCCAGTCTGCAATTGAAATGATCATCGAGTTTGTTGACTCAAGTGTCCGTGATACTTTTCATGGCAAATCACGTTTAATCGCTCCGCTTGCACTCACTATTTTCGTGTGGATTTTCCTCATGAACTTAATGGACTTGATCCCAGTTGACTGGATTCCTCAAGTTGCAGCGTTTGTAGGTGCAAACGTATTTGGTATGGACCCTCACCACGTTTACTTCAAGATCGTTCCATCTACAGATCCAAACATTACTTTAGGTATGTCTTTATCTGTATTTGTACTTATCTTGTTCTACAGCATCCGCGAAAAGGGTGTTAGTGGTTTCGTTGGTGAATTGGCACTTAACCCATTTAACCCAAGTAATCCAGTTGCAAAAGCGTTGCTTATTCCAGTGAACTTGATTTTGGAATTGGTAACATTCCTTGCTCGTCCGATTTCATTAGCTCTCCGACTATTCGGTAACATGTATGCCGGTGAGTTGATCTTTATCCTAATTGCTTTATTGCCGTTCTGGATTCAATGGGCGTTGTCTGTGCCTTGGGCGATCTTCCACATTCTTGTAATCACGTTGCAGGCATTCATCTTCATGATGCTTACCATCGTTTACTTGAGCATGGCAAGCGAAAAACATTAATGGTATTGCCTAACTATCAAACGATGGTTGGGCTGAATTTTTTTAATTTAATTTGGTAATAACCTAACCTCTGAGGAATTTTTCATGGAACTCACTTTAGGTCTAGTTGCAATTGCATCTGCTATCTTGATCGCTTTCGGTGCTTTAGGTACTGCGATTGGTTTTGGTCTTTTGGGTGGTCGCTTTTTAGAAGCTGTTGCTCGTCAACCAGAATTGGCTCCACAACTTCAAACTCGTATGTTCTTAATCGCGGGTCTTCTTGATGCTGTGCCTATGATCGGTGTTGGTATTGGCTTGTTCTTCATCTTCGCTAATCCATTTGTAGGTTAATCATCTTAATTCCTAAATCCACTATTTGAGGAATTGCAATGAATATCAACCTCACATTGATTGGTCAAGCGATTGCGTTTGCATTCTTTGTTGCATTCTGCATGAAGTTTGTTTGGCCACCACTAATCAATGCGATTAGTGAGCGTCAGCGTAAAATTGCTGATGGCTTAAATGCAGCAGAAAAAGCGAAAGCTGATCTTGCCGATGCACAATCGCAAGTAAAGCAAGAGCTTGATGCAGCTAAAGCACAAGCGGCTCAATTGATCGAACAAGCGAACCGTCGTGCAGCACAATTGATCGAAGAAGCTCGTACTCAAGCTGCGGCTGAAGGTGAGCGTATTCGTCAACAGGCTAAAGAAGCTGTTGATCAAGATATCAATTCTGCTCGCGAAGAATTACGTCAACAAGTAGCTGCTTTGGCAGTAACTGGCGCAGAAAAAATCCTGAACCAGCAAGTTGACGCAGAAGCTCATAATGCCATGCTGTCTCAGCTGGCTGCTAAACTTTAAGAGAGGCGAATCATGGCTGAACTCTTGACGTTGGCACGTCCGTATGCCAAAGCAGCATTTGCTTATGCTTCTGAGCAAGGTGCAACAGACAATTGGTCGAATGCGTTACAAGTGCTCAGTGCTGCGGTGCAAGACGAAGCATTTTCCGCTTATTTAAATCGCCCTGAACTTACTCCTGTGGAGCAAGTGAAGCTTTTTGCTAAAGTTTTAGGTGAAGGTCAATCTCAAGCAGTGTCTAACTTTTTGACACTTCTTGCAGATAACGATCGTTTAATGTTGTTACCTGAAATTGAAGCAGAATATGAACAGCTTAAATCACAGAATAACAACAATGTGGATGTCGTGATTGAATCGGCTTTCCCATTAACTGCTGAACAAGAGCAATTGTTGAAATCTGCTTTAGAAAAGCGTTTCAACAGTACTGTAACTGTTTCAGTTGAAGTTAAACCTGAGCTTATTGCAGGTGTTGTAATTCGTGCAGGCGATCAAGTGATAGATGATTCTGCGCTTAACAAGCTTGAAAAAATGCGTACTCGTCTTCTTGCATAATGCAAATGATGAAGACTGAACTAATAAAAGATTGAGGAATAGCGCAATGCAACAACTGAATCCATCCGAGATCAGTGCGCTCATTAAACAGCGTATCAGCGATCTGGACACCAGCGCGACCGCTAAAAACGAAGGTACCATTGTTATGGTATCCGACGGTATCGTGCGCATTCACGGTCTTGCTGATGCAATGTACGGTGAAATGATCGAATTTGACGGCGGCTTATTTGGTATGGCACTGAACCTAGAACAGGATTCAGTGGGTGCCGTTGTCTTAGGTAACTACTTAAGCCTTCAAGAAGGTCAAAAAGCTCGTTGTACAGGTCGTGTACTTGAAGTTCCAGTTGGTCCGGAACTTCTTGGCCGTGTTGTCGACGCTTTGGGTAACCCAATTGATGGTAAAGGCCCAATTGATGCAAAATTAACTGATGCTGTTGAAAAAGTAGCACCAGGCGTAATTTGGCGTCAATCTGTAGACGAACCTGTTCAAACTGGTTACAAATCAGTTGATACCATGATTCCTGTGGGTCGTGGTCAGCGTGAGTTGATTATTGGTGACCGTCAAACTGGTAAAACAGCAATGGCGATCGATGCGATTATCGCTCAGAAAAATTCTGGCATTAAATGTGTATACGTTGCGATTGGTCAAAAACAATCAACAATTGCAAACGTTGTACGTAAGCTAGAAGAAACTGGCGCTATGGCGTATACAACTGTTGTCGCTGCTGCGGCTGCTGATCCTGCTGCAATGCAGTACTTAGCTCCGTACTCTGGCTGTACAATGGGTGAATACTTCCGTGACCGCGGTGAAGACGCTCTTATTATTTATGATGATTTGTCTAAGCAAGCAGTTGCTTACCGTCAAATTTCATTACTTTTACGTCGTCCACCAGGTCGTGAAGCGTATCCGGGTGACGTATTCTATCTTCACTCACGTCTTCTTGAACGTGCTTCTCGTGTATCTGCTGACTACGTTGAGAAATTCACTAATGGCGCAGTAACTGGTAAAACTGGTTCTTTAACTGCATTGCCAATTATTGAAACTCAAGCAGGTGACGTATCTGCATTCGTACCAACGAACGTAATTTCGATTACTGACGGTCAGATCTTCTTAGAAACATCATTATTCAACGCAGGTATTCGTCCTGCTGTGAACGCGGGTATCTCTGTATCTCGTGTTGGTGGTTCTGCTCAAACTAAGATCATCAAAAAATTGTCTGGTGGTATCCGTACTGCTTTAGCACAATACCGTGAATTGGCTGCGTTTGCTCAGTTCGCTTCTGACCTTGATGAAGCAACTCGTAAGCAACTTGAACATGGTCAACGTGTAACTGAGTTAATGAAGCAAAAGCAATATGCTCCTTACTCAATTGCTGACCAAGCTGTTTCTGTTTATGCATCTAACGAAGGCTATATGGCTGACGTAGAGGTTAAGAAAATCGTAGACTTTGATGCTGCGTTAATTTCTTACTTCCGCGCAGAATATGCTCCGTTGATGAAACAAATCGATGAAACTGGTGATTACAACAAAGACATCGAAGCAGCAATCAAAGCAGGTATTGAAAGCTTTAAAGCGACTCAAACTTACTAAGTTCAGTTTTAGTTAAGTTTGGTTCACGGATCAACCTTCGGAAGCTCGAAAGAGCTTTCGAATACTAGGTTAAGCGTATGGCAAATTTAAAAGAAATTCGCGCCAAAGTAGCTAGTATCAAGAGCACGCAAAAGATTACTCGCGCGATGCAAATGGTAGCTGCTTCTAAAATGCGTCGTGCGCAAGAGCGCATGGCTCAGGGCCGTCCGTATGCCGATAATATGCGCCGTGTAATTGCTCACTTGGTCCAAGCAAACCCTGAATACAAACACCGTTATATGGTTGATCGCCCAGTTAAGCGCGTTGGCTATATCGTAGTGTCTTCAGATCGTGGTTTGGCAGGTGGCTTGAACATTAACTTGTTCAAGAAAGTTGTGCAGCATGTCAAAGCACAACAACAGCAGTCAATTGAAGTTGAATTTGCTTTAATTGGTCAAAAAGCGGTTTCGTTTTTTAAGAATTACGGCGGTAAAGTGCTTGGTGCAACTACCCAACTTGGCGATGCGCCGAGTTTGGAACAGTTAACTGGCTCAGTACAAGTTATGCTTGATGCATTTGATAAGGGCGAATTAGATCGTATCTACCTCGTATCAAATGGCTTCGTTAATGCAATGACTCAGCAGCCTAAAGTAGAACAACTTGTTCCTTTAGCACCAGCAGAAGAAGGCGATGATCTCAACCGTACTTATGGTTGGGACTATATCTACGAACCAGAAGCAGAAGAATTGTTAAATGGTTTGTTGGTTCGCTATATCGAGTCTATGGTTTATCAAGGTGTGATTGAAAACGTTGCATGTGAGCAGTCAGCTCGTATGGTCGCGATGAAAGCAGCGACAGACAACGCAGGACAACTGATTAAAGACCTACAACTCATTTACAACAAGCTGCGTCAAGCCGCGATTACTCAGGAAATTTCCGAGATCGTTGGCGGTGCCGCTGCCGTTTAACATTATTAAGTTTGAATTGAGGAGACAGCAATGAGTAGCGGTCGTATCATTCAGATCATCGGCGCGGTTATCGACGTCGAGTTTGAGCGCAATAGCGTTCCTAAGATCTATGACGCTCTCCAAGTTGACGGTACTGAAACTACATTAGAAGTTCAGCAACAGCTTGGCGATGGTGTTGTTCGTACCATCGCAATGGGTTCTACAGAAGGTCTTAAACGTGGCCTTAACGTAACCAGCACAAATGCACCGATTTCTGTTCCAGTAGGTCCAGCTACGCTTGGTCGTATCATGGACGTTTTGGGTCGCCCGATTGATGAAGCAGGTCCTGTTGCGACTGAAGAGCGTTTGCCGATTCACCGTGAAGCACCTTCTTATGCTGAACAAGCAGCTTCTACTGATCTTTTAGAAACTGGTATTAAAGTAATTGACTTACTTTGCCCGTTTGCAAAAGGTGGTAAAGTTGGTTTATTCGGTGGTGCGGGTGTTGGTAAAACCGTTAACATGATGGAGTTGATCAACAACATCGCGAAAGCTCACTCAGGTTTATCTGTGTTTGCTGGTGTTGGTGAGCGTACTCGTGAAGGTAACGACTTCTATCACGAAATGAAAGATTCTAACGTTCTTGACAAAGTAGCAATGGTCTACGGTCAGATGAACGAGCCACCAGGTAACCGTTTACGCGTAGCGTTAACTGGTTTGACTATGGCTGAATACTTCCGTGATCAAAAAGACGAAAATGGTAAAGGTCGTGACGTATTATTATTCGTCGACAACATCTACCGTTATACACTTGCAGGTACTGAAGTATCAGCATTGTTAGGTCGTATGCCATCTGCGGTAGGTTACCAACCTACACTTGCAGAAGAAATGGGTGTTCTTCAAGAGCGTATTACATCTACTAAATCTGGTTCGATCACATCGATCCAAGCAGTATATGTACCTGCCGATGACTTAACAGATCCATCGCCTGCAACTACATTTGCTCACTTAGATGCAACAGTAGTATTGAGCCGTGACATCGCATCTTCTGGTATCTATCCAGCGATCGATCCACTTGACTCAACTTCACGTCAGTTAGACCCATTAGTTGTTGGTCAAGAGCATTATGAAATTGCTCGTTCTGTACAGAACGTATTGCAACGTTATAAAGAGCTTAAAGACATTATCGCAATCTTGGGTATGGATGAGTTAGCTGAAGAAGATAAATTGGTTGTTTACCGTGCGCGTAAAATCCAACGTTTCTTCTCTCAACCATTCCACGTAGCTGAAGTGTTTACTGGTGCTCCTGGTAAATTAGTACCACTTAAAGAAACGATTCGTGGCTTTAAAGGTCTATTAGCTGGTGAATACGATCACATCCCAGAACAAGCGTTCTATATGGTTGGTGGTATTGACGAAGTGATTGCTAAAGCTGAGAAACTCTAATTTAAGGAGATCATCTCATGGCGACTATGCAATGTGATGTCGTAAGTGTTAAAGAGTCTATTTACTCTGGCGCAGTAACGATGTTAATCGCGAAAGGTGCTGGTGGTGAGCTTGGTATTTTGCCAGGACACGCTCCACTTGTAACCTTGCTTCAACCGGGCCCGATTCGTGTTCAGTTGGAAAATGGTACAGAAGAAATCGTCTATGTATCTGGCGGTGTTTTAGAAGTTCAACCTCATGTTGTAACGGTTCTTGCAGATACTGCAATCCGTGCAGACAACTTGGATGAAGCTGCAATTTTAGAAGCACGTAAAAATGCTGAACAATTGCTTGCGAACCAAAAGAGTGATTTGGACTCAGCTGCTGCTTTGGCATCTCTATCAGAGATCTCAGGCCAGCTTGAAACAATCCGTAAAATCAAAAACCGCGCTCAATAAGACGCGGTTCGAGATTGAAAAAGCCACCGTAAGGTGGCTTTTTTTATAAGTTAATTTTTTAAGATTCAGTTTTTGAGTCTGATTTTTCATCTCCAGCCATAATCATGGCGGCTAACTTAACCATATCCATTTGAATAGTATTTAGCTGTTTTTCAATTTGGTCAAAATTGATTTGATCTAATTTCCCATTTAATAACGGCATACTAAGAGCTTGTTGATTGGCATGTAATAAACTTTGGCGAATATTCTCAATTTCCTGACTTTTGATATCTAAGGTGAGAAGAGCTTGATTTAAACCTTGTAATTGCTGTTTTAAAGTTGAAACAGTTGTTTTTAATTCACTTTGATTCTTATCTTGAATTGCTTGTTCAACGTCAAGTTGAGTGTCTTTAAGCTGTTCAACATAATCTCCAGCTTTAAGCTGTAAATTAGCAGCATCTCGGACCATATAAAAAATATTGCCGCTTTTGAGTTCAGTTTTGCTAGGAGCAATATCTGATTCTTGTCGTTCAATAGCTTGATCCGATGCCTGTTCACTTATTTCAGTATTTTCTTGTTCAGTAGCATGATCTCGTGCTTGATCACACCCGAGTAAAAGCATGCCTGAGGCAAAAATTACAAAAGGAAGAAATGCACCCTGTAAAACTTTTTTCATAACTACAAACAACATCAAATAAAGCAAATAGGTACTATAGGCATAAAATATGGAGAAAGATTGTATTTTTGCAAACAAACAACACTTTGATCAGATAATAAAAAAGAGCGTAGAAAACGCTCTTTTTCACGTTTTTAAAACCGTTATTTTGCTAACTCTGCTTCAACTGCTTTAACAATTTGTTCATCATCCGCAGTTAGGTTTGGAGCAAAACGAGCCACTACTTCGCCATTTTTATTAATTAAGAATTTTTCGAAGTTCCATAAAACTTCTGGAGCTGGATTAGTTGGAATACCTAAGCCTTCTAAGCGCTCACGGAAAGGTCCTTCACCAGTACGTTCTGGTTGAGCTGATGTCAAAGTTGCATACAGTGGATGCTTATCTTCACCTGCAACAGATACTTTAGAAAATAAAGGGAAGTGAACATCGTAATTTAATGAACAGAATTGTTGAATTTCTTCATCAGAACCTGGTTCTTGTTCCTTAAAGTTGTTTGCAGGGAAACCTAAAATTTCAAGACCTTGATCTTTTTTTGCTTGATAAAGCTTTTCTAGACCTTCGTATTGTGGAGTTAAACCACATTTAGAAGCAGTATTTACAATAAGTAAAACCTTACCTTTGTATTGTTCGAGGTCAACCGTTTCGCCTGAAATGGCTTTTACTGGAATGTGATATACAGATTGTGTCATGAGTCTTTCCTGAAGATTGTAATTGATATCAAGTAACGCATTTGTTTTAACTGCTATTGATGGTCAGTGCAATAATATTCGTGTTCAAAAAAGAAAAAGTTTTTAGAGATAAACTAAATTCTAGTTATTTCTCATTTGGATAGGCGTTTGCCCTGTATAACGTTTAAAAAACTCGATAAAACTTGAGCTATGTTGATAACCTAAATCGTAAGCTAAACGCTTAATGGAGGTCCCTTGGCGGATCTGATGAATGGCATAAACAATTTTGGCTCGGTTACGCCATTCCGATAACGAAAGCTGAAGCTCTTGTTGACTCAAACGTAATAAGTGGCGATCGCTGACCGAGAAATTTTGTAGCAACTGCTGTAAAGAGTGATCAAAAAGTAATGGGTCTGAGAGTTTTTCTAGAATAGGCAATAAAACAGGATGACGCGTTTGCGGTAAATAATGTGAATATGCAGGAGCTTGTTTAAGTTGATCGAATAAAACTTGTAAAAGATGCTCTAAATATTCAGCTTTTTCGGTTTGTTTTTGCTGTTCGAGAATTTGTAAAACTAAGGTTCGAAAGAAAGGTTGAATACTAAAGCATTTACAGACGTCACCTAAAATAGAACAGAGGCTAGGGTGTAGTCGAATACAGATATAGTGAATTTCATGGTCGATATGAGTAGATTGATGAACTGTTTGAGGAGGAATCCAAAGCCCATAGCTTGGAGGAGATAAGTAGATTTGTTCCTCTACTTGCATTTCCAAAATACCATTCAAACTGAAATTAAAATCTCCCCAGAGGGATGCATGAGGACGAACAATATCTTCTTTTTGGTATAGAAACTCATGAACTTCTATACTGTTCAATAAAGAAAATTGTTGGTCCTCATTTTTCATTTATTTACTCTGAATAATATTTCAATTTTCACAAGTCGCTTTAGGATTATTTAAACCTTTTGCTAAGGTAAATGTACTCAGTAATGCTAGTGCAACAAAGCTTAATACACCATAAATTAAAGTATTTTCATTGAAATGATCAACTACATATCCACCTAATAATGAACCTGTCGCAATCATCACCTGAAACATACCTACAAAAAGAGGCATACCTTTTTCAACTGCATTTGGTGCATGTACAAACATCCAGATATTTGCTGAGGTAGGGAAAGCGCCAAATGCGAAGCCCCATAAAGCCGTTAAGACAATAGCACCAAATTCATGAATGGCAAAAAGTGGGAATCCAAAAAATACAATTGCAAAACAAGCACTAACAAAAGCAAGTGTATATCGGACATTTAAATTACCGCTATATCCGGCGAATGCATTTCCGAAAATACCTGCAATTCCATAGAGCAATAGTAATGAACTAATTGTTGTGCCGTTAAAGCCTGCAATATTTTTGAAAAAAGGTGCTAAATAGCTATAGGCACAAAAATGAGCAAGTCCAATCAGTAAAACAATCAACATACCACTACGTGCTTTAGGAGTACGTAATAATGCTGGTAAGTCTCTTATATGAATTGCTGAGTCTGGAACAAGTTTAGGTAAGAAGATTAATTGTAAGATTAAAACAATTAAACCAATTCCTGCTGTAATTCCAAAAGCGCTGCGCCAGCCATAAAACTCACTTAACCATGTTCCAATCGGAACACCTAAAACTGTCGCAAAAGTTACACCAGCCATTACTACAGCTGTTGCTTTCGCAATAGGAAGATGCGAGGGAGCTAATTTCCCACTTAAAGCAATTGCTGTCGCCCAGAACCCCCCAATCGAAATTCCTAAAATTAAGCGACTGAGTAATAAAATATGGAAGTTTTCTGCAAAGGCAGTAATGGTATTGGCAATGACCATAATGGCTGTCAGCAAGATAAGCACATAACGCCGATCAAGTTGTTTCACAGATACAGGTAATAGAGGGGCGGCAATTGCCGCCATAATGCCGGGTACAGTAATAATAAGACCAGCTGTACCTACAGAAATATTTAAATCTGTTGCAACACTATTTAAAACACCAACAGGTAAAAATTCACTTGTTACTAATGCAAACGCTGCAATCGCAACGGCCAAAATGGCAAACCAGCTCCCTTGAGGGGAGGTCGTGGGTCGCGCTTTAGAAATAGAAGATTGGTCCATAGGAAATCCTTACTTGGCTAAATTTAGAGTGAAGAAAGGCAATTTATTAATTAACTAACGATCATTATGAAAATAAAATAGTTGATAAAAAATCGAACGTCAATTAATTTAATAACGATTGTTATAAAAATAGATGTGATCTTTATGACAAATAGGCATGAAACGAATTTAGCTGTTACAGAAGACGCGCTGAAAAAAAAGCGTGGACGTCCTAAATGCTTTGATGAACAACAGGTTTTGCAAAAAGCAATGTTGCTGTTTTGGGAACATGGTTATGAAGCAACGTCTATTAGTGATTTAACACAAGCTTTGGAAATTACAGCACCGAGCTTATACAGTACTTTTGGCGACAAAGAAGGGCTGTTTTACAGAAGTGTTGATTACTATTTGGCTCATGAAGGATGTCCGATTGACACTATATTTGTAGAAGCAAAAACTGCAAAAATTGCTGTTGAGTTATATCTTTATGACATTGTTAAAAGATTGGTTCAGCCGAATAAGCCAGCAGGTTGTATGGTAGTTGTTGCTGCTATGAATTGCTCTGATGCAACTCAAGATGTACAGCAAAATCTATTAGATAAGCGTATAAAGACAAAAGAAAAATTATTAAAACGTCTTCAGCAAGGTGTGGAGCAAGGGGATTTATCTTCTCATGCGCCTTTACAGGAAATGACTGATTTTTATACCACTGTCATTCAAGGGCTGACTATTCAAGCGAGAGATGGTGCGAGTAGCGAGCAATTACATAAAGTGGTAGGTCATGCGGTGAAAGCTTGGACATTATTTTAGATTCTAGAAAAAGATAATGTCCTAAGTTCAATATCAATGTCAGAAATACGATATTTCAATTTATTAAGACATTCTTCAAAATAAAATCTCTTTTGTAGATGGTGTATTACTATGAGTCAGGTCATGAAATATCACAAATGGGCATTTATTTTTCCCATTTTGGCAGTACTGATTTGGTCTTTAAATATTGTAGTCACCCGCTATGTCTCGGATTATATCTCTCCAGTAAGTATTAGTTTTTATCGGTGGTTAATCGCTTTTATTATTTTAACGCCGTTTATGCTCTTACCTGTTTGGAGACAAAGACGATTATTAATACCATATTTACCTAAGCTGGCTGTGTTAAGTGCATTTGGGATGGTGCTTTATCAAGGGCTTGCTTATACGGCTGCCCATTATACCAGTGCAACCAATATGGGAATTGTGAATGCATTTATTCCTATCTTTACAATCTTTGTTTCGCTTGCGATTTTAAAAGATGTGCCTAATCGATTTGCAGTTTTTGGCAGCATTTTATCTTTCGCAGGTTTGCTATATGTTATGTCCCAAGGAAATATTAGCCATTTATTAAGTGGAGGGGGGCATCTTGGTGATGCATTGATGATTATTGCCGTATTCTTCTATGCATTTTATGGGGTTTTCCTTAAAAAATGGCAGCTTCCACTTCCAATCATGACAAGCTTATATGTTCAGATCGGATTTTCTGTAATATTTCATCTGCCTTTAATTTTTTGGTTTGGACTAGATGCTTTAAATGCACAAAATGCGCCAAGTGCTATTTATGCAGGTGTATTTGCTTCACTGATTGCACCGTTAGTTTGGATGTTGGCTGTTCAACAATTGGGTCCCAATAGAACAAGTATTTTTATGAACTTGGTTCCTGTTTTTACAGCAATTATTGCAAGCATTTGGTTGTCTGAGCAATGGACCATCTATCACACAATAGGTGGGATTGTTATCTTAATTGGTATCATTATGGCTCAGAAAAAAGTCAGTCCTAAAAAGAGCAGTTTAATGCAAGAGCAAAACTAAAGTCGTTAAAAAAACTATGGCATATTTTTAAAAAAACTAATGAAAATATGCCATTTTTTTCTTAGTTAAAGTTTTTCTATATGATTTATAAATAGTTTATAAGAATAGATTGAAATATAAATATTAAAAAAGCCGAGTAAAAATATTAATATAATTTTAATTTATAAGCGAAAATTCGTAAATTCCCTACACTTTTCATGCTTTTTTTAGAGAAATAATATATTTCTCTCATTTGATCTCTTACTACATAATAGCGACCACTACGAAAGACGTGCTTTTTTTGCAAATTATCTTTCGTTGCAGAGATATCCAAACCCTCTGGATGCGGTATATACCCATCCTTTTTTATGCTCAGTTATCCCTATATAACTGAGCTTTTTTTTGTCTGAAATTAGGCGCGAATAATCTCTCCAGTGAGAGCATTAATAATTCTACTTGGTTGCTGACTTTGGCCTAAATCACCATTGAGATAGTTTAATTGTGAACCAAAGTATTGGCAGGCATCTTGTAGTGAATGAGCAGGTTCTTGCCCACTTGGGTTGGCACTCGTCGAGACAATAAAACCATGAAAAGCATTGCATAATGCCACACATAAAGGATGTGTAGTGACTCGAACAGCAACAAGTGGATGTTCACCTTTAATCCAAGATGGAATGTGTTCGCCAGCAGGCAATAGCCAAGTTGTAGCTCTTTCAGAAGGTTGATGATTCGTCCAACAATCAATAATTTCTTGTTGGGTTGTTTGAGGTAGAGAAGTTAGTAGGTGCCCAACTTGGCTAATATGACCTGCTAACAAAATCACTCCCTTTTCAATAGGCCTTTGCTTTAACTCAAGAATTTTTTGAAAAGCTTGTTCATTAAAAGGGTCGCAACCTAACCCCCAAACTGCCTCAGTTGGATATGCCAAAACTTGACCTTGTTGTAAACATTCGGCTGCTTCGGTAACTGAGGTGGTAATCATGGTAATACTCTTCCTTTCAATCAAACAGAATTGCTATTGTGCTCCAGCACTAAGAGCGACAACGTAAATACAGCCCTGATTGTTGCATACATAAACCAAGTAGTTCTAGTTCCATGAGTGAAGAGGTGAGTTCTGCCACAGGTTGAGAGTGATGTATGACAAGCTGGTCAATATTTTGTCCGACCCAGTCTAAAGACTGATAAAGGTTAATTAAATGTTCAGGAATTTCTGGGGCACAAGAAACCATGACCTCTTCAGTTGAGTTCTGTTGCTGACTTTGCCATTGAGTAGGTAAAGCAAGATCTTCAATAATTTGTTCAGGATGATCGACTAAAATGGCTCCCTCACGAATAAGTTGATGGCAGCCCTGATGAAACTCACTGTAAATATGACCAGGAATTGCAAATACGGTTTTACCTTGCTCGGCAGCTTTGTTCGCAGTAATGAGAGAACCACTTTTTAAAGTAGCTTCTACCACTAACACACCTAAACTCAGGCCACTGACAATTCGGTTCCTACGAGGAAAATGTTGCTGTAATGGTGGCGTACCCGGCAAAAACTCAGTAATGATGGCGCCGTTTTGAGCCAAGATCTGTTCTGCAAGTTTTTTATTTTGAGCAGGGTAGGTACTGTCTAAACCTGTTCCTGTCACCGCAATCGTACGTTGATGTGCTGAAGCTCCTTGGTGAGCAGCTTCGTCAATGCCATATGCCAAACCACTACTTACATAAAATCCTTTTTCACTTAAGTAATAGGCAAAATCATAAGCAACCTGACGACCATGTGGACTTGGTTTTCGACTACCTACAATCGCAATTTGTGGTTGTAACAAAGCTTGCGCTTGGCCTTTACCAAATATGATGGGTGGATGGTCTGTATAAGGTAGTAGTTGCGTAGGATAGCCAAGGTCTTCTGACGTTAAAATAAAGTCGGTATATTGCTGGATCTGCTCAATTAGTTTTTCAAACTGAGCTTGACCCTGAGCAGTTTGAAATTCATCTACGCGTTTTAAATGATTAGCATGTAACCCGAGATTGCACCATTGAGATAACCCAGCAGGTTGGACCGCTTTTTCACAGCTACCAAAATAATTGACAATTTTTTTGAAGCTAACTAATGAGTGTTGCACCAAATACCACACTTTAAGCGTGTGGTAATGGTGTGAAGAAAGTTGAGTAAGCATTGTAAAGGGTGTATCCAGCGTTAATCATCAAAACGAGGTGGCTGAATACTTGAACCAACTTTAATAGGTAGGTCACTTTCTAATACGTAGGCATAGCTAAGCTGATCAAAAGTTCTGAAAACCATCAGACTACCAATCTGTTGTCCTGGTAACTGTATTGGTTCTTTGGTTTTAGGGTCTCGAATAGTCTCACCCTTTTGAGTAATATCAAAAACTTGCCCTACTTGAACCCCTTGTGCTGTACCTCGGTCCAAAGTCACCACACTATTTTTTGCAGCGCTGCCAATTGAACCCATTACACGAATGATCTTGCCAGCATCTGTAACTTGAGTGGCATCTACCGGATAAAATAAAGTAGGTAATGTTGCTTCTTCTTCCGGCATAACCCGATCACCACGGCGTACTTCGGAATTGTAGCTATCAGTTAACTCAAGTGTTGTTATGTCTTTTTCAGAAGAGATCGCAATTCCTGAGGCAACTTGTTGCAGTTCAATACCTAGACTATGCTTTTTACCTTTACTGTCTGTGAAATAATAAGGTTCGCCTTCACGGTAGACTGCATAACGTTGGCCATTAACTAAACCTTGTCCACGCGCATAAATGGTTTGGCCTCTTGCTGCAAGCACGCGTTGATCAGCAGTACCCACAATATAAGGAGTGTGTTCAATTGCGTCGGCTGGCAAAATTGTGCTGTGTTCTAACCACTGTTTGATATGTTCAAGTGGAATAACAGGCACATTGTCGTTAAGCGATTCCACACGAACTTGAGGTTGCAAGTTTGTCATTTGGCCTGTGTAGCGACGAATAATGCCAACGCAACCATCTCCCTCATCTTTACCGATCAATGGTCGACCCGCTAAACTGCATAACAACAATCGGTCACCAGGATAAATCCAGTGTGGATTTTTGACATGTTGATTATTTGCCCAGATTTCTGGCCAGCGCCAAGGTTTACTTAGGAAATGACCGGAAATATCCCACAGCGTATCTCCGCGTTTTACAACGTAGACATGTGGTGCATTACTTTTTAGAGAGGGTGGATTATGGTTTGGACTAGCAGCATGAACCTCTGCTACTGTAACCATTGCAACCCCTGTAAAAAGTGCGAAAGCAAGTAAATGCTTTTTTATCCCCAAAGCATGAAATTCAACCATGCCGTTAAAAACCTTTTTCATTATGATAATTCCTAAAAATTATGCGTGCAGATGCGTTATAATAGGCGGCTAACACACAATTTTTCGATGAAGTATTTCCTTCATTTGGTTTTTCAATCAATGGCATAAGTGAGGACGTCAGTATGGCCTTATTACCTATTTTAAGTTTTCCTGATCCCCGTCTTCGTACCATTGCTAAGCCTGTTGAAGAAGTTACTGATGAAATTCGTCAACTTGCAGCAGATATGCTTGAAACCATGTATGCCGCACCCGGTATTGGTTTAGCAGCTTCACAAGTAGATCGTCATATTCAGTTAATCGTTATAGATTTATCTGAAGCTAAAGATGAACCCTTGGTTTTTATTAACCCCAAAATCACTCCACTGACAGAAGATAAGCAGCAGTACGAAGAAGGCTGCCTATCGGTGCCACAAATATACGATAAAGTTGAGCGCCCGTCACGTGTGAAAATTGAGGCAATTAACCTTGAAGGTCAAGCATTTGAGATAGAAGCTGATGGACTTCTCGCTGTTTGTATCCAACATGAAATGGATCACTTAAATGGCAAATTATTTGTGGATTATTTGTCGCCACTTAAACGTCAGCGTGCTCGAGAAAAAGTCGAAAAAGTTGTTCGTCAACGTGAGCGTGAAAAAGTTGCAGTAAAACGTTAAAAATTTCTATTCTTGAAACATTAATATAGTGTGGATGTGATTTTTGGTTTTTCGTAGTGGTTTACTGCTTGCATGTGCAGCAGTATTTTTACAGGTTGCGGTATTTCTACAGCCGCTATTACCGAAGCAATATCAAATTGCTCCGGTCTGTGAAACTATTACTCGTGCTTTGCTTAAACCCAAAGCACAAATGGAAACCATGTCACATACCATGCATTCACATCATGAACATCATATTGAACAGGCACAAGCTTCTGGACAACATGATCATCATGATGCAAATCACCAGTGTCAATATTGTACCGTCTATGCCAATTTGGTTTTACCACCTGAATTTGGTGTAAAAGAAGTTTTAGTCCGCATACAAGTCCGCTTAGTTGCCTATCAACAAGCATTTCGACATGTTTACTTTGCGCTACAGCGACTTTTCCTACTCCCTCAAGGGCGCGCACCGCCTCTATTTGCATAAATAAAAGCAATTTTTTGTTGGGGTCTTAACTGACTTCAATATCACTTTATTTATGTTTTAGAGCGTATAAAAATGCCACATTCTAAATTCTTATTACAACCTCTATGGGTTGCGATGCTTGCTGTCTCTCATTCGGGTCTAGTTTTTGCTGATTCAGAAAGAAATGATGTTGATACCAAAACACTTCATTCATTAGCACCTATTGTTGTTACAGCACAACAAGGTAACGATGCAAATGGTTTGATTGTACATGCCGACCCGAAACAGCCCATTCAGCCAGTACCTGCTACAGATGGTGCAGACTATCTACAAAGTATTATGGGTTTTAACTCAATACAAAGCGGTGGAACAAATGGTGATGTGACCTTCCGAGGCATGTTTGGTTCACGCATCAAAATTTTGACAGATGGAACTGAGAACTTGGGTGCATGTCCAAATCGTATGGATGCTCCAACTTCTTATATCTCTCCAGAAAGTTATGATCGTATTTCTGTCATTAAAGGTCCGCAAACTGTTCAATATGCCAATACAGGTTCTGCTGCAACAGTCCTTTTTGAACGTCAGCCTGAAAAACTCACCTCTGAAAAACCTTATCGTGGACAAGCGAGTGTCTTATTAGGTTCCTATGGGCGTATTGATCATAATGTTGAAGCAGCAATTGGCGATGAAAAGAAATATATTCGTTTAAATGCCAACCGTTCAGAGTCTAATAGTTATCAAGATGGTGATGGCAATACCGTGCCTTCAGCATGGAAAAAGTGGAATGCTGATGTAGCACTTGGTTTCACCCCAGATGAAGACACATGGATTGAACTCACGGGTGGGAAATCTGATGGTGAATCGCTTTATGCTGGGCGTTCAATGGATGGTTCTCAGTTTGCGCGTGAAAGCTTAGGTCTGCGGTTCGAAAAGAAAAATATCACTGATGTCATTAAGAAAATTGAAGGGCAGGTGAACTACAGCTATAACGACCATATTATGGATAACTTTAGCTTACGTACTCCGCCATTAGTTGAAATGAATCATGGTGGTATGACCATGCTGATGCCGAACGCGATGGCAATGCAGGTAACGCGCCGTACATTAAACTCACGTTTGGCCATGACTTCTGAATGGAATAAGTGGAGTTTGATTACAGGTGTAGATTCTCAATTCAATAAACATGGCGGTAGCATGTCATCGCCAAATATGCCTTCTATGAATGTTTCATATCGTCAAGATATGCGTTTTCAATCATACGGTGCTTTTGGTGAACTTGGTTATCAATGGAACGATCTCAACAAATTGGTTACAGGTGCACGTTTAGATCGAGTCACAGTTGAAGATGAACGTGCCGACTCTCAAGCAAAGGGTTTTAACACCAAACTTAAAAAGACTTTACCGAGTGCATTCGTTCGCTGGGAAAATCAACATCCTGAGCATGATCTAAAAAGCTATATCGGTTTAGGTTATGTAGAGCGTATGCCAGATTATTGGGAGCTTTTCTCGCCTAAACATGGTAATGCAGGTTCAACCAATACTTTTAACGGTGTGAATCCCGAGAAAACATTACAGTTGGATATGGGTTTCCAACAACAACATGGTGCTTTAAATACATGGGCTTCTGCTTATGCAGGCTTAGTAGATGACTACATTTTAATGAGTTACCACCATCATCCAAGTATGGGAATGGATGGGCATGACATGAGTCATGATATTACTGCGGGTGCCAAAAATATCGATGCAACCATCGCAGGCGCGGAAGCGGGTATTGGATATCAATTTACCGACCATATTCAGGCAGATTTGAGTGCTATGTATGCGTGGGGTAAAAACACCACAGATGACAAACCGCTACCTCAAATTTCCCCTTTAGAAGGTCGTTTAAATATTCGCTATGTGGCTGACAAATATAACTTAGGTCTGTTGTGGCGTGCGGTTGCTGAGCAAAACCGCGTGAGTCTACATCAAGGTAACATCGTGGGGTATGACCTCAAACCAAGTAAAGGTTTTTCAACTCTTTCTTTAAACGGAAGTTACAACCTTCGTAAAGATATTGATGTCTCTGTTGGTATCGATAACGTACTAGATAAAACCTATACCGAACACTTAAACAAAGCGGGTAGTGCAGGTTTTGGATTTGCGAGTGAAGAGCAATTCAACAATATCGGAAGAAATTACTGGGTTCGTATGAGTATGAAGTTTTAATAACCTATAGCGAATGAAATGAACTGAAAATATTAATTGAATGAGAGAAATGAAATGACAAATAAATTATCGCCTGAACAATCGTGGTGGGGATGGAAGTCACTTATTGTGGCTTGTATCTTGAGCTTATTGTTTATGATTATTTTTTACGTGGCGATCAACAATGAGCCTGACTACATGCCAAGTCAAAAAAATAAGCAAATGGTGGAAACACCTGAGCAAATGAATCACGCTGAAATGCACATGCATAGTTCATCAGCTCAATAAGTGTCTTAATATTTGAAAAAGGAAGTCTGGTTAACAGGCTTCCTTTTGTTATTTTTAGGTTTTAAAAATTATTAATGCATACTTGCTAAGGTTTTTGCCTTACCTTGATTCTGATAAAGCGTTAAGCCAAGTTTTTGTATATTGCGACCTGATTTGGATAAAAACTTTTCAACTTTTGGTGAAAGCTTCGCACCACTATAAAGTAGTGAATTGCGCACAATCAAATAATAAGCAAACCATGAAGCAGACTGCTGAGGCAATCCAAGTAGTTTCATTCTTTTCTTACCAATAAAAAATTGGGTAAGTTCTAAATGTTGGCGGTAAGCAAGCTTCTGCTGCAAAGAGCGTAAATGCAGATATTTTCTCTCAAAAGGCTCTTTAGATAAACTCGATCCTAATTCAACACTGCTGTGATCAGAGCGAGGGTGAGCAAACTGCATCCAGTAAAGTAACCGCCAACCTTCGGATTCAGATTGAATAAGCCATTTTTCATCGATACCCATCAACCAGCCAACATAGCGCCAAAAATGTAAAAAACTCTTAGCTTCTTGTTTCGTTGGCCATACACCTAAAGCTCTAATACCGAGTAAAACTACACTGCTAAAGGCCAAATTAGTCATTGCTAAATCAAATTGATTAAGAGGAATTCCCCAAACTTCACTATCCCAACGATCAGACTTTTTTAATTGTCGGCGAACAAGTGCGTGAATAAAGCGAACATAAATCGTTGAGGTGAAACCTGAGCTTAAACGAGAAAGTCCTTGAGGTTCAGTAATATCAACCCACCATTTTGTGGTTTCTGCTAAACGAGTACCCGCCTGTTTTTTCAATGCGCCCGTTAAAATTAGAGGCTGATTAAATCCCGGATATAAGTATCCTGCCATTAAAGATAAATCTCTAAGAATAAAACCATTATTTACTCCTAAACGATGAGTAAATTTAACAGCCTCATCAATTTGGCGCTGGTCTAACCATTCGGGCTTTTGTTCAATGTAATTAAAGAAATTTTCTAACTCAGTAGGTAGCGGCTCAGATAGGTCATCGCGGCCTTGAAATAATATCTTCTCAAAAAACATTCGGTGACCTTTGGGGTTTTGCATAACCCAATCAATCACCTTATCCATTTCAACGTCCCCTTCACAAAGAGCACGTTCTAAAGATGCATATTCTGTATAGTTCGGTTGAGCTGGTTTTTCGCAACAGACATTTAAAAACTGTGTAAAGAAATTACTGTCTTGCATGTCATTAAAAGAAGCAAGTCGAGTTGGGCTAATCGTTTGCATATCGTTACTTACTTATTGAACTGAATAATAAATAGGCTAATATGAATAATTATTCGCATTCAATTCGCATTTAACGAATAAACAACCGATGAGAAAAGCTCCACAGCAACAGCGTTCAAAAATTATTGTTGACCATATTTTAGAGGCGACACAGCACTGTATTGCCCAATATGGCTTACTACATACTACAACTCCTAAAATTGCAGAGAAATCTGGAGTAAGTGTAGGTTCGATTTACCAATACTTTGAGAATAAAGATCAAATCATAGAAGAACTATTACGCCGTAAAAGCGAACTATTAGGACATCAACTTAAAGAGCTGGTTATGCAGCAAGGAAATATTCCTTTAGACCTGCTCATCCCCTTGGCGATAGAGCTAGGGTTTAATGCATTAAAAGCCGATCATGGATTTTTTATAGAAGTGTTGAAACATTGGCATGACTATAGCCATTCGCAAGCTGCTCAGATTTTAGAAAAGCATTTTTTTGAAGTCGGGCTATATACATTTAGTAGAAATCCTCATCAGTGGGACTTCGAACAGGTGAAGCATAAATCCTTTGTAATTATTAATAGTACGCTTTTTACGATGATGCGATATGTGAGTCAGAATAATTTTCTTATATCAGAACAACAACTTAAGCGCGAATTGTCGAGCATGATCTTGGCTTATTTAGGTCAAAAATAAATAATTAAAATAATTACTTATATAAAACAATAGGTTAAATTGTTTGTTGATTTAAAAGTGAACGCTCAAGTCATGAGTTTCTAATTTTCGCTTGCAAAGGGATATTAATCCTCTATAATGCACATCCATCGGCGGTGATGCAGATAAGAACTTGTTGAAAAACAGTTGCTTGGAATTAAGTTGGTTACTTTAAGTGATGAATTTGATGAGAAGTTGGTTTTGAGATTAAGTTTTAAAAATATCGAAATTACCTGTTGACTTTTAAGAGATTAAGAGTAATATAGCCGACCTAGCTTGCTGGTGACGAACCAGGAAGAAGATCATTAAGAGAATTGAAGAACAACTTGTGTGGATTTTTACTGATTGATCGATCGAAATATTATCATTGATTGATTGGTTTAAATTACTCGAAGTTTATTTGAGCGAAATTTAAGTCAGAAAATTGATGAGCCAGAATTGGCACCTTGTCTTTAATAAGGTGCAAAATGATTTTTAACTGAAGAGTTTGATCATGGCTCAGATTGAACGCTGGCGGCAGGCTTAACACATGCAAGTCGAGCGGAGTGATGGTGCTTGCACTATCACTTAGCGGCGGACGGGTGAGTAATGCTTAGGAATCTGCCTATTAGTGGGGGACAACATTTCGAAAGGAATGCTAATACCGCATACGTCCTACGGGAGAAAGCAGGGGATCTTCGGACCTTGCGCTAATAGATGAGCCTAAGTCGGATTAGCTAGTTGGTGGGGTAAAGGCCTACCAAGGCGACGATCTGTAGCGGGTCTGAGAGGATGATCCGCCACACTGGGACTGAGACACGGCCCAGACTCCTACGGGAGGCAGCAGTGGGGAATATTGGACAATGGGCGGAAGCCTGATCCAGCCATGCCGCGTGTGTGAAGAAGGCCTTATGGTTGTAAAGCACTTTAAGCGAGGAGGAGGCTACTTTAGTTAATACCTAGAGATAGTGGACGTTACTCGCAGAATAAGCACCGGCTAACTCTGTGCCAGCAGCCGCGGTAATACAGAGGGTGCAAGCGTTAATCGGATTTACTGGGCGTAAAGCGCGCGTAGGCGGCTAATTAAGTCAAATGTGAAATCCCCGAGCTTAACTTGGGAATTGCATTCGATACTGGTTAGCTAGAGTGTGGGAGAGGATGGTAGAATTCCAGGTGTAGCGGTGAAATGCGTAGAGATCTGGAGGAATACCGATGGCGAAGGCAGCCATCTGGCCTAACACTGACGCTGAGGTGCGAAAGCATGGGGAGCAAACAGGATTAGATACCCTGGTAGTCCATGCCGTAAACGATGTCTACTAGCCGTTGGGGCCTTTGAGGCTTTAGTGGCGCAGCTAACGCGATAAGTAGACCGCCTGGGGAGTACGGTCGCAAGACTAAAACTCAAATGAATTGACGGGGGCCCGCACAAGCGGTGGAGCATGTGGTTTAATTCGATGCAACGCGAAGAACCTTACCTGGCCTTGACATAGTAAGAACTTTCCAGAGATGGATTGGTGCCTTCGGGAACTTACATACAGGTGCTGCATGGCTGTCGTCAGCTCGTGTCGTGAGATGTTGGGTTAAGTCCCGCAACGAGCGCAACCCTTTTCCTTATTTGCCAGCGAGTAATGTCGGGAACTTTAAGGATACTGCCAGTGACAAACTGGAGGAAGGCGGGGACGACGTCAAGTCATCATGGCCCTTACGGCCAGGGCTACACACGTGCTACAATGGTCGGTACAAAGGGTTGCTACCTAGCGATAGGATGCTAATCTCAAAAAGCCGATCGTAGTCCGGATTGGAGTCTGCAACTCGACTCCATGAAGTCGGAATCGCTAGTAATCGCGGATCAGAATGCCGCGGTGAATACGTTCCCGGGCCTTGTACACACCGCCCGTCACACCATGGGAGTTTGTTGCACCAGAAGTAGCTAGCCTAACTGCAAAGAGGGCGGTTACCACGGTGTGGCCGATGACTGGGGTGAAGTCGTAACAAGGTAGCCGTAGGGGAACCTGCGGCTGGATCACCTCCTTAACGAAAGATTGACGATTGGTAAGAATCCACAACAAGTTGTTCTTCATAGATGTATCTGAGGGTCTGTAGCTCAGTTGGTTAGAGCACACGCTTGATAAGCGTGGGGTCACAAGTTCAAGTCTTGTCAGACCCACCATGACTTTGACTGGTTGAAGTTATAGATAAAAGATACATGACTGATGATGTAAGCTGGGGACTTAGCTTAGTTGGTAGAGCGCCTGCTTTGCACGCAGGAGGTCAGGAGTTCGACTCTCCTAGTCTCCACCAGAACTTAAGAGAAGTTCGGATTACAGAAATTAGTAAATAGAGATTTAGATCTTGGTTTATTAACTTCTGTGATTTAAGTATCACGGTATTAAGCATGACCTGACGAAGGCATGTTTATTCATTAACAGATTGGCAAAATTGAGTCTGAAATAAATTGTTCACTCAAGAATTTAGATTAAGCAATTAATCTAGATGAATTGAGAACTAGCAAATTAACTGAATCAAGCGTTTTGGTATATGAATTTAGATTGAAGCTGTACAGTGTTTAAATACACAGGCAACAGATAGTAGCGATGAAGAATCGCACGGACAACACTCACTTGTAAGTGTTGACGACTGTTTGGGGTTGTATAGTCAAGTAATTAAGTGCATGTGGTGGATGCCTTGGCAGTCAGAGGCGATGAAAGACGTAATAGCCTGCGATAAGCTCCGGGGAGGCGGCAAATATCCTTTGATCCGGAGATTTCTGAATGGGGGAACCCACCTACTTTAAGGTAGGTATTGCAACATGAATACATAGTGTTGCAAGGCGAACGAGGGGAAGTGAAACATCTCAGTACCCTTAGGAAAAGAAATCAATTGAGATTCCCTTAGTAGCGGCGAGCGAACGGGGATCAGCCCATTAAGTTATGTGTGTTTTAGTGGAACGCTCTGGGAAGTGCGAACGTAGAGGGTGATATTCCCGTACACGAAAGGGCACACATAATGATGACGAGTAGGGCGAGGCACGTGAAACCTTGTCTGAATATGGGGGGACCATCCTCCAAGGCTAAATACTCCTGACTGACCGATAGTGAACCAGTACCGTGAGGGAAAGGCGAAAAGAACCCCTGTGAGGGGAGTGAAATAGATCCTGAAACCGCATGCATACAAGCAGTGGGAGCCGACTTGTTCGGTGACTGCGTACCTTTTGTATAATGGGTCAGCGACTTATATTCAGTAGCGAGGTTAACCGTATAGGGGAGCCGTAGAGAAATCGAGTCTTAATAGGGCGTTTAGTTGCTGGGTATAGACCCGAAACCAGGCGATCTATCCATGAGCAGGTTGAAGGTTGGGTAACACTAACTGGAGGACCGAACCCACTGTCGTTGAAAAGCCAGGGGATGACTTGTGGATAGGGGTGAAAGGCTAATCAAGCCTGGTGATAGCTGGTTCTCCCCGAAAGCTATTTAGGTAGCGCCTCGGACGAATACCATAGGGGGTAGAGCACTGTTTCGGCTAGGGGGTCATCCCGACTTACCAAACCGATGCAAACTCCGAATACCTATGAGTACTATCCGGGAGACAGACTGCGGGTGCTAACGTCCGTAGTCAAGAGGAAAACAATCCAGACCGCCAGCTAAGGCCCCAAAATCATAGTTAAGTGGGAAACGATGTGGGAAGGCATAGACAGCTAGGAGGTTGGCTTAGAAGCAGCCACCCTTTAAAGAAAGCGTAATAGCTCACTAGTCGAGTCGGCCTGCGCGGAAGATGTAACGGGGCTAAAACTATGTGCCGAAGCTGCGGATTTGACTTTTAGTCAAGTGGTAGGGGAGCGTTCTGTAAGCCGATGAAGGTGTATTGAGAAGTATGCTGGAGGTATCAGAAGTGCGAATGCTGACGTGAGTAACGACAAAACGGGTGAAAAACCCGTTCGCCGAAAGACCAAGGGTTCCAGTCCAACGTTAATCGGGGCTGGGTGAGTCGACCCCTAAGGCGAGGCCGAAAGGCGTAGTCGATGGGAAATTGGTTAATATTCCAATACTTCTGTGTAATGCGATGAGAGGACGGAGAAGGTTAAGTCAGCCTGGCGTTGGTTGTCCAGGTGGAAGGAAGTAGGCATGCATCTTAGGCAAATCCGGGGTGCTCTATGCTGAGATCTGATAGCAAGCTGTACTTGTACAGCGAAGTGGCTGATACCATGCTTCCAGGAAAAGTCTCTAAGCTTCAGTTACACAGGAATCGTACCCGAAACCGACACAGGTGGTCAGGTCGAGTAGACCAAGGCGCTTGAGAGAACTCTGCTGAAGGAACTAGGCAAAATGGTACCGTAACTTCGGGAGAAGGTACGCTGCTGACGGTGATGACCCTTGCGGTCTGAGCTATTGGCAGCCACAGAAACCAGGCCGCTGCAACTGTTTATTAAAAACATAGCACTCTGCAAACACGAAAGTGGACGTATAGGGTGTGATGCCTGCCCGGTGCTGGAAGGTTAATTGATGGGGTTAGCGTAAGCGAAGCTCTTGATCGAAGCCCCAGTAAACGGCGGCCGTAACTATAACGGTCCTAAGGTAGCGAAATTCCTTGTCGGGTAAGTTCCGACCTGCACGAATGGCATAATGATGGCGGCGCTGTCTCCAGCAGAGGCTCAGTGAAATCGAAATCGCTGTGAAGATGCAGTGTACCCGCGGCTAGACGGAAAGACCCCGTGAACCTTTACTGCAGCTTGACATTGAACTTTGACCTTACTTGTGTAGGATAGGTGGGAGGCTTTGAAGTTGGAACGCTAGTTCCAATGGAGCCGTCCTTGAAATACCACCCTGGTAATGTTGAGGTTCTAACTCTGCCCCGTAATCCGGGGCGAGGACCATGTCTGGTGGGTAGTTTGACTGGGGCGGTCTCCTCCTAAAGAGTAACGGAGGAGTACGAAGGTGCGCTCAGCGTGGTCGGAAATCACGCGTAGAGTATAAAGGCAAAAGCGCGCTTAACTGCGAGACCCACAAGTCGAGCAGGTACGAAAGTAGGTCTTAGTGATCCGGTGGTTCTGTATGGAAGGGCCATCGCTCAACGGATAAAAGGTACTCTGGGGATAACAGGCTGATACCGCCCAAGAGTTCATATCGACGGCGGTGTTTGGCACCTCGATGTCGGCTCATCTCATCCTGGGGCTGAAGCAGGTCCCAAGGGTATGGCTGTTCGCCATTTAAAGAGGTACGCGAGCTGGGTTTAGAACGTCGTGAGACAGTTCGGTCCCTATCTACCGTGGGCGCTGGAAATTTGAGAGGATCTGCTCCTAGTACGAGAGGACCAGAGTGGACGAACCTCTGGTGTACCGGTTGTGACGCCAGTCGCATCGCCGGGTAGCTATGTTCGGAAGGGATAACCGCTGAAAGCATCTAAGCGGGAAGCCTACCTCAAGATAAGATTTCCCTAGGACTTTATGTCCTCTAAAGAGCCGTTCGAGACTAGGACGTTGATAGGTTGGATGTGGAAGCATAGTGATATGTGAAGCTGACCAATACTAATTGCTCGTGAGGCTTGACTATACAACACCCAAGCAGTTGTATATAAAGCATCAATCGATTCATTAATATGCAAAGCAACTTGATTTAGTTATATGCTTAGCTAAAATGAACAACTAAAGTAAGATTCAATCAGCCCATCTGTAAAGATTTGGAAAACGCATCGGCACATTAAGACCAATGCAAGTATCCATACCAGTTGTGCTGGC
>NZ_KB850209.1:0-30440 GCF_000369825.1 Acinetobacter sp. NIPH 542
ATCATTAAGAGAATTGAAGAACAACTTGTGTGGATTTTTACTGATTGATCGATCGAAATATTATCATTGATTGATTGGTTTAAATTACTCGAAGTTTATTTGAGCGAAATTTAAGTCAGAAAATTGATGAGCCAGAATTGGCACCTTGTCTTTAATAAGGTGCAAAATGATTTTTAACTGAAGAGTTTGATCATGGCTCAGATTGAACGCTGGCGGCAGGCTTAACACATGCAAGTCGAGCGGAGTGATGGTGCTTGCACTATCACTTAGCGGCGGACGGGTGAGTAATGCTTAGGAATCTGCCTATTAGTGGGGGACAACATTTCGAAAGGAATGCTAATACCGCATACGTCCTACGGGAGAAAGCAGGGGATCTTCGGACCTTGCGCTAATAGATGAGCCTAAGTCGGATTAGCTAGTTGGTGGGGTAAAGGCCTACCAAGGCGACGATCTGTAGCGGGTCTGAGAGGATGATCCGCCACACTGGGACTGAGACACGGCCCAGACTCCTACGGGAGGCAGCAGTGGGGAATATTGGACAATGGGCGGAAGCCTGATCCAGCCATGCCGCGTGTGTGAAGAAGGCCTTATGGTTGTAAAGCACTTTAAGCGAGGAGGAGGCTACTTTAGTTAATACCTAGAGATAGTGGACGTTACTCGCAGAATAAGCACCGGCTAACTCTGTGCCAGCAGCCGCGGTAATACAGAGGGTGCAAGCGTTAATCGGATTTACTGGGCGTAAAGCGCGCGTAGGCGGCTAATTAAGTCAAATGTGAAATCCCCGAGCTTAACTTGGGAATTGCATTCGATACTGGTTAGCTAGAGTGTGGGAGAGGATGGTAGAATTCCAGGTGTAGCGGTGAAATGCGTAGAGATCTGGAGGAATACCGATGGCGAAGGCAGCCATCTGGCCTAACACTGACGCTGAGGTGCGAAAGCATGGGGAGCAAACAGGATTAGATACCCTGGTAGTCCATGCCGTAAACGATGTCTACTAGCCGTTGGGGCCTTTGAGGCTTTAGTGGCGCAGCTAACGCGATAAGTAGACCGCCTGGGGAGTACGGTCGCAAGACTAAAACTCAAATGAATTGACGGGGGCCCGCACAAGCGGTGGAGCATGTGGTTTAATTCGATGCAACGCGAAGAACCTTACCTGGCCTTGACATAGTAAGAACTTTCCAGAGATGGATTGGTGCCTTCGGGAACTTACATACAGGTGCTGCATGGCTGTCGTCAGCTCGTGTCGTGAGATGTTGGGTTAAGTCCCGCAACGAGCGCAACCCTTTTCCTTATTTGCCAGCGAGTAATGTCGGGAACTTTAAGGATACTGCCAGTGACAAACTGGAGGAAGGCGGGGACGACGTCAAGTCATCATGGCCCTTACGGCCAGGGCTACACACGTGCTACAATGGTCGGTACAAAGGGTTGCTACCTAGCGATAGGATGCTAATCTCAAAAAGCCGATCGTAGTCCGGATTGGAGTCTGCAACTCGACTCCATGAAGTCGGAATCGCTAGTAATCGCGGATCAGAATGCCGCGGTGAATACGTTCCCGGGCCTTGTACACACCGCCCGTCACACCATGGGAGTTTGTTGCACCAGAAGTAGCTAGCCTAACTGCAAAGAGGGCGGTTACCACGGTGTGGCCGATGACTGGGGTGAAGTCGTAACAAGGTAGCCGTAGGGGAACCTGCGGCTGGATCACCTCCTTAACGAAAGATTGACGATTGGTAAGAATCCACAACAAGTTGTTCTTCATAGATGTATCTGAGGGTCTGTAGCTCAGTTGGTTAGAGCACACGCTTGATAAGCGTGGGGTCACAAGTTCAAGTCTTGTCAGACCCACCATGACTTTGACTGGTTGAAGTTATAGATAAAAGATACATGACTGATGATGTAAGCTGGGGACTTAGCTTAGTTGGTAGAGCGCCTGCTTTGCACGCAGGAGGTCAGGAGTTCGACTCTCCTAGTCTCCACCAGAACTTAAGAGAAGTTCGGATTACAGAAATTAGTAAATAGAGATTTAGATCTTGGTTTATTAACTTCTGTGATTTAAGTATCACGGTATTAAGCATGACCTGACGAAGGCATGTTTATTCATTAACAGATTGGCAAAATTGAGTCTGAAATAAATTGTTCACTCAAGAATTTAGATTAAGCAATTAATCTAGATGAATTGAGAACTAGCAAATTAACTGAATCAAGCGTTTTGGTATATGAATTTAGATTGAAGCTGTACAGTGTTTAAATACACAGGCAACAGATAGTAGCGATGAAGAATCGCACGGACAACACTCACTTGTAAGTGTTGACGACTGTTTGGGGTTGTATAGTCAAGTAATTAAGTGCATGTGGTGGATGCCTTGGCAGTCAGAGGCGATGAAAGACGTAATAGCCTGCGATAAGCTCCGGGGAGGCGGCAAATATCCTTTGATCCGGAGATTTCTGAATGGGGGAACCCACCTACTTTAAGGTAGGTATTGCAACATGAATACATAGTGTTGCAAGGCGAACGAGGGGAAGTGAAACATCTCAGTACCCTTAGGAAAAGAAATCAATTGAGATTCCCTTAGTAGCGGCGAGCGAACGGGGATCAGCCCATTAAGTTATGTGTGTTTTAGTGGAACGCTCTGGGAAGTGCGAACGTAGAGGGTGATATTCCCGTACACGAAAGGGCACACATAATGATGACGAGTAGGGCGAGGCACGTGAAACCTTGTCTGAATATGGGGGGACCATCCTCCAAGGCTAAATACTCCTGACTGACCGATAGTGAACCAGTACCGTGAGGGAAAGGCGAAAAGAACCCCTGTGAGGGGAGTGAAATAGATCCTGAAACCGCATGCATACAAGCAGTGGGAGCCGACTTGTTCGGTGACTGCGTACCTTTTGTATAATGGGTCAGCGACTTATATTCAGTAGCGAGGTTAACCGTATAGGGGAGCCGTAGAGAAATCGAGTCTTAATAGGGCGTTTAGTTGCTGGGTATAGACCCGAAACCAGGCGATCTATCCATGAGCAGGTTGAAGGTTGGGTAACACTAACTGGAGGACCGAACCCACTGTCGTTGAAAAGCCAGGGGATGACTTGTGGATAGGGGTGAAAGGCTAATCAAGCCTGGTGATAGCTGGTTCTCCCCGAAAGCTATTTAGGTAGCGCCTCGGACGAATACCATAGGGGGTAGAGCACTGTTTCGGCTAGGGGGTCATCCCGACTTACCAAACCGATGCAAACTCCGAATACCTATGAGTACTATCCGGGAGACAGACTGCGGGTGCTAACGTCCGTAGTCAAGAGGAAAACAATCCAGACCGCCAGCTAAGGCCCCAAAATCATAGTTAAGTGGGAAACGATGTGGGAAGGCATAGACAGCTAGGAGGTTGGCTTAGAAGCAGCCACCCTTTAAAGAAAGCGTAATAGCTCACTAGTCGAGTCGGCCTGCGCGGAAGATGTAACGGGGCTAAAACTATGTGCCGAAGCTGCGGATTTGACTTTTAGTCAAGTGGTAGGGGAGCGTTCTGTAAGCCGATGAAGGTGTATTGAGAAGTATGCTGGAGGTATCAGAAGTGCGAATGCTGACGTGAGTAACGACAAAACGGGTGAAAAACCCGTTCGCCGAAAGACCAAGGGTTCCAGTCCAACGTTAATCGGGGCTGGGTGAGTCGACCCCTAAGGCGAGGCCGAAAGGCGTAGTCGATGGGAAATTGGTTAATATTCCAATACTTCTGTGTAATGCGATGAGAGGACGGAGAAGGTTAAGTCAGCCTGGCGTTGGTTGTCCAGGTGGAAGGAAGTAGGCATGCATCTTAGGCAAATCCGGGGTGCTCTATGCTGAGATCTGATAGCAAGCTGTACTTGTACAGCGAAGTGGCTGATACCATGCTTCCAGGAAAAGTCTCTAAGCTTCAGTTACACAGGAATCGTACCCGAAACCGACACAGGTGGTCAGGTCGAGTAGACCAAGGCGCTTGAGAGAACTCTGCTGAAGGAACTAGGCAAAATGGTACCGTAACTTCGGGAGAAGGTACGCTGCTGACGGTGATGACCCTTGCGGTCTGAGCTATTGGCAGCCACAGAAACCAGGCCGCTGCAACTGTTTATTAAAAACATAGCACTCTGCAAACACGAAAGTGGACGTATAGGGTGTGATGCCTGCCCGGTGCTGGAAGGTTAATTGATGGGGTTAGCGTAAGCGAAGCTCTTGATCGAAGCCCCAGTAAACGGCGGCCGTAACTATAACGGTCCTAAGGTAGCGAAATTCCTTGTCGGGTAAGTTCCGACCTGCACGAATGGCATAATGATGGCGGCGCTGTCTCCAGCAGAGGCTCAGTGAAATCGAAATCGCTGTGAAGATGCAGTGTACCCGCGGCTAGACGGAAAGACCCCGTGAACCTTTACTGCAGCTTGACATTGAACTTTGACCTTACTTGTGTAGGATAGGTGGGAGGCTTTGAAGTTGGAACGCTAGTTCCAATGGAGCCGTCCTTGAAATACCACCCTGGTAATGTTGAGGTTCTAACTCTGCCCCGTAATCCGGGGCGAGGACCATGTCTGGTGGGTAGTTTGACTGGGGCGGTCTCCTCCTAAAGAGTAACGGAGGAGTACGAAGGTGCGCTCAGCGTGGTCGGAAATCACGCGTAGAGTATAAAGGCAAAAGCGCGCTTAACTGCGAGACCCACAAGTCGAGCAGGTACGAAAGTAGGTCTTAGTGATCCGGTGGTTCTGTATGGAAGGGCCATCGCTCAACGGATAAAAGGTACTCTGGGGATAACAGGCTGATACCGCCCAAGAGTTCATATCGACGGCGGTGTTTGGCACCTCGATGTCGGCTCATCTCATCCTGGGGCTGAAGCAGGTCCCAAGGGTATGGCTGTTCGCCATTTAAAGAGGTACGCGAGCTGGGTTTAGAACGTCGTGAGACAGTTCGGTCCCTATCTACCGTGGGCGCTGGAAATTTGAGAGGATCTGCTCCTAGTACGAGAGGACCAGAGTGGACGAACCTCTGGTGTACCGGTTGTGACGCCAGTCGCATCGCCGGGTAGCTATGTTCGGAAGGGATAACCGCTGAAAGCATCTAAGCGGGAAGCCTACCTCAAGATAAGATTTCCCTAGGACTTTATGTCCTCTAAAGAGCCGTTCGAGACTAGGACGTTGATAGGTTGGATGTGGAAGCATAGTGATATGTGAAGCTGACCAATACTAATTGCTCGTGAGGCTTGACTATACAACACCCAAGCAGTTGTATATAAAGCATCAATCGATTCATTAATATGCAAAGCAACTTGATTTAGTTATATGCTTAGCTAAAATGAACAACTAAAGTAAGATTCAATCAGCCCATCTGTAAAGATTTGGAAAACGCATCGGCACATTAAGACCAATGCAAGTATCCATACCAGTTGTGCTGGCGACCATAGCAAGAGTGAACCACCTGATCCCTTCCCGAACTCAGAAGTGAAACCTCTTAGCGCTGATGGTAGTGTGGGGTTTCCCATGTGAGAGTAAGTCATCGCCAGCTCATTATTCTAACACCCCGGTCTCGAAAGAAACCGGGGTGTTGCTTTATGCATGAATTAAATTAATCTATTAATTTTTGAATGAGTTATGATATAAATCAAATAATTTAAAATGATAAAGAGACTATTAGATAATGAAATTTATCCGATTAAAAATATTTGTCTTTATACTTGCTATAATATTTGGTAGTAAACTTGTCTATGCTAATTAAGCTGTGGAAAGTTTATTCAGCACAAAAGCTTTTTTAAATATTTGTGTTATTTCGAGAGGAAATCCAGAAATAATAAATAATCAAGCAAAAAATATGGGTTTTATTCAAATGCCTAATGAGTATGCTGCACAGTTTTTAAAGAATTATGATGGGCGGGCTTGGATGATAAACTCTTCAGAAGGAAAGTTTGTTATTACTCAACTCAATAATGGTGTATGTTCATTATTTATAAATAAAGGAAATCCAACTGAAATTCAAAAGAATTTAGAAAGTTGGTTACCTCCAAAATCTACTGGTTTAACCTATAAAAAAGAAATGTCTAAAGATAAAAATTTGACTACAACAAATTATATTATTTCTAAAGATGGTAAGGCTTTAGAAACATGGGTATATACTAGTTCATCTGAAAAGAATGCTTCATTAGTTGCGGTTATTTCCCATCAAATGAATTAATGAAAACAGTTTAATGTATAGAAGAGCCAGATTTTATTAAAAAAGCTCTTCTAAATTGATGATTTCAATTGTCTGCGAGCATGTTTTAAAGCAGTGCGAAGACCTTCTTCTAGAGTAGGGTGATAGAAAGGCTTCTCTAGAATATCATTTAAAGTCAATTCTTCACCTATTATCCAGCTTAATAAATGAGCCATATGTTCTGTAGCTTCTGTAAATAACTCAGCACCGAGAAGCTTTTGACTTTCTTTCTCTATATAAACCTCAACCGCACCTCTGTTTTTCCCAAGAACTATAGCTCTTCCTTGCCGTTCATAAGATGCTTCACCTGTAATAAAATCTATACCATTGTCTTTTAGTTGCTTATAACTTTGCCCGACGATCGCCATTTCAGGATGACTGAATACAATTCCTAATGGAGTAAGCGTCTTAACTGAATTAACCTGTGGATAATTCAAACAGTTATAAACAACTTTTTTCCCTTCATGTGCCGCCTCATGTTGCAGTGGTGTTGAGGTATATGCATCACCAACAACAAAAATTGGATATGTATCTAACTGCTTGGTTTTTGCATTTATAGGTAATAATTTAATATCTTTAAAAGAGTTATCAATATTTTCTAGTTTTAGAGTATCAATTAAACTTGTACGACCTGTTGCTGCTAAAACATATTCAACTTTGAGAGTTTTCTCTGTTTCATCAAGTTGGTAAGTTAATAAAGCATTTTCCTCACTGCATTTAACTTCACTTGGTAGAGTTTCGAATAGAATTTTTAACTCTTTGCCTAGCTCTTTTTGTGCAAGTTGTTGAAGCCTAGAACTAGTAAGTACTCCAATTCGTTTACTACGAGCAAAGATTGTAGTTTCTACACCTAAACGATGCATTGCTTGAGCAATCTCAAGGGCAATCACACCACTTCCAATGACAGCGATAGATTTAGGTAGCGTTTTTAACTCAAATATTTGATCTGTTGTTATAAGCCGATTACCAAGTTCTTTCTTCCAGGTTTGATCATAATTAGGAGTTGAACCGACAGCAAGAATAAAACTTTTTGATTGGTAGTGTTGCCCATTAACTTCTATAGTTTGTGAATCAATAAAATGTGCTTTACCAGAAATTTTATGTTCTGCAGGCCATTGTTCTACATCTTTTAATGTTGCTTGTGTAAAACGGTCACGTAAAGTTTGTACGTGCTGCATCACTTGATTTGTATTAATTTTTGCAGATACATCCAAAGCAACTTCTTGAGCATTTTGGATGTCAAACATACGGTTTGCTGTAGAGATGAGAACTTTACTTGGCATGCAGCCTACACGAGCACAAGTAGTATCCCATGGTCCATCATTTATAATTAAAATATTATTGGTATGTTTAACGGCTTCTTTATATGCGCTAATACCAGCAGTACCTGCACCAATGATAATAATATCGAACATTGTCATTAAGCTATTTTAATAGATATTTAGAATATATAGAAAAACCCTCTTGAACAGAGGGTTTGGTTCTAATTATTTAGCTTTAAAATGTAAATTTTTGCATAAAAGGTGTTTTTAAAGTGGTTGAAACAGTCCCATTTTGATTAATAGATTGACCTTCAATGCTAATACCATTAATGACATGCTTAAAGTTTAATGTAGTTCCATTCGGAGATTGTTTAAAAGTGAAAATATTTGGTCCTTCTAAATAAATACTGCCATTAAATTTTTGTGCATTCGTTGTTGGAGATTGATTCTCAACGCGACTTCCTTCAATACCAGTAATACTTGGTAGACTCAATACTTGATTACCACTGAGTTTCACTTGATATGTCGCATTGTTCGTATTGCCTGGAGTAGAGTTCACAATAAATGAAATTGGTTCTGCAAAAGGAACATTTGGGTTATCATTAATAAGTACGTTGAAACCAGAACCACTCTGAACTACGTAGAGATCACCATCAGTTGATGTATTATCTTTATATACACTCATTGCACCAGTAGTAACTTCTTTTTCAGTCGGTTGAGCTGTGTCTGGATCTTGAACAATAGTCGATGTAGTGATTTTATAATCACTTGTTGTTGAATTAATTAATACGAATCTTTTTTGCTTAGTTTGTTCAAGTCCCCATGACTGTTGGAATGGATACGCAAAGGCTCCAGTAATTGTTACATCTTGGAAGTTCTTATCATTATTTTCATTTTGAAAAATATAAATTCTGGTATTTGATTGATAATCCTCTAAATTCGGAGAGGTATTGTCATTCGCTAGTTTAATATTTTTTAAATCATCTGCCGTAATATCAAAGTCCCAATCACTATATCCAGTGAGTAAACTTTTAATTTCTTCACCTTTAAATACATAGCAGGCGCGGTAGTCTGTAGTACTTTTAATAAAGCATTTATCACGATAATGGTCGGAGTACTTGGTAAGATCTACTTTGCGAATATCTAAGGTTAACTTGAGTGGACCTTGAGCGAAGGTGTCTAGTGCGTGATCAATGTAACCTTTTGATAGTTTTTCATCGTTAAGATCATAGGCGCCAAACAAATATTTTCCTTCTTGCTTTACACTATTTAAAACAGAAGTAGCCAACTCTTGATCTGTTGATGGTGTGGTTGGTGTTGTTGTAGAGCCAGAACTTGAATTTTGGTTATAGTAGCCATCACCGCCACCACAAGCTGTCAAAAAAGCAGCCAAAGTAATCCCACATACCCCATGAGTAAGTTTCATCATTATCCCCAATTAAAATGATAAGTTATTTAAAATAATTTTTTAGATTTATAAAATAACATATATTTCATGAGGTTGCTCATTATATTTATAGGCAATTAGCTAATTAAATTCTTGTACCCATAGTTACTCCAACCGTAGGTTTTACTTGCATTGAGGAGCATGCTGTAAGAATTAAACAGCTTAAAAGAGCGAATATAAATTTATTCATAAAAATTAATAAATGATTCAAAAAAGATTTAAATACTTTAGATCAATATTATTTTTAGTTCTGTTGAATTCGTGCAGAGATATGCAAAATAAGTTATCAAAAAACCCTACTTTAAGGAAGAAATAGGGTTTTATGGAATATTAATTTCTTAAAATTAGTCGTCTAATAAATCCATTTGTTTTGCTAATTGATATAGATTATTTGAGCGGTTTCCTGTGCGGCAAAACATAAGTACAGGTTTTGGCAACTCGTTGTAATGATTAGCAAAAGTACGTACATCGAGTTCTGTAATTTGTCCAGCTACAACAGGTTGATAAACATAGTCTAGACCTACTTGGCGTGCTGCTTCTTCAATTTGAGCACTTGTAGGCTGTTCTGGGCCGCCTTCCATATCTGGTCGATTATTAATAATCGATTTAAATCCTTTTTCTACAACTTGGCCAACATGTTCTGGACCAATTTGACCTGCGAAACCAACATTATCTGACATTTCGTCACTCCAAAATTTAACAAAACCTCTTATGCTGTATCATAGCATTAAGCTTAACCTGAGATACAAGACACTCTTGTGTTGTTCTGACTGAGAAAGTTATGTCTTATAGCTAAGTTATAAATTTTAAAAACGATCATCGCGCTATTTTAAAATTGGTTATTCATATTCTATTTCAACGGAGCACATATGCACGCTTATACGGTTGAGCCTTTATATGTTCCATGTGGTCAGGAAACGATCGCAGCTGATTTTTATATTCCTAAAACAAATAAGAAATCTGCCGTAATTATTATGGCCCATGGTTTTGCTGCGTTGCGTCAATTTAAACTCATTCAATACGCTCAGCGGTTCGCTCAAGCAGGTTATGCTGTTATTTTGTTTGATTATCGATATTGGGGTGGGAGCACTGGCAAGCCTAGAGAAATGGTCTCAATCAATTCACAATTAGAAGATTGGAAGACCGTTATTCAATATGCTTCGACCTGTAAGCTTGTAGATAACCGAAGGATTGTGTTGTGGGGAACTTCTTTAAGTGGAGGATATGCGCTAAGTCTAGCTTCTGAATTAAAGAATATTCAGGCAATTTTAGTGCAAATTCCGTATGTAGATGGCGCTGAAACTGCCAAGCTCTATCCTTTGCAACGTTATCCTCAAGCATTGAAGTTATCGAGTCAGGATTATATGGGATCAAAAATGGGACTTAATCCAAAGAGGTTGCCTGTGGTTGATCAACATAATTTATGCTTTATGCCTACAGCAGATAGTTATTATGGCTATCTATCGATTGTAAATCCTGACTATTATTGGAGTGGGGAAGTCCCAGCTCGCGTCTTTTTTAATTTGATGCGATACCGTCCAATTCAGGTTGTACGTCAGATTAATATTCCGGTTTTATTTATTGCAGCTCAAAAAGATTCACTTATTCCTATTGAGTCCAGTCGCGAAGCTGCGACAAATATTGCACCTTTTGTGAGTTATCATGAGTGGGATATGAAACATTTTGATATCTATCACGGTTCATGGTTTGAAAAAGCAGTGATAACCCAATTAGAATTTTTACATCAGCATATAGGAGTGATGTAAATGATTATTGTATGTGCATCGTGTGGTGCTAAAAACCGAGTTCCGGAAGAAAAACTTCCTGAGCAACCAAGCTGTGGGCAATGTCATCAGCCATTACTACCGCTTGCACCTATTGAATTAAATGAGCAAAATTTTAGTAACTACATCACGAATAGTGATTTACCTATTCTCATAGACTTATGGGCAGAATGGTGCGGACCCTGTAAAATGATGGCTCCACATTTTGCGCAGGTCGCAAAACAGAATCCAGGCGTTATTTTTGCCAAGATTGATACCGAAGAATCTCCTCGCTTGAGCCAAGCTTTTCATGTGAGAAGTATTCCGACACTTGTCTTAATGAATAAAACGACAGAGGTCGCGCGTATTAGCGGTGCATTACGTGCGCCTGAATTGCAGCAGTGGCTCGATCAACAACTTCAAACGAATTTCGGGAGCTAAGGTGTCAGAAGCTTATACCAAACCAGAAGGAATTTTATCCTTACAAACGATTGCCATGCCAGCAGATACAAACTGGAGTGGTGATGTGTTTGGTGGATGGATTGTGTCACAAATGGACTTGGCTGGAGCAATTCACGCAGAACGTTTCAGTCGTGGCCGTTGTGCTACGATTTCCATTAATCAAATGACCTTTTTGGTTCCGGTAAAGGTTGGCTTTGTCATTAGCTGCTATACCAAAATCTTAAAAGTTGGAAATACTTCTATTCAGATGCAAATTGAAGTTTGGGATAGTCATGATGACTCTCGTGAGCCAATACGTATTACTGAAGGAGTCTTTACCTTTGTAGCAGTGGATGTAAAAGGTAATAAGCGTCAAATACCTGAAGAAGCAAGACAAAAGTTTTTAGATACTCAATAAAACGTATAAAGCCTGAATATCAGTATTCAGGCTTTAATTCTTAATTTAGATAAAGAAATCATTTTTAGAATTAAAACATCGTATTGGTATTTTTGCTTTGCTCAGGAATATTTTGTATTACATCCCAATGCTCTACGATTTTTCCATTTTCGACACGAAATATATCAATAATCGCTCTTCCTCGATCTTTTTCATTTTCAGTCGAATGGACATGTAAAACGACAAGATTACCTTCAACAATCGCACGTTTAATCTCATTTTTAGCTTGTGGATTCTTTTGAAATTTTTCAGTGAAGAAATTAACGAAAGGTGCTTTCCCATCTGGCACATTAGGATTGTGCTGAATGTATTGCTGACCAATATAACGGTCTGCATATTCTTTGACTTTATGTTTTAAAAAGACGCCTTCATAAAAGTCGATGACTATTCTTTTGTTTTGAGCGCTTACTTTATCTATCGCTTCGGATTTGGTCGAAGTTAATTTACTGGTTTTAACGTGAGATTCAGTCGCATGAGTCGTTATTGTTGTAAATATTAAACTGGTAAATAAAGAGGAAAGAATCAGTATTTTTTTCATTTTTAACCTCAAGATACAAAAATAATTTTTATATCTTGAGGCAAATAAAAATCTAAAAGTACTTTAGATTAGTTATTATTTCTTACGTTTAGGTAACCATGCCCACAGCATTTGGCACTGGATTGGTTCATTGCCTGCATCATCAATGACTGTAACCGGAATCACAAGTTCACCTTTCTCATTAGCTGCAATAAACTTTTGCTGTTCAGCAGACAATGTTGCTGTAGCAGTCAAACCGCCTTCAACCACTTTTAAATAATCTACATGCAATGATTTGATTAATAAAATGCGGTTATCAGGAATATGTAAACCCGTTAGAAAACCTGTTGCAGTTTCTGCTAAAAGAGCCATCGCCGCAGCATGGACTCCTTTAATATGATTTTGCATGTTTTTCTGGTTTTCTAAACGGACAGTAACGTGGTTTGAGTCTACTTCCTGATAGCGGATATTTGCTGTACCCACCATTGGCACGATACGACCAAACGCCTTGCTCCAAAGCGTGCTCCGAATACCTTTAGGGAATTTTGAAGTCGCTTTTACCAGTTTTGATAGACGATTGGATTGAGACATGGAATTACCTTAGCTTTGAATGTCACGAAAAGAGATTAATCTTTAAAGTTATTAAACTGTAATGGCACACCAAATTGCTGTTCACGTAAAAAATTCATGACTTGTTGTAAAGTGTCACGCTTTTTATCTGTTACACGAATTTTGTCGCCTTGGATAGAAGATTGCACTTTAACGCCACTTTCTTTAATGGCTTTATTAATTTTTTTTGCAGTATCTGAGTCAAGACCGTCTTTAAGTTTAATAACTTGTACAAAATTTTTGCCTGAAGCAGCGGCTTTTTGTGGATCAAGTGCTTGAACATCAATTTTACGTTTATAAAAGTGGTTTTCTAACATGTTGTAAACTTGTTCACACTGAAAATCGCTTTCTGTACTGATTTTAATTTCTTTATTTTTTTCGTTTATTTCGACTGAAACATCATGACCACGGAAGTCAAAGCGTGTTGCAATCTCTTTTTGTGTGTTTTGTACAGCATGATTAACCTCAAATAACTCTAATTCAGAGACAATATCGAAAGAAGGCATAGTTTAGACCTTTACAAAGTGAAAGAATATTTGAGATGCTAAGAGGGTTTTCTTCATTTGCCAAGTGTTGTTTACATCAAAGGAGTGCACAATGATCCGTAAACAAGAAATTACAACATTTGAATTCCCAGAAAATGCTGTTATCTGGGATGTCCGTGATACTAATGCTTATGCAGAAGGGCATGTTAAAGGTGCGGTGAATCGCCCGATTAATGATTTGAATGCTGATATTTTGAACCAGGTCTCTGCGGGTCAGCCGATTTATATTTTATGTGGTGGTGGTAGCAAAGCTCCTCGTGCAGCTGAGAAACTAGAAGGATTGGATGCCTCGCGTGAATATGTCGTGCTGATGGGGGGTACACGAGCAGCTCGTGATGCTGGCTTGCCTCTAGAGCAGGGCGCATAAAAAAAAGCACCCTAGGGTGCTTTTTTATTGAAGAAGACTACTGCGGTTTGAAATATGGCTTTTTAGGTTTTACTTTTTTTTGAAATCTTTGCGGATTCAGTTTTTGTAATAAGCTGTCCGGTACTGGGCAAGCTTCTCCTAACATCAGGGCAACTAAGATCTCGCTGCATAGCGGAGCAAATAGAAAGCCCTTAGAACCAAGACCCGCAAAAGTAGAAATTCGACTATTCTCAAGCATTTTTCCAACCAGAGGAAAATAATCTAAGCTTTGTGCACGGATAGATGCACGGCCTTGCCATGTCGAAGTTGATGGTAACTTTTCTGCATATGCAGGGAATACGCTGTGGATTAATTCAAAGTTATGCACATGGTCTTCAGGAAGCATATCTTGATCTTCACGATTTGGGTAAAAAGACGCACCTAAAATCATCTGTGAAGCATCAAGTTGCATGCAATACCCACCATAGCTATAAGCTTCATTTAAAGGTAGGGGAGCAAAAGAATTATTAACCCAACTCACTTGTCCGCGTATTGGTTTTAATTGTGGATAGCTTTCAAATAAGGCAGCACTTCCCCGAGCACAGCACACAACAACGTGGTCTGCTTCAGCAATAATCTCATTATCAGCCTGCAATTGAACTTTATTTTCAAAAGGAACTAGTGCTGTGACATGGGCAATTTTTAGAGCAATTAAAGGGTGTTGTAAAATTTCATCACGTAGTTGATGTGGTGAAACAGAACCCGCTTCGGTCAGTGAAATACTAGAATATGCAGTTTTAAGTGAGTTTGTTGAATGGGTAACAACATCAGCTGGATATTGATTTACAAGATCGAGAAGTTCCTCTGCATTTTTCAATGCGATTTGTTGTATTTGAAGTGGGCGGAATGCTTGAAAATTTTTATAAAAATTTAAGGCATGTTGCCAACTTAAAGTCATGAGATGTTCATGGCTTTGTTCAATCGGACATAGTTTAGGATTAAGCAATGCCAAAGGGTTTCCAGAAGCGCCAGATAATGCTTCTGTTTGCTCATATAAGGTCACTTGATGCCCGCGTGCTGCAAATGCCCGCGCCGTAGTTAAACCTGCTATGCCGGCCCCAATTATCGCAATATGCTGCTGTTCTTTACCCAATGACTGAACTTGGTCTAATTGTGAGGATTCATCATCAGATTGAGGTGGATTCCAGATTGCTTTGAGCATTTCCCGTTTATGCCGAAAACCACGTGGACGAGAAATACTAATACCGTGCGCCTTTAGCCCACGTTTTAAAACACCCGCGACACTAAAAGAGGAAAAAGTGCTGCCATAGTCAGAAAGACGAACAATATGGTTTAAAACATTTTGTTCCCATAGCTCTGGATTGCAAGAGGGCGCAAAGCCATCTAAAAACCAAGCATTTACTGCTTTAGTTTTCGCTATGCTTGGGAAAATGTCTTGTGCATCTCCTAGCCATAAGTCGATGCTAAAACGCTCGTTTGGAAAAGTTAAGCGATGACATCCAGCAATAGGGAGCGGATATTGTTCAATTAACTGCTCTGCAAGTGGTTTAAGCTCATCCCAGACATTTAAAGCACGAATAAGGTCAGCTTTACTTAAGGGAAATTTTTCAACACTAATTGCATGTAAATGACTTTGATTGTCTGGACGAAATTGTTGCCAAAGTTGCCAGAGTGCAAGAATGTTTAAACCTGTACCAAAACCAGTTTCTCCTACACTGAAATATTCAAAATCTTTTAGATTGGCTAAGCGTTCTGATAAGTCATTACCATTTAGAAAAACATGTCGTGTTTCAAGTAAGCCATTATCTTTAGAGAAATAGACATCACCAAATTGTTTGGAAATGGGAACCTCGATACCATCGATGAGTTCCCAATCCAATTCTGCTGTTTGGATACGGTTTGATACGTTCATTTGGTTTAATAGATTGCTTCGATTTACCACTGGCGTCGACGTTTTGTATGGATATAACTAGCAATAAAAAATCCTAGTAATACGCCACCTGCTAAGGTAACCGCACCATATAAAAACATTTGCGCACTACGCTCGCTTTGTAAAACTTGAACTTGAACAGAGAGGCTGTCGTTTTTTAACTGTAGCTCTTGGTTCTGAGCGAGTGCTTCAAGATTGGCATGTTCTAACTGTTTTAAGCGAGATGCCTGATCTTGAACTAAAGCTTTGATTTTCGCATCTTGCTGTTGTTTATTCTTTACGAGTTGTTCAGCTGTAAGTGGCTGAGCAGTAGTAGGTGTTTTTACACCAGTTGGTGCTGTAGGAGCGGGTTTAGCTGCCTGAGTTGAAGGCGCGCTTGGAGGAGATGTTGCTGGTGTTGCAGCAGGTTCAACTGCTCCAGCAGTTGAACATATCAAACACAAGCCAAGAAAGCTTTTGATTGCAGGCTGCATGCGATTACCCTTTTGGAAATGCTTTATTGAACGGTTTTACATCAATATGGGCATAAATGCCTTCTTTGAGAAATGGTTCTTCTTTTAACCATTCATCTAATGCTTCGCGACTGTCGAATTCAACAATCATGGTGCTACCATAGAAGCCTGCTTGTGGATCATTAGGATCTTTTGGCATAGCACCCGCTGTAACAAGGCGGCCTTCGTCATCGAGTTTTTGTAGACGTTCGATATGCTGAGGGCGTACTGCTAAGCGTTTCTCTAAAGTTCCTTCGTTATCGGTACAGCTTAGAACAAAAAAAGGCATGTAATCGTATCTCTATAATCAATCAGGAACCACTTTAAGCGTCTGGTGACTTAAAATGCTTACGTAAAATAATGAACTGAATAATGATAAATGAAAACATCACAATCATGTCACCAAATGCAGTAAATTCGCCCCAATATTTTCCGCCGTGAAATAAAAATGCGAAGAACACATGCAAACAAGACATCACTACAAACATGACTGCCCAGGCGAAGTTTAGATTTTTCCAACCTTTTTCACTTAACTCTAAAATAGGATCAAATAAACGTCGTATGAGTGGCTTACGGTCTTTACCAAACCAAGGTGAAACCAAGAATGCGCCTGCAAAAACCAAATTTAAAATTGCAGCTTTCAGACGAATATAGAAATCATCACTTAGCATGAGCGTGATGCCACCAAAAATCACAGTCATAAACAATACAAACCATTGTTGTTTATCTAGACGGAATTTTTGGAAAACAAATAAGGCACCATATACCACGAGCATTGAAATAATTAGACCAGTAGTTGCTACAAGAATATTATTATTATCTGCACCGCCAGCAGACCCGATCAGTTTAAGTAAAGGATGCTGTGCGTTAGCTGGATCAACTGTTTTATATAAATAGAAGAAAATAATTAATGGAACAAAGTCCAGAAGTGCTTTCATGTTAGAGTATCTGATCAGGTTTGGTGAATGGCATAGTATAAAAGATGCAAGGCATAGATTTACATACACATAGCAATATTTCTGATGGAACTTTGTCTCCGGAATTACTGGTGCAAGCTGCTATTGATGTGAATTTGCATACTTTGGCTTTAACTGATCACGATACAATGGACGGATTGCAGCGAGCTAGAATTGCTGCGCAAGGTCATGATTTAAAAATCATTTCTGGTACAGAAATTTCGAGTCAGTGGTCACGCCCAACAACCAAAAAGAGTTATGGCGTACATATTGTTGCTTTAAACATGCAAGATGAAGCACCAATTTTAGAAGCATTAGAACAACAAAAAAGAGTACGAGCGCAAAGAGCTAAAGTCATTTGTGATTTACTAGAAAAATGTATTGGTTTTCAGATCTATGAAGATGTTCTTGTCAAGGTGGAAAATCAGGCTGATCGAGTGACAAGAACTCACATTGCTAAAACACTGGTCGAGAAGAATGTAGTAACCCGTCCTCAACAAGCATTTGATCGTTTCTTAAAAGAGGGAAGACGAGCCTTTGTTAAGTTTGAAGGGTTAGGATTAAAAGAAACAATTGATGTGATTCATGAAAGTAAAGGGCTGGCGGTTTTAGCACATCCAACTCGTTATGATTTATCTGCAACTAATATTCGATATTTAATTGAATTGTTTGCAACTTCAGGTGGCGATGCAATTGAGCTACCTCCACCTATGGAAACGTTATCTACTCGCCAAATGGTTGATCGGATGATTGAGCAATATCAATTAGCTGTATCGATTGGCAGTGACTTTCATGGTGAAAATATGCCATGGATTAAATTGGGAAATACACCTAAACCAACGGCTAATCAGCAAGGTGTTTGGGAGCGTTTTCTCTAATAGCGCTTAGAGCAAGTTATTATCTTGAGCTTGAATTGGAGGTGGTGTCGGTTTGCCTAGCGTTCCTAAAAGTTCAATTTCGATACTACGCACCATGGCGTCTAAAGGTAAATCATTGCTTTGAGTACCAAAAGGCTCTTCAATTTCCGAGCTTAGTGCATCAAGCCCTAAGAATGTATATGCCAAAATTCCAACCAGTAAAGGTGTTGCCAAACCAAGCAATGAACCAAGACTAAACGGCAACATAAAACAGAAAAAATAGACAGTGCGATTGAGCAAAACTGAATAGGCAAATGGAATAGGTGTATTGGCAATTCGGTCACAGCCAGTTTGCACAACACTTAAATCTGAAACATTTTTATTCATCTGTGCATAGATGATGTCAGAGATTTCACCTTCTTTAAGTGCTTGTAATAATTCCCAGTGAATAAGGCTCAGCGTGTACTGAGGGGCATTATTTTGCTGATAGAGTTGGGTGAGTGCTTGCTGGCTCATACCACTGGTTTGTATTAACTCAGTTGGGTTCGCAGTCTGACGACGTAAACGATCACGTAACACATTAGCAAAAACAATCACATGTTGAATGACACGTTCACGGCGAGCCTGAGTCAAAATTCGGCAGTCACGGTCAAAATGGCGAGAAGTTGCAATTAAAACACCCCATAATTTTCGGGCTTCCCACCAACGGTCATAACATGCAGTATTTTTAAATCCTAAAAAAATAGAAAGCACGACACCAATCAGAGTAAAGCCAACCAAGGGAATCTCTGGAAAGCGATAAAGGTTGATATATTCCACGCCACCAATGATTGCTGAGATCAACATAACAAACCCTAAGGAGGGGAGAATTTTGGGTAAAATCGTCCCTCGCCAAGAGAATAAAACTTTGAAAATACTAGGTTGATCACGAACAATCATTTTATTTTAAGCATCACTATTTTTGTTTTGATCTTCTAGGCTTAGTTAAGCTTTGTCAATATTATTGAACTGATATTGTTGCGGGGTTGAGCAGTTGTTGTTCAGCAAATGAAAAGCTTCCTTCTGGAGAAATAATAAAATGATCCAAGAGGTGTATTTCGACAAGCTTGCATGCATTTTCCAGTTGTTGAGTTAATGCAATATCTTCAGCAGAAGGCTGTGCTGAACCAAATGGATGATTGTGTGCAATAACGAGCTGGCAAGCATGCTGTTGTAAGGCGTAGCGTAGGGTTTGATTGACCGAGACTGCACAATGCTGCACTGAACCAAAAAATAGCTTTTTAAAATGGAGCTTTCTTAATTCTGAGTCTAGACACAGCACGGCAAAGACTTCTTGTTTTTCACCTTTTAATTCATAGCGTAAATAATCCAAAACTAAATCAGAAGAGTGAAGACTAAGATTATTCTTCTGAAAGTGATGATCGAGATAACGCCGTCCGAGTTCTTTGACTGCCAGTAATTGAGAATATTTCGTTGCTCCAATTCCATTAAATTGAGTTAATTCGCTTAACGATGAATCAAATACTGCATTTAGGCTACCAAAATGTTGAATGAGTAAACGTGACAATTCGACTGCTGAATGTTGCCTTGAACCTGAGCGAAGAAAAATCGCCAATAGCTCTGCATCAGAGAGACTTTGAGGGCCTTGTTGTAATAACCGTTCTCTTGGCCGCTCTTGTTCGGGCCAATTTTTAATAGAAGTATTCATATTCCCCAGCATAATTCGCTTAAAATTTTATTTTGTTTGCCCAATCAATCTTGGGTCTGCGCGTATTTAATGCTATTGTGAGCGCCACTGCAACAGTAAGGTATCCTGTTCGTGAGCTTTGATCTAAGTGTTATTCCTCATAAAAACATCGTTTTAGCTGTTACTGGCGGAATTGCTGCCTATAAAAGTGCCATCTTAGTCCGCCGCCTCAAAGATTATGGCTTTGATGTGCGTGTAGTCATGACACATGGTGCTCAGGCATTTATTACCCCACTAACTTTTCAGGCTCTTTCTGGTAATCCTGTCCATACTGAACTTTTAGACCCTGCGGCTGAAGCTGGAATGGGACATATTGAATTAGCACGTTGGGCTGATTTATTACTGGTTGCGCCTGCAAGTTGCGATACTTTGGCAAAATTTGCGCATGGTTTAGCAGATGACTTGCTCAGTACAATTTTTTTGGCAACAAAATCTCCTGTATGGGTTGCGCCTGCTATGAACCAACAAATGTGGGCGGCCAAAGCTACACAACGAAATTTACAAACCTTAGTCGAAGATGGTGTGCATGTGATCATGCCAGATGCGGGTGAGCAGGCCTGTGGTGATGTTGGTTTAGGTCGTATGCCAGAACCAGAAGAAATTGCTAAGCAAGTAGCTGGCTATTTCCATCAGGCTCAACGTGCAATTGCTGAAAAATTTGGGTTGTTGGCAGGTAAGCGAGTTGTGATTACTGCTGGGCCAACACGTGAAGCAATTGACCCTGTTCGTTATATCTCGAACCACAGTACTGGTAAAATGGGCTTTGCTTTAGCGGCTGCTTGTTACGCTGCTGGTGCACAAGTGACTTTAATTGCTGGGCCTGTAAGTTTAGATACACCGAATGGTGTAAAAAGAGTAAATGTTGCTTCTGCAAGACAGATGTTAGATATCAGTATGGATTCGTTAGAAACAGGCTGCGATATCTTCATTGCAACCGCCGCAGTCGCAGACTATCGTGTAGCAGAAGTTGCCGAGCATAAAATTAAGAAGGCAGGGGATGAGTTGAATGTTTCCCTTGTAAAAAATCCAGATATTGTGGCAACCATTGCGGGTCAGGAAAAACGTCCATTTATGGTGGGCTTTGCAGCTGAAACACAAAATGTTGAAGAATATGCGGCAGGAAAACTGGTCGCTAAAAAGCTCGATATGATTGCATGTAACGATGTGTCTCGTGCAGATATTGGTTTTGCTTCTGATGAAAATGCGATGACAGTTTTCTTTGCTGAAAACTATCACATGAAAAAGCGTGAGTTAGAAAAAGCATCTAAACAAGAAATTTCTCAACAGTTGGTTGAAGCAATTTCGGATGCATTACGCCGTAAATAATATGTTCTAAATAAAAAAACCGCGAATTAATCGCGGTTTTTTTATATGTCTTACTTTATCCAACTTAAGGAATGTCATCTTCAAATTCAGGTTTAACCTGAACGATGAAGTCCTGACGGTTAAGACCACGCCATAAGGCAAATGCTGTACCGATATAGATTGAAGAGTAAGTACCTACAAAGACACCAACAAACATTGCAACAGCGAACCAGTGTAGACCATCACCACCTAAGAACATCATTGCTAGAACGACAAGCAATAAGGTCATTGATGTATGAATGGTACGACGTAAAGTTTCGGTTAAAGCAATATCGACGATTTCACGAGGAGATGCACCGCGAATTTTACGGAAATTTTCACGGATACGGTCTGACACTACAATGTTATCGTTAAGCGAGAAGCCAATAACAGCAAGTACCGCAGCTAAAACTGTAAGGTCAAACGGCCATTGGAATAATGCAAAAGCACCAATAATAATGATGATGTCGTGGAATAAAGACATTACGGCACCCATCGCGAGTTTAAACTCGAAACGGATCGTCACGTAGATCAACATTAAAATAAGTGCAAGGGCAACCGCACCAGCAGAGCGAACATAAAGCTCGTTACCAACTTGACCACCTACAGAGTCAACTTTATGAACTTCTGCGGCATTGTTTGGCAGCTGTACAGCCTTAGTAATCGCGTTATTAAGATCTTCAACCTTAACTTCTTGTACTGGCATACGCACAAGTAAGTCTTTATTACTACCAAGTGTCTGTACTACAGCATCTTTAAAGCCAGCTTTGTCGAGCGCTTGAATAACGTCAGACTGGTTTGCTGGTTGAGCATAGTTAAGCTCAGCTGAAACACCGCCTGTAAAGTCCAAACCCAGGTTAAGACCTTTAGTTACAATAAAGAAAATACTCGCCAATGTAATCAGGATCGAGAAGATTGCCGCAGGTTTGGCAATCTTCATGAACGGGATGATTTTTGCATCATCCGGACGTCCATATTGTTTTGAATCTTGTTGAGTCACTTTAGTCATCATCGATCTCCTTAAATGCTCAACTTTTTCAAGTTACGGCGTTTGCCATAAATGATTTGTACAATTGCGCGAGTCACTGTAATTGCAGTAAACATCGAACACACAATACCAATCATTAATGTTACGGCGAAACCTTTGATCGGACCTGTACCAATTGCAAACAAAATGAAAGCAACGAGGAACGTGGTTAAGTTCGAGTCAAAAATGGTGTTATAAGCTCGATCATAACCGGCCACAATGGCTTGTTTGGGCGATGCTCCCCAGAGCATTTCTTCTCGAATACGCTCACATATCAATACGTTCGCATCGACGGCCATACCAATGGTAATAACGATACCAGCAATACCTGGTAAGGTGAGGGAAGCCCCAATCCATGACATGACTGTTAAAATCATTGCCAAGTTAACAACAAGTGCAAAGTTAGCGATTAAACCGAATAGACGGAAGAAAACCACCATCCAGATTGCAACAAGCAAGAAGCCGATTTGAGTTGATAATACGCCTTTATCAATGTTTTCTTGACCAAGACTTGGACCAACCACACGTTCTTCAACAAAATACATTGGCGCAGCCAAAGCACCTGCACGTAGCATTAATGCAAGCTCTGATGCTTCTTGAGGAGAACTTAAACCGGTAATACGGAAAGTTGAACCTAAAACGGCTTGAACAGTTGCAGCATTAATGACTACAGATTCAGTGTAGGGAGTACGAACTTCTGTTTGTGCACCAGTTTTAGGATCTGTGACATAAGTAATTTTTTGCTTATTTTCGATGAACAATACCGCCATGCGTTTACCAACAGCATTACGAGTTGCATCGGACATAAGCTTACCGCCAGCACTGTCGAGGGTAATATTTACCTCGGCACCACCAGAGTCTTGACTAAAGCCAGAGCTTGCATTTTGAACACGCTCACCAGTCAAGATACGGTTACGTTGCAATAAAAGTTGACGACCGCTATCTAAAGACTCATAAGCAAAAACTTCTGTGCCCGGAGGTAAAGGTTGACCATTATATTTACCTGTATATGGGTCAATATATTGATCATTTGAGTCAGAAACTAAACGGAATTCGAGGTTTGCAGTACGGCCTAAAACACGTTTAGCTTCAGCTGTATCTTGCACACCCGGTAATTCAACAACAATACGGTTGCTACCCTGACTTTGTACCAATGCTTCTGCAACACCAAGTTCGTTAATACGATTACGTAATGTTGTTAAGTTTTGGTTTACCGCATATGACTGGATTTCTTGGCGACGTACATCGGTATAAGTAAGCTTTAAAGTAGAACCTGTAGAGCTTGCTAATGCCTGTTGGGTATATTCATTCCCATTACGACGTAGAAAATCCATTGCTGCATCACGGTCAGCATTGTCAGCAAATTGAACAGTGATTACATTGTTTGTTAAAGCAAGACTATTAAATTTGATCTTGTTTTCACGGAACTGACGACGCAAATCGGTGGCAGAGGTTTCCATACGTTGGGCAACGGCTTTGTCCATATCTACTTCAAGCAAGAAGTGGACACCACCACGTAAGTCCAAACCAAGTTTCATTGGTTTTGCCCCAATTTTTTGCAACCATTCCGGTGTGGTCGGTGCAAGGTTTAGGGCAACAACATATTGATCACCTAAGTCACGGCGTAATACTTCTTTTGCTTTCAACTGCGCTTCAGAAGAGCTGACACGCAAGAGGGCAGCATTATTTGTAAAAGTATTATCGTGACTTGCAATATTTGCTGTTTTTAAAATTTGCTCTGCTTTTTGCACCACACTTTGATCAATTTGGGTACCAGCTTTGGCACCGGAAATTTGAACGGCGGGCTCATCCGGATATAGACTAGGCAGTGCGTATAATGTACTGACTACCAGAACAACCAGAATCAGTAAATATTTCCATGCAGGGTAACGCATTCGCTTTCTTCTTAAATGAAAAAGTCGTGCTAAAGCACGACTGTTTTATGATTAAAGGTTATTTAGAGTGCCTTCAGGTAATACTGAAATTACGCTGGCACGCTGAATTTTTACTTCTACACCACGGCTAAGTTCAACAACTGCATAGTCACCTTCAATTTTGGTCACTTTGCCCATTAAACCACCAGCGAACACAACTTCACTACCTACACCTAAGCTTTCGATTAAAGAACGGTGCTCTTTAGCACGCTTTGCTTGAGGACGCCAAATTAAGAAATAAAAGATTGCAACGAATACAACAATCATCAAGATGTTTGGCAAAATACCTGTAGTTGGGCCAGCTGCCGGTGCTGCATGTGCAGCAGAAATTAAAAAGCTCATTTTGATTTCCTAAAGTTAAAAATATGAGTCAGATACCTGACATAATCCTAATTCGTTTTGCAATTTACCTTGTCTTGAGGTTGAGCGCAAATCGGGCTTATTCATCAACCGGACATGGTGGAACTTCTAAACCACGGCGGGCATAAAAGTCCTGAACAAATTCATCAAATGTGCCATTCTCTAATGCATCACGCATACCTTCAGTTAAACGTTGGTAATAACGTAAGTTATGAATGGTACCGAGCATAGACGCTAACATCTCTCCACATTTTTCAAGATGGAATAGATAAGCACGGGTAAAGTTCTTACAAGTGTAGCAATCGCAATGTGGATCGAGCGGACTCTGGTCATGACGATATTTACTATTACGAATACGTACCAGACCATCAGTGACAAAATAATGACCGTTTCGCGCATTACGGGTTGGCATTACACAGTCGAACATATCGACACCGCGGCGCACAGCTTCAACGATATCTTCCGGTTTACCAACGCCCATCAAGTAACGCGGTTTATCTTGTGGCATTTTGCTTGGTAGATAATCTAAAACTTTGATCATCTCATCTTTAGGTTCACCTACAGATAAACCGCCAATCGCATAACCGTCAAATCCGATTTCAAGAAGACCATTTAAAGACTCATCACGTAAGTCTTCATACATACCGCCTTGAATAATGCCAAATAATGCGTTCTTATTTTTGAGCTCATCATGATGATGGGTTTTACAACGTTTTGCCCAGCGTAAAGAAAGCTGCAATGATTTTTGTGCTTCTTCATGCGTTGCAGGATAAGGTGTACATTCATCAAAAATCATGACAATGTCAGAGTTCAAAACCTGCTGAATTTCCATAGAAATTTCAGGTGATAAAAATACTTTTGAACCATCAATCGGTGAGCGGAAAGTAACACCTTCCTCTTTGATTTTGCGCATTGCGCCAAGACTAAAAACCTGGAAACCGCCAGAGTCAGTCAAAATTGGCTTATCCCATTTAATAAAGTTATGCAAACCGCCGTGTTCTTTAATCACTTCAAGACCCGGACGCAAATATAAATGGAAGGTATTTCCTAAAATAATTTGTGCCTGAATGTCTTCGATATCACGCGGTAACATACCTTTGACTGTGCCGTAAGTCCCCACTGGCATAAAAACAGGTGTTTCAACAACACCATGCTCTAAAGTTAAACGACCACGACGGGCGCGCCCCGACTGACCTAATTTTTCAAACTTCATCTAAAAATCCTGAACACGAGCAGAGGCGAAGAAACAGTTCGCTGCTAAAAAGAGAGCTATTTTCCTTGATTCTGCGATGTAGTTCTACTACTAAATGTAGCTGGTTATAAAATAGATAAAATTTCCGACAGGTTAGGCCCTATTTTTTTCCTATTAAAAATTAGGTTTATAGTCAAAATTTTCATTAACAAGATTATCCTTAAAGGGACGAATCGCTTTCTTGGATAAAGTTAATGTATTGATGAGATTGTTAGGGAATACTTCAATCTGGTTGTTGAACAGCTCGACATTACGGTTAAAGATACTAATCGCAGCACCTACATTTTCGTTTTGTTCCTGAATGTCGTCCATCATCTTACTATAGAGTGAATCGGCTTTAAGCTCGGGGTAGTTTTCAACAACAATATTTAAGCTGCGAATTAGTTCTTTGCTCATTTTTTCGATTTGTTGGAGCTGAGAAATATCAGTGTTATTCACATTTAAATTAAGAATTTGCTGACGTAGTTCGGTGACTTTTTCTAATGTCGATTTTTCAAAATGAGTATATTGATTCAGTGTTGTTTCAAGCGCTTCTAAAGTCTTTACCTTTTGACGTTCGAAATTAGCAACCTCAGACCAAGCACGTTTGGTCGCATTAAAATAACGTACGATGGTATTACGGATGTGAACGCCCCAGACGATCAGTACAACAAAAATCCCCAGGAAAATAAATAAACCAGTCATGGTCAATTCCTTATTGTTATTCCCTCAGTGTACTTTTGACTTCTCATTTTTTAATGAGACGGCAATCAAGTCATACGAGAGATTTATTTAATTAAGTTCAACATTAATTGCTGAAATTTTTCATATTGCGGCATGGTCATGGTACGCAAGTGCCCACGCAATGCTGAAACATCATGAATTTCACTTTGCTTACTGGTGGTCTGAAAAAGATTTTGCTCACCCAGATAACACAAAATTTGTTCTTCGTGATGATAAATTAAATCACCTTTAAAGTGCTGAAAAAAATCATTTAATTTTAAAGTTAGGCTCGGACTGACTTCTTTGGCTAACTGGTGTTGATTAACCCCAAAAATATTAAGTTCTTGGTTAATTAAAATATCGCTACTTTGCCATTTACTGCTGTAGGGAGTAAAAAACCGAGAACGTTGATTGCTAACAGCAATACCCAAAGCTGGTGTTTGAAATATAAAAGCGCCCCATAAATCTTTATGAATTTCTTTTATAATTTTTTTATCGCTATTTTGGTCTTGAATAATAGGGATTTCATTAACGTAATGATATTGAAACAGCAAGACTTGATGATCGGTTACACCATCGTTCCATGTAGCCGAAGCAAACTGAGTAATTTCGTTAGACTCAGTCCCTCGGTTAAACAGTGGGAAATATTGTTTTAATTTACTCAGAACTAAAACTGGCTGAGCATGCATGGGAAGATAAGCGGGTAACTGCTGAAACTGTAAACCGTAACGTAAAACAACCATACGCTGTTCTAGATAATGGATAACTTGCGTTAAAGGTTCTTGAGATTGATAGAGCAAATACGCTAGAAACCCTGTTAAAAAGGCGCCTAAAAAGCTCCAAATATATTGAATATGTGGATGAAGAAAATAACCAAAACCTAATATTGTGATGCTACAAATGGCGAGTAAATAGGGGAGCACATTAAAAAAGCGAAGGTTGTGATCTTCACGCCATGGATGTAAAGCATCTAAAAGATCTTGTGCTGAATGAGATTTTTGCCCAGCATCCCAAAGTCGAGCGATATTACGAAAAACCTGTGTATTTTTTTTACGCCTTATATGAAGGGCTTCTTGTACAGTATCGATTGGCACGGAAGTAATAAGTTCATTATCATAAAGAGCTATTTTTAGATTATCTTTTAAATTGAAAGAGATAAATACTAAATTTTTCTAAATTGAGAATTTTTCTTTAAAAAATTAATGCCTGATTTCATCGCTAAATTTCTGCAACTCACACAGCTAAATTCATTATTTTTTATTGTAAGTACTTGGGTTGGATTAAACCTCGAATTAACTTATAAGGTTTAACCCAGCCTTAGTATTTAAACGTCTAATTTATCAACCAACATTGCATCGCCATAACTAAAGAAACGATAGCGGCTTTTAACTGCATGTTCATAGGCAGCCAAAATGTTATCTCGATTTGAAAGCGCTGACACCAACATGAGTAGGGTAGATTCTGGTAAATGGAAGTTGGTAATTAAACGGTCTACGATGCAGAACTTATAGCCCGGATAGATAAAGATTTGTGTGTCGCCAGTCCAAGCCGCAATTTTACCGCTATGGGCTTGAGCTGCACTTTCCAAAGCACGTGTTGCAGTTGTACCAACGGCAATCACTTTATTGCCACGTGCTTTAGTCGCCAAAATTAAATCAATGGTTTCTTGAGGTACATCACACCATTCACTGTGCATGATGTGGTTGGTAATGTCATCGGTACGAACAGGCATAAATGTGCCAGCACCGACGTGTAAAGTCACAAAAGTTTTTTGAACATTTTTTTGTTCTAATTTTTCTAAAAGTGTTTCATCAAAATGCAAGCTTGCAGTAGGTGCTGCAACACTAGCAATTTTCTCTGGGTTATGAAAAACCGTTTGATAACGTTCGGTGTCAATTTCTTCTGCTTCACGGTTAAAGTAGGGTGGAATAGGTAACTGACCATATTGCTCAAGGACGGGCAAGATTGGCTGTGAAAACTCAACCACAAATAAATTTTCGTGACGGCCACGGACAATCACAGGAATATTATCTGCACCGACATAAAGCTCGGCACCCGCTTTAGGCGAGTTGCTCGATTTAATATGACAATACGCTGTGGTGTGGTTCAGCATGCGCTCAACCAAAATCTCAATAGCACCACCTGTAGAACGTTTTCCTTTAAGTCGTGCTTTCATGACTTTAGTGTCATTGAGCACTAGCAGATCACCTTCTTCGAACAGATCGATAATGTCTGTGAACATGTGATCGTGATATTGACCCTTTGAGTCTAAGTGCAACAACCGTGAAGCACTACGTGATTCAAGGGGATAACGGGCAATAAGTTCATCAGGTAATTCAAAGGAAAAGTCAGACAGTTGCATATTTAGAAAAAAAACCGCAAAAATTGGGCCTAGTATAAACTTTTTCGCTTTTTTATGGCTGTGCTTCTGGCTTAAATCATGAAAAATGTTTAAGTGATCTAAAAGTGAACGATAATATTCACTTAGGGTTTGACAAGTTTTACAAACGCGCTAATATACGCAACACAAACATACTTCCTCTCCCGAGGTGGTGAAATTGGTAGACGCGGCGGACTCAAAATCCGCTGTCAGAGATGACGTGTCGGTTCGAGTCCGACCCTCGGGACCAGATTCAGAATCTATTAGATTCTACGAAAACCCCTAAGTTAACGGCTTAGGGGTTTTTTGTTGGGCTAATTTTTATTGTAGAAAGTTTAGAAAAGCTTAGATACTATTGCACATCAAGACTTTATAATAATTTTTGGGGTGAGGGATGAGTGATCCTACATTAACAAATAAGTTCAATGAGGCTTATAAGTCTTTTAATAAATTATTTACTGTAATTGATAATTATTATACTCCTGATTTTGCTGGCTTTGCTTCAACTAGAATGAATGTTTTAGAAAGCTTTAAAAAAGATATAAATACGTTATTTGAACAGTTTCTAAAGGATGGTAGCCTTGAATCAATAAATTTTAATATTATTAATTTTTATATAGGTGATTTAGAACATGTCATTGAGAGTCTTACAGTAAACAATGACTCGAATAAAATAGATAAATATTATGGGGAGCTTATTGATATATTAGAAAAATTTTTCAATGAATTAAGGGCTAATTATTCAAATAGAGAAATAAATAAAAAAATTGAGTATTTAGATACAAGTATTAAAGATGTAAATGAGTTAAAAGAGAAGATCAAGAATAAAGATACACATGATATTTATGAGTTGGCTGCAAATGAAAATCAGGAAAGAGCAGATATTTCTAGAATGGTCTTCATACTTTTAATAGTGTTTTCGATAATTCTAGTTTGGTTTTTTTCTGTTACCAAAACATATTTTTCTCTAAAAGAATATGATTATTGGTTTTTTAAGGGAACATTAGTCTTAACTTCTGTAACTCTCATTACTTACTTTTTAAAGCAATCAGTTAAATATCAAAAGATTGCTGACCAATGTCGTCAGACGAAGATGGAATTAGAAGCTTTTCCAAGTTTTGTTGCAAGTTTTACTACCGAGGACCCTCAAATTATTGAAATTAGGAAAGAGCTTGCATTGAAGTATTTTGGTAGAGAGCTTGATAATAAAACAAATGATGAAACAAGTAATATCTTGCAAGATCAAATGAAAAACACTACTGAAATGGTTAAAGCAGCTATGGAAATACTTAAAAAGACAGGAAGTAATTAGACTAAAGTTACCTCTATAAGGTCTTAAGAATTAAGAAAAATATAGATTGTTAATAGTATCTTGGATACTATGTAAGCAACTTGACTTTGATAAGAAATTTTTAAATAAGGGTGGGTGAAAATGCTTTATATTCCATATGTTTTAATGGGTATTTTGTGCGTTTTATGCTGGACAATACTCTGGTATATCATCAGACCTACTAGCTATTTTCTAGTGAAAGAAAAAACACCTTTTCCAAGGCTTCAAATATTTCTGCATCATATTTTAGCAATTTTTATTTTATTTGTATTACTAGCTATTTTTATTCCTGGCGATGGAACTACTCAACCATCTAATATAGATATTATTCTATTTCTTCTCAGTATTGTTGGCACTATTACCTTTTTAATTTATTTTGGAAAAAATAAAATAGATTTGATTAGAAAAAAAGAAGAGGTGATAAACAATCAACCTGTTCAACCTGTTCAACCTGTTCAACCTGTTCAACCTGTTCAACCTGTTCAACCTGTTCAACCTGTTCAACCTGTTCAACCTGTTCAAC
>NZ_KB850209.1:30450-270472 GCF_000369825.1 Acinetobacter sp. NIPH 542
GTTCAACCTGTTCAACCTGTTCAACCTGTTCAACCTGTTCAACCTGTTCAACCTGTTCAACCTGTTCAACCTGTTCAACCTGTTCAACCTGTTCAGCTACAAAAGCCTATTACCAATAATGTTGAGCCATTTCGGACACAGCATTCAAATATAAAACTTAATAATATTATTCTAGGCTTTTTTGAAGGTATTTTTATTGATGACCAAATTAATGAAATTGAGATTAATGCCTTAATAAAGTGGATAGAGTGTTATCCAGAAGTCTGTAATTTAAGCAATTTTGATGTTTTGTATCAATTATTGGTTAAAGCAAATGCTGATGCACAATTTTTAAAAGAAAATCGAGATGAATTGAATCAAGTATTAACAGGATTCAAGAGATCTACTTATTTTACTGCTGGGACTGCTGATGCTCAAAGATTACATGGTGTTCTTGCTGGATTGTTATGTGATGGGACAATCAATGACCGCGAGGTTGTTGCATTACGCATTTGGCTAGATGGCCATAAACATCTGGAACAAGACCATTTATTTAAGGAAGTTTATCCATTACTTGTTTCTGTAAGAGAATTAAATCAAGTTGAACCTGCCGTAATACAGGCATTAATTCAAACAATTAGTAAATACGTAGACCGTGAAAATTATTGTTTGCCTAAGCAAGCGGTAACTTCAACCTCAGAAAATATCAATCCTGATTTTTACCACGGTGATTTCGTTATTAATGGTTGTACTTTTTGCTTAACCGGCGCATCTGAACGATATACCAAAGCTGAATGGAAGGAAGTTATTGAAGTTAAGGGAGGTCTTTTTACAGATAGTCTCACTAAGAAAGTTGATTATTTAGTGATTTGTAACAAAGGAAATCCTCATTGGGCACACATGAGCTATGGGCGTAAGTTTGAACAGGCTCTGAAGTGGCAGAATGAAGGTGGAAAACTGAAAATATTAACTGAAGATGATTTTGTGAAGGTATTGGAGAGCAACCATGACTGAGTTAATCATTAAGATATTAAGTTTAGGAGGGGTTGCTGCGGTATTTGCATTTGGATGCAAATATGTATTTTTTTTCAATTTTCGCTATGGTTATAAAAAGAAAAAATTTGGTTTAATTAAAACTGGACTAGAAAATTTAAAAAAATTGTTCGATGAGCAATATGAAAATCCTAATTTACCACCTTATTTATTGCAAGCAGCTGTTAATGAACATCTGATAAGTACCAGATATAAATATAAAATTATTTTCTTTTTCATGAAGTATGAAGCTTTAAATATTGAGGAGAGTGCCAAGGCGGTTGATAGTGCATGGCCATTTTTAAAAGTTGTAGAAGTAGAAAATAATAAAGTTGAACTTAGAACAAAGTATACACTTGAACAGATAAAAAAAAGGAATAAATGGTGTTTAATGGTTTATGTAGTTCTTGGGGTGCTTTTGATCTCCGCTCAACTATTTGAAAATTATGTAGAAAGTTGGATAACGATTGATAGAATATTAATTGTTGTACCGATTATTATGTTTATTATGTTTATTGCTGCTTGGTTTGGAATAAAGTTTACTTCAATTATTGCACTTAAAAAGATGGTTAAATTTGGTGACCAAGATTTAAATCCATAGCTTATTAATAAAGCCCCATTGAAGGGGCTTGGCGTTATGCGACAAGATATAAGAACATGGAACTACTTAAAATAATGCCCATGATCATGCCGATTAAGATCGGGTATAGCTGCATTTATTACTCCCGTATGGATTTGCTGATTTAACTTGAGTTGGCTTTTGTTTTGGAGATCTTCTTCCTTATAAAAAGCTTTCATTTCAAGGATGTATCGAGTGAATTGATAATTCAGGATCATCCAAAAAATAATGAGGGCTAAAACAAGAATAACGATGAAAAAGATTAGAAAATTTGTCATTTAAAAGTAGCTTTATGAAAGTTTTCTTGTGTATTTTTACATTCCACCCAAAGGGTTACAGAGCCATAGCGCTGACGCTCAACGGGAATATCATTTCCACATTCTTCACATTCGGTAAGGAAAGGGCGGCTAAAGTGTTTAAGGTGTAATTATTAGAAAATTTAAAGATGGGTTTTCTCTTTTTTGTTATGATTTTGAACTCGCATTTCTAACATCTTACAACTCTCTACCTTCAAACATTTGTTGTATTTTCCTCAAGCATACCCACTTTATGTATCTGAAAACCTTTAATTGAAACTTCACATTTCTATTTTGAAAAGAACGTTGCTCTTTTAATGTACTGTGTTAAAGTTTGTAGTAGATCATAATGATTATAAGTACATTTTTTAAGAGCGGTTCCGACCAAAAACGACAAAATCTGTGAGGCGGGCAATGACATTCCAGCGTTTAGAACTAAATCAGGTTGAGCAGTTAAGTGCTTGTAGGATATCTCTGTTACTTGGATTAAATGCCGAGCAGAACTACATTGAGCAATTTTTCCGGTTTAGTCTTCGTCTTTTGAATTGTAAAAAAGCCTTATTGACTTTTAATCAGGAACCTTACTTTTGGCATCGTTGCCCAGAGGGCATGACAGCAATCTCGTTTAAACCTTCGAAACATTTAAAACAGTGCTTTGCTAAACAGCAGATCATTAATCACTCACATCCCTCTTATCAAAACTTAACCAACTATTTAAAAGAACTAAACATCGAGTGCAGCAGGGCATTGGCCGTGCATCTTTTACATCCTGATAAAACGTCTATGGGCTTTGCTGTCTTTTTCGATGACGATGCAGCTACATTTGAAGATGACGATATTCAATTGCTGCTCGATTACTGTTCGACTTTCATGCAGCAAGTCGAATTGAAGTTTAACTATGAAGAGTTAAACGAACTCTATGAACAACAAGTTGCGATTAACTCAAGTAAAACTAAATTTTTCTCGATTATTTCGCATGACTTGCGAGCGCCGTTTCATGGCTTGCTCGGGTTTTCTGAAGTACTCGCCAAAGAGCGTGAGACTTTAGATGAGTCTAGCATTCAAAACATTGCTGATTATTTATATGACACGTCACAATCGACTTATAACTTACTTGAAAGCTTACTGACATGGGCGATGGCAGAGGGTGGGCGTTTTGTTTATCACCCGATTAACTTTAAGCTTAGACAGGTTAGCAATATTGTTTGCGATGTACTGCACACCTTAGCTTTGAAAAAAAATATTGAACTGGTCAATGATGTTCCAGATGATTTAAACATCTATGCCGATATCAATATGATGACCTCTGTCATTCAAAACTTGGTTTCAAACGCGCTGAAATTTACAGATATTGATGGCTCTGGCAAAGTCTTTATTGAAGCCAAACAAGCTGATAAAAATATAGAAATAACCGTTCGAGACACTGGTTTAGGCATGACCGAAAAGCAAATGACAAATTTGTTCCATCCACGTATTACAGCCAGCTTTAAAGGAACCGCTGGTGAAAAAGGTGCAGGTTTAGGTTTAAGTCTTTGTAAACGTTTTGTCGAAATTAATCAGGGTAAAATTGATGTTAGTTCAAAAGAAGGGGTAGGAACGACATTTAAAGTTTTATTACCTTCTGCTCAAGAAAGTCATGAGGCTCATGCAGAGCATTACTCTTCAGCGGAAGCAAAATTAGTCTAATCCCTTTTCCTACCACTACTCGAACTGCTATAACTAAAAACAGAGTACGAGGAAAAGAGCTTTTTATATGAATGCGGAGCAGTTACAAAAAACATTGCGTGCTAGTCAGTATGCAGAACAAGTTTTAGGCTTGCATCAAGCTGTTTTAGAACAAGATTATCAACTAGATCAATTTACTGCACCGCTCTCGACTGAACAGATTTATCAATTTGTACAAACTACATTAGATGGAATTGGTGACGAAATATCTTGGATGCGTGGATTACGCATTTTACGAAGTCGTTTAATGTTCCGTTGGATTTGGCAAGATGCCAATCAGCTTACCGATGTTGTCACACTCACACGCGAACTTTCTGATTTTGCCGATGCCAGTATTTGTGCGGCAAAGGACTTTGCACGTGTAGCACTTGTGGCGAAACACGGTGAACCGATGAGCTACTCTGGCAAAGTTCAAGATTTGATAGTTGTTGCCATGGGTAAGCTGGGTGCGCAAGAGCTTAATCTGTCGAGTGATATTGACTTGATTTTTGCTTTTGATGAACAGGGCGAAACCAATGGTCGCAAATGCATTGATGTACAGCAGTTCTGTATTTTGTGGGGGCAAAAACTTATTTATTTACTTGAACACATTACCGCAGATGGTTTTGTATTTCGAGTTGATATGCGCTTACGCCCTTGGGGCGATGGCTCAGCACTAGCAATTAGTCACGCAGCTTTAGAAAAATATTTAAGTCAGCATGGCCGTGAGTGGGAACGTTATGCATGGATTAAAGCGCGTGTTGTGACGGGAGGTAAAGAAGGACAAGACTTGTTAGAAATGACACGTCCTTTCGTATTCCGCCGTTATGTCGATTATACCGCTTTTGCCGCGATGCGCGATATGAAAGCGATGATTGAGCGTGAAGTGTTACGTCGCCATATTGAGGATGATATTAAACTCGGGGCAGGCGGTATTCGCGAAATTGAGTTTATTGTTCAAGTCTTCCAGCTTATTTACGGTGGCTCTAAACGTGAGCTTCAAGACCGCCAATGTTTAGTCAGCCTTGAACACATTGGTGAAGCTGGCTTATTAGAAAGACAAGCTGTTTTAGAACTTGAGGATGCTTACCTGTTTTTACGCCGTGTTGAACACGCAATTCAAGCCCTCAATGACCAACAAACCCAGCTATTACCAGAAGAAGTAGACTTAAGACAGCGCATTATAGATACCTTAGGTTTTACGAGTTGGGATGAATTTATTGATGTTCTTAACGAGAAACGTCAAAAAGTTAAAGTTCAATTTAAGCAGCTCATTGAAGATACCAGTTCAAATGCCGCAACTGAAAACTTTGGACAGTTAGAACAGCAGTTAGATGAAGTGTTGGATGACAATGCGAAAAATCTGATTCATGAATTCTGGCACGGTCACGCACTCAAAAAATTACCATCAAATGCTGTTCAGCGATTAAAGACATTCTGGCCTCATTTAATTGAAGTGATTTTACAGTCAGAACAACCTCAAACTGCACTTTTGCGCTTAATGCCGTTGATTGAATCGGTCATGCGTCGAACCGTGTACTTAGTGATGTTGATTGAAAGTAAAGGCGCATTGCAACGCTTAGTGAAAATGGCGACGGTGAGTCCGTGGATTTGTGAAGAACTGACACAGTATCCGGTACTGCTGGATGAGTTCCTATCGATGGGCTTTGAGTTACCAAAGCGTAAGGACTTAGAAGACTCATTACGTCAGCAATTGCTTCGTATTGAAATTGATCAAGTGGAAGATCAAATGCGGGCACTTCGACTGTTTAAAAAGAGCAATGTACTCACTGTTGCGGCAAGTGATGTGTTAGCTGAAAGCCCGCTAATGAAAGTATCTGATGCATTAACTGATATTGCTGAAGTGAGTGTTAATGCAACACTTCATTTAGCTTATCAGACCGTAGCAAAGCGTCATGGTTATCCATGTGATGTCGATGGAAAACGCTGCTCACTCGATTATAAAGCCTTTGCTGTTATTGGTTATGGCAAAGTGGGTGGCATTGAGCTTGGCTATGGTTCTGACCTGGATCTTGTCTTTATTCATTATCTAGATGAGCAAGCAGATACGGATGGAACGAAGTCAATTAGTGGCTTTGAGTTTGCTATGCGTGTCGCTCAAAAGTTTATGTCACTCATGACCACTCAAACCCTTGATGGCCGTGTCTATGAAATTGATACGCGGTTAAGACCTTCAGGTGAGGCCGGTTTATTAGTGACAAGTCTTAAGGCCTATGAACACTATCAGTTGAAAAGTGCATGGCTTTGGGAGCATCAGGCATTAGTACGTGCCCGCTCTATTGCTGGTGACGAGGTACTTTGCCAGAAATTTGAAATATTTCGACGCGAGATATTGACTCAATCTAGAGATGAGGCTTATGTTCGTGAGGAAGTGTTGAAAATGCGTCAGAAAATGAAAGACCACCTAGGTTCGTCTTCTGAACAAAAAAAACATGGTATTTTTCATTTAAAACAGGACGCAGGTGGTATCGTCGATATCGAATTTATGGCACAGTATGCTGTACTTGCATGGAGCGGGACGAAACCCGATCTCGCCCATTATTCTGATAATGTAAGAATATTAGAAGATGCTGCTAAAGCAGACTGCTTATCCAGTGAAGATGCCACAGCATTAATTCGAGCCTATCTTAGTGAACGTGCCGAAAGCCACCGCTTAGCCCTTGCAAATCAATCCATGCAAGTCAGCGCAGCGGACTGGCGTAGTACCCGTGCGGTCGTTTGCAATTTATGGCAAAGATTAATAGACCCAACCGCCTCGGTTGAGTTGGATAGTGAATGATTTTATAACAATTTGGAGTGTTCCATGAATTTGGCTGATCGTGATGGTTTTATTTGGCAAGATGGAAAATTAATTGATTGGCGTGATGCAAAGATTCACGTTTTAACCCATACATTACACTACAGTATGGGCGTATTTGAGGGTGTTCGTGCTTATGAAACACCTAAAGGTACTGCCATTTTCCGTCTTCAAGACCACACAAAACGTTTGTTAAATTCAGCAAAAATTTATCAAATGAAAGTGCCGTATGATCAAGCCACGCTTGAACAAGCACAAATCGATGTTGTTCGTGAAAATAAATTAGCTTCTTGCTATTTACGTCCATTAATCTGGATCGGTTCAGAAAAACTTGGTATTGCAGCAACAAATAACACGATTCATGCCGCAGTTGCAGCATGGGCGTGGGGCGCATACCTTGGTGATGAAGCAATGGCGAATGGTATTCGTGTTAAAACTTCATCATTTACTCACCATCATCCAAACGTGACGATGTGTAAAGCAAAAGCATCTGGTAACTACACGTTGTCAATTCTTGCTCACCAAGAAGTTGCACATTCTGGTTACGACGAAGCAATGTTAATGGACCCACAAGGTTATGTGTGCCAAGGTTCTGGTGAAAACGTATTCTTAATTAAAGATGGCGTTTTACACACTCCAGATATCGCTGGTGGTGCGCTTGATGGTATTACACGTCAAACAGTAATGACGATTGCTAAAGATCTTGGTTATCAAGTTGTTGAGCGTCGTATTACACGTGATGAATTCTACATTGCAGATGAAGCATTCTTCACAGGTACTGCTGCGGAAGTAACACCAATTCGTGAATACGATGACCGTCCAATTGGTACAGGTGGCCGTGGCCCAATTACTACTGAAATTCAAAAGACTTACTTTGATGCAGTTCAAGGTAGAAATCCGAAATATGAACACTGGTTAACTTACGTAAAATAAGTTAATCCGTTAACATAAAAAGGCGAACATAAGTTTCGCCTTTTTATTTTTGGCTTCGGGAGCTTTTATGCATATTGTCTATGTCTCTGATGGTAAGGCAGGGCACCGTTCACAAGCATTAGGCTTGTTTCAGGCAATGCAAAGACAACAGCCAGAAACAACTTTTGAAGAGATCCTTATTTCTGATTTGCCAATTATTTCTTTAATTCAGGCGCTTTTCTCTTCAAAAAAATCGTTATTAAAAAAAGCACCCGATTTTATATTTGGAGTGGGAAGCCACACTCATTTTCGTGTCTGGTTACTCGGCAAAATTTTTAGAAAAGCCAAAACTATTATATTGATGAAGCCTAACTTACCTGTGGTTTGCTTTGATTACGCTGTTATTCCAGAACATGACGGTATTCACGCCGACAGCCATGTGATTGTCACGCGTGGTGCATTAAATCCAATTCGTAATGAAAACCGCCATCAAAAAGACCGAATTTTAATTGCTTTAGGTGGTTCATCTAAACGACATCAATGGAACCAAAACAAAGTATTAAGCAGTGTTCAGAAAATTGTTGAGAGTAATCCAGCTGCTGAGATTATTTTGACAACTTCACGCCGTACACCAGCAGAATTTATCGATAGTTTAAGACAGCAACGCTTTGCTGGGCATTTACAAATATTTCCTGTTGAGCAAACACCGCAGGGTTGGATTTTTGAAGAAATGCAAAAAGCAGAAGCTGTTTGGGTAACAGAAGACAGCGTATCTATGATTTTTGAGGCACTTACCGCGGGTTGTCGAGTCGGGGTAATGGCAATGGACCGGTTGAAAGACGACCGGATTACCCACTCAGTTGATCAAATGTTAGAATCAAAATTAATTTCACAGCAGACTTGTGTTGTACAGTTACCACAACCTTATGCTTTTAAAGAAGCAGACCGTGTGGCAACATATCTTTTAGCGAAAAATTAAATTTTTTATTTTGAGTAAATAAATGAAAATATTGCATATTGCGAATTTTGGCTTTAATAAACAAGGCGCCCATTTTTACTGCACAGACCGTAAAATTTCTGCCGGATTAATTGAAAATGGCCATTTCGTTTATGACTTTAGTTTTCGTGACATGGCTCGAATGGGAACCATTTTTAAAACAAAAAAACTGGGTGCCAATTGGGCCAATAAAGAAGTACTAAAGGTCGTTAATAATATTGAACCTGATCTGGTACTCATTGGACATAGTGACTTAATGAGTCCAGATGTTCTTAGACAGATTAAAGAAACTTATCCAAATACTAAAATTGCATTTTGGTATGTTGATCCGCTTTATCTTGAAAGCAAACTCGACTTTGTTAAAGCATTCTCGCCGTATTTAGATGCTATTTTCTGTACAACAGGTGGCGAATATCTACAAAAATTAAAACAGCCGCATTTAAGCGTAGCCTATCTGCCAAATGTGGGTCACCGTAATGTAGAAACACTACAGCAATTTTCAAATGTTAATACGGATAAGACCTTTATTTTTTGTGGCGTAGTCTATAAAGAACCTGAGCGTGAGAAGTTCTTAAAGGACTTAGCAGATGCATTGCAACAAGGTCATGTGAATTACCAATATTATGGTTGTTTTGAACAGCCTGGTGTCTACGGTAAAGCGTATTATAAAGTTCTATCTGAAACAAAAATGGGACTTAATTACTCACGCCGTAATGATGTAACTCTGTATAGTTCTGACCGTATTGTACAGCTGACTGGTAATGGTTTATTGACTTTTAGCCCAAGAATTCCGGGCTTTGAGAAGCTCTACACCGAACAGGAAGTGGTTTACTTTGATGATCAGTTTGATTTGGCCAAGAAGATCCAATTCTTTGATCAAAACCCAGATCAGGCTGAAAAAATAGCGAAAGAGGGCTGGGAGAAAACACGTAGATCTTTCAATGCTAAACGCATCACCCAATTTATGGTTGAAGTGACATTTAAGCAGCCCCTTTCAGAAGATTATGAATGGTCACATGAGGTTTATGCATGATGTGGTTTTTGTACGTTGCGGTAGGCCTACTAGTACTTGCTGCACTGTTATATGTGCTGGGTAATTATACTTTCTGGCTTCCGTTTCGTTCGAACAAACTACCACGCATTGTGATGTTGCATCAGGTTACACCTAAAGATGCAGCCTCTGGTATGAATATGCCTCCTGAAAAGTTTGAACAACTCTTAACGTTGTTGACACGTAAGGGGACTACTTTTTGTTTTGTCTCTGAGCTTGAACAATACCGGAATCAAAAAAATGTCGTTGCTTTAAGTTTTGATGATGGCTTTATGGATAATTATCTTTATGCCTATCCATTACTTAAAAAATATAATGCAAAGGCAACCATTTATTTGGCAACGCAAATTGAAGGAATCGAAAAGCTAACTCATGAGCAAATCCATGAAATGGCGAATTCTGGTTTGATTGAATTTGGTGCGCATACCCAGCATCATGTGAACTTACTTAAGCTTGATGATCAAACTGCTTATGATGAGATGCTTCAGTCTAAACGTGACGTTGAGGCATTAGTTGGGAAGTGCCCAAGCTTTGCCTATCCATTTGGTCGATTTAACGAAAAACACCAGAAAATGGCTGAAGAGATTGGCTTTAAAAATGCTGTATCGACTCGTAAAAAAATCGAAGCTTATGAAGCAGCTAATCAATTTAATATTCCACGTGTCAGCACGCATGGTGCCATGAATGCTTTACAGATGCGTATCGCCCTTGCTAAAGGACGTTATAAGTTATGAATAAAATTCCATGTAGTGTCTATATTGTCACTTTAAATTGTGGTGCTTGGTTAGAGCGAACATTACAAAGTGTCAGTGAATTTGATGAAGTCATTATTTTAGACTCTGGCAGTACTGATAATACTTATGAAATTGCAGAGCGCTTTGAAAATACGCAAATCTCTCATCAAGATTGGCAAGGTTACGCTGGGCAAAAAAGTTTAGCTTTAGCAAAATGCCGAAATGATTGGGTACTTAATTTAGATGGTGATGAAGTCTTATCTAAAGAGTTAAAACAAGAAATTATTGAGACCATTCAGCAAAACAAGCTTGATGCTTTAATCACACCGATTAATGACGTGTTTTTAGGTGTTCCCAACAGCAAACATACTAAAAAACATGCAAAGGTGCGTTTTTTCCGTAAGTCTAAAGGGCATTATGATCTTGCCAATAAGGTCCATGAAAATGTGATTGTAGAGGGTGAATCTCAGCGTGCTCAACATGATATTTATCATTATGGCGAGTCGAGCATTTTCGTTAAAGTCGAAAAAAATAACCAATATTCCAACCTCAAAGCATTAGAGAAATACCAAAAAGGAAAGTCTCCAAGCGTTGCAAAATTAGTTTTGGTAATGCCAGTGACTTTCATGAAGTCTTATTTTATTCGCCGTAGTTTCTTAAATGGTTGGCGTGGTTTCGTAAATAGTATGATTAACGCGTTTTATGCTTTTCTAAAAGAAGCCAAACTATTTGAACAGACGATGAATAAAGATAAAAAATAAGTAGGCAAGCTATGAAAATTGTTCAGGTATTGGCAACTAGTGGTGGAATTGGTGGTTTAGAGCAGCACACTTTTAACCTTGTTAATGAGCTCGCTTTAAATCATGAAGTACATGTGATTGCACATCCTTGCTATCTAGACAAGTTTAGCCAACAAGTACATTTTCATGTGGTTGATTTTGCACGTAGCCGTTGGAATATTTTTTTACTCTGGCAACTTAAAAATCTTATCCAGCAAATTCAACCTGCTATTGTTCATGCACAAGCAGGAAAGGCAGCTGAACTGATTGCCCGAATTAAGCCATTTTTATCTGGCCCAAAGTTTGTGACAACAGTACATGGTACTAAAAAGAATAAATCTGCCTATTTAGCAGGTGATGCCGTTATTGCAGTGAGTCAAGCACTCACGCAAGGCATACCAGAGTCTAAAGCACACGTGGTTTACAACGGGGTCTATCCTCAACCCGTACTTACAGTTGAAAATAAAGAAAAGTTACTTCAATCGATTCAAAAAGATTTTGCTGAGCTAGATGCAAGCAAAAAAGTTGTTATGTGTATTGGACGTCTAGAGCCAGTAAAAAATATCAGTTTACTGATTGAGTCGATGCAACAGATTGATGCCAATTTATGGATTATTGGTGATGGTTCACTTCGAGCAAGTTTAGAAAAACAAGTCAGTGAATTAAACATGCAAGATCGGGTCGCTTTTCTTGGGTTTAGAACGGATGCTCGAGATCTAGTGCAATTAGCAGATATTGTGGTTTTGTCATCAGATCGTGAAGGTTTTCCACTCGTCATGGTCGAAGCTTTACAGGCCGATAAAGCAATCGCTTCAACCAAAGTGAACGGTGTGATTGAGTGGTTGCCGGAGCAATATCTGGCAGAAATTGGAGATGCACAAGGTTTAGCAAAAGCGATTAAATGTGCGCTTCAACCTGAGGCTCAACACGACTTTAGCCCTTTATATGCAAAAGCCAAGGCTGAACTGACTGTACCAGCCATGGCTGAGCAGACGCTTAATATTTATAAAGGCCTGCTGAAAACTTAATTATTCTTCGGTGTAAGGCGGATGGCATCAAGTACCACGAAGTTATCTTCGACATTAATGGTATGACAACCGTCATCTGCTTGATTCCAGTCAGGTAAAACTACTTCTAGTAATTTTTCTTCGTAAGCTGTCGGGCTAAGCTGAGTAATCGCTTTTAATTCGATATTACCGCCATAACGTTTTAAAGAGTCTTGGCTTGGTCGAACCAATTGGCCTTTATAAATAAAAGGTTTACCCGCCATACGGAACTGCTGACTGCCTCGGCACACTGGGTTCATTGGGTGCTCTTGCCAGTTCGGATTTAAAATATCTTCGGTAAAGAATAGATCTAAACGATCACCAAATTTCTTACAATCACGACGCGTTGAAGTAAAAAGATACCATAAGCCTTCATGATAGAAAGGGGTGCTGTCGACTGCTTCGATATTCTCGATCAGATTAGAATGCTTTTCCCATTTCAGTGGAAATTCAGTACATTTCCAAAGTTCTATCGTCTTGTTGGCAGAAGTCTCTGGGATCATGTACCAAGTGTTTTCTAACTTAAATACACAAGGATAAGAAAGGTGATAGTCGAGCTTTAAGATTGTCTCTGGTGGTGTGTAGGTGCCATCTTTAAAGACTTCTAAAACAGAAAGAAAACCTACTGGATGTTCGTCATCAACTTCTTCAAAAAAAATGAAATGACGGCCATTTTCATAAGCATAAAAGCTGTCTGCAAATGTAAACTTTTTAGGGGAGTGGATCTCAAAGAGAGAATCTAGTTGCTCAAGTGTAGTAAACGGTTGTTCTAACCAGCCAAAACGCATATACCAATGAGAGTCAAAAGATTTTGCTTTTTTTGCTTGTTGGTATTTATACCATTTTTTTTGAATCAGGCGATTTAGCATTAAATTTTACACTCGATATAACTATAATTAGATAGACTATCCCTGACTCATTTTAACATTTGAATGAAATGAAAAAATATTTAATCAGTATTGAATCTGCTAATAGTGAACGTTTAAAAAAGTTGTACTCTCAAGCAACATTTTACAAATATCGTGATGAATTTAAGCAGTTTGGGGTAATCGGTAAGAATTTAAGCGTTAGTGAATATTTTCAACAAGGTGTAGCAGGCAAGAAAAAACCGATGACGCCTGGTGAGCTTGGTTGTGCCATGTCTCATATTGCTGCACTAAAAGATTTTTTAAACTCCGATGAAGAATATGCAATTATTTTTGAAGATGATGTGATCGAGCGTTTTGAAATTGATTTCCAAGATTTAGAAAAGCACATTCACTCTTTGAATCTAGGGCCTTGCTTTTTTCTAAGCTTGGGCGGTATTCAAATGAAAATATGCAATCGCGTTCGTGGAAAATTTTTACCCGAAGAGTTGTATAACCAGAAAATTCTAAAAGTTGATTACGATTATCTCGAAAAACTAGCCTATGCGTATGCCTATGTTGTAGACCGTAAAATGGCACAAATGTTGGTTGATTATCATCAGCCAATAAAAATTTATGATCACTGGCAAGGCCTTGTTGGACGAGGTGATTTCAGTTTCTATGTCAGCTTTTTATTCGATCACCCGATCATCGAAAATAATCATGCTTTAAGTTATTTAGAAAAAGAAAGAAGCTTAATTACTCCTATTTCACAAGATGACAGTGATTTGTTACGTTACCTAAGAGTTAAACTAAAGAAATATATACTTAATAAATATATAATTTAGTCGTTTTTTTAGATTTTCTTACTAATTTTATGACTAAGCAAAAAAATATTATTATCGGGTCAGCAACTGGATACAGTGCTGACCTCATTTCTTCTTTTGTATATTCTTTGGAAAAGACAGACTTTGATGGCATTTTGACTTTAATTATCTATAAAGAGCAAATGCCGGAGTTTGTTAATGCATTTTCAGATATCAAAAATTTTAAAATTGAATTTAAAGTTTCAACGATTGGGAAATTTAAATCAAAGTCAAAATACTCAGGTATTTACAAGTTTAAGTTTATAAAAAATATTCTTAAGAAAATTATTGGATTAACTGTAAATGAAGCAGTTCCTGATTCAAAAATAAAAGCACTTAAAATCACAGGCTATCCGCATGTGAGTCGCTTTTTTGAATATAAAGAAGTTGTAGAAAGTCATCCGGATGCTTCACATGTGCTGCTTAGCGATGTGCGAGACGTTTTTTTTCAGGGTAATCCTTTTAAAGATCTCGGCAAAGGACTCTTTGTTGGTATGGAAAATCCAGATTATACGATAGGCACTGAGCAATATAATCAAAAATGGATTATCGATGCGTATGGAGATGGTTTTTATAATAGTGCAAAAGATGAGCAGGTTTCGTGCTCAGGCGTCACAATTGGAGATATGAACTCGATTAAAGTCTATATCAATAAAATGATTGAAGAGTTCTGCAAACAGCCATATCAAAAAATGTCTGAAAGAATCTATGATCAGGCAATGCACAATAAATTATTAATTACTGATGAATTAGCTGATGTAACTCGCTGTCAGCCATTTGAATCTATTATTGTAACTCTTGGATTATATCCAATAGATCAAATTACGATTAATGATCAAGGTCTTATTATCAATCGTAACCAAAAGATCATTCCTATTGTCCATCAGCATGACAGACATCCGGAATTGATACAGTTATGTGATAACTATATTGGGAAATAAATTTTAGGATTATCTAAATTTTATGAGGGGAAGCGGATATTAATTTTTATCCGCATTTCCTTTTAAAACCATATAAATCAGCGCAACAAAAATAAGCAATGCACCTGCTAAGCTACTTACGCAGAAATAAAGAATACGTTGATTTGTAGTGATGTTAAATAATTCATTTGCAAGGATGTAGCGCATGAAAAACCACTGCGCAAGAGAGAATACAATTACGATTAAAGCATGTCGACGTACATCAGGGCGCATTGCCATAATGAATCACCAAGGGAGAAAAAGTGGTGATATTATGCCATTTGCCCACACTCATCTCAATAGAGTCTAAATTGAGTCAATTGTGTAGAAAAATTAAAATTATGAATAAATTGTGAATTTTTATTAACATTAATAAACCTTGAATTCCATTTTTTATCTGAAATTTTCTAGTAAATTTCTGTACTTATTTGGATATATGTTTAATGCAGCCTGTTGATTTTGTAATGATTTGGGTAGACTCAACTGATACGAAATGGCAGCAACAATACATATATTATAAATCCAAAGAAACTAAAACAAAGGCGGTTGAACATGTTGATCAATGCCGCTATCGCGACTGGAATAATCTTCATTACTGGTTTCGATCTGTTGAGAAATTTTGCCCGTGGGTTAGAAAGATCCATTTAGTGACTTGTGGTCATTTCCCTGAATTTTTAGTCAAAAATCATCCTAAGTTAAATTTGGTCACACATGATCAAATCATGGAATCAAACTGTTTACCGACATTTAACTCGCATGCTATTGAAATCAATATTCATAAAATTGAGGGACTAGCAGAGCATTTTGTCTATTTTAATGATGATACTTTTATCAATAGGCCTTTAGAGCCTGAGTTCTTTTTTAGAAATGGTTTACCTTGTGATGGTGTGCGTTTACAGCCACTTATGGTTGTAGGTGAAGAGAACTTTCTAGGTGCCGTTGCCCTGACTGATGTTGCGATTATTAATAAGCATTTTGATAAGCGAAAATTGCTTCATAAAAATCCCTATGCACTTTTTAACTATCGCTATTCTATGAGCAGTAATTTGGGTAATTTTTTAAGTTTATATAATCGAAAATTTTCAAGTTTTTATAGTACTCATTTGCCTCAACCTTTTTTGAAATCAGTATTTGAAGAAGTTTGGAAAACTGAAGAAGCTTATTTAAATGAAGTATCAAGTCATCGATTTAGACAGCCTTTAGACGTTAATCAGTATCTTTTTCGATTGTGGCAGTTGTGCTCATCCCGTTTTTATCCTGTCAATATATTTGAGCGTGGACAAAACTTTAACTTAAGGCTACAAAATCTTCCTGAAATTAATCAAGTTATTAAGAATGAACAACTTCCACAAATTTGTCTAAATGATGACGAACACGTGGTCGATTTTGAAAAGCTTAAAACAGAAATCATTCAAATTTTTGATCAAAAATTTAAAACACTCTCAAGTTTTGAAAAAGAAATATCCCATTAAAAATTGAAATTTACTTAATAAAAAACCCTGCATAAGCAGGGTTTTTTAATTTGAAAATCTAAAAAATTATTTAGATTCTTCAGCTTTTGGTTTTTCACGTAAGCGGATGCCCAAGTCACGAAGCTGATTTGCTTCAACAGGAGCAGGAGCTTGAGTAAGTGGACATTCAGCAGTCTTAGTTTTAGGGAATGCAATAACGTCACGAATAGAAGTCGCGCCAGTCATTAACATTACTAAACGGTCAAGACCAAATGCCAAACCACCGTGAGGAGGAGCACCGTAACGAAGTGCATTTAATAAGAAGCTGAATTTTTCTTCTGCTTCTTCATCAGAAATACCAAGCGCTTCGAAAATCGCTTTTTGCATTTCTAATGTATAAATACGTAGAGAACCACCACCAACTTCAGTACCGTTCAATACCATGTCGTAAGCAACAGAAAGTGCTTCACCTGGATTGCTCTTCACTTCTTCTACACTTGATTTTGGTAGAGTGAATGGATGGTGAACAGAAGTCCATTTGCCATCGTCAGTTTCTTCAAACATTGGGAAATCAACAACCCAAAGTGGAGCCCACTCACAAGTTGCAAGATTCAAATCATGGCCAATCTTCACACGAAGAGCACCCATTGCATCATTTACAACTTTAGCTTTATCAGCACCAAAGAATACGATATCGCCATCTTGCGCACCAACACGTGCCAACAATTCAAGTACGATCGGTTCAATGAATTTCACGATTGGAGATTGAAGACCTTCAATTCCTTTAGCGAGTTCATTAACTTTGATGTAAGCCAAACCTTTTGCACCATAGATGCCAACGAATTTAGTGTATTCATCGATTGCACTACGTGGCAATGATGCTGCACCTGGAACACGTAAAGCAACAATACGGCCTTTAGGGTCTTTTGCAGGACCTGCAAATACTTTGAACTCTACTTCTTGCATTAAGTCTGCAACGTCAACAAGTTTCAACGGAATACGCATATCAGGTTTGTCTGATGCATAGTCACGCATTGCATCTGCGTAAGTCATGCGTTGGAATTTATCGAATTTAACGCCAAGAAGTTCATCGAACATCTTCACAGTAAGGACTTCCATTAAGTCCATAATGTCATCGTCACTCATGAACGATGTTTCAACGTCGATTTGAGTAAATTCTGGTTGACGGTCAGCACGTAAATCTTCGTCGCGGAAACATTTCGCGATTTGGTAGTAACGATCAATACCACCCACCATCAACAATTGTTTGAATAATTGTGGTGATTGTGGAAGTGCATAGAAACTACCATTTTGTACACGACTTGGTACTAAGTAGTCACGCGCACCTTCAGGAGTTGCACGTGTCAAAATAGGTGTTTCAACGTCTAAGAAACCATTATCTTCGAAATAGTTACGAATAAGATTGGTCAATTTAGAACGGAAGCGTAAACGATCCAACATTTCAGGACGACGAATATCTAAGAAACGATATTTCAAACGAATTTCTTCAGAAATATTGGTATTTTCATCATTTAAAGGGAATGGAGGTGTTTCTGAAGCGGCAAGAACTTCGATGTCTTTACCTAAAACTTCAATTTGACCACTCACCATGTTGGCATTTTCAGTACCTTCATAACGGCGACGAACACGACCTGTAATTTTTAATACATATTCAGAACGTGCTTTATCTGCAGTTGCGAATGCTTCTGGAGTATCTGGGTCAATAACCACTTGAACGAGACCATCACGGTCACGCATATCAAGGAAAATAACACCGCCATGGTCACGGCGACGATGTACCCAACCGCATAGTGTAACGGTTTGGTCGATTTGGGCTTCAGTTAAAGAGCCACAGTAATGAGTTCGCATCATGATGAAAAATATCCAAACTATATTGGCTGAAAAGACGGATGCGTAAACCGCGCACCGTCAAAAAAATAAGTTTTCGATTATGCCCTGTTGCATGGTTTGCCACAAGAACTAGATCAAAAAACCGCGGAAATTAACCTGAAAATGAGCAATTTGGCAGCAAATTTTGTGATTCATCCCATTCTTTGTTGCCGATCTAAAAACAAGAATAATAAGCATCCTAAGCTAAAAGTACTTAACCAACCTTGCATAAACTCATTGATAGAACGGCCCGTAAAATAATAGGTATCAGCATGCCAAACTTCATGAGGGATGTAACGTGCATAATCCCAAAATGAAAATAAGCCTAAGACTGTAGATAGAATAAACAGAGACCACGCGAAAATTTTAATTTTTTTATCTACTTTCCAGTGTTGTTTGTAGCGCTGGTAATAGTGAATACCCATCCAACCAAGAAAAGGTAAGGCAAGAGCAGAGGAGCCAAGTTGTAAAAGACGATGCAAAGGGTAGGGATGACCCAAAAAATGAATAGTTGTCGCTAAAACATCTTTAAATACAAACGTTCGAAAGTCTGAATGTGTTAAACCATCCCAAATTAGATGAGTTGCTATACCGACAATGAGTGCAAATATAACTCCAATAAAAAATATTAAAATACGTTTTAAAGAGCTGAGGCCAAGATCATGTTGTACACCAAAAAAACGGTACACCACTGGGCGATAAAGAAAATACCAAACTGCACAAAAGACGAGGCCTAATGCAAGGTTGGGATAAATCAGACCTTTCCATTGGTGCGTCAGCATGCTGGACTGAACTGTAAATAAGCGGTAAAGATCGGGTGTCATACTCCCAATGGCTAACGCGGCAATCGGTAAAGTGTTTTGACTAAGCTTAGATAAGGGAGGAGCTATAACGGCATGAGAGATGGTAAAAGGCATTAGAAATCAAAAATTACTCACATCATTTAGTTGACCAGTCTAACTAATCGTCGAATCAGAAATGTTTTTTATTGCAAAACAAACGAAATGTTATAATATAACAAAAATAAAACATATCGTGATTCGGGACACATCCAATGCAGTTTTATAAAAATATTTTGACCTTATCCATTTTAGCTGTCATATCCGTTCCTTCGTTTGCAGCAGAAAGTGAAAATGTTGAAAAGTTAGAAACTATTCGAATTAAGGCTCATCCACTTGAGCAAACTTCACAAGATTTTGCTGTGGCAGATACTGTTGTTGATCAAAAGCATCTGTCGCAAGGCGCTGCTACCATTGGGGATGCACTCAGTAGTGAAGTGGGAATTTATGCTAATCAGTTTGGGGCTGGTTCGAGTCGACCAGTGATTCGTGGGCAAGATGGACCACGCGTTAAAGTACTCCAAAATTCATCAGAAAATATTGATGTTTCGACCTTGTCTCCTGACCATGCGGTAACTGTAGATCCTGTGCTTGCCAAGCAAGTGGAAGTGATTCGAGGTCCTTCAACTTTACTGTTTGGTGCTGGAACAGTTGGCGGTTTAGTCAACGTAATTGATAACAAGATCCCTACGCAAATGCCTGAAAATGGTTATGAAGGACAAGTTGGCTTACGTTATAACACTGGAAGTGATGAAAAACTGGCGAGTGCTGGAGTAACTGTTGGCTTGGGTAGCCAGGTTGCTTTACGTGTCGAGGGGTTAACACGTGATGCGAATAACTACATTGCGCCAAATTATATTCATGAAGGTGAAAAAGAGCGCCGTGTAGACAATACTTTTGCTCAGGGCGATTCAGTTAACGTTGGGTTGTCTTGGATTTATGACCGTGGTTATACAGGTATTTCTTATAGCAACCGTCGCGATCAATATGGCTTACCGGGGCATAGTCATGAATATGAAACCTGCCATGTAGATGATCTGAGTTTGCATTGTGGAGATCATGACCATGAAGGACATAGTGATGAAGAAGCTCATGATCACGAACATGGCGGTCCATGGATTGACTTAAAATCTGAGCGTTATGATTTTAAAACTGAGTTAAATGATCCGTTTGCAGGCTTCCAAAAGTTACGTGCACAAGCGAGCTATACCGACTATCAACATGACGAAATTGAAGAGGGAGCAATTGCAACCCGATTCCAAAACAAAGGCTATGACGGGCGTGTTGAGTTAGTACACAACCCAATTGCAAGTTGGGAAGGGGTGATCGGTGCACAGTTAGGTCAGCAAAAACTGAATTTAACTGGCGAAGAAGCCTTTATGGCACCGACCACTACCAAGAAGTGGAGTGTATTTGCTTTAGAACATAAGCAATGGAAAGACGTACACTTTGAGCTTTCTGCACGTGCAGATCAGCAAGAAGTTGATGTAGACGATAACTCTAAACAAGATTTTGATGGCTCTGCATTTTCTTACGCAGGTGCTGCGAATTGGGAGTTTGCACCGAACTACAAACTTTCTTTTGTCGCTTCACATCAGGAACGTTTACCTTTAGCTCAAGAGTTATATGCAAATGGTGGACACTTTGCGACAAATACTTATGAGTTAGGAAGTGATCAACTCAGTAAGGAAAAATCCAATAATGTTGAGTTAGGTTTGCATTTTGATAATAACAAACTTGATTACCATCTTCATGTTTACCATAACTGGTTTGATGACTACATCTATGCACAAACCCTTGACCGTTATAAAGACTTCCGTTTAGTCCAATACACTCAAGATAAAGCACGCTTCTATGGTGCAGAGGGTGAAATTGGTTATCAAATTACCCCAATGTATAAGATCAGTGCTTTTGGTGATTATGTACGCGGTAAAATTGATGCAGAAGGTAATGCCCCGCGTATTCCAGCAGGACGTTTAGGTACTAAAGTCGACGCAGATTTTGGTGATGGTTTTAGTGGTTCTGCTGAGTATTATCATGTCTTTAACCAAGACAAGATCGCAGCTTACGAGACCGAAACTGAAGGCTATAACATGCTTAATCTTGGGGTGGCATATTCTGGGCAATATGGTGCAAAAACAGATTATCGTGTTTATATGAAAGCGAATAACTTGTTAGATGACACGGTTTATCAACATGCATCTTTCTTATCAAATATTCCACAAGTTGGACGTAATTTTACTGTAGGTGTTGATTTTAGTTTTTAAGGCTTTAACACGAAACTAAACTTGAAAAATCAATCCAAAAGACCTAATTTGAAACCATCAAGTTAGGTCTTTTTTATGCGTATTTTTCAACGAATTCATCAAAAAATAAATTGGTCAGGGCGTCGTTATATGGCGATATTACTTTGCGTTGTTGCTATTGCATATATTGCATCGGCAATTTACCACACAGTAAAACCATTGCCGCAAGGGATTAACTTTAGTGGCAAGCTTAGACATGCCGATGTCAAATTTTTAGCAGATAAAACCTACCTTGATGCAAAAGGGCAACAACAGGTTGATCAGCATATCTTTGATGAAATCTTGAAAATGATTGATGAGGCAAAAACCACAGTTGTGGTTGATATGTTCTTGTTTAATTCAGAAGTGGGTGACTCAAAACTGAAACAAAGGCCATTAATGCAAGAGTTAACCGATGCATTAGTCAGTAAAAAAAGACAAAATCGCCAAATCCAGATTGTATTAATTACTGACCCGATTAACTCAGTATATGGTGGTTTAAGCCCTGAACATTATCGTCAGTTACGTCAAGCGGGTGTTGATGTGATTGAAACCAATTTAGCTCCTTTACGTGCTTCTAATCCATTCTGGTCAGGCTTATGGTACATCTGCTGTCAGAATGTTGGAAATAACCCTGAAAAAGGCTGGTTGCCAAATCCATTCGGTGATGAAAAAATTACACTGCGCAGTTATTTGAACTTATTTAACTTTAAGGCGAATCACCGTAAAACTGTAGTCGTCGATACCGATGCAGGTTGGAAGTCACTAGTGACTTCAGCAAATCCGCATGATGGTAGTTCTAGACACTCAAATGTTGCATTAGTTGTAACAGGAGCGACAGCGGCAGATGTTTTACAATCTGAAGCCGCGGTTGCGCGAATGTCAGGTAGTAGTTCTCCATCGCTCATTTTAGGTGACTTTGAAAAAGACGTAACCAAACCTCAAGTTCAGGTGTTAACTGAAGGGGCGATTTATCAATCTGTATTGAAATTGATTAACTCGGCTAAGCCTAAAGAGCATCTTGATTTAAGTATGTTCTATTTATCTGAACGCAAGATTATTCAGGCTCTAAAAAGTGCTCAAGATAGAGGGGTTATTGTCCGAGTTTTACTTGATCCAAATAAAGATGCATTTGGCCGACAAAAGAATGGTATTCCTAACCGACAAGTTGCTTCAGAGCTACATGCTGCGGGTATTCCAATCCGTTGGTGTGACACACATGGTGAGCAGAACCATAGCAAAATGATTTTGAAATATAACGCCCAACACGCTGAGCTAATTGTGGGATCTGCTAATTTTACAGCCCGTAATTTAAAAAATTACAACCTTGAAACAGATATGCTGGTTGTGGGTAAAGTTCAAGATCAAGTCTTTAAAGATGCGCAAGATTACTTCAATACCTCTTGGTCAAACCTACAAGGTAGACAGATGAGCGTGGATTACTCGAAGTATGCAGATGAGTCTAAAGTGAAGTATTGGATTTATCGTTTTATGGAATGGTCAGGATTGTCGACTTTCTAAGGAGAACAGCCTTGGAGTTTTCCAAAAATTGGCTTGTTCCTAGAGTCATCCACAACCTGAGCGAAATCTGAGATTAAATTGTTTTTGCAATAAAATTAGATAAGCGAAAACAGTGAACAGGTTTTGTGGATGATAAATGCTTTTGGTTACTTTGGGCGAAACCAAAGTAACGAATTGGCTACTACAACTAGAACTTAAAGCGGTAAGACTCCGTCGTGCTAATTAAAAAAGAGAATAAAACTTTGAATATTTTAAGGCGCTGGAGGAATCAACTGATCCAACGTCTTATCATCTAACTTTTCTAATTCACTCAAATCAGTCTTAATTTTCCACTGCGACTCATCATCTACAGGATTTGGTAAACGAGCCTCAAGCCAGTCACAGACCACATCTGGGTTAAATTCAGGATGGTTACACTGAATAATCCACGATAGAAAGTCTTTTGCTTCACCGTTCATGTATGGTGGTGGAGAAACAGGGAAGAATAAAGTCGGTAGACGTTCATTCGTCGATAAATAGTTTAAAACATGTCCTAATTCTTGAACTGTTTGCCATGCTAGCGGATGTTCTACATCAATACTGAACTTAAACCACCAAGCATGTTCGCCGTCTGCTCCATGAGCCATGATACGGGCTTCTTGTACGGTTGGAACTTTGCAAAAAAATTGATGAAGACGTTCAAAACTGATTTCAGACACAGCAATTGACCTAGTTTGAAAAATGGTAATGGTAGCACAGATACAGATTCTTCATATTTTCTTTATAGTCATTACAAACAATATCAATCAAAGCTGTTTTATTCATGGTTTCTCCTTGACTCTCTTTTAATCTAGCTTCAGATCAAGATAAAAGGAAATAGGTCATGAAAAAGCCAATCGTTCTTGTACTTTCAACATTAATGTTGGGTATGTCAGCTACTGCGATGGCCGATACAAGTCATCGTTGGGACAATAATCATGGTAAAAACTATGATCGATATGAGCATCGTGATGACCGCCATCATGACTACCGAAATGATCATCGCGCTCCACAGTGGTCAAATGCCGATCGCGGTAAGCACTATGGTCGATATGTAGCATTTAAACGTGGCGATCGTGTTCCAGCAGAATACCGCAATAGTCGCTATTATGTTTCAGACTGGAGATCGCATCGTTTGTATGAGCCACCACGTGGATACCGTTGGGTTAAAACACCGAATCAATATTTACTCGTAGACTCAAAACACCAAATTTATCGTGTCCGTTAATTTTGAAATATAGAATATGTAAATGGCCTCAATATTGAGGCCATTTTTTTATGCTAATTCATCATCTTGAGGCTGAGGGGGCTTTAAAGGTGTTGGTGTTTTTGCATGTTTCTCTTTCATCACTGAAGGATAATTCCAAGATGCAAAACGAACCACCAGAATAGAAAGAGCTAAAATAAGAATCGAGCCCGTAATAATGACTTGATCGATATCCGCTTTATGGTCATGTTGAATATCTGAAATGAGTAGGCGAGTTAAGGCCGTAATCGCAACATAAATAAGAAAGCGTACAGGCATATGATTGGTTTTAAAGTAAATTCCAACCATTGCGCCAAGTTCTAAGTATATAAATAATAATAAAATATCATCAATTGAAGCATACTTTTTGACAGTCAAAATTTCAAAAACAGTATTGGCTGCGGACCAAGCCACCATACATCCAATAATAAACAGGGCTAAATAGTGGAAGGCTTCTACGGCGTAATGACCAAAACGGTCAAGTATTCGCTCGTATTTTTTAGGATCAGGCATAGTAAGATCTTTTGTTTGTTTCTTAATGTTTAGAAATTAAACAAATTTCATGCCAATGGAAATAGTAAATACAAAATAAAAAAGCGCCTGAATATTCAGACGCTTTTTCATAAAGAATTTAATTAAGCTTGATTCGTAAAGTAGTCTTCACTGAAGCCCATAATTAAGTCAGAACCCGCTTTAATTTTAGCAATACGTGCATCAATATCCGGCAAGATACGATCAGCAAAGTATTGAGCTAAAGCAAGTTTGTTTTGGTAGAAATCACCAGACTTATCTTTTGCTGCTGCCGCAATTTTCGCAAACATATAAGCGAAGCTGAGTAAACCAACTGCATGTAGATAATCAACAGCAGTAGCATTCGGGAAGTCTACGTTTTCAGCAGCTTGTTCAATAATAAACTGAGTGATTGCTTCGATTTCAGTTGCAGCATCTAAAGTTGCATCTTTAATGAAGTTCAAATCGGTATCTAAGTCATTTGCAAAGTCACGAATTTCAGTGATGTATTCAGCAATAAACGCACCGCCACATTTAATGGTTTTACGACCAATTAAATCTTGAGACTGAACGCCGTTCGTTCCTTCGTAGATTTGAGCAATACGAAGATCACGAATACATTGTTCCATGCCCCATTCACGAATATAACCGTGACCACCAAACACCATCTGAGCATCTAAAGTTGCTTGGAATGCGGTATCTGTGAGGTAAGCTTTAGCAATTGGTGTCAAAAGCGCAACGCGATTATTGGCTTTTTTCACAGCTTCAGCATCAGTTGAGAATTTAGTGATATCGAGCTGTTGACCAACATAGACTGCAAAAGCACGTGATGCTTCATTGTTTGCACGTACGTTTAACAACATACGACGAACATCACCATGGACTAAAATGCTGTCAGCAGGTTTATTTGGTGATTGAACACCAGTTGCACTGCGACCTTGTAAGCGGTCAGTCGCATATTGCGCTGCATTTTGATAAGCAAATTCAGATGCGCCTAAACCTTGGATACCCATAGATAAACGTTCATAGTTCATCATAACGAACATGGCAGCAAGACCTTCGTTTTCTTTACCAACAAGGTAACCTTTTGCTGCGTCAAAGTTCATCACACAAGTTGCAGACGCTTTAATCCCCATTTTGTGTTCGATAGAACCTGGGCCAACGAGGTTACGTTCACCTAATGAACCATCTTCGTTCACCAAATACTTTGGCACGATGAACAAAGAAATACCGCGTGAACCAGCAGGAGCATCTGGAGTTTTAGCAAGTACCAAGTGAATGATATTTTCTGCTAAATCGTTGTCACCGCCAGTGATAAAGATTTTAGTACCTGTAATGTTATAAGTACCATCTTCATTAGGTTCTGCTTTGGTTTTAATAATACCTAAGTCAGTACCCGCATGTGGCTCGGTTAAGCACATCGTGCCCGACCATTCACCTGAATAAATCTTAGGTAAGTAAGTTTCTTTTTGTTCTTGAGATGCATAGCTGTTTAAAGCCATGCCTGCACCCACAGAAAGAAGCGGGTAGAGCATAAATGATGGGTTAGTTGCAAATAACATTTCATCAGAAAGAACGGTGAGCATTTTTGGCATGCCTTGACCGCCCCATTCTTCATCGGCACCTAAGCCAATCCAACCACCTTCTGCATATTGACGGAATGCATCTTTAAAACCAGCTGGTGTGAACACCTCACCGTTTTCATAGCGAGCGCCTTCTTCATCACCGGTACGGTTTAATGGATGAGTCACGTTCTGAGCAAATTTAGCCATTTCTTCTAAAATTGCTTCAGCTGTTGCAGCATCTACATGAGCGAGTTTCTCATTAGACTGCCAAAATTGTTCTGCTTTAAATACATCATTTAAGATGAATTTCATATCAGCTAAAGGAGCATTGTAAATTGGCATAATCGTTCACCTTTTTTGTGCACATTGGCCTGTGCTAGATATCCTGTAAAACGAAATGGATATGGAATTTAAAGTGTAAATTTATCATTGATTTTATAAAAAAAGGACCGTCAAAACTGAGCAGTCCTTTTTTGTTTTTTAACATTGCATATCGCAACTAACTATGGTTAGAAAGCGAAATGTTCAGCGTCTAATGACATCAATGGATCTAGGCCACCTGCAATCACATCAACATGTGAGCGAACACGTGGCAAGATTTTTTTGAAGTAGAAGCGAGCAGTTGTAACTTTTGCATTGTAGAAATCAACATCGGTAGTACCTTCTGCTAATTTCTCTTGTGCAACAAGTGCCATACGAGCCCATAGATACGCTAAAGTGATATAACCTGAGAAGTAGAGGTAATCTACAGCAGCAGCACCTACTTCATCTGGGTTTTGCATTGCGCGCATACCAATTTGCATAGTGAGATCGCCCCATTCTTTGTTAAGAGCTGCAAGCGGCTCAACAAATTCTTTCATGGCAGCGTTGTCTTTATTTGCTTCAACAAATTTGTGAACAATTTTGGTAAAGTCTTTTAGCATTGCGCCTTGAGTTTGCAATACTTTACGGCCTAACAAATCAAGTGCTTGAATTTCGGTTGTACCTTCATACAAACATGAAATACGTGTATCACGTACGATTTGTTCCATGCCATGCTCAGAAATAAAGCCATGACCACCGAAGACTTGAACACCGTGCTTAGCAGACTCAGAACCTGTTTCAGTTAAGAATGCTTTTGCAATTGGAGTCAATAAAGACAAGATGTTGTCAGCAAACTTACGCTCTTCTTCTGTTTCGCCTTTTTCAACGATGTCAGCATATTGAGCAAGTAAGTAAACAAGTGCACGACCGCCTTCAGCAAATGCTTTTTGAGTTAAAAGCATGTTACGAACAGCAGGGTGAACGATAATTGGGTCTGCATCTTTTTCTGGAGCTTTAGGACCAGAAAGCGAACGCATTGCTAAACGTTCTTTTGCGTAAGTTAACGCACCTTGGAAAGATGATTCAGATGCTGCTAAACCTTGAACCGCAGTACCAATACGTGCTGTGTTCATGAAGGTGAACATACAGTTCAAACCACGGTTTTCAGGTCCGATTAAGTAACCTTTAGCTTGGTCAAAGTTAATGACACAAGTCGCGTTACCATGAATACCCATTTTGTGCTCGATAGAACCACAACGAACCGCATTACGCTCGCCCACAGTACCGTCTGCATTTACATGGAATTTAGGAACGATGAATAATGAGATACCTTTGGTACCTTTTGGCGCACCTGGTAAACGAGCAAGAACGATATGGATGATGTTCTCAGCCATGTCATGTTCACCAGCAGAGATAAAGATTTTCTCGCCAGAAATTGCATAGCTACCGTCAGCATTTGGTTCTGCTTTAGAACGGATAATACCTAAGTCAGAACCTGCATGAGATTCAGTTAAGCACATCGTACCTGTCCAAACACCTGAAACAAGGTTTGGTAAATAAGTATTTTTTTGTTCATCAGAACCATGATGTTCTAATGTACGTACAGCTCCGTGAGACAAGCCAGGGTACATACCCCAAGACCAGTTTGCTGTACCAACCATTTCAGAAATTGCAATACCTAAAGAGTTAGGTAAAGCCTGACCACCGTATTGTTCTTCTGCTGATAAAGACGGAAAGCCAAGTTCAATATATTTTTGATAAGCTTCTTTAAAGCCTGTTGGAGTGGTAACTACGCCATCATTCCAAGTACAACCTTCACGGTCGCCAACTTGGTTTAAAGGAGAAAGTTCATTTTCACAAAAGTCTGCCGCAGCTTCTAAATATTGATCAACCAATTCACGGCTTACGTTACCTTGGAAATCAGGTAATTTTGCATAGTGTTCTTCAGCATTTAATAATTCATGCAAAACGAATTGCATATCACGTAAGGGCGCTTTGTATTGTGGCATATCGGGTTCCTCAATACTGGTGAAACCAGAGTTATAATCTTAATCTATGAGAATGTGCCATGAGGCACCTTGGACTATTACATCGTGCAACAACTTGCATAACTGCACAAGCACCTCAGGACCTTTACTTTGTGACTGCAAAGTCAAGAAAAAAATGCTTAAACTAGCTAAGTGCTTTGAGTGTAAACACTTTTGGTTATGTTTATATGATACAAATAGTCAAAATCGTAAACAGTTATGTATAAACAAAAGGCGCCTATAGGCGCCTTTTGTTTTATGATTTTTTAGAATTATTTTGCTTGAGCTGATGCAGGAGCAGGGGCGTTAACTGGTGGTTGAGGGCGTTTTGGTTCAAAACGAAGGTTACAAGTACCTTCAAGTGTCTTATCTCCAACTTGAACATTTACTGCTTGTCCGTTGGCCTTACCATCACATGCTTTTTGGATTTGTTCAAAGCGAGCTTGACGTTCTGCACGGTGCTGTTCCCATGCCGCTTTTTGTTCTGGTGTGAACTCACGATGTTTCATACGGTGGTGGCCTTCACGTGGGCCATCTTGCATCATTCCACGCTCTGGCTTTGGTGGTTGAGTTGTCGATTGACACGCCGCTAAACTTCCCATTGTTACAATTGCCGCACTGAATAATGCAATTTTTGCCGTCATTTTCATATTTAAAGCCTTTTAATGTTGTGTTTACTGATGGCTTAAAGATTAGATAATAAAGATGTAGAAACAATGGAGAGTTTTTCTTTTCGTTGTTGGTTACAATGCGAAATATAGGGTAAAAATGAGAGAGTGCTTTTGAACGTTCTACGTGTTCCCATTGCATTACGGTTGTTTTTGACAGTCTTGCTCACCACATTGCTTATTGCGACTGCAAGCTTGAGTGTTTTGCACTGGACAATGCAAAAGAACTTTGCCAAATACGTGGCTGACGTTGAAATGCAGAAGCTCGACCGCCTTATAACCAATCTAGGTGATGTCTATACGGTGTACCATGATTGGGGGAATGCGATTCAGGCACAGATTTTACAAATCGAAGGAACTGCGGCTCCCGATGACTACGATCGTCTTTCGCAGTGGTGGCTTCGTCGTCAATATGACATTGCCATACAACAGCACTCTTTCGATGAACATGCCCTTATTAATATTTCACCGCAAGTTGCACCGACAAATAAAAATACTATTTTTAGCGATGAAGAGTTAAGAACGCTTGAGCAAAATTTACCTTCTCAATATCAACCCTTTGAAGGATTAAGATTCCCCTTAAGCGCAAACCAATTTCGCCCAAGTGATGATAAAAATAAGTCTAAGAAAGGGAGCTTAAAAGATATTGAAACTCAAAATGGTAAAAAGCGTTTTATTGCTTTGCCCGACCGTTTAGGTTTGAGCTCACGTTTATCTTTATATGATGCACGACACCAGTTTGTTGTAGGTGAGCCACCTTCTTCAGATCAGATGTCATTTCGTCCGATTATCTTAAATAATCAAGTGGTTGGATATTTAGGTTTAAAACCTGTTCTAGATAAAGAAGATGCTTTGAGTATTAATTTCTTTAGTAACCAAAAGCGCTATTTACTCTTAATTTATGCTTTAACCTTACTTTCAAGTTTAGTTGCAGCGCTATTGATGGCGACTTATTTTAAAAAGCCGATTCAGCGTTTATTAAATGCAACCAATGAATTAACGAAAGGAAATTATCAACATCAAGTTGTTATTAAACGAAATGATGAGTTGGGTGATTTATCAACTCAATTGAACCATTTAGCAGAAATTTTACATCAGCATGAAGAGTCGCGACGTCAATGGGTGGCAGATACTTCTCATGAGTTAAAAACGCCGTTGGCTGTATTACAAGCACAAATTGAAGCGATGCAAGACGGGATTCGAAAAGCAACCCCTGAACATTTAGATGCGATGATGCGTCAGGTTTCAAGTCTGAAAAAATTGACCCAAGACCTTGCAGACTTGGCACAGGCAGATGCCCAGCAGCTTAAGTGTTATTTGAGTTCTGTTAATCCATGGGAAGTGGTATTACAGGAAGTAGAAAACTTTAAACCTAAACTTGAGCAGGCTGGTCTCGAAATTCAGATTGAAGGAACAAGTTCTCCGCTATTATTAGACCGTGATCGGTTTAAACAGATTATTGTTAATTTAATTAGTAATAGTATTCGTTACACAGAAACAGGTGGCAAAATTCATATTCATACAGCTCAAACTCCGCAGGAGTGGACTTTGTATGTTGATGACAGCCCATTTGGTTTAAACGATGAGCAGTTATCTCGTTTAGGTGAACGTTTCTATCGCGTAGATGATTCGCGTACGCGTAGTACAGGTGGAACAGGGCTAGGCTTGGCTTTGTCTTGTAAAATTGCGCAGGCGCTTGGTGGTACACTCAGTTTTGAACATTCACCGTTAGGTGGTTTACGTTGTGTGCTCACTTTTAAAAAGCAGAGTTAAATATAAAAGGAAAAATATCTCATGAAACATGTGATGTTGGTTGAAGATGAAGTCGAATTAGCGCATTTAGTGCGTGATTATCTTGAAGCTGCCGGTTTTGAAGTAAGTATGTTTCATGATGGTCAAGATGCTTATGCGAGTTTCCAGCAACGTAAACCTAATTTAATGGTTCTGGACTTAATGGTTCCACGAATGGATGGTTTGACCATTTGCCGTAAAGTTCGTGAACAGTCAGATTTGCCGATTATTATGGTGACAGCTCGTACTGAGGAAATTGACCGTGTATTAGGTCTCAACATGGGCGCTGATGATTACGTATGTAAGCCATTTAGTCCAAAAGAACTTGTTGCTCGCGTACAAGCTGTTTTGCGCCGTTTAGAGCGTAAAGCAGAGCCTGAACAAAATGATTCTTTCCGAATTGATAAAGCCCAGCAAAGAATTTGGTATCAACAAAAATCATTGAGCTTAACGCCAACCGAATTTCGCTTACTTGAGCTATTTTTAGAGCATGTAGGACAAGTATATTCACGTGCACAATTATTGGATCATATTAATCCTGATAGTTTTGACGTTGCCGATCGTGTAATTGACAGCCATATCAAAAACTTGCGCCGAAAAATTAGTGAAGCGGCTGAAACTGGTAACCGTCATGAATGGATTCAAGCTGTTTATGGTGTAGGTTACCGCTTCGAATATCCTGAAGAGTAAAACACTCGCGAAAGTTATTCTGTGGATAACCACAATGTTATCCACAGAAAATGTGGATAGTTTTAAAGATTTTATGGATAAATAATAATCTTCGTATGATTTGATACCAATTGCCAAATCTCATCTATATCTGCATTTCTAACCGCAATACATCCTAATGTCCAATCCTTATGGGGCATATAAGTCGAGCTAAAAGGCATGGATAAAAAGGATTTTGGAACTGATCCATGAATCATGATATCTCCACCTGTTGGTTGATTATGTTGCTTGGCATAAGCAATATCTTTCGTATCGGGATAGGAAATATGCAATGATTTATAGAAAGCACTTTGTGGATTGCGCCAATCTATAGAATAGATCCCTTCAGGTGTTTTTCCATCATTTTCAAAGTGTTTATGTCCTTTTGGATTAAAGCCAAGACGGATAGGATAACGACGAATCACATCCTGATTACTCTTGAGCAGAAGTACGCGTTGACTTTTAAACACTTCAATTGAGGTGATGGGCTTTGTCTTGATTAGATCCGAAATCTCTTCGTGTGAAAGAGCTTTATGGGATGATGTAAAAGTCGGTAAATATTTTTCATATTTATAAAAAGCGATTCCGAGTGGAACTATAAGAAGTGTACAAATAATGATAGGTCTAATTTTCATATATTATTCTTTGATGTTTAAAAAACTCTCTTAAGTGACTTAAGAGAGTTTTAGTTTTTAAAGTATTAAGAAGAACAGCTGACAGCTACGTCTGGTACGTCACTTGGTAACGGGCCTAAATCTTGTGGTTGTTCGAGCTCTGGTTGTCTTGTATATGGCTGATCAAGAAGCTTAAACAAACGGTCTACTTCGCTAAAATCATCACGTTCCGCAGCTTCAATAGCACGCTGAGCCATGTGATTACGTAAAATATAAATCGGATTTGCTTGCTGCATGTTTGCATCAAGTTCAGAAGTATCTTGATGTTCACGAATGCTTTGATATTGGCTAAGAAATTCATCAAACTGTCGAATATCAAGGCAATCATCTCGTAGAGTTTTATATTCTTTATTTTGAAGTCGGATAAAGCTCTGAGTGTAATCGAGTTGTTCAGTTTGTAAGATTTTTAAAAAACTAAAACTACAATCAAGACTGTCTTTATGAAAATGGGGAAGTCCCATTTTTTGACATAAACCAGTTGTGTAATGTTCAATAAAAGTCGGTTCAAATTGTTCTAAGCAACGCGCTAACTCTTCTTTGAACTGATCCTTTTGTTCAGGTTCAGCAAGTGGAATCAAGTTGTTTAACCACGTCCATAAATTCCAATGGCCTATGCTTGGCTGATTTTGATAAGTATAACGGCCTTGATAATCTGAGTGGTTATTAATCCAGTTCGGGCGGAAGCGTTCCATAAAACCATATGGACCAAAATCGAGTGTTGAACCAGTAATATTTAAGTTATCGGTATTCATCACGCCATGAGCAAACCCAACCAATTGCCATTTTGCAATCATGATTGCAGTCCGCTCAATTACCTTTTTGGCAAAGGATAAAATAGGATTCTCAGTTTCTAGACACTCAGGATAATGCCATTCAATACATTTTTGAGTGAATTCTGGCAGTAACTCTGGAGCGTATTGATTGATCCATTCAAAATGTCCTAAGCGGATATGACATTCAGATGTTCTGAGCAGCATTGCGCCTAACTCTAATTTTTCGCGCTGTACCCCTTGAGTAGAGGTGGTAAAACCTACCGCGTGACTAGAAGCGACGCCTAAGGCATTTAAAGCATGTCCAGCCAAATATTCGCGGACAACGGAACGCAATACTGCACGTCCATCTCCCATTCTTGAATAAGGGGTAGGGCCTGCACCTTTGAGATGTAGATCGATGGTTTGACCCTTTGTATTGAGTATTTGTGCAATCAGTAAGCCACGACCATCACCGAGTTGTCCAGCCCATTGTCCAAATTGATGGCCAGCATAGACCATCGCCAGAGAAGGGAATTCAGAGAAAGTACGCTGTCCGCTACAGATTTCAACCCATGCATTTTTTTCGTCTTCTGACCATTGCAGTTCATCTGCCAAAGCGGCATTGAAATGGCCTGCTTTTGCACCACGCAAAGGAGATGGCTGCTGAATATGGAATAATTTAGAAGGAAGTGAAGGGTAGAGCGGATTAAATTGCATGGGCTTGGCAAAATAGAGAGAGCGGATTTTACTATACCATAGTTAAAAAGCAGGCATAAAAATAGCTCCCGAAAGAGCTATTTTTGATCAGAATTTATTTTAGTCTGACACCACGTTGGTATTCTTTTTAACACTACGCATAAGTGTTTCTAAGCATTCACGGTGATGACTTAAACGGTGTTCAAGCAACTGAAAATCAACTTTAAGCTTGTGATCCATTCTATGAATCTTTTCAGCCATTGCTGCTTTTTTCGCTTGTAACTCTTGTTCTTTAAGTTTTGCCCAATCATTTAAAGTATGGGTAAATGCTTCGTATTCTTGTGCAATACGTTGTTTCATTTGACTAATGTCAGCATTTACATCATGACCATAGATAGCAAGATCTTGCTCGGCATATTTAAACTTCATCGCCAGTTCTGCTTTTTTAATATTAAAGCTTGGAATACGACGTAAATTTTTAGCTAAACCAAGTTTAGAACAAGACCAAATCAACCATTTTGTTGGGTCATATTGCCACCATTTCACACCATTACGATAATCGTATTGGAAGATATGGTGATAGTTGTGGTAACCCTCGCCCCAAGTGGCGATAGCTAACCAGAAATTATCACGTGCCGAGTTTTCGTCTGTATAAGGACGTTTACCAAACATATGACAAAGTGAGTTAATAAAGAAAGTCACTTGATGGCTAATGATTAAGCGTAAGAGACCACCTATGAGGACTACACCCCATAAATCGCCAGTTGCCCAACCAATTAAACCTAAAATTCCAACATGAACTGCAACTACGAGTAAAGCATAGTATTTATGCTGGAACATAACCAATTTATCATTGAGCAAGTCAGGTGCATTTTTAAAGTCTGGCTCAGATGGCGAATGATCACGGATCATCCAACCCATATGGGCATACCAAAAACCACGCTCAATTGAATATGGATCTTCATCGACATGATCAACATGTCTGTGGTGAGTACGGTGACCAGATGCCCAGAACAAAATACTATTTTGTACGGCAAAAGTTCCACCGATCATTAAAAGAATTTTAAGCGGTAACGACGCTTCATAAGCTCGGTGAGCCCACAGGCGGTGATAACCAGCAGTAATCCCCATACTACTTAGAGCTAAAAGAAAAAATAAGCTTACCCATGCGCTTACACTAAAATCATAATAATACGCGTAAATCGGGATTATGATTGCGGCAAGAATTGGTAAACCAATTAAGGTAATGCTAGCGGTCCAGTTAATTGGGGCTTTGAGTGGGGCGGAAGTCATATCCGGCAGCGCTCCTAGAATCCTTGTCAGACAAGGTACAAAGACAAAACGACATAGCAAAACCGATCATCAAGATATATTGCTATTCTATCCTTCATATTAGCACGTGCTTAGTGAGAATCACTAGCATTATTGTACAGATGTATTGAAAGAACGGTAACAGAATTAAACTATGTCACAGAGTTTTTCAAGTAGGAGAAGTTGTTTAATGAACGTACAACGATTGAAAAAAAAGAACAGCATTGATATTGCAAGGAAATTATCATTGAAGTGTATCTTGGTCACAATCAGTCTTGTATTAGCCGCATGTCAAAGTGCACCCGATCAAAATACAAAAAAAGTTCAAACAAAAAAAACAGTTCATCATGTTCAATCGCTTGTTGTAAAAAAGAGAGTGAGTGCTGATGGCATTCAAGATATTGATTGGCAGATTACTCAGATCAGTGGTCATAAGGCAAAATTCTTTACACAGTGGCCGACGCTCTCTTTAAATTCTGCTATCAAAACAGTATCAGGCCATACTGGATGTAACGCAGTTTTTGGTCGTTATACATTTGATTTTAGTCAGCAAAAACTTGACATGCAGGTAAATGCAGGACATTTAAGCTGTGATGGTGCTTTGGCTCAAGAGGCAGAGCTAGTGGATGCTTTGCAACGTATTCAACGCTTCCAACTCGTAGGTAATACGCTATATCTGCTTGATCAGAGTGGACAACGCCTTATTCAGGCACAAAAGAAATAAAAGGTGGTTTTACCACCTTTTTTATATTTATAGAGCTTGTAACATCGTGGTTGGAATATCTGTAATTAGCCCTTGTACATCTAAATCCCGTAGCTTTTTTGCTCTTTCTACATCATTCACTGTCCAGACACTAATATTTAAGTCGGCCTGCCGTGAAAGCTGAATCATTTCATCTGTTGCGAGTTGATCGTGCCAGCCAATATGACAGCAACCATATTGATGAGCGAGTTCAATTGCTGTTGCTCCAACTGGAAGTTCGACTAACAACCCCCGTTTGAATTGAGAGTTTATATCGCGTAAGGCAGTTAAAATTTGAAGATCAAAACTGGTAATAGTTACGACATTCTTAAAACCCTGCAATTCAGACTCAAGCTTTTCAACTAACTTTTCTGCGAATGCCATGTCTCTTACAGCTTTCACTTCGACTTCAATATGATCGAAGTTATCAAGCAGGTTTAAAACGCCTGTGAGAGTTGGTGTTGGCTCTGAACTTGGCCAGTCAGGCCAGTTTTGACGATGATCAAATGACAGGGCTTGAGCCAAAGTAGATTGCTCAACAATTTGATCGACTCCAGCTGTACGTAAAAAATTATCATCATGGATCACGACCAACTCTTCGTCTTGAAGCTGACGAATATCAAATTCGACACCACGAATACCTAAATTTTTTATGTGCTGAAAACCGCCTAGTGTATTTTCAGGAGCTTCTTTGCGTGCACCACGATGACCAATAATGCGCATAATTTTCTTCTATGAAATATTTTGACGATGGTCTCTTTAAAAAGAGCAGAGACCATGTTTAATCTAATCTATTTTTAAATAATCTCATTAATATTTTTTCGCCAAAGCACTTCTTGGCCGCCCTCGGCACGTTGTAAAGCACGAGATGCAACAAACAACCAGTCAGACAGGCGGTTTAAAAGCTGGAGTGCTGTGGTTTGAATGTTTTGATCACGTGTTTGTACCGACAGTAGAGATCTTTCTGCACGGCGACAAACGGCACGGGCTTGATGGGCATAACTGCAAGTTAAAGAGCCTGATGGCAGAATAAACTCTTTAAGCATTGGTAAGTCTTCATTCATACGGTCAATTTCTTTTTCAAGAAACTCAATACAAACAGGCTCAAGTAAATTGTAGTTTGGAATACAAACCTCTCCACCTAAATCAAAAAGCCAATGCTGAACAAGGCTGAGACTTTTATCCCAATCGGCTTTGTTGGTCACTTGACTAGTTGTGATTTGAGCACGAAGTACCCCAATAATCGCATTGAGTTCATCGACATCACCAAGTGCTGCAATTCGTAAATCATCTTTAGCAACACGAGAGCCATCGCCTAAACCTGTTGTGCCTGAGTCGCCTGTGCGTGTATAGATTTTGCTTAAACGGTGTCCCATGTTGGATATCCTGAACATAAAAAAGGGGATAATGTCGGTCAGAACATTACCCCGAAACTGGAGTTAAGAAAATATTTTTATAATCAGAGTGAAAAATTAATAACGGAAAGTGACCCCAACAGAAGCTTGGCGGCCACCATTAATGTAATAGTAACCGCTACCATAAGCTGTAGTCTCATATTGAACATCACCAATATTTTGGATGTTTGTAAATAGTTTTATATTGGGATTCACATTCCAAAATGCATTCACATCGACAGTAGCATAGCCTGAAATGGCACTATTTTTAGGTCTAGATTTTGCAGAAAGTGACGTGCTTATACCATAAACTTCGTTTTGTAAACCAGCAGTCAGCGTCAGACTTTGACGTGAACGACGACTTAAATCTTGATCTGTCTCTTTATCTTTAGGCTGAACATATGCATAAGACAGGTGAGTAAATAATTCATCATTTACCCAATTTAGATTGAATTCACCACCTGTAAAGGTGGCTTTTTTGACATTGTATAATCTGCCTTCATAGGTAACTGGATCTGTAACAAATGTAATTAAATCATCGACTTCATTGCGATATGCAGAGAATCCTAAACTTAACTGATCAGTAATTTTTTGATCTAAACCAATTTCATAAGAAACACTTTCTTCAGGCTTTAAATTAGGATTTCCCCCCCAATTAAGTGCATAAAGATCATTGTTGGTTGGCGCACGAAACGCTGTACCGATATTAGTATAAATACTTGTAGTAGGTAAAACTTGATAGCGAACGGCGGCTTGTCCAACAGTATGAGTGCCAAATGTTTCGTGATCCTCTACACGTAAACCTAATTGGGTATGGAGTTTATTGGATTGATATTGATGCTGTACGAAATAGCCTGTACTGTCGACCTCTTTATTATAATCAACTTCATAGGGAGCAGTGCCTGAAAGGACATCAGACTTTATATTTCTAGTTGCAACACCTGCTAAAATATTCTGTTTTGGGGTAAATTGCCACTTGCTATAAAGTTCAGCTTCTTTTGTTGTGTTATAGATAGCATCGTGTGATTGATTTTGTTCTAAGTCATCTTTAAATTGTGATAAGCGCGCATTCACTGATACGTTATCGTTAATGTTTAAACGACCTTTAATATTAATGATCTCATTCTTAAAATCTTGAGATACATTCTTTAACCCTAGTAAAGTATAATTGGCATCTTGAATAGATTGGACATACACAGAATTACCTTGGTTTTGTGAATAGTCTACAGAAGCAGCATACTGTTCTTTTTCAACACCAATTTTTGTACTGAATCCTTTTTGATCATAAGATCCAGTTTTTACATTAGCATTTTTAAAATCTGTAACTTGAGTACCATCAGATTCTAAACGTTGTCCACGAATTTGTGCATAGAAACCATTTTCAGCGAGATCAGCACCGACCACAGATTTATAAGTATTTTGTTCACCTATTTCACCAGTGATGAAAGCACCAGTTTTCTCAGGTGTTTTTGAAATTAGTTGTACTACCCCTCCAATAGCATCTGTTCCATATAAAACAGAAGCTGGCCCTTTTAATACTTCAATTTGTTTGATGTCTGTTGTATCAATAAAAGCCAATGATGCAGAGCCAGCAGAACCCGTATTTAAACGAACACCATCACGAAGTACTAATGTATGGGTTGAATTTGTACCACGTGTAAAGATAGATGCCGCTTGCCCGTAGCCACCATATTGCATCATATCAATAGAGGCATCACTCATAAGTAAGTGTGGTAGCTCGGCGATTGGTGATTGTTCAAGTATCTGTGGCTCAATAATTGAGATACGAGCGGGTACATTTTTAATTTTTTCTTCTGAACGAGTAGCAGTGATTACAATTGGATCAAGCTGAGTTGCGTTCGTTGTATCTTCAGCAAAAATAACAGGTGAAAACCCCATCGCAATAGCGATAGCCCCTACCAGACGAGTAGGTTGAAAAGACTTAGACATAACATGCTCCATACATTCACCCCACGTGAATGATCGGGTAGATAGATGAAACAAGTAGGTCTCCGGACTTCAGCGCCATATTCATGTTATGGACATATTCACCTTCCCACATTATTGCAGTGGTGTAAGTCGATATCGACTTAAAAAATATGCTTTACATTGTTACCGTTGCGGGGGCAGTGCCGGACTTTCACCAGCTTCCCTAAAGCATTAATTGCTTACACTTGCTTCCAATTTTACGCAGTATAAAGTGGCGATTTATTTCATACAATGTCATTTGGAGCAATTCCCAGAGAACTTTTACGCAAGGGACAAAAATTGCATTACAATGGCGCTTATTTTAAGAAATGGTTGTAGTTTAGGCAGATCATGAGCCCATCAAACCAAAAACGTACACGCGCAAAAATCTGTGGAATTACTCGCATTCAAGATGTTCAGGCAGTTGTTGCTGCTGGAGCAGATGCGATAGGTTTTGTTTTTTTTCCGCCAAGTCCAAGACATGTGACAGTTGCAGCGGTTCAAGAATTTACAAAAGTAATTCCACCTTATGTACAAATGGTTGGTTTGTTTGTGAATGCAAGTGCCACTGAAATTCAGGATGTACTTGATTGTGTTCCCCTAGATGTATTACAACTACATGGCGATGAAACTCCAGAACAATGTCAGGAAATAGCTCGCCATTGTAAACGTCGCTGGTATAAAGCGATTCAGGTTAAACCTGATTTAGATGTAATTGCTGAAATTCAAAAATATCAGGCGGCTGGTGCTAGTGCTGTATTGCTCGATGCGTGGCATCCTGAGCTTAAAGGGGGCACAGGACATCAGTTTGACTGGTCTAAATTCCCAAAACTTGATATTCCTTTAATCTTGGCAGGTGGTTTAACCCCTGACAATGTCATTGACGCTATTCATACTACCGGTGCTTTTGCAGTAGATGTGAGCGGAGGCGTAGAATCCGCAAAAGGTATAAAAGACCAACAACTCATTGAACGATTTATGCAAGGAGTCCAACGTGGATCAGCAAAACAATGTGATTGACTATACACAGTACCCAGATGCTGCAGGGCATTTTGGTATCCATGGCGGACGTTTTGTGTCAGAAACTTTAATGGCGGCATTAGAAGATTTAGAAAATCTCTATTCCCGCATGAAAAATGATGAACAGTTTCTGGCAGAATTCGACCGCGATCTCGCCTACTATGTAGGTCGTCCTAGTCCACTTTATTATGCTGAGCGATGGTCAAAAGAGTTAGGTGGTGCGCAAATTTACCTTAAACGTGAAGACTTGAATCATACAGGTTCACATAAGGTAAATAACACGATTGGTCAGGCGTTATTGGCAAAGCTTTCTGGTAAAAAACGTATTATTGCCGAGACTGGTGCTGGGCAACATGGCGTAGCAACAGCAACGATTGCAGCACGTTTAGGTCTTGAATGTGTTGTTTATATGGGTGCTGAAGACGTTAAGCGCCAAGCCATGAATGTTTATCGTATGCGTTTGTTGGGTGCTACAGTTGTTCCTGTACAAAGTGGTTCTAAAACGCTGAAAGATGCCATGAACGAAGCGATGCGTGACTGGGTAACCAATGTTGATACGACCTACTATGTGATTGGTACAGTTGCAGGCCCGCATCCATATCCTCAACTCGTTCGTGACTTCCAATCGATTATTGGCCGTGAAGCACGCAAACAGATCCTGGAGCAAGCAGGTCGCTTACCAGATGCATTGGTTGCATGTGTGGGTGGCGGTTCAAATGCAATGGGCTTGTTCTATCCATTCTTAAACGACGCCAATGTGAAAATGTATGGTGTTGAAGCAGCTGGTTTTGGTATTGAAACTGGTAAACACTCTGCGCCGTTAAATGCAGGTCATGTGGGTGTATTACATGGTAACCGTACTTACTTAATGAGTGATGAACAAGGTCAGATTATTGAGACACATAGTATCTCAGCTGGTCTTGACTATCCTGGTGTTGGTCCTGAACATAGCTTCTTGAAAGATATGAAGCGCGTAGAATACGTGCCGATTAATGATACAGAAGCTTTGCAAGGTTTCCGTGATTTAACCAAAATCGAAGGGATTATTCCTGCACTTGAAAGCTCACATGCAATGGCATACGTTTCTAAGCTTGCACCAACAATGTCTAAAGATCAGATTATTATTGCGACTGTTTCAGGTCGTGGTGATAAAGATTTAATGACAGTTGCACGCATTGATGGCGTAGAAATGGTCGAGATGTAAGAGGATACAATGCCAAGCTTGTTTATGGTGATGTTAGGCGGGCGTCATGCACGTGCTAATACAGAAGTTCATGATGTTGTCATGGCGGTAGGAGATACTTTGGAAGAAGTTTATCCTCAACTTAAACAGGCTTGGTTTGGTGAGGTTCAAGGATTACATATTGATGCTTGGGCCAAGCTCTCTGGTGTTAACTCTCAAGGGAAAAATTATCAAATTCATTTTACAGATGCAGCACCCAAACCAGATGATTTAAAATTATATTTAATTAATCTGGGTGGATATAATGCTCGTGAATTCGGTGAGCTCCACCGTTATGAGTTTGTAGTTGCACCAAATGCTATCGTTGCAAAACAATTAGGTAAACAATTTATAGATCAACAGTGGCAAAAAGCACACACAGATCGAGTCATTGATATTGATGACTGCTTAGTAATAGATTGTGTAGCAGGGCGCTATATTCATTTAATAAAAGGCGATTTTGCTGCAACAATTTGGGAAAATACGTATTTGACCGTGGTATAGGTCATTTGAAATCTAATATTCATATGGAAGTGGGTAAATGGATTTAATTCAAGAAAATGGACAGCCTCGCTACGGGCGTTTTGAATCTGTACCGTCAACCATTCACGTACAACATTATATTTATAAAACCCCTTATGGTAAGGTCTTAAAGGGCTGGCGTAAGCAATTAAAATATAAAAAATTTAAATTCTGCGGTATTCAACACAAACATTATAGTATTGGTTTAGCGATTGCAGATATCGGTTGGGTCGGGCACGGTTTTTTCTATATTTATGACCATGAAACCCAGCAAGTCATTGAGTGGAATGCGATTCAGCCTTTAGGTCATAAAACCTATCTTGATGAACAGCCATTGTTTAATCAAAGCTATTTTTCTAAATCGCCTTATCAGTTTGATATCCAACATGCCAATGGTGTGCGATATATTCGAGTAACTAAATATGGTGAGATCCAACTTAGCGCTCGTATTTTTTGTGCTGGAACCGATATCTTAAGTTTATGTACACCGACAGGTATTAACGGTTGGACCTATACCCAAAAGCAGACCACGCTGGGTGTAGAAGGGATGTTTATTAATAAACAAAACCAAATTGTACAATTTGATGAAAAGACATTTGCATCTCTAGATGATACATGTGGTTTTTTGCGACCTGAAACAGCTTGGTTCTGGCTTTCATGTAATTTTTGGGATGAGCAAGGGCGGCGTATTGGTTTAAATTTAGCTTCTGGTGTTAATGAAAGCTTTGGTAATGAAAATTGCTTATGGATTAACGGAGTTTTATTTCCACTGACTGATGTTTTATTTGAAAAAGTAAATGATGAACTTTGGCAAATTAGCTCTCTAGATCAAAAACTTAATCTACAGGTCCATATTGGTTGGTGCCGATACGAAAATATTAATTTAAGAATGATTGGAAGCCAGTTCAATCAGTGGCAAGCTAAAATTAGCGGCACGATTGAGCATGAGGCAACTGATATAATCAATTGCAATGAGCAATACGGTTTACTAGAACAACATTATGCAAAATGGTAACAAGCAGGTTATAAACCTGCTTGCCAGAATGCTTCCCCAGCCGCAATAGGATCATTGGTCTTTTCAAGTGTTTCAATCCAGACTGGATATTGACGAATGACCGGATGCTGACTTGGATGAAAATCTTTTTTAAACCAATCTAGATATTGGCTTTTCATAGCAGTTAATGTGCCATTTTTGCCGAAGAACCAAGGTAAGCCTTTAAGGCTCATTAAGAGTCTTTCTCTAGAACTAAAACCATCACATTTCAACATGATGTTGGTGCGATAGAGCGTAAAACCAAACATGAGTACTGTTGTAAGAACCAATACAAATCGACGAGTCGACTCAGGAACTTCACCTACTTGTTTCATGACATCAAAAGCAACATCACGATGCTCCATTTCTTCAATGGCATGCCAAGCAAAAAGCGCTCGGACATAGGGGTGAGCATTTTCTAAAGTTTTTTTATTGCTATAAAACGTTTCTGCCATTAATGCCGTTAAATGTTCAGCTGCTGCCGTCATTGCAATATTGTATTGTGGTGAGCGTTTGGTGAGTTCAAAACGAAAAATTCTTTTTAGTGTAGCTGTGAATTGATCAACAGGCATACCTTGTTCTTTCATGAGCTGATTCATTTTGTCATGAGCAATACCGTGTTGAGCTTCTTGTTTAATAAAGTCCACAACTCGTTTTTGTAGTTCTGGATCTTCAATTTTGTCACGGAACATACGAACGCATTCGATGAAATAACGCTCCCCATCAGGAAAGGTTAAGCTGAGTGCATCAAACATACGAGTCAAAAAAGGATCATTATTAAACCAAAAGCGAGGCGCTTCGTTTAAGTGAAAATCTAGATCTTTACGAACCACTGGCTCGACTTGATAAGAAACATGTGCGTTCATATTTTATTTCTCGCATCTAACTTGTTTATTAGTATGTCGCGGCTGGTCGGCTTTGTTTTGACAGTTATTGCCAATTTTTATACAGTTTGCGACAAGATGGCAGTAAAAAAAGGATGAGCCATGCAGGATTTTACGATTTCAAATGGGTATTTTTATCTTTGGAATACTTACTTAAAAGAACGGGGAATGGACTGGCAGGCATTAAATCTGACGGATGTTCAGGCCCGACAAGTTCAAAATATTTTAGCTTCGTCTATTGATGCTCAATCATCTTTAAATTTTTTTCTTGAGCTTTTAGAGCTAACTGAATCTCAGCTACAAGTTTCCAATTTAGCTTTGGAAATGGCCACTTGCATTACACCTGCTAATTTTGGTGTATTGGGCTATATGGCATCCCGAAGTGGCAGTTTTGCAGAGGTTCTTGAATATATTATGAAGTTTCATCGTTTGGTGATTGACGGTGAACAAGTGGTGCCTATGCAAATTGAGCAAGATGCTTCTAAAATTCGTTTGTATTGGCCATTGGTTGATGACAGCAATATCATACTTTGTGAATTGACCTTGGCCGCGATGGTACAGCTTGCTAAACAGATAGCTCCACTACATGATTTTCTCTTGCAACAAGTTGAGTTCGTGCACCGTGCACGTGGTCCGTTAGTGCACTATCAGCGTTTCTTTCAATGCAAATTATCATTTGAAAAACCTTACTATGCATTAACTTTTGCAAGTGAGGGACTAAGTATTCGTCCTCAGCATGCAGACCCAACCTTAATGCAACTTTTAGTGAAACAGGCAGAAGAAGCATTAGCTCAGCGTAAAATACATACAGATTTAGCTCAGCAAATACATTGGATCGTCCATGAATATTTTAAGCAAAAGCAGCAGGCCCCTAAAATAGAAGATATTGCCATCGAGTTGAATATTTCAGTACGAAGCTTGCAGCGCCAGCTACAGTCATTAAACACTTCATTTAAATTAATTTTAGATGCAGAGCGTATGAGGCGCTGTGAGATATTACTTAACCAAAATGCCAGCCTCACTTTAATTGCTGAACAATTGGGATATTCGGACCAGTCAGCACTTGCACGTGCCCATAAAAATTTGACAGGGCAAACCCTATTAGCAAGAAAAAGACAATTACAGCTAACAAATAAAAATGCAATAAAATAGCCTTTCTGTGGCGATTTTCTATTCAGATGACGATCTAATAATGGCTCGAAAATAGGAAGCTTTGATCATTGAGAAAAGTTTCAAAATATTGATAAATGTACGCCATGGGTTGTATGAATCATACAATCGAATATCGCCATAACGTTAGACCTGTTCAATGGGCAAAAAATAGCGTTAAAATGCGATGTTCTTGTATTTCTACAAACAACTCCTCAATTTTAAATAATTCAAGGAAAGCACAACCCTATGTCACGTCTTGCCACCCGTTTTGAAAAGCTTAAGTCCCAACAACGTAAAGCGCTTGTATCTTATGTCATGGCGGGTGATCCACAACCGCAAGTAACAGTTCCGTTACTGCATAAAATGGTTGCGGCAGGAGTAGATGTCATTGAGCTTGGTTTACCATTTTCAGATCCAATGGCCGATGGTCCAGTAATTGCGCTTGCAGCTGAACGTGCGCTTGCGGCAGGGACTAACACATTAGATGCTCTTAACATGGTAAAGGAGTTTCGTGAACAGGATCAGGATACACCTGTTGTTTTAATGGGTTATCTAAATCCGGTTGAAGTGATTGGTTACGAGAAGTTTGTTTCTCATGCGAAAGCGTGTGGTGTAGATGGCTTATTACTGGTGGATTTACCGCCAGAAGAGTCAAAAGAGTTTGGTGCTGTGTTGAAGCAACATGACATGGATCAAATCTTCTTGCTCGCACCAACTTCTACAGACCAACGCATTCAGCATGTGGCAAATCAGGCAAGTGGATTTATCTACTATGTTTCACTTAAGGGTGTAACGGGAGCCGCAACACTAGATACGACAGAAGCTGCTGCACGTATTCAAAAAATCAAAAATGCCACTGATATTCCAGTAGGTGTTGGTTTTGGTATTAGTGATGCTGCTTCAGCAAAAGCAATGGGTAGCGTTGCTGATGCGGTGATTGTAGGTAGTGCTTTCGTTAAAAATTTTGCAACGTTGGCAGCGGATGACGCTGTTGAACAGACGGTGAATAAAGTCAAGGAGCTTCGAGCAGCGCTCGATGAGTTAGTATGAATCAAGAAGTGAAATCAGGGAAAGTTCTTAGCCCTTCGACACCATGGACAAAACGTCCGGTTCCAGGTATTGAAGTCGCAAATGAGCAACAAATTCTCAAAGCAACATTTACTGAGCCAACGATTGAATGCCCTGAATGTCATGCTCTAGTGACACGTACAGCAATCTCTTTCAATGCGTATGTTTGTCCGCAGTGTGATGAACACTTACGTATGAAAGCTCGTGATCGTTTGAACTGGTTCTTCGACAATGTAGTAGCAGAATTAGGGCAAGAATTTAGCGCGAAAGATCCGTTAAAGTTTGTCGACACTAAGCCATATCCAGATCGTATGCGTGAAGCGCAAACCAAAACTGGTGAAACGGAAGCCTTAATTGCCATGCAAGGTAATTTAAATGGCGTAGATATGATCGCATGTGCTTTTGAGTTCGACTTTATGGGCGGCTCTATGGGTACAGTTGTAGGCGACCGTTTTGTTCAGGCTGCTGAACTTGCTATTGAAAAACGTCAACCATTGATCTGTTTCGCAGCTTCTGGTGGTGCACGTATGCAAGAAGGTATGCTGTCTCTTATGCAAATGGCACGTACTTCAGCGGCAATCCAAAAGTTAAAAGATGCAGGTTTACCTTATATCGTGGTGTTAACACATCCTGTATATGGCGGTGTAACAGCTTCTTTAGCAATGTTGGGTGATATTCATATTGCTGAACCTAAAGCGATGATTGGCTTTGCTGGTAAACGTGTAATTGAGCAGACTGTACGTGAAACTCTAGAAGAACCGTTCCAACGTGCTGAATATTTGCTTGATCATGGTGTAATCGATCAGATTGTTCATCGTCACGCTTTACGTGATACTGTATCTCGACTTGTATCGAAATTGATGAACTTACCTTGAACCAACAAGCTCCACTTTCAATAGACTCTTTAGATACATGGCTCAATTATTGGAGCCATGTTCACGTTACAGGGATAGATCTTGGTCTGGAACGTGTAATTCCTGTTGCAGAAAAGCTGGGTGTGACTCAGCCTACTGCTAAAGTTTTTACAGTAGCCGGAACGAATGGTAAAGGCTCAACTACAACCACACTGGCCGCGATATTAAACGCACAGGGTTATAAAGTTGGGTTATATCAGTCACCGCATATCTATCGCTTTAATGAGCGAGTCAAATTAGGTGGAGTTGAAGTCGATGATCAAAGTCTGATTGATGCTTTTGTTCAAGTCGATCAGGCTCGTCGCGATTGTGATTTAAGCTTATCTTTTTTTGAAGCAACCACTTTGGCTGCTTTTGTCATTTTTAAACAACAGCAATGTGATGTATGGGTGCTCGAAGTTGGTTTGGGTGGACGCTTAGATGTCGTCAATGTAATTGATCCCGACGTTGCAGTTATTACTAATATTGGTCTAGATCATACTGACTGGTTGGGCGATACTATCGAAAAAATTGCTTTTGAAAAAGCAGGCATTATTCGTCCACAAATTCCGGTTGTCTTTGCTGGTGAACAAATTCTACCTCAAGCAATCCAAGATAAAGCAGAAAGTACGCAAGCAGACTTATATACCGTTAATCGTGATTATTTTTATAAACTCGCCGATGATGGACAAAACTGGTACTTTGCCTCAGAAGGAACTACTTTAAAGCTTCCTTTAGGCCATTTAGCCATTGAAAATATTGCGGGAGCGGTTGCCGCTATTTTAAACAGCGGACTTGAAATTTCTCAGTCAGCATTAGAAAAAGGTATTCAATCTGCACGTTTAGCAGGACGTTTTGAGCAGCGTCAAGTGGAGGGGAAAACGGTAATTTTTGATGCCGGACACAATCCACATGGTGTTGAATTTTTGTTAAAGCAATTGCGAAATTTCTTAGAATACAATAAACAGTACACAGAAGTTGTCGCAGTATTTTCAATGCTGGCAGATAAAGATATAAAATCAGTAGTCGATTTATTGAAACCTACTGTTTTACATTGGAAAATTGCTGAGTTGAATGTGCCGCGTGCTGCACCGATTCAGCAACTCAATGATGCCTTGCAAGGCCAGACAGTACAACAATATGGCAATATCAAAGAGGCTTTTAAATCAGCGCTTGAGCAAACAAATAACAATCAGCTGATTTTAGCCTGTGGTTCGTTTCATACTTTAGAAGCGATTTGGGAGTATTTGGAAGAATGTCAATGAATAACAAACAACGCTGGATGGGTGGTGTTGTTTTACTGGGAGGTGGTGTTTTATTGGCAGCATTACTTCTAAAAGGAAATGAGGAAATAAAACAGGTTGAAGTTCAACCACCGGCATCCACATCACCAAAAACTCAAACTAAGCCAAAGCAAGCAACCGAAGGACAAATGGTACAACTACAGCCTTTAGCGGTTGATGTTGAAACAGAAAAACGTTTGTTAGAAGAACAGCGCCGTTCGCGTGAAAAAGCGGTTGCTGAGCAAGAAGCACGTGCAGCTGAGTTTTTAGCAATGCAACAGCAAGCTGAAGCTGATGCTGCTCGTAAAGCCGCAGCAGAATACGCTGCGATTAATGCCCGTCGTACAGCTGCTCAAGAAAGTTCAGATAATATTCCACCAGAGTTAGTGGGTGAGGCGAAAGCTAAAAACCAGCAAACTAATGTGGCAAATAAAACAACTGATACTTCAAAAATAGATGCAGACAAAAAAGCAGCTGAAGCAAAACGCCAAGCGGAAGCTGATAAGAAAGCAGCTGAAGCAAAACGTCAGGCAGAAGCTGATAAGAAAGCAACTGAAGCAAAACGTCAGGCAGAAGCTGATAAGAAAGCAACTGAAGCAAAACGCCAAGCAGAAGCTGATAAGAAAGCAGCTGAAGCAAAACGCCAAGCGGAAGCTGATAAGAAAGCAGCTGAAGCAAAACGTCAGGCAGAAGCCGATAAGAAAGCAACTGAAGCGAAACACAAAGCAGAAGCTGATAAGAAAACATCAGAGGCTAAGCGTAAAGCAGAAGCTGATAAAAAAGCTGAGGCTGAAAAAGCGCGTGAATTGCTGGAAAATGGTGATAAAAAGTGGATGGTGCAAGTTGCATTGGCTGCTAACCAAGCAAATGCAGATGCAGTTGTTTCTAAATTACGAGCTAAAGGCTACAAGGTAACTACGAGCCAAACTAGCAAGGGAATCCGTATCATGGTAGGTCCTGCGAAAGACCGTGATACAGCAGATGCCGCCCGTAAGAAAATTACTTCTGATTCAAGTTTAAATATGAAATCGGCTTGGGTCATTGATTGGGTGCCATTAGATCAGCGTTAATCTGATCTAAGGGTTACTCAAAAAATGTAGTTAAGATGGATTCGACAATTGTTGTTGAATCCATTTTACATTTTCAGGGGTGAATAAACGATCAATATTTTTCCAGATAATATGGTAGCCATAACCACCTTCCTTCATTTCTTTAACCGCATCATCAATTGCCCAATTTTCAAAAATAATGCGATACATGGCAACGCTGGCGCCTGTACGGTCTGAACCATGGTAGCAGTGCAATAAAACACGCTGATTATTCTGTTTAGCAATTTTGATTTGTTGCATGACTTCTAATAAATCTTGGCGGTTAATTGCCCATGTGTTGATAGGAATATGCACAAGATTAAAATTTTCATTTTTAAAAACTAAAGTATCTGCATCTTTGGCTCGTAAATTAATAATCGTTCCAATTTGATGATTCTTTAATTCTGAAATCATTGCAGCACTAGGTTGTTCACTGCGAAAAACATCATTACTAATTTGATAAAAGTTATGGTTCTGAGAGACTAAAGTGCCCCAGTCTTTTGGTCGTTGCTCATGAGCGATACTTTCATGCTGCATACATCCTTGTAAATTTATACAGATGAGAAGTGTGATGAGCGATAATTTTTTCATGTTTGATACCGATTAAGCTCATAAGGATCATGAGCACAAATAATTTCAATCGTTGGCTCATGTTGAGCTAAATGCTGTAAGCGTTTGAGATTAACAAGGCGTTGCTCATTATCTTCTGCAAATGTTTTTTCCAGCACATTAAGTGATCTTAATTTATTTTTAGGGTTTAACTCTAGATGTGAGTAGTAAGCATCTCCACAAAATAATAGCCATTGATTTTGTTGCTTAATGGCAATACCACAATGACCAGCTGAATGCCCCAATAGAGGCACCATTAAAATTTCATCTTGAAATAGCGGAAAACCTTTTACTTTTTCGAGGTTAAACCATGCTTCACCTTGCTGATATTCAACAAAGTTCCAGTAGCGATGATCTTTATATTGATTGCTTCTATAGCGAAGTTTGCCCTTAAAATTTGGAAGTTGGGCTGCGTTATATTCTGCAGCTAAAACATGCACAGTGGCATGTGGAAAATCTGAAATTCCGCCTGCATGATCAAAATCAAGATGAGTGACAAAGATGTGTTGTACATCCTTTGGATTAAACCCGAGCTTTTGAATTTGCTGAATAGCACTAAACTCAAGGTTAGGCTCAATTTTACCTAAACGTTTAACTAATGATCCTAGGCGTTGTTTCATATGTAAATAATCTTGCAAGCCAAAGCCTGTATCAATAAGCACTAAGCCTCGATCAGTTTCAACCAGAAGGCAATGGCAGACGACTTCAGCTCGAAAGCCTTTTTGTCCAAAGAGTGGGGCACAAACTGGGCACATGCTGCCACACTTTAAATGATGAATTTTATAGATCATGATTTTTATTTTTTATACCGAATCGCTTCGAGTTATAACTGATCTGAGCAGTAAAAACCATGTGTATTCAATGTATAAATAAAAAAGCCATCACGTTCGATGGCTTTTTAAGGGTGAAAAATTTACTTATTTTGCTTACGATTTACTACGCGGTTGGCTTATTTAAAATCTTTTGATGCTTGCCTACGTACTTCGCTTGTCTTGTAGCCAACTTTTCAAGTGTTTGCCTACGCACTTCGTTTGTCTTGCAAGGAACCTTTCAGATGCTTGCCTACGCGCTTCGCTTGTCTTGTAAGCAATAAAACCTTTAGTCGGTTTTATTGCTTTCAGGCTGTGGTGTTAGGCGTAAATAAGGTTTAACCGCAGTATAACCTTTAGGGAAGCGTTGTTTAATTTCTTCTTCATCTTTAAGTGATGGCACAATAACAACATCTTCACCTTGCTGCCAGTTCGCAGGTGTAGCGACTTTATGCTTGTCAGTTAATTGTAATGAATCCACAACGCGTAAGACTTCATTAAAATTTCGGCCCGTCGAAGCAGGGTAGGTAATGATTAAGCGAACTTTTTTATTCGGATCAATAATCACTAATGAGCGCACTGTCAGAGTTTCGCTGGCATTAGGGTGAATGAAGCCATAAAGCTCAGATACTTTACGGTCTTTATCTGCAATGATTGGAAAGTTTACAGTTGTGTTTTGTGTTTCATTAATATCGTTGATCCAGCCCTTATGAGACTCTACATCGTCTACTGACAAAGCAATCGCTTTAACATTACGCTTCGTAAATTCATCTTTTAATTTTGCTGTGTAACCTAACTCTGTTGTACATACTGGCGTATAGTCGGCTGGATGTGAAAATAAGATTCCCCAACTATCCCCTAAAAAATCATAAAAATTAATTGGGCCTTCGCTCGATTCTTGTTGAAAATCGGGGGCAGTGTCTCCTAATCGTAGTGTCATGATATTTCCTCAATTGCTCATAATTTGTTATTCGATTGAATGAATATGCAGCATTTACTTTATGATTAAAATTATTGTTTTTATATTTTATTATGAAATTTTTATATAAGTGTAAATATATATGACTAAAACTCATTATTTTAAGTGCTTAATCAATGTAACTTTAAGGTAAATTTGCTAAATTAGATTTCTCGGAAGTTATGCTTAATAGATGAGCGTTAATGGTGCGTTTTAGGCGCCAAATACATTAAGGGGGACTAGATGAATGAAATACCATTCATCTAACTATCAGATTTTTTTTAGAGGTTTTGTGCAAACCCCTTGTACTTCAAATTTCTGGCACCATAATAAACGACTGAGAAAAAGTTTATTCATTTGACCAAGCAAGATTTAGAGAGTTTATCCATGTTGGCAAGTCTGATCGGAGGTATCTTCGGTACAAAAAATGAGCGCGAACTCAAACGAATGCGCAAAATTGTTGAGCAAATCAATGCGCTCGAGCCGACGATATCAGCTTTAAGCGATGCAGACTTATCTGCAAAAACTCCAGAATTCAAACAACGTTATAATAATGGCGAAAGTTTAGATAAATTACTTCCAGAAGCATTTGCAGTTTGTCGTGAAGCAGCCAAGCGTGTAATGGGCATGCGTCACTATGACGTTCAGCTTATTGGTGGTATTACCTTGCATGAAGGTAAAATTGCCGAAATGCGTACCGGTGAAGGTAAAACCCTGATGGGTACTTTGGCGTGTTATTTAAACGCATTAAGTGGCGAAGGCGTTCATGTCATTACGGTGAACGATTATTTGGCACAGCGTGATGCTGAGTTGAACCGTCCATTATTTGAGTTTTTAGGTTTAAGCATTGGTACGATCTATTCAATGCAAGGTCCGTCTGAAAAAGCGGAAGCTTATCTGGCTGATATTACCTATGGTACCAATAACGAATTCGGTTTTGACTACTTACGTGACAACATGGTGTTTTCTTTAGCAGAAAAGAAACAACGTGGTTTGCACTATGCCATTATCGATGAAGTTGACTCAATCTTGATTGATGAAGCACGTACACCATTAATTATTTCTGGTCAAAGTGAAGACTCTTCGCATCTGTATTCTGCAATCAATACCATTCCTCCTAAATTACATCCTCAAAAAGAAGAAAAAGTTGCAGATGGTGGGCACTTCTGGATTGATGAAAAGCAGCGTTCAGTTGAAATGACCGAAATTGGTTATGAAACTGTTGAGCAAGAACTTATTCAAATGGGTCTGTTAGCTGAAGGTGAAAGTCTATATTCAGCAACGAATCTGAGCCTTGTTCATCATGTGTCTGCTGCTATTCGTGCACATTTCTTATTCCAACGTGATGTTCACTATATTATTCACGATGGCGAAGTCGTGATTGTTGATGAACACACTGGCCGTACAATGCCGGGTCGTCGTTGGTCAGAAGGTTTGCATCAAGCAGTTGAAGCGAAAGAAGGTTTGGAAATTCAGCCTGAAAACCAAACACTAGCGACCACAACATTCCAGAACTATTTCCGCCTATATAAAAAGCTTTCAGGTATGACAGGTACGGCTGATACTGAAGCTGCGGAAATGAAAGAAATTTATGGCCTTGATGTTGTGATTATTCCAACTCACCGCCCAATGGTACGTAATGACCAAAACGATTTAATTTATTTAAACCGTAACGGTAAATACGATGCGATTATTCAGGAAATTACGAATATTCGTGAGCAAGGTGTTGCACCGATTCTGATTGGTACAGCGACCATTGAAGCCAGTGAAATTTTATCTTCTAAGTTAATGCAAGCTGGTATTCACCACGAAGTGTTGAATGCAAAACAACATGAGCGTGAAGCTGACATTATTGCTCAGGCGGGTAGCCCGAATGCAGTAACGATTGCAACCAACATGGCTGGTCGTGGTACGGACATTATCTTGGGTGGTAACTGGAAAGCAAAACTTGCCAAACTTGAAAACCCTACTGCTGAAGATGAAGCACGTCTGAAAGCACAATGGGAACAAGACCACGAAGATGTATTGAAATCAGGTGGTTTGCACATCATTGGTTCTGAGCGCCATGAATCACGCCGTATTGATAACCAGTTACGTGGTCGTGCGGGCCGTCAGGGTGATCCTGGTGTTTCTCGTTTCTATTTGTCTCTTGAAGACGACCTTATGCGTATTTTCGCAGGTGATCGCGTAGTCGGAATGATGCGCGCAATGGGTCTCCAAGAAAATGAAGCGATTGAACACAAAATGGTGAGTCGTTCAATCGAGAACGCTCAGCGTAAAGTTGAAGCGCGTAACTTTGATATTCGTAAAAACTTATTGAAATACGATGATGTGAATAATGAACAACGTAAGATCATTTATTCACAACGTGATGAAGTGTTAGCTGAAAATACTTTAAAAGAATACGTTGAAGAAATGCATCACGAAGTGATGAAAGGCGTGATTGCTAACTTTATTCCACCAGAGTCAATTCATGACCAGTGGGATGTTGAAGGCTTAGAAAACGCTCTACGTATTGATTTGGGTATTGAGCTACCAATTCAAGAATGGTTAGATCAAGATCGCCGTCTAGATGAAGAAGGTTTAGTTGAGCGTATTAGCGATGAAGTAATTGAACGTTATCGTCAACGCCGCACTCAAATGGGTGATGAATCAGCAGCAATGCTTGAACGTCACTTCGTTTTAAACTCTCTTGATCGTCATTGGAAAGATCACTTGGCTGCAATGGATTATTTGCGTCAAGGTATTCACTTACGTGGCTATGCGCAAAAAAATCCTGAACAGGAATACAAGAAAGAAGCTTTCAACCTGTTTGTAAATATGCTGGGTATTATTAAAACTGATGTTGTGACTGATTTGTCTCGTGTACATATCCCAACGCCAGAAGAACTTGCAGAAATGGAAGCTCAACAGCAGCAGCAAGCTGAATCAATGAAGCTTTCTTTTGAACATGATGACGTAGATGGTTTAACTGGTGAAGTTACACTTTCTCAAGAAAGTATGAACGAGTCTAATGATCAGCAAGCTTTCCCTGTTCCAGAAAGCCGTAATGCACCATGTCCATGTGGATCTGGACTAAAATATAAACAATGTCACGGTAAGATTTAATCTGCCTTGACGAAAAAAGCAGAACAATTGTTCTGCTTTTTTTATGTTTGTAGTAAGCCTGTGAATAATGTTTGCAGTTTTAAGCATTAAATGCTATTTACTTCTCATCCAGAGTGTATGTTGGAAAGACAATGAAAAAAGTATTACAACCTTTATTTTTAACTGTTCTTGCTGTGCCTAGTTTTGTTTTCGCAGCAGAAGCAGCTTCAGCCCCTCAAACGACAACGGTTGATAAAGTACTTGCAGCAAAAGGCCCAACTTCGGCTCAAGCTGTAGTGAAGCAAGAAAATACTACAGTGATTAGCCCGCGTACAGGTATTCGCTATACGTTGGGTAACACAGGTAATCGCCCAATTATTTTACAAACGACTGCGATTGCTCCGGCAAACTCAGCAAACATTAATCGTATTGTAGCAACTAACCCTGCTTTATCTGTGAAGAGCCAAGAAAAAGCAAAAGTTGCACTCATTGGTGAAGCTGCCGTTGCTGGTCCAGCAGCCGTTGCAGCAAGTAATGTAACAGCTCCTGCTGTATCAAATAGCATTGCACCTTCGAATCCAGCATCAATGAATTAAGATCATATATTTATAAAAAAGCCGGTTCAATTTTGAACCGGCTTTTTTATATCAGAATTTCTTAATTTTTAGATCTGATTATTCACATCATCATTTTTCGTTTCACGAATGAGTAAGAAAGCGATGAGTGATAAAAGCGATGCTGCAGTAAGATAATAACCAACCGCATATAAACCATAAGTTTCAGCAAGCTTAGTTGCAATAAGTGGCGCAAATGATGCACCAAAAATGCCTGCTAAGTTAAACGTTAATGCCGAACCTGTGTAACGAACTGAAGTTGGGAAAAGTTCGGAAAGAACTGTACCAATCGGACCATAGGTCAATCCCATAATCGCCAAGCCAGTACATAAGAAAAGGAAGACGATTAAGGTATTTCCAGACTCTAACATGCTAGAGAAGAACAAGCCGAAAATCGCAGCAGCAATACAGACGCCAATAGAGGTTGTTTTACGACCAAATTTTTCTGCAAAAATAGCTGATAAAGGAATGAATGCAGCAAAGCAAAGGGTAGCAAAGAGTTGAAGTTCTAAGAACTCACCACGTGCATAGCCAAGCTTTGTGGTTCCCCAATTTAAGGCAAAGACGGTAGTAAGATAGAACACGACAAACGTACAGATTGCTGCAATCGTACCAAGAATCAGCTTACCCGTATGTTTAGTGATAACTTCTTTAAATGGAATATTAACTTCTTTTTGCTTATCTAAAACTTTTTGGAATGCTGGAGTTTCATGTAGTTTTAAACGGATATATAAGCCTACAATCACTAATACAGCACTTGCAATAAATGGAATACGCCAGCCCCATTGCATAAATGCCTGCTCAGGAATAGTTGCGCTCAATAATAAAAATGAACCAGTTGCCAAAATAAAACCAAGTGGAGCGCCAAGTTGTGGGAACATGCCATACCATGCTCTTTTACCTTCAGGGGCATTTTCAGTCGCGAGTAATACTGCACCGCTCCATTCACCACCTAAGCCTAGCCCTTGTCCTAAACGGCATACAGCCAATAGTAGGGGGGCGAAGATTCCGATGTGTGCATAGGTAGGGAGTAAACCAATACATACGGTTGAAATACCCATGGTCAGTAAAGCTGCAACCAATGTGGCTTTCCGACCAATACGGTCTCCTAAATGACCAAATACTGCTGCACCGATGGGGCGGGCAATAAAGGCAATTGCGAAGGTTGCTAAAGATTGTAAGACTGCGGCACTGCCACTACTAGCAGGGAAAAACAGGTGAGGAAAAATAATAACGGCAGCAGTTGCATAGATATAAAAGTCGAAGAACTCAATGGTTGTACCGACTAAGCTTGCAAACAAAACCCGTGTTTTTGAATTAGTGGCTACTGCCGGAGCAGCAGTCGCAGAGGTTGAATCCATATAAAACCTTATATCAGTTAAAATTTATTTTTAATTTACTATTCCTTTTAAAGACGTATTTTTTCTAAAAGAATAGCGTGAAAGAACATCATCCATGACTCTTTCAGGATCACTGAATAAGAGTGAAAAATGAACTAAACTATGTACCAATAGATAGCAAGAAAATGTGCTCCTGCACCTAAAAGCACAAAAATGTGCCAGATCGCATGGGTATATCTTACCTTTTTTAACGCGTAAAACAATGCTCCAACCGTATAAGCTAACCCGCCAATGATCAAGAAAATCAATGCGTCTTTACTTAAATAAGTGCGCATGTCATCCATTACAAATACAGCAAGCCATCCCATTAAAATATAAGCGAGCAAAGAAATTTTTTGAAAACGATGAATAAAAACTAACTTGAAAAGTGTACCAATTGCAGCAATGCTCCAGAGTGCAATCAACAGATAGTGAGCTTTTGTAGTAGGAATTGCGATGCTTAAGAATGGTGTATACGTTCCAGCAATTAAATAATAAATGGCTGTATGGTCAAGTTTCTTATACCAGTAGCGTAGATTTTGTGTTTGAGCAAAGTGATAGAGTGTAGAACTGGTGAAAACCAAAATGAGACTGAATGAGTATATCCACAAACCTACCCACTGAGCAGTTGAAAGATAAGATCCCTTTATAATTAAAAAGATAGAAGCTATAGCGGCCATAATAATACCAGCCCCATGACTATAGGCATTAAATAGTTCTTCTTTTGGATCGTAAGTTTCCAACACAGATTTACTCATAAGTTTAATTTTTTTGATTAAAAATACGAATGTATAGAAATACAAAACAGTCGTAAAGTTATTTTATTTTTAATCCTAGACCCTTTAAACTTCTCTTTTATATGAGTCTTCATTTTTAGGTATATCCGTGTCGGTTTTCTCCTTTGAGCAAGAACAGCAATTCTTTCATGAAATCAAGCAAATGCTTGACCAACAAGCTTTTGAGCGATTGATCTTGAGCCAATATAAAGGAGAGTTGGCTCAGCTGGAAAAAATTACTTTCCGTGTTGTAGAGCTACATGGTCAAAAACAGCTTTCAGCTCTATATCACCATACTACCCAAGATGTGACTAAAAATTATTCATTTGAAGAGGGCTTGCAGCAGATTGAGCAGTTAATCATACAGTGTAAGCAAGCAAACTTATTTTCGACTAATCAAGAAATTCAACTTAAAAAAAATAAGAAAAAAGCGCTGTTAAATATGGGTAAAAAGCAGGCTGTAAATGCGACCCAAACTGTTCAGACTCATGATCGTGAAAAGCAACGCTATGTACAGCAGGGCAATGCGTTTTTAAAAGAACTTGGTATTACCGATGAAAAAGGCCAAATCATTCCAAGCATGGCGCGTAAATGGAAACAGATTAATAAATTTATTGAAATCTTTGCGAGCGCTTATGAACAAATTGATGCATCTCAACAAGAATTACGGATTGTCGATTTTGGTTCGGGGAAAGGTTATTTAACTTTTGCTTTGTATGATTATTTGCAAGAGCAGCAGAAAACCCCATTGATTACTGGTGTTGAATTGCGCCCGAATCTGGTTGAGTTTTGCCAGAATATTGCAGACAAAGTGCACTTTAACCATCTAGACTTTTTTGAAGGTGACGTACGTAGTTATCAGCCAGAAAAACTGGACGTTATGATTGCCTTACACGCCTGTGATATTGCAACTGACTTTGCCATTCATACTGGAATTCGTTTAAACGCTTCAATGATTATGTGTGCGCCGTGTTGTCACAAAGAGTTACGCCCACAATTACATAGTCCTGAAGTATTACAACCAATGCTACAGTTTGGTATTCATGCGGGGCAACAAGCCGAAATGCTAACCGATACGTTACGTGCGTTACTTTTAAAAGCGTATGGCTATGAAACTAAAGTTTTTGAGTTTGTATCGCTTGAACATACCAGCAAAAACAAAATGATTTTGGCGACGAAACGCAAAAACGTTTCTGAACCTGATGCCAAGATTATGGCTCAAATTCAAGCATTGAAAGAAATGTACGGTATTAAAAAACAAACGTTAGAGTTGCTATTACAAGATCAATTGCCGATCGAAAATATTGGCTGCAAGTGCTAGGGCGGTGAGCGGATGTATAAAATTAAAGAGGGTGGTTGGGAACAGCTCGAGAAAGATTCGAAATACATCCGTGAACAAGTTTTTATTCAAGAACAGGGAATTGCACCTGAAGATGAGTGGGACGACTTGGATGCCACAGTTTTGCATTTTATTGTTTATGACAAAGAACAGCCTATCGCTACAGCACGTCTGTTGCCACAGCATAGCGTAGGGCGTGTTGCTGTTTTAGTGCCTTATCGAAAGCAGGGTATTGGTAAAATTTTAATGCAGCATATTATTGACTATGCGCACCATCATAAACTGCCTTATTTAAAGCTTTCTGCGCAAACTTATGTGACAGCTTTTTACGAAGCTTTAGGTTTTCAGGTGCAAGGTGAGGTTTACCAAGATTGTGGTATTCCACATATTGATATGATTTTAGAATTAACTTGAGACTTCTTTTTAGAAATCTCAAGTTGGATTTATTTCATTGCATTCCAGCTTTCAATTGCTTGTAGCCCTGTTTCTAAGCCGACTTCATAGCTATAACGAAGCTTTTTCGGGTTAGTAGTTAAACGACCAGCCATATTTTTAAGAGGGGGTGGACAAACTTCTAAAATTTGCTGTTCTGGATTTTCACCACGAACAAAATCGACCGAAGCGTTATAACGAGCACAACGGCTACGTAAGCTGTTTGCAAAACCATAATGATGTTTAAACGCATATTTCGCGAGGAATTGATCGCCTCGACTACTCGCCTTAAAGTAATTTTTCGGACGTGTGCGTAAAACCAATAGTTTTTTTACATCACTTTGCTGCGCCGTCCAGCGAACGGGTAGAGCATCTGCAACACCACCATCAAAATAAGGTTCCCCCATAATGTCGACGGGATGACGCGTTAAAACTGGAATTGAGCTAGAAGCACGAAGTGCATTTAGCAAATTATCTTTACCAGCACGGAGATATTCCGCATGACCTGTTTTGGCATGCGTCAACACCATATAAAAATCAGGATTTTTGGCAAAAAGACTCTGTTGGTCAAGCGGGTGGTCTTGCTCACCAATTTCCCACATCCATTTTAAATCAAGTAAATCACCGCCTTTGAAAAAGCGTTTGTAATCGATGAATTCAGGACGAAGTGAGTGATCAACATAAAACGTTAGAGTGCGGCCTTGCTGGCCTGCCAAGTAGTTAGCCACATTGGTTGAACCAGACGATACACCAACGTATAAGTCAAAAGGATTGAACTGTTGTTGTAAAAATGAGTCAAGTACACCACTGGTAAAGGCACCACGCATGCCTCCACCCTCTACAACCAATGCGTTGCGGGAAAGATCTGTCATTTGAAAAATATCTGATTACTGAGTTGAGTGCTTATGTTCTTGCATGTCCATTTCAGGCATATCGTCATGTTGAGCGTGTTGCTCTGTAGAGTGTTCAGCTTTTTGCTGCATTTGCTCTTGTTGTGCTTTGCGCTGTGCTCCTGGCATATAGTCAGGTTCATTACTCATTGCTAAATAGAAAAAGCCAAGGAAAATCGCACTTAAAACACCAACGATCAGAACAAATTTCCAGCCTAGAACTGCTGACTCGGAAGAATTTTTATCGGACATAAGGATTTCTCGAATGTGCTGTAGAAGCACAAAAATGAAGTCTATTTATAGCATATTTAGGCCTAGGGCTGAAATCTTAAAGGTCATAAAGAAAAACCCATATAAATAAAATATATTTATATGGGTAAGGTTTATGCAGTTTTTAAATATTCATTACGTCTAAGTTATTGAATATTTTGCTTCTGCTCAGCTTTGGTTTTTAGTAATGCTGGTGGTGTGAATCTCTCACCATATTTGGTAGCTAACTCTTCGGCGCGTTTTTCTGCTTTCTCAATACCATATTGATTGAGGAATTGAATTGCTCCACCCGTCCAAGGTGCGTAACCAATCCCAAAGATAGAACCGACATTGGCATCAATTACAGACTCTAATACGCCTTCTTCATAACAACGTAAGGTATCTAGCGCCTGTACAAACAGAATGCGATCAATCATGTCTTGTTCAGAAATATCATGATCTTTTTGCCAACGGTTCAAGCCTTCCCAAAGGTGCTTTTTACCATTTTCCGGATAGTCATAGAAACCAGCTCCAGCTGCTTTACCTTTACGGTTTAACTCATGAATCATGGTGTGAACCACTTCATCTACAGAAGTTTTAGGTAAATCTTTTCCTTCAGCTTGCAGGGCTTTACGTGCTTCACTTGCAACATGCTCGGTTAAGGTTAAAGACACTTCATCTTGAATAGCGAGTGGTCCAACTGGCATACCAGCTTTCAGTGCTGCCATTTCAATACGTGCTGGGTGAACGCCCTCTGCAAGCAAACGCATACCTTCTTGAATGAATGTACCAAACACGCGACTGGTAAAGAAACCACGGCTATCATTGACAACAATCGGTGTTTTTCCAATTTGTTGTACAAAGTCGTAGGCTTTAGCAAGAGTCTCTGCGGAGGTTTTTTTACCTTTAATAATCTCGACTAACTGCATTTTGTCGACAGGGCTAAAGAAATGCAGACCGATAAAAGCTTTATCATCCTTACTTGCTTGAGCTAAACCTGTAATTGGCAGGGTTGAGGTATTTGATGCCATTACGCCATTAAGCGCTAAATATTGTTCAGCTTCTTGAGTAACTTTCGCTTTGAGCTCTTGATTTTCAAATACCGCTTCAATAATTAAGTCACAGCCTTGAAGGTCTTGAGCTGAAGCTGTAGCCGTAATGAGCGATAAAACATGATCACGTTTTTCTGCAGTCATACGGCCTTGTGAAACACGTTTATCTAAGAGTTTCTGTGAGTAAGCTTTGCCTTTCTCTGCATTTTCAACAGATACATCTTTAAGTACAACTGGAATGCCTTTAATTGCGGTTGAATAAGCAATGCCCGCACCCATCATGCCTGCACCCAACACACCAACTTTAGTGGCTTGCCATTTTGCAACGTCGGCAGGGCGGCTCGCACCAGACTTAATTGCATTTAGACCATGCCAAAAAGTGCCGATCATATTTTTAGAAATTTGGCCTGTTGTAAGCTGAGTAAAGTAGCGAGACTCGATACGCAGTGCAGTATCGACATCAACTTGAGCGCCTTCAACTGCGGCAGCCATAATCGCTTCAGGAGCAGGGTAGCAACCTTTAGTTTTGTCTCTTAACATGGCTGGTGCAATTGCAAGAACTTGTGCAACTGCTGGAGTTTTGGGATCACCACCCGGGATTTTGTAGCCTTTTACATCAAAAGGCTGTTGAGATTTTGGATTCGCTTTTACCCAAGCAATTGCTTTATCTAAAAGCTCTTGTTCATTTTCAGCTGTGTCATGAATTAAGCCTAAAGATTTTGCTTTATCAACACCGAACTGTTTGCCTTCCATTAAAAATGGAAATGCATTTTGAAGCCCAAGCAGACGTACCATACGCACAATACCGCCGCCGCCTGGTAACAAACCTAAAGTGACTTCTGGTAGGCCAAATTTACTTTTCGGGTCATTAATCGCAATACGGTGATGGCAACTTAATGCGATTTCCCAACCGCCGCCAAGTGCAGTGCCATTTAATGCTGCAACGACTGGAATGCCTAGCGTTTCAATTGTGCGTAAATGACCTTTTAGCTTTTCAACCATATTGAAAAAGTCAGTCGCATGTTCCGGCTGAACTTGAATTAGCTCATCTAGGTCACCGCCTGCAAAGAAAGTTTTCTTAGCTGAGCGGAAAATAACACCTGAAAGTTCTGTTTCTGCTTTAAGTTTCTGAGTCGCCTCATCAAGCGAGTCACGAAACTCAGTATTCATGGTGTTCGCAGATTGACCTGTTGAATCAAGCGTTAAAATGACAATATTGTCGGTATTTTTTTCGTATTGAATTGCACTCATCTTTTATATCCCTAATTTTTATACGCGTTCAATAATGGTGGCAATACCCATCCCACCGCCAACACAGAGCGTCGCTAAACCGCGCTTTTTATCTTGTCGTTCAAGCTCATCAAGTAGTGTGCCTAAAATCATCGCACCTGTTGCTCCTAACGGATGGCCTAAAGCAATCGCACCGCCATTTACGTTGACTTTTTCAGCAGGGACGTTGAGCTCATTAATAAAACGCATTACAACTGCCGCGAATGCTTCATTGACTTCAAATAGGTCAATATCATCAATTGTGAGGCCAGCTTTTTCTAAAGCTTTACGTGCAGCAGGAGCAGGGCCAGTTAGCATGATGGTTGGGTCAGTACCGACTAATGCAGTCGCCAAAACTTTAGCGCGTGGTTTTAAATTTTGTTCTTTTACTGCTTTTTCAGAAGCCAATAAAACTACAGCTGCTCCATCAACAATGCCTGATGAGTTACCCGCATGGTGAACATGAGTGATTTTTTGTGCTTCTGGATATTTTTGCAAAGCGACTGCATCAAAGCCCATTTGGCCCATCATTTCAAAACTTGGGTTGAGCTTCGTTAGGCCTTCGAGTGTGGTATTGCCTTTAATAAATTCATCTTTATCTAAAATCACCACGCCCGCGTGATCTTTTACTGGTACGACTGAGTGATTGAAATAACCATTTGATTGAGCCGCTGCCGCTTTTTGTTGTGACTTTACAGCGAAATTATCAACATCTTCACGGCTATACCCATCTAAGGTTGCAATGAGGTCAGCGCCGATGCCTTGTGGAACAAATGATGATTTAAGATTCGTTTCTGGATCTAGCGCCCATGGTCCACCATCGGAACCCATTGGAATGCGTGACATTGATTCAACGCCACCTGCAACGACTAAATGTTCCCAACCAGAACGAACTTTCATGGCTGCCATGTTGACTGCTTCTAAGCCTGAAGCACAAAAACGATTGATTTGCACCCCAGCAACATCATCATTCCAACCAGCTGCAATCGCTGCGGTTTTGGCAATGTCGCCGCCTTGATCACCAATAGGCGTTACGCAGCCTAAAACAATGTCGTCGACTTTCGATGTATCGAGTTGATGGCGCTGCTGTAATTCATTTAATAAAGTGGTGAGTAAGGTAATTGGTTTTACTTCATAAAGAGAGCCGTCTTTTTTTCCTTTTCCGCGTGGTGTGCGAATGGCATCAATAATATAAGCCTCGCTCATAACAGTTCCTTTTTTATTGCTTAAAATTTATTTGTGTTTTGAGTGTACTGGTTTTAATAGCGAGTGCAATGACGATAAGCGCACCAGTCAGGTGATGATTTTTGCCAATAGAAATACAAAAAAGCCCAAGTTGAACTTGGGCTAAATGTGAAACTTAAATAGATTGAAGAGTTAGTGATAACCGTGTAGCTGGCGATATAGGCCAGGGGTTACACCCGTCCACTTTTTAAATGCGCGGTGGAATGTACTCGTTTCACTAAAACCAACTTGTTGAGCAACGTCTTCAAGTGTTAATTCAGGGTTGAGTAACAGGTGAATTGCAGCATCGCGACGTAAAGCATCTTTTACGCCTTGATAGCTTTTACCTTCGGCAGCCAAGCGACGACGTAAGGTTTGAGGAGATAAATACAACATTGATGCAACGTCATTAAGCGTTGGCATTTCTTCACCAATCTGGCTTTTGAGTACTTCACGAATACGAGAAGTTAGCGAGTTGGTATTTTTGAATTTTACTAAAAGCTGAGCAGGTGCCGCTTTTAAGAATTCTTCTAGCGTTTTTTCATCTTGACGGATTGGCAAATCAAGATAATCAGCCGCAAAAGTTATTTCAGTACGCGGTGCATCAAACTGCATGACTGGTGCAAAAAATAATGCATCATATTCATCTGCATGTGCAGGGCGTGGGTAGCTAAAATGGACGCGCTCTAATGGCAAACGTCGTTCAATGAGCCATGATGCTAGACCATGCCAAATCATAAGCATACTTTCAGTAATGAAATGATCTGGATCTAAAGTTTTTGGAATGAGTGGAACTAGACGTGCTTCATGCTTGTCACGCTCTAGGCTGACAGACCATTCATCGCCAAATAATTTGTAAAATTGAGATGAAAGTTCAAGGGCTTGGCCCAATGTTTTTGCGTGAATAATCAACTGACACATAATGGCAAAAGTGCCCAGACGACGTGGTTGTACGTCAAATCCAACGTGTTCATCCTGTGTGACCATCCACAACATTTTTATAAAACGAGTGTATTGTTCTGGTGAGATTCGAGCTTTAGGTTGACGTAATAATTCCGCTTCAATGCCCACATGTGAAAGGAGCATTTCAACATCCATGCCAAGGCGCTTTACGCCTGTCAAAGCCGCATTCACGAAGTGGATGCTAATCGTATCGCGACTCATATTGAATCCTTCAGTCTCTTTGATGTTCACTTTAAATTGACCTAAATGACCGTCTAAAAAAATAAATTGGCGATTTACAACAGAGTAAAAGCACTTTTTACATGTTAAATTGCCGAAATGATCAAGGTAAATGGCTGAACATGACATTGTTTTAGAATATTTGCTTAACTAATATAAAAGAAAATATGAATAATAGTGGTTAAAAAAACGATGACGACAGCATTAAATGGACTTAAAGTTCTCGATTTCTCGACACTCTTACCCGGACCTTTTGCCACAATGTATTTAGCCGATATGGGCGCAGAAGTCATCCATATCGAATCTCCATCGCGTCCAGATTTAATTCGGATCATGCCGCCCTACGCAAATGGGCAAGCAACGGCACATAGTTATTTAAACCGAAATAAACAGTCAATTGTTCTCGATTTAAAAGATCCGGCAAGTATTGAATTAATTAAAGCCAAAATTTCCGAGTTTGATATTGTCATAGAGCAGTTTCGACCTGATGTCATGCGCCGTCTAGGATTAGATTACTCAACACTTGCCGAAATTAATCCGCGCTTAATCTACTGCTCAATTACAGGTTATGGACAAACAGGAAGCTATAAGGATAGAGCTGGGCATGACATTAACTATTTAGCTTTAGCCGGTATTGCTGGGTATAGCGGTCGACAAGACAGTGGTCCACCGCCACTCGGTATTCAAGTTGCAGATATTGCAGGTGGTTCACTTCATGCAGTTATTGCTATTTTAGCGGCGGTGGTTGAACGCGGGCGTAGTGGTATGGGGCAATATATTGATATTTCCATGACCGATTGTGTGGCTAGCTTAAATAGTATGGCTGCATCAGCCACACTTGCTGCACAGGTCGAGCAGGCTCCAGAACATGGAATGCTCAATGGTGGTATTTTCTATGACTACTATATGACCCAAGATGGTCGTTATCTTTCAATTGGTAGTCTTGAACCACAATTTATGTCAGGTTTATCAATTGCTCTTGATCTGCCCCTATTATTGCAAAAGGGCGCTTCATTAGATGCCGAAGATCGGAAAGAAGTTAAACAAGCCATTCAAGAAAAAATTAAAAGCAAAACATTTAAAGAGTGGCATGAAATTTTTGCAAACCTTGATGTGTGTGTAGAACCTGTTTTAAGTCTCACTGAGTCATTAAATTCGCCCTTAGCACAACAACGTGGATGGATTGTGGATGTTCCTTTGCAGAATAATACAGCAGATACAGAACCACAGTTGGCTTGCCCAATTAAGTTTTCAAGATCAAAAATGAGATATTCCTTTATAGGTCAAAAACTTGGTGAAGGACAATGGTAAAGAGGTGAGGCCATTTCTTAGACACTGTGTATTAAGATTATTATTAGATTAATCAATTGATTAACATTTTGAATAATTTCTTTACATAAAATTAGCGTACCCTTTATAAACAAAGACATAAAAGGTATGTAAACATGAAAACACATAAATCCTTGATGGCTTCCTGTTTATCCGTTTTATCAATTACTCTTTTCATACAGCACGCACAAGCTGCTGCTGCATTCGACCCAAATAGTCCGTGGATGTTGGGTGATTGGAACGGTCAACGCACCGCGTTACAAGCACAAGGTTATGATTTTTCTTTCGGATATACCGGCGAATACGCCGGTATTTTAGATTCAAAAAATACATCAACGCATGGTAGTGCTTATACGGGGCAACTTGCTTTAGGAACTCATTTTGATTTAAACAAAATTTTAGGGTGGCAAGATACAGAAGCTCAAATCACATTAACTTATCGTGATGGGCAATCGCTTTCTGAACATTCACCAGCTTTAGCTGGGCACTTAAGCTCGGTACAAGAAGTGTGGGGGCGTGAGCAAACTTGGCGTTTAACCGATTTGTGGATCAAGAAAAAATTTCTTGACCAGAAGTTAGACGTTAAAGTGGGTCGTTTTGGTGAAGGTGAGGACTTTAATAGTTTTGACTGTGATTTCCAGAACTTGGCGCTTTGTGGTTCGCAAGTGGGTAACTGGGTTGGTGAACAGTGGTATAACTGGCCAGTCAGCCAATGGGCTATGCGTGTTAAATATAACTTGCAACCAGACTTATATACCCAAGTGGGTGTATATGAATATAACCCGGAAAATTTGGACCGAGGCAAAGGTTTTAACCTAAGCACTGATGGTTCACATGGGGCAATTATTCCTGCCGAAGTAGTTTGGTCACCTAAATTAGGCGCTCAAAGTATGGCTGGTGAATACCGTTTAGGTTATTACTACAGCACTGCTGATGCCGAAGAAATTACAAATAAGGCTCAAACATCTCATAAGCAAGGTGTATGGGTAACTGCAAAACAAAAATTATTCCAGCCTGCTGATCAAACAGACCGTGGTTTGACTGGATTTGTGAACCTGACGTTCCACGACTCTGATACCAACAAAATTGATAACATGCAAAATGTAGGCTTAGTCTATAAAGGTTTGCTCAATCAACGTCCTCAAGATGAATTGGCACTCGGTGTTGCGCGTATCCATATCAACGATGATTGGAACGATGTCCAAAATAAAGAATACGACACTGAATACAATACCGAGCTTTACTACGGTATTCATGCGACAAACTGGCTAACTATCCGTCCAAATGTGCAATATGTCCGTCATGTTGGTGCATTAAAAAATGGTGATAACACTTGGGTAGGCGGTATTAAATTCTCAACTGCATTCTAAGCGTAATTACTCTGAAAACGGATTGTCGAGGGCTAAATCATTGATTGAATAATCCTGACCTTCCGTTTTTTCTTTATGCCTGAGTTTTGTTTTAGATGTATTGATAGGCCGATTTTTGATGAAAAGCTTGGCCTATCTTTCCGATAAAAATGATGATTGATAAGAGGTGGTTTATGACTCAACCTACTTCAAGATCAGGTTTAACGACTTTTACCGTAATTATTATTGGGTTATTAGCGTTATTCCTGTTAATTGGAGGTATTTGGCTCGCTACATTAGGCGGTTCAATTTACTATATTATTACTGGTGTATTACTCCTGATTGTTGCATGGCAACTCTATAAGCGCGCATCTACAGCATTGTGGGTGTACGCTGCTTTAATGCTAGGTACCATTATTTGGGGTGTCTGGGAAGTTGGAACAGACTTCTGGGCGCTTGCACCTCGTTTAGATATTTTAGGTATTCTTGGTTTATGGTTATTGGTTCCAGCCGTAACTCGTGGAATCAGCAACCTTGGATCAAGTAAAGTTGCCTTATCTTCAACTCTAGCAATTGCAATCTTGTTGATGGTCTATTCGATTTTCAACGATCCGCAAGAAATTAATGGTGAAATCAAGACACCTCAACCAGAAACTGCTCAAGCAGTTCCAGGTGTAGCAGAGAGTGACTGGCCAGCGTATGGTCGTACTCAGGCAGGTGTACGTTATTCTCCGTTAAAACAGATTAATGATCAAAACGTAAAAGATTTGAAAGTTGCTTGGACTTTACGTACTGGCGATCTTAAGACAGATAACGACTCTGGCGAAACGACCAATCAGGTTACACCGATTAAAATCGGTAATAACATGTTTATCTGTACAGCTCACCAGCAGTTAATTTCAATTGATCCGGCTACAGGTAAAGAAAAATGGCGTTTTGATCCGAAGCTTAAAACGGATAAATCGTTCCAGCATCTAACTTGCCGTGGTGTGATGTACTACGATGCAAACAACACAACTGAGTTTGCAACGAGTCTTCAAAGCAAGAAATCTGACTCTACACAATGTCCGCGTAAAGTCTTTGTTCCTGTGAATGATGGCCGTTTAGTTGCGGTGAATGCTGACACTGGTAAAGCATGTACTGACTTTGGGAAAAATGGTGAAGTGAACTTGCAAGAGTTTATGCCATATGCTTACCCAGGTGGTTACAACCCAACATCTCCTGGTATCGTGACTGGTTCAACAGTTGTTATTGCTGGTTCGGTAACCGATAACTACTCAAATAAAGAACCATCTGGTGTAATTCGTGGATACGACGTTAACACTGGTAAACTCCTTTGGGTATTTGATACTGGCGCAGCAGATCCAAATGCAATGCCGGGCGAAGGTACGAATTTCGTTCATAACTCACCAAATGCGTGGGCTCCTTTAGCATACGATGCCAAACTTGATATCGTTTATGTTCCAACAGGTGTAGGTACTCCAGATATCTGGGGTGGCGACCGTACTGAGTTGAAAGAGCGTTATGCGAACTCGATGTTAGCGATTAATGCTTCAACTGGTAAATTAGTGTGGAACTTCCAGACAACCCATCATGACTTATGGGATATGGACGTACCATCACAACCATCTTTAGCTGATATCAAAAACAAAGCTGGCCAAACTGTTCCTGCAATCTATGTGTTGACTAAAACAGGTAATGCCTTTGTTCTTGATCGTCGTAATGGTCAACCAATTGTTCCTGTAACTGAAAAACCAGTTCCACAAACAGTTAAACGTGGACCACAGACTAAAGGCGAGCATTATTCAAAAACTCAGCCATTCTCTGACTTGAACTTAGCTCCACAAGATAAATTGACTGATAAAGATATGTGGGGTGCCACTATGCTTGATCAGCTCATGTGTCGTGTATCTTTCAAACGTCTAAATTACGATGGTATTTATACTCCACCATCTGAAAACGGTACTTTAGTTTTCCCTGGTAACTTGGGTGTGTTTGAATGGGGTGGCATGTCAGTTAACCCTGACCGTCAAGTTGCTGTGATGAACCCGATTGGTTTGCCATTCGTAAGTCGTTTAATTCCTGCTGATCCAAACCGTGCACAAACTGCAAAAGGTGCAGGAACTGAGCAGGGCGTACAACCAATGTACGGCGTACCTTATGGTGTTGAAATTAGCGCATTCTTATCTCCGCTTGGTTTACCTTGTAAACAACCAGCTTGGGGATATGTAGCTGGCGTTGATTTGAAAACTCATGAAGTGGTATGGAAAAAACGTATTGGTACAATTCGTGACAGCTTACCGAACTTGTTCCAGTTACCAGCTGTGAAAATTGGTGTACCTGGTTTAGGTGGTTCAATTTCTACTGCCGGTAATGTTATGTTTGTTGGTGCAACTCAAGATAACTACTTACGTGCATTTAACGTTACTAACGGTAAGAAACTTTGGGAAGCGCGTTTGCCAGCGGGTGGACAAGCAACACCAATGACTTATGAAATCAATGGTAAGCAATATGTTGTGATCATGGCTGGTGGTCATGGTTCATTTGGTACAAAAATGGGCGACTATTTAGTGGCGTATGCCTTACCAGATAACAAATAAAAAGCTTTTATAGAAAGGGCCTGGATTTATCCGGGCTTTTTTATGTCGATTTATATTAAAGCTTATCAATAAAACCGTTATTAAATATGCAAAAAAAGCATTTTATTGATGAATGAAAGCTCGCTATGCTATCCGCCTTAATAATGAATCTACTAGCCATACGCCATGTATTTATATACCGATTTCGACCAGCAGCTGGTTAATGAACGAGTTGCTCAGTTCCGTGATCAGACTGAACGCTATTTAGCTGGCAAACTTTCTGAAGATGAATATCGTCCGTTACGTTTGCAAAATGGTTTATATGTGCAACGCTATGCGCCTATGCTGCGTATTGCTGTGCCGTATGGCTTAATGAATTCTAAGCAATTACGTAAAGTTGCTGAAGTTTCAACTACTTATGACCGTGGTTATGCACACGTATCTACACGTCAAAACATCCAGTTGAACTGGCCTGCACTTGAAGATGTGCCAGATATTTTGGCTGAACTTGCAACTGTACAAATGCATGCCATTCAAACAAGTGGTAACTGTATTCGTAACACAACAACCGACCAATATGCAGGTGTAGTTGCTGGTGAAATTGCAGACCCACGTCCAACATGTGAATTGATTCGTCAGTGGAGTACATTCCACCCAGAATTTGCATTCTTGCCACGTAAGTTCAAAATTGCTGTTTCTGCACTTGAAGAAAAAGATCGTGCGGCAACTGCATTCCACGATATTGGTGTTTATATCGTGCGTAATGAAGCGGGCGAAATCGGCTATAAAATTATGGCTGGTGGTGGTTTAGGCCGTACTCCAATCATTGGTAGCGTTATTCGTGAGTTTTTACCACGTGAAGATTTAATTGCTTATTTAGAAGCGGTTCTACGTGTTTATAACTTGCATGGCCGTCGTGATAATAAATACAAAGCGCGTATTAAAATTCTAGTTAAAGCATTAACTCCTGAAGTATTTGCACAGAAAGTTGAAGCTGAGTTTGAACATACACGTGAAGCATTGAAAATTCAGCCAGAAATCTTGAAAAAACTGGATGAAGAATTCACCCCGTTTGATTATCAAGATTTAGCCGATGAAGACTTTACCGCTTTATTTGCTGAGCATCCAAAATTCAAACAGTGGTTCAATATCAACACACATGCGCATAAAGTGAAGGGCTATCGTATTGTTACGATTTCTCTAAAACGTGCAGGTATCGCACCGGGCGATATGACCACTGAAGAAATGAACTTTATTGCAGATCTTGCTGATAAATATACATTCGGTGAACTTCGTACGACTCACGAACAAAACATTGCTTTGGCAGATGTGCCTCAAAAAGATTTGTTTGATGTATGGCAAGCGCTTGAACAGCAAAATATGGCACGTGCACATATTGGTTTTATTACCGATATCATTAGTTGCCCGGGCGGTGATTTCTGTTCACTTGCAAATGCAAAATCAATTCCAATTGCTGAAGCGATTACGCGTCGTTTCGATGACTTAGATAAGGTGTATGACCTTGGTCATTTAGACTTAAATATTTCTGGTTGTATGAATGCTTGTGGTCACCACCACGTAGGTAACATCGGTATTTTAGGTGTAGATAAAAAAGGTGCTGAATTCTACCAAATTACATTAGGTGGTAATTCCGACCATGATGCATCAATCGGTGACATCTTAGGGCCATCATTTGCAGCAGATGCTGTTCCTGACGTAATTGAAGAAATATTAAATACTTATCTTGATTTACGTACTGAAGGTGAGCGTTTTGTTGACACATATCGCCGTGTAGGAATTCAACCATTTAAGGAGCGTGCATATGCTTAATACAGCTCTACCAGTGCTTTATAAAGATGGCACGATCGCTGACAATACTTATCAAATCATTGCTGAAGATGATGTTATTCCTCAGGGTGACGTTGTTGTAACAACAGCTCAACTAGACCAATTAGCAAACATTCAAGGCAAAAAAGCTTTGTATGTGACGGTAAATGATTCACCTGAAAATCATACATTCCCATTAAATGAACTTGATGCAATTTTCATTGAGTTTGCGGGTTTTGGTGATGGGCGAGGCTACTCATTTGCAGCACTATTACGCCGCCAAGGTTTCCAAGGTGAGTTACGTGCAACAGGTGATGTGTTTAAGGATGTTTTAAACTACTTAAAGCGTTCTGGTTTTGATAGCTTTGTCGTAAAAGAAGGCAAAGACGTACAAGAAGCTGCGGCAGGTTTGCAAGACTTTACCAACCCATATCAAGCTTCAACTGGTGTGCCAGAAGCGAGTTATCAAACAGGTGCTCAATAAATCCTGAAATAAAAAATCCCGCAATTTGCGGGATTTTTTATATTGAAAATTATGTATCAAGTTGGCAGTTAACCATCCACTTTATACCAAATTGATCGGTAAACGCTCCGTATAATGCACCCCAGAACGTTTTTTCTAGAGGCATTTCAATTTGACCATTTACAGATAGAGCATCAAAAAGTTGTTTAGCTTTTTCTTGCTCATCCTTTTCAAGGTTAATTGCGATGTAGTGATTATTGCCTTGGGTAAAAACACTGTTAGGCGCACAGAATTGATCATTTGTATCTGATGCCATAAGTACAGTGTATTCATTGATAGGTAGAGAAACGTGAAGAATCAGATTTTTGTTCGCTTCAGATAATGTCACACCTTCTGATGGTGGCATATCACCATAGCGACTCAACATGGCGAACTCGCCACCAAAAACTGATTTATAAAAATTAAAGGCTTGCTCTGCCTGACCTTGGAAATTGAGGTAGTGATTGAGTTGCATTGTTATTGTCCATTGTTGTTTTCGTTTAAAAGAATAAGTTAAAACTTAAAAGTGATTTTGTGGGTCATTTTTTGTAGTTTTTTCATAAAAAATCCCACCGAAGTGGGATTTTAAAATAGTTAATTTTAATTAAATAAGTTCAATCGCAACGGCTGTTGCTTCACCACCGCCAATACAAAGTGCTGCAATACCTTTTTTACCACCGGTGCGTTTCAGTGCATGAATCAGTGTGAGAATAATACGAGAACCTGTAGAACCTACTGGATGACCTAATGCACAAGCACCACCATTAATATTGACTTTTTCAGCATCAAGTTTGAAGTCATCAATTGGGCACATGGTAACCATGGCAAAAGCTTCATTAATTTCCCACAGGTCAACTTCTTGAGCATTCCAACCCGCTTTTTTAAGAACTTTTTCAATAGCGCCAACAGGAGCAATTGTAAATTCTGAAGGATGTTGAGAGTTTGAAGCTGTTGCAATAATTTTTGCCAGTGGCTGTAAACCACGTTGAGTAGCAACCTCACTTGAAGTTAATACTAATGCAGATGCACCATCTGAAATAGAGCTTGCGTTTGCTGCGGTAATTGTACCGTCTTTTGCAAAAGCTGGTTTAAGTGAAGGAATTTTGTCGATCTTTGCATTTAAAGGTTGTTCATCTTGATCAACAACGACATCACCTTTGCGACTAGGCACGGTAACCGAAACAATTTCATCTTTGAAATAACCTTCGGTAATTGCTGTTTGAGCACGTTTCAAAGAGCGGATCGCAAAGTCATCCATTTGCTCGCGTGTATAGCCACGAGTATTTGCCATATCTTGAGCAAAAGAACCCATTAAACGACCAGTTTCAGCGTCTTCAAGTCCATCAAGAAACATGTGATCCTTAATTTCACCATGGCCCATACGATAGCCAGCACGTGCTTTTGGTAAAACATAAGGTGCATTTGTCATAGACTCCATGCCGCCAGCAACAACAATTTCGGCACTACCAGCTTTAATCATGTCTGTTGCTTGCATCACGGCTTTCATGCCAGAGCCACAAAGCTTATTAATCGTCACAGCACCTGTAGAATCAGGTAAGCCAGCTTTGCGCATTGCTTGACGAGCAGGACCTTGTTTTAAGCCAGCAGGAAGAACACAACCCATAATGACTTCTTCGACATCAGTAGGTTGTAAACCTGCTCGTGCGATTGCTTCTTTAATCGTTACAGCACCTAGTTCAGGCGCTGTAAGTCCTGATAGTGATCCTTGAAAACCACCCATGGCAGTACGAGCACCATTAACAATTACGATATCAGTCATTGTTGTAATCTCCGATTGTTCTTTATCTCAAATTAAGAAAACATTAAAACTTAAGCAGTATATTGCAAAATGGGGGATAGCTTGGATTCTGTATTAGACTGGAGAGTTCTAACAATTTTGAAGTTCTTCTAGGCGTACATGCCCCATTTTGCTAAGAACTAATTTAAAATTTTTAAGCTGATTATAAGAACAATAAGTAAAACTGCCGTTAGACTCACGTGGAAGTCCGGTATCTCCCTGAAATACGATACTATTTAATTTTTTGCCAAATTTTTGAAATTTCAAAGAGCCATAACGATGATTAAGTTCAATATTGGTTAATATTTCTTCATAGCTTTCTCTTTGTAGATTATGATTTTTGTCTACAAAGCTTATAAGCCTTGTATCCCAATTACTATTACATGTAGACAAATTAACACTTGGGCAAAGTACGACACTCTTATGTCGTAGAATTGCGTCGTATTTGGCTTTTTGTATATGAATTGTGAGTAGTTGAGGCGTGTTTTTGAATTCCATTGAAGCCATAAATTGGTGGTATAAAGGAAGGGCTAGGGTGAACATAATCATAAGAATTGCGAGCGTTATAATGAGTTCCATCAATGTGAAACCGGGAGATTTAAACATTAAAATTCCTTAATATATAAATAAATATTTTGATTTTATGTGTTCTATCAATGATTTATATGGCTTTTTATAATGAGGAAACACAAAATTAAATAAAGGTTATCAGGACGCTAGAATACTGGTAAAATCACCCTAAGCGAAAGAAAGAAGTTGTTCATATTTGCTAGTTGAGTAAAAAATTACCGAATTACAACGGAAATTGTAAGTAATTTTGTCAATAATTTACTTGATTAAAATTATCAAGCACTTGGAAAGTCTATCAAGTGTTTGTATGATTCAAATGTGAATAGCTTAAAAATAATACTGGGGTAAAAATATCTCAGGGGCCAATAAATTTAGGCTGAGCTTGAACAACAATTGTTATCTCTGGAGGATATCCATGAAATTGAGTCGTATTGCACTTGCTATGCTTGTTGCTGCTCCATTAGCTGCTGCTAATGCTGGCGTAACTGTTACACCATTATTGCTTGGTTACACTTTCCAAGACAGCCAACACAATAATGGTGGTGATAAAGGTAGTTTAACAAATAGCCCTGAGCTTCAAAACGATTTATTCGTTGGTGCTGCACTAGGTATTGAGTTAACACCATGGTTAGGTTTTGAAGCTGAATATAACCAAGTTAAAGGTGATGTTGATCCGAGCTACGGTGAATACAAACAAAAACAAATCAATGGTAACTTCTATGTTACTTCTGATTTAATCACTAAAAACTATGACAGCAAATTCAAGCCGTATGTATTGTTAGGTGCTGGTCACTATAAATATGATTTTGATGATGCTCGTTTAGCTTACCATGATGGTGAAGAAGGTACTTTAGGTAATGCTGGTATTGGTGCTTTCTATCGCTTAAACGATGCTTTGTCTCTTCGTACAGAAGCTCGTGGTACTTATAACTTTGACGAACAATTCTGGAACTATACAGCTCTTGCTGGTTTAAACGTAGTTCTTGGTGGTCACTTGAAGCCTGCTGCTCCTGTAGTAGAAGTTGCTCCAGTTGAACCAACTCCAGTTGCTCCACAACCACAAGAGTTGACTGAAGACCTTAACATGGAACTTCGTGTGTTCTTTGATACTAACAAATCAAACATCAAAGACCAATACAAGCCAGAAATCGCTAAAGTTGCTGAGAAGTTAACTGAATACCCTAACGCTACTGCACGTATCGAAGGTCACACAGATAACACTGGTCCACGTAAGTTAAACGAACGTTTATCTTTAGCTCGTGCTAACTCTGTTAAATCAGCTCTTGTAAACGAATACAACGTTGATGCATCTCGTTTGTCTACTCAAGGTTTCGCTTGGGATCAACCGATTGCTGACAACAAAACTAAAGAAGGTCGTGCTATGAACCGTCGTGTATTCGCGACAATCACTGGTAGCCGTACTGTAGTTGTTCAACCTGGTCAAGAAGCAGCAGCTCCTGCAGCAGCTCAATAATTTGAGTTCTTGAACAGTAAAAAAGCGACTCGTTAGAGTCGCTTTTTTTATTGCGATTTTTAAAATATTTAGTCATTTCTATGTCTCCTTAATAATAATGATTTTCGATCTTGGTCTAAATTATTTACCAATCACCTTTTCTCAATTGCTGTTTAGCATCTTGTCTATCTCTACGATGTTGAGCACGAGGTTTCTCTGTTTCATGCATTCCACCTTTGTGAAGTAAAGGGGAAAGCGCCACTTGATTACGGACTTTGATTTTTGGCATTTCTTTAATTTTCATGTTTTAACCTTTAATACATAAAACTTGTTTAAGTGTGTGAACAACTTCAATGAGGTCACCCTGATTTGCCATGACTTCATCAATATCTTTATAAGCACTTGGGATTTCATCAACAATACCACTGTCTTTACGGCATTCAATACCTTGGGTTTGTTCAATAAGATCTTGCTGGTTAAAAAGAGTTTTTGCCTTGCTTCGACTCATCTTGCGACCTGCTCCATGAGAACAAGAACAAAATGACTCAGGGTTTGCTTTACCTCTGACGATATAAGAGCGTGCTCCCATTGAACCTGGAATAATGCCTAATTCATCTAAGCCTGCTCGAATTGCACCTTTTCGGGTAATTAATAAACTTTCACCGAAATGTGTTTCACGGCTTACATAATTATGATGACAATTAATAGCCTCTTTGGTCATTTGAAAAGAGGGTAGAAGTGGGCGAATCGCTTCTAAAATTAAACGCATCATTTCTTTGCGATTTTCAAAAGCATATTCTTGAGCCCACTCTACAGCTTCTACATAATCATCAAAACTAGTTGAGCCTTCGGCAAAATAACTTAAGTCTTTATCTGGTACGTGGCCAAAGCGATGCTGAGCTTCTTTCTTGGCTAATTCAATAAAATAACTGCCAATAACGTTACCCAGTCCTCGGCTACCTGAATGTAGCATTACCCATATGTCTTGATTTTCATCAATACAGAGCTCGATAAAGTGGTTGCCGCCACCTAAAGTGCCCAATTGTTTTTGCCATGTCGCATCAAATTGTCGAAGCATTCGAACAAGACCAGGATGCTTTTTGATAATCGGCTCTAAGCTTTTCTCAAGTGGAATAATGCTTGAAGCTTTTGCCTTGACCTGTTTATGTAAAGCAAATCCGACTGGTACTTTACGTTCGATTGTATCTCGTAAACGACTTAAACTATCTGGCAATTGAGAAGCCTTTAGACTTAAACGAATTGCATTCATTCCACAGCCAATATCTACTCCTACAGCAGCAGGAATAATGGCATGTTTCGTCGGAATAACACTGCCTACGGTAGCGCCTTTTCCGACATGAACATCTGGCATAACAGCAATATGTGAGTATATAAATTGCAGTTTAGCCATTTTCTTGAGTTGTTCGATACTTTCACTATCTATATCTTGAGTGAAAATTTTAACGGGGACACCATACAGTGCCTCCTCATTTAATATTTTTTGTGTGCCCATACTTTTTCTCTTATTTTTGTCCGAGCAGGCATAAAAAAACCTAGCGAATGCTAGGTTTTAAATTTGAGCATTCGGACAAGTGAAGTGAATTTGTACACTTGTCCGTGAGCTGACATCGTGCCAAATTATTTAGTCTGTTTTACCTTGTACTGTTGGCATGATGTCCTCCTTATTTAAAAGTGCCGTTGAAAATCTGAACGGCATTTTACGCTTTTTAAATCAAAGATCAAGCTTTTGATCTTTGATTAACTTTAAATTACCTATTGAAACCGATTTTTAATCTTGTTCAGGTTTGACGTTCATTTGATCATAAGGGATCAGTTTGGTTTTATTTTTCCACTTATAGCCTAACCAGATAATTAAGAACAATGGCAAGCTAATATAGGTTGAAAGTAGGCCTAACCAGTCAATTTTTCCACCTAAAATGGCTTGATAGTTTTGTCCCAAAATAATGATTGAACATAGGATAAATGCAAACCAAGGGGCAAATGGGAAAAATTTGGCACGGTATGCTAAATCTTCTAGTTTATAACCTTGAGCAATATAACCTTTGCGGAAACGATAGTGCGAAATAGCAATTCCTAGCCAAACAATAAAGCCACACATACCTGACATATTGAGTAGCCAGTTAAATACTTGCTTTTCACCAATAAAAGTCGTCAAGAAACAAAATGCGGCGATAAATGTTGTGGCATATAGTGCATTCATCGGAACGCCACGACCATCAAGTTTTGCAAACCACCTTGGCGCACGGCCTTCCTGAGCCATTTTAAACAACATGCGAGTTGAAGAATACATGCCCGAGTTACCTGCTGACAAAATAGCGGTAAGAATGACAGCATTCATCAAACCAGCCGCGAAAGCAAAGCCAACTCTTTCATAAAGTAAGGTAAATGGAGAAAGCGCAATATTTTCAGTGGTAGCAGCTTGCAACAAATTTGGATCATCATAGGCAATGAGAGTGCCGATAATGAAAATACATAGAATATAAAACAGTAAGATTCGCCAGAAAATCTGTTTGATTGCAAGTGGAATCGTTTTCTTTGGATCTTTTGATTCGCCAGCGGCAACGCCAACCATCTCAGTTCCTTGGAAAGAGAATCCGGCAATCATTGCAACACCAATCATGGCCTGCAAACCACCTACAAAAGGTGCTTCTTTATAGGTCCAGTTTCCAAAAGCTGCAACACCTGGAGTTAGCATAATCTTAATGATCATTGCTAAACCAATGATAATAAAGGCAACGATGGCGATCACTTTTACCATTGAGAACCAGAATTCGCTTTCGCCGAATCCCTTTACTGTCATGGCATTAATCATAAAGATAACGATAAGGAACAGGGCACTCCAATAGAATCCTGGTATATCAGGGAACCAGAATTTCATAATAAACTGAACTGCAACAAGTTCGAATGCAACCGTAATTGCCCAGTTATACCAATAGTTCCAACCTAAAGCGAAGCCAAAGCCTTCTTCGACATAACGACTACCATATGTAAAAAAAGCCCCAGAAGTTGGATTATGGGTTGCAAGTTCACCTAAACTGGTCATTAAGAAATAAATCATAATACCAATAAGAGAATAGGCGAGTAGTGCTCCACCTGGGCCAGCATTTGCAATGGTCGATCCAGAAGCAAGGAAGAGGCCTGTACCAATGGAACCACCAATGGCGATCATATTCAGATGACGAGCCCCAAGCTTACGCTGGAGTTTTTCAGGAGCATGTGTTTCGCTCATGGAGATTCCTTACATAGTTTGTTATGCACAGGCATATAACACCTTAAAGCCTTGAAGATCAGTTTTAATCTGGCACTGACCAAAGTGCTTCTCAATTAAGATCGGATAGTTTAAAAAACGGTTTGCTACAATCCATAGCTCACCTGATGCCTTTAAATGTTTTTTAGCGTTTTGGCAGAGTCCTTCACTTGCATCATAGTTGGTATGAATACCTTGATGGAAAGGAGGATTACTGACAATGGCATCGAGTTCTGTTGGAGCGTCTGCAATACCTATGACAGGCTGCAATCTCAACTGGTCTGAACCTATTCCATTTCGACTAAAAGTCATTTCCGTTGACCGTAAAGCGAAAGCATCAATATCTAGGGCATGAATAATATTACTTGAATTTATTTTTGCCAAATAGCAACTGATAATTCCAGCACCACACCCGAAGTCGGCAATTCTACCTGATTTCACCTGATTAAGATAAGGGAGTAAAACAGCAGTTCCGACATCTAGATGATTTTGGCTAAAAACACCGGGAAGGGCACAAATCGTAAGCTCTTGGTCATTAACCTGAACAGTATAGGTTTTAAGCCATTTTTCTAGAGGTTTAATTTGTTCTGTTTTCTCAATCTTTAAGTGCCATAGCTGACAGTGACGTGCACTATCAAGTTTTAGTACTTTGCCAAAGCTTTGTAATTGTTTGGCGGCTCTTTCTACGCCACCTTTTTTTTCACCGACTAAAAAAACAGATTGATTTGTTTTTAGATGACTCATCACTACATGCAAAATGTAATTTAAAAGCTCTTTAGATTTTGGAACAAAAATGATTGCTTGGTCGAATTCTTGTGAGGGAAACTCAACTGAGAAGTGAGCTTTTGTTCCACTATTTATAAATCCTTGATAGTCGGCATGGTTCCATGTCCAGACTGACGCATCAGTTCCAGCTGGTAATTGACTGACTAAGGCATCATTCGGTGCATTAATTAACAAGATACTACCTTTCAAATAGTCTTGCTGTCTTAATACCACTTCACTTCTAGGATCCATGTACATCTCTCATGAAGAAGAATGCCCAGTGGGAGCTGGGCAGTAATCAAAATTAAAAGTTAGTTATTTATGCGTTTCAGGAAGCACAACATTTAAAATTAATGCTGCTATACCACCTGTTGCCACGCCAGAGCTAAAAATATTTTTAAATAATTCTGGAAGATGCTCTAAAATTTGGGGAACTTGAGCAACACCCAAACCTAATGCAAGTGAGATGGCAATAATTAATAATGCTCGGCGATCAAGGTGAATAGATGAAAGTATATTAATACCTGATGCAGCCACGGCACCGAACATCACCATAACAGCGCCGCCTAAAACTGCTTGAGGAACTGCTTGTATAACACCAGCTACCGCAGGAAATAGACCTAATAAAATAAGTAATCCAGCAATCCAGATACCTACATAGCGGCTAGCCACACCAGTGAGTTGAATTACACCATTATTTTGAGCGAAAACAGAACTTGGAAAAGTATTAAATAATCCAGCGAGTAAAGAGTTTGCACCATTTACTAATACACCACCTTTAATGCGTTTCATCCATTCAGGACCATTAACAGGTTGGTTAGAAAGTTTACTGGTTGCTGTCACATCACCAATGGCTTCTAAAGAGGTCACTAAATAAATGAATGCCATTGGAATGAATAAGCCCCATGAGAAGCTCAAACCAAAGTGCATTGGTGTTGGAATTTGTACGAGGGGCGCATCTTTAATACTAGAGAAATCTAGATGTCCCATAAATCCAGCAAGAATGTAACCAATCACTAGCGCGATTAAAATAGCTGAGCTTTTAATCCAAACCACTCGAATACGATTGAGTACAATAATAATCGCAAGTACGGTACATGACATAATAAGGTTGTCTGCACTTGCAAAAGTATGATCTTGCATGGCTTGGTAACCACCACCCATACTAATCAAGCCTTCTTTAATAAGCGTTAAGCCAATTAATAAAACAACAATACCTGTCACCAAAGGAGTAATTAATCTTTTTACCCATGGAAGAATCTGAGAAACACCCATTTCAATGAAGGAGCCGGCAATGACTACACCAAATATTGCAGCCATAACTTGGTTGACTGGTGTTCCTGCGGCAACCATTGCACTACCAATACCAATAATAGGACCAATAAAGTTAAAACTTGTGCCTTGAACAATCAGAAGACCTGCACCAAACGGACCAACTTTTTTACATTGTAGAAATGTAGCAATACCCGAAATCACCAAAGACATCGATAGAATCATGTTGGTTTCAGTGCGTGAAACGTCTAAAGCTAAGCAAATTAAAAGGCCAGGTGTAACAATTGGTACAATAATCGCAAGCAAATGCTGGAAAGCTGCTAAAAAAGCGATCAAAGGTTTTGGTCGATCATTTAAACCATAAACAAGGTCTAAATGGTCTTGAGAGTGTTGATTGGACATGGGTGTAGGTCTGCCGCAATTTTGCAAATTGGCGCTATTCTAATCGAGATAACTATCTTTACAAAACGAAATACAGGCTATTGGAAATTTTTTTGTCAATGTCAATAAACTGTCACTACTAAAATCTATAATTTTTCTGTATAATTTGCCCTCAAGTTTCAGGCTTATCGAATTCTATGTCAGATATCAAAAATCTCCGCAATATTGCAATTATTGCCCACGTCGACCACGGGAAAACCACACTTGTCGATAAATTACTTCAACAATCAGGTGCTCTTGGTGATCGCGCTGGTGAGATTGAGCGTGTCATGGATTCGGGCGCTATTGAAAGTGAACGTGGTATTACCATTCTTGCAAAGAACACTGCAATTAAATGGACCGATGCTCGTACGAATACAGAATACCGTATTAATATCGTCGACACCCCGGGACACGCCGACTTCGGTGGTGAAGTTGAACGTGTAATGTCGATGGTTGACTGTGTATTGTTATTGGTTGACTCTCAAGAAGGTCCAATGCCACAAACTCGCTTTGTAACTCAAAAAGCGTTTGCTCGTGGTTTAAAACCAATCGTAATTATCAACAAAGTTGACAAGCCAAGCGCGCGTCCAGACTGGGTTATTGACCAAGTATTTGACTTGTTCGACAACCTTGGCGGTTCTGACGAACAGCTAGACTTCCCAGTTGTTTATGCATCTGGCTTACGTGGTGTTGCTGGTCCTTCTCCAGAAGAATTGGCTGATGACATGACGCCATTATTCCAAACAATCGTTGACATTGTTGAACCACCAGCAGTTGATGCAGATGGTCCATTCCAAATGCAGATCTCTTCACTTGACTATAACAGCTTCGTAGGTGTTATCGGTGTTGGTCGTATTCAACGTGGTTCAATTGGTTTAAATACACCTGTAACTGTTATTGATAAAGACGGTAAGACACGTAACGGCCGTATCTTAAAAATTATGGGTTACCACGGTCTAGAGCGTGTTGATGTTGATTCTGCTCAAGCAGGCGATATCGTATGTATTACAGGTATTGATGAACTTCATATTTCTGACACGATTTGTGATCCGAAAAATGTTGAAGCTTTACCACCATTGTCTGTAGATGAACCTACAGTAACAATGACTTTCCAAGTAAACAACTCGCCGTTTGCAGGAAAAGAAGGTAAATTCGTTACTTCACGTAACATTCGTGAACGTTTAGACCGCGAATTAATTCACAACGTAGCATTACGTGTAGAAGACACTGACAGTCCAGACCGTTTTAAAGTATCTGGTCGTGGTGAACTTCACCTTTCAGTTTTAATTGAAAACATGCGTCGCGAAGGTTTCGAAATGGGCGTATCTCGTCCACAAGTAATCTTGAAAGAAGTTGACGGTGAAAAACAAGAACCTTACGAAAACGTTACATTTGACGTTGAAGAACAGCACCAAGGTTCTGTAATGGAACAAATGGGTAACCGTAAAGGTGAAATGACAAATATGGAAGTTGACGGTAAAGGCCGTATCCGTATTGAAGCAACTGTACCTTCACGTGGCTTAATTGGTTTCCGTTCAGAATTCTTGACTATGACTTCTGGTACAGGAATCATGACTTCAAGCTTCTCTCACTACGGTCCGATGAAACAAGGTACTGTTGCGAAGCGTCAAAACGGTGTGTTGATTTCTATGGTTCAAGGTACTTGCCTTGGCTATGCATTGTTCAGCTTGCAAGACCGTGGTCGTCTATTCGCTAAACCACAGTTAGAAGTTTACGAAGGTATGATCGTAGGGATTAACTCACGTTCAGACGATATGGTGGTTAACCCAACTAAAGCTAAACAGTTAACTAACGTACGTGCTTCTGGTACAGATGATGCTTTAACTTTAGTACCTGCAATTGAATACACGCTTGAACAAGCGCTTGAGTTCATTGAAGATGATGAATTAGTTGAAGTAACACCTAAGTCAATCCGTATCCGTAAGCGCTGGTTGACTGAAAACGAACGTAAGCGTAACAAATAAGTTATTCTTATCTTCGGATTAAAAAAACCGCTGATTTCGATCAGCGGTTTTTTTAATCGTTCTATTTAAAATTAAACTAAGCTTAAAATCATATTTTTCTTATAAGAGAATATGTTGTTAAAGTGTGAGATAGTTTTCTTTTTTTTGATAAAAATATTAAATTATCAATATCATGGCGAGTACTATCTAATTCGATAAGATGCCATTGAAAAAGAAAAATATGACGTGTTTCGGCCCCCGACATCTGGAGATGTTTAGATGAGTATTATTCAAGAATTTAAAGAATTTGCCATTAAAGGCAATATGATGGATTTAGCCATTGGTGTGATTATTGGTGGTGCTTTTGGCAAAATCGTGGACTCCTTAGTAAAAGATATTATCATGCCAATTATCAGTGTGATTACTGGTGGTGGTGTTGATTTTTCACAGAAATTTATTGTTCTAGGAGCTAACCCAAACAATCTGGAATCTTTAGATGCTTTGCAAAAAGCAGGTATCAATGTTTTAACTTATGGTAATTTTCTCACCATTTTAATTAACTTCCTAATTTTGGCTTGGGTAGTATTCTTAATGGTGAAATTATTAAATAAACTTCGCCGTGATAAGAATGAGCCAGAAGCTCCAGCTGCAACTCCTGAAGATATTCAGTTATTGCGTGAAATTCGTGATGAGTTGAAAAAGCAAGCTTAACAATATTATGAATTAATAAGAAACGGTACCGAGAGTGCCGTTTTTTATTACTTAGTATTTCATGTTGGACTAAAGATATTGATAAAATAGAAAGGCTACCGATAGGCTCAACTACGTACATTGTAAAAAGGATATAAATAAATGAATCAGCTTTTTGTGTATGGAACCTTATGCCCAAATAAAGCAAATGCTCATATTTTAGAGCAGATTGGTGGAAGCTGGACAAAAGCTAGTGTACGCGGTGTGATTCATATTTTAGATTGGGGTCCTGACAAAGGCTTAAAAGCGCTTGAGTTAGATTCGCAAGCGGATTGGGTAGAGGGTTATTTGTTTAGTACAGAAAAACTTGCTGAAAACTGGCAAATGCTTGATGACTTTGAGGGTTTTCAATACCAGCGTGTCATCGCAGATGTGATATTAGAGTCAGGTGAGTGTGTTAAAGCCTGGACATATCAACTGAATGCACAGGCTCAAGCTTCTGAAAAAAATAATTAAAATAATGGAATCAACGTAAGCTGCCCATTCGGAATTTAACTTCTAAAAGATGATAGCCAAACTGGCTTTTGATTGGACCTTGTAACACACGTTCAGCAGCTGTAAAAACAACTTTGTCGATGACTGGCACAAGTTGTCCTTTTTTGACTTCGCCAAGTTCACCGCCACGTTTTGCCGAATTACAGGTGGAGTATTGCTTGGCAATTTTTGCGAAGTCGGCACCATTTTGTAGCTTCTTTTTTAGCTGCTCAGCTAAGTCTTTATCTTTGACTAAAATATGACGGACAATTGCTGTTTGCATGTTGTCTTTCTCCAAAAAATTAAGGCTTTCTCAGCTTTTTAAGTGGTTGGCACTGTGGACAAAATACGCTGGCACGCTGACCAAGTTTTAAGTTTTCTAATGTGGTTTCACAGTTAACGCACATTTCTCCAGCACGACCATAAGCAAGTAGAGTTTGCTGGAAATAACCATTTTCACCCATGGCATTGCTGTAGTCGCGTAAAGTCGAACCACCTAAATCAATTGCTGACTTTAGAATTCGTTTAATCTCAACCACCAACTTTTCAATCTGTTGCATGCTTAAATCACCAGCAGGTTGTGCTGGGTGAATGCCAACATTAAATAAGCTTTCAGTTGCATAGATATTGCCCACACCAACCACTACATGATTATCCATGAGTGCAATTTTTATGCCGACAGCCTTATTCTTGAGTTTGGAAGCTAAATATTCTGCATGAAAATCAGTACTTAAAGGCTCTGGCCCCAAAGTATCTATGAGTTTGCCTTGAGTTTCAGGGTTAAGCCAAAGGATGCAACCGAAACGACGTGGGTCATGGTAACGTAACTGCTGATCTTCAAATTGAATAATCAGGTGGTCATGTTTTCTTAGTTCGTCATTTGGTTGGCACAGGCGAAAGCTACCTGACATGCCTAAATGCCAGAGCATTTGATCTTGTTCAAACTCTGCCAAAATATATTTTGAACGTCGATTTAACCCAATGAGACGTTGCCCAACGAGTTTTTGAACATCATCTGGGATAGGCCAACGTAAGCTCGGATTACGTACTTCAACACTTAGAACTTTTTGATTCAATAGAGGAAATAAACTGGTTTTGGTTGTTTCGACTTCGGGTAACTCAGGCATGCCAACTCGCAGAATTAACAGATATACTGGATTAATCAAGTATAACGTGTGGTATGTAATATTTCAGAGAATACTATGTCAGATATTTTACCATTAAGCTGGTTTCAACGTGAAACCTCCGAAGTGGCTTATGACTTAATTGGCTGCGTATTATGTAAGCGACAACCTGATGGTCAAGTCATCCGTTGCACAATTAGTGAAACAGAAGCTTATTTGGGTGTTCGTGATAAAGCTTGCCACAGCTACAATGACAAGCGCACAGCACGAACAGATGTAATGTATCGCTCTGGCGGTACGATTTATGTCTACTTAATTTATGGCATGTATGAAATGCTCAATCTGATTACTCAGACAGAAGGCATCCCTGAAGGGGTCATGATTCGTTCTGCATTTTTAAATGGTGCTTCAACAAAAAAAGAATATAAGCTTCTAGCTGGACCCGGCAAACTGACACGCTATTTGGGTATTGATCGGACTTTAAAAGGTCAAACCTTGGGAGAGGAGTCTGGACTATGGATTGAAGCAGCTTCAACGCAGGCAGAAGTGGTATTGACGCCACGGATTGGAATTGATTATGCCGAAGAAGCAAAAGATTGGCCTGAACGTTATTGCTGGAAAGACCATCCATCTTTGAGTCGATAATTCTAATCTGGCAATCAATTTTAGATATCGATGAAGAGTGTTCTAGATTTACAACAATGCAGATCGAATTCAATATCCAGACAAGACACCGCTTTTTGTTATGATAACTACAATATAAATAAAGGAAATAAGCATGTCCTTATTACGCTTAGACCGACTTCACTACTGTATTTTAATGAGTATGGGCTGCATTTCTAGCCCATTTGTTTGGGCAGATGACTCAGCTCAAAACATTGCTGTATTGCCAACGTTACATGTGGAAGCAACTCGTACAGATACCACCTATTTGCAGACGCCGGCTTCGGTTTTTCGAATAGATGCACCTCAAGTCGATACTTCTTCACAAGTAAATTTAACTGAAGTTGTGAAGGGTATACCGAGTTTACAGCTTCGCAATCGTGAAAATTATGCACAAGATTTACAGTTATCTATGCGTGGTTTTGGTGCACGTTCAACTTTTGGGGTTCGAGGCATTCGCCTATATGTGGATGGTATTCCTGCAACGATGCCAGATGGACAGGGTCAAACATCTAATATCGATTTAAGTAGTTTGGACCATGTTGAAGTTCTAACGGGACCTTTTTCATCGCTATATGGAAACTCATCTGGCGGTACAATTCTAACGTCTACTAAAGAAGGTCAAGGGAAAGACTCAATTGAGCTGAGCTATTCGGGAGGTAGCCACGATAAAAGCCGAGCAGGACTCGTGCTACAAGGGGGAGCAAAGGGTGCGAATGAACCGAGTTATGTTATTAGTTCATCATATTTCGACACAGATGGTTACCGAGAACATAGCGGTGCAGAAAAAGTATTAAATAATGCAAAACTCAGTTGGAATCTTGATGATGGTAGCAAAATCAACTGGATAACCAACTATGTCAAAATTCATGCAGACGATCCAATGGGTTTAGAGCGTAAGGATTGGCAAGAAAACCCAAAACAAATTGCTCCTTATGTAAAAAATATGGGGTTTAACGCGCGCAAAGATATTGAACAAACTCAAACAGGGGTGACATGGTCTAAGCCGATTAATGATCAAAATGAACTTTATGCCATGGCATATTTAGGCAACCGCCAAGTCACTCAATATCAGGCAATTCCTAATGGAGCTACCTCTCAGAAGCTACCTACTCATGCCGGTGCTGTGATTGATTTTGAGCGTAATTATTATGGTGCTGATTTCCGTTGGACAGGTAAAGAATTATTACCAAATACTACATTTAGTGCAGGTATTGCTTTAGACAATATGGATGAAGACCGTCAAGGCTATAATAATTTTGTAATGGTAAATGGTAAAGAATCTTATGGAGTTAAAGGTAATTTACGCCGTGATGAAGATAATACGTTGTGGAATATCGATCCATATTTACAAGCTTCATGGCAGTTCTTACCAACATGGCGTTTAGACACGGGTGTACGCTATAGCAATGTCCATTACAAATCTAAAGATAACTATTTAAGTAATGGCGATGATAGTGGTAAGACAGATTATAATAAAGTTTTGCCTTCCGCTGCTTTAAGCTGGCAAATTTTACCTGAACTGATGGCTTATGTGAGTTATGCCAAAGGATTTGAAACACCAACTTTTACTGAAATGGCTTATCAAACTGATACCTTAAAGTCAGGTTTTAACTTTGATTTAAAACCATCTACAAGTGATACCTATGAAACAGGCTTAAAGACACAAAACCTTCTCGGTGATTTTACTTTGGCAGTTTTCCAAACAAAAACTAAGAATGATATTGTTTCAGCGGGGAGCTTAGGTGGTCGTTCAACGTTCCGTAATGCTGATAAAACTTTACGTGAAGGCGCCGAGTTTGCATGGAATAAAAAGTTGTGGCGAGATTTAACAGCGACTGCAAGCTATACATATTTAGATGCAACTTTTGATGCAAGTGTTCCTGAAAAGCTTGGTCAAGACGGCAAAGTTCTCGCTTCAGCAATTACATCAGGAAATGCCATTCCAGGAATTGCTAAAAACCAAGCTTATGCCTCTTTGGCTTGGCAACCATCGCACGGGCTCTATGGTGGTGTAGATGTACAGTATATGGATAAAGTATACGTGAATGATACCAACAGTGACGCAGCGCCAAGCTACAGTGTAACCTCAGCTAATGTGGGTTATGCATGGGTAATGGGCGACTGGAAAGTGAATAGCTTTGCCCGTGTTGATAACCTATTTGATAAAAACTATGCAGGTTCAGTGATCGTAAATGATGGAAATGGACGCTACTTTGAACCAGCGGATGGACGTAACTGGAGTGCAGGTTTACGTGTAATTAAGCAATTCTAGGAATTAAAAATGGCAAAATTATTTGAAACGGTTAACTTTGGTTCACTACAACTGATCAATAGAATTGTAATTGCTCCAATGTGCCAATATTCGGCAACAGATGATGGTGAAATTACCTATTGGCATGAACAGCAATGGGCGAATTATGCATTGTCTGGCGCTGGGCTTTGTATTGTAGAGGCGACTGCTGTACAACCTGAAGGTCGGATTAGCTATGCTGACCTTGGGCTCTGGAATGATCAGCAACGTGACCAAATCAAAGCGTTGTTAGCTAAGGTTCATACACTTTCACCGATGCCATTTGGAATTCAGTTAGCACATGCAGGGCGTAAAGCATCTACTGAAAAGCCATGGTTAGGTAAAGGTCAGATTGCAAAAGATCAGCCTCATGGTTGGCAAACGGTTGCACCAAGTGAAAGTACTTTTTCTGTTCATGATGCAGCGCCCCATGCTTTGACCATTGCTGAGATTAAACAAGTTCAACAAGACTTTGCAGCGGCTGCAAAACGTGCTGTAGAAGCTGGGTTTGAGTTGATTGAAGTTCATGCTGCACATGGTTATTTACTTCATCAATTCTTATCGCCAATTGCCAATCAGCGTACTGATGAATATGGCGGTTCTTTAGAAAACCGTATGCGTATGACCCTTGAGGTTCTTCAGGCAATTAAACTCGCTGTACCAGAAGGTTATCCTGTTGGGGTTAGACTGTCAGCGACTGATTGGTTAGAGAGCATCGAGCACTGGGATGTTGAATCTACAGTTGGCTTATCAAAAGCTTTAGAGCAGTTGGGTGCAACCTATGTGCATGTGTCTAGTGGTGGTTTGCACGAGCATCAATCTATTACGATTGGGGCAGGTTACCAAGTTCCATTTGCTGAACAAGTCAAAAAGCATGTGTCTATTCCGGTCATTGCTGTAGGGTTAATTACTGAGCCAGAACATGCCGAACAAATTTTGGAAAACCAGCAAGCTGATGCTATTGGTCTTGCTCGTGCAATGTTGTACGACCCAAGATGGCCTTGGCATGCAGCAGCGGCTTTAGGGGCAGAAGTTAAAATTGCACCTCAATATTTACGTTGCCAACCTCATGGATTAAAGCAGCTTTTTAACTCTTTTTAATTGTATTGGGCAAAGTCATCTTTGCCCATTTTTCTTTTGCTAAGTGAGGACGGTCGGTGGTTTTTCAGGTTATTTTACCTATCTTGATATTGCTATTGATGGGCTATGTTTGTGTCCTCATCAAATTGGTAATGCCTGAACAGATCAGGGCTCTTAGCGCATTTGTAATTAAAATTTCTTTACCAGCTTTTTTAATTCATTCTTTGGCAAATAAAAACTTACAAGACATTTGGCACCCAGCTTATTTTCTTGCTTATGGCGGTGGGTCTTTAATTTTATTTTTCTTGGCTTTCATTCTCTATCGAAAATATTTTAAAAATAGTTTAACTCATAGCGCCGTTATTTCGATGGGCGCATCTATGTCCAATACTGGATTTATGGGAACAGCTATTTTAACCATGTTGATAGGTAATCACGCTGCGATTTATATTTCTTTAACACTCATCATTGAAAATTTATTGATTGTGGCGCTGATGCTCATTCTGGCCGAAGCGGGTTTACATCAACAACAAAATCTTTTACCGCTTTTAAAACAGACTTTCTTAAACTTACTCAAGAATCCTGTCATTATCGCGATTTTGGTTGGAATGGGATGTATTCTTTTCGATGTTAATCTTCCTGCGACGCTTGATCAGTCTTTAGAGTTACTTGGACGTACAGCTTCACCTTTGGCCTTGTTTGCAATTGGCGGGAGTTTAGTGGGGATTGGAATCACAGCAGTAAATACAGAAAGTATTTTGTTGGCGATATTTAAAGTTATCCTCATGCCATCTGTTATTTTTTCTCTCTTTTTAATAACTCCAGATGTAAGTCGTGAGATGCTTTACGCAGGAACATTAATTGCTGCTTTACCAATGCCGATTGCTTTCGGAATTTTTGGACAAGCTTATGGATTAAATGAAAAAGCATTAACACCGCTTATGATTAGTACAGTTGTTGGTTTCATTGGGGTTAGCGGGCTTATTGCTTTGTGGTGGTAAAAGAAAAGCCCCTTACGGGGCTTTTCATTGACTATTTTTTTTGTGCTGGCTGTGCGGGAGCATTTGCAGCCTGTTTACTTTTTTCTGCAATAATCTTATCAACCGAGGCTAAAGACTCTTTAGCGTTAGGAACATTTTGATTGGCAAGTTCAGTAAAGATCTTTTTGGCCTCAGGTAAATTTTGCGGAATGATATTGCCATTCGCCATCATGGTCGCTAAAGCCATAGACGCAGGAGCGTAACCTTTTTGAGCAATCGATTGCAAAGCTTCGATACCTTGGCGTTTCATTAACGGATTTTTATTTTCCACACCTTGGCTAATATCATAAAGTGCTTTCACCTGAGTCGCTGGATAGTTACCCTTTCTAATTAAAGGCGCTAACTTTTGAAGGGCAATTTGATGTGACTGTGGTTTCTTCTGAGCAAATAAAATCGTCGCAATTTTCACAGTTGCATCATCAGAACCTTGAGCCGATGCTTTTTGAATATATTGACTGAATTTGTTGCTGTCTTTGGCAACCCCTAATTCACCAGTCTCATAAATTTGTGCCAGCGTGTAACTCGCTTGGGCGTAACCTTTATTTGAGGCATCTTCATAATATTTGAGGGCTTTAGAAGAGTCTTTTCCTGTACCTTGGCCCATTTGAGTCATATAGCCTAAGTTATAGATGGCTTGGGCATTCCCTGTTTGGGCTAGGCGTTGCATTTCTTGAAATGCGGCAGAGTAATTTTTTGCTGCGTAGAGTTGTTCAGCTTGTTTGAAAACATCGGTTTTAGCAGCAGTCGCCGTGTTATCAGCTGCAAAAATTGATGCACTTGAAAGGGTGATTAGGCTTGCGATTAGTAATTTCTTCATTTCTTTTTAACCTTTTACTTCGTAGCTACATCATTCCATTGATGCATTAAATAGTTTCATTTCTCATCATAAATATTGATTGCTGAAAGTAAACAGCCGATTTGTATATAAAGCGCTGCACTTTGGGCAAATTGTGGAGAAAAAAGACCCACTCACATTCATACAATGGAATGGGTAATATTATTATTTTGCTGACTGAAGTAATGCTTCAATTTGTTTGGCATCACTTGGAACACCAGAGAGTCTTTGGCCATCTTGCAAGAACAGGGTAGGTGTTCCATCAATATTTAATTTTTGACCTAAAGCGATATTTTTCTGAATTGGGCTTGAGCAACTTTTGCTATTAGTCGGCAATTTGCGGTTAAGCATGTAGTTTGTCCAAGCTTCTGCTGGATTTTTTGAGCACCAGATTTGATTTGAAACTTTTTCAGCATTTGGATGCAAACTAGTAAGAGGATAAAGGAACACATATACCGTTACGTTATCAACACCAACCATATTTTGTTCTAGGCGCTGGCAATATGGGCAATCTGGGTCACTAAAGACATAGATCGTACGTTCGCCTTTACCTTTTACATATTTAATGGCCTGATTTAATGGCAAACTTTTAACGTCAATTTTGCCCAGTTCGGCAATACGTTCTTCAGTCATATTTTTTTGTTGTTTGATGTCGACTAGGTTACCAACAAAAAAGTACTTAGCATCTTGGTTGGTATAGACAATGCGGCCGCTTGTGTACACTTCATAGATGCCTTGCACAGGAGATTGATAAACACCTTTTACAGGCAAATCTGGATAATTCGTCTTAAGATTTTGTTCAAGGGCTTTAACGTCAGCATGAGCAGAACCGAAAATAGCCAGACTCAACATGAGTGTAGCAAGTTTAGTTTTCATCTTTTTTCTCTTTAATTTCAACAGGGCTAATGATGGCATATAAAACTTAAAAAATTGACGTTCTAATCTAATGAAATCATTAGTGTTTTGTATCTATAAAAAAGCCCACTAACTTAGAAGTGGGCAGTTCGAGCTAATAAAAATTATTATTGTGGTCTTGCAACATCGCCACTTAAAGCTTCAGGTAACTCAAGAACTTGAAGCCCCAACTCTTGTAGAGCAGCAGGTTTAGCAACAACTAAAGCAAGATAGCCTTCATCATTTGCAATACTATTAACGACTTCAACATCGTTATTTAGTTGAGTTGCTGAAGCAGGTGCTTCACCTGTACCCTGAACCAGATGTAACCAGTGTTTTGGTTTTGCTTTAAACCAAAGACGCGCCACAATTTCCTGACCTAAGTAACAGCCCTTGTCATAATTGACACCTTCACGTTGATGTAAACGCAATTCTTGTGGCTGGAATTCATGTTCAGTTGCCTGTGTAATCCACGCTTGACCCGTCATAATGGCTTGTTTTTGCCATTCAGAAATATCAGTTTCAGTCGTATTGAACTCAGTTTGATGATTCACAACTTTTGGGAACACAGCGCCTTGTTCACTCAAGGTCATTTTCGAAAAAGCACCAAATTTTTTAATATGTTTGGTAAACTCTTCAGCTTGATCTTGAGCAACTACAATTTCAAAACTTTCAGGATTAATCTTTTTTAGCCATAAGCCAAAGTGAATACGACCTTTAAGATCACAGATCGCTGTATAGCGAGTTTCATTTTCAGCTAAACGTTCAGTATCTACAGTAACTTGGCCTTGTAAAAACTTCTGTGCATCTACACCGTTTAAAGCATATGAGGAGAAAGCGAGCAGACTCATGATTAATCTCAAATTCAATATGTTTCTTTATGATTGCTGACTATTTTGCTCCATTTTTACTAAAAAATCAGCCCTAGTTTTCGTAATTTGATTTCGCCTGAAAAAAGTATTTTGTTTGAAAAAACACCAAAAATATACGTTCGGATAAATCGGAAGGTTTAAGCTAATAAGCATAATTTCGATAATTTAAAAGAAATTAAAATAAGGAGAATATGATGGCAACAGGAACAGTAAAATTTCATCGCGTGTTTAAGGCTCCAGCCGAGCGAGTTTACCGTGCATTTTTAGACCCAGATGCTTTAGTCAAGTGGTTACCGCCGCACGGCTTTACTGCCAAGGTTCATAGTTTTGATGCAAGTGTTGGTGGCTCATACAAAATGAGTTTTACCAATTTTTCGACAGGTTCAACACACGCTTTTGGTGGAACATATGTTGAATTAGTTCCAAATGAATTAATTCGATATAACGATCAATTTGATGACTCAAATTTACCAGGCACTATGCAAGTTACTATTACATTAAAAAGCGTATTGGTAGGTACGGAAGTACATATTACGCAAGAAGGCATACCTGAAGTGATTCCTGTAGAAGCATGCTACTTAGGGTGGCAAGAATCCCTATCTTTGCTTACTTTATTGATTGAAGCAGATATCCCTGACCAATAAACCTTCTAAAATTTTAATGAAATATTTAAAAAGTGAGTGGAGTTAAATCTGCTCACTTTTCTTTTATAAGATCTATCTAAAATGTAAAACTTACGCAGAGAAAGATTATGGATATACACATTAAAAGAATTTATGAAAATGCTGAGCCTAGTGATGGAAAGCGAATTTTGGTTGACCGTTTATGGAGTAGGGGAATTAGTAAGGAGAATGCCCACTTAGATTTGTGGCTAAAAGAAATAGCACCATCGACCGAGCTTAGAAAATGGTTTCATGCTGCAACACCAGATCATTGGCAGGAGTTTAAACAGCGCTATTTAAAAGAGCTTGAGACCAATTCCGCAGTTCAAGAGCTACAACACATCGCAGTAGAACATACAGTTACGCTTTTATATTCAGCAAAAGATGTGGAAAATAACCATGCAATTATTTTGAAAGAATATTTATTAAGTAAAAACTCAAAATGAATGTATAAATTTTTTTTTGGTAAAAGTCTTTTATTTAAAACTTTAAAAAATGAATCATATCTCGCATAATATACTTTTTGAGATTTTTTTCATGTCTTTGCCAAACTGCCCACAATGCCAATCAGAATATACTTACCAAGATGGCGACTTATTGATTTGTCCTGAATGCTCAAATGAGTGGAAAGAAGGGGATACATCGCTTACTGAAGAACAAGAAATTATTAAAGATGCTAATGGAAATGTATTAGCTGATGGCGACAGTGTAACTGTCATTAAAGACTTAAAAATTAAAGGTTCATCTTCAGTCGTAAAAGTAGGCACGAAAGTAAAAACGATTCGTTTAGTTCCAGATGCAAGTGATGGCCACAATATCGATTGCAAAATTGATGGTATTGGTCAGATGAAGTTAAAATCTGAATTTGTAAAAAAAGCTTAAATTGTTAATTTTAATTACATTTCAGTAGAGATATGCACTTATATCTCTACTTTTTAAATTTCTAACATCATTATAATTTTATTACGAAAAAGTATAAAAAATGGGCTATTCAAAGAATGATAGCCCATTTATATTGTCATAAATAACAAATAACTTTCGTCCAGAATAATAACGAAAGTCATACCCACACCAACAAAAAAATGAGGTTTTTATGGCAGGATGGTACGAAATTTCACTAGCGAGTGATGGACAATACCGCTTTATTTTAAAAGCAGGAAATGGTGAACCTATTCTAAATAGTGAGCTATATAAGGCTAAAGCTTCTGCGGTAAATGGTATTGAATCAATTCAGAAAAATAGTGGTGATGACGCACGATATGAGCGTTTAACTGCAAAGAATGGGAAACCTTATTTCAATTTAAAAGCTGCAAATCATCAAATTATTGGCACAAGTCAATTCTATGCGAGCGAAGCTTCACGTGATAAAGGAATTGAGTCTGTTAAAACCAATGGTTCATCGACAACTATTAAAGACTTAACGGTTCAGGCATAAAAATTGAGTTAAAAAAGCAGCTTCTAAAAGCTGCTTTTTTATTTGTCTATTTATTAACGCGCTAACTTAGCTAAAAGTTCTTCTTTCGTTAAATTGCTCGCTTCAGCATCGCGGCGGCCTTTATATTCAAAAGTACCAGCATCAAGACCTTTTTCACCAATCACAATACGGTGCGGAATACCCATCAATTCAAGGTCAGAGAACTTAACGCCTGGACGTTCGTTACGATCATCAAGCAACACATCAAAACCTTGAGCTTGAAGTTCTGCATAAAGTGCTTCTGCTGCTTCAAGAGTGCGTGGTGATTTGTGCGCATTCATTGGAACAATTGCAATTTCAAAAGGTGCAATGGCTTGTGGCCACATAATACCTTTGTCATCGTAGTTTTGTTCAATTGCAGCTGCAACAACACGAGTTACGCCAATACCGTAGCATCCCATGGTTACTGTAAATGGTTTGCCATCTTCACCTAGAACTTTACAGCCTAAAGCTTCAGAGTATTTAGTACCAAGCTGGAAAATATGGCCTACTTCAATACCGCGTTTAATTTGTAGTGTGCCTTTACCATCTGGAGATGGGTCACCTTCAACGACATTACGCAAATCAAAAACTTCAGTAATTTGTGCATCACGTTCCCAGTTTACGCCAACAGCATGTTTATCAGCTTCATTTGCACCAGCAACGAAATCTGAAAGAACAGATGCAGCGCGGTCAACAATTACAGTTAAGCCTTTTTCAACTAAACCTTGTGGACCTGTAAAGCCAGCAGTTAAACCAAATGCTTGAAGTTGTGCTTCAGTTGCAAAAGTAAGAGGGGCAGCCACTAAAGGATGCTTCTCAGCTTTAATCTCATTCAGTTCGTGGTCACCACGTACAAATAGAGCAACAACAGGAACATTACCTTTTTCGTCAGCAACACCTTGAACCAATAAAGCTTTAACCGATTGCTTTGGATCAGCATTTAAGAACTGACATACATCATCAATCGTTTTCTGGTTTGGTGTTTCAATCAATTTGAATTCTTGTGTCGGTGCTGCACGTTCACCCACTAAAACAGCCTCAGCCATTTCAACGTTTGCTGCATAATCAGATTCAGTTGAAAATGCGATGTCATCTTCACCACTAGCAGCCAATACGTGGAATTCGTGTGAAGCTGAACCACCAATAGAACCTGTGTCGGCTTGTACTGGGCGGAAGTCTAGACCTAAGCGGGTGAAAATACGGCTATAGGTGTCGTACATTACGTCATAAGTTTCTTGTAGCGATTCTTGAGTTGCATGGAAAGAATAAGCATCTTTCATGATGAACTCACGTGAACGCATTACACCAAAACGTGGACGAATTTCATCACGGAATTTGGTTTGAATTTGATAGAAATTTACAGGAAGCTGCTTATAACTTTTAAGTTCGTTACGTGCCATATCTGTAATAACTTCTTCATGCGTTGGCCCAAGTACGAATGGGTTCGTATGACGATCTTTAAAACGTAATAACTCAGGACCATATTGTTCATATCGACCCGATTCTTCCCAAAGACTTGCGGGTTGAGTCACGGGCATGAATACTTCCATTGCGCCTGAGCGGTTCATTTCTTCACGAACAATCGCATCTACTTTTTTAAGCACACGTGTTCCCATCGGCAGCCATGTATATAAACCAGATGCCAATTTACGAATCATCCCCGCACGTAACATGAGCTGGTGTGAAATCACTTCAGCATCATTTGGGGTTTCTCTCAACGTTGCAAATAAAAAGCGGCTTGCGCGCATGGAAAAAGTCCTAAAAGTTAAGCGTTATAAAAACGCAGATTATACGATAATCGCTGCATTATGACATGAATCGTCGAGTTTGACGCAGCATAAAGTTTTTCAAGTCATCTAGATAAGTGAAAATGACGGGTACAACCACAAGAGTCAATAGGGTCGAGGTAATTACTCCCCCAATTACAGCGTGAGCCATTGGTGCGCTTTGCTCACCGCCTTCGCCAAGACCTAAAGCTAAAGGAACCATCCCCATCACCATGGCACTTGTTGTCATTAAAATTGGACGTAAACGAGTTTTGCCCGCTTGTAAAATAGCATCGTAACGGCTTGTCCCCTGATCCATTGCTTTTTTAATAAAGTCGATAAGCAAAATCGCATTTTTAGTGACGAGCCCCATCAACATAATAATGCCAATAATTGAAAATAGGTTTAGGGTACTTTTGAATAAGAATAAGGCAAGAAAAACACCAATGAGTGACAATGGTAAAGAGGTCATAATTGCAGCAGGATGAATAAAGCTATTAAACTGAGAACCTAAAACAATATAGATAAACACAATTGAAAGGGTGATGGCTGTTAATGCATATCCAGCAGATTCAGCCATGTCAGCATTTGCTCCTTGAGTATTAAATGTATATCCAGCAGGTAGTTTAAATGCCTTTTGCATTTTATCGATGTCTTGACCAATGTCGCCGCTAGGTCGTCCTGAGGTATTTGCCTCAATCAGTACTTCACGTTCAAGATCACGTCGGTTAATTTGTGAAGCACCGAGTTTTTCTTCGGTTGTTGCAACTGCGCTAAGTGGAACTAATATATTTTGCCCAGTCGCATTGGTCTTATTGGAATTGAGATATAGGTTCTGCACATCTTGTGGAAGCATACGTTTATTTTCATTTAAACGTACATTCACATCATAATTTTCGCCATCGCGATCTTCCCAAGTTGTGACATTGTCACCCGCAATTAATGGGCGAATCGCATTGGCAATTTGAGAAACTGATAAACCTAAGTCACTTGCCAGTACACGATTAATATGGACACCCAGAGTCGGCTTTGGTTCTTTCAATGAGCTTTCTAAATCAACTACACCTTTAATTTTTTCCATTTCAGCAATAAAACGATCTGAAATTTTCTGTAGCTCATTTAGGTCAGATCCTTTAATAGAGATCATGATTGGCTTTTGCCCGCCAGAGACAGAATCTTGTGCTGCGGCAACAGAAGTCACTCGAATACCTGCTACACTTTGCAAACGATCGCGGAACTCATTGTTGAGTGTATTCAAATCTGCGCTACGTTCTTGTTTTGGCTTTAAGGTCACACCTAAACCTGCATGGTTTTTACCAGAGTCTACTTCACTGTTGACCACGCCATAAGTAGAAACCACATCGGGAAATTGTCTAATAATTTTATCGACTTGATGTAATTTCGCTTGGGTATATTCCAAGGATGCATCTACAGGAGTTTCAAACTGAATACGAACTTCACCTTTATCTGGGGTAGGTACAAATTCAGTCCCAATGAGTTTAGACAGTCCTAGTGCAGCAAATAGTGAAACAATTGCAATAATGACTGTGATAAAACGGAAACGTAAAGCCAGCTTTAAGAGCTTTTCATAAACATGAGTCAGTCGATCTAACACATTAGAAATATGGTTAAAAAAGCGTTGTAGCCAATTATCTTTTTTCTTGATTGGATCTTTCCAGTGAGCAGAGAGCATTGGATCGAGCGTAAAACTAATAAACATTGAAATTAAAACGGCTGTACTCACCGTTACGCCAAACTGATAAAAGAAACGTCCAATCAACCCGCCCATGAAGGCAACTGGTAAAAATACGGCTACAATGGTAAGCGTAGTTGCGAGTACGGCTAAACCAATTTCTTTTGTGCCTTCTAGGGCAGCAGTCACATGATCTTTGCCAAGTTCAGTATGTCTTACGATGTTTTCCCGAACCACAATTGCATCATCAATTAAGAGGCCAATACTGAGCGATAGGGCTAATAACGTCATCATATTAATGCTGAAACCAAAAGCCCAAATGAAAGTTAAGGTTCCTAGCAAAGTAATCGGTAAGGTTAAGCCTGTAATAACGGTAGAGCGGAAAGAACCTAAAAATAATAGAACAATTAAAACTGCTAAGGCAGCACCTTCAATAATGGTACGGGTCACATCTTTAATTGAAGCGCGAATTCCTTTGGAGCTGTCGGCCACAACTTTGTAGTTTAAACCCGCAGGCATTTGTGTTTTTAATTTCTCTAAAGTTTGGTAGGTTTTATCAACAACCTGAATTACATTGGCATCAGAACTCTTTAAAATATCGACAGAGACTGCTGTTCTTCCATTATAAAATGCGCTTGATTGTAGTTCGGCTTGAGTATCTTCAATCGTTGCAACTTGCTTTAGAAAAATTGGTGAACCATTTTTATTGGCAATCACCAAATCACCAAAAGCAAGTGGATGAATGACCTTTGATTGAATCTGTACAACCAGTTCAGAATTCTTTTGTTGTAAGGTTCCTGCGGGAACTTCAATATTTTCATTTTTTAACGTATTGATGACCTGATCAATGCCAATGCCATAACTTTGCAATTGCTCAGGAAGAATTTTTATTCGTATTTGCCGTTTGGCATCCCCCAATAAATTCACATTACCGACACCAGACACTGTTTTAAGCTGCGGCACGATACGTTTATCTACATATGAACTTAATTGGGCCAAACTCATGCTATTTGATTCAAATACAACTGACATGATCGGGCTAGAAGAAGGGTCGTAGCGTTGTACAATCGGTGTATCAATTTCATCACGAAATTGGGCTGTGACTGGAGCAATTTTGTCACGAACATCTTGTGCTGCAAGGGCCGATGAAGTATCGAGATTAAACTCAGCCACAATCATCGAAAAACCTTCACTTGAGCGTGAAGTGATTTGTTTAATCCCTGAAATTGTATTGATCTGATCTTCGAGTTTCTTTGTAATATCTGATTCGACAGCTTCAGGTGAAGCACCAGCATATTGCGTAGTCACTACTACGAATGGGAAATCGACGTTCGGAAACTCTTCAACCGTCATACGTTTCCAAGAAGCTAACCCGAGTACCATTAAGCTGATCATCATCATAATAGTAAAAACGGGGTATTTCACACTGATTCGAGTAAACCACATATGCTATTTGCTACCTTATTTATTTTTTTCGGTTGTAACCGTCACTTTTTTATTAATGTCGGAATCTTCAAATTGAATACGGCTTACTAGATCTGTGCGTTGTAGGCCATCAATTAAAGCAATATTGTCGTTATAGCGCTGTTCAATTACTCGAATTTTAACTTTTTGAATGGTGTGATTACGTACCACCCATACAAAAGGATCATGTTGCATATTTTGAATGCTGTCTAAAGGAATCGTTTGGCCTTGCTGAGTGTCATTACGGAGAATATTTCCATTAATGAAAGCACCAATGCTTAACGAATCAATTTTTTCTTTAGGAACGGCAAAGAATTCGATTTGTCGGCTGTCTTGATCAGCAACAGGTGAAATACGCGTAAGCGTCGCATTTAATTGCTTAGAATTTCCTTGAATCTGATATTGAATGCTGCTACCGACTTTAAGAGCAGACTGCTGTTCAATTGGTAGCTTGGCTTGTATTTCAAGTTGGTCTGGATTTACGATTTCAAATAAGGTTTGACCAACTGATACGGTCTGACCAGGTTCGACTTGTCGTTTAGTAATGACGCCTGAAATTGGGCTGGTAATAATGCCGTCTTGATCAGCCTTACGAGCAATATCAACATTCGCTTGTTGGGCCTTTACACTTTCAAGTTGTCCTTTATAGTCAACCTGACTCTGTTCAAACTCGACACGAGCAATAAACCCCTGATTAAAAAGTCGTTGCTTTCGGTTCATTAAATTGCGTGCAAGTTCAGCTTGTGACTGAGCTGATGCGAGGTTGGCGCGCGCTTGTGCTAAACGTGCAACATTGTCCTGATTATTCAATCTCACTAAAACTTGGCCTTTTTGTACCTGTTGACCAACATTTGTAGTTACAGTCGTCGCTGTGGCGCTCACTTGAGCCTGAATTGAACTTTGCTGAACCGCACGGATGGTTCCCGTAAATGCAGTTTGAGAGTCAAGTGCTCCTTCTTTAACTGCAATTAGGTCTTGGGGAATGAGTTCAATTTTTGCTGGAGCTGATGCCGTTGTTTTAGTCGTTTCTTGCTGATTACATGCAGCTAAAATCAAACATAAACTAATAATACTCAGTTTAAAAATAGTGGAAGGGGTGAGATGCATCTTGTGCATACAGCATCATCCTATAATTCAAATTTTATTTTGCCCCTATTCTTGATAAACCTTTACAGTTATTCAAGCTTTTTTAAACGCTCGATAATGTTTTCATACTCGCTATTGGTACGTTTGTAAGTCTTGGAAAGTGTTTCAAGTGTCTGTTTGACTTTGTAAATATTATTTAGATTGTTTTCAATCAAAGTCTTATGTCGTTCAGGAATGACTTCTCGCTTTCTGAAATATTCCATTTCTTGACGCTTAAATAAAATTTTGTCTTGTTGTAACTGGTCGAGTTGTTCCTCTTGATAGTTAATTTGCTTCTTTATAGCAAGTAATGCTTGATCTCTTTTAAGCATGGCTGTCTTACTATTGCTATAAGCATTTTTTAATTTGATATCTAGTTCTCTATGCCGTGCCGATAATGCTCGTTGACCTGATTGATTTAAATCAGCCTCGGCACTATAAGAGTGATTTCTTTTAATCACTTGCATATTTTGATCTAGAACTTCATAACCGTAACGAATGTGAGCAGGAGTGACAGATGTACTGATATTGGCAGTACCGTGTTGATCATAATAACGATACCAGACCACTTTAGAAGTATCTGCTAGAGCCAAGGTTGTTGAAAAACAGAGCGAACCGAAGGAAATAATGCCTATAGATACAGACAAGCAGTTCCTATAAAAGGCATATTTCATCCGATTATTCATTGAAAATCCCCAAAAAAAGAAAGCTAAATCGCTTATTTTTAAATAATTAATCTTTAATATATTAGTTATTATTTAGCTGAATAAAAATATAGTCATTATAAAAAAAATGATAATTTTAATTAAAGTGTGATGAGGTTAAAAGTTATTGTTTATAAATGAGAAAGTAGACAAAAATGCCTCATTGAAAATAGACTGTGAGATATGTTAAAAATGCGTATAAATGCGTAAAAACAAATTTAAGTTAAATTGCATTTATATTTTATATTTATGGGGATGGAAGATTAAATGGAAGATGCATTCCAAAATCTGAAAGTAATGGTAATTGATGACTCAAAAACCATTCGCCGAACAGCCGAAACTTTATTACAGCGAGAAGGCTGTGAAGTAATTACTGCGGTGGATGGATTTGAAGCTTTGTCCAAAATTGCAGAGGCAAATCCAGATATTGTTTTTGTCGATATCATGATGCCTCGTTTAGACGGTTATCAAACTTGCGCTTTGATTAAAAACTCTCAAAATTATCAGAACATTCCCGTTATCATGCTCTCTAGTAAAGATGGTTTATTTGATCAGGCAAAAGGGCGTGTGGTAGGTTCAGATGAATACTTGACGAAACCTTTTAGCAAAGACGAATTGTTAAACGCGATTCGTAATCATGTAAGTTCATAATTAAGTAATTTAAGGGCAAAGAAATGGCACGTATTCTTATTGTTGATGACTCACCAACAGAAACTTATCGTTTTAGAGAAATTCTAACCAAGCACGGCTATGATGTACTTGAAGCATCTAATGGTGCAGATGGTGTAACTTTAGCAAAAGCTGAACAGCCTGACTTAGTGTTAATGGATGTTGTTATGCCTGGTGTAAATGGTTTTCAGGCAACACGTCAGATTACCCGCGATGAAGACACTAAGCATATTCCTGTTGTTATTGTGAGTACTAAAGATCAGGCAACTGACCGAGTATGGGGCAAGCGTCAAGGTGCGATCGATTATCTGATTAAACCTATCGAAGAAAAGCAATTGATTGATGTAATTAAACAATTTCTAAATTAACTCATCCATCCATAAAAACATAAATAACGGGATTATCTGCCCGTTTTATAGGATCGAGTATGGCAGCGAATGGATTTATCGAGTTACTTCGTTTGTCTAAACGGGGTAATAAGAATTACGCTTCAGTTCAAAATGAAGCACAGCGATGGTCAGGAATTGCTTTTGAAATGAGAGGGCAATACTTCGTCGCACCACTTGGGGAAGTGTCAGAAGTTATCTATCCACCGAAATATACGCCAGTTCCAAATGCTCAAAGTTGGGTAAAAGGTTTAGCGAACATTCGGGGAAGGTTGCTTTCAGTTTCTGATTTGGCTCATTTTATTTCAGGGCAACGAAGTACATTTTCGTCTGCCCAAAAAGTGTTATGTATTAGCCATCACGACCAGTATGTGGGGTTGGTTGTGGATCAGGTCTTGGGGATTCAGCACTTTAATAAAAAAAGTTTTTTTTCTCAAAGCTTAGACTTAGAGGAAAACCTAAAAGATTATTGCCAAGGTTATTTTCACCAACATAACCAGCATTGGCATGTCTTTTTATTTAGTCGTTTATTGCAAAACCCACATTACATGAATGCATCGACAAAATTTATAAACTAATTTTTTACGCTGTGAAAAACAGAGTATTTTCTGGGGAGAAGCTATGGGCTTTAAGCTTAAAAAGAAAGGCGGCAATCGTGTTGCGTCCGAAAAATCGGGTCTCAATTTTATTGCAAAAATCCAGTCAGGAATTGAGCAATACGCCAGTTTATTTGGGGAAAGTGAAAAGTCCAAGCCTATCCTTTATGTAGCGTTGTTATGTTTGGTATTTGCTTTAACTTCGCTCGTTTATTTATTTTATAGCGTACCTCGACATAACGAATTAACACGTAGTTTGGGTGAGTTGCGTTTATTGTCACAAACGATTTCTAGACAGGCTACTGAAGCAACGGCTTCTGGTTCACCTAAAGCTATGAAAGACTTAGCTGAATCAAATAAACTTTTTGCAGAAAATATCAAAGATGTTGAAAATATTCATGGTACATCTTCAAAAGAATACAAAAAGGTTGCAGTTCTGTGGAAAGCTTTGTCGTATGACATTAACTTGATCTCGTCACATCAAGACGTAATTAATCAGTTATATAACATGAATATCTCGATTAGTGATTCTATTCCAGAGATTCAGGCTGAATATAACTTGATGGTTGATAAGATGGTTCGCGAAAAAGCACCAAGTAGTCAGGTGATTATTGCTAAGAACCAAGTATTTATTGCAGAACGTATTTTGCGCTCTATTAACACTGTTTTGGTTGGTACTGAAAACTCTCAGACCTCAGCACATGACTTTGGTGTGGATATTGAGACGTTTGGTGTGTATTTAAATGCACAGCTAAACGGAAATGCTGAATTGGGTGTTGCTAGAGTTGAGTCTCCGGAAGTACGTGAGTCTTTGGAAGGTATTAAATCTGAATATGATAAAGTTTTAAAATCTGCAGCGGCATCAGTTCTTAAACATACAGATCAGATTGTAAACGTACGTCAGTCATCAGGCGAGATTTTGTCGGAATCTGATGAAATGTTATCTGTATTGGGTGATCTTTCTAAGCAAACACAATATGGTTGGAAAGCATTTGCTTTAGTTGCACTTCTTACATTATCACTTCTAGGTTTAATTACTTCAGTCTTAAAGCTTTTATCACTTCGTAGTAAAGCAGATAAACAACGTGTAGCTACCTTACAAGAAGAATATGACCGTAACCAAAACGCGATTTTACGTTTACTAGATGAAATCGCCGACTTGGCAGACGGTGACTTGCGTTCATATGCAACAGTATCTGAAGACTTCACGGGAGCAATTGCCGACTCGATTAACTTCGCGATTGACCAATTACGTGATCTTGTATCCCGAATTCATGAAACTTCTCAGGAAGTTGCTCGCTATACGCATGATACACAGAATATTACTAACCAGTTGGCAGAAGCATCAGAGCATCAGGCACAAGAGATTGCTGGCGCATCAACCGCAATGAATGAAATGGCGCAGTCAATTGACCAAGTATCTTCAAATGCATCGGAGTCTACCGAGGTAGCAGAACGTTCGGTACAAATTGCTTCTAATGGCGCACAAGTGGTAAACCGTTCAATTGAAGGTATGGACACGATTCGTGAACAGATTCAGGAAACTTCTAAACGTATTAAACGTTTGGGTGAGTCTTCACAAGAAATTGGTAACATCGTATCGTTAATTAACGACATTGCGGACCAAACAAACATTCTTGCATTAAATGCGGCAATTCAAGCATCTATGGCAGGTGAGGCGGGACGTGGTTTTGCCGTGGTTGCAGATGAGGTACAGCGTCTTGCAGAACGTTCAGCATCGGCAACTAAACAGATTGAAACTCTGGTTAAAACAATTCAGACCGATACTAACGAAGCTGTTATTTCAATGGAACAAACAACAACTGAGGTTGTACGCGGAGCGAACTTAGCAAAAGATGCGGGTATTGCCTTGGATGAGATTCAAAAAGTATCTGGTGACTTGGCAAACTTAATGGCCAGTATTTCTGATGCAGCAAAACTTCAGTCTGCATCTGCGAGTCATATTGCGACAACCATGACCGTCGTACAAGAAATTACTTCGCAAACGACAACTGCAACATTCGATACAGCACGTTCGGTTTCTGAATTAGCAAATATGGCAGAGTCATTACGTGAATCGGTAACGGACTTTAAATTACCTGATTAAATTGGGGACGAGGATAGCTGTTTCTATAATAGCTATCCTTTTAAAAAGTATTAACAACGCTAGGTAAATATTGGGGACACAGCTATTTATCTGGTGTTGACTCTGTCGTTTTTCTCCATTTAGGAGACAAGCAAAAGAAGCCTTTGCTATGAAAGAAATATTAAAAACTTTAACTGAAGCAATGATGCTACCGGAAGATAGCTATTCTCAACAAGATACTGAATTTCTTGATATCTTCATTGAAGAAATTGAAGAAATTTTTGTTGAATTGCAATCTTTGATTCATGAATGGATGCAATCTAAAAATGTGGCTACGCTGACTGAGATCCGTCGCCATTTTCATACCTTGAAAGGTTCAGGGCGAATGATTGCAGCGAAATCCTCTGCTGAGCTTGCTTGGACTGTAGAAGATACGCTCAATCGGATACTCAATGAGAGTCTCACATTAACTCCTAACATCCAACAATATGTTCAGTTGGTATTTAAGTTCTATTTCTTTAAATTAGTAGATGACTTTAAATCTAAAAAGGAACATGCAGTAGATTTTAGACCTCTTATTTTATTGGGACAACAATTACAACAACAGCAAAGTTTAGAGCCTGCTTTAGAAGAACTTTTATTATTGTCTGATACTCTCACTGCGGAAACTAAGACTGGTTTAGAGGTGAATGATTTAGAGCCAGTATCAGATAATTTAACCCTAGAAACCACGATAGAAAGTGAACATAATCTTGCTGAAACCTTAGTTTTATTTATGGAAGAAGCGGAAGAGCACTTAGCGACCATTGATCAATTTTTAGAACAAGAAATACATCAGCACGAAAGTTATAATGCGCTCATTCGTGCATTACATACATTGCGCGGTAGCTCGGCAATGGCTCAGGTAGAAGCAATTTTTGATGCTAGTACGAAGGTTGAGCATTTATTCAAAATCTTATTACAAGAAGAACTTTCTTCTCATTCAGAAGAGATATTACTACTCCGTGATTATCGTCAGTTTATTCGAAATTGTTTAGATCTATTAGCTGCGCATTGCTCTAATGACCAATTAGATTCAAATCTGAAACAGTTTAACCAAGTTTGGGATGCTTATATGGAGCAGCATGGGGAGCATTCAAGCCCACTCATTCCTCCACATGGTCTAGTATCTCAGCTGTTACAGCTCGATGTTTTAGAATTACTTGATGCAGAGTTGGATTTTGAGAAGGGAATTCGTTCTGAGTTTCCTCACTATCTTGAACGATTAAGTGAACAAGCTGACTTGTTACTGCAACATACTCAGTCTCAGGCCATGGTTGGTTTATATGAATATACGAACCAACTAAAAGATAGCTATGACGTATTGCTTGATCGACCTGATTTATTGCAATCAGATTATGTTTTTGAAATTTATCAGAAAGCACATCAACAATTAATTCAGTTATTTGACGCATTAGCTGCGGGTCAAAGAGTTAGTATTATTGAGCAACACCAAAATGTTTTGGAAGAGCTAAAACTATATACCCAACATATTCCGAGGCTTAATTCTGAACCATTAGATAATCAGGATGTTGTTGAGTCATTATTTAGTGTTGATGTAGAACAAACATCAGATGAATCTCCGGCATCTATCGAAAGTGTATTAACTGATCATGTAGCAATGAGTCAGAGTATGCATTTAGATCGCCAATTCATGACTACTGAGCACGTAAATCGTTATTTTGATCCAGAACTGTTAGATATTTTTCTTGAAGAAGCCGATGAGTTGCTTGAAGGAATGGATACAGATCTTAATATTTGGGTTAATGATCAAGAGAACTTTGCTGCTCTTAATAACCTAATGCGTTATTTGCATACCTTAAAAGGTGGGGCAAATATGATTCAGGCAAATTATATTGGTTTAATTGCACATGAATTAGAAAGTATTTATGAGCGCATAATTCAAAGACAGTTGGTTGCTTCATCTGCTCTTATTGATTTTATCCGTCTGGTTCAAGATGATTTAGCTGACCGTCTACAAATAGTACGTGATCAGCACCTAGATTATGCTGCTTCTCATACTATTCAAGCGCTTAAGAATGCCGGTAAGGTATATGAGTCACTTGGCTCTGTTGTTAAAGAGATGCAAGCAGAGTCTGAAACAGATGTTATACCGGCATTAAATGTTGAAGTATTACAGCAAGAAGCTATACATGATACTGCGTTAAATCTCGATGAGTTAACTTCTAATTTTGAGCAGATTGTTGAGTCTAATACTCGACTTGTTGAGCACACAGAATTACAATTTTTTGATGCAGAAGGCTATACAGACAGTATTCAAGATCAGGATATTGATTCTGTTGTCGAGCAGACATTTATGGAGGAAGCGGCCGAACTGTTAGAGATGGCCGATCATCTGTTAAAGCAATGGTTTGAACAGCGTACCAATCGTAGTATCTTGCTTCAGCTACAAAGAGCAGTGCACAGTTTGAAGGGTGGTTCCCGTATGTTGGGACTAGAAACTGTGCAAGCAATTGCTTATCAACTTGAGAATGCTTTTGAAAAATTTGCGCTTTATCATTTTAGTTCAAATATTTATGACAACCTATTAGAGAGTGCAATTGTCTGGTTAAAAGAGGCAATTTTTAAGCAAAATTATCAACATTTCGATGGTTTACAGCATAGTCTAGAAAATATTCAGTTTATTGAAACGGCAATTCAAATTCCGAGTAAATTGACTAGAACTGATCTATTTGGCACCGAACCTGTAATGAGTTTTGTGCAAGGTGATGGTACAGAACCACCGCCAATGATTGGTGCATGGGAACAAACGCAGCATCTTGAACAAAACAATGAGATGATTCGTGTTTCAGCAGATTTAATCGAGAAAATGATTGATTTATCTGGTGAAAATTCGATTAACCGTTCACGAATTGAAATGGATCTAAGTCAATTTGGTCATACGCTCGTGGAAATGGAATTAGCCATTCAACGACTTGCAGATCAGTTACGTCGAATGGAAGGCGAATTAGAAACTCAGATTATTGCAAAACACGGTATTGAGCATTCTCGTTATACAGAATTTGATCCTCTAGAGATGGATCAATATTCTTCACTGAATCAATTATCGAAATCACTTGCCGAATCTGCGTCCGACTTAGTCGATTTCAAAAATACATTATCCGAAAAAATCAGAGATACCGAAAGTTTACTCGTACAACAATCACGTATTCAGGCCGAAATTCAAGAAGGGCTAATGCGAACACGATTGGTACCATTCTCTCGATTGCTACCTCGTTTACAACGAATTGTGAGACAGACTTCTACTGCGTTAGATAGACCAGCAGAACTTTTTGTTAATAATACCGAAGGTGAGCTAGACCGGACAATGCTAGAGCGTTTGGTTACGCCGCTTGAGCACATGCTTCGAAATGCAATTGACCATGGTTTAGAAGATCGTGTGCAACGTGAACAAGCACAAAAACCAGAAACTGGACGTATTGAACTAAATATTCACCGTCAAGGTACCGATGTTGTTGTTACGTTTAAAGATGATGGTCGAGGTATTGATATTGAGAAGGTCCGTCAAAAGGCTCTCTTGTCTGGTTTGATTAATTCTGAACAAGTATTAGAACATCAAGATATTTTGCAGTTGATTTTCCATCCAGGGTTAAGTACAGCCGATCAAGTCACTCAGATTTCAGGTCGTGGCGTAGGGCTTGATGTTGTACAAAGTGATATTAAAGCTTTGGGCGGACATGTGACTGTTGACTCTGTTTATGGGCAAGGAACAATTTTTACCATACGTGTTCCAACCACAGTAGCTGTTAGTGATGCCTTGATGGTTAAAGTTGCTGATCAACAATTTGCAATTCCGTTAGCTCAAATCGATCGAATTGTTCGAGTTTCACCAACTTCATTAGAACAGTATTTTGGAAGTGCACAAGAGTTCTTTGAATTTGAAAATAAGCGCTATCCATTACGCTATTTATCTGAATTTGTTGGTAATCAACCGATTCCACGTTTAAGTGGGATGATGTATTCGCTACCAGTATTAATGATTAAGGCCAATAATGGGCAAACCATTGCATTATTGGTTGATCAACTTATTGGTTCACGTGCGCAGATTGTAGTTAAGCCAATCGGGCAGCAGTTCTCTAGTATTGGTGCGATTGCAGGCGCAACTATTTTAGGTGATGGTCAAGTTTGTCTAATTTTAGATGGACAAAATATTGCTCGCCAAATTCAGTCTACTCGTCGACATAAGTCGCTCAATGAGACTGTCTATAGACAACGCGAGTCTGACGAACGCCGTCTCATTATGATTGTAGATGACTCTGTTACAGTCCGTAAGGTGACGACTCGTTTACTCGAACGCCAAGGCTATGACGTAGTCACTGCTAAAGATGGTATTGATGCAATTGAGCAGTTGGAAAATATTAAACCAGATCTGATGTTGCTTGATATTGAAATGCCGCGAATGGATGGTTTTGAGGTACTTAACCTCGTACGACATCATGATCTACATCAACATATGCCAGTCATTATGATTACATCAAGAACTGGCGAAAAACACCGTGAACGAGCATTTGCTTTAGGGGTTAACCAATACATGGGTAAACCTTTCCAAGAAGAAGACTTACTTCACAATATTGATGCTTTTTTCACGACACGTGAAGAGGAACTTGCCTAATGAAAAATCAGATAAGTACATCATTAATTAATGAAATGGATCAGCAAGAGCTTCAACACTTAATTACTGTTTCAACTGGTTTTATTGATGCATATATTATTGAATGTGATCAGCAAGTGCCGATGCTATTGCCACAAAACATCGTGTTATCAGCGATGGATGTCAAAAATGGCATTAAGCATATTGAATGGCATGACGTAAAGCTTCCGGTCTATTCATTGCACAATGAAATTGACTCGCGAGCGGTGGCATTAGTTATTGAAAGTGAAGATATCAGCCAACGTTTTGCACTCATCTGCAAATCGATGCCAGCTTCAGTTCGTTTACGTATTTCTGAAGTCGTAGATGAAAATGAAGATATACAAGATACTTTGCAGCACCCAAGTGTATTTAAATATGTGCGAATGGAGAATCAACGCTACCACGTACCTAATTTGCAATATATCCAAAACTCGCTTCATCTATAAAAAAAAGGAACTCATTTGAGTTCCTTTTTAATTTTTATTTAGCTAATAAATTTTCTAAAATTTGCTCATAAATATCAGTCAGGGGATCGAGGTCATGCACGTCAACATGTTCATTAATTTGATGAATTGTTGCGTTAAGAACCCCTAATTCCAATACCTGTGCACCTGTCGGAGCAATAAAACGTCCGTCAGAAGTACCACCACTTGTTGAAAGCTCAGTTTCAGTGCCAGTTACATTTAAAATAGCAGTTTGAGCGGCATTAACGAGTTCACCGATTGGAGTCAGGAAAGGTAAACCAGACAAATTCCAAACGATTTCATATTTTAAACCGTGTTTATCTAAAATCTCATGAACACGTTGTTTAAGCTGTTCAGCTGTCACTTCTGTTGAATAACGAAAGTTAAAAGTAACTTCTAAAGTACCCGGAATTACGTTGGTTGCACCAGTTCCAGCATGAATATTTGATATCTGAAATGATGTTGCTGGGAAATATTCATTTCCATTATCCCAAACGGTTTGGCATAGCTCTGTTAAAGCGGGTGATGCCTCATGAATTGGGTTAAGTGCTAAATGTGGATAAGCAACATGACCTTGTTTACCTTGGACTTTTAATACTGCATTAAGCGAACCACGACGCCCATTTTTAACAATATCACCTAGTTTATGAGTACTTGAGGGTTCACCTACCAAACACCATTTAATTTTTTCGTTACGTTCTTCAAGAGTCTCAATAACTTTGACCGTACCGTTAACAGCAGGGCCTTCCTCATCTGAAGTAATCAGAAATGCGATAGAACCTTTATGATTTGGATGTTTTGCTACAAAACGCTCAGATGCGACAACCATAGCTGCCAAAGCTGTTTTCATATCTGCCGAACCGCGACCATATAATTTTCCATCGCGGATTTCAGGTGCAAATGGATCTGAATTCCATGCTTCTAATTTACCTGTCGGAACGACATCAGTATGACCTGCAAAACAAAATACAGGCTCTTCAGTTCCGCGGCGTGCCCAGAGATTATCTACATCACCAAAACGCATTGGTTCAATATGAAAACCAACTTGGCGTAAGCGGTCTGCCATGATGGTCTGACAAGTATGATCAACTGGAGTAACAGAAGGTTGTTGTAAAAGTTCTAGGCTAAGCGAGAGAGTATCTGAATGGTTCATACCGGAAATTGCGTGCTGATCAGGTGAAATATAGTCCGATATAATAGGCGAATCTCTACGTGATGGGTACGTAAAAAATAAAAAAACCTTATCGGAACGATAAGGTTTTTTAGTGATAACTCTAACTTACATTTTATCTTGTGTTTTTTCAGCAGTATTTGTTACAGCATCACCTGCTTTAGAAACATCTTTACCAAAACCCTTAAACGTATTACAGCCTGTTAAAACAACAGCAATCATGACAGAAGCAGCTAAAACTTTTTTCATCATTTTCTCCGTTTAAATTTAATAATGAAGTAAATTTAGATTAAAAAACAAACGGAAAAAGAAACATGACTGTTTAATAGTAAAAACGTTATAAAATGTTTCTAGAATCTTAAATTTATTGTTAATTATTTAAATTTCTGGAAGTTGGACATAAATTTTAAATATGAAGGGTGTCTAAACATATAAAACAGAACTTCCTGACCATTTTTACAATATAAACCATCTGTCCACCAATGTGCTGGGGCGGAACTAGGTTGTTTATTTGGACACAGCCATTCCTGTCTTTCTAATCGATAAAAAGAAGAATGGGGAATTGTGGTGCCCCAATACCCTAAACGACGCTGTAAATTTATCCATTCAGGTAAGGGCTGTTGTAAATTTAAATCTTGAGGAAGATAAAGTTGACCCTTTAAAACCGAAAAACGTTGTTGAATTTCGAAGTCTAAGGCTTCAGGAAACTGAAATTGTTTGTTAGTAAAGTGATAAAGCTTTTTGCTTAAAGTATCCTGACGGTTTAAGCCAATCCATTGTTCTAAATGTAAATCTGCCTCACCGAGATAATATTTTAAGGCTACCTCCCAATGTTCAATTTCTTGAGTTCCTTTATTTAAAATTAAAAAATCTAGTTCTCCTAAAGTTTTTGCTCCCTCAATTTTTTGAATACTATGTCCTAATAGTTGATAGGAGTGATACTGATCCTCTTGCAACCAAAACCAGAGTAGATGCTCAAAGCGTAAACCTAAGCGTGTACTTTTAAGCTGGGATAGAAACTGAATTAAAGGCTCTGGAGTTTGATCAAGCTCTTTCAAACGCGGCAAATAGTTTTGAAAATGAACTTCCCAAAACTCACTTGTATGTAGCTTAAAAAGATGTTGTATACATAGACTTTTTGGTATTTGACAAAGTAAATTTGGACTAGCAATACAAAAAGCGAGCTGTCGCACTATAGGGTGTTGAAATTGAAGCCATGGCTCGAAATAGGACGTTTTAACTGACGCAATATTCATACATTTAATACTCGAAGTAATTCATCCTAATTTCATAACGGATCAACAAAAAATATTAGAAAAACACTTTATACTAACGCTAACAGCAGGTTAAGGTTTATATATGCGAACATTGTTCTGGCGCTCTTTAGTCGTGATTTTTATCACGCTAGGCATTATTGGAGCAATTTTACCAGGTATGCCAACAACAGTGTTTTTGATTCTGGCTGCTTGGGCTGCGTCAAAAGGCTGGCCACAAATGGATAATTGGTTGTTAAATCATCCTAAATATGGTCCAACGCTACGTGATTGGCGAGCCAATGGCACAGTGCCTCGTAAAGCGAAGTGGATTGCAAGCATAATGATGGCGATTAGCGGAATTATCATGCTATTCACTTCAGCACCACTTTTAGTCAAGGTTTTTACTGATCTTACTATGTTCATCGTTGCAGTTTGGTTATGGCTACGGCCTGAGCCAAAATAAAAGATTGATAATCTTTTATTTTGGCGCAAGACAAGTGGTGAAACTGCGCGTAGATAAAAGAAGATTGATAATCTTTTATTTCCAGTGCAAGTGAAGTCCTTACAACAAGTTTTTAATTAAGCTCAATGTATTTGAGTTGATATAAGAGAATAAGTTCAATGTCTCAATTTAAGCTCGAAGATGCTGATGTTCTTATCGATTTAGCAAAACAAACATTAACTTTGCCTAAACATAATAAGTTTTATGTCATTTCTACAGGAAAGAATGGAATTGGTGAGCAGGAAAATACGGGTAGAACACCACGCGGATGGCATAGAGTAGCAAAGAAGATTGGTGCCGAGTCCCCACAAAATGCAGTTTTTATTGCACGTAAGCCAACGGGGGAGGTTTATAGCACTGAGTTAGCTACCCAATATCCTGAACGAGACTGGATACTTTCCCGTATTCTTTGGTTAGATGGCCTAGAAGAAGGTTTTAATAAAGGCGAAGGCCACGATACCATGCAGCGTTACATTTACATTCATGGAACTCCAGACACGCAACCAATGGGGGTGCCAATGTCACATGGCTGCGTTCGAATGCGTAATGAAGAAATCATTGAGCTATTTGATTTAGTTGCTGAAGATGCATTAGTTTATTTATCCGAACAATCTTTAGCCTGAGAGCAAGTTTTATCTAATCTTGATGAGCTGTGTAAATGTGGTAAATATTGAAATAAGTGTTTAAATAAAATACAAAAAATTGTTTTTTACTTAATAATGACTTATTTTTAATCATTCATTCGCATTTTTTTAAAAAGAAGTCGAAAAGCGTTTGACACCTGTTAAAGATTCTCTATAATGCACCTCACAAACGATGAAGACGTTAAGGGCGCTTAGCTCAGTTGGTAGAGCGTCTGCCTTACAAGCAGAATGTCGGCGGTTCGATCCCGTCAGCGCCCACCAAGCCTTTACGTTAAGCTCTCAAGTGCAGCGGTAGTTCAGTTGGTTAGAATACCGGCCTGTCACGCCGGGGGTCGCGGGTTCGAGCCCCGTCCGCTGCGCCACTTAAGACTTAACATCGTTTACCCCACAATTTCGACATTGTGAAAGTGCAGCGGTAGTTCAGTTGGTTAGAATACCGGCCTGTCACGCCGGGGGTCGCGGGTTCGAGCCCCGTCCGCTGCGCCACTTTTCAGTTCGGGTTGTGTTTGGAAGAAGGTTTGAAATGTAAAAGTTTTAAATCAAAAAATTAATGAATAATTAGTTTTCTTCTGGGGCGCTTAGCTCAGTTGGTAGAGCGTCTGCCTTACAAGCAGAATGTCGGCGGTTCGATCCCGTCAGCGCCCACCATATATGTGACCATACTTTATTTTAAAGTATTGTAGTGCAGCGGTAGTTCAGTTGGTTAGAATACCGGCCTGTCACGCCGGGGGTCGCGGGTTCGAGCCCCGTCCGCTGCGCCATTCTCTTGATTCCCTTGTCTAGAGAATGTAGAGTATAAAGATACATTCGCTATCTTTTCTCATTAAGGGCGCTTAGCTCAGTTGGTAGAGCGTCTGCCTTACAAGCAGAATGTCGGCGGTTCGATCCCGTCAGCGCCCACCATTATTTCTTTCAGAAAATTTAATTTCCTAAATTAATTCTTCCATAAATATCTTTTGCTTACATGTAAACATATTTACTATGTGACTAGATATATTTTTCAATTTTCTATTCTAAAAAAATAAAGTTTTACTCCTTCGAGTTATTTTTCTATTGATTTCAATTTTTTAACTTTAGTACTTCTATACTTATGCCTTCGATGGGTTCCTGATCCTCATTAAATTTATTTCATTTGAGACTAAATATAAGAATTTAATCTGCAATTTATTATCTTCAGCTTAGATCGACTTTATATTTGTACTGCTTGCTAATATTTTGGCAAATAAAAAAACTGCTATTTTTTTGAATAGCAGTTTTTCGACTAAATTACTTTTAATATTCGTTTAGAAGCCATCCACTCGCATACGCGAAATATTCACGTAACCATGCATTGTAGCGAGTAGCTAAAGGTGTTTCGGCTGCTACTCCATAAACTTGGGTATAGCCCTGTTTCTTTGCAATTGCTACTGCTCTAGGAATATGAAAATCACTTGTCACAATAGCAATTGGTTGGTTTAAGTTAATGTGCTGCTGTGCTAATAGTGGTTGACTATTTTTCAAATTAAGCTCAGTGCTGGTACTTTTATCTTCAAGAATCATCCGTTCTTTTGCAATATGATACTTTTGCTGAAGATAACGAGACATCACTAATGCTTCGCTTTCTTTTTCTGAAAAGTCTAAACCACCTGTTAAAACAACTTTTGCTTGCTGTTGTTTAAGCGCTAAAGGGGCAGCTGTATCTAAACGTTTTGCAAGAATTTTAGATGGTTGGCCATTTTCGACACCGCTTCCTAAGACAATAATTGCTCTTACTGGAGGAATATTATCTGAAGTATCTTTATTTTCTTTAATAAAACTAAAGAAATAGCCTAAGCCAATTAGCCATATCCAGAAGCATAGCCACCCAAAACGCCAAAATGTATGTAAGCGATAGTGGTAGAAGAAAAAGCGTTCTAAATGATAATAAAATAAAGAATATAGGCAGAAGAAAGTACCTAAAATGAAAGGAATAATTGTGCCTACATTAATTTTATTGAGACAAATTAAAACTAATCCATCTAGAAATAAAATCGAACCAATGATTGCTAGGAAAATACGGATCCACTTACTGACTTGCATTGTGCTTAGAGTTGCAATTTAAATTGCAGACAGTGTATGCAAAATCATTCTGAATGCAATAAAAAACCGAGTAAAGCATTTAAGCTATTACTCGGTTTTTTTGTTTTTATTAATCTTTAATAAACATCACGGCGGTAACCACCTTGTTGTCTTAAATCATCTACCTGTTCTTCACCCAGAATTTCGATAAGTGCTTGATCAACTCCGCTTGCCATACCATCAATACTACCGCATACATACAGAATAGCACCGCGTTCTATCCAGCTTACTAATTCTGCTGCATTCTGACGGATTACATCTTGAACATACATACGTTGTTCTTGATCTCTCGAAAATGCTAAATCGAGGCGTTTTAACATTCCTGTGGTTTTCCATGCCTCAATAGTTGATTCATAGAAGAAATCACAGGCTCTTTGACGTTCACCAAAGATTAACCAGTTTTCAGTGTAATCATGACGTGTACGGGTGTGTAATAGGCTCATTAAGCCAGCAATACCTGTTCCGTTACCAATACAAATAATAGGGCGGTTATCATCAATAAGATGGAATGATTCATTGGTACGAATACGCAAGGCAATTTCATTATTAACTTGCGTATGTTGAGTAAGCCAACCCGAACCTAAACCTAAGTTACCAGACGCATCATATTGTTGGCGTACAACCAAACGAAGGACTTGCTGAGAAGGAATACTCGCAATCGAATACTCTCGCGTTGGTAGAGTAGGGAGCTGCTCTAATAAATGGTCCAGATTCGCAAATGGTTCAATTTCGCCCGTTAAATCTTTATTCCAAAGAGCTTTTTCGATTGAAATCTGTAAAGAATCAACTTTTGTGTTTTTAAGAATATGATGCTTCTGCAAAAAGTCGTGAATACGTTCAGGGCTATTGCCAGGTTGAATTTCAGCAATATCACCCGCTTGCCATAGTGCTTCGTGCTTTGCATTAAGCTCAATATTATAAGCAGGTTGACCTAAGCTATTTGGATTGAGTAGGTCACGTTGTTGCAGTACCCATGTATCAAATACTTTTTCTAAATTTACCGCATGCAAATCTAATTTAGTTGCTTTCGCGAGTGCCTGATTCCAGTTTTGAATATCGGATAAGTTTGCATTATCAACTTCAATTGTACTAAAGAGGGCATGAGCACCATTAGTTTTAAGCCAGAGGTCTACCACATGCCCAAAGCTACAATAAGTATCAGGATATTCTTTAGAACCTAATGCCAAAACAGCATAGTTAATGTGTTTAAGATCTAGATCTGCTTTTAAAAGCTTTTTAGCAAAGCTTGTGGCGAGATCTGGTGCATCACCAGTACCATAAGTACTGATCACAAATAGAACTTGCTCATGCTGCTCTAAATCAAACTGTGTTAGCTGCTGTACAGGTATAACCTGAACAGGTTGATGAGCTTCTTGTAAACTTGTTGCTGTACTCCAAGCGAGTTGTTCGGCTACACCTGTTTGAGTTGCATAGGTAATAAGCCAAGGTTTCGCATTTAGATCAATGTATTGTCCAGCTAAAGACTGACGAGCCGCCTGTGTTAATTTTTTCTGTTTACGGCGTTTAAGATAAAGCATCCATCCTGTAACCAAGAACAAAGGCATTGCCAATGAAGCAAGCATGGCAGCAAACTGATAAATTGGTCCAAAGAAACTACCACGATGCACTGGTAACATGCTGCTCATGATCTTTTGATTAAGCTTTTTATCTTCGTAAAGCTCCATCTTTTCGATATTACCAGTTTGATAATTATAGATGGCTTGGTTACGTGCACGCTCATGTTGCGGCGTAGCATCGACAAAGCTTAACTCAACTTTTCCATCATCTTTTTTCGGTAAGTTCAATGTTAGTGTCGAATAATCACGCCCGACCTGACTATTGAAGCCACTCCATGTTTGATTAAGTGCTGTAATGAGCTGAGTATTATCTAATTGAGGCTCTGATTTTTTATCCTTATTACGGTCAGATTGTTTACCTTGTTGCATTCCACGATTTTGAGGAGTGGCACCATGACCCTGTGGTTTAGGTTGTTCAACTCCCATCACTTTGAACATGCCACTACGCCACCAGTCATAAGACCAATATAGACCTGTACACGCGAAAAGAAGATAAAAAACAATGACCCACGTACCTACAACAGCATGTAGATCCCAAATAAAATTTCGGCCTTTCAACTTCGGCTTAACAGCGAGCCATTGACGAGCAGAATGCTTTTTAGGCCAACGTAAATATAACCCACTGAGTACAAAGTAAATTAACATGAGTGCGCATGCACCAGTAATTTGTTTACCAACTTCACCAGCTGTTAAATTACGATGAATTTGCTGTATGAGTAACAACAACTTTCGGCCTTTTACATCTGGCAGAACCTGAGCATTATATGGATTAACCATCATATTGTAGCCACGGCGTTCACCCTCTTTTTCAATATTCACAACAGAAGAAGAGGTGGGGTCCTTGGCAATCGTAATGCTATTAATTTTAATTTCAGGCTGAGTTGTATTGAAATGTTGATATAGCTGAGCAGGAGTTAATTTTGGAGAGTTTTCAGCTTGAACAACATAACTATCAGAATTCACCCATTTTAAAATTTGTTGATCATAAGAATAAATTGCACCTGTTACACCCATAATGGATAAGATGAGGCCAGCAGTAATACCCAGAAACCAATGAATTTGAAATAAAATTTTTTTAAACATGGTCGAAAATGTAAATATGATGGAGATCTTGTAACGAAGTATAGCCGAAGATTGGGGAGATAATATGGATTTTGGAGATAATATTAATTTTCATTATCATTTATTTTTACTTTAATAAAAAAACCTCCATCAGGAGGCTTTTTATAGAATCTAGAATTACAAGGTTTTTGGTTCACCTACAGATTCTTTTAAGTGAGTGCGAATCGTGTTGAACGAGAAGTTCTTAGAATCCATGCGCTTAGGTAGAATATAAGCACCTTGCTGCTCTTGACCTTTTGGATCTTTCACTTTGAAATTAACCAAAATGAAATCAGGTGCGTTGTACCATTCGTAGATATTTTTCCATCCAATAGTACCTACGCCTTCTTGATGGCCCATTTGCTGACGCATAACGATGCCATGAGGCTGTACACCTAAACGAATACCTTTGATTTCCTGTACTGGAAATTCATTCATTTTGCGTTTAACGTACCATTCTAATCCGTATTTACGACCTAGGTAGTAAAGTACTACAGCGACAATAGCAACCCAGCAAAAAACAGTAGAGTAGTTCTTAATAAAAATAAGACCTAATATAGCTAGGGCTAAAACGACACCCATAATTGCCCAAATTTTTGTGCTGATTTTATTAGTGCTGCGCCAGATAAGAAGCTGTGCATTACGTTGTTCAGCTTCTGACACGTCATATGGAACGGGCTGAAGCGTATAAGCGTATAAAGTTTTCGCGGTCATAGTGCAAATAACAAATTGTAAACTGTTTTAAGTTTAGCACTAATTGGCATAAGTCAGGAACGGATATTATGCCAATTTCATACTAATTTCCGACTCAAATTTATAACGATGCAAGCTCGCTGGCATCGTTATCAAGATCATGACTTAGACGTTGTTTTAACATACTAAAACGGTTCAATACACCAAGCATGAGCGAGAGCTGCTGTAAAATAATGAGTGATTTTTGGTCATCTTCATCATTTTGGCTTAAACGTTGACGTATCGTTTGGAGCATATTTTGTGCTGTAAGATCAGGCATTTCGTCTCTTAATAGCGCACCTTGAATATCATCAAGGGCTTGGTCTAATAGTTTAAGGACAGCTTGATCCTGAATGTTTTCTCGATGTGCTCCAAGTGCCGCGATATAACTTAAAAATGTATGGTTTAAACATAAAAATTCAAAAATATCGGATTTACGAGTCGGGTCAAAGTCTGGTTCAGTTGCTAAAGTTGAAATAAGTGAAGCAACTTCAGCATCAGTATTATGTGCAGCTCGACGTACAATTCGGTAATTTAGCGCATGATTACGGCCTTCATGATATTGTTTGACAACTTCGGCTAAATAATTACATTGAGCTTGTAGTGAGCGTCTGATGTTACGAGGCAAACGTCGGAATTTCCAGTCAGGCCAAATAAAGGTCACCCCAAACCAAGCTAAAGCACATCCCATTAAAGTATCTACAAATCGAGGAATGGCAGCAGCCATTGCTGAACCATCTAGATTAAAGTTAATTAATGCCAAAATGGTGATAAAGGCAGTTGCCTGTGCATATTGTTTACTGCGTAATTCAAAAAACAGGACTCCACTTAATATCAACATGAATAGTTGTCCTTCCGTCGAAGGAATTAAGAAGATAATCGCAAGTCCAACAACAATACCCACTAACGTCCCAACAATTCGTAGGCGTAAGCGGCGCTTGGTCGCGTTAAAGTTGGGTTGGCTTACAAATAGAGCTGTAAGCATAATCCAGTAACCATATTCAATATGGGTCATTTGAATAAACACATATCCAATAAACAAAACAATTGAGACACGAATTGCATGGCGGAACAGCACAGATTCAGGAGTTAAGTTTTGTTTTATTCGGATGACGATATCATTCCATCCTTGTAAATCATCATCTTTCAGCTGGTTCTCGGCTTGTTTTACTTTATCAGATTGAATGTGTTGTTCAGTTTCCAAGTTGAGTAACTGGGAATCGATAGACTTTAAATTTTGGTATAAAGCGAAAAGAGCATTTACCCATAAAAGGTCATAATGCTGATCACGACGTAACTTTTCTAAAGAGAGGCGTAGGTTTTCAAAGCTTTGTTTAAACCTTTTATTATGGTTATAAGGTTTACGTTGCAAAATACATTCGTTTAACTCTTGGCAAGCTTTACCTTGAACTGCCAAAATTCGTTGGAATCTAAATAAAATATCACTGTGTTGAAAAATTTTGGCTAATTTTTGATAGTCAATATGGGCTGAGTCAGCACGTTCATGAATATCTTGAGCAACAAAATAATAATGTAAGCTTCGGCGGGTATCTTTTTGTCCACGGTCGCCTTTTAAACGAGTCAGTAAAGCTGTTTTTAAGTCATTAAAAATCGTAATTAACTTACCGTTTTCTAACGACAGCTCGATCATACTTTGCTGATAGCTGGCAGGGGTCATATCTACATCAAAAAAATTTGATTTTGCAAAAAGAAAATCACCTAAAGATGCATAAGATGCAGCCAGTTTGTCTTGTAGTTGTCGAACCGGAAATAATAAAAAGCTAATAGTAGCAATAAGGCCGTACCACGCAGCACCTGCAACTAAAAGAGCAGGTTGGATATACCAATGATCAAAAAGGTGAACACCTAGCATGGTATAGACTGAAACAACTAAACAGCCATAAGAGATGGTTGCGTAACGACGTCCTAATGAACCGAGTAAAATCCAGCCAATACATGATGCAATTAACCCTAAAGCAAAAGCCATAGGGTAGGGGAAAAGTAGTTGTACTGAAGCAGCGGTAACGAAGAACCCAATATAAGTATAAATCAGGTTCATGATTCGCACGGAAAAGCGATCATCAATATCACTTAAACCTGCTGCGACTACACCTAAAGTGAGTGGAATGGTTGCTAATTGATAGCCTAAAAAATAAGGCACGAAAGCAGTTCCTGAAAAGGCTATCAGCATTCGCACGTTATACATAAATGTTGTGTTATAAGTCGCTCTTTTTAGGCGTTTAAACCAAGATTTCAAAGGAAGTCCTTGCTGATCAACCTGAGTGATAAAGGATTTGTGTATTTCTACACCAATGTTGCACAAATCATACGATAGACAGTGTAAGCTTGTCTGTATGCAAATGATTGAAAAATGAAATATCGTTATGTCTGAACAAACAGCCCAGCGTCAATACTCTATTGGCTGGATTATGCTGCTCGCTTTGCTTACGGCTTTAGGGCCATTATCCATCGATATGTACTTACCTGCTTTGCCACAAATGGCTCATGATTTTGGGGTAAGTACGCAAATGGTGGCAAATACATTACCAGCTTACTTTTTTGGTTTAGCTGTTGGACAGTTGGTTTATGGTCCTCTAAGCGACCGTATTGGTAGAAAAAAACCACTTTACTTTGGCCTCGCGCTTTACGCGGTCGCAAGCTTATTTTGCGTATTGGCGACAAATGAATGGGGCTTGATTGCTGCTCGTATTTTGCAAGCTTTAGGTGGCTGTGTTGGTGTGGTCATGGCTCGTGCAGCAATACGCGATAAATTAGACGTTCAAGGCTCGGCACAAGCTTTTTCAAGCATGATGATTGTAATGGGGCTTGCACCAATTTTGGCACCTATGATTGGAGCATGGATTTTAATCTGGTTCCCTTGGCAAGCTATTTTTATTGCCCTTTCAATTGTCGGCGTCATATGTTGGTTGTGTGTACATTTCTTTTTTAAAGAGACCTTGGCAACTGATAAAAGGCTTAAGCTTTCACCATATCAAGTAGTGACCCTCTATGGGGCTATTTTCAAAGATACGAGCTTCCGTTTACCTATGTTTGCAGGGTGTTTAACAGGAGCAGCGCTATTTTGTTATATCAGCTCGGCACCAGCAGTTTTCATGGACCAGTACGGACTCAATCAGCAAGAGTTTGCTTACGTATTTGGACTAAATGCTTTTGGCATTATGCTGATGTCATCTTTAAATAAGCACTTAACAACACGTGTTGAAATCACTAAACGTTTAAGAGCTGGTTCAGTGGTACAAGTAACAGGAGCAAGCATTGTATTAATTGCTGGTTTAATCCCAGCAGCGCCTTTATGGCTTGTTATGTTAGGGCTATTTTTAGCGATTTCAGGCATTGGTTTAACAGGACCAAATGCAATGGCGTTGGCAATGTCTAAGCAAGGCGCTCGCGCAGGGACAGCGAGTGCAATCATGGGAAGTATGCAATTCGCTTGTGGCCTTTTAGGTGGTGTATTACTTAATTTCCTTATTTGGTCTGCGTCGCTCAATATGGGGGTGATGATGGTGCTATTTACACTGAGCGGTTTTATTGTCGTATTAAAAGCGACGAAACAAGTAGCAATAAAGCCATTCTCATAAGTTTAAGAGAATGGCCACTTATATATTATTCGTCTAGAAAAACTGCGAAATTTTCAACTGGTTCTCTAGGGGTAATAAAGGTATTTACAATCTGGTTGGGATCAGCATGGCCTAACGCAATTGCACATACGAGTTCTTCATCATCTGATGCACCCAAGATATCTAAAACAACAGGGTGAAAATGGTTCCAAGCTGCTTGTGGGCATGTATCTAAACCACGTGCCTTAGCAGCAACCATCACGTTCTGGATCATCATTGCGATATCCATTTTAGACCCGATTCCCATCGTTTTATTTACAGTAAAGAAAAGACCGACTGGAGCATCGAACAGTTTGAAATTACGTAACTGCTGTTCCGCCATTTTTTCTTTTTCGCCTTTTTTGATTTCAAGTAGACCATAGAGTCCCCAACCATTTTCACGGCGGCGATCAATAAATGGCGATATCCATTTTTCAGGATAATAGGCAAAGGTTTCTTTATATTTTTCTGCAAGCTCTGGGTTTTTTGAAACTTCAATTTGTGCTGCACAAACACGCTCTACCATTTCATCACGCTTATTGCCTGTTACCACATAGACTTTCCATGGTTGAGTATTTGTTCCAGAAGGTGCTCGACTTGCGACTTGTAATATATCTTTAATGACTTCTGACTCAATTGGAGTATTTAAAAAAGCGCGGACAGAATGTCGAGAAGTGATAGCTTCATCAACGAGACGAACTTGTTCCAGATTCATGAGTACTCCTACATCTTTTTCTTAAATATTTCATACTTTTTGAAGCTTACTTTCATACTTTGAAAGTACTTCATTTATAAGCAAAAAATATTAGAAAAGAGATATGCTTACAGGTATGATAATTTAATTAGTCTAGACATATTGTCTGATTAATTATAATTCGAATATGCCACTTTAGATTTAAATAGACAAAATAGGGTGATTTTGTCGGTTATAAAAATAAAAGCATAACAATGAGTGGGTGAAAAATATTCAATTGAAATAAAGGTATAATATGTTTAAAAACAGTACAAAACGGATAGTTTTATATAAAATATGGCCATTTTTTATATAAAATTTTAATGAAAAATATACACAAAACTTTAAATTTCTGCATAATACCGACTTTTTTACGCAGGTATGATTTCTCCATACTCACGTTAGGAAATGCTGGCTGCAAACAAAATTCTTTTACAAAAAGGATTTAGATGCAGAAATGGAGAAATACACGAGGTATAGGAGCTTTACATGAGTTTACCACTCATCAACAAGCAGTTCATGAAACAAGGATTGGCGATTACCATTGCAACCATGAAAATGAACGTAACTCAAGCAGCTACTAAGCCACAAAAAATACAACAGCTTAGTACAGGTCTAAACGCACTCTTCTTTGATCTTGAAGAAAAGGGCGCAGATAGTCGCGTTATGGCGATGGCTCGTTACAGTCTTTGAAATTTATATCCAGTTTAGACATTTGTTCAAAAGTATATGTAAATATGCTTATTGGCTTAAATCCAGATTTTGTAAAACTCGCTTAACTGATGGGAATCATGAGACGAGTTTATTTAGCGGTGGTCATTTGTTAGTTTCCAAGTTTGTAGCTGAGTCGATGCATACTGTTTTTCCGAAAGCGGAAAAGTTCAGTAGCGCAATGATATTCTTTTATCTGAAGGTCGCTTTCTCTCATGCAACCTTCAAAGGCTTAGTGTTGGGCATGATGTTGCTTAAACTTGTGACGGTAATTGCTATTCAATTGACATTAAAAGTTTTTTCTTGAATTTACTGAAAAGTCCCGGTTTCTAGGGGCTTTTTTGTTTATTGCAGTATTTTGGCATGTGCTTTTAGCACATTAGCAAGGAACGTAAGCGGACCGAGTATGAATGAACAACTCAATGCCACACTGATGTCGTGGGTAAAATTTTTTAATGACCCTTTATGGGACTTTTTGGTTATTTTCTTGCTAGCTGTAGGTATTTTTTATACGGTCTTAACAGGAGCTGTGCAAATTCGCATGTTCTTGCAAAGTATCCGAGTGATGAAAAGTAGTCGTACAGAAGGGGAAGATGAGCATGGTCTTACACCTTTTCAGGCGTTTGTAACTGGCCTTGCAAGCCGTGTTGGGGTAGGTAATATTGCTGGTGTAGCAATTGCTATCGCAATTGGTGGTCCTGGTGCAGTGTTCTGGATGTGGGTAACTGCTGTTCTTGGTATGAGCTCTGCTTTTATTGAGTCTACGCTTGCTCAGCTATTTAAAGTTAGAGATAGTAAGAGTAAACAGTTCCGTGGTGGACCAGCCTACTATATTACTCAAGGTTTGCGCAGTAAAACCTTTGGTGTGGTCTTCGCACTTGCATTGATCTTTACCTACGGTTTCGTATTTAACTCAGTTCAAATCAACGCGATTGCTAATGCATCTTCACATGCTTGGGGTTGGGATAAAGCCAATGTTATTGCTCATTTAGGTGGCGTTGATCTAGAAATTTCATGGGTTGGTATTGCGCTTGTCGTTATGGTTGCATTGGCAATTTTTGGTGGTATTAAGCGTATCGCTAAATTTGCTGAGATGTTTGTACCTTTAAAAGCAGGTCTTTACCTATCTGTTGCTCTCTATATTGCAATCAGTAACTATGCGATTTTGCCTGATATTTTAAAGCTGATTGTGACTGAAGCTTTCAATTTTAATTCTGCAGCAGGTGGTTTCTTTGGTGCGGCAGTGTCAATGGCAATGATGCAAGGGATTAAGCGTGGCTTGTTCTCTAACGAAGCTGGTATGGGTTCTGCACCAAATGCAGCGGCTGCGTCTGATGTAAAACATCCTGTAAACCAAGGTTTGGTACAAATGCTCGGTGTATTTGTAGATACGTTCATTGTATGTACAAGTACTGCAATCATTATTTTGGTTTCTGGTGTTTACCAAGATGCAGGTTTTGTCGGTGTTGAATTAACTCAACGTGCTTTAGAAACTCAAGTTGGGCATTGGGGATCTGACTTCCTTGCTGTTCTATTATTCTTATTCTGTTATTCAGCTGTACTAGGTAACTATGCCTATGCAGAAGGTAATGTGCAGTTTATTAATAACAACCCGAAAGTCATGTTCATCTTCCGTATTTTTGTATTGGTGATGGTGTACTTCGGTGCAATTGGTAGTGTTCCACTCGTTTGGTCTATGGCTGACTTGTTTATGGGTATCATGGCAACCATTAACTTGATTGCAATCTTACTGTTAACGCCGATGGCACGCACATTGTTGAAAGATTACCGTGAACAATTGAAAAAAGGCATTAAAGAGCCTGAGTTTAAAATTGATAAATATCCGGAATTGAAAAAGAAAGTTGATTCAGATATCTGGTAAGTTACAAAAGGCCTCTTATAAATAAGGGGCCTTTTTCATAAGCGGGATAAATAAAATACTTGAGTCTAAATTTTAAACATGACAAATTAAATAAATTCAATACAGCTTTTAACGAGACTAACAACTAAAATTGCAATCCGAACTTAAACCTCATAGTGCGAAGATAGGCCATGAAACAGCTTAAATTGTGGGTTCTCGGACTCTCTATGGTGTTGGCAGGATGCCAGACCACTACACACTTATCTGCTGCGCTCAAATCACCAACAGCAGAGGCTTATGCTCGCTCTGTTGATCAGCCATTTGCACGAATTAAAAAACAGCAAAAACGTCCTGTGGTTGCGCTCGTATTGGGTAGCGGTGGAGCACGAGGTTATGCTCATATCGGTGTCATTGAGGTTTTGGAACAACATGGTATCCGACCAGATTTTATTGTAGGTACCAGTGCCGGTAGTATTGTTGGAGCACTTTATGCCAGTGGTAAAAGTCCTGCTGAATTACGGGATACTGCTTTAAAAATGAAAGCTGGCGATGTGCGTGATATTAGTATTGGACTAAAAGGTTTTTTTGATGGTAAAAAAGTAGAAAACTACGTTAACCAGCAAGTAAACAACATCCCACTCGAAAAAATGAAAATCCCAATGTATGTGGTTGCAACCGAATTAAAGCATGGCACTAAAACCGTATTTAACTATGGTAATACGGGGCAAGCGGTAAGAGCATCTGCTTCGATTCCAAGTATGTTTGTACCTACTAAAATTGGAAAATCAGAATATGTAGATGGCGGGTTAGTGAGCCCTGTGCCAGTTGAAGTCGCACGAGATTTAGGCGCTGATGTCATTATTGCCGTTGATATTTTAGCTCAGCCGATTTACACAGAAACATCGAATGTCTGGGGACTGTTTAACCAGAATATTAATATTATGCAAGGTCGTTTGGCGGCAGAAGAATTACAATATGCGGATGTTGTTATTCAGCCAGATTTAAGAGAAAAAGCGCATATTTTTGATGTGAAAGGCCGTGAAGCTACCATGAAATCTGGTATCGATGCAGCCAATGCCAAACTTTCCGATATTCAGTTTGCTATTGATGAAAAAATAGCTGAACAGAATATGTCTACTGAAGGGTTAAGTGCACAAACTCAATAATTTGATGTTAATTATTTGAAAATTAATTAAAAAGCCTGAGTAGGGCTTTTTTTTATGTGAATTTAAATCCTTAATTTTTGGAATAAAAATTTTTGTATATTAGGTATATGTTGGATATGCTGAAAACTCTGATGACCAATATAAAATATTGACGTCATTTTTAAAAAATAATTGATTTGTAATGTATTGAGGCTGACTAGATAAATGATACAGCAACAGGTTAAAAATGGGTTTCCAACATTAGATGATGTTCATGCTGCCGCAGAGCGTTTAGAAGGTTTAGTCGTAAAAACTCCTTTTGTTTTCTCAGAAACCATTTCTAAAACCTTAGGGGCTGAGATGTGGCTGAAATTTGAAAACTTACAATTTACAGCTTCTTTTAAAGAACGGGGTGCACTGAATAAACTGTTGTGTTTATCTGACCAAGAAAAACAACACGGTGTTATTGCAGCTTCGGCAGGAAATCATGCGCAAGGCGTAGCGTATCATGCTCAGCGCACAGGCGTAACAGCAACTATTGTAATGCCGAAATCGACACCTAATGTAAAAGTACAACGAGTGCGTGAATATGGGGCACGAGTCATTTTACATGGACAAGACTTTTCTGAAGCTGCTGCTGAAATGCACCGTGTTGCACAAGAAGAATCTTTAACAATTATTCATCCATTTGACGATGCAGAAATTATTGCAGGTCAAGGAACTATTGCGCTCGAAATGCTCGCAGCTGTTCCTGAACTAGACATTTTAGTTGTGCCAATTGGCGGTGGTGGTCTAATTTCTGGTATTTCGATTGCTGCTAAAGCTATCAATCCCAAAATTAAAGTGATTGGGGTGCAATCGGTTGTATATCCAAGTATGGCGAAACTTCTGTGCAATTATCAGCATGCCGTTTCAATGGGCTCTACCGTTGCAGAAGGTATTGCGGTAAAAACTCCGGGCGAGCTTACAACTCAAGTTGCTAAACAATACGTTGATGACATTGTTGTTGTTACTGAAGACATGATTGAAGAGGCAATTGCACTGTTACTTAATATTGAGAAAACAGTGTGTGAAGGGGCTGGTGCGACAGGTATTGCTGCAATCATGTCTCGTCCTGATCTATTTTTAGGTCATAAGTTGGGTGTAGTGCTGTCTGGTGGCAATATTGATACACGCGTTATGGTCTCTGTATTGCAACGTCATTTAACGCGTACAGGGCGTATGGTTCGTATTCGTGTTGAATTACCAGATAACCCAGGTGCTTTAGCCCGTTTAACTGCAATTATTGCTGAGCAAGGCGGTAATATTTATGAATTGCGTCATGAACGCTTTGCAGCGACAAGCCGTGCCAAAGAAAGTGCCGTGAGTGTCGATGTTGAGCTTAAAAGCGCTTCAGACCTAGATTTACTCATTCAGGCAATGCAGTTGGAAGGCTATATTGTTCGTAAAGAAGAGATTTAATCTCTGATATTGCTGTGTTATAAAAGCCGTATATGGCTCTATTGAGAGTCATATACAAGGTAATTTAAATGGATTAAATTGCCAAAAAGGGATTAATTTACAAAAAAACGATCAAATCCTTCAATGAAACGGGAAAAATTGACAATTCTCTAAACTTTGCCCTTCACAATTTTAAGGTTTAGGTTTTAGTATTCCTTCCATTGTAAATTTGAAGAAATATAAGGATATCCACGCTCAATGTTCAAATCATTTTTTCCATCACCACGGTATTTTTTTATATCTGTAGTTATTTGGCTCGCGCTAAATATGGTGCTCTGGTATACGGGGGGAGATCACTGGGGAGAGTATTTAGGCTTTCCTCATGGTTATGCAGATGCTGAGTTGCCTATTGGGGTAAGCCGTTTTTGGTCACCTGCATTTTTATGGTTCTATCTCTGGTTTTTAGTCTCCACAACACTTTTTGCTGGTTTTTGGAAAATTATTTCCAATAATCCATGGCAGCGATGGTCTATCTGGGGTTCAGCATTTATTTTATTTAATATCTGGTTCAGTGTTCAAGTTGATGTAGTAATAAATGCTTGGTATCAACCATTTTATAATTTGATTCAAAAAATGGTATCAAGTGGTGGTGGAGAGGTTGCTCAGTTATATACTGAAATGCTGACGTTCATATATATTGCAATGGTTTATGTAACAATAGGGGTTATAAATTTATTTTTTGTAAGCCATTATATTTTTAGATGGCGAACAGCAATGAATGAATTTTATACTCAATACTGGGCTAAATTGCGACTTATTGAAGGGGCTTCTCAGCGTGTACAAGAAGATACAATGCGTTTTGCCAAAACTTCAGAAAGTTTAGGTGTTAGTTTTATCGAAGCAATTATGACTTTAATTGCCTTCTTACCAATTCTTTTGCAATTATCGTCGCATATAAAAGTTTTACCTGTTGTAGGAGAAATTCCTCATGCTTTAATGATTGCTGCAATTGGTTGGGCTGTTTTAGGAACAGTCATACTCATGTTAGTTGGATATAAACTACCAGGATTAGAGTTTAATAATCAAAAAGTCGAAGCGGCATATCGTAAAGAGTTAGTATATGGGGAAGATTATTCAGATAGGGCTGATCCGATAACACTAAAGGAATTATTCAGTAAGGTTAGGCTAAACTACTTTAGATTGTATTTTCATTATGCTTATTTTAATTTAGTTCGTATATGGTACCTTCAATTAGATAATCTTTATGGCATTTTTATATTAGCGCCTTCAATTGCTGCAGGTGTTGTTACTTTAGGTGTTATGATGCAAATTCTTAATGTTTTCCAACAGGTTCGTAAGTCGTTTCAATATCTTATTACGTCTTGGCCAACAATTATTGAATTACTTTCGATTTACAAGCGTTTAAAAGCTTTTGAATCAACATTGCATAAATAAATGAAAACCCGCGAAAGCGGGTTTTTTATAAGCATTGGATTAATGGGTTGTATTATAAAAATTAAGGATAGGGCCAACCAATGACTGTTGTGATTTATCTAAGGTGACTTGAATCTCTTTATAGTTAAAAGTGTCTTCATCATCATATTTAGCAATACCATGCGTTTTATTGTTCACTTGTGGAATTTGATAACTAAAAAAAGCCACTTTTTTAGAAGGATGAACAATATTGATGATTTTTTTAGGGTCTTTATAGCCACCGAATTCATTTTCAAGACTTTCTTTTAACAGTTCAGGAAAATAAAGCGTTGCATTTGGTAGTCCACAGCCAACACAAAATGAAGAATCATAGAGTTCTATTGCTTGTTTTTGATCTGTACTCATTATTAGAGCAAAACCAGTCCCATTAGCGCCTGCATTTGCTTGTACATCTTGCCAGTTTTTGGGAACAAGTACTAAACCTGTTTCAGGTAATGCAAGAAGCTTGAGTTGTTTTGCATGTTGAGTATCGAGTTTAAAATTAAAACGACAACTTTTAGGTGTACAGGTTTCAAAATCTTTAAGTAAACCATTCTCTGTTGGGCTTTGTGCTGTAACCCCATAAAACGGGACTGTAACGCCGTTTAAAAACTTTGCCTCTCCTAGAGCGTAGAATTGATTATCTGCTTTGCGGGTTGCAGCAGAGCTATAAAACTTTGGGAAATGGGGAGTAAAGCTTTTTACTTCTGCATAAGCAGTTGAAGTTAGGCTGATCAATGCTGTGCATAATAGAAAATTTAATTTTTTCATTTTTAGAAAGTAATCAATTTAAATCTTATATAAATCTAACATATTCTTTTAAACTGTAAGGTAATTCAAAATTTAAAACTGTTTTTAACCTCATAATAAAACAGACCAGCAGAGACATGAAAAAATGAAAAAAATCCTTTCAATTTGCTGTTTATCAGTCATCAGTTCTTATGGTTTTGCTCAAGACATAAAAGGTATTTCATTTTCACACCAAGAATGGGAAATCTCTTGTGGCAATACGGGTACATGTAAAGCTGCAGGCTATCAAAATGAAGACAATGGTGATAATCCAGCTTCAATTTTATTAACACGTAAAGCAGGGCCAAAACAACCTGTACAAGCTGAGTTTGCTTTATCAGACTATGAGCAAAGTTTGCCAGCCAATCAGCTTAAAAATATTCATTTTTATGTAAATGGCAAAGATTTAGGCGCTGTGACTATAGATGGTACCGATTTGCCATTGATGGGGAAATTGAATAATTCACAAGTCAACGCTGTACTACAGCAGTCTAAACAGAAAACTGAAATTGTATTTAAAAATGCTCAACATCAATGGAAAATTTCCGATGCAGGAATGACCGCTGTGCTATTAAAAATGGATGATTTTCAGAAGCGTATTGGGACTGTTGGTGCTTTGGTTAAAAAGGGAAGTGCCAATGAAGCTAAAGTACTTATGCCTGAGCCAAAACTACTTGTTAAACGCATTAAAACTACAGACAAACCTTATTTAACGCTACAACCGAAAAGCAAGCAGTATCAAGCAATACACCGTAGCTTGATGGCAGCTAATCCGAATCCTAAAGAAGACTTTTGTGAAGGAATTTATGGCGGTAATAGTGATGGAGCTGAACCACAAGAAATCGAGCTATATAAACTAACCAATAAGAAAGTTTTGGCGACTACATTGTGTTGGAGAGGGGCTTATAACGAAGGGTATGGGGCATGGGTGCTCGATGAGTCTTTGACTGGTAAAGCAACGTTTGTGACAGAAACAGCTTCTGATTTCGATAGCGGTATTATTAGTAGTGCTCAAAAAGGAAGAGGCATAGGCGATTGCTGGGCAAGTGAAGAATGGGTATGGGACGGCAAGAGTTTTGTACACACAAAAGATATGTGGACAGGGATGTGCAAAGGCTTGGCAGCAGGTGGGGTGTGGGAGCTTGATCGAATTGAAGCTATTGTAAAATAATGCATTGAATATATAAGAATAGTCTAAGGAAGTAAGATTTTGAATTATAAAATTAATTTAAAAATGGTTGCTTTAGCAGCTGTATTAAGTTGTTCGGCCATATCTGTTTTTGCTGCGCCATTACAAATTTTGGAATTTAAGAAAGGGCAATTGAGTTCAACAGAGCAAAGTCAATTGTGTGAACAAATAAAAGATTTATGCCAGCAAGGCGCGCAATGGCGTAGTCTAAAAACTCCAGACCAGAATTTATGGATATTATCGAGCCGTAATGATATCGCACAGTTTAAAGCTACATCTACAGGTTTTAAATTAGTCAGCAAATGGAATATTGTGACAACAGGAAGCGAAGATGGCTTTCATAAACAATATATATTTCCTAAGCTTTTTCCACTCACTCAACAGCGTTATGCAATTGCAATAATTGATCAGTTTTCTGAAATGTACTCAGGAGGTGGTGCGAATATTGAACGAGCTAGTTTTTATGAGTTAACAGAGTCTGGAACGACACATCAATTTATTGCGAATTATCCATTTAGTTTTAGTCGTATGATCAGAGCTTGTTTTTCTGAGCAAGATTATGAAAGTTCTCAAGGAAATTGTCATGATGAGGATAGTCTCAGTCTAGATATTCGTCCGATTAAACCTATGTTGTGGCAATTCCGCTATCGTTATAGTTTAAGCGTATCACCTGCCTCAGATTCAGGTGAGAAATCATATAATGGCAGTAGAAACTTAAATATTGATTTAAATAAAGCACCAGAACAGCCCAATATTCCAGAAGCATGGAATTATGCGGGAATGGGTTAATTATTAAAGTAATTGTTAAATTTGAAGAAATAGACGATTTACAGAGTCATAACAGGTAACACGACTAGCTCTGTGATACAAAGAACAGATTGTTTATTGGAGCTAGACCTATGTCACGTCAAGTTTATGCGATTGCCCGCCGTAAGTTTTCACATTTGAGCCGTTCAGTCTGTATGGCAGTTGCTGTACTGGGTACAACACAAATTGCGATGGCGGGTCCAACAGTTGATCAGTTAAGTGACTGTTTAGTTAAGGCTACAACGGCTTCAGACAAGACTACGGTGCTTCAATGGACATTTACGGCTTTAGCTGCTCATCCTGATTTAAAAGCATTTAGTAATGTAACACCTGAGCAAAAGGATCAGTTAGATCAAAAACTGGCACAGGTTTTACAACGTGTGATTGTGGAGCAATGTTCTACCCAAACTAAAGCTGTGATTCAGGCTGAAGGTGTGAAGGCAGTTGGGGAGGCTTTCCAGCAATTAGGCCAAAGTGCTGGCGAAGATATTGTTAAAGATCCCGCAGTTAAACAGCAGCTGCAGGGCACATTGCGCTATATCGATTTAAATAAATTAGTGACGACGTTTTTAACGCCAGAAATTTGGAATAAGTTGGGAATCACAAGATAAAAAATCTTTTTTTCTATTTTAGTAATAAAGCCTGCTATTTAATCAGCAGGCTTTATTTTAATTAGGATGAAGAGGTTTATTTAGATCGTAATCTTAGCGCCTAAAACTTTTACAAATTGTGCTAACCAAGCTGGATGTGCAGGCCAAGCTGGGGCAGTCACCAAATGACCATCTGTAACTGCTTCAGTCACAGCAATATCTGCATATTGTCCACCTGCCAATTTTACTTCGGCAGCACATGCTGGATAAGCTGAACAGAGGCGACCTTGTAATACATCTGCCGCTGCGAGTAACTGAGCGCCATGGCATACGGCTGCTATCGGTTTTTTCACTCTATCGAACTCACGTACAATTTCGACAACACGTTCATTCATACGTAAGTACTCTGGTGCTCGGCCACCCGGAATAACTAGACCTACATAGTCTTCGGTATTAATGGCATCAAAATCATAGTTAATCGCAAAGTTGTGGCCACGTTTTTCGCTATAAGTTTGCTCGCCTTCAAAATCATGAATAGCCGTCGCAATATGATCGCCGTTCTTTTTATTTGGGCAAACAGCATGCACGGTATAACCTAAACCAGTTAAGAACTGAAAAGGTACCATGGTTTCATAGTCTTCTGCATAATCACCGACCAACATTAAAATCTTTTTAGACATGATTTATCTCTCTTTTTAAAATATAAGTTATCTAAATTCTTAATTTAAATTAGCACAGTCACTGAGTAATTTTTTAGGAAAAAAGTGCATTCTTTAGTCGAAGGATGCTTTAGACGGATATAAAAAAGCCCCGATAAATCGAGGCTTTTTTTGAGTTGGCTAGTCAAATTAACCAATTAATTTTTTCATTAATTCATTTACTTGAGCAGGGTTAGCTTTACCCTTAGAAGCTTTCATGACTTGACCAACAAGACCGTTAAAAGCTTTTTCTTTACCAGACTTGTACTCTTCAACCATTTTTTCATTAGCTGCAAGTACTTCTTTAATGATTGCTTCAATTGCACCTGTGTCGGTTTCTTGCTTTAAACCCTTTTCAGCAATGATGTCATCGGCAGATTTACCTTCCGATTCCCACATAAAGCCAAACACTTGTTTAGCAATTTTACCGCTAATGGTGTTGTCAATAATACGTGCAATCATGCCACCTAACTGTTCAGCAGAAACAGGTGAGTCAGCCAAATCTAAGCCCGCTTTGTTTAATGCGCCTGAGAATTCGCCCATTACCCAGTTTGCAGATACTTTACCTTGTGCAGCACCGCCAGCAGCAGCCACAACAGCTTCATAGAAGTCTGCCATTTCGCGTGAAAGCGTAAGTACATGTGCATCATATTCAGTTACAGCAAAGTCTGCGATAAAGCGTGCACGGCGTGCAGCAGGCAACTCTGGAAGTGCAGCGCGAGCAGCTTCAATTTGCTCATCTGCAATAATCACTGGTAACAAGTCTGGATCTGGGAAGTAGCGGTAATCATTCGCTTCTTCTTTCGAACGCATTGAACGTGTTTCCATTTTATTTGGATCGAACAAACGAGTTTCTTGGTCGATGCTTCCACCGTATTCCAAAATTTCCATTTGGCGTTCAATTTCAACATTGATCGCTTGTTCAATGAAACGGAATGAGTTGAGGTTTTTAAGCTCACAGCGCGTACCAAACGGTTGACCCGGACGACGTAAAGACACGTTACAGTCTGCACGGAATGAACCTTCAGCCATGTTACCGTCGGAAATACCTAACCAACGCACAAGTGTGTGGATTGATTTGATATATGCCACTGCTTCTTCAACTGAGCGCATGTCTGGCTCAGAAACGATTTCAAGTAAAGGGGTACCAGCACGGTTTAAGTCAATGCCAGACATGCCTTCAAACTGGTCATGTACAGATTTACCAGCATCTTCTTCAAGGTGAGCACGAGTTACGCCAATACGTTTTGTTGTGCCATCTTCAAGTTGAATGTCGATGTGACCCAAGCCCACAATCGGGTTATCCATTTGGCTAATTTGATAGCCTTTTGGAGAGTCAGGGTAGAAGTAGTTTTTACGTGCAAACACAGATGCTTGGTCGATGTAAGCATCGATACCCAAACCAAAGCGGATAGCAAGATCAACCACTTTTTCATTCAAAACAGGCAATACACCCGGCATTGCCAAGTCTACAAGGCTCGCTTGTGTATTTGGGTCTTGACCAAATTCAGTCGATGAGCCTGAGAAAATTTTAGAATTGGTTGCAAGCTGAGTGTGAATCTCGATACCAATAACGACTTCCCAACCGTCAATCAATTTCAACTTTTGAGCTTCAGCCATTATGCATTCTCCTCAGCAATTTCCGCACGTTGAGTATGGAAATCGGTGTTTTGTTGGTATTGATGAACAATCGACAACAATTGTGATTCTGACCAGTAGTTACCAATTAATTGTAAGCCTACAGGTAAGCTGTCTTTATCAAAACCAACAGGAGCATTAATTGCTGGTAAGCCTGCTAAGTTCACTGCAAGTGTATAGATATCGCCTAAATACATTTCAGTTGGACTTAAGTTCGCACCAATTTTATATGCAGTTGTTGGTGCAGAAGGAGCTGCAATCACATCTACATTTTCAAATGCTTTTAAGAAGTCTTGTTGAATTAAGCGACGTACTTTTTGAGCTTTTACATAGTAAGCATCGTAATAACCCGCAGAAAGCGCGTAAGTACCAATTAAGATACGACGTTGAACTTCTGGACCAAAACCTTCTGAACGTGAACGCTTGTAAAGATCCATCAAGTCAGCCGGGTTTTCACAGCGGTAGCCATAACGAACGCCGTCATAACGTGACAAGTTAGATGATGCTTCTGCTGGCGCAATCAGGTAATACGTTGGTACATAGGCTTCAGTCATGTTGAGGTCAATCTCAACAAGCGTTGCACCCATTTCTTCAAGCTTTTTCAAAGATTCTTCAACACGAGCTTTTACGTCTGCATCTAAGCCTGCAACGTTAAAGTACTGTTTAGGAATACCAATACGTAAGCCTTTTACAGATGTGCCATTTAAGTTCGCAACGTAGTCATCAACTTCTTTTTTAACCGAAGTCGAGTCTTTTGCATCGTGACCTGCAATTACATTCATCAGGTAAGCACAGTCTTCAGCAGAGCGTGCCATTGGACCTGCTTGGTCTAAAGATGATGCGTAAGCAATGATACCGAAGCGAGATACACGACCATAGGTTGGTTTTAAGCCTGTTAAGCCACAGAAAGAAGCAGGTTGGCGAATTGAACCACCTGTATCTGTACCCGTAGCGAAAGGCGCTAAATCAGCCGCTACAGCCGCAGCAGAACCACCTGATGAGCCACCAGGAACATGGTCAAGTGCCCATGGGTTACTCGTTGCGCCTACATATGAGCTTTCTGAAGTTGAACCCATCGCAAACTCGTCCATGTTCACTTTACCTAAAGTGACAAGACCAGCTGCTTTAGTTTTTTTAACAACAGTTGCATCGTAAGGAGAGATGAAGTTGTCTAGAATTTTTGAACCAGCAGTTGTTTTAATGCCTTTGGTACAAAAGATATCTTTATGAGCAAGTGGAATACCCGTTAGAGCAGTTGCATTACCTGCTTTTAAAGCAGCATCGGCAGCATCAGCTTCCGCGAGCGCCTGTTCAGGTGTAACCGTCACATAGCTTTTTACCAGTGGGTCAATTTTAGCAATACGTTGCAAATAATGTTCAGTCAGTTCGCGAGATGAAAACTTCGCTTGGCTTAAGCCCTCAGCAAGTTCACGAATTGATAAGCGATGTAAATCAGTCATGAGTAAAATTTCTTTACATTCAAAATAGGGAAGATGGGTTAATTGAGTAAAAGTTATTCAATCACGCGAGGAACAAGATACAAACCATCTTGAGTTGCAGGTGCAACTGCTTGGTATTCATCTCGATGATTGCTTTCCGTTACCACATCAGCACGTAAAGGTTGAGGATTGTCAAAAGGACTTTTCAAAGGTTCTACGCCTTCCGTATCAATGCCTTTTAAGGTTTCCATCATGCCTAAAATTTTATTTAGACTTTGAGCATATTCAGCAGATTGCGTATCATTGAGCGACAATCGAGCAAGATTGGCGATTGCTGAAACTGTTTGTGCATTTAAATCTGCTGAATGCTGTGCATCCGATGTAGACATAACATCACCTAATCAGTATTAAAAATTTTCAAAATATCGTGCGTTATAATAAGCGATTGACTTGTTCAAATCATCACATTTAGTTTAAAGTTGCCACCTTGCATCCACATGAAAGTTTAACTGAGAACGAACCGTGATTCTAAAACGACTAATTGGCTTGTTTTCGCCGGATCTAGCCATTGATTTAGGTACAGCAAATACACTTATTTATGCACCAGGCCGCGGCATTATATTAAATGAACCAACAGTTGTGGCAATTCGTCACAGTGGTTCACAAAAAATTGTTGCTGCTGTAGGTCTAGATGCTAAGCAAATGCTGGGCCGTACGCCTGCGAATATTTCTGCAATTCGTCCAATGAAAGACGGTGTAATTGCGGATTTTGAAGTGACTGAAACCATGTTGAATCAGTTTATTGGTAAAGTTCACGAAAAACGTTTGTTCCCACCTGCACCTCGTGTAGTTGTATGTGTACCATGTAAATCAACTTTGGTCGAGCGCCGTGCGATTCGCGAAGCAGTATTTAATGCTGGTGCCCGTGATGTTCGTTTGATTGAAGAACCTATGGCTGCTGCAATTGGCGCAGGTATGCCAGTTGAACAAGCATGTGGTTCTATGGTTGTGGATGTTGGTGGTGGTACAACTGAAATTGCAATTATTTCATTGCAAGGTTGTGTCTATGCTGACTCTTTACGCATCGGTGGCGATGTTTTTGATGAGCAAATCATCAATTATGTTCGTAAAGCTCACGGTTGTGTAATTGGTGAAACCACTGCTGAAATTATTAAAAAAGAAGTAGGTATGGCTGTTTCTGATGGCACAACATTAGAAATTGAAGTACGTGGTCGTAACCTTGCAGAAGGTGTGCCTCGCGCAATTACTGTAACTTCTGACGAAATTACTCAAGCAATCTCTGATCCATTACAAAATATTGTAAGCGCAGTAAAATCTGCACTTGAGCAAACTCCTCCAGAACTTTCTTCTGATATTGCCGAGCGCGGTATTGTGTTGACAGGTGGTGGTGCATTACTTCGTAACCTCGATAAATTATTAGCTCAAGAAACTGGTTTACCAGTTGTGGTTGCTGAAGATCCTCTTACTTGCGTGACCCGTGGTGGTGGTAAAGTATTGGAATTCTTCGACAACCCGAACCATGACATGCTTTTTGTTGGTTAAGTTTAAGGATTAGGCGGTGCAACCGAATATTTTTTCAAGACAGCCGCCATCTTTCCGCTCGTTCATTATTGCGGTCATTACATGTTTGGTTGTGCTGTTTTTTGATTGGCGCATGCCGTATGTAATTCAGCCAGCAAGGGATGTCTTGTACGCTGCATATAACCCAATTTATGCATTGGCCAGTTATCCAGTACTGTCGAGAGAATGGCTGAATCAACAAACAAAATCTGAAGCACAACTGCGTCGTGAAAATACTGCGATGCAGGCTGAGCTTTTACAAGCTCAGGTTCGTTTACAGAAGCTTTCTGAACTGTCAGCTGAAAACACCCGTTTGCGAGGTCTTCTTGATACTCCATTAATTATTGATGGACGTATGGAGATCGCCGAAGTAATTGGGACAGATGCAGACCCATTGCGTCATATCATCATTGTTAACCGTGGCTCTATGGACCATCTTAAGGTCGGTCAAACGGTTCTGGATGATAAAGGAATTATGGGACAGATCATTAATGTATATCCTCATAGCTCACGTGTAATGTTGTTATCAGATAAAGAACATTCACTTTCAGTACGTCTTGAACGCACTGGAATGCGGGCGATTGTTTCTGGTACTGGTGATTTGGGTCGTTTGAAAATGGAATATGTCCCGACGAGTGCGAATATTCAAGTGGGTGATAAAGTGTTTAGCTCAGGTTTGGGTGAACATTTCCCAGCAGGATACGCAGTGGGTACAGTTGCCAAAATAAGACGTCATAATTCGGGCGAGTTTGCAGAAATTGATGTTACACCAGCCGCACAATTAGCAACAGGTCATCATGTAGTCGTACTTTTCTCTGATTCTTTAGCGAAGGAGCAACCATATGCCGATCGCTAAATTGAAACGAGAAAAACGAAACGATCCATTATGGGGAATTATCCTCTCTGTAATTGTCGGCTCCGTGCTCATGGTTTACCCGCTATCCTATGATATTTCAGGTTGGCGCCCATTATTCATGTTAATGATTATGCTATTTTGGGTGGTATGTCAGCCAACATGGTGTGGGGTCTGGTTTGCATTTGGAATGGGAATTTTTACGGATTTATTGCTTGATGCACCTTTAGGCCTCAATGCTTTAAGTTTTGTAATTGTGACTTTTCTTACCCGTTTTTTAATTCGCGAGCGCCGTATTTTAACCTTTGGTAATTTATGGACAATTGCAACTCTGGTCATTATTGCTCATTTAGCGTTTATGTGGGTAACGCAGACCATGGGTGGAATTCATTTTTCGATTGCTAGGCATTGGCAACCATTGATGACAAGTATCATCACTTGGCCAATCGTCTATTATTGTTTGGCAAAATGGCGCATATAGTTTTAGCATCTAGCTCTCCTCGTCGGAAGGAGCTATTGCAGCAACTGGGTTTGGATTTTGAAATTTATAGTCCAGATATTGACGAGTCCGTTCATGAAAATGAGCTGGTTCACCATTATGTTGAACGGTTAGCTAGAGAAAAAGCACAAACTGTATTGAAGCTTTTTCCAGACGCAATCGTTATTGCTGCCGATACAAGTCTTGGGCTTGATGGCCAAATTATTGGCAAGCCTGAATCGAAAAATCATGCTTTTGAAATCTGGAAACAATTATCTGGACGTTGGCATGATGTGTTTTCTGGATTATGTATTGCTACGCAACAAAAAATGTTAAGTCAGGTGGTGCAAACTCAAGTTGAGTTTCAGCGTCTGACTACGCAAGATATGGAAGATTATTGGACTACAGGTGAGCCTGTGGGGAAAGCGGGTGGATATGCAATTCAAGGAATTGCTTCTCAATATATTCCCCAAATTCAAGGAAGTTATAGTAATGTGGTAGGACTTCCTTTATACGAATTTGCACAGTTATTAAAAAGAGTAAAGACATAAGAGGTTGTTATCATTCTTAATTGAATAGCATTGTCGATGAACACTAGGCAAAGTTAACAGCTTCTCTGACTCTTTAATAAAAATTTTATAATGCTTTGAGTTTATGTATGTCAGAAGAATTACTTATTAATGTCACGCCTATGGAGTGTCGGGTGGCATTAATCGAAAATGGAACTGTTAATGAGCTGTATGTCGAACGTACAGTCAAACGTGGTCTAGTCGGCAATATTTACAAGGGTAAAGTCGTGCGGGTGCTTCCGGGCATGCAAGCCGCCTTTGTTGATATTGGTTTGTCTCGAACAGCCTTTTTACATATCAATGATATGGTTTGGTCTCGTTCACAGCCTACCCCAAATGTTTTTGAACTCTTACATCCTGGGCAAACGCTCACTGTCCAAGTAATGAAAGATATGTTGGGAACAAAAGGCGCCCGTCTGAGTACTGATCTTTCAATCCCTTCTCGTTATCTGGTTCTCATGCCATATGGAAATCATATTGGTGTGTCTCAGCGTATTGAGTCTGAAGAAGAGCGAGAGCGACTACGTAATATTATCGAAGGTATTCAATCTGAACATAATTTGCCGGGTAGCGTGATTGTACGTACAGCTGCTGAAGGTGTAGATGAGGCAGAAATTGCACAGGATATGTGCTATCTGAGTAAATTATGGGAATACATTCAACGAAAACAAATTGATGTTGCTGTTCCTTCCTTAATTTTTGAAGAGCTACCATTACCTCAACGTATTATTCGAGATTTGGCTAGCGACGAAACTGCAAAGATCTATGTCGATTCGAGAGAGATTCACGCTAAGCTTCTTGAGTTTGTTGAAGAATTTGTCCCGAATATGCAAAGTCGACTCATTCATTATCCGGGCGAGCGACCACTATTTGATCTTTATAATGTCGAAGAAGATATTCAAAAAGCCTTACAAACCCGCGTAGCTTTGAAGTCAGGCGGCTATCTGATGATCGATCAGACTGAAGCGATGACAACGATTGATGTTAATACGGGTTCATATGTTGGTGGTCGTAGTCTTGAGGACACCGTTTTTAAAACCAATATGGAAGCGACTCAAGTTATCGCGCGTCAACTTAGACTGCGTAATTTGGGTGGTATTCTCATTATTGATTTTATTGACATGCAAGAGGCAATTCACCGTGAAGAGGTGATGCGTCAGTTTGAAAAAATGCTTGAGCGCGATCATGCCAAGACCAAAATTACTCAAGTGTCAGAACTTGGGCTGGTCGAAATGACGCGTAAACGCACACGTGAATCGTTAGAACATTTGCTGTGTGAGTCGTGTCCAACCTGTCAAGGACGTGGTTTTGTCAAAACAGCAGAGACAGTGTGTTACGAAATATTTCGTGAGATATTACGATATACCCGTGCATTTGAGTCAACGAGTGGCTTTACTGTTGTTGCCCATCCTTCTGTGATTGACCGATTATTAACAGCAGAAGCGCCAGCAGTGGCAGATTTAGAGCATTTCATCAACCGTGTCATTAAATTTCAAGTCGAAAATTTATATACGCAAGAGCAATACGATATCATTTTAAGTTAAAGTTGTAACAAGATATCGCTTAATCCTTGTTACAACTGAAATTTTACTTTCATTCATGAATTTTAAATACTACTTACATACAGTAGCCGTAGACGTTCTCCCTATTTAACGTCTTAGCAAACAATAAGAGGTATAACCCATGAATGTAAGTGAAAACTTAATTAGCAACGGTCTTAAACATGTTTTAGAAAGCACGCCAGTAAATAGCTGCTATATGTTGAATGACCAAGGTAAAGAAGTACCGATCACAACTGCAATGATTCGTTCAGTATGTCATCAGTTGCTTAACCAGTGCCGTACAATCAAAAAATAAGGGGCCAATTTAAAGCCCCTTAGTTTTCTAACTTGCTGAATGATGTTTCAGCTGCTTCTCTGCAATAATTTCTTCAAACCGTTGAATCTCATCTTCTAAGTGAGTCAAAAGGTTTTGCATTTTTGGCAAAGCATTTCGACAAGCTGTTAATCCAACTTCAAGCTTATCTAAATAACTTGTCATGGTAATGTTTAGAGCTTGTCCATCCATGACAATTGAAGCAGGGTAGAGAGCATCTAATTTCGCGCCATTCCAATAAAGAGGCTCACGTGGTCCCGGTACATTGGAAATGACTAAATTGAACGCCTGACGCTTAGGAAGCATTCCTGACATGATGTTTAAACCTGCCGGACCATAAACAACCGCACTATAGTTTAAAATTTCATTCGCAGTCATGCGGCTAAAGCGTTGCTTTGAATTTTGCATGCTGCGACGAATGATTTCTAGACGTTCTAACGGTTGGTCTTTATGAGTTCCTAAATTTGCCAGAATCATGGTAATTCGGTTACTCATATCAGAATCATCGGTGCGTAATGAAGCTGGCACCATGGCAATAAGCGGTTTTTTAGGTAAGCTATTTTGACTAATCAAATATTCACGTAAAGCACCAGAACATACTGCGAGTACAACATCATTAATTGTTACGCCTAACACTTTTGAAATCTTTCTAAGACGACTCAGTTCAAATGATTGGGCTGCAAAACGACGTGAAGCACTCACTCTTTGGTTCAAAATCGACACTGGTGCCTGAAAAGTAGAAACATAATCAGGATTTTTGCCCATTTCTTTAAATATAGTCTGAGATAGCTCTTGCATGACTTTAGGAGCGATATCGAGTTGAGACTTAATGCCGCCTAAAATACTCTTAATTTTACTTGTGCTTGGAGTTGGTACTTTTAGTCGTTTAGTTCTTTTGCTCTCAACACACCATAAAGGAACAACATGTTTTTCTTCTGGTGTCTTTGAAAGTGATTTCTCAATCAAACGCATCCCTGCAACACCGTCGACCATTGCATGATGGATTTTAAAATACATGGCAAAGCGATTGCCTTCGATTCCTTCAATAATGTCACAAGTCCAAAGAGGTTTTGCACGATCAATTAATGAACTATGTTGCTGTGAAATATAAACCAGAAGTTCACGAATACGGCCAGGATGAGGCAGAGCAATGTGGCGAAAGTGATGATCGATATCGAACTCTTCATCTTCATCCCAAAATAAGCCATTTAAACGGTTATTGAACGGAGGAATAGGAATGCTTTTTGAGCGTTTAATATCTTCAACTAAATCATGTACAAAAGTTTCAGGTGCATTTTCAGGAATTTCAAATAAAAATAATCCACCGACATGCATGGGTTGCTGTCTTTTTTCAAGTGACAGAAAAATGAAATCAATTGGGTGTAATGGACGCATAAATCATTGTGCCTCATGCATTTTTCTAAGAAGCCCTTATCTGAGCTCTTATTAGAATTATAGAACCGTAAAATTAAGTATATAGCGTTTAGAGTAGATAAAATATGACTTTGTGTACGGAACATGACATAAAAAAAACCACTGATTTAGCAGTGGTTTTTTGATAACAAATTACTTTTTCATATTACCTGCGTGTAATCCACACTCTTTTTGAGTCGCTTCTTCCCACCACCAGCGTCCTTCACGCTCATGTTGGTTCGGTAATACAGCACGTGTACATGGTTCACAGCCAATAGAAACAAACCCACGTTCGTGAAGAGGGTTATATGGAATTTCCATCATACGGATGTAGCTCCATACTTCAGCACTTGTCCAGTTTGCTAAAGGATTATATTTAATGAGTTGCTTACCTGGACCAGAGAAACCTGCATCAGCTTGTACTACTGGAATTTCTGTACGTGTACCAGGGCTTTGATCTTTACGTTGGCCCGTAATCCAGCCATCTAAAGTCGCAAGTTTTTTACGCAAAGGCTGAACTTTTCGGATACCACAACATTCTTGGTGCCCATCTGTAAAAAAGCTGAATAAACCTTTTTCGTTTACCATGTTTTGAACAGCTTCAGATTCAGGGAAACAAATTTCGATATTGATATTGTAGTGTTTACGAACAGTCTCAATAAACTGATAAGTTTCGGCATGCAGTCGACCAGTGTCGAGACTAAAAACACGGAACGGCTTACCCAAACGTGAAGCAATATCAATTAAGACAACATCTTCTGCTCCCGAAAAAGAAATTGCGATTTCACCTTGCTGGCTTAAGGCAAGCTCTAAAATTTCTCGCGGGCTTTTGGTCGCATATTCGGCTGCAAGAGCATCTACGATATCAATAGTCGGAATAACGGTCATGTGTGTTCCTGGCAAAAGGCTTGGGCGCATTGAGTTATGAAAAATATTCTAATGGATAGTGAATAAAGTGCTTAGCACTTTAATTTCGATCCTTATGAATAAAATTGATTTGATCAATAACAACGCAAAACTGAAAATCTTAGTGGTATGATACAGCAATTTTTAACCAACGTTGGAAGCATTCATGGAAATCGTATGCCTAGATCTTGAAGGGGTTTTAGTTCCTGAAATCTGGATCAATTTCGCTAAAAAAACAGGGATCAAAGAACTCGAGGCGACAACTCGTGATATTCCGGATTATGATGTTTTAATGACTCAGCGTCTTAATATCTTAAAACAACACGGTTTAGGCTTAAATGACATTCAAGAAGTCATTGCCGAGATGGGGCCATTACCTGGTGCAAAAGAGTTTGTTGAATGGGTGAGTACCCATTTCCAACTCGTGATCTTATCAGATACGTTTTATGAGTTTGCGCATCCTTTAATGAAGCAATTAGGGTGGCCAACAATTTTCTGTCATAAATTAGAGACTGATGAAGAAGGAATGATCACGGCTTATAAATTACGCCAACCAGATCAAAAACGTGAATCTGTTAAAGCACTACATGGTTTAAATTTCCGTGTAATCGCAGCGGGTGATTCGTATAACGATACAACGATGCTTGGAGAAGCTGACCACGGTTTCTTATTTGATGCACCTGCAAACGTGATTGCAGAGTTCCCACAGTTTCCAGCTATCCACGGATATGATGCATTAAAAGAAGCAATCCGTTCAGTTTCAAAGCGTAGCATTCCAGCATAAGCGATAAATAATAAAAAAAGGCGCTTAAAGCGCCTTTTTTATATAAATCAATTTTGAAACTTAGAATTTATAACCAAGTTTTAAACCATAAGCGATTGCATTGTTGTCAGAGAACTCTGCAACATAGTCATCACTACCTGCTTGTGCACCTGTTTGAGCTTTGGCATCACCTAACCAGAAGTATTTTACGCCGCCAGCAATAAACGTTTGTGGAGTAGGACTATATTGAACACCTAAACCTACGTTCCAGTAACCTTCTGTTGGACCTAAAGTTGTTATAGGATTACCTGCACCAGAGTCCCAACCTACAGATACATTACCAGCCCACTTGTCGGTAAGTTTACGACCTACACCAGCGTTTACAGACCATTGGTCATCAGAGTATTCAACTAGGTTAAAGCCATTTGGACGTCCAACAAGACCACCTACAGCTTCTGAGACTTTGCCAAATTTATATGGTTGAATTGAGAAATCTTTCCAATTCACCCAACGTACATTGGCAAACGCAACTGTATCAGCCATGATGCCTGTTTGGAAATCAAGGTTAACAGACTGTGGTGTTGTAATTGTAGTTTTACCAGATGAGTTAATTGCTTGAAGTTTAGAAGCTGGAACATCTAAACCAGCAAGTACTGAAGTAAGACCAGGGAAATTTAATATAGATAAATTTTCGTTAATATCCACTTTATGATCAATTTCAGAACGGTAAGTTACAGATGCTTTAAGTGCAATTTCAGGAATTTGATAAGCTGCACCTGCTAACCAACCCGCGCCTGTTGTTTCTTTAATATTTGCATCATAACCATTATAAAGGCTATAAGCTTGACCTCGTAAACTTACATTACCTTTAATTGTTTGTAATACAGGACCAGCGTAGAAATTGAAGTTTTGAGTCGGTTGGAAACCAAAAACAAAAGATAAGTTTTGTGTATCAACTTTAACTTTAGTTGCACCCTTACCTAAATAATTATTTGCTGCATTAATAGCATTTTGAGTATTTTGTAGTGCTGTTAGTCCTGCACCTACAGTTGTATTTCCACCTTTAGCAACTTGTTGTAATGCGCCTAAGATCTCTGTTTGAGTTGGTTTTGTAGGATCACCACCAGTAGCATTCGTCACAGCTATAAGAGCTGGTGTAAATTCTGATCCAGATGCTTGAACTAACTTGTTAATTGAACTGGTTGCTAAGTCACTTAATGCTTTTTGACTTAAAATAGTATCAGTGCCTGGATTCGAAACGAATACATTATTACCTGAATATTCTGCATCTGCTCCAAATGGTTGATCATAGAGTAGACCGAAAGAGAATTTATCATTGAGTTGTAGTTTTAATGCCGCACTTGGGAAATAATAATCATTACCCATGTCACTAATATCACGGCGAGTTGCGCTTGATCCTGCTTCTTTACCCGCTACATCTGGGTCTAAAACAGAAATACCAGCTTCAAAGTAGTTACCAGGCTGCAAAAATGCAGACATTGATTGTCCAGAGCGATCCAATGCTGCTGCAAAAACCCCAGTTGCAGGCAGCGTTGCTAAAATCATTGCAGTGCTCAGATGTTTTAATTTCATTTTAATCTTTCCTTGAACTTCAAGACATTTTTTTAAAAGTAACAGAGTTAAACCGTTTAAACTGTGTTGCCTTCAAAGCTTCTAATTACAACTTATAAAAGCTTTGATAACTCCATGTAACAAAAATAGCATAATTACAATAAGAGTAAATCTGTTATATGAACTGAGGAGTACTCACTTTTTATACAAATAGTGCCAATAATGAATGAAATATGAAGGAATATTTTTATTAGTAAATTATTTTAATTCATTGATATTTATATTTTTTAACTATTATTGATGATGTTTGTTTTAGTGACATTTTTGTCACAAATCCAAGAAAAATGGTCAAAGATTTTTTTGTAAAAATATGAATTAATCGATTATGAAATGAGTAGTAGTTGTCATTTTTAGTTGATAAGTCTAGTTTCTCTACATCTGTATATTATTGATTAACTTTTATATTCTTAATTTTATAAAAAAGTTTACCTTAGTTTTTTTACCATTTGATCTATTTTTTTTGCGTTTTTGCCTCTCTGTTCGGGAGTAACTATGAGAGAGAATAGCCAAAAATATAAAGATAGATTCGGCTATTTAATTTTTAGAGCTCAAACACAGCATTAGAGTGGATATAGTTTTTCATCAAATTGCTCAAGCTTAGGAAATTTTAGTGGTTCAAGCTTGTCTAGATGAGTGAGGTAGGTTACGTAGTCGTCGATAAGGGTTTCTCGTGCTTCTTGACTAATATAAGGTACGTGATAAGCAATGAATGGTGGTAAAACTTCAAAACCGGCATATGCCAAAGTACCACGTTGAATCGATGATAAATAATTTTCAATTGGGCCGTGAATTGAGTTCTCTCCAAACATGTGTGTTCTACCACCGAGTGTTAAGCACAACATCGCTTTTTTACCTGCCATGCCGCCGTGGTCATAAAACCGCTTACCACCATAAAACAAGCCCGAGACGAACACACGATCAATCCAGCCCTTTAAAATTGCTGGAACAGATGTCCAATAAAGTGGGAAATTTAAAATAACTAAATCAGCTTTTTTTACTTTTTCAATTTCTGCTTGAATAACTGGAGCTAGAAGTTGATTTTTGCTGGCATTTCTTTGTTCGAGGGCATAGTTAAAATAATCAGGTTGGTTAAGCTCTAGAAAATCCTCTTTGGACGCAACAGGGTTAAATTGCATCGCATATAAATCTGAAATCTCTACTGTGTGCCCCAATTTTTCTAAGGTTTGCTTGGCTGTACTTTTTAGAGCAGTGGTAAAAGACTGTGGTTCTGGATGAGCATGGACAATCAGAATGTTCATAAGGTGACCTGTATTCTTTTCAGAAATTGTGCTGTCTAGTGCAATTCAGCGGATTTTGTTTTGAATAACTATGCATCAATTTAAAAGCATGGCATAGTTCATGAACTGACAGTTTTTACCATTTCGCGCCATTTTATTTTGCTCAATGGGTGCTCATGAATCCAGAATTACCCGGAACTTATATTAACTTATTAGTCGAGACTGTTAAGCGGTGGGGTGTCTCTGGTGAGCAGCTTTTAGATGGAAGTGGAATAACCTTAGAAGAATTAAAAAAGCCCTACTGGTATGTTGAGTTGAACATGTTAAATGAGCTTGTTGAACGGGCGATCGAGTTATGCAAAGAGCCAGCATTAGCTGGGCATTTAGCTTTAAGTATGACGGCTTCATGTTATGGTTCAGTCGGAATGGCTGCTATAGTTTCTCCAAATTTAGGAGAAGCGCTGAAAATTCTTGAACAGTTCATTGGCTCACGTTGTAAGGTTTTTAAACCAGAATTAAAACAAGACGATAATGATGCATGTTGGTCAATTCATCAGCCCGTCAATGCATTTCAGTTGAGTCCAAATGCCAACATTTTTTTGTTAGTTGGTTTTGTTCAAATTGCAAAAAAATTAACAGGGCTTTCTCATTTAGGAAAAGTTGAATTACAAATGCCAGAACCGGTAGGTTTTTCCCAAATAGGTCATCAACTGGTTGTCACTTGTTTATTTAATCAAAAGTGTAATCGTTGGATATTTCCAAAAGAGTATTTAGCACAGCCTGTATTAACGGCGGACCCAATGCTAGCGCCGTTGTTAAATGCACAATGTAAGCGGGATATAGAGAAATTAAAGTTAAAAAGTGGCTGGAAAGGGCAAGTCAAACAAGTTGCTGAAAAATTGCTTTTGAATGGGGAGATTCAGGCACTGAAAGTTGGGCAAGTGGCTCATATCATGAATATGTCAGAGCGAACCCTGCAACGCTATTTAGCTCTTGATCAAACTAGTTTTACCTTTTTAGTAGACTCACTGAAAAAAGAGCAGGCCCAGAAACTTTTAGCTCAAAATAACATGTCGATTGAAAAAGTGGCTTTAATGCTGGGTTATGCCGAGACTTCTCACTTTACCCGTGCATTTAAGCGCTGGATGGGTGTTACGCCTAAATATTTCCAAACCCAACAGAAGATGGATGATTTAAGTTAAAAGGCCATAAATTTATGGCCTTTCATTTATCATTTGAGTTAATTAAGTAGATTGTTCTGGCTTAGATGAGAGTGATTCAATTACTTCAAAATAGCTAGGTGGTGCTGGAACATGGCCACGATCTCTCAATAAACGATGCATACGCGGCAATTTGAAGTAGGGCACCGAAGCCATTAAATGGTGCTCCATGTGGTAATTGACATGAATAGGGGCCACAAAGCTTCTAGCAATCCAACCTGCACGTGTCGTACGGGTATTGGTTAAAGCGGTATTGCTCGTTTGCATCCCTGCATGTTCGGCCATGGAGCGAATTCTTAAAAATAATGGGAATGGTGTTAAATAAGCTAAAGGCCATAACCAATAAAACCGTTGTTGACCAAAAGCTTTTAAAACACCATAAAGAGCTACATTGGTTGCAATGGCTCCGCTACTGTTTTTTATAATACTTTTAGCATAGTCAACGAAGTCTTTATTACTTCGGTCTAGCCAGACTTGATCATTTGCAACCGTCCATTTCATTAAATCGAGATCCATTAACACTCGACCAAAGCTAAACTTTAATCCGGTCATACCCGTTAAGTCGCGTAAGAATTTACGAGTAAGAGATTTTTTGCTTACAGGAAAGCCAGAAACTAAAGAAAGATCTGGGTCATCTGGCGTAGAGGTTTTTGCATGATGACGTACATGATGTACGCGATATTTTTGTAGATCATTCCAGATCGGACGGGCGCATAGCCATTCACCTACAAAGTCATTTATTTTTTTATTTTTGAACAAGCTTTTATGCGATGCATCATGCATCAAAATTGCTAGGCATAACTGGCGACCAGCTAATATTGCTAAGGCAAGCATACAAGCAAGTAATTTGCCCCAGCTCGGTAAGTAATCCCACATCATGATTAAACTGGCAAATGTTCCGCCAATAACAGCCCATGTACTTGCAACAGCCCAAGCACCATATGCATCTGAGGGTTGTGTGAGTTCCTGTATTTCTTCTCTGCTAAAGAGATCGGTCACACTGACTTGTGTATTCATTTTTATTCTCCCAAATCAGATTTTGGTATCCATATTTTATATTACCAATATAATCATAAAATTTCAAAAAGTGTAATATTTGTTTGTAAAAAAATAAATCGCCCTTTAATGGGCTAATTCATTTTCATAAAGTTTCTGCCAAAGTTTTTGTCCAATCGAATCGAGCTGCTGTACATTCTGAGCAAACTGATTGCGGGCATGTTCGTTAACAAATGGAGGGGGTAGCAGAGGATCATTCATGAGTAAGGTAATCGTTTCACGTCCTAATAACAAAGCTTGAGTGGCAGCCTCGTTTAAGGATAAATTTTTATAATTCAAAAGCCATTCTTGAATATCTTGACTATACATCTCATAATTTTCTTCAAGTTGCTTTGTATCCCATAAAGAAGGAATTAACGAAACTGTTTTTGAGTCAAATCTTTGAATAATAGAAATTTTGGCTTCATTTTCAAGCCCTGCTAAAACGAGTTCTTCAAATGTTTTTTCAAAGCTATAAGCTAAATTGTCTGGACGTATATAAATTCCAGTTTCGAGCTCTCTAAAGCCAAATTGATGTAAAGCGTGTTCTCTCTTTTTTAAAGCGGTCCGATCTATACGCCCTAATGTCCCCGTAAATACTGCCAGATAATTCTGTTGCCATTCTTTGGTCTGTTTAATGCCATTTTTACGATTCAAAATGACTTTTGCCCAGTCTTTGGTTGATGGCGAAAGTTGATAAATACCGCGCTCAACGCTTTCTATCATGCCTTCATTTAATAGCCGAGTCGTAGCAACACGAATACCGTTGTCACTCATATTAAAGAGTTTAGCGGCGATCAATATTTGTTTAATGGTGAGCTGAGGATAAGCGGAGGAAAGAAATAAATCGATAATAAGATGACGTGCATTAATTTTGGTATTTTTCATTCAGATAGAATTTTTGATATGAGTTGCATGTAAGAAAAATAATATCATGTTTTTGTAATGTCTTTTTAAGATCATTTTTAGGGTCAATAAGCGTAAAAATCTTTAGCTATGAAATAAGAAATTTTGTAGTTCTTAACCAAGTTCATCTTTTTACGATAGTTAACCTAAGATTGTCATGATGATGTGATACATTATTCCCCTTTAAATAAACCGCCTTTTGCTAAGGGCAATAACCACAAATGCTAGAAATGATCTGATATTGGGCATGAACTAGGCCAAAACTATGGTTTGTACATGATATAAAACAAATTTTTAGACTTTTCTGGTGATTAACTTTTTGAGCAAGTGATGGAAAATTTTGAAGTTATAAAAGCACTGTTTTTAGGCTTTGTCGAAGGCTTAACTGAATTTTTACCAATCTCGAGTACAGGCCATTTAATTTTATTTGGTCATATTATCGATTTCCATTCAGACGGCGGTCGTGTATTTGAGGTCGTAATCCAGTTAGGTGCTATTTTGGCAGTGTGCTGGTTATACCGACAAAAAATTGTTAACTTGATTAAAGGCTTCTTTAGTGGTGATGTGGAATCACGTCATTTTGCTATCAGTGTGCTTATTGCATTCTTCCCCGCAGTTATTATTGGGGTTTTGGCAGTAGACTTTATTAAAAGTGTTTTATTCAGCCCAATTGTGGTGGCGATTGCCTTAATTGTCGGGGCACTTATTATTTTCTGGGTTGAATCTAGACAATTTGAACATAAGACACTCGATGCAACCAAAATTACTTTTAAACAAGCGCTTTTAGTTGGACTTGCTCAGTGTGTTGCCATGATTCCGGGAACTTCACGTTCAGGCGCAACAATTGTGGGCGGAATGTTTGCGGGCTTATCGCGTAAGGCTGCTACAGAATTCTCTTTCTTCCTTGCTATGCCAACCATGTTGGGTGCTGCAACTTTTGACTTGGTTAAAAATGCTGACGTACTGACCGCCGATAATATGATTAATATTGGGGTAGGTTTTGTTGCTGCTTTTATTGCCGCGTTGTTTGTTGTAAAAGCATTGGTTCTATTTGTAGAGCGTCATACGTTACGCGTATTTGCTTGGTATCGAATTGTACTCGGTGTAATCATTTTGATTGCAGCAATGTTCTTTAATTTATCGGCTTAAATAATCTGATGAAGTGAAAACCTAGAATGCTCTAGGTTTTTTTATGCCTAAAAATTGATTTGAATTGCCTATTTATACAAAGTAAACGTAAGACAGATGTTTTCATTTTAGGTTCATTGTTATATTGATTATTAGATTACTTCTCACAATAAAATTATGCCGCAAAATCATCTTACAGAACATTTGGTCGATGCATTTTTGCACTTGGCTCCAGCAGAAGGTCTCTATCCTACTTTTATCTCTAACATTACTTTGATGCGTGTAGATCATTCCACACCTCCTGTTGCTGTGCTGCAAGAACCCTCAATTGTTTTAGTGATACAGGGATTAAAGCGAGGATATATTGGTAAGGAAATCTTTCAATTTCAACAAGGGCAGTGCTTATTTATCTCAATTGCAATACCGTTTGATTGCGATACTGTTGTTGAAAATAATGACCCCATGTTGGCGATTGCAATAAAATTTGAACCACCAATGATGGCTGATCTCATTACTAAAATGGATAAACAGCTACAAGTGGTTACTGAAGATGCTCACTCGGAAGATTTAAAATTAAGCTGTGGGCTTAGAGTGATTGACATGAATGCGACCATTTCAGAGGTTGCTCTCAGATTGCTCAATTTACTTCGCTCTAAACAAGATACTTTTATATTGGGTGAGCAAGTTAAAAGAGAATTGGTTTATCGTGTGGTGCAGGCCTCAGGTGGCAATCTAGTCGAGAGTTTATCGGCTATAGCAAGTCGTAATGGCGTGATTTACACCATTTGTGAAATTATTCGGCGTGATTATTATCATAACTTAACGGTTCAAGAGTTGGCGAAACAAGCAGGCATGAGCATCTCGCTTTTTCATCAAACTTTTAAAAAGGTGACGAATTATTCGCCCTTACAGTACATCAAAATTATTCGGTTACATAAGGCTCGTGAGTTGATCATGAACAATAAAATGGGTGTAGCAGAAGCCGCCTATGAAGTGGGTTATGTCAGTGCTTCACAATTTAGCCGAGAATTTAAGCGACTGTTTGGCGTTCCACCCAAGTCCTCAATTATTTAACGTAGATTAGTATTTTGAAATATAAATCAAACATGGAGTATTTTATGACCCTTCCAACAACCATGAAAATTATTGAAATTACGGCTCCTGGTGGACCAGAGGTTTTAAAAGTTCAAGATGCTAGTCTTCCAGTACCTCAAGCAGATGAAGTCTTAATTGAGGTAAAGGCTGCTGGAATTAACCGTCCTGACGTTTTGCAGCGTATGGGATTATATCCAATGCCTAAAGGTGTTACTCAAATACCCGGACTTGAAGTCGCTGGTGTCGTGGTTTCTGTAGGTGAACAAGTAGATCAATTCAAGGTTGGTGATAAAGTTTGTGCTCTAACAAATGGCGGTGGTTATGCAGAATATTGTGCCGTAACTGCAACTCAAGTATTGCCAATACCTGAAAATTTATCTTTTACGCAAGCTGCTGCAATTCCAGAAACATTTTTTACGGTTTGGGCAAACCTATTTGATATTGGCTGTTTAAAGAAAGATGAAACTGCACTGATTCATGGTGGGGCAAGTGGTATTGGAACCACAGCTTTAGCGATTTGCCAAGCTTTAGGAATTAAAACTTTTGCTACCGTTGGTAGTGAAGATAAAGTTGAAGTACTCTCTAGCTTCACCACAGCAATTAACTATAAAACCCAAGATTTTGAGCAAGAAATTTTGAAACATACTCAAGATCAAGGTGTTGATGTCATTTTGGACATTGTGGGTGGTTCTTATTTCACGAAAAATTTAAATCTATTAAAACGTGATGGCCGACTTGTCATTATTGGTTTTATGGGTGGTCGAATCGCAAAAGAATTTGATTTACAAAAACTGATTTTAAAACGTGCCACAATTACGGGTTCAACAATGCGAGCACGTAATAGCCAAGAAAAAGCAGAGATTGCACAATCTTTGCATGAGCATGTATGGCCATTATTGGCTCAAGGTAAATGTTTACCGCAAATCTATAAAACGTATACTTTTTCAGATGTACAAAGTGCTCACGCATGTATGGAGCAAGGTGATCATATTGGAAAGATCGTTTTAGAAATGAATGCGTAACACTGTAATCATTGAAGTTTGGGCGAACGACAGGTTCGCCTAAACTGAATTTTATAATTCTAGATTCTGCCTATTTCTCTATAAAAATTGCCAAATTCTATTGGCAGATTGCACCAGCTCCATAACTTCACCTATAAATTGAGTAAGAAATAACAATTGGTTCTTACCTTATTATTTCTTTCCATACTGATGAAAAAGGATAGTAACAATGAATACCGCAAATATTGATGATAAAAATCCTACTCCAGATTTGGCTGAAGATAATGCCTTTTTCCCATCACCTTATTCACTAAGTCAATATACTGCTCCTAAAACCGATTACGATGGCACGACTTATTCAACGCCGTATGTGGGCAATAAAAAAGTTTTAATGATTGCAACTGATGAACGTTATATCCAGATGCAAAATGGTAAGTTCTTTTCAACAGGTAACCATCCTGTAGAAATGCTTTTACCGATGTTTCATTTAGATAATGCAGGCTTTGAAATTGATGTTGCGACACTTTCTGGGAACCCTGCTAAACTTGAAATGTGGGCGATGCCAAAGCAAGAACAAGTTGTATTAGACACCTTCCAGAAATATGCAGATAAATTAAAAAATCCATTAAAGCTAACTGATATTTTAGAAAACGCAGTGGGGGAAAACTCACCATATGCGGCTGTATTCATTCCAGGGGGGCATGGCGTATTAGCTAAAATTCCACATAGCCTTGAGGTGAAAAAAGTTCTTAAATGGGCAGTTGAACAAGATAAATTTATTATTACATTATGTCATGGTCCAGCTTCATTACTTGCTGCGGCAGTAGATGAACAGCCAGAAAACTATATTTTTAAAGGTTATCAAATTTGTGTATTCCCTGATTCATTAGATAAAGGAGCAAATATTGATATTGGTTATATGCCTGGAGCTTTACCTTGGCTAGTAGGTGAAAACCTTGAAAAACTTGGTGTAGAAATTTTAAATAAGGGCATTACAGGTCAATGTCATAGAGACCGTAAATTGCTAACTGGTGATAGTCCGCTTGCTTCTAATAATTTAGGAAAACTTGCAGCTGAAACATTGTTGGCTGAAGTGAAGGATTAAGTGATGAAATATGTGCGCCCTGCGGGACTCGAACCCACGTCGGTCGCTTAGGAGGCAACTGCTCTATCCAGTTAAGCTAAGGGCGCATAATTTTATGATTATAAACAAAAAAGCTATTGCGAAGGCAATGGCTTTTTTACGTTTTAGTTATTAAAAACTTTTGCCATAGTGAGCAATAAAGATAAAGTTGGAACATTCAATGGTTTTGAACACTTATGTCTTATAAAAAAACAGTTTAGAAAGCTAAAAAATCACAAAAAATTCATGTTGATCTTTCTACGATCTGAAGCAAAACACGAAAAGGTTTAAGACAAGCAATCGAGTAGGTGAAGTTATTCCTAGAAGGTTGTTTGTTAAAAATCAGATTTGACTATCGTATAATTCAAAAGGGCATAACATGAAAAAAATTGATGAACAGGACTTATCTAGAATTATTGAAATGGCATGGGAAGATCGCACTCCATTTGAAGCAATTGAGCGAGAATATGGCTTAAGTGAAAGTGAAGTTATTCGTTTAATGAGATATAACCTGAAAACCAATAGTTTCAAACTCTGGCGCAAACGTATGGCAGGGCGTAAAACTAAGCATCAGCAATTACGTTCGCCAGAAATTGAACGAGCTTACTGTTCGCGTCAGTATAAGTATGCATAACGTCTAGTTTTATTGTCGAAGAGATTTTAATACTTACAACGCGTAATTTTCTAATGATGAATAAAAAAGCCATTGTCGAGACAATGGCTTTTTAAATTTATTTATTCTTCCGGATTCTCAATGGAATCTAGTTTTTTAGGATTTAAATAGTCAAAAAGTACGAGCATTGCCGTAATCCAAATAGGGATCATCATTACTGACTCTTTGAAGCCTTGAGTCCACATAATATAGAGAACCACAGCAATAAACGCTAAAACTAAGTAATTACTAAAAGGTGACCATAACGCTGGAAAAGATGTCTTAATATTCGCGTGCTTAACAAAGCGTCTGTACTTCAAATGTGTAATTGATATCATTGCCCAGTTTAGAACAAGTGCACCAACCACGACGTACATAAGATGTCCAAGAGCATCTTCAGGTACAAAGTAATTCAAAAGAACACAACCAAAGATTAATAAAGCAGAAAGCAGAACAGCGGGAATAGGAACCCCTTGTTTATTGGTTTTTGCAAAAACTTTTGGTGCATTCCCTTGTTGAGCGAGACTGTAGAGCATACGGCTATTTGCAAACATCCCACTGTTATAAACAGATAGAGCAGCAGTTAAAATAATAAAGTTCAGTAAGTGTGCCGCCCAACCAATTCCCATTTGGCTAAAAATCATAACAAATGGACTTTTGTCGAGACCGCCGAGATCTAATTGGTTCCATGGCACTAATGAAAGTAAGATTGCTAATGAACCGATATAGAAAATCAAGATACGGAAAACGACTTGGTTAATTGCTTTTGGAATGGTTTTTTTCGGATCTTTTGCTTCTGCTGCGGCCATACCAATCAGTTCAATACCACCAAAGGCGAACATCAAGAAAGCCAACATATAGAATAGGCCGCTAAAGCCATTTGGAAAAAATCCACCATGAGACCAAAGGTTACTAAATGAAATGCTTGAACCTACATCTGCTGTAAAGAGCAAATAAAGCCCAAACACAATCATAGAGATAACCGCAGCAACTTTAATAATAGCGAGCCAGAATTCGGACTCCCCATAAAATTTGACGTTGGTTAAGTTAATTGCCGTAATCACGACAAAGAAAAATAAGACAGAAGTCCACGCTGGAATATGAGGCCACCAATAATTAATATATTTGGCTACCGCGGTGAGTTCGCTCATCGCAACCAGAACATAGAGTATCCAATAGTTCCATCCGGTTAAAAATCCGGGAAATTTCCCCCAATATTTATACGCAAAATGGCTGAACGATCCTGCAACAGGTTCTTCAACAATCATTTCTCCCAAGTGACGCATAATCAAAAACGCGATTAAGCCGCCAATGGCATATCCTAAAATAATGGATGGTCCCGCAGATTGAATCACTTGCGCCGAGCCTAAAAATAATCCGGTACCAATTGCTCCACCCATAGCAATTAATTGGATATGTCGATTTTTTAGTCCTCGTTGCAGTGTAGAAGATTCGTTGGTCAAAGGTCTTCACTCACAATGAATAAGTAAATTATTCTAATAGATGGAGTTATTTTAGCCTAGACTACAAATTAATAAGCTGTGACTGAAAAGTAATATTAAAATATATTTAAAATCATTGGTTTACTTTTAATATTTCAATATAGAGTGAAAAGTGCTCTAAAAAATATAATTTCATATAGACTTTTTTTCATGGATTTTGCTTAGATTAAGTCATTGCAAGCATATTGCTAAATTCTCAAAATATGCTCGCGTCAATACGATTGATGTATAAAGCAGATCGCTATCTCTTGGCCTTAAAACAATTTAAGATGCAGAGAAGGGTAAACAAGAATGCTTGTTTTGATATAGAAGAACATAATAGTAAGGATAACAGTTGATATGAGCTCAGTACCGCAAATTAAAATTCCAGCAACTTATATGCGTGGTGGAACCAGTAAAGGTGTCTTTTTCAAGCTTGATGATTTGCCGGAAAAAGCTCAAGTTGCAGGACAAGCAAGAGATCAACTCTTACTACGTGTCATAGGTAGCCCAGATCCATATGGAAAACAAATTGATGGGATGGGCGGAGCCACTTCGAGTACCAGCAAAACTGTTATTCTCGCTAAAAGTTCTCAGCCAGATCATGATGTTGATTATTTGTTTGGTCAGGTTTCAATTGATCAAGCTTTTGTAGACTGGAGTGGTAACTGCGGTAATTTGACTGCTGCTGTTGGTTCTTTTGCGATTTCAAATGGCTTGGTTGATGCAGATCGTATTCCAGAAAATGGCCTATGTACGGTTCGAATCTGGCAAAAAAATATTCAAAAAACCATTATTGCGCATGTGCCTATTACCAATGGTCAAGTTCAAGAAACTGGTGATTTCGAGCTGGATGGGGTGACATTTCCTGCCGCTGAAGTTCAAATTGAGTTTTTAGACCCAGCCGATGATGGCGAAGAAGGCGGTGATATGTTCCCTACAGGGAATATTGTTGATGAATTAGATGTTCCTGATATTGGTCGTTTCCAAGCGACTTTTATTAATGCTGGTATTCCAACCATTTTTTTAAATGCAGAAGATTTGGGTTATCAAGGCACTGAATTACAAGATCATATTAATAGCGATGCAGCAGCACTGGCACGTTTTGAAAAAATTCGTGCGTATGGTGCGGTACAGATGGGTTTAATTAAAGATATTTCAGAAGCAGCTGCACGTCAGCACACACCAAAAATTGCATTTGTTTCTAAACCGAAAAACTATACCGCTTCGAGTGGTAAGCCTGTTTCAGAGAGTGATGTTGATTTACTGGTCCGTGCTTTGTCGATGGGTAAATTGCACCATGCCATGATGGGAACAGCAGCAGTTGCGATTGGCACTGCTGCTGCCATTCCGGGTACATTGGTGAATTTAGCGGCTGGTGGTGGCGAACGTGAAGCAGTACGTTTTGGGCATCCATCTGGAACATTACGTGTTGGCGCTCAAGCTGAACTTGTTAATGATCAATGGGCGGTTAAAAAAGCCATTATGAGTCGTAGTGCACGTGTGTTAATGGAAGGTTGGGTGCGTGTTCCAGGTGACAGTTTCTAAACTTTATCTAAATAAAAGCCTCTCAATATGTAGAGGCTTTTTTACGCCTACCTTTAAAAACTCAGCAACCACTTTTTACAGTGAATCGTGTATGATGTAGCGCATGAATGCTTCATTACATTCAATAAAATTTCTCTACTGATTTTATCGAGGCGACTGTGTCATCACTCTCTCAAGTTAATGCGGATGTTTTAAAACAAGCTCAACAACGTATTCAACAAGATTTATTGACGACATTGGCCGCGTTCTCAATTCCAGAGCCTTTAAAAAGTGCAGTACACCATGCAGTTATGCTTGGTGGAAAACGTGTGCGTCCAGCTTTATGTTATGCCACTGCCTCTTTACAGCCAAATCCAAATTTTGCGGCCGCTCGTCGTGCTGCGGTTGCAGTCGAACTCATTCATTGTTACTCACTAGCGCACGATGATTTGCCTTGTATGGACAATGATTTACTGCGTCGTGGTCAGCCGACTTGTCATGTTGCATTTGGTGAAGATACTGCTTTGCTTGCAGGCGACATTTTACAATCGATGGCTTTTGAGGTTTTAGGTAGCCGTTTGTTTGATGAACAAGGGCAGGGTACTGATGCCGCGATTGTATTAAAACAAATGCAGATTTTAGCAACTGCCAGCTCTAAAATGGTCTCTGGACAGGTTTTAGATTTACAAGCTGAAGGCAAGCAAATTGCTCAAGACGAACTAGAAAATATCCACCGTAATAAAACTGGTGCGCTCATTCAGGCCGCAATTATGATGGGTGCAGTCACCATCTTTTCTGGAACAGATCAGGCAATTCCAAAATTGCGTCAATATGGACAGACGATTGGACTGGCTTTTCAAGTGTTAGACGATATTCTCGATATTACATCGAGTACCGAAGCTTTGGGTAAAACTGCTGGTAAGGATGAGCAAGTGCAAAAATCGACATACCCAGCCTTAATGGGTCTCGAACAAGCACAGATCTATGCCAAAGAATTGCACGATCAAGCTTTTGAGGCTTTAGCTCATTTTGGTGATAATGCAAAAGAATTAGTTGATATCTCACAATTTCTTTTAGCGCGTACGAACTAATAATATTAAATCAATATTCATAACTTCTATTCATGCGAAATGAATAAAGGAGAAAAAAATGAATGGTGAACAACTCCATCAAAAAGCAATTGAAATTGCGCGTAATCTTCCCTTTAGTCAACAGACTCATCCTTTTGGTCCAGACTATGAAGTTTTTAAAATTTTAGAGAAAATGTTCATGCTGACGACAGAAGTTGCAAGCGTCAAAATGATTAATGTGAAGTGTGATCCGTATAAAAGTCAGGAATATCAGGAACTCTATTCATTTATTATTCCGGGTTATCACATGAATAAAAAACATTGGATTTCGATTACACCGCATAAGAACTTAACAAGCGATTTACTGCAAGATTTAATTCATGATTCTTATGATTTAGTCGTAAAGAAATTACCTTTGAAAGATCAGAAAAGATTAAAAAACCAATAATATAAAAAACGGCGACATGATAGTCACCGCCTTGATTTTAATTACTTATTTGAAGTAATTGAATTAATTATGCTTTCCCATAATACCGCGAATTGTATTTAAAACATCGGCAGGTAAAACCACAGTTTTAGCATTATTAGATTTCGCCATATCCTGCATTGCTTTTACATATTGTTCACCCAAAAGGTAAGCAACCGGAATCTCTTTATCGCCAACTGCACTGGTCACCATTTCAATTGCACGTTGAGAAGCTTCAGCTAACACGACTTGTGCTTCTGCATCACGGCGAGAAGCTTCTAAACGACCTTCTGCACTTAAAATAGCAGCCTGTTTTTCACCATCGGCTTTGGTAACAGCAGCACGACGTTGACGTTCTGCGGCAGCTTGCTCTTCCATGGCAGCTTGCATGGTATGAGACGGTTGAATGTCCTGAATTTCGACTGTTTTTAAGGTAATGCCCCAATCTGAAATATCGTCAGAAATAGCAGCTTTTAACTTAGCCTTAATATGATCTCGTGAAGACAATGCATCATCTAGATCCATTTCACCGACAATAGAACGTAATGAGGTTTGTACAAGGTTTTGAATCGCCCATGTATAGTTTTCGATACCGTAAACTGCTTTTTCTGGTGTGGTTAAATTAATATAGGCAACAGCATTCATGAGCAATACGGCATTGTCACGTGTAATCACTTCTTGCGACGGGATATCTAGCACAATATCTTTCGTGGTAATTTTATAAGCTACTTCATCGATATAGGGAATTACAAAATTAAGTCCCGGATTAAGAGTAGTGTGATATTTACCTAAACGTTGGACAATCCATTTGTAGCCCTGAGGAACGATACGAACCCCTTTAAAAATGGTAACACCTACAAAAGCCAAAAAGGCTAAAACAATAATAGTACCGACTGGCATGAAAATACCCTCTCTTTATCTTTAATGTTTATGAAGTACTGTGGGTTTGAACAATTAAGTCATTACCCGAAATGTCAATAACTCTGACACGATCGCCCACTTTAACAGGAGTGGTACTCCGACAATTCCACTCATCGGCCCCTAAAATAGGCATTGGAAAGCGAACAATAATTTGATCATGGTCTAGACCAGTTTGAATAACCATTCCAATTTGACCAATAGTTGCTTCACGGGGGAGGCCCGCTTTCGTTTTATCAATTGATAAGGGTTTAATAAACTTGAACCAAAGAATGGTGCATAGCACTGATAATATTATCCACAATACAATTTGCGTTGTGAGGCTAATATCTGGAAATAACCAATAGAGAATGCACACCATAATGGCGGCAATACCAAACCAGAGTGCGGCAAAGGCAGGTAGAATCAGTTCAGAAAGAATAAGTAAGATACCCAATACAAACCAGTGCCAAGGTTGTACAACAAACTCCATAGATCTGCTCTTTTATATATCTTTATGATGGGTAAAAGTGACTAATATCACTTTTACCACTGTAGCAGATGATAGGAAATGTGGATAGAAAAAAACCACTTCAATTAAAATTTAGAACGTGGGGCGGGCTTAAATGCTGCTGGAGATTTTTTGAAGGTTGCAATTGCACTTTCAATTTGGCGAATTTGAGCTTGAGCAGCTTTTTCACCTTCCAAAATTGCCTGATTACTTGATTTGAGATCAAGTGTACCTAAATGACCCACTTTAGGCTGAATCACAACATTGGCTTGCTTGAGTTCTTCATTAATACTTTGTTGGCCCATAATATTAATGGTTTGATCTAGTAATCCCCACATATTGGCTGGGCGATTACCTGCTGGACGCGCTGAAATATCAACGGCAATCACAATATCTGCACCCATATCACGAGCTGTTTTAACGGGAATTGGGCTAACTAATCCGCCATCAATGTATTTTTGATTGCCAATTGTGGCTGGCACGAACACATTTGGAATACTGCAAGAGGCGCGTACTGCTTGGCCTGCATTACCTTTAATAAAGTCTGCCTTTTGACCATTATCAAGACGAGTTGCCACAGCCGCAAAACGGATTGGGAATTTCTCAATCGGTTTATTGCCAACATTACGGTTAACGTAGTCTTGTAACTTTTGTCCAAGAATAATGCCTTGACGGTTAAGCGTTAAATCACGGATATCGGACTCTTGTAATTTCAGAGCCAGACTTTGCAATTGATAAGGCGTTTGTCCACTTGCGTAGATACTTCCAACAAAGCTACCAGCGCTGGTACCCGTTACAATTTTAGGCTTAATTCCATGAGACTCTAAAACCTTGATCACACCAATATGTGAAAATCCTTTTGCTCCACCGCCACCTAAAGCAAGCGCAATTACAGGTTCACGGGCTTTAATTGAGGTAGTCGGCGTTGGTGTTTTGCTAAATTTATCACAGCCAAAGAGTGCTAGAGAGATAAATCCAATACTGGCAAATTGAGCAATTTTCATCTTTAAAAATAATCTATGTCGAGATAAATTAAGAAGGGCCATAAGACCAGATTCGCTCAATTTTTGCTAGGTTTTTTTCAATAGATTTTGTAAAGGTTCGGCAAGCCAATTGCGATTTTTGGGTGAAATTTTTCCTTTATAACGCTCAAAAATCTTGGCGAGATCTTCATCATAGTTACCACTTGGGTCTAAGTGACCTAAGCAATGAATCGTCTTACGGTCATAATCAAAAGAAAACATCACAATGGGAATATTGGCTTTTGCGGCAATATGGTAAAAACCACTTTTCATTTTTTTTGCTTTTTTACGTGTGCCTTCGGGTGCCATCCCAATCCAGATCTTGTCATATTTTTGAATAGTTGCAACCACTTGTTCGGTAAGTCCATTAGCTGTATCACGTTTAACAGGAATGACTCCAGCCCAGTCTAATGCCCGCTTAAACGGTGGTTTAAAGAGGGCATCTTTACCCAATACTGTAATTTGGATACCTAATCCGAAAATCGCAAGAAAGCCATACCATCCATCAATATTGGAAGTATGGGGTGAAATAATTGCTACCGCTTTTGGAAAATTAGGAACTTCGCCTTCAATTGTCCAACCTTGCGCTAAAAAAAGTTTCTTAAATAGTGCCCGGCTTAAAGCAGTACCACGTTGGGGTACCAAATCAGGTAAATTAGGGAAATGTTGATCCATATTTTTTTAAATTTTAACTTGTCCTAGTTTTATCTTAATCTTTTGAAATATATGCTTCATTGGCAAAATGTAAGAACAACATGACATTTGATGTTATTCCTCATTAAAGAAATAAAAAGTAGGTATATATGTTTCGGCAGCAAAAGCTTTATCTTCTGCTATTTTCCTTATATTGGGCACAAGGGCTACCTGTCGGTTTTATGACCCATGCTTTACCTGTTATTTTAAGGGCACAAGGTGTGTCACTCGCTCATATTGGTGGTTTTGGGCTGCTTATGTTGCCTTGGTCAATTAAGATCTTTTGGGCGCCGTGGGTTGATCGACATGCACTTTCTCGTTTGGGGCACTATCGTAGTTGGATTTTACCTACTCAGTTTTTGACGGTAGGTGTGCTGTGTATTTTGTCTTTTTTCCCTATTCAGGCTTTAGACCAATCTCTTTATTTATTTGCCTTTTTTATTTCGCTTCTTTTAATGAACTTAACTGGGGCAACACAAGATATTGCGACCGATGCTTTGGCCGTCAATTTGTTAAAGCATGACCAGCAACATTGGGGAAATACATTTCAGGTGGTTGGTTCCCGACTCGGTTTTATTGTCGGTGGAGGTGCCGTACTCTGGTGTTTAGACTGGTTAACATGGCAACCCACTTTCCTGTTATTAGCAGCCTTAGTGTTTTTAAATACTTTACCCGTTTTATTATTTAAAGAACCTAAACATGCAGGTTATTCAGGTCATCAACTTAAACCTAGCCAGCAAAATTTAGTCATAAAGATTAAAGCCTACTTGAGTTATTTCTCTCAAAATAAAGAGCTTCGTTCTTGGTTAGTTGTCCTTATTACTTTTAAAGTAGCAGATGGTTTAGCTGGACCATTACTTAAACCTTTAATGGTCGATATGGGGCTAAGTTTTACTCAAATTGGCGTTTATATCACTATGCTCGGTGCAGTGGCAGCACTGGCAGGGGCAGCAATCGCTGGTGGAGTGCTTAAATATTTCTCTAGACCCACTACTTTAATTATTTTTTCAGTATTTAAAATCATGAGTTTAGCTGCCTATGCCTATTTAGCTTATGCTTACGAACAGAAAATTCAACTCAATATCTGGGCTATCTATACAGTCAATGCTTTAGAGGACGCATTCTCGGCCATGTTGTTGGTGGTTATGTTGACCTTAGTCATGCACTACAGTCGAAAAGAATATGCAGGTACAGATTTTACCTTTCAGGTTTCAGTCATGGCGACTGTGAGTGGGGGGCTTTATAGCTTGAGTGGTGTGTTTGGAGATGCTTTCGGTTATTTCCATTATTTGATAGCTATTGTCATTATTGGCACTGTTACTTTGCTCCCTATTTCTCTCTGGAAACATGCAAAACTACAAGAAAAATAATGTTAACTAAATGAAATAAAGAAATTTAATATCGATTAAGGAGTGATCTAGTCATAATCTACTACCTTTGTCTATGTTTTTAAAAATGTATGTTTTTAGCTATTTAAATGCTCTATTAATTGTGCCATCTTGTTTGGGTAGCAAATGGAAGCTAACTGGAGTAAAAATGGATTTCGTTAACAAGAAAAATCATGTGAATCAATTAAAATGGGTAGAAAAATGTTCAAGTAGATTGGATATTAGCCTAAAGTCTAAAAAAGAATAATGAAATAACGATTTAATCATTCTATAAGATAAGAGAGTTGTGTAGGATTCGTTACAACATGAAGTTAAGGTAAAAATCTGTAAGTCAAAGTATGTTTTTTATGTCTTTGGTTATTGGTTTTGGTCTTGCATAACGTTGAAATTGGTTTTGGTTGCGGTAATAAAATTAATGTAACCAAAGTGGAGGAGAGTTGATTTTTTAGCCCCTTAATTTAATGGCGTAAATCAACTTGGCATGGATAGGCAACATAAAATATATTTTTTGGAGTTTTTGATGGATCTATTCCTTAATCGTAAATCTTTCGTTGTTAAAAGTTTAGCTCTTACAGTTACAGCTTTAATGATGAGTGGGGCACATGCTGCGACTTCCGACAAAGCGGAAATTCAACAGCTTCGTAAAGAAGTTGAGGCTTTAAAAGCTTTAATTCAACAACAAAGCCAAGTGCAGCAACAACAACAGCAAGTACAGCAACAACAGCAAGTACAGTTAGCTGAAGTGAAAGCACAACCAGTTGCTGCACCAGTTTCGCCTTTAGCATCATTAAAATCTAAAGCTGGTGCTGATGTGAACCTATATGGTTTTGTTCGTGGCGACGCTAACTATATTATTGAAGGTGCGGACGGTGACTTTGCTGATGCAAGTAAGTCAACTGGTGAAGCAAAAGATAAATTGCGTGCGACTGCTAAAACCACACGTCTTGGTTTAGATTTTACTGCTCCTGTAAGTGGTGCAAAAGTAGGCGGTAAAATTGAATTAGACTTTGCAAGTAGTGACAATAACAAATCTGAAAACGTACGTATTCGTCATGCTTACTTAACGTATAACAACTGGTTGTTTGGTCAAACAACGTCTAACTTCTTGTCTAGCCATGCACCAGAAATGATCGATTTCTCGACCAACATTGGTGGTGGTACAACGCGTATTCCACAAGTACGTTATAACTATAAATTAGCTCCTGCAACTCAGTTATTTGTTTCAGCAGAAGAAGGGAATAGTTCGGCAACAGGTGACTCAGTTAAATACAGATTACCTGTATTAACAGCTAAAATTACTCAAGGCTACGCTGCAGGTAATGGTAATGCTTCTGCTCGAGCTTTTGTTGAAAACTATAAATCAGATAAAGGTGATGACCAAACAGGATGGGGTGTTGCTGCTGGTACCGACTTTAAAGTATCTGATCCTTTAAAACTTTTTGCTGATGCATCTTATGTTGTAGGTAACAGTAACTACTTATATGGTAGTAATTCTGCTTATACTTTAGTTAATGATAATATTGAACAAAATGAATTTGTAGCAGTACAAGTGGGTGGAACTTATAAGATTTTACCTAACTTACGTGCTACTTTAGCGTATGGTGCTCAATTCGCTGATGACGGTACTGACTATGCAAAAGCAGCTGTAAAATCTGGAAGTACGACTGCAAATGAGAAAGTTCAGCAAGCATGGCTTAACGTAATTTACTCACCAGTTAAACCAATTGACTTGGGTATTGAATATGTCAACGGTAAACGTGAAACCTTTGCTGGTGATGACTACAAAGATAACCGTGTTGGTTTAATGGCTAAATATAGTTTCTAAGAACAATATTTAGTTAAAAATCAAAAAAGACGAGGTTAAATTTAACCTCGTCTTTTTATTAGAAAAATTTTGAAATAAGTATTTTTTAAGATTTATGTATTAGATCATTTTTTATTTAAGTCATTTTTAAGTTTCAATTTCTACAGTAAAGCATCATAAAAAGATTGTAGTTCCCCCAAGATGCTGAATTTTTTTTCTACCTTAAAAAATAAACAGATTTCACTGTTTATGTTTAATTTCATTATCGCCATTTGGTTAGGTGCAGTTTTAAATATTGGTTTTTATAACAAAGTACATCTTTTGACTCCATATTTTGGAGTAAAGGCTATTCTATTTTTAGCTGCTACAGTGCTTATTGTTGTTGCTGCGTATTATGCGCTTTTACAAATTTTAAACTGGAAATGGACGGCCAAACTTTTTGCAATTTTGCTGGTTTTCATTGGTGGTTTTAGCTCTTACTTTGTAAATACGTTAGGTGTAATCATCTCGCCTGATCAGATTCAAAATATGATACAAACAGATGTATCTGAAGTTTCTGATCTAGTTTCATTACGTTTTGGACTTTGGACAGTTTTCTTTGTTGTTTTACCTATTTTTTTGATTACTCAAGTAAAACTTAAAAAAGAAAAAATATCCCATTTGTTGTTGAAAAAAGTCGGTTCAATTATCGCTTCTTTTGCAATTGTTGGTATTCTGCTTTTTACATATTATGTGGATTTTGCAGCTATTTTTCGGGAACATCGTGATTTAAAAGGCATGATTTCTCCTCAAAACACTATTTCTTCTTTGATGTCTTATTATCATAAAAAGGCACCTAAGAAGAACTTACCATTAATACATTATGGTCAAGATGCTCATCAGGTTCAGTCAGTACAAAAGAACCTGCCTAAATTAATGGTGCTGGTTGTCGGTGAGACAGCTCGTGCGGAGAGTTTTTCACTCAATGGGTATGCTAAAAATACGAATCCAGAGCTTTCTAAACAAGATATTTTGAATTTCTCTCAGGTAAGTTCATGTGGTACAGCAACCGCTGTTTCAGTTCCATGCATGTTCTCGGGCATGCCACGTGTTGACTATGATGAGCAATTAGCAAGTCATCGTGAAGGCCTATTAGATATTGCAAAGCGTGCGGGTTATCAGGTGACTTGGATTGATAACAATTCTGGTTGTAAAGGCGCATGTGATCGTGTTGAGCAATATCAAATTCCAGAAAAGTTAAAGCAAAAATGGTGTAAAGATGGCGAATGTCTTGATGGTATTTTAATTGATAGCTTAAATGAATATTTAGCTACTATTCCTAAAGAAGACACGCGTCCACGTTTAATTGTTTTACATCAAGTCGGCAGTCATGGCCCAGCCTATTACAAGCGTGCACCTGTGGAATATCAAAAGTTTAAACCGACTTGCGATACTAATGCGATACAGGGTTGTTCTCCAACCGAATTAATAAATAGCTATGATAATTCAATCGTATATACAGACCATGTATTAAGTCAGATGATTAATAATTTAAAAGAAGTATCGAAATATCAAACAGGTTTATGGTATTTATCTGATCATGGCGAATCAACTGGCGAACATGGTTTATATTTACATGGTTCACCTTATGCAATTGCACCGACTCAACAAACACATGTACCAATGATTATGTGGTTCTCTGATAACTGGAAACAGCACAATCTTGCGCAAGTGAGTTGTTTAGGCCAACAAACGAAACAAAAGTTAAGTCAGGATAATTTATTCCCAAGTTTGTTAAGTATGCTGGATGTGAAAACTCAGGTCATTAACCCTCAACTGGACATGTTGCACTCATGTGCCCATGTGAATTAAAGCGAGCCTAGAACATGACAAAAATCTTAATGATTGAAGATGATTTTATGATTGCTGAGTCAACAATAACGTTGCTGCAATATCATCAATTTGAGGTGGAGTGGGTCAATAATGGCTTGGATGGTCTGGCTCAATTAGCTAAAAATAAGTTTGATATCATTTTATTAGACTTAGGTTTGCCGATGATGGATGGCATGCAGGTTTTAAAGCAAATCCGTCAAAGAGCTGTCACTCCAGTTTTAATCATTTCGGCACGAGACCAGTTGCAAAACCGCGTGGATGGATTAAACCACGGTGCAGATGATTACTTAATTAAACCATACGAGTTCGATGAGTTACTTGCCCGTATTCATGCGCTATTGCGCCGTACTGGAGTAGAAGCTCAACTTGCGAATCATGAGCAACTTTTACAAAATGGCGATCTGGTTTTAAATGTTGAACAACATATTGCAACCTTTAAAGGCCAGCGTATTGATTTGTCGAACCGTGAATGGGCGATTCTTATTCCTTTAATGAGCCATCCAAATAAAATCTTTTCTAAAGCAAATCTTGAAGATAAGTTATATGATTTCGATAGTGAAGTGACCAGTAATACGATTGAAGTATATGTACATCACTTGAGAGCTAAACTTGGAAAAGACTTTATTCGAACTATTCGAGGGTTGGGTTACCGTTTAGGGTAATCCTCACTTCAATTTTGGAACTTTATAAAAGTGCATTATTCATTAAAGAAACGACTGATTTGGGGCACCTCAATTTTCAGTGTCATCTTAGGTTGTATATTAATTTTTAGTGCGTATAAGGTTGCACTTCAAGAAGTTGATGAAATTTTAGATACTCAAATGCAGTATTTAGCAGAACGAACAGCTGAGTATCCTTTAAGAACAGTAAGTAGTAAGTTTGATTTACATAAAACTTATCATGAAGAAGATTTGTTTTTAGATATTTGGGCCTATAAGGATCAGGCTCATTTATCTCACAGTTTACATCTGTTGGTTGCACCTGTTACACAAGCTGGTTTTTACTCTCATAAAACTAGCCAAGGCGTAGTGCGAACTTATGTTTTGCCTTTAAAAGATTACCAGATTCAGGTTAGTCAACAAGAACGAGTTCGTGAAGCTTTCGCTTGGGAACTTGCAGGAAGTATGTTCATTCCATATTTAATTATTCTGCCATTTGCAATTTTTGCTTTGGCTGCAATTATTGGTCGAGGCCTAAAGCCGATAGATGACTTTAAAAATGAGCTGAAGGAACGTGATTCGGAAGAGTTAACTCCCATTGAAGTTTCGGACTATCCTCAAGAGTTATTGCCAACTATTGATGAAATGAACCGTTTGTTTGAGCGTATTTCTAAAGCTCAAAATGAGCAAAAACAATTTATTGCAGATGCTGCTCATGAATTACGAACTCCTGTCACAGCTCTAAATTTACAAACCAAGATTTTAATCAGTCAGTTTCCTGAGCATGAAGCGTTGCAAAACTTGAGTAAAGGATTAGCGCGTATTCAGCATTTGGTTACCCAGCTTTTGGCTTTGGCTAAGCAAGATGTCTCTTTAAGTGTGATTGAACCGACCAGAACTTTTCAACTCAATGATGTCGCTTTAAACTGTGTTGAGCAGCTGGTTAATTTAGCTATGCAAAAAGATATTGACCTAGGGTTTGTCCGTAATGAACCTATTGAAATGCATAGTGTTGAGCCAACAGTACACTCAATTATTTTTAACTTAATTGATAATGCAATTAAATACACGCCTCATGAAGGAATGATTAACATCTCAGTCTTTACTGCTAAAGATGGCGATGCGTGTATACAAATTGAAGATAGCGGTGCAGGGATTGACCCTGAACATTACGATAAAGTTTTAAAACGTTTTTATCGTGTACACCACCACCTTGAAGTGGGTAGTGGTTTAGGTTTATCAATTGTTGACCGAGCGACTCAGCGTTTAGGTGGAACTTTGACACTAGATCGAAGCTTAGAGCTTGGCGGACTTTCAGTTTTAGTTAAATTGCCTAAAGCTCTACATATTCATGAAGCAAGAACTTGATTTAAGCAAGCTCTTGTTTGATTCGTTTTTCAAACTCAAAGCGGTGAATACATATTTTATAAAATAGAATATTCACTGCCCAAACGATCCAGCCTGTCCATAAATTGTGGCTCAGGAAATGGGCGCCACGCATCATTTGTCCCCAGCCCATTAGAAAGCCTAAGATAATGCCAGCGATCAGATAAAAATAGGCACGTTTAGGTTGCTCAAGGCGATAAACAAAAAAGCCTGTCATTAAAATAAAGCCTGCACTTGCGTGACCACCTGGAAAACAATGGCCATGCGTAGCGGTAAAGTCCCATACATAACTTAAAGCAGTCGGATGAACCATGTTCCAAGGGCAAGCGTGAGCAGATTGCGATTTTAATAGGCCAACTACACCGCTACCAATCATGCTCACAAAAAACATATAGCCATATTGCCAGCGATAAAGCTTCAATTTTTCTACTTTAAATGACGCAATCCACAGAAATAAAAAGATCACATAAACGGTGGTAATGATCTGTTTTACGATTTCATGGTTAACTCTGACAAGGTACCAATTGTCCCGATTAAAGAAATGACCCGTTGAATCCATCCAAGGCTGGATGAAATACATATCAATTTTCCCACCCACTGGAAATATAAATAAAATTATAAAAAAACTAAGGGCAAGAAAAATAAGCTGAAGTTGAAAAAATTGTTTTTGTTGGTTCATTGCCATGCAACATCAATTTGAGTGTGAGTTGAAGGCATTACATAAAATAAAACTTAAATTGTTCTTAAACTAAACAAAATTTAATGTTGAAATAAAGTTGCGACTTAAAAAATAATATTGATGATTCATAGATATATATTATTTATTTGGAATTTTTTTTTAATTAATTTGAGTAGTTAAGGACTTTAAAACTTAATGATAAGCAGGATATTTTGATCCTGCTTATCAGCTGTTGAATTAGAACATGCCTTCTTCAGAATTTGCAGAAATTTTATGAATAGATAAATCCGCACCTCTAAACTCATCTTCTTGAGATAAACGAATGCCAATAGTTGCTTTGAGTAAGCCGTAAACAATAAAGCCGCCAGCGAGCGCAATAGCAATCGCAAGTACTGTGCCAATGAGCTGTGAAGCAAAAGATACACCGCCTAAACCACCAAGCCACTTTTGACCAAATAAACCCACTGCAATACCACCAAATGCGCCACATACGCCGTGTAAGGGCCATACACCCAGCACATCATCAACTTTAAGCTTGTTTTGGGTGTAGGTGAATAGATACACGAACATTGCACCAGCTGCACCACCAATAACAAGCGCACTGACTGGATGAACAATGTCAGAACCCGCACAGATTGCAACTAAGCCCGCAAGTGGTCCGTTATGTAAGAAACCAGGGTCATTTTTCCCAATCGCATTTGCTGTAATGGTTCCGCCGACCATAGCCATGAGTGAGTTAATGGCAACCAGACCAGAAATAGCATCAACACGCTGTGCACTCATCACATTAAAGCCAAACCAGCCGACAATTAAAATCCATGAACCGAGCGCTAAAAATGGAATAGAAGATGGCGGATGAGCACTTACACGGCCATCTTTCTTATAACGACCAGAACGTGCACCCAATAAAATCACGGCAGCAAGTGCAATCCAACCACCCATAGCATGCACCACGACTGAACCTGCAAAGTCATGAAAAGCTGCACCAAAAGTTACTTCTAACCATTTTTGCAGACCGTAGTTACCATTCCAGACCATGCCTTCGAAAAATGGATAAACCAGTGCAACTAAAGCGAGTGTCGCAATTGCTTGTGAACGCATTTTTGCACGTTCAGCAATACCACCCGAAATAATGGCAGGAATAGCCGCAGCAAACGTCAGTAAAAAGAAGCAACGCATTAAGTTGTAGCCATGATCACTTGCGAGGCTTGTGCCATCATGGAAGAAGTGCTGACCATAGGAAATGTAGTAGCCAACAAAGAAATATGCGATTGCAGAAAGGGCAAAGTCAGTCAGAATTTTACTAAGTGCGTTCACCTGATTTTTATGGCGAACCGTACCAAGTTCCAAGAATGCAAAACCTGCGTGCATGGCAAGAACCAAAACAGCACCAAGTAATAAGAAAAATAGATCTACATTTTGCATAGCATGCTCGAAAAAAGTGCTAAATCCCATTTTGGAACAAATCTGGGTCTGTAAATTGCACCAAAATAGATTTAAGGAATCTAAAAACCTAAGTTTGTCGAAACAAACTCAATTGCATAAAAGTGAATATGCAATAAGTGCACCAATTTGAATTGGAAAAGTGGTTTTTGGCGATAAATGGTGCGTTGGTTTGGTTAAGATAGGGCGGTTATGGCGCTTTTTACGTTACAAGTCATCTAATGCGCTTATAAATTGACCTGAAAAAGTTCGTTATCAAATTCCTAAAAATTATTCGTAATCATTTAATGATTTGACCAAACCGATTGGGCAACTTCAATAAATGCTTTCACAGCGGGACTCATGTGCTTTTTATTTTTGACTGCGAGACCAATCGAACGTTTAAGGTTCGGTTTAAAAGGGCGTTTAACTACGTTTGGATAAAGTGAGAGTAACTCTTTGGTGATGACCATATCAGACACAATAGACACCCCTAATTGGTTGTGAACCATGCTAACGATACTTAAAATTTGTGACACATAAAATTTGATGTCTGGTTTCACATTAAAGTTTTTTAAAATTAATTCGACCTGATATCGACTCCCAGCCATTGTCATGATGAAAGGACAGTTTTCTAGTTGTGCTGGATCAATATAGAGTTGTTGCGCGAGTGGAAATTGATTGGGAATTAAGGCAACAAAACGATCTTCAATTAGAGGGAATGTATCAAAACGCTCATCTGGCATAATCAAAAAACCAACCTCTATGCGCCGTTCTAATAACCACTGAGCAACTTCTTTATCTTCACCTTCATCAATATAAATTTCGATTTTAGGATAGCGCTGCCGAAAGGTTTCTAAAATTTCAGGCAATAGATAAATAGATGATGATGCCCCAAAAGAGCCGATACGTAATGTGCCTTCGTTTAAACCGTGGATGGCTGCCACTTCTTTTTCTAATGTATCGGAAATACTCAATAACTCTTTTACATGAGTAAGTAGCTGCTGACCTGTTGTGGTGAGCTCAATATCACTCTGGGTTCTTGAAATCAGGTTAATGCCCCATTGTTGTTCTAATGATTTAAGTGCATGGGAAACTGCCGACTGTGAAATTCCCAGCTTTTCTGCGGTAGCTGTAAAACTTTTCAGTTCGGCAATGAGTGCGAAAATTTCAAGCTGGGTAAATGTCATGTTGTATTTGTTATGAGCAAAAACTCATTTTATCATGAGTTCTCATTATCTTTAATATATGAGTAAGCCAAGGTAGTTGCCAAACAGCAAGCCCCCACAAAACTCGAGTAAAGAAATGAATAGCATTGTTTTATCTCTTTTTCCTTTAGTTGCATTAATTGCATCGGGATACTTATTTAAAAAATATCGTTTTTTTAGCGATGAGTTTTGGGCTGGGGCAGAGAAGCTCAATTACTATATTTTATTTCCTGCTTTGCTTTTTAGTACGTTATCAACCGCAAAAATTGACTTACAGAGCTTAAGTACAGCCATTATTGCGATGTTGATTGTGGTTTTGGCAGTAACCGTCTTTTTATACATACTTCGAATGTTTTGGCACATACCGCCTGCACGTTTTGGTGTACATGTACAAAGTATGGTTCGCTTTAATACCTATATTGGTTTGGCTTTAGTGACTTCGCTTTTTAAAAGTGAAGGAATGGCAATTCTGGCAATTTTATTGGCGCTTTGCATTCCGCTTGTGAACATTATTTCGGTGCTTGCTCTCACCTCTAAAGAACACATGGCAATTAAACCTGTTTTGATTGCACTGCTTAAAAACCCTTTAATTGCATCGTGTGTAGTCGGGGCCGCAGTAAATGCGCTTCATATTCCTATTTGGGAAGGCTTTACTCAATTTATTAAGCTTTTTTCATTGTCGAGTTTGCCTTTGGGTTTGTTATGCGTGGGTGCAGCTTTACAGTTTATGCAAATTAAAAAAGACATTGTGGTATTGGCAGTAGACACGTTTGCACGACTTTTAGCAGTGCCTGCTTTGGCTTACGCGGTCTGCATGTGGTTTGGTTTACCAAGCTTACAAACACAAATTTTAGTCATTTTCTTTGCATTACCGACTGCTTCTGCATCATACATTTTAACCAAAGTTTTGGGTGGCGATAGTCAGCTCATGGCAGCTGTGATTAGCTTCCAAACTTTATGTGCTGCCGTGACTTTGCCATTAGTGATTTGGTGGATCTCTTAATGTATAAACTTTAGTTAAGTCGCATTTTATTTTCTAAAAATGAATAGGCTGATTCTGACTTAAAGAATGCTTTGCTACCTTACTCATCTGATTATTGCTACACTTTTTTCTTTTTCAGGTAGATGAGTATGTCCTTTGATCTTAAAGTCAGCTTACAGCAAAGGTCTGAACCATCTGCACAGCAGAAAAAAATGAATCGCCTGATTGATAAAATAGAGCAACAAAAAGTTAGCCTGAGCACATGGCAAAATGCACAAGCTGAGATTCAACAGCACATACGCCAAAAACTGATGCCTGTGTATGGCGATTTGCACGAGGTCTTATTTCAACAGTTAGAGCAACTCTGGAATATGTTGCATAGCCATGAGTTTTCCAAAGCAGACATGCAACAATTAGATGAAAAAATTGCCCAGCTTGCACAAATGTTGAAGCGCTCCAAAATGCTATCTGCTGAACAGTTAGAGTTGGTGAAGCAGATTGATACCTTTTATCAGCAACATGCGGGGGAGTCGGTAAAAAAGAATAAAAAAGTTCAGCCAATAAAATCTGAATATGATGAAAGTGCTGAGCAAAGTGCAGAGTTAGAAGAAGACTTTGAGCGATATGCTGCCGAGCAACAACAAGCGCGAGAACAAGCCAAACAGCAAAGACAGCAACAGAAACGTGAACAAGCCGAGCAAATGGCAACGCAGTCGTTAAAAACAGTTTATTTAAAAATTGCTGCGATGATTCACCCAGACCGTGAGCAAGATGAAACCAAAAAAGAAGAAAAAACCGAATTGTTTCAACAGGCAAGTCAGGCCTATGAAAAGCAGGATTTGTTTTATTTACTCAAACTCCAGTTACAGCTTGAACAGAATAAAGGGCTAGGCGCTAAAGAACTATCTGCTGAGCAGTTGCGGTTTTATAAACTTGCTTTAGATGCACAAAGTCAGCAGCTTGAAAGTCAAATTGCTGAGATTTTGGACTCTTTTCAGTTAGCCAAGAATGTAAAAGCAGAGCATGTACACATTAGTGATGTTTATAAAACTGTAGATGCTGACTGTGCTGAGCTAAAGCAGCAGGTGAAGTGGGAAAAGGAACGTTTAAAGCATATGAAAAAAGTGAGTGGAATAGAGATGTTGTTGGGGCATGGGATGCTTTAGTTTCTTTGGCAAACTCTCTAAAATTATTAATTAATAACACCAATAATTAACTTTCAGAATTTATATGGTGCTGTGAGATTAGTAGTGATGATTTGGGGAATTTTAAAAAATTGGGGGCTATTTAATATAGCTGTAAGAAATTAGGCCTATGGGGGCCTTTTCTAGTTTTGAAGTTGAGTTTTTATGCTAAAAAATTTTTTAAGTATAATTTTAATGTTAGTAATTTATGTCTTTATTTCAATTGTAAGTTTTTTAATTGTAATAATTTTTTTAGTATGTATGGCGGATAATTTTTTTGAAGAGAGTTTAAATAAGAAAAGATTGAAAAATAGTATTTTATATGATCATAAAATCTTTCCTAATCTGACAAAATCAATATTTTTTTATCAAAGGCTAGATTCATCTGACGATGGTTATTGGATTGTAGTCTATCCCTTAGATAATAAAACTAAAGTAAATTTTTTATCTAAAAAGCAGTTGCAAGGCCAGAAGAAAATTACCTATTCAACAGTTGAATGTATTAAGCCAACTATAAAAAAACGTTGGAAAACATTTAACTCCAACATTCATTATGTTCAACCACCTGAATTGCTAAGGGATCATGATGATTTTGAAAGACATGATTCTTTTAATGTGTATGGTTCAGAAAAAAATATTGGTTTAGTTGAACAAGTTTGCCAGCAAAATAAATTCATTATTTTAGAAGAAAGTCAGAAAAATGATCACTTATATTGGGCAATCTCTGCAAATGGAAAACTATTATTTAGTGTGTATAAAATTGATTGATATTTTTAAGACATTAAATTAATAGGTTAAGATTTTATTGAATTTATATTTTTGATCAATATTTGACTTAGTTATCTAATAGGTTTATATCAAAGCTTGAAAATATATGTCTTTCTGAACTGAGTTGTAATTATTTCCAACAAAAATCCCCTCACTAAGAGGGGATTTTTTGAATCAAACTACTGTATTAAAGCGCAGCAATCTGCTCCATATTCGCCTTAACTTTCTCTAACTGGGCAGCAAACTCAGCAAGCTTCGCTTTTTCACCTTCAACAACCGCTGCCGGTGCTTTAGATACAAAGCCTTCATTTGCAAGTTTGCCCGTGATATGGTCGGCAGCTTCTGAAATAAGAAATCGTTGAGATTGGATTTTTTATAAAATATAGTGTGGGAATTATAAAAATTAAAAGATCGGATTTATGAATGAAAAATTTATTCAATTATCAAAAGAACTTAAACATAGACCTATTTTAGAGAAGGCTTTAGGTCATTTTCCTAACTTACCTTTAATTGCTATAGATTGCGGCTGTGGCGCTGGCAATGAATCTGCTTATCTACTCTCAAAGGGATTTAATGTTCATGCTTTTGATATTTCAATTGATGCACAAAAAGTCTGTGCTGAGCGATTCAAAGATGACTCTAAATTTATTTTGTATCATGAATCTTTTGAAGACTTTAATTTCCCGTCTGCAAGCTTAATTATTGCCTCATCAAGTCTATTCTTTTGTGAGCCAAGCTATTTTTATAGTGTAATTAAACGAATTATAAATGCGCTTCCTGAAGGCGGAATTCTGGTAGCTGATTTATTGGGGACTCAAGATGAATGGGTTATGAGCGAACCTGAAAAATTTATAGGATTTACTTATCAAGATATTGCCGATTTGTTTTTATGCGAGTTTAATTTATTGTTTCATAAAGAAATGAATGAAAATTTACCTTTATTGAATGGTTATATAAAAGCATGGCATCTTCATATGCTGATTCTACAAAAAAAGTAATTTTTAAATATAGAAAACCCAGAACCTGTTTGCACAGATTCTGGGTTCATTTAACTAAAAAAGTTTAAAGCGCAGCAATCTGCTCCATATTCGCCTTAACTTTCTCTAACTGAGCAGCAAACTCAGCAAGCTTCGCTTTTTCACCTTCAACAACTGCTGCTGGTGCTTTAGATACAAAGCCTTCATTTGCAAGTTTGCCCGCGATTTGGTCGTGTTGCTTTTGGATTTTATCCAAGTCTTTTTGCAAACGAGCAAGCTCAGCTTTAGGGTCAATTAAGCCTTTCATTGGTACAAATACCGATGCATGGCTAACAACGCTAGAGCAAGACAAAGGTGGTTCTTGGTCTTTATTCAAGAATTCAATGCTTTCAACTTTAGCCAATGCTTTGAACAATGCTTCAATACGAATGATTTGTTCACGTTCAGCGTCAGATGTGTTTTGAAGTAATACTGGCAACAAGCGCGCATTACCTAAGCCTAATTCACCGCGAATGTTACGTACTGCGCCAATCAAACCTTGAAGCCATTGCATGTCTGCTTCAGCTTGTTCATTGATTTTTGCTTGCTCAGGAATAGGGTATTGAGCAGTCATAATCGTTGGGCCACCTTGACCAAGCATTGGTGCAAGCGTTTGCCAGATTTCTTCTGTCAAATACGGCATTAACGGATGAGCCAAGCGTAAAGAAGCTTCCATTACAGCAAGTAATACACGACGTACTTCAGCTTTACGCTCTTCTGAAACTTCTGCATCGTTCAGAACTGGTTTAGTTAACTCAACGTACCAGTCACAGTATTCATTCCAGATAAAGTCATAAATCGCTTGTGCAGCAAGGTCTAAACGGTAAGTTGCAAATGCTTGGTGTACAGCAGCTTCAGCTTTTTGCAGACGGCTCATAATCCATTGTTCTGGAAGTTCCCATAGATCAGGGCGAGCTTGTTGACCAACAGTTTGACCTTCAACATTCATCAGAACGAAACGAGTTGCGTTCCAGATTTTGTTACAGAAGTTACGGTAGCCTTCAACACGTTTTAAGTCGAACTTGATGTCACGACCAGTGTTTGCAAGCGCACAGAACGTGAAACGAACTGCGTCAGTACCATAAGCATTAATACCTTCTGGGAACTCTTTGCGCGTTGATTTTTCAATCTTCGCAGCATCTTTCGGGTTCATTAAGCCAGTTGTACGTTTTGCAACTAAGCTTTCTAAATCAATACCGTCAATCAAGTCTAATGGATCAAGCACGTTACCTTTAGACTTCGACATTTTTTGACCTTCACCATCACGTACCAAGCCGTGAACGTAAACAGTCTTAAATGGAACTTGAGATGAACCATCTTCATTTTTCATGAAGTGCAGGGTCATCATAATCATGCGGGCAACCCAGAAGAAAATGATGTCAAAACCAGTCACCAACACATCTGTTGGGTGGAAAGTTTTTAAGAAATCATTTGCTGCATCTTTTTGTGCGTCGCCAGTCCAACCTAAAGTTGAGAATGTCCAAAGTGCAGATGAGAACCATGTATCAAGAACGTCTTCGTCTTGTTTAAGTTCAACGTCAGCAGCGATGTTGTTTTTCGCACGTACTTCTTCTTCGTTACGGCCAACATAGATATTGCCATTTGCATCGTACCAAGCTGGAATACGGTGACCCCACCAAAGCTGACGTGAAATACACCAGTCTTGAATGTCACGCATCCATGCCATGTACATGTTGCTGTACTGCTCTGGAACAAACTTAATACGGCCATCTTGAACTGCTTCAATTGCAGGCTCCGCAAGCGGCGCAATTTTTACGTACCATTGGTCAGTCAGTAATGGCTCAATGATTACGCCTGAACGGTCGCCACGTGGCGCTTTTAAGTCATACGGTTGGATTTGATCTAACCAGCCTTCCGCTTCCGCTTGAGCAACTAATTTTTTACGTGCTTCAAAACGTTCTAAACCAGCGTATTCCGCAGGTGCAGTAATAGTTTTAGAAATTTGTTCGCCCGCTTTTGCAATATATTCAAACTCACCTAAAACTTCGGCGTTTTTGTTGAAGATATTAATGATTGGCAAGCTATTGCGTTTACCTAAGTCATAGTCGTTAAAGTCGTGAGCAGGCGTGATTTTTACACAGCCAGTACCGAAGTCTTTTTCAACGTAGTCGTCAGCAACGATCGGAATTAAACGACCAGTAATTGGTAATACAATGTTTTTACCAACAAGGTGTGCATAACGTTCATCTTCTGGGTGAACAGCAACGGCAGTATCGCCCAGTAATGTTTCAGGACGAGTTGTTGCAACGACTAAATAGTCTTTGCCATCTTGAGTTTTAACTGATTTGTCTTCAAAGAAATATTTAAAGTGCCAAAGTGAGCCTTTTTCTTCTTTGCTTTCTACTTCAAGATCAGAAAGTGCTGTTTGAAGTTTAGGGTCCCAGTTTACAAGGCGCTTACCGCGGTAAATTAAACCGTCTTCGTGCAAACGAACGAATACTTCTTTAACTGCGTTTGATAGACCTTCGTCCATCGTGAAGCGTTCACGTGACCAGTCTACAGATGAACCTAAGCGACGAATTTGTTTCGTAATTGTGCCGCCAGATTGCTCTTTCCATTCCCAAACTTTTTCGATGAACTTATCACGGCCTAAGTCATGACGAGTCACACCTTGTAAGCCAAGTTGACGCTCAACAACCATTTGCGTTGCAATACCAGCATGGTCAGTACCCGGTTGCCACAAAGTGTTTTTACCCATCATACGGTTATAACGGGTGAGGGCATCCATAATGGCATTGTTAAAGCCATGGCCCATGTGCAAACTACCTGTGACGTTTGGTGGCGGAATCATGATACAGAATGATTCACCGTGACCAGAAGGTTTGAAGTAACCTTGTTCTTCCCACGTTTGGTACCACTTCTTTTCGATCTCGGTTGGATCGTATGTGGTCGCAATATTTTGAGCGGTTTGAGCGTCAGTCATAGTAGCTTAGATCGAATATGCATAAAAAATTGCACCTATTGTAGCAAAAAAATGCCTCGAAATTAATGTGCTGAAAACAGATAAACGGTTTTGTATTTTTTTCAAAAAACGGTAGATTTATGAAAGATGGATCACAATTTAATCGTGTAGACACACGGCACAAAAATTACAAACGAATTGAAAAAGGATGTTGCTCATGAGTTATGAAGTTTTTTTGAAAATTTCCGATTCAACTTATACCCAATTCGAGACCATTCGACAGAAACTGCATGATGGGATAAGTCAAAGTCAGGCAAAGCCTTTAGGCGATGTACTCTCTGATCTTTCTTGTGAAATTATTGAGCAGGTTTTTTCTGTGCTTTTACAGTCAGGAAATGCAACCATGTCTCCAAAACAACAAGCTGAGTCTGAAAAAGTGGTTCAGCAGGTTTTAGAGACTTTTCGAAAATATATGCCATGGTCAGTTTCATTTTTTGGAAATGAGCGTCTTTTGCCTTTAGTCGATTACATGACATCTCTGATGAAAGAACAGGGGCAACAAGTTTATATTACCTACCCAGTTACCCTGCAGCTCGTACAACAAGCTCAAAACCTTACGCAGCAAATTCGTGACGGTAATATGCAGAGTGTTGCAGCTGCTTTTGAGACCCTCATTCAAATTGTAGATTTAGGCGTAACAAGCCTAGTACGTGAACCTAAAAAGCGTTTAAAATTTAATTTAGTTGTCGATAAAACCCTGAATGGGGTGATCAACATGACGACGCATTTAGGCTATAAACGTTTGGAAAAGTTAGGTACACAGGTCGATCAGACCACAGCAACTCATTATATCAACCACTTTTTGGCCTTCATGCATCAAGCAGCATAATTTAAAAAGATAATAGGAACATAAAGCATGGCCAAACTTGATACTTTGCAAAATAAAGTGGTATGGATTACGGGAGCATCTTCTGGTCTGGGTAAGGCCTTAGCCGGTGAGTTGGCTTTGCAAGGGGCCGAAGTGATTTTGACCTCGCGTCGTTTTGAAGAATTAGAAGAAGTCCGGGTTGGCTTGTTAAACGCTGACCGTCATTTGTCGGTGGTTGCTGATATTACTGATGAAAAACAAGTAAACGAAGCTTATAAGCAGATTTTAAAAGCGAAAGGGCGAATTGACTGGCTCATCAATAATGCAGGTTTAAGCCAACGTGCTTTAATTAAAGACACGACAATGGCAACTGAACGGGCCATTATGGAAGTCGACTATTTTTCTCAAGTGGCATTAACCAAAACTGTGCTGCCGACCATGCTAAAACAAAAGTCTGGTCGAGTTGTATTTGTGTCGAGTGTAGCGGGTTTATTAGGGACTCAGTACCGTGCAAGCTACTCTGCTGCTAAGGCGGCAATTCACATGTGGGCAAATAGTTTACGTGCTGAAGTCTCAGATCAAGGTGTTGAAGTTTCGGTTATTTTCCCAGGCTTTGTAAAAACTAACGTTTCGTTCAATGCGCTAAATGGTGCTGGGCAACCTCAAGGCCATCAAGATGAGGCTATCGAGAATGGTTTAGAGGCAGATGTATTTGCAGAGCAATCTGTAAAAGCATTAATGCAGGGTCAAGAATATATTGTTGTTGGTGGAGCAAAAGAAAAACTGGGTGTGATGGTTTCTCGGATGTCACCAAAACTTCTTTATAAAATGATTCGGAAAACAAAAGTAAAATAAAAAAGTGATTTCGCCGTGCTAAATTGATGGAAAAACCCGCATAGAAGGTTCACCATGGATCAAGATTATCACCGTATTTTAGACGTCATTACGCGTTTTCAATTGGTCTTTGACCAGAAAAATTGGGACGCTTTTGATGAGTTATTGGCAGATCAACTTGAGGTGGACTATTTCCAGTTTAGGGGAGAGCCTTTATGTGTCGTGTCTTGTCATGAATATAAAGGTTCTCGGCAACAAGCTTTATCGCATTTACGGCTACAGCACAATTTGAGTAATCCTCTGATTCGTATTGAACAAGATCAAGCATGGTTAGAATGTAATTATCAAATTTATCGTTTTTCGGAAAATGATTATTTTCATTCGTTTGGTCGTTATTATTTTACTTTGGCAAAACAACAAGAGAGTTGGAAAATTACCGGAATTTGCCAACACTTGACTAAAAATATTGGCAATCCGCGCATTCATTTTTCTGCTATGGGGCAGTGCTAGTCTTTTACTGCTGTACCGTATGCAAATACTTCGACCATTCCTCCCTGCATACCAAGTTCGGTTGTACTCAGCCGAACTCCCATAATATGGTTAGCTCCTGCGGTATGGGCTTGTTGTTTTAAGCGAACAATAGCTTCACGGCGAGCACGCTCAACTACACTCTCATAACTGGTGAGTCTTCCGCCCAAAACATTCTTAATGGATGCCAATACGTATTTAAAGTAGTCATGAGAAATCACGACATTACTACTAATCAAATGACCTAGCTGATCACTCGTTGCAAAACGATTGGTATCAATTCTGATATGGGCAAATTGCTGTTCTTTTTCTTGAAGTTCTTTCAAATGTTTTTGTTCAATATGGCGGCCAAAACCCCAACCAATACTGAAAAGAATCAGAAAAATAACAAGCTGAAAAATAAGATTGTCCATTTTCTACCTATGCACTAAATGGATCTGGTAGATGGGGCGCTTGAGGTTGAACAACCACAGCCGTACCATATACGAATAATTCAGAAGCACCTTGAGCAATATTTGAAGTTGAAAACCGAATACCAACAATTGCATTCGCACCAAGTTGCTGAGCTTTGGCAATCATGCGATCCATGGCTTCTTGGCGGGATTCTTCTAATAATTCGGTATAGCCTGTAAGTTCACCACCTACAATATTTTTTAAACTTGCCATCAAATCACGGCCAACATGCTTACTACGGACGGTACTTCCATAAACAACATCAAGTTGCTTTACAATCTGGTGGCCCGGAACACTTTCTAAATTACTCAGTAACATTGTTTTTTATCAATCTAAATTCTTAAAGTTTCAAGATAAAAAATATTCACATCAGATGCAATAAAAAAGCCCACCGAAGTGAGCTTTTATAAATTAAGTTATTTAAAACTTATTGCTTTTTAAGTTCAGCACTTGATGGTTGATTAACCACTGTATCTGAAGTATTTGCTTTTAAACCACCGCCTAGAGTTTTATATAACTCGATTTGGTTATTTAAGTTAGCTTGTTGAAGCAACAATAAACCTTGTTCTGCTGAATAAGATGAACGCTGTGCATCAAGAACTGTCAAGTAACTGTCAATACCAGCACGGAAGCGGGCATTTGACAGTGTGTAGTTGCGGTTAGTTGCTTCTACTAGACGTTGTTGAGCTGTTAAACGCTCACCAATATTGGCACGAGTTGCAAGCGCATCATTAACTTCGCGGAACGCAGACTGAACTGATTTTTCATAATCAGACAATGCAATTTTCTGATCGGTTTCAGAAATTTTCACATTGGCTTTACGTGTACCCCAGTCAAAGATTGGTAAGTCTAAGCTTGGACCAATTGACCAAACAAAACCACCAGACTTAAATAGATCACTTAAGTCAGTTGATGCATAACCAGCAGAACCCGTTAAGCTAATTGTTGGGAATAAACGTGCTTTTGCAGCACCAATATTCGCACCAGCAGCGCTTAAGTTATATTCAGCAGCTTTTACATCTGGACGGTTGTTAAGCAAGTCACTCGGTAAACCAGCTGTATATACATTTTGTTGAGTAATGCGTTTTACAGGTTGGTTTGGCAACAAGTTTTGTGGAACCGATTGGCCCACTAACAAGTTCAACAAGTTTTGTGCTTGAGCAATCTGTGTTTTGTAGTTCGCTACATCATTACGCGCAGTTTCTACAGAAATCTGTGCTTGACGTAGTGGAACTTCACTGTCGATGCCCACATCAAAACGTTTTTTGTTGAGATTGTAAGAGTCTTGTTGTGCTTTAAGCGTTTGCTCTGCAAGTCTTAAATTCGCAGTTGCGAAAGAATAGTTTAACCATGCTTGAGCAACTTGGCTGATAAGACTGATTTGAGTCGAATCACGTGCACTTTGCGTTGAAAGATAACTATCTAGTGCAGCATCTTTTAAGCTACGTACACGGCCCCAAAAATCGAGTTCATAGGCAGTTACACCCAAACCTACTTGATAAGTAGAGTAGGGGTTATTCGGATCACGGCTTTGAGAAACCTGACGAATTGCACTACCACTTGCTCCGATTGTTGGAAGCTGGTTGTTTTGCGTAATTCGATATTGCTGTTGGGCACGTTCAATATTGAGCGTTGCTGTACGTAAGTCGCGGTTGTTGGCAAGAGCCAAATCAATCACTCCGAGCAAACGAGGATCGCTAAAGAACTGTTTGTAACCCTGTTCAGCAATAGACGTACCAGAAGCGCTGTTATATGCATAGCTTTCTGGAATATCGGTTTTCACGACTGGTTCTGGGCCGCGCATGCTTTGACAAGCTGACAAAGCAAGCGCAAGTGCAGATACCGCAATGCTACGACCTGAAATAGACCATACTTTTTGCATCACGATTTATGCTCCTGAGTGTTTATGGTTTTTGGTTTGTACTTAAAGATACTACGAATCCACACATAGAATACAGGGATAAAGAAGATACCTAAGAACGTTGCACTGAGTACGCCACCGAGTACACCGAAACCGACTGAGTGCTGACTTCCTGCACCAGCACCTGTTGAAAGGGCAAGTGGAAGTACACCGAAACCGAAGGCAAGGGTAGTCATGATAATTGGACGTAAACGCATTTTTGAAGCATGTAAAGTTGCCTCAAGTAGGTCTTCACCTTTTTCCTGCAACTCTTTTGCGAACTCAACAATCAAGATCGCATTTTTTGCAGAAAGACCAATGACCGCGATCATTGCTACTTGGAAGTAAATGTTATTTGAGAGATTTGGATCTCCTTTAATAATCATACCCAAGTAAGTCAATACGATTGCACCAATAATACCAAGTGGTACTACAAGTAAAACCGAGAACGGAATAGACCAGCTTTCATATAATGCAGCTAAGCAAAGGAAAACGATTAACAATGAAAGCGCATATAAGAATGGAGCTTGAGCACCAGACTCACGTTCTTCAAGTGATAAACCTGTCCATTCATAGTCGAAACCTTGTAAGCCCATAGATGGTAACTTAGCAATAATTTCTTCCATGGCTTTCATAGAGTCACCAGAGCTCACGCCAGGTGCAGGTGTACCTTGAATGTTAACCGATGATACGCCGTTATAACGTTCAAGACGAGGAGAACCATATGTCCATTTGCCTGTAGCAAATGCAGAGAACGGTACCATTTCGCCTTTGCTATTACGTACATACCACTTGTTTAAGTCCTCAGGCATCATACGGCTATCCGAATCACCTTGAACATAAACTTTTTTCACACGACCACGGTCAACGAAGTCGTTAATGTATGAGCCACCCCATGCAATACGCATAGTGTTGTTAATGTCAGCAATGCTAACGCCCATAGCACCAGCTTGAGCCTGATCTACATCAATTTGATACTGAGGTGTATCTTCTTGACCATTAGGACGTACCCCTACAAGACGTTTATCTTGTGAAGCCAAACCTAAGATCGTATTACGTGCTGCAATAAGTTTCTCATGACCTTGACCACTTGAATCTTTAAGTTGCAAGTTAAATCCAGCTGTTACACCAAGTTCAGGCATTGCAGGAAGCTGTAATGGCATGATGTAAGATGCGTCTTTGACGATCATATTTAATGCCATACCGCGCTGAATTAAAGCACCGATTTGAGACTCTGGTGAAGTACGTTCACTCCAGTCTTTCAACTTAACGAAGCCAATACCAGCATTTTGACCAACACCCGTGAATGAGAAGCCCGAAACGGTGAAAATAGATTCCACAGTATCTTTTTCATTCATGAAGAAGTTTGTCATGGTGTCAATCACTTTACCTGTACGGTCAAGCGTTGCGTTTGGTGGTAATTGAACAAGTGTCATAACCACACCCTGATCTTCTTCTGGTAAGAATGAAGATGGGAGTTTCTGGAACAAGAACACGAGTAGGCCAATCACTACAGCGTAAAGTACGCCAGAGAAGATTTTGCCTTTAAGCATGCGGCTAACACCATTTTGGTAGCTATGCGACATGCGGTCAAAGCCGTTGTTAAATCCTCTGAAGAAACGAGCAAAAATATTATTGCTTGGTTCTTTGTTAGGATCATGCTGTTTTAAAATGGTTGCACAAAGTGCAGGAGTGAAGGTTAACGCTACAATTAACGATAGAACCATTGCTGTTACAAGGGTAATCGAGAATTGACGATAAATTACACCTGTTGTACCACCAAAGAATGCCATTGGTACGAATACCGCTGTCAATACGCTTGTGATACCAATTAACGCACCAGAAATCTGTTGCATTGATCGTGAAGTCGCCGTGACCGGATCGGTATGCTCTTCACTCATCACACGCTCAACGTTTTCCACTACAACAATGGCGTCATCGACCAGAAGACCAATTGCCAATACCATAGCGAACATGGTTAAGGTGTTAATTGAGAAACCAAAGATATTGATGACAGCAAATGTACCTAATACAACAACAGGTACAGCAAGTGTTGGAATAATCGTTGCACGCCAGTTCTGCAAGAACAAGAACATAACAATGAACACTAAAATTACAGCTTCAATTAATGTGTGTACAACACTTTCAATTGAAAGACGAATAAATGGAGTCGTGTCATAAGCCAGTTTATCTGCAAGGCCTGTTGGATAGTTCTTACGTAATTCAGCTAAACGGTGTTCAACAGCGTCAGCGGTGTCAAGTGCGTTAGCACCAGTTGCAATTTTAATTGCGAGACCGCCAGCAGGTTTACCATTAAACTTCGAATCGAACTGGTAGTTATCAGAACCTAACTCTACACGAGCAACATCTTTTAAACGAACTTCAGCACCTGATGCTGTGTTCTTTAAGAAGATATTTTTAAATTGTTCAGGTGTTTGTAACAAGCTTTGCGCATTTACTGTTGCGTTAAGCACTTGACCTTGAACCGCTGGTGCACCACCTAACTGACCTACAGCAACTTGTGAGTTTTGCGCTTGTAAAGCAGTCGCAATATCACTTGGTGTTAACTGATAGTTGGTAAGTTTTGCAGGGTCAAGCCAGATACGCATTGCGTATGAACCACCAAAGACTTGTACCTCACCAACACCAGCAACACGGCTAAGTGGTTCTTTAATTGACGAGTTTACGTAATCTTTAATGTCTGAGTCTGACAGGGTATTGTCTGGTGAATAGAATGCAATAACTTGCAAGAAGCTTGCACCAGATTTAGTAACCGTCACACCTTGGCGTTGAACGTCTTCAGGTAAAAGCGCAGTTGCAGATTGCAGTTTGTTTTGAACCTGAACCTGTGCAATATCCGGATCAATACCTTGTTCAAAGTTTAATTGAATAGAAGCTTGACCGTTACCCGCACTGTTAGATGAAATATAACGTAAACCATCTAGACCATTCATTTGTTGTTCAATGATCTGGGTTACAGTATTTTCAACAGTCTCAGCCGATGCACCAGGATAAGTTGCAGCAATTGTAACTGTCGGTGGTGCAATCGTCGGATACTGTGCAATAGGCATTTTAGTTAGCGTGAGAATACCCGCCAACATAATGACTAATGCAATCACCCACGCAAAAATGGGGCGATGAATAAAAAATTGTGCCATTCAATCTACCCCTTATGCATTAGATGCTTTCTGTTCTGCTTGAGGTTTACCTGATTGAGCCGGTTTTGTAGCATTTGGAGCTGCACCTTGAGGATTCGTTGGTTGAGCTTGGTAAGGTTTTGCTGACACTTCTTGCCCTTCTTTAACTTTGGCAACACCATCAACAATCACTTTTTCACCAGCTTTGAGACCATTAGTCACAATCCAGTTTTGTCCTTGAACACCAGAGGTTTCAACAGGACGACTCTCAACAGCGCCTTTAGCATTAACAAGCATTGCTACAGCTTGACCTGTCGGTAAACGCGTAATTGCGGCTTGAGGAATCAGATAAGCATTTGGAACTACACCTTGAACAATCTGCGCAGTTGTATACATACCCGGAAGTAACAGATGGTTCGGGTTCGAGAATACGGCACGTAAAGTAATCGTTCCTGTATCCTGATTTACAGAAGCATCAGAGAAAGCAAGTTGTCCTTCGATTGGATAAGTCGAACCATCTTCAAGCTTCAACTTTACTTTCGTGTTGTTACTGTTGTTTAAACTGCCTTTGCTGAGTTGTTGGCGTAAACGTAATAACTCGGCACTAGACTGGTTAATATCAACATAGATTGGATCTAACTGTTGAATCGTCACTAAAGGATCAGTTTGGTTTGCTGTAACTAAAGCACCAGCTGTTACAGAAGAACGTCCAGACTGACCAGAAATTGGTGAGCGAATTGTAGAATAACCAAGATCTACATTTGCATTCGTTACTTGAGCTTTTGCAGCAGAAACTTGTGCTTCAGCAACATTAACCTGACCAAGTAAGTCGTCATATTCTTGTTTAGATACAGCATTACTCGAAACAAGTTGCTTATAACGGTTTAGCTTGGTACGTAGTGAAGCTAGATTTGCCTGTTGTTGTAAAAGAGATGCTTTTGCATTTTCAAGCGTTGCACGGTTTGTTCGAGAGTCCAGTTCATAAAGAGCCTGACCTTCACGCACATAACTTCCTTCAGCAAACAAGCGTTTTAAAATTACACCACTTGTTTGAGGACGAACTTCAGAAATTTGATATGCTGAAGTACGGCCAGAAAGCTCAACGCTTTGTTCAACACTTTGTGGTTGAGCAACAATAACACCTACCTCAGCAGGCGGCATTTTCTGAGCAGCAGCAGCTTGCTGTTTCTCATCGGAGCCTTTGCCACAACCAACAAGTGCGATACTTGTTGCTAATGCGCAAGCAGTAAGGGCAGGAGCCCAAAGCTTAGCCGACATCATTGTTCCACCTCGTTAGATAAAATCTAAAAATATATTTGTTTTTTACTTAACCTACTTTGTGTTTGTAATAACCAGAGCCAAAGCAGTGCAATCCAAATAAAACCTATGCCCCAACCGGCGAGTACATCTGTTGGAAAATGAACTCCTGCATATATTCTTGAAAGCCCCATGCAGATAAACCAAAGGCAAGAAATCAAAATGATATAAGGAGAGTTAATGTTGGGCTTATGGCATAACATTATCATTGCCAGACAAGCCAGTGTTGATGCATAAACACTGTGTGCACTTGGGAATGATGCACCGTAACTTTCGACAATATGATATACCTGTGGGGGTCTTGGGCGATCAACACACCACTTGAGCAGCCAACCCATGGTGATACTGCCAAGAACTCCCACGCTAATGAAAATAACAGTAATATATTTTTTATACCATGCCTGATATATACACACCAGAAAGGATAAAAAAAGTACAAAAGGCATACCGCCTATCCGTGCTAGGAAGATCGTAATAGAGTTAAGATAATCTGAACGATATTCACTCAATATTTGAATGCTGAGAAGATCCAAAGACTGAAGTCTTGGTACAAAAAGACCAAGAACACCTAATCCTAAAAAAATACAACCAATAAAAAGCAACAAATAGGGCATATAAATACCTTTGCTTATTCAAGCAGTGTCCACTACTGAAAGCCGTTAAAAGTGTACTTGCCAGTACACTTTTTTTCAAGCCTGATAGATCATCGTAAATTCATTTTGAAAAATTTTTAACATTTGGAAAAACAATCACAACAAAATTGACGGAATTCACATTTTGTGTACAAAGCAAAATTCTTAATGTTCTATCTTTTTTCCATTATTTGTAGTCGTATTTTCTTCAAGTTCTAGCGGCTGTTTTGGGGGCCAGAAAAAATCGCTTGGGCGAGTTAGAAAATGGGTCATAACGAGTTTGGCTAAAGGTTTCCATTGTTCGAAGCGAACACGACGTGCACGTAGAGCCACAATAATCGTTAAGGTGAAACTAACGAATAAGTTAGTGAGACCAATACATAACACACCTAGAAAGGACACAATAATCAGTCCAATGTCTGGACTGCCGTTAATGGTCATTAAACCTTGAATAAAGTTAGCCGAAGCAAAGGCAATGTGACGGATATCTAAAGGTAAACCTAAAATAAACCCTATGGTACCCATACTTCCTAACATAATCCCGAATAAGAAGTTACCCGCTAACGCTCCTAAGTTACGTTCAATATACTCAGCAAAACGGTTGAGGCGATCTTGCCCAAACCAGTTTGCTAAGCGGCGATGCGCTCTTAGGCGTGGACCGACTTTTCGGTAAACAGCCAGGTTATCGAAGTATCCAGCAATGAGACCCGACAAAAATAAACACACTCCGGCAATCGCTGCATGTGGAACTGCTAATGAAGTGAAGGGGTTTAAGCTGTGCAACAAATACGTTGCTTTAGTATGAGTTAACAAGGGCTCATCAAGATAGAACTGCCAAGCAAAAGTAATGAGTGCGGCAGTAGGAATCGCAATTGAAATATTGCCTAAAATAGCAATGAATTGTGTTCGAATAATATTAATAATCAGCGCTGCTAACTCTGCAATTTGAGCTGTTTTAGAGCCTTTACGCTGTTGCACAGTGGCTGCGAGGGCCGCTGCTGTCATTGCGGGTTGTTTGGTTGCAACTGTGAAATGCAGTACATGAATCAGAATGAATCCTAGAGAATAATTCATACTGAAAGTAAAGGCCTGCATGAGCGGAGCCATTGTCATTCTTGCAGCAAGAATTTTTAAAGATGCCATACAGGCGATAATAACGCCCGCTCCAGCAGCAGCTTTATACATGCCCCAAAAGCCTTTGGTATCAGTACTTACATAATGTTCACCTGTTCGGCTGGCATTTTCAGTTACTTGAAAGGCAATAAGTTCACTTGTTGTGCTTAATAAAGAGCGGACACTTTTTTCACTGTAGTGCGCCTTGGTTAAATCGGAAATCAGATGTCCTAAAGAGACATATTTTCCTTTAGTGTTATCTACAACCAAATAAAGCAGTAATTCAATTCGATCGAGGCACTGCTCAAGTAATGACAATAAGTAAGTCAAACTTAAGCTGACCCCAATTCTTTTGGTAGCACGGCGAATTTTTAAAACGACATCCCGACACTGTTCCAGCATAACAAATGCTTGTGAAGCATCTGGAGGGGAGGTCACCGCAATTTCATGCTCAAAAAGTTCTTGTTTTTTGTACTTCTCGATAAATTCAACAATTTCACGGTTTTGAACTAAAAATGGTGATTCATATTCAGTTAATTCTGGTTGAGCATTAATAAATTCTGGGTAAAGACCAATTCCACTAATTCGATAAGATAAAACGGTAATTGCTTTAATCATTTCACTTTGAATGACAAGCTTTTCATCTACATTACTTTGGCTTTGTCCAATAAGACCAAATAGATTTGCCCAATCTTCCTCATCAATATTATTGAGCCAAATTTTGTCACTTTCTAAATAGAAAATTCTACCAATTAATATTTTGAGTTGGCTTGCATCTTCGATTAACGGTAAAAAATGTGCTCCGAGTCTTTGTCCTAGCTGGTTCCAAAAACCATCTAAAGACAAAATTCCGCTATCAGCATATAAGCTGACTTGTTTATAGCGATTAATTAGACGTAATAAAAAAGTTTGTAGCAGGAAGGGAGCTGTAGGTGTGCGTAATAGGCTTTCAATGAAAGCCTGAATTTTTTGCTTTATCTCATCCGTATTTTGAGGATTGGATGGACGAATAGCATTGACTAACTCAATGAGTAGATTTTCGTCAATGACAGCTTGAGAATCCTCAAGCTGTTTCTGTATTTTTAAAAAAAGATCTGAAAAATTTATATGCATAGGCAAAATAATATCTATTGTATTCGATGTAACGCAAGCTGAGTTAAGTTAATCAAAGCCTGACGATACGGTGTATCGGGTAGGTTTGATAAGGCTTGCAGTGCTGCTTCTGTTTCTTCTTGGGCACGTTGGTGACAATAATCTAAAGCACCAGACTTCTGTACAATTTCTATGACCTGAGATAATTGGTCCACTCCACCAGTTGCAATGCTGCGACGAATAATCGCATGCTCTTCACCTGTTGAGTGTGCTAATGCAGAAATTAACGGTAAAGTTGGCTTACCTTCCATTAAATCATCACCAATATTTTTACCTAATGTTTCAGCATCTGAAGTGTAGTCTAAAATATCATCAATAATTTGGAATGCATTACCAAAATGACCGGCAAATAATCTCAAAGGTTCACGATACGCCTCTTGTCCAGCCAAAATAGCAGCGCCTTCTGTAGCCAACTCAAACAGGCGAGATGTTTTACCGTGAATAATTTTTAAATAAGTTTCTTCTGTTGTATCTGGTTGGTGTTGCGATTGAAGTTGTAATACTTCACCTTCAGCAATTTCACATGTACCTGTTGAAAAGTCTTTCAATAAAGTCATGTTATTTAAATCGACCAGTAAATCAAACGCACGTGCGATGAGGAAGTCACCGACTAATACGGCTGTTTGATTGTTCCATGTCGCATTTGCTGTAGGTCGACCACGACGAAGCCCAGATTCATCTACCACATCATCATGGACTAATGTCGCGGTATGCAACATTTCAATGATTGCAGCCAGACGTTGTGCATTTTGCATGTTGTCTAAACCACAAGCGCGAGCTGCCAGTAAACACATAATCGGACGCATACGCTTTCCGCCAGCTTCAACCACATGTTTGCTGACAGACATGACTAAACCGACTTTTGAGCTAATTCCTTCATTAATCAAGTGATCCATCGCAGCAAAGTCTGAGGCAACAGGCGCAAGAATGTCTTGCTTGAAATCGATGACCATATGAAGAAAAACCCCGTATTGGTAGATAAGTGGCGTTAGTGTAACAATTAAAGATGTGTTGCACAGGTAAACAAGTGGCTGATATTAATCATTTCTATTGTCTTTATGCGTTCTTTGTTCTTTATTTAAGCAAAACATGATATTTCCGGCAAAACAATAAATTTAATGACATCAGCATTAATACAACTTGTTCTTGTCGCAATTTGTGTCTGGAACTGTATTTTAATTTTCATTCAGAATCAATGAAAACTGCTAAATTCCAATCTAAGCTGTCTGTTGTTTTTGTAAAAAGAGGGGAATAGGAGTCACTGATAAATAGAAAATACTTGTCGTTTGATCAAATTTCACTTAAAATCTGTCGCCTTATATAACCCCAGTGGCGAGCGTTTTAAGATCGATATATCCCTTATCGGCACGACGACACGGGCTAATTGGAGTACATTATGTACGCAGTAATCCAAAGCGGTGGTAAACAGCACCGTGTAGTTGAGGGTGAAACCCTTAAAGTTGAATTATTGAAAGCTGAATCTGGCGCAACTATTACATTTGATGATGTATTAATGGTTGTAAACGGTGACAGCATTCAAATCGGTGCTCCAGTTGTAGCTGGCGCTAAAGTAACTGCAGAAGTGGTTGGCCATGGTCGTCACGACAAAATCCGCATTATCAAAATGCGTCGTCGTAAACACTACCGTAAACAACAAGGTCACCGTCAATGGTTCACTGAGTTGAAAATTACTGGTATTTCAGGCTAATCACGAGGAGTAAGAGACATGGCAACTAAAAAAGCCGGTGGATCGACGAAGAACGGTCGTGATTCAAACCCAAAAATGTTAGGTGTTAAAGTTTACGGTGGTCAAGCTGTAACTGCTGGTAACATCATCGTTCGTCAACGTGGTACTGAGTTCCACGCTGGTGCAAATGTTGGTATGGGCCGTGACCATACTTTATTTGCTACTGCTGACGGCGTAGTAAAATTCGAAGTGAAAGGTCAATTTGGCCGTCGCTACGTAAAAGTTGAAACTGTATAAGTTTTAGCTTCAAAAAAAGCCCACATTTTGTGGGCTTTTTTTATGGAATTTAATCTGGTGTATCTTCATCATGATGAATGAAATTCTACAAACAACATGAATAACATAACAAAATATCTTATTTTCTCAATGATTAGCACAGAGTTTGTCGGTTAATATGAGTCTTGAATTAAGAGCTTGCTAAGTTTCATAACTTTGGAAGATGGCAAGTTGTCTTACAGCAACTAAAAAGGTGATGACATGAATATGCTTCGTAAAACTATGTGTGCTATTACACTCAGCGCGTCAGTGCTTGCTCCTGTAATGAGTACTACAGTGTTTGCTGCGCCTGTAGCAGCACCGGAGCAACAGGCAATTGGGAACCTGGTTAATCAGTTATCAGGATTACAGCGTTTGACTGCCGATTTTGAACAAACAACTAAAGCCAATACAAAAACTGTGGCACAGAAAAAGAGTTTAAGTGCACAGCATATGAACCAGACATTCAAAGGCTCAATGAAAGTTGAACGTCCGGGGAAATTTTATTGGGAAACAGTAAGTCCTGCTAAACAAACGATCGTAACGAGCGGAAAAACAGTTTGGATCTATGATCCAGATTTACAACAAGCGGTCCGCCAAAGCTTAGATGATCAGGTCGCAGATACACCAGCGTTATTACTCTCTGGTAATACCAATCAAATCATGAAATCTTATCGTGTAACGCAACCCGATAAATCAAAACTTTATTTCACATTATTCCCTAAAAAAGAAGATGGTGCTTTCCAAAGCTTAACGATTAGTTTTGGAGCAAATAAAGCACCTACGCTTATGGTGTTACAAGACTCATTAGGTCAGACCACCTATGTGCGCTTTAAGAACGTGAAAGTAAATGCTTCAATTCCAGCATCTGTCTTTAACTTTACGCCACCAAAAGGCACCGACATTATTGACCAATAATTAAAGCCTCTTCAAAAAAGCTACCTTTCACGGTAGCTTTTTTTATATAAGAGAGATAGATACATTTTTTAACCCCACCTCGATCGGACGCTTTGTATAGTGATAGAGGTAAATTCATGGGGATTATTATGCGACTTTACGATAAAAAAATTATTTGTATTCTTCCATTAATGGCTGCAATGGCAATTGTGAGTGGTTGCCAACCAAAGTCGACAGCCAAAGAAGAGCAGGCTGCTTCGACTGCAAAAGTTAAAGAAACTAAAGAGGCTGGTGTTCCTGTAATTCAGGCAAAAGTAATCCCAGTAAAATTGCCAAAATCAAAAGTTTGTTTAGAAGATGGTTGTACTGAGTATGACTTTCAAACAGTACAAACCAATCAGAAGTGGATTAATGATTACTTCACTAATCGAATAAAGAAAGCAGATCCGAATGCTTTTGCAAATTTGGCTGATCAGCCAGTCGAAGTGCCTGAAGGCGAGCCTCGTTCGAGTCAAAGTGCAATTTATGTTCGCTATTTAGGGCAAAATTATAATCTTGCAACCTTTGCATTACAGACCTATTCGTATTCTGTTGGTGCAGCACATGGTATGTCACATCAAGAGTTCGTGACTTTTGATTTATTAAATAAAAAACATATTACTGTTGCTGAGCTCATTCAGCCAGATGTTGAAAAACAATTAGTTGATGCACTTTTTGATGCGAATACAAATTGGCTTCAAGAGCACAATATCAGCCGTGAAAAACTGCAATTAAGTGATAATTTCTACTACGGCGCAAATGGGATTGTTTTTGTCTATCCAATTTATGAGTTGGCTTCTTATGCTGAAGGGATGTCTGAATTAACGCTGCCATATTTTGAAGCGAGTAAATTCATTAAACCTGAGTATTTACCGAGTGTGCCAAACTATAAGTTCTGAAATAGGTGATCTATTCTAACAATTGTGTGAAAGCTATTCGTTATGAAGATGATCACTATATTTTTTAGTGTGAAGGCCTTACACTATAGCCAGTTTTTTACCCATATTATGATTGATTATGATCGACCCTAAGTTACTCAGAAATAATATTGAAGCTGTTAATGCAGCTTTGGCAAAACGTGGTGTTCAATTAGATGTTCAAGAATGGGCTTCTTTAGAAATTCGCCGTAAAGACTTGCAATCAAAAACTGAAAAATTGCAGGCAGAACGTAATGCCGGTGCAAAACAAGTGGGTCAGATTAAAAAATCCGGTGGTGATGCTTCTGAAATCATGGCGCGTATGCAAGCGATTGGTGATGAAATCAAAGCTGCTGAAGTTGCTTTGTCAGAGCTCCAAAACGAGATTGAACAAAAAGCGCTTAGCATCCCTAACTTACCAGATGAGTCTGTTCCTGCTGGTAAAGATGAAGATGATAACGTTGAAATTTCAAAATGGGGTACGCCTCGTCAGTTTGATTTTGAAATCAAAGATCATACTGACTTAGGTGAGTGGATGGGCGGTTTAGAGTTTGAAACTGCGACTAAACTGACTGGTTCACGTTTTAGTGTGTTGAAAGGTTCTTTAGCGCGCCTACAACGTGCTTTAACGCAGTTTATGCTTGATACCCATACTTTAAAGAATGGGTATACAGAAGCTTATGTGCCTTATTTGGTAAATGCTGATTCACTTCGTGGTACTGGTCAGTTACCAAAATTTGAAGAAGATTTGTTCAAACTTCAAGGTGAAAAAGAATATTACCTCATTCCTACAGCAGAAGTTCCTGTTACTAACTTCGTTCGCGATGAGATTATTGATACAGAGCGCTTGCCATTAAAATATGCAGCGCATACACCATGTTTCCGTAGTGAAGCTGGTTCTTATGGTCGCGATACCCGTGGTTTAATTCGTCAGCATCAGTTTGATAAAGTTGAGATGGTGCAAATCGTTAAACCTGAAACTTCTATGCAGGCACTTGAAGACCTTACTGCACATGCTGAGGGCATTTTGCAGGCACTTGGTTTGCCGTACCGCAAAATTTTGCTCTGTGGTGGAGATATGGGCTTCGGTGCGACTAAAACTTACGACTTAGAAGTTTGGGTTCCAAGCCAAAATACTTATCGTGAAATCTCAAGCTGCTCTAATATGGGTGATTTTCAGGCACGCCGTATGAAAGCACGCTACAGAATGGATCAAAAGAAGACTGAATTAGTGCACACACTAAATGGTTCAGGTCTTGCAGTTGGACGTACTTTGCTTGCTGTAATGGAAAATTACCAACGTGAAGACGGTTCTATCGAGATTCCAGAAGTATTACGCCCATATATGGGTGGTTTAACCTTTATTGACTAAGCTTTGCATCTAAATTGTGCACGGTTTTTGCTTAACCCAAATCAGATGATTAATGTAGAGGTTTAAGGTGGATATTTTTCCAATCTCTTTAAAGTTGCAACAGCAACGTTGTCTGATTGTGGGTGGTGGGCATATTGCTTTGCGCAAAGCAAATCTTTTAGCCAAAGCTGGAGCCGTAATTGATATTATTGCTCCAGCAATTGAAGAGCAGCTTTTAGAGTTGGTTCAGGCGAGTGGAGGGCAGTATTTTGCTGAGGCCTTTGCCGAAATTTTTTTAAATACCCCTTACAGATTAGTCATTGCTGCGACTAATGATGCGCAAGTGAACAAAGCTGTTTTTGAGCAATGTGAAGCGCGTAATTTACTGGTAAATAGTGTTGATGATATTCCACACTGCCGCTTTATGGTTCCAGCAATTATTGATCGTTCTCCATTAATTATTTCTGTTGCCTCAAATGGCGCATCACCAGTTTTATCGAGACAACTTCGTACTCAAATAGAAACGATTGTTCCACACGGCATGGGGAAACTTGCTGAGTTTTCTGGTCAATGGCGTAAGCAAGTAAAAGAAAAGATTAGTAACCCAGACGAGCGTCGAATCTTTTGGGAAAACTTATATGCTAGCCCATTAAAAGAACAAGTTTTTAATGACAATTTAGAAGTTGCAAATGATTTGATTCAGCAAGCCTTAACAGAATGGACTGCACCTAAAGGTGAAGTTTATTTGGTGGGAGCTGGACCGGGTGATCCTGAGCTACTGACATTAAAAGCATTGCGTCTTATGCAGCAAGCAGATGTCGTGATTTATGATCGTTTGGTGTCTGCACCGATCTTAGAACTTTGCCGTCGCGATGCGACCAAAGTTTATGTAGGTAAAGCCCGTTCAAATCACTCTGTTCCCCAAGATGGTATCAATGCTTTACTGGTTGAATATGCTCAAAAAGGAAAGCGTGTTTGTCGTCTAAAGGGTGGTGATCCATTTATCTTTGGGCGTGGTGGTGAAGAGATTCAAGAGCTAGTTGAGGCAAATGTCACTTTCCAAGTTGTGCCAGGAATAACAGCAGCATCTGGTTGTTCAGCTTATGCAGGAATTCCATTAACTCATCGTGACTATGCACAAAGTGTACGTTTCTTGACTGGGCATTTAAAGGAAGGTTCACCTGAACTCCCTTGGAATGAACTAGTTTATGAAAATCAAACTTTAGTCCTCTATATGGGGTTAGTTGGTTTAGAACGCATTTGTGAGCAACTTATTGCTCATGGTCAACGTGCTGATATGCCTGTAGCTTTAATATCTAAAGGAACCACACCAGAACAGAAAGTTATTGTTGGAACATTAGCTGATATTGCAACTAAAGTGTCTGAACATCATATCGTAGCACCGACTTTAACCATTATTGGTGAAGTGGTGAATTTACGTGAACAGTTAAAATGGCAATAAATTTATCTGAATTTATTGCTGGTTATTAAAGTCGAGAAAATTTGTGATTCATGTTGTCCTATACGAGCCTGAAATTCCTGCCAATACAGGCAATATCATTCGTTTATGTGCTAATACGGGCGCACAGCTACATTTAGTCAAGCCACTAGGTTTTGAATTAGATGATAAAAAGCTCAAACGAGCAGGTCTTGATTATCATGAATGGGCGCGTATGCAGATTTGGGACAACATTGAACTATGCCTTGCAGACTTAAAAGCTAAAGGTGTTGAGCATGTTTTTCCACTCACCACTAAAGGCTCAGCGACTCCACATACAGTCGATTTGAATCGACCTGTGGCTTTACTGATGGGGCCAGAAACACGTGGTTTGCCTGAGCATGTCCGCTTAATGTTTCCACAAGAACAGTGGATCCGTTTGCCAATGGCCGAAAACTCAAGAAGTTTAAATTTATCTAATGCAACCGCCGTGATTGTTTATGAAGCATGGCGTCAGCAGGGCTTTAAAAACTTAGGATAAGTTATCTAATTTTAAGTAAGAATAAGGCCACAGTTGTGGCCTTATTTGTTTTAGATGTCTTATTTAGGGAAAATTACACCACTTGCTAAATCATAATTTGTTGGTGAGTTGGTATAGACCGATCCAAGTCGAACTGCAAAGAACCAACCTAATTTACCTTGGTCTTGAATTCGATTTTCAACGAGATATGGCTCATCTGTTTCGGATGCAGCATCTTCAATAAATACTTTATATTCAATAGGCCCTGTATTTTCACTATCACGCTCAAATAGATAACCATCAATATTAAAGAAGCCTAGATTATTGTTCGCATCCACCAATCTATAACCTTCAGCTGCCTGCTCTTTAAGAAGTTTTTCAAGTTTTATTGCATCTTCCTTGTTAAACGGAATATGTTGTGGAACTTCAAAATAACGATACGCATAGGTTCCGTTATGTGTACTGCTATTTACACAAGTAGGTACATAGAAGGTTCCATTCGTTGTGCCGTTATTGGTGAATTCTGAGTTTGCGTAAATTAGCTTACAACCTTGTGCACCAAGTTCATTGAAGGCATTCAAAATACTCGTGCGAGAAGTGTTGGTTAAGAAGCGATTAGAATAAGAATATGTTGCTGGTTTCTTATCATTTTTAACAAATAAATATTTATCTGTATTCGAAGTTACTTCTCCAAATGAAAGTTTATATATATAGCCTAAGCTACCTTGTTTATTTAACTCATTTACCCATAGTAAATAACGGTTTGCCACTGAATTAGTTTTAACATCAACTGTTTTATAGGTGTATGTATCAGTGGTTTTATTGTTTTTGACATATAAATTTTTATATAGGGCAAAGCTACTATTAGGATTATCCAAACTGACTGATGGTGTGAGAAGGGCGTAGCCTTGGCGTCCTTGATCATTAAGTTGGGTTAATAGATCTGCCCAAGATTCTTTATTGTCCGCTAGTCTATAACTTGCTGTTGCCAATACTTGTGTCGGCTTTTGCATGCTTGCTGGTGGAGTTGTTTTTGTGAAGCAAGTATTCATGAGATCAAAGTTTGCTTGCTGCAAATAATTATGTATCGCATTTGGTTCATTCGTAGGGACTAGGCAGAATTGATTTGCATTTTTAAAACCTAAAATAGCAGATTGTTTTTGCTCCAATTCTCCAGCTACAACAAGCTGCCAATCTACTTTATTATAGCTTGAGGTTTGTATTGTCTGAGGTGCTCCAATATTTGAAACCAGACTAAAATCTTCAGCTTGGCGGTAACTTGCAACGATGTTACCTGTGCAGTTTGATTCATTCTCATAACGTACTGTTTCACTGGCAAATCGAACACTGTTATCAGAAACCTTAATAATGTTCATTTTTAGAGCAGAACCGTTAATACAACCTCCTTTGCCCGCTAACCAACTTCCAACAAAGCGATCCGCTACACTTGTTGGTGTTGGTGTTGGTGTTGGTGTTGGTGTTGGTGTTGGTGTTGGTGTTGGTGTTGGTGTTGGTGTTGGTGTTGGTGTTGGTGTTGGTGTTGGTGTCGGTGTCGGTGTCGGTGTCGAATCATTATCGTCAGACCCGCACCCACTTAAAGCTATAAAAATCAAAGCAATGCTGCTTCCTTTTACTATGTTATTCATCACATGAACCCTTTTTTTATTAAAAATGTGAAAATTTAACATTTTTAAAATAGATCAATTATAATGCAGTTGTAAAGATCAAATTTGAAAAAAGGTTCAACATGGCAGCTTATAATCAAATTGAAATATTCGAACAAAGCCAAAAATGGTTTGACCAGTTGCCATTAGAATGGAAAAACTGGCTTGAAGAAAATTTAGAAAAAGGGTGTGGAATTGAACAATTAGTCGATGTATTAAAAGCAAATGGATTTGAGCCAAGATTTGAAATGAATGATTTGAAATTTCAGATTTTATCGGATCATGATCAAGAGTGGATAATTGAACAAGTTTTAAATAAGGTCACGTCTGCGGAAATTATAAAAATATTAATAGAGCAGGGGCATGATGGTTTAAAAGTAAAAGAGTATTTAAATAATTTAGAAAATAATCAGTTATATAAGATTTTGAAGAAAAAGCATCATCAACTTAAAAAACGTGAATGGTTAATAGAAACTGTAGACCAATTGGCACAGCTAAACTCTGGCTATAGTGAAGAAATTCCTTCAATTACTGCTCCACAGTTCTCTGTTTTTATAGAGGATTACTATAGTCAACATCGCCCTGTGATTTTAAAAGAAGGAATCGAACATTGGCCAGCTTTGCACAAATGGTCTCCGCAATATTTTGCTTCTAAATTTGGCCATCATTCAGTTGAAGTTCAGATGAATAGAAATTTAGATGAACAGTTTGAAAGACATTCTCCATCACTAAAACAGAAAATGAAGATGTCTGAGTTTGTGTCAAAAGTTATAGCAGTTGATGCTAGTAATGATTTTTATATGACTGCAAATAATGCGACCAACAGCCATCAGATGCTTCAAGAACTATTTTTAGATATTGGTGATTTTGCAGAAGGTTATTGTGACTCGGCTTTAAAAGATGAGCGTAGTTTTTTATGGTTTGGACCTAAAGGAACTTTCACGCCATTACATCATGATTTAACGAATAATATGTTAGTTCAAATTTATGGGCGCAAAAAAGTAACTTTAATCCCTGCCTTGCAAGTTCCTCATCTATATAACGATCATTGGGTGTTTAGCGAATTAAGTAATGCAAAAAAAATTGATTTTGAAAAATATCCTTTGGCAAGATCAATCACTCCAGTGGAATGTATTTTGAATGCAGGGGAAGCTTTGTTTATACCAATTGGTTGGTGGCATAGTGTAGAAAGTTTAGATGTCTCAATCAGTATTTCTTTTACCCATTTTAATGCGCCAAATCATTATGTTGATCGGTTTCCAAAAGAGGTCTAAGAATGAAAATTGCATCTTAAACCGTTCAGTGTGACAATTGCTCGGCCCATACTGTTTTTCAAATATGAAGGAAAATTGTTACCCTATGACCACACTCCAAACGAACAATGCAGAACTTAATCAGAAGCAGGTATTAATGTTAATGGAATACCTGACGCAATGGTTAATTCGTTCAGGAGTGGGATATAACGACTTTGTGACTGCTTTGAAACCTGTTTTCTATCAACAGGCTTTAACTGAGCTAGAGCGTATAGAACAAAAGCCAACTGATTCAGCGGTCAGTTTACTTTCAGGGTTACATCGCAAAGATGTGAATGCCTTTAAAAAGGCGATGCAGGCTGGGCAGCCTTTAACAGAAGCAAAAGTAGCAGAGCCCGTAAGTGTTCCTGCTCGGGTGATTGGCTTGTGGCTTGCAGAGGGATTGGCAGAAAAAATTCCTTTTATTAGCGAAGATCAGATTAGCTTTGAAAGTTTGGTAAAGAAAGTTTCAACCGAAAAACATCCAAGATCTATTTTGAATGAACTTGAGCGTCTGAACATTGTGAAAGAACAAGATGGCCTTGTGGTGTTGCAGCAGCGTAGTTTTATGCCTGATGTTGAGCAATTCGAAGTTCGAAAATTATTAACGAATAACTTAGAGGCACATTTAGCTGCTGGAGTTCATAATTTATTTCAACCAGAAAAAGAACCCTATTTAGAACAAGCAATTTTTGCTGATGAACTAACAGATGAATCGATCACTTTACTTAAAGAAGCAAGTTTACGCTTGTGGGAAGATCTATCATTACAAGTACTCAAGTTAGCCATTGAACGTTGTGCACTCGATGAAGGAAAAGAGGGTGCAACCAAAACTTTCCGTTTCGGAGCTTATCAATATGATGAAAATAACTTATAAAAAACTAATAATATCCATGAGTTTCATTTTGATGGGTGGTCTTTTGACTGCTTGTGGAGAGGATTTATTCGCAGGTGGTGCCAGTTTAGGTGGATCGGGAAATCCGACTAAACCCGGTAAACCAGGTGATTATGAAACACCTGCCGATGGTGAGAAAGGTGATTCAAAAGATAATGAAATCTGGTTACCCGCACCTGTTGAAGATGACTGTAATGGCTTGCATCGTAAATTACAGTTCCTGAATAATGTAACGCGTGAACCCATCGAAAAAGAAACAGTTTTTAAATATGCACAGCAGTTAACTTTAAACGGTACTCTGGCTTTGCAGATTACTCAAACCAATAAGGGATTAGAGAAAATACAAGAACGACAACCTGCGTGTTATGTGCCTTTAGAACTCTATTTATTTGGAAATACTAAACGTTCTTATCCAGAAAATGAGTGTAAAGAGACTCAAATTTACGAATATCAGTCTAATGAAACCAAAACTTTTATTGTCAATTATCCTGCATTTGAAGTTATGAATGGTACTTGGAAATATGGTCTAGAAAGCACCTATTTGAAAAATGAGCAGGAGTTAAAACAATGCGAACCTTTAACTATTCAATTTAAAATAAGTGCGCCACCTGAATCGATTAAAATTAATTAAGTTGAGCTGCCTTTAAGCTAAGAACAAAGCTTAACCGTAAGATTCAATAAAATTTTAAAGGATGTATGGGTTAAGCTTGCTCTAGCACTTTTCCATCATAAGTCATTTGGGCTGCTAAAACTTGCTCAATATTGGTTTCAGCCCATTCCTTTAATTGAAATGCCATGGAAGCTACATTTTGCCCTAAAGCGGTAAGTGAGTAATCAACACGAATTGGGGATGTATTCTGAATTTTACGCTCAATAAAACCGTCTCTCTCCAGCATTTTTAACTTCTGTGATAAGACCTTAGGGGAGATACCTTGAATATTCTTTTTGAGCAAATTGAAGTGCTGAGTTTCTTCCTCAAGAACATTTAAAATCAATAAAACCCATTTATCTGCAATTTTTTCAAAAAATAAACGAGCAGGGCAATGTTGTTGAAAAATATTATATTTTAGACATTCATTCATACCATTTACCTATAATTTTTTGAAAAATTACCCTAGTTACCAACTAGTAACTAATTGACACCTAGTTTCTAAAATATATCATAAAGTGGAATTTAATAAAACAAAGGTTTGCTCCCATGTCTAACTCTAATATCGCGGTTGTATATTTCTCTGGTTATGGTCACACTAAAGTCGTGGCTGAAACGTTTGCAAAAGAAATTAATGCTCAGCTCATCCAAATTGATCAAGAGGGAAATATTACTGATCAAGATTGGCAGACATTAAATGATGCGAAGGGGATTGTTTTTGGTGCGCCTACTTATATGGGTACAGCGCCATGGCAGTTTAAAAAGTTTGCTGATGCAACTTCAAAAGTGTGGTTTACACGTGGTTGGCAAGATAAAGTATTTGCAGGTTTTACAAACAGCGCGAGCTTAAATGGTGATAAGCAAGTAACTCTTATTCAACTACAAACTTTAGCATCACAGCATGGTGGCATTTGGGTGAGTCTTGGTTTATTGCCAGCAAATACGAAAGATGCAACACGTGAAGATGTAAACAACTTAGGCGGCTCAGTTGGGCTTTTAGTTCAATCGCCTTCGGATGCAAGTGTGGAAGAGGTTCCAACAGGTGATCTTGAAACAGCAAAACTTTATGCTCAACGTGTACAAAGCATTGTAAATAAAATTTTTGGTTAATTTAACCATAAAAAAGGCGCTTTAAGCGCCTTTTTTATTACTCATGTTCATTATGCTGTGGAGCATTATATTTAAAGCCTTTGGTTTTATAGGCCAAATAACCTACACCAATAACGGCCCAAGCTAAGCCAATTTGTAAGGCAAGCTTATCAATCTCTAACCACATCATAAACACACTGGCAAAACCAAGCGTTGGTATAGCAATATAATTAATGATGTCTTTAAGCGTTTTATTCTTGCCATCTCTTAATGCATAGCGAGAAACTACAGAGAAGTTAACAAAACTAAAAGCAGTTAAAGCACCAAAACTAATCAAGTTAACAATATGTTCAAGATCTAAAAAGCCAGCAGATAAAGCAACCACACCAACAATAAGAATGTTATAAGTTGGAGTATGCAATTTTGGACTGATATGACCAAATAATTTCTTGTTGATGACTCCATCTCGTCCCATCACATACATTAAGCGTGATACGCCCGCATGTGCAGAAATACCTGATGCCATCACAGCGACTACAGCAAAATATAAAACCAAAGTTTTAAACATCAAACTACCAATCGCAGCGACCATCACAGGTTGTGATTCATCTAAAGGATTGAAGTAAGTGTTTGGGTTGCTTGGGAAATATAATTGGATAAAGTAAGTACTTACAATGAAAATAATACCTGCAAGTAATGCTGTAGAAAAAATAGCTTTTGGTAGCGTTTTTTCTGCATCTTTTGTTTCTTCAGCAAGAGAAGATAAAGCATCAAATCCGGTAAAAGAGAAGCAGAGTACAGTCGCGCCAGCAATTAAAGAACTGACAGATGTCATATCGTTCCAAAACGGAGTTAATGACCACAATGCCGCTTTATCTGGATTTAAAGTTCCATCTGCATATACACCTTGAGTAAGTAAGATATATACTTGATAAACAAAATAAAAAATTACGCCAAGCTGAATAACAACAATCGTACTGTTAAAACGTGCAACGAACCGTGCACCAAATAAATTAATAACAGTCATGAGCGTTGTTAAACCAATCACCCATAACCAGTTATTTACTTCTGGAAAAAGAGCTCTTAGATAAATATCTGCCAAGATAATATTAACAAGCGGTGACAATAGATAGTCTAACCAAGAAGACCAACCCACCATAAAGCCAACATTAGGGTGAATTGATTTTTGAGCATACGTATAAGCCGACCCAGAAGAAGGGTAGCGCTTAATCATATGTCCATAACTGATCGATGTTAATAAGATTGCGACTAATGCAAAAATGTAGGAAGTTGGTACATGACCACCACTTCGTTCTGACACTAAACCAAAAGTATCAAATAACGTTAATGGCTGAATGTAAGCTAAACCAATAATAACAATATGCCAAAGTACAAGATTCTTTTGAAGCTTGCCTGTTGGTTTAGTCCCAGATAAATTTGTCAACGGCGTTATCCTCATAATCGTTGATCAAGGATCAGCTTGGTGTTAAGGATCGTTTGAGACGAACGATCCCCCCTACAGAAAAAGATAAAGTGCGCCAATCTATCCTAAATTGATATAAATTGTCAGTACTTTCATCTATTTTTTAGCAATTTTTTTGCCATATGTTTCAAATAAAATAATCAATAAAAATGCTTAGTGATAAAAAAGGTCTGATTCAATATATAAATCAGACCTTTATGGATTTTCTTGGAGTTTAACTTATCGAATTACCAAGCTTTTTCTAAGATATCTCGGATATCTTTTAAGCTTGCTTCTTTCGGGTTGTAAATAATTGAGCCATCATTTAGTGCTTTTTCTGCAACTTCATCAAGCTGAGCTTCAGTTACTTTACCTGTTTCACGTAGAGTGCGTGGTAACTTTGTTAAAGTAAATAGGCGATCACGCATTGCTAAGATAGTCGTAATTGCTCTATCTGCACGCTGTGTTGCAGGTGTTTGTGCATAAATATCTGCACCAGCAAGCGGTAATAGTAACTCACCAATTTTCTGACCATTTACTTGTTTATTATATTCAAGTACATAAGGTAAGAATAAATTCATGCATAGACCGTGGGGTAGATGAGCAACAGCACCTAAAGCATGTCCTAAAGAGTGAACTAAGCCGACCATTGAATTAGAAAATGCAATACCCGCCATTGTTGAAGCTTGAGCTAACTCTAAGCGGCCTTGTGAGTCATTTGGGTTTTCTAAGACATTAAAGAGATTTTCACTAATCTTTTTAATTCCGGCACTTGCATAAGCATCGCTCAATGGATTGGCAGCCATACATGTATAGGCTTCAACACAATGCGTTAATGCATCCATACCAGTCATTGCAGTTAAATGAGGCGGTAATGTAAGCGTCATGCGTGGATCTAAAATCGCTGCATGTGGCATTAAATAATAAGAAGCAAATGCTAACTTAACATTCTTTTGAGTATCTGAAACCACGGCAACCATGGTTACTTCAGAACCAGTGCCAGAAGTTGTTGGAATCACAAAAAATGGTTTTAATGGTTTCGGTAGGTTATGAGCACCTGCATATTGCAATAAGTCATTTCCACCTTCAGAAACTAAAATATTAGTTGCTTTAGAAGTATCTATAACTGAGCCACCACCTACAGCAATGATCGCATCACATTTGTTTGCACGATAAGCTTCTGCTGCAAGACGAACGACCTCTAAACTCGAGTCGGGTGGAACATCATCAAAAACATGGCCAATGACAGCATCAGTTGTACTAAATGCAGCTTCAATTGGATTTAATAAGCCGTTTGCACGTACACCCTTATCTGTAATGATAAGAGGGCGTTTTGCACCCAAAGTTGCAAGCTCAAAGGGAATATGTTCTAGCGCAGCATTACCAGCAATGACTTTTACAGGACAAAAGAATTCGTAATATGGTTTGGCCATGTTATGCGCTCCGCTTGAAATAGGACTTGGCTACTTTTAGATAAATATTTGCAGCCTCGTTGAATTTTTCTTTTAGGCTCAGTTCGGTTGGGTATTCTTTGACTGCTAGTGAAGCAACCAATTTAGGTAAAATAAGAGCTTCCATTTTATTTAGGCAGCGTACTAAGCGGATAGCAGCAGATACATCACCATCGGCAATCATTCGGTCATTGGCAAATGCTTGAGCAGTACTTTCTTGAAAAGAAAACACTAAAAAGGCATGGGTGACATGTTTGAATGTAATCGTTAAGTCTGGTTTTCTTTCAGCTCTTTGAAGTAGTTCTAACTGTTTGTCTTCTGTCACTCGAGCAAAAAATGCTGGTCCATTCGGGAAAACATTCATTGAAAGTACAAAGTGAACAGGAAATTTAGATACTTCCTCTTGTATTTCAGTGTCCACTTGACTTGCCATGACCAAGCCACGCCCAATAACATCCATCATGAGCTTAACGTAGGCAAGTTGCAGAGTCGGCTTTACCGCTTTTGTCGAAATCACTCGCGTATCCCTTGTTAAAATTATGCGAAAGCAAATTTAGAGTAATTACTCTAATCCATTTTTATTTCATCGCAAAGCGATTTATTCATATTTGACTTTAGGGTCATTAAAGTACCCAGTACTATTAATATACTCAATAAAGTCCTGACAAAGTTGACCAAATGATGGATAAGGAGTCACTAAATCTTGTATACGTACCATTTCTAAGCCTGCATAGCCGCAAGGGTTGATGGTCTGGAATCCATCTAAGGCACAGTCCAAGTTTAATGCTAATCCATGATAACTACGACCACGACGAATTTTAAAACCTAAAGAACCGATCTTGCGGCCATCTACATATACCCCAGGTGCATCGGGCTTGGCATAAGCTTCAATTCCATATTTTTTTAAAACATCTATCATGAATTGTTCAGCAAAACTGACCAATGTACGTACGTTCCATTTTAGACGATTAAGATCAAACATGAAGTAAGCCACAAGTTGACCGGGTCCATGCCAAGTCACTTGTCCGCCACGATCAGTTTGCACTACAGGAATATCTGAAGAAATTAGGATGTGCTCAGGTTTACCAGCTTGACCTTGTGTTAAGACATTATGATGTTGAAGTAACCATAACTCATCAGGCGTATCTTGATCACGCTCGTTTGTTAAGAGTTTCATGGTTTCGAACTTGCTTTGATAATCTTGTAAATCGTTCCATTGGCGAATGATCAAGTTTGGTTTATCAAGGCTCATCACAATATCTTCCTATAAGTTGGTTTCTGCGGCACCCAGTTAATATCTGCAAGATAGAAGCCGAAAACCCTGTAATTTTAAAGGATTTTATAATAGGGTTTCTAAATATTTGTATTGTTTTTTCACTGTTTGATAGCTTAAAAATTTCTCAAAAAAAATACCACAGTAAGAGTGTCTGACTGTGGTATTGATTGAAGAACTGAAAATTAAAGCGCAGTTCTAATCTGCGGGCAAGCAGCCAAGTCGGCATAAAGTGCATGAACTTGTTCTAATTCTTCAAAGCGCAATTGTGCTGTTAAAGAATGATACTTGCCGGTGCGAGATTCTTGAACTTTTAATGTTGAGTGGTCGAAGTCTGGGAAATGTTTCACCAAAATGTCGACTACAGCAACACGTAATTCTTCACCCGCATCGCCAATAAGTTTAATTGGATAATCCATCGGAAATACCCAAAGATGTTCTTGTAGTTCGCGAGATGGAGTGCGGTCTAACATAAGTTACCTCATGATTTGAAACGCCTGCATTATCGCAGGCGTTTATAGCTCTTTCTATTAAATGGGGCTTGGTTTTGAAATTTCAAGCCTTCAAAACTTAGTCATTTTCCAAGAAAGAACGTAAGTGTTCAGAACGAGAAGGGTGACGTAATTTACGCAATGCTTTCGCTTCAATCTGACGAATACGTTCACGTGTTACGTCAAACTGCTTGCCCACTTCTTCTAGTGTGTGATCGGTTGGCATATCAATACCAAAACGCATCTTCAATACTTTTGCTTCACGTTCAGTTAAGTTTTCCAATACTTCGCGTGTTGCTTCTTTTAAGCCTTCTGAAGTCGCAGCATCAATTGGAGAAGTGATGTTTTGATCTTCAATGAAATCACCAAGATGCGAATCTTCATCATCACCAATAGGTGTTTCCATTGAAATCGGTTCTTTGGCAATCTTAAGTACCTTACGAACCTTAACTTCGTCCATTTCTAAACGTTCACCTAATTCTTCAGGTGTTGGTTCACGGCCCATTTCTTGTAACAATTGACGAGATACACGGTTGATCTTGTTAATCGTTTCAATCATATGTACAGGAATACGAATTGTACGAGCCTGATCGGCAATCGAACGGGTAATCGCCTGACGGATCCACCAAGTTGCATAAGTCGAGAATTTATAACCACGACGATATTCAAACTTGTCTACCGCTTTCATCAAACCAATGTTCCCTTCTTGAATCAAGTCAAGGAACTGTAAACCACGGTTGGTATATTTCTTCGCAATCGAAATTACCAAACGAAGGTTGGCTTCTACCATTTCTTTCTTAGCACGGCGTGCTTTCGCTTCGCCAATCGCCATACGCTTAGAAATATCTTTAATTTCAGCAACGCTTAAACTAAGTTCTTTCTCAATATCTGCAATTTTTTGCTGGAATGCTAAAACATCTGGGCGAACTTTTTCTAAATGCGCCTTGATTTCAGCAGGAGCTTTAGCAATCTGTTCATCTAACCAAGCTGGATTAGATTCTTGCTTAGGGAAAGATGTACGGAATTGAGTACGGTCCATACGGCCACGACGTACTGCATAACGCATGATTTCACGTTCATTGGCACGAATTTGTTCATGTGTGCCACGAATCATTTCAGAAATGATATCGAATAAACGTGGTGTAAATTTAAACATCATGAATACAGTAGCTAAAGCTTCTAAAGCTTCATCTGCTTCAGGGCTATTACGGCCATGTTTCTCAATAATACCTTTTGTCTTAGTCCATGCAGATTCAAGTTCATTAAAACGAATCTTTGCAACTTCAGGGTCTGGACCAGACTCACCTTCAGAATCATCGTCGCTTTCTGACTCTTCGTCTTCTTCGTCATCGTCAAGCTTAACTTCTTTTGCTGGTGTAGCTGGCGCATCATCTTCTTCAAGTTCTGTTTCTTCTTCTAGAACTTCAGGAATATCTTCGTCAGTTTCCGGATCAAGATAGCCAGATAAAATATCGGCAAGGCGACGTTCGCCAGTCAAGAAATCATTATATTCTTTTAATACAACTTCAACAGCATTTGGCCAGTACGCAATTGAGTTAAGGACATCACGAATCCCTTCTTCAATACGTTTTGCAATGCTGATTTCACCTTCACGGGTTAACAGTTCAACTGTACCCATTTCACGCATGTACATACGTACAGGATCTGTCGTACGTCCAGGCTCATTTTCAACCGATGCAAGTACGGCAGCAGCTTCTTCTTCAGCAACTTCATCGGCTGTGTCAGTTGACTCACCGAACATGGTATCGTCAGATTCAGGTGCACGCTCGTGTACAGGAATACCAACGTCTTGAAGCATTTGAATAATGTCTTCAATCTGTTCGCTTTCAGTAATCGAGTCCGGCAGATGATCGTTAACCTCAGCGTAAGTTAAGTAACCTTGTTCTTTGCCTCGGCTAATCAGAGCCGCTACTTGAGAAGTAGGGGAATGCATATCGCTCATCTTTGCTTACTCTTCGTTGAATCTGTGGCAGTGAAAAACCGTGCATGATAGCACAATTTGCTTGAAATGTTTTGGGTTTGATCGGTAACCGTTAAATAAAAAATATCTTTGAATTCACGTCTGTTTTTTGAATATTGGGCTAAAATCATTTTTTTCAAGCTTAAACCATAGAAAAGATCATAGAATTTTTTCTTGATCAAAAAAATAGTTGAGTTTTATAAATACACAATTTTTCGGGTGAAAAAAAGTACAAATATGCAGTTTAATGAAAAAAATATAAATAAAACTTGACATGATTCTGTAAGAGAGATAAATAGCGCCTAGACCCATTCACATTTTTTCATTAGAGGTAGTTTTAGTGTCTTCTACAGATTTTGAACTAGATGATAACTACGGTGATGATGATGATGTCGGTTTTGATGAGTCATCAGGCAAAATCACTGCGAAAGAATCATTAGAAAAACGTAGATTAATTGATGATCTATTGGCTCAACGCCGTTTAGAGCGTGAGTTGAAAGATTTTGATTACGATTTAGACGATGATGATCTTGATGATGAAGACTAATCAAATCTGAATAGGGCATCGTCGGCTTAAATGCTATGCTATCGTAGATTTCTTTTTTATAGTCAGGTAACACAATGAGTGCGTTAGATTTAGACCAATTAAGTGAATATCTAGATGGAGACCACAATGAGTATGGTCTAGATTTCGCTGCAACTCATGGTTTTCTGTGTGCAATTGCAGTAGGCCCTCAGTTTGACCGTTGGTTAGATGAGCTGTTTGATAATAACCATAAAAAGGTTCCTGCTGAAATTATTCAGCAAATCAAGGCGTGGTTAGAGTCAATTCGACAAGACTTAGCAAATGAGAATGGAATTGTATTTCCATTTGAAATTGAAGAAGCTGATGTTGAATCTAGCTTAGGCGACTGGAGTGTGGGATTTGTTGATGCAATGTTCTTAAATGAAGAGGCATGGTTTGCCCCTGAACATGAAGAACAATTAATTGATTTAACTTTACCAATGATGGTATTTAGTGGAATTGATGAAGAAGATCCGCAGATGGAATCTTTCCGTCGTAATGGACAGTTAATGGATGAACTGGCAGAAGAAATTCCAGATAATTTGAATGAATTATACTTGATGTATCATACTCCAAATTAATTTATTAGAAGAAATAATAAATAACGTCCTTTCTAGGGCGTTTTTTATTATTTGGCTTTTTTAATTGTTTAAAGAATGAAGCAGTCTTTTTTTAAGGTTTATCTTAAATTTGTAGCTTTAATCAGGATGTTGAATGAGTTGTTTTCATGATCTGGTGGAGCTTGATGTTGAAAGTTCTAAAACTAGCTTTTAGTGAATGAATCGGTTTTTGAAGGGCTATGTAGTCAAAATATTTTTATTATTTAGTATTTCTATAAAAAAGGCATTTAGAAAACTAAATGCCTTTTCATTAAAAATTATAAACGTTTACGCTTTGCAGCTGCAATTTGCGACTGGCGCATACGGAAGCCAGCTTTTTGTTTTTCAGTTGTCTTGTCGATGCAATACACACATGAAACACCATGTTCATAACTCGTTAAAGCTGACTCTTCTGGAGTTAATGGCCAACCACACGCATGACATTTAATATTTACGCCTTCTTCAACGCCATGAGTTACAGCTGTACGTCCGTCAAATACGAAACATTCGCCTTCCCATAAACTTTCATCGGCTGGGGTTTCTTCTAAGTATTTAAGGATACCGCCTTTGAGGTGATAAACCTCTTGGAAGCCTTCTTGAAGAAGTAAAGATGTTGATTTTTCACAGCGAATACCGCCTGTGCAGAACATCGCAATTTTTTTATCTTTATGTTGCTCTAGCTCTTTTTTGACATATTCTGGGAACTCGCGGAATGTCTCGGTTTTCGGGTCGATTGCACCTTTGAAAGTACCCGCCTTATATTCATAGTCATTACGCGTGTCGATTAAAATTACATCATCACGTGCAATTAAATCATTCCATTCTTTTGGATCAAGGTAGTGGCCCACTAAGTCGCGGGGTTTAACCTCAACACCTAAAGTCACAATTTCTTCTTTAAGTTTAACTTTCATTTTACGGAAAGGTTTGTCAGAGCTATGGGATTCTTTGTATTCCATAGAAGCAAAACCTTCATTAAGCAAAAATTGATAGAGACTATCAATTGCTACACGATCGCCCGCAACAGTACCATTAATTCCTTCACCTGCTACAATCAGAGTTCCACAAAGGTTAATTGTTTTCACTAAGTCTAATAGACGTTGCTGAAGATCTGCAGGATCTTGAACTTCTTTAAATTGATATAGTGCTGCAACAACCCAACCCGCGGTCGCTTGCTGTTCTACAGGTGCAAGCTGTTCTACAGTAGCGTTCATGGAAAACTCCAAATGTATTAAGATATAAATTTAAGGCGCATATTTTAGCGCGAAAATGTGTAATAAGCGAGAAAACCATAAAAAGTATATGGTTTATTTAAGGAGTTTGTTTTGAGTAATGATCATCGAATGCTCTCTCTCACCCCATGTGCAGGGCGTTGTTCAACAGTTTTTGGTGATCAGGTGTGCCGTGGTTGTCGCCGTTTTAACCATGAAGTGATTCAATGGAATACGTATACAGCAGAGCAACGCTTGGCTGTGTGGAAGCGCTTAGATGATCAGTTGAATCAAATCCTAGTACCTATGTTGCCTCATGCGAACTTACAGCATGTAGAGGGATTTATTTTAAGTAAGCGTGTTCGGTTGATGGAAGGGGCGAGTAAAGGTCGCAAGCTTTATCATGCTTTAAAAATATGTGAAAAAAATAAGCATCTGGCAACAGAAAGTGGTTTGGGTATTTCAGAACCTCAAGTCAAAACAATCTGGGTTGAATTTGAAAGACGTGTTCTAGCTTTGGCTAAAGCGAGTTATGAGTTGGCTTGGTTAAGAGCTGATGGAATTAGTCATCATTTATTAAGTGTGTTTGATGAAGAATAAGTTTTTAAATTGAATTGAAAATACCACAATAAAAAAGCTGCCAGAAGGCAGCTTTTTTATCATTAATTTTCTTTCGAATATTAACGTTTGATGTCGCGCTGAGTCGGGCCAGTGTAAAGCTGACGAGGACGACCGATTTTGTATGGTGCGCTGTGCATTTCTAACCAGTGGCTGATCCAACCTACTGTACGTGCAAGAGCAAAGATTACTGTAAACATTTCTGTTGGGATACCAATCGCTTTAAGGATGATACCTGAGTAGAAGTCTACGTTAGGGTAAAGTTTACGTTCAACAAAGTACGGGTCGTTCAATGCAATACGTTCAAGTTCCATAGCAAGCGCTAATTGAGGATCATTGATATTTAATGCTTCAAGAACTTCGTCACAAGTTTGTTTCATGACTTTAGCACGTGGGTCGAAGTTTTTGTACACACGGTGACCGAAGCCCATGAGTTTAACTTCTTTACGTTTTACTTTTTCCATGAACTCAGCAACGTTTTCTACACTGCCGATTTCATCAAGCATCTTAAGAACAGCTTCGTTTGCACCACCGTGAGCAGGTCCCCAAAGCGCAGAAATACCTGAAGAGATACATGCGTATGGGTTTGCACCAGTAGAACCAGCAAGACGTACTGTAGATGTCGAAGCATTTTGTTCGTGATCAGCGTGAAGCGTGAAGATACGATCCATTGCACGAGCAAGAACAGGATTTACTTTGTAATCACGGTCAGCAGGAGTAGCAAACATCATGTGTAAGAAGTTTTCCGCGTAATTTAAGTCATTACGTGGATAGATGAATGGTTGGCCTACTGTGTATTTGTAACTCCAAGCAGCAAGTGTTGGAATTTTTGCAATTAGACGAATCGCAGTGATTTCACGGTGATTGATGTCTTCAATGTCAAGATTGTTGTGATAGAACGCAGATAATGCACCAACAACACCAACCATGATCGCCATAGGATGAGCATCACGACGGAAACCATTGAAGAAACGGCTAACTTGGTCGTGAACCATAGTGTGAGCACGAACTTTGGCATCAAATTCTGTTTTTTGTTCAGCAGTTGGGAGCTCGCCATTTAATAATAAATAACAAGTTTCAAGATAGTCTGCTTGAGTTGCTAACTGGTCGATTGGGTAACCGCGGTGTAATAAAATACCTTTGTCACCATCAATGAACGTAATTTTAGACTCGCATGCAGCTGTCGCCATAAAACCAGGATCGAAAGTAAAATGACCTTCTTTCAATATGCTGCTGACATCAATTACATCTGGACCTAAAGTGCCACTGTAGATTGGTAAACCAATTTCTTTGCCATCAAGATGTAATACGGCTTTTTTGCCATTTGCTTCAGACATTCAATAGATCTCCTGTCCTGGTGAATGTTGATCTGACTCGAAATCCTAATGTTCTCATGTGCGAATCAGACGGTGTCAAAATTTGCTATAAGATTAGTGAGTACTGAAATTTTGTCAATTATACTTATGGATAAAAAATAACGTTCTCACAGAGAGTTAGTCATCAAGACCCGAGCAAAAAAGTCAGTAAAATCACTGCATCGGGATGGTATAATAAGTCAATTCAACAACAACGTGCAGAAAAAAAATGAAGTATCAGTACAATTGTAAGCAAATTTTTAAATTAAGATTGGGAATGGTAAGTCGGTAGAAAATGCCAATCCAATTAAAAAAATCATAAAACTCATGGTGTAATTTAAAATTGCTAATCAAAAAAAACTCTATTTTTATTTAGTTGTAACAAAGAATGTTGATGTTTTTTTAAGTTTAATTGTATAAAAAATAGCTAATTGAACAGCTTTAAAATAATTAAAAATTTTATTTTCAATAAAAATTGCTTTCTCAAATGTATTTTAGATTGACTGATTTGTATTGAATCCAACTAACTTCACTTAGTTGAATTGTAGCTTTTATTGAAAATATGACCAGTTACTAACATTTTTCTATTTATATGATGAATTTATGACTTTATCTTTAGTCTAAAATTTGCTTATTTAAAAGAAATTGCAGAAAAAATGAAATTAAATAAAAAGTTATTTTAAACAATAACATGATGGAACTCTGCATGCCATTTTAACAGGGTTAATAGGGTGATATCATTGTTAATGATTCTTATTTAATTGTTTTTTGCTTAAATGGGAAAGTGGATTGTTTGTATTTTGATACTTCGCGTTTTATAATTCAGTGTCGTTTATAGGTTAGGCATGAGCTGTGCTTGCCTAACAATGCCAGCTTTCCTTGGAATTAATTCAACAAACTCCGGTCGGAGTTTCTACCTACAGGATGCCCGCTGTGAAAAGCAACAGACCTGTCAATTTGTCCATGGGTCAGGTGTTAGCGGTAAATTTACGCTCACCCGTGGCTATTGCATCAATTTTACACCGTTTATCAGGTGTCATCGTTTTCTTATTAGTACCAGTTCTATTATGGATTTTAGATAAATCATTATCTTCACCAGAAGGATTTGACTACGTTAAAAATGTCGTGTTTGGAAATATCCTTGTACGTTTTATCGTTTGGGTATTTGTAGCCGGCTTGTTATTCCACTTTATTGCTGGAGTAAAGCACTTACTTGCAGATTTAGGTTTTGCTGAAGAACTGCAAAGTGGTCGTATAGCAGCGACAATTTCATTGATCTTATCTGTGGTAGCTATTATCGCAGCCTTTATATGGATTATGTTCTAATGAAAAGTGCTACAGGTTTAACTGGTTCAGGTTCTCGTGATTGGTTTATCCAGCGTGTAAGTGCGGTTGTACTTGCAGCCTATACTGTTGTTCTTTTGGGTTGGATTCTCTGCAAAGGTGGATTTGACTATCAACAATGGGCTGGTTTCATGATGACATTACCAATGAAGATTTTCTCTTTATTGGCAATTTTATCGCTTATCGCACACGCATGGATTGGTATGTGGCAAGTTTTTACTGACTATGTCACTACTCGTCAAATGGGTCCTTCAGCGAAAGGTTTACGCCTTGTACTGACGACGGCTGTCATTATTGCAGTGTTTGTGTACGCAATCTGGGGTATCCAGATTTTCTGGGCGAATTGATAGGAAGACATCATGGGCGCGATAACCCCTAAAGAAGATTATTCAAATATTCAAAACCTCACTTTCGATGCAGTTATCGTTGGTGGTGGTGGTTCTGGTATGCGTGCATCTTACCAACTTGCTCAAGCAGGTTTGAAAGTTGCAGTACTCACTAAAGTTTTCCCAACACGTTCGCACACTGTAGCTGCTCAAGGTGGTATCGGTGCGTCGTTAGGTAATATGCAAGAAGATAACTGGCATTTCCATTTTTACGATACAGTAAAAGGTTCTGACTGGTTAGGTGACCAAGACGCAATTGAGTTTATGTGTCGTGAAGCACCAAAAGTTGTATATGAACTTGAACACATGGGTATGCCGTTTGACCGTAACGCTGATGGTACAATTTACCAACGTCCGTTCGGTGGTCACTCTGCTAACTATGGTGATAAACCAGTTCCACGTGCTTGTGCAGCTGCGGACCGTACAGGTCATGCATTATTGCACACGCTTTATCAAAGCAACGTGAAAATGGGTACTCAATTCTTCGTTGAGTGGATCGCTCTTGATTTGATTCGTAACGAAGCTGGTGATGTTCTTGGTGTAACAGCAATTGACCAAGAAACTGGTAACATTTCAGTATTCCAAGCAAAAGCGACATTATTTGCTACTGGTGGTGCTGGTCGTGTTTACCGTGCATCAACAAATGCTTATATCAACACTGGTGACGGTCTTGGTATGGCTGCTCGTGCTGGTATTCCATTACAAGATATGGAATTCTGGCAATTCCACCCAACAGGTGTTGCGGGTGCTGGTGTATTGTTGACTGAAGGTTGTCGTGGTGAAGGTGCAATCCTTCGTAATAAAGACGGCGAACCGTTCATGGAACGTTATGCACCGACTTTAAAAGACTTGGCTCCACGTGACTTCGTTTCACGCTCTATGGACCAAGAAATTAAAGAAGGTCGTGGTTGTGGTCCAAAAGGTGATTATATCTTACTTGATATGACTCACTTGGGTGCTGACACAATCATGAAGCGTTTACCATCTGTATTTGAGATTGGTAAAAAATTCGCGAACGTTGATATCACAAAAGAAGCGATTCCTGTAGTACCAACAATCCATTATCAAATGGGTGGTATTCCTACGAATATGCATGGTCAGGTGTGTTTACCTGAAGTGGGTACAGACAACTACACTAAACCTGTAAAAGGTTTCTATGCAATTGGCGAATGTTCTTGTGTATCAGTGCATGGTGCAAACCGTTTAGGTACGAACTCACTTCTTGACTTGGTTGTATTTGGTAAAGCTGCTGGTGAGCACATTATCGATTACGTAACTAAGCATCATGGTGATGAATATGCACCACTTCCAACAGATGTATTGGGGCAAACATTAGCTCGTGTACGTAAGTTGGATGACTCAACTTCTGGTGAAAATGCTCAAGAAGTTGCTGATGCAATTCGTGATATCGTTCAAGATCACGCTGGTGTATTCCGTACTCAAGCATTGCTTGATAAGGGTGTAAAAGAGATTCTTGCTCTTGAGCCACGTGTGCGTAATATCCACTTGAAAGATAAATCTAGAGTATTTAACACTGCGCGTGTTGAAGCACTTGAAGTTGAAAACTTGTATGAAGTTGCAAAAGCAACTCTGATTTCAGCTGCTGCGCGTAAAGAGTGTCGTGGTGCGCATACTGTAGTTGATTATGAATTACCAGCTGATCACCCAACTTATTCATACGGTCGCCGTGATGATGAGTGGATGAAACATACGTTATGGTATTCATCAGATAACCGTTTGGAATATAAGCCAGTGCGCTTCAAACCGTTGACTGTTGATGCAATTCCGCCAGCACCACGTACATTCTAATCGGGAGTATAAAGATGAGTAGAGGTACTCGTACATTCGAAATCTACCGCTATGATCCTGATAAGGATAAAGCGCCGTACATGCAAACTTTCAAGCTTGAATTGACTGATAAGCACCGTATGTTGCTTGATGCATTACTTGCATTGAAAGTTCAAGACGAAACGTTAACATTCCGTCGCTCTTGCCGTGAAGGTATTTGTGGTTCGGATGGTGTGAATATCAATGGTAAAAATGGTTTGGCTTGTCTAGAAAACCTAAATGATTTACCAGAGAAAATCGTAATTCGTCCATTACCAGGTTTGCCGGTAGTTAAAGATTTGGTTGTTGATATGAACCAATTCTATGATCAATATGACAAGATTCAGCCATTCTTGATCAATAACCAACCAGCTCCACCTAAAGAGCGTTTACAATCTCCTGAAGAGCGTGAACACTTAAACGGTTTGTATGAATGTATTCTTTGTGCATGTTGTTCAACTTCATGTCCATCATTCTGGTGGAACCCTGACAAGTTCTTGGGTCCTTCAGCTTTGTTGAATGCATACCGTTTTATTATCGATTCTCGTGATACTGCAACTGCAGACCGTTTGGCTCGTCTTGACGATCCATTCAGTTTGTTCCGTTGTAAAGGTATCATGAACTGTGTGTCAGTATGTCCTAAAGGTCTAAACCCTACAAAAGCAATCGGTCACATCCGTAATATGCTATTAGATCAAGCGGGTTAATTCTGCACAAATAGAGAACGCACATCCTTGATGTGCGTTTTTTTTTAACTTTATAATGTAAACTTTAGACTTTGGTCGAAAAAGATGAGGTTTTTATATATTGCACCATATATTAAAAGATAAAATCGCATATGTATTTCGCCAATTTATAGGTGGTATGTGTCAAAAAAATCAATCGTTCGTTAAGAACATGATACGATTTGCCACAAAGTTATAGGTGAAAAAAGCGTATACTAGTGAAATTAATTTAAGTAGCACAATCTTAGATCTGTGCTTAATTTTTATGGTTAAAGTCATTTTAGAAAAGTTAATTTTAAAGTTAATTTTTCTAAAAAGATTTGCAAAAAATTGCTCGGTTTTAATCGAGTATAAGGTGAGTGATGATGCCATTGAGGGTGTTGTGATTCATTAATTACCTATGGAGTTTCCTCTCTAGGTAGTATGACGCCCCATGGTCGTAAAGACCTGTTGGGTAAGTAATGCCTTTTTTACCAATTTGGCATTATGCATCATGGGTGTGCTTAAAAGGCAGCCTGTAATATTTTTTGCAATAGGAAATGGGTCCACAAATGCAAGAAGTTGCTGACGCATTGCGTCTTGACACTGAACTTTCCGCTGATAGTGCAGCGTATATTGAAGAACTTTACGAGCAGTACCTGTCTTCCCCAACCTCTGTAGCTGAGGACTGGCGCCAATATTTCGATAAATATCCAAAGGGTGACCAACCACACGGCGCTGTGCGTGAGCAATTCCTATTACTAGGACGTAATGCTAATCGTGTTCAACCTGTTGTACAAAGTACGGTAAGTACTGAGCATGAACGTCGTCAAATTGGCGTTTTACAACTTATTGCTGCTTATCGTAATCGCGGACATCAAAAAGCTAAGTTAGATCCATTAGGTCTTGCTAAGCGTGAAGAGATTCCAGATTTAGAGCTTTCAGCTCACGGTTTAACCAAATCAGATCTAGACACAGTATTCAATACCGGTAATCTTGAGATCGGTAAGAGCGAAGCGACGCTTGCTGAAATGATTGAAGCAATGGAAGCAATCTATTGTGGTTCAATCGGTGTTGAATATATGCATATCGTGGACACAAAAGAAAAGCGTTGGATTCAACAACGTCTTGAAAGTGTTCGTGGTCAGCTTAATTTTACAAATGATCAAAAGAAAGGGTTCCTGGAGCGTTTAACTGCTGCAGAAGGACTTGAAAAATACCTAGGCAATAAATACGTTGGTGCTAAGCGCTTTGGTGTAGAAGGTGGTGAATCTTTTATTCCTATGGTGAATGAAATCATTCAACGTGCTGGTGCTGTTGGTTGTAAAGAAGTTGTTATTGGTATGCCACACCGTGGCCGTTTAAACCTTCTTGTTAATATTATGGGTAAAAACCCTGCAGACTTGTTTGGCGAGTTTGAAGGCAAAGCTATTCATAAGAAAGGTTCTGGCGACGTTAAATACCATCAAGGTTTCTCAAGTAATGTAATGACTCCTGGTGGCGAAGTTCACTTGGCATTAGCATTTAACCCATCTCACTTGGAAATCGTTGGTCCTGTAGTTGAAGGTTCTGTGCGTGCACGTCAAGTGCGTCGTAGAGACATCGGCGGTGATGATGTATTACCAGTGATTGTTCATGGTGATGCTGCATTTGCAGGTCAAGGTGTGAACATGGAAACCTTCCAAATGTCACAAACTCGTGGCTATACGGTTGGTGGTACTGTACACATTATCGTGAACAACCAAGTTGGTTTTACAACTTCTGATCCACGTGATGCGCGTTCTACTGAATATTGTACTGACGTTGCAAAAATGATTCAGACGCCAATTTTCCATGTGAATGGCGATGATCCTGAAGCAGTAATCTTTGCTACTCAATTAGCACATGATTTCCGTCACGAATTCCGTAAAGACGTAGTACTTGACTTGTTCTGTTACCGTCGTCGTGGTCATAACGAAGCAGATGAGCCGTCTGGTACACAACCATTGATGTATCAAGTGATTGCTAAAAAAGCAACAACTCGTACACTCTATGCAGATCAACTTGTTCAAAACAAAGTAATTGATCGTGCTGAAGCAGACCAAATGGTTGAAGATTACCGTGCAGATTTAGAAGCCGGAAACCATGTGGCAAACGCTTTAGTGCTTGAACCAAATACAAAAATGTTTGTTGATTGGACACCTTATTTGGGTCATGACTATACAGACGATTGGGATACTTCATTTGACTTAAATCGCTTAAAAGAATTAGGCGAGGGCATGAGCAAACTTCCGGAAGGATTTGTTATGCAGCGTCAAGTGCAAAAAGTAATTGAAGACCGTGTGAAAATGCAAACTGGTGAAACTGCATTGAACTGGGGTGCTGCTGAAACTTTAGCTTACGCAACCTTGATTGATGAAGATTACCTTGTTCGTATTACTGGTGAAGACGTTGGGCGTGGTACATTCTCGCACCGTCATGCAAAATTGCATAATCAGGTAGATGGCTCAACATATATTCCACTTTGTCACGTTAAAGAAAACCAGCCTCGTTTTGCAATTTACGATTCTTTATTATCTGAAGAAGCTGTTCTTGCATTTGAATATGGTTATGCAACTACAATTCCTAAGAGCTTAATTATTTGGGAAGCACAATTTGGTGACTTCGTAAACTGTGCTCAGGTTGTAATTGACCAGTTCATTGCTTCTGGCGAGACTAAATGGGAGCGAGTTTGTGGTTTAACAATGTTGTTACCACACGGTTTCGAAGGTCAAGGTCCAGAGCATTCATCAGCTCGTTTAGAACGTTTCTTACAGTTATGTGCTGAAGATAACATGCAAGTGATCACTCCAACGACACCTGCACAGATTTTCCATGCATTACGTCGTCAAGCTGTACGCCCAATTCGTAAGCCATTGATCGTAATGTCACCGAAATCTTTACTTCGTCATAAACTTGCGACTTCTACTTTAGAAGAGCTTGCAAATGGTTCATTCCAAACTGTAATTGACGAAATTGACCAAATTAACAAGTCAGATGTAACTCGTCTTGTACTTTGTGGTGGTAAAGTTTATTACGATTTACTCGAAAAACGTCGTGAACAAAACTTAACTAACGTCGCAATTGTACGTATTGAACAGTTATATCCATACCCAGAACAACGTCTTGCGGAAATCTTAGCTGCATATCCAAACGTGAAAGAACTTGTTTGGGCACAAGAAGAGCCGAAGAACCAAGGCGCTTGGTTATTTATCGCACCGCGTTTATACGACGATATCTTAAAATCTGGCAAACAAATCCGTATCAGTTTTGCAGGTCGTGAAGCTTCTGCTGCACCAGCTTGTGGCTCACCGTACTTGCATGCAAAACAACAAGCTCAGCTAATTAATGATGCATTGGCAATCGAAGCTGAACAATCAGGAGATTCTCAATAATGGCAACCGAAATTAAAGCACCGGTATTCCCAGAGTCTGTTGCAGATGGAACCATCGCAACTTGGCACAAAAAGGTGGGTGAACCTGTATCACGTGATGAAGTGATCTGTGATATTGAAACCGACAAAGTTGTTTTAGAAGTGGTTGCTCCTGCAGATGGTAGCTTAGTTGCAATCATTAAAGGTGAAGGCGATACAGTTCTTTCTGACGAAGTGATTGCTCAGTTTGAAGCTGGTGCTGGTGCGGCAGCTGCTCCTGCAGTAGAGCAAGCAGTTGCTCAAACTCAAGCTGGTGCAGCTCCTGTTGTTGAGCGCACTGAAGCTGTATCTGGCCAAGCTCCTGCAGTTCGTAAAGCTTTGTCTGAAACTGGTATTGCTGCTGCTGACGTACAAGGTACTGGTCGCGGTGGTCGTATCACTAAAGAAGATGTAGCAAACCATCAAGCTAAACCAGCTGCTAACGTTACTCCGTTAAGCGTAGCTGTTGGTGAGCGCATCGAAAAACGCGTTCCAATGACTCGTTTACGTAAGCGTGTAGCTGAGCGTCTTCTTTCTGCAACTCAAGAAACTGCAATGTTAACTACATTTAACGAAGTTAACATGAAGCCAATCATGGAATTGCGTAAGCAATATAAAGATGCGTTTGAAAAACGCCATGGTGCTCGTTTGGGCTTCATGTCATTCTTTGTTAAAGCTGTAACTGAAGCACTTAAACGCTATCCTGCGGTAAATGCGTCAATTGATGGCGACGATATTGTTTATCACGGTTACTATGACATCGGTGTTGCTGTATCTTCTGATCGTGGTCTTGTTGTACCAGTATTACGTGATACTGATCGTATGAGCTATGCAGAAGTTGAAGCTGGTATTGGTGCGTATGCTGCTAAAGCACGTGACGGTAAATTATCTATCGAAGAAATGACTGGTGGTACTTTCACTATTACTAACGGTGGTACTTTCGGTTCATTACTTTCAACTCCAATTTTGAATCAGCCGCAAACTGGTATCTTGGGTATGCACAAAATCCAAGAGCGTCCTATGGCTGTAAATGGTCAAGTTGAAATCTTGCCAATGATGTATTTAGCACTTTCTTATGACCACCGTATGATCGATGGTAAAGAAGCAGTAGGTTTCTTGGTAGCAATCAAAGAATTGTTAGAAGAGCCAGCTAAACTCATCCTTGATCTTTAATTTCTTCGAATAATATTACCGAGATAGAGTGATCCTCTATCTCGGACCATGGAGATAAATAATGTCTCAACAATTTGATCTTGTTGTTATTGGCGGTGGTCCTGGTGGTTATGAAGCTGCAATTCGTGCTGCTCAACTAGGTTTTAAAGTCGCTTGTATCGAAAAACGTATTCACAACGGTAAGCCATCTTTAGGTGGTACATGCTTAAACGTAGGTTGTATCCCTTCTAAAGCATTACTTGACTCTTCACATCGTTATGAAGATACAGTGCATCATTTAGCTGATCACGGTATTACTACAGGTGAAGTAAATTTTGATCTTGCTAAGCTTCTTGCTCGTAAAGACAAAATTGTTGACCAATTAACTGGTGGTATCGATCAATTGCTTAAAGGCAATGGTATTGAGTGGTTAAAAGGTACTGGTAAATTACTTGCTGGTAAAAAAGTTGAGTTTGTTTCACACGAAGGTGAGACTCAAGTTTTAGAACCTAAATACGTAATTCTTGCGTCTGGTTCTGTACCTGTAAATATTCCAGTAGCTCCTGTAGATCAAGATATTATTGTTGATTCAACTGGCGCGTTAAACTTCCCAGAAGTACCTAAACGTTTAGGTGTTATTGGTGCTGGTGTAATCGGTTTAGAACTTGGTTCTGTTTGGCGTCGTCTTGGTGCTGAAGTTGTTGTATTTGAAGCAATGGATGCATTTTTACCAATGGCTGATAAAGCTTTGGCAAAAGACTACCAAAAACTTTTAACTAAGCAAGGTCTTGATATTCGTATTGGCGCTAAAGTTGCTGGTACTGAAGTTAATGGTCGTGAAGTGACTGTTAAATACACTCAAGGTGGCGAAGAAAAAACTCAGACTTTTGACAAATTAATCGTTTGTGTAGGCCGTAAAGCTTATGCAGAAGGTTTATTGGCTGATGATTCAGGCATTAAATTGACTGAACGTGGTCTAGTTGAAGTAAATGATTACTGTGCAACTTCTGTAGAAGGTGTATATGCGATTGGTGACTTGGTTCGCGGTCCAATGCTTGCTCATAAAGCAATGGAAGAAGGTGTAATGGCTGTTGAACGTATTCACGGTCATGCAGCTCAAGTGAACTACGACACAATCATTTCTGTTATCTATACACATCCGGAAGCGGCATGGGTTGGTTTAACTGAAGAACAAGCTAAAGAAAAAGGTCATGAAGTTAAAACTGGTCAATTCGGTTTTGCTGTAAATGGTCGTGCTTTAGCAGCGGGTGAAGGTGCTGGTTTTGTTAAGTTTGTTGCTGATGCAAAAACTGACCGTTTATTAGGTATGCATGTCATTGGACCTGCTGCATCTGATATCGTACACCAAGGTATGATCGCTCTTGAATTTGTATCTTCTGTTGAAGATCTTCAGTTAATGACATTTGGTCATCCAACATTCTCTGAAGTTGTTCATGAAGCTGCACTTGCTGTAGATGGTCGTGCAATTCACGCGATTCAACGTAAGCGTAAATAAAATAAAGAGCGGTTCTCCGCTCTTTTTCACATTTGATGGTGTGATTAAAAAAACATCAAGGTGATAGAGGTAGACAGCAATTTGCATATACAACATGAGAATGTTGCGCAAATTGAAGACAACAAACAAAGTTAAGTAGGTAACTAAATGAACTTACATGAGTATCAAGCTAAAGCGTTATTGAAAGAATATGGTATGCCGGTACAAGAAGGTATCTTGGCAACCAATGCAGACGAAGCAGTTGCTGCATTCGAACAGCTTGGTGGTAAATTCGCTGTAATGAAAGCGCAAGTTCATGCTGGTGGTCGTGGTAAGGCTGGTGGCGTTAAAGTTGCAAAATCTAAAGAAGATGTTATCGAGTTTGCAAATAACATTATTGGTACTCGTCTTGTAACTTATCAAACAGATGCAAATGGTCAACCAGTAAACAGCATTATTGTTGCTGAAGACGTATACCCAGTTGAGCGTGAGCTTTACTTGGGCGCGGTTGTAGACCGTTCTAGCCGTCGTATTACTTTCATGGCTTCTACAGAAGGTGGTGTAGAAATTGAGAAAGTTGCAGAAGAAACTCCAGAAAAAATTATCAAAGTTGAAGTTGATCCATTAGTTGGCTTACAACCATTCCAAGCGCGCGAAGTTGCGTTTGCTTTAGGTTTGAAAGACAAGCAAATCAGCCAATTTGTTAAAATTATGGCTGCTGCTTACCAAGCATTTGTAGAAAATGACTTTGCATTATTCGAAATTAACCCACTTTCAGTTCGTGAAAATGGCGATATTTTATGTGTAGATGCAAAAGTTGGTATCGACTCTAACGCGCTTTACCGTTTACCTAAAGTTGCTGCTTTACGTGACAAATCTCAAGAGAATGAGCGTGAATTAAAAGCATCTGAATTTGATCTTAACTATGTTGCTTTAGAAGGTAACATCGGTTGTATGGTTAACGGTGCTGGTCTTGCAATGGCAACTATGGACATCATTAAACTTTATGGTGGTCAGCCTGCAAACTTCCTTGACGTTGGTGGCGGTGCAACTAAAGAGCGCGTAATCGAAGCGTTCAAAATCATCCTTGCTGATACATCTGTACAAGGTGTTTTAATTAACATCTTCGGTGGTATCGTACGTTGTGACATGATTGCTGAAGCGATTATTGCAGCGGTTCAAGAAGTAAACGTAACTGTTCCAGTTGTTGTTCGTTTAGAAGGTAACAACGCTGAGTTAGGTGCTAAATTACTTGATGAATCTGGTTTGAAATTAATTTCTGCGAACGGCTTGTCTGATGCCGCAGAAAAAGTTGTAGCTGCAGTTAAAGCGTAAGGGGAGTATCAATCATGAGCGTATTAATTAATAAAGACACTAAAGTATTGGTACAAGGTTTTACTGGTAAAAACGGTACTTTCCACTCTGCACAAGCTTTAGACTACGGTACAAAAGTTGTTGGTGGTGTTACTCCAGGTAAAGGTGGTACTACTCACCTTGACTTACCAGTATTCAACACAATGAAAGAAGCTGTACGTGAGACAAATGCAGATGCATCTGTAATTTATGTACCAGCTCCATTCGTTTTAGATTCTATCGTTGAAGCGGTTGATTCAGGTGTTGGCCTAATCGTTGTGATCACTGAAGGTGTTCCAACAATCGACATGCTTAAAGCAAAACGCTACTTAGAAACTAACGGTAACGGTACTCGTTTAGTTGGTCCTAACTGCCCAGGCGTGATCACTCCAGGCGAATGTAAGATTGGTATTATGCCTGGTCACATTCACCAACCAGGTCGTATTGGTATTATCTCACGTTCAGGTACATTGACTTATGAAGCTGTTGCTCAAACAACTAAGCTTGGTTTAGGTCAGTCTACTTGTATCGGTATTGGTGGTGACCCAATCCCAGGTATGAACCAAATCGAAGCTCTTCAATTGTTCCAAGACGATCCAGATACTGATGCAATCATCATGATCGGTGAGATCGGTGGTACAGCGGAAGAAGAAGCTGCTGAATTCATCAAATCTAACGTGACTAAGCCTGTAGTAGGTTACATTGCTGGTGTAACTGCACCTAAAGGTAAGCGTATGGGTCACGCTGGTGCGATCATTTCTGGTGGTCAAGGTACTGCTGAAGAGAAATTCGCTGCATTTGAACGCGCGGGAATGGCTTACACTCGTAGCCCAGCTGAGCTTGGTTCAACAATGTTGCAAGTTTTAAAAGAGAAAGGTTTAGCTTAATTGCTTTATCCTGAATCTTAAAAAAACACCGCATCTGAAAAATGATGCGGTGTTTTTTTATCTATTAAAAATAAGTAATCAAGAAAATAAAATTTCTAAAGAAAACAAAATATTTAAGCAAAAAAATACGCAATGATTGGGGTGATCATTGCGTAGAACAACGAATCTGTAAAAACAGTTTCGGTTTAAGGAGAAATGTCGTGAGGTTCATATCATGTAACCTACATGATGAATAATAGAGATAGTTAAGAAATTCTTCATCGCTATTAGCGTTAATAAGTGTTACTTCACGTTAATAGGGTAAAAGCATGTGAATAGTCGTCAATACATTAGTAATTCTAAAAAATTATGCTATGAATAAAATAAGCATAAAAAAAGCCCCGAAGGGCTTTTAGTTTTTAAAGGAATTAGAATTTAAATAATCCTAAACCATCTTTAACTTCATCTAAGGTTTGTTGAGTAATAAGACGACACTTATCTGTACCTTGACGTAAAACATCCATAATATAATCAGGATCTTTAGCAAGTTCTTCACGACGTTCACGGATAGGACTAATCAATTCTTTTAAAACACCTTCAAGGCGTTTTTTAACAGTTCCATCACCTAAACCACCGCGACGATAGTGTGCTTTTAACTCTTCAACTTCTTCTTTATTTGGATCAAATGCATCTAAGTAAGTAAATACAATATTTCCTTCAACCTGACCTGGATCTTCAATGCGAAGATGATTTGGGTCGGTATACATTGCATTTACAGCTTTTTTAATGTCTTTATCAGAAGCATTTAAAACAATGGTATTACCTAATGATTTAGACATTTTTGCCTTGCCATCAAAACCAGGTAAGCGTGCCATATTTGAAAGCAAAGCTTTACATTCAGGTAAAAGGTCTTGGCCAATCTGACGGTTTACTCGACGTACGATTTCATTGGTTTGTTCAATCATTGGAATTTGATCTTCACCCACTGGAACCACAGTCGCTTTAAAAGCAGTAATGTCAGCCGCTTGTGCAACAGGGTAGCAGAGGAAACCAGCCGGAATGTCACGCTCAAAACCGCGCATTTGAATCTCAGACTTAATGGTTGGGTTACGCTCTAAGCGTGCAACCGTCACGAAGTTAAGATAGAGCATAGTAAGCTCATTTAGTGCTGGTAAGCATGATTGTACGCAAATCGTGGTTTTTGTTGGATCAATGCCTACAGCTAAATAATCTAGAGCAACTTCCAAAATATTGCGACGGACTTTATCTGGGTTATCTGCATTGTCTGTTAAGGCTTGTGCATCTGCTAACAAGAGATGTTGATGATGGCTATCCTGTAAACCTACACGAGAACGCAAAGAACCGACAAAATGCCCAAGATGAAGTTGTCCGGTTGGGCGGTCGCCTGTCAAAATAATTGGACGCTGATCAACATTACTCATTATTTATTCCACTGTCTTATTGGCTTAATCAGGGGTAGTAAGCCCTGCAATATAAAAGATTGGCATTATTGTACGGGAAATAAAAAAAATTCGTCAGCGATTGGTTAAACTTTTCTTAAAATAATATTGTGAATTTATTCAGTAAAATTACAGAAATTGAAAAAAATCATCTTACAATAGCCTAATAAATACAAACTTGGATAAGAAATGGCAAGTGGCTTACTTTTATTACTAGATGATATTGCAACAATTTTAGATGATGTTGCTTTAATGAGCAAAATGGCAGCAAAGAAAACTGCTGGTGTTTTAGGCGATGATTTGGCTTTAAATGCGCAACAAGTTACAGGTGTGCGTGCAGATCGCGAAATACCTATTGTTTGGAAAGTGGCTAAAGGTTCATTTGTTAATAAACTTATTTTAGTTCCTTTGGCTTTGTTGATTAGTGTGATTGCGCCTTGGCTGATTAATCCGCTATTAATGTTGGGAGGTTTATTTTTGTGTTATGAGGGGGTGGAGAAAGTTCTTCATACCATTATGCATAAAAAGCCATCTACATCAGAAGAAGCAAAAGCAGAATTTGATAGTGAAGAATTAGATTTAGCAAATTTTGAAAAAGAAAAAGTAAAAGGAGCTGTTCGAACAGATTTTATTTTATCGGCTGAAATTGTTGTTATTTCTTTAGGCACCGTGGCTACAGCCAGTTTAATGACTAAGGTAAGCGTACTTAGTATTATTGCTATTGTTATGACAATTGGCGTTTATGGCTTAGTTGGCATGATTGTTAAGATTGATGATTTGGGATTATATTTAACTAAGCAAACTACCTCATTCAAGCAAACTATAGGTCGAGGTTTATTAGCTTTTGCACCTATTTTAATGAAACTACTTTCAATCGTAGGCACCATTGCAATGTTCTTAGTTGGTGGCGGGATTATTAATCATACGATTCCATTACTTCATCACTTAACTGAAAACACCGTGGATCATGTAGAAACAATACCAGCGGTAGGTAATATTATTGGTGCTTTAACACCGACACTGATTAATTTTGGAATAGGACTGGTTGCAGGTGCAATTGTTCTATTAATTGTGAGTTTAATACAAAAAATGTGGCCAAAAAAAGCATCGGGTTCATGATGCCATTCTAAAATAAGAGGGAAATTATGCGCTGGAAAGGTCGTCGAATTAGTACCAATGTGGAAGACCGTCGAGGTGGTGGCGGTGTTAGAGCAGGTGGTATCAGCATTATTGGTTTGGTTGTTGCATTTGTTGCGTGGAAGTTTTTTGGGGTTGATCCACAACAAGCTTATCAGGCAACTCAGCAAGTCACTGCATCACAGCAGTCAAATGCAACTGCACCAGAAAGTTTAACACCCGAGCAAAAAGAAGCCTCTGATTTTGTTGGAACTGTTTTGGCTGATACAGAGGATACGTGGACTCCTATATTTAAACAGTTAGGTAAAACATATACGCCACCAAGATTGGTGTTATTTAGTGGGATGATTCAATCTGGATGCGGTACTGCTCAATCTGCAATGGGACCATTTTATTGTCCAGCAGACCAGAAGGTTTATATTGATACAGAATTCTTTAAAGATATGCGTCAGCAAATGGGAATTTCTGGTGAGCAAAACCAAACTGAACTTTCAAGACAGGATCAGGCAGGCGATTTTGCTCAAGCTTATGTGGTTGCACATGAGGTAGGGCACCATGTTCAAACCTTGCTTGGTATTTCTTCACAAGTTCAACAAGCCCGTGCACAAGCGAGCCAAAGAGAAGGTAATCAATTATCTGTTCGTCAAGAATTGCAAGCCGATTGTTTAGCGGGTATTTGGGCGAGTCATAATCAGCAACGTACTCAATTTTTAGAGCAAGGTGATATTGAAGAAGCGATGGATGCTGCTCAAAAAATTGGAGATGATTATTTACAGAAACGCTCAACTGGTCAGGTTGTTCCAGATAGCTTTACACATGGTAGTAGTGAACAGCGAATGCACTGGTTTCAGGTTGGTTTAAAAACTGGCGATATTAACCAATGCGATACTTTTAACAATCCAGTTTAATCTTTTCTTGGATGAGTCTTGTTAAACATATTTAACAGGCTCATCCGTTTTTCTTTAGATCATAACTATAAATAATGTTAAGAAATTTAACAGAGTGATAGATTGTTCATTCAATTCGTTAAACTTGTGCCCTAATTTCTGTTTTTTATGATTATGGCATTCTTTATGCCAGTTTTTATTAAGTTTGGTCGATCTAACAAAGTTTCTCTTATTTGGTCGTTGACCCAGAAGAAGGGTATTCATGGGTAATTTTTTTCTACTACAAGCATTCACAGTGGTTTTTGCGCTATCAATCGCAACCACGATCTTCAATAAGCGCATTTTAGGCTTTCCTCAGGCTATTGGTGTGCCGCTGGTCTCAGCAATTTTTGTCTTTATTTTGCAATGGGGCGCAAGCCTACTAAACGGTAACCAGTTTATTACCATTAATATTCATAATATTGAAGAAGCCGTGCGCCATATCGATTTTTATGATTTTTTAATTAATGGCGTCATCTGTTTTATTTTAACTTCTTCGGCACTTAAATTTAAAATTTCTGATTTAAAAAGTTACTGGAAGCAAATTAGTATTTTGGCCACCATTGCATTGGTCATTTGCGCCGTTTTATTTGGTGGATTGCTCTACGGGTTCCAACTTTTGGTTGGATATCATGTGCCAATTTTGGTGCTGTTGCTTTTAGGTGCAGCTTTAGGGGCAACAGACCCTATTGGTATTAAAGGTGTACTGAGTTCGATTCGTGCACCGCATCATTTGATCGTTAAGCTAGAAGGTGAGTCACTATTTAACGATGCAATGTGTATTGCATTATTTATGACCTTACTCAATGTTTTACAGGGTGAACATTTCTCGTTAATGGCGACACTAGAAGCTCTACTCTATGAAATTGTTGTTGCGGTCGGGATTGGTTGGGCATTTGGGGTAGGGGTGTTGCGTCTATTACGTGGTAAACACGAAATGGAGTCCCTGATTTTGACAACAGCTTTGCTTGCGAGTGGAGCATATTTAGTGGCTTTGTTTGCCCATGCATCAGCACCGATTGCCTGTGTAATAGGTGGTTTAATTGTCGGAAACAAATGGAAAGAAATACGAGAAGAGCGAGAGATTCAAGAGGTTAATCATTTTTGGCATACCGTAGAAGGAATCATCAACTCATTCTTATTTACTTTAATTGGCCTAGAGTTATTTATTCTTGATTTAAACTTTAGCCTAATTTTAGGCGGTATTGTTGCGTTCTTTATCCTACATATCTCTCGTTTTGCAGCCAACTTCATGGCTTTTGCCTTTTTCCCCAATATGCGGAAAATGAAAAGTTATAATGGTAGTTTAACCATTTTATCTTGGGGTGGGGTACGAGGGGGGATTTCACTTGCATTGATTTTGGCGGTTGCCAATATTCCTGCATTAAGTCCTTATAGCAGTATTCTGATTGGCTATACTTTTATTAGTGTGTTGTTATCAGGCATTGTATGTGGTCTGGGTTTACCAGCTGTGATGAATGCTTTCTATTACAATCCGAATGAAGAAACCGAAGGTTTAAAAGGTCTCTATCAACGACTGTGTCATAAGATGAATCGAAGAGGCTTTCAATATATTGTTGGCGAGGATGCTCTAGGTAGAGAAACAATTACCGTTTTTAATCCGGATATTCTGGTTGATCAAAAAACTGAAGATGGAATTGCAACGATGCATGACCCAAATAAGTTACAAGAAGTAAAACGATTTGAGAGCCCGGATAATTTCTAAATATTTGCGGTTTTAAATTTTATAAAAGATTTATAAATTAGGTTTTAGTGTAATAGTGAAATATTACCTAAAGCCTTTTTTTTCTATATATATCATTAATAATATATTTTATTTTATTAAGATATTAATAATTGTTATATGAATATTTTAATTAAATGACATTTCAACAAATGGTAAATATAAAAAAAGAAATTTGTTTTATATATAAAACATTTAAAGAAATTTTCTCTTAAATTAACACAAGATAAACTCAAAGAAGACTTATATATAATTTCTATTAATTAAAATTTTTTCTTTAGGTACTTTAGTATTTGTTTTTTTTATTTTAAAGTGGTTAATGTAAAAATGATCACATTACTTAATGTTTTTAAGTTGTAGGTCAAAAACTTTAAAACATTAAGTAAAAAGAATTATACAAAAAATCATTTAAATCAATAATATAAAAGGAATACAGATATGCCTGAAATACAAATTATTGCCAAGGATAGTCACGACACCTTGTCAACCATCAAGGGAACTTCCGCATCGCTTACAGAAGCATCGGTTGTATTGGTAAAAGTGGCTGCCAGTGATGTATTGGTAGTGAATAGGGAGGGAACCAATGCAGTCATTCGCCTTAAAAATGGCGAGACAATTGTTATTGAAGGCTTTTTTAGTGGAACAGCTGAGCCTAAAGATAACAGCCTTGTTTTTCAAGACGAAAATGGACAGTTAATCTGGGCAAAATTCAAAGATGCTGAAAATGATGCAGACGCGGACGCTGATGCGGATGCGGATGCCGACAGTGATGTTGAGCCACAAGCACTCGTAGCTGAAGATTTACCAGCTGCTTTACCAGCAGAGGCACCACAAGAGTTGGTGTCTGATGTTATTTATCAGCCTATTTCTTCAATTGAACCATTGCTTTATCACGATGGTGGTATAAACCCATGGCTGTGGGCTATCCCATTAGTTGCGGGTGGTATTATCGCAGCAGCATCGAATCATGATAGTAATAATGACTCTTCAACACCTACCGATACTACTCCACCAAATACAGATGGAGTAAATTTCTCTGTTAATTCAGTTACATCAGATAATGTACTTAATGCCTCAGAGGCAGCAGGTAATGTCACGATTACTGGTATTTTGAAAAACATTCCAGCAGATGCAGCAAATACTGTTGTGACTGTTGTAATCAATGGTCAAGAGTACACTGCAATTGTAGACAAGGTTGCAGGTACTTGGAGTGTAAGCGTACCGGGTAGTGGTTTAAAAGCAGATCCAGATCAAACTATTGATGCTACTGTAACGTTTACAGATGCAGCAGGTAATAGTAGCACTGTTAAAGATACGCAAACTTATACAGTAGATACCACAGCACCAAATGCACCAGTGATTGACCCAGTTAACGGGACAGACCCAATTACAGGTACGGCAGAACCTGGTTCAACAGTAACAGTGACTTATCCGGACGGAAGTACGAAAACTGTTGTAGCAGGACCAGATGGTACATGGTCAGTAGATAATCCTGGTGATCTTAAAGATGGAGATACGGTAACAGCCGTAGCAACAGATCCTGCTGGCAATACTTCCGGACCAGGGACTGCTATTGTGGATGCCGTTGGGCCAAATACAGATGGTGTCAACTTTGCAGTCGATTCAGTAACTGCTGATAACGTAATTAATGCCTTAGAGGCATCGGGCAATGTCACCATTACAGGTGTCTTGAAAAATGTTCCAGCAGATGCGACGAATACAGTCGTTACTGTTGTTATTAATGGTCAAACATATACTGCAACAGTTGATAAAGTTGCAGGCACTTGGAGTGTAAGTGTACCGGGTAGTGGTTTGGTTGCTGATGCAGATAAAACCATTGATGCTAAAGTAACTTTCACTGATGCAGCAGGTAATAGCAGCACAGTTAACGATACACAAACTTATACGCTTGATACATCAGCACCGACAGTCGCTCTTGATGATGTGCTCACAAACGACAGCACACCTGTGTTAACCGGTACAGTGAATGATCCGACCGCTACTGTGGTGGTGACTGTGGATGGTGTGAACTACCCAGCGACCAACAATGGTGACGGCACTTGGACCCTTGCAGATAATACACTGCCAGTGCTCACAGATGGTCCACACACGATTACCGTGACTGCAACAGATGCAGCAGGTAACAAAGGTACAGATACAGGTGTGGTCACAGTTGATACTGCAGCACCAAATACAGGATCAGTAAATTTTGCGATTGATTCGGTAACATCTGACAACGTGATTAATGCCTCAGAGGCATCAGGCAATGTCATCATTACAGGTGTCTTGAAAAATGTTCCGGCAGATGCGACGAATACAGTCGTTACTGTTGTTATTAATGGTCAAACCTATACTGCAACTGTAGACAGTGCAGCAGGTACATGGACAGTAAGTGTACTGGGCAGTGGTTTGGTTGCTGATGCAGATAAAACCATTGATGCCAAAGTAACATTCACTGATGCAGCAGGTAATAGCAGCACAGTTAACGATACACAAACTTATACAGTAGATACCACTGCACCAAATGCACCGGTCCTTGATCCAATCAATGCGACTGATCCAGTAACAGGTACAGCAGAACCGGGTTCAACCGTGACTGTAAGCTTCCCTGACGGTACGACAGCAACTGTGGTTGCAGGTACAGACGGCACATGGTCAGTACCAAACCCAGGTGATCTTAAAGATGGAGACACGGTAACAGCAGTCGCAACCGATCCAGCAGGTAACCCATCGTTACCGGGAACAGGTATTGTGGATGCAGTTGGTCCAAATACAGATGGTGTCAACTTTGCAGTTGATTCAGTAACTGCTGATAACGTGATTAATGTTTTAGAAGCATCAGGCAATGTCACCATTACAGGTGTCTTGAAAAATGTTCCAGCAGATGCGACGAATACAGTCGTTACTGTTGTTATTAATGGTCAAACCTATACTGCAACTGTAGACAGTGCAGC